>NZ_JAUSXG010000001.1:2972500-4458750 GCF_030815855.1 Variovorax paradoxus | reverse complement strand
CCTGGTCGGCTCCGAACTCGCGCCGCTCGGCACTTCGCTCTTTCATGCGCTGGAAGTGCGCCCCGCCGAGCTGGCGGCCATTGCGAACGGAAATGCGTTCGATGTGCTGCTGCGGCGCAATCTGGTGACCGGGGCCACCACGATGTTCCGCAAGGAGCTGCTCGCATCCGCGTTGCCGTTTCCGGAGGGCTGGGTGCATGACGAATGGCTTGGCGCCATGGCGGCAGCCACGGGCCGTGTCGACGTGCTGGCGGAGCCGCTCATCGATTACCGGCAGCATGCAAGCAACCAGATCGGCGCTCGAAGGCCGACGCTCTCCGAAAAAATTGGCAAGGCCTTTGTAGAGCGCGGCGACAAGCACCGGGCGCGGCTGCGCAGGGCGGAGGCGCTTCTGAACCGATTGACCTCCCTTGGCGCGAACGTGCCACCGAAGTACATCGAGGCCCAGCGTAACAAGGTAGCGCACCAGCGCTTCAGGGCTGAAT
The DNA here is from genome assembly GCF_030815855.1 of Variovorax paradoxus. Lineage (NCBI taxonomy): Bacteria > Pseudomonadati > Pseudomonadota > Betaproteobacteria > Burkholderiales > Comamonadaceae > Variovorax > Variovorax paradoxus. The sequence continues at coordinate 4,458,265 of NZ_JAUSXG010000001.1, read as the reverse complement.
TGCCGTCTTCCAGGCTTGCGCGTCTTGTTCCCGTGATGTTCGAGGCCGCCCGTGGCCGCTATGACCGCTTCGGGCGCGGCTGGCACGCGGTGGCGCAGGATCTGCTCGAGCGCGGCTAGGAGTCTGGGCGGCAGACGGTTTTGAATCTGGCTTTGCCGGGTTCCGAGCCATCGCCCGTCTGTCTCGGCTCGTTATCGCAGCGGCTGGCGGGCGATGGCCGCTTGAAGGGCGGTTTGCGCCCCGCACTCCCCCTATGCAGACTGCATTGCCGCCATCCGCCTGAGGTTCAGCGCCAGGCACACGAGCTTCCACTCGGCCTTCACCCGGTGCAGGCCTCGGAGGCTGAACTGGCGGAACCCCAGAACGCTCTTGATCCAGCCGTTGGGCGGCTCGGCAAGCCATTTGCGTCTGCGGTAGGCGGCCCGCCCCGCTGCGGTTTGCAGCTTCGCTGCCATTTGTGCCGTACGCGGTGATCGCTCTGGATCAAAGGCCAGCACGCGCTTGCCCTCTCGCCCCAGTGCCACCACCAGATCGCAGCCGCTTGCGGCCAAGGCCTCGAACACGGCCTCAGACTTGTAGCCAGTGTCCGCCAGCACCTGCCCGGGGAGTTGGCCCAGGTTGGCCTGCACGGCACGCAACATCACCGGCAACTCGCCCGCATCGCTGCCGCAGTTGGTCAACTCCGCCGCCACGATGATGTGCGCCTTGTCATCCACCGCCGTCTGCGCGTTGTAGCTGGCGTCGAAGCCGCCGCCGGCGCGCTTCATGATGCGGCTGTCGGGGTCGGTGAAGTTGTCTTGTGCACGGTCCTCGGGCACGCCGAACTCGCGCTTGTAGCGCCCGCCTCGGGGCTTGTCGTCGGGGTCGCGACCGCGCTCGAGTTCGACTTCGCGCTGGCGTTGTTCCAGCCGCTGGCGCGCCTGGGCGATGGCCGCCAGCCGCGCCTCGCGACGCTCGATCTCCGCCGGGATGTCCAACTCCGGCTCGTCCTTCTCGCTCTCGTCGGCCTGCCGGGCTCGCTTGAGCAGCGCGTCGATCTGAGCCTTGAGTTCGGATTCGGCCTTGGCCATGTAGCCGTAGCTCATCGCCTTGTGGCGGCTCGCGTTGGCCTTGATCTTGGTCCCGTCCACAGCGATCGTGCCCAGCTTGACCAGTCCCATCTCGCGCGCCAGGCGCACGACCTGCACGAACAGCTCCGAGAGCTCCTGCAGGTGGATGGCGCGGAAGTCCCGAATCGTGCGGTGCGCCGGGAAGTTGCCCGCCGCCAGCACGCGGAAGGCCACGTCCTCATGCAGCTTCCTGGCGATCTTGCGCGAGCTGAACACGCCACTGGCGTAGCCGTAGACCAGCACCTTGACCATCATGGCCGGGTGGAACGGCTGGTTGCGCGGGCCGTCCTTGTCGTAGCGCGCATGGAAGGCGCTCAGATCCAGCGTGTCCACGGTGTCGCTGATGAAGTGCGCCAGGTGCCCCTCGGGCAGCCAGTCCTGGATCGCCTCGGGCAGCAGCAGCATCTGCCCGGGCTCGTAAGGGAGGTAGGTCGCAGCCATCTCCGATCAACGAGTCATCTACCCTTCACGTCGACATGACCGCGGACTCTGCCGCCCAGACTCCTAGCCCGCGCCTAGGGCGGAGGGGCTTGGCTTAGCGGGTGCTTGTCTTGAGCCGCCTGTAGCGCCAGAACGCAGCCGAAGTCCACACCTTCAGCAAGCTGGTCACGTGCCAGTAAAGGTGCTTCTTGCTGCTGCGGCTCGCGCGCTGCGCCTCGTGGCGCGCGAGCAGGTCTTCCCCCACTTGCAGCTTCCAGCCCGCGAGCCGGGTCCGGGCGCAGATGTCGAAATCTTCGCCGTACATGAAGAAGCGCTCGTCGAAGCCGCCGATCTGGCGGTAGGCGTCGCTGCGAAACAGCATGAACAGCCCCGGAATCCAGGCCGGTACCGTCGGGCGCACGTAGCCGGGCCTGCGGCGGGTCACGATTTCGAGCGGTGTGATCACCTCGCGGTGCTGCTCGGGCGTGTTCTTGCCCGGCTCGAGGATGCGCGGCGTCAGCAGGCCGGCGTCGGGAGCGGCCTGCGCCACCAGCGGCGCCAGCACGTCGCCGTCGAAGCGGATGTCCGGGTTGAGCACCAGGAACCACGGCGTCTCGCAGCGTTGGAACGCCTGGTTGTGGTTGGCACCGAAACCCTTGCGGCTGGCGTTCTCGATCCGCTCGATCGGAAAACGCCACGCCAGGCCGGCCAGCACGTCGGGTTCGGGGATGTTCAGCGTGAGCACGACCTTGGCGGTCGATGCCCCGCTGAAGCGGTCCAGTTGCTCGAGCAGCGGCCGTATCAGCGCAAGCTGACCGTGGCTGACGATCGAAACGGTGATGAGGGGAAAGGAGGGGGAGGGCGCTGGCATGGTCTAATTTCGCTCGGGAATTCTAGAGTTCCCCAACACCCACACATGATTGCTCTGATCGTCATCAGTTTTTTTGCCTCCGCGTTCGCGGTCCAGCTGTTCATGCGGCGCGCGCGCAGGCATGCGCGGCTCTATGGCACGGACATGCCCCAGCGGTTCCACAAGGGCCACGTGCCGCGGCTCGGCGGTGCGGGCATCATGTTCGGCATGGGGGTGGCCTGGCTGGCGGCCGGCATCACCGGAACCGATCCATTCAATGTGTCGTGGCCGGCCAAGACCTCGATGCTCACGCTGCTGTGCATTGCGCCGGCCGTGCTCGCCGGCATCGTCGAAGACGTGACGCAGAACGTCAGGGTGCGCTACCGGCTGGGGCTCACCATCGGTTCTGCCTTGCTGGCGTGCTGGATGCTGGGGCTCAGCCTGTCGCGCACCGGTGTCGAAACCATCGATGGCTGGCTCGCGCTGGTGCCGTATGGCGCCGTGCTCTTCGCGGCGCTGGCCATAGGTGGCCTGCCGCATGCCTTCAACATCATCGACGGCTACAACGGGCTCGCGGGCACGGTGGCTGTGCTGGTCTGCCTTGCCATTTCGCACGTGGCCCTGCAGGTGGGCGATCGCCAGCTTGCCGCCATGATGGTGTGCCTGGTCGGCGCGACCATTGGCTTCCTGATCTGGAACTACCCGCGCGGCAAGATCTTCGCCGGCGACGGCGGGGCCTACGTGTGGGGCATGGTGATCGCCGTGGCCTGCGTCACGCTGGTGCAGCGGCACCGCGTCGTTTCGCCGTGGTTCCCGATGCTGCTGCTGATCTACCCGGTCTGGGAGACGCTGTTCTCCATCTACCGCAAACTCGCGCGCGGGCAGTCGCCCGGCACGGCCGATGCGCTGCACTTCCATCAGCTCATTTTCCGCCGCATCGTGCGCGTGGCGTTCGCGGACGACGAGGCCCGGCAATTGCTCGCCCGCAACAACAGGACCTCTCCCTACCTGTGGATGTTTGCGGCGCTGTCGGTGGTGCCGGCCGTGCTGTTCTGGAACAACACCGTCGTGCTGATGCTGTTCTGCCTGCTGTTCGTCACGACCTACGTCGGCGCGTACCTGATGATCGTACGGTTCAAGGTGCCGCGCTGGCTGCGCCCGTGACGGCATCCCCGTCGCGAGAATTTCTTTCCATCGTCCTCCCCGTTTTGGAGCCCGCCCGCCCATGACCGATCCCGTCCTCAACATTCCCCCGCGCGACAAGGCCGAGATACTGGCCCAGGCGCTGCCGTACATCCGCAAGTTCCACGGCAAGACCATCGTCATCAAGTACGGCGGCAACGCCATGACCGACCCCGCCCTGCAGGCGGACTTCGCGGAAGACGTGGTGCTGCTCAAGCTGGTCGGCATGAACCCGGTGGTGGTGCACGGCGGCGGCCCGCAGATCGAGGCGGCGCTCAACCGCCTGGGCAAGAAGGGCAGCTTCATCCAGGGCATGCGCGTGACCGACGCCGAGACCATGGAGGTGGTCGAATGGGTGCTGGCCGGCGAGGTGCAGCAGGACATCGTGGGCCTCATCAACCAGGCCGGTGGCAAGGCCGTGGGCCTGACCGGGCGCGACGGCGGCATGATCCGGGCGCAGAAGCTCAAGATGGCGGACCGCACCGACCCGAACCTGCACCACGACGTGGGCCAGGTCGGCGACATCGTCGCCATCGACCCCAGCGTGGTCAAGGCGCTGCAGGACGATGCCTTCATTCCCGTCGTCAGCCCCATCGGCTTCGGCGAAGAGAACGAGAGCTACAACATCAATGCCGACGTCGTAGCCGGCAAGCTCGCCATCGTGCTCAAGGCCGAGAAGCTCATGCTCCTGACCAACACGCCCGGCGTGCTCGACAAGGACGGCAAGCTGCTCACCAACCTGAGTGCGCGCGAAATCGACGACCTGTTTGCCGACGGCACCATCTCGGGCGGCATGCTGCCCAAGATCGAAGGCGCACTCGACGCGGCCAAGAGCGGCGTGAACGCGGTGCACATCATCGACGGCCGCGTGCCGCACGCCATGCTGCTGGAAATCCTGACCGATCAGGCCTATGGCACGATGATTCGGGCGCGCTGAGACTTCGCTCTCCATCTTCAGCATGCCGTGAGCGAAGGGCGCGAACGAAGGGCCGAGGCCTTAGCCCTCGTACCCGTTCGGATTGCCTTGCTGCCAGCGCCAGCTGTCCGCACACATCTGGTCAAGCCCTCGGTGCGCGCGCCACCCCAAGGTCGCCTGTGCCAGCGAAGGATCACCCCAGTACGCAGGCACATCGCCCGGCCGGCGCGGACCGACCTCGCAAGGCAAAGACCGTCCGGTCGCGCGCTCGAACGCGTGCACGACTTCCAGCACGGAAGCGCCGCGGCCTGTGCCGAGGTTCAGCGTGACGAGGCCCGGCTGGCTTTCCGCGTGCCGCAGCGCCGCGACGTGGCCTTCGGCCAGGTCCATCACATGCACGTAGTCGCGCACGCCGGTGCCGTCGGGCGTCGGATAGTCGTCGCCGTGGATGACCAGCTTGTCCCGCTGCCCCACGGCCACCTGGCACACGAAGGGCATCAGGTTGTTCGGCTTGCCTTGCGGGTGTTCGCCGATGAGCCCGCTTTCGTGGGCGCCCACCGGGTTGAAGTACCGCAGCAGCGCAATGCGCCAGCCCGGCTCGGCGCGGTGCAGATCGGTGAGTGCTTCTTCCACCATGTGCTTCGAGCGCCCATACGGGCTGGCCGGCCGGCAAGGTGCGTTTTCCGGAATAGGTGAGTGGTCCGGTTCGCCGTACACCGTGGCCGAAGACGAAAAGATCAATGTCCTGATGCCCGCCTGCTGCATCGCCGAAGCGAGCACGAAGCTGCCGTGCACGTTGTTGTCGTAGTAGGCGAGCGGGTCGGCGACTGAATCGCCGACGGCCTTGAGGCCCGCGAAGTGGATCACGGCCGAGAAGCGCTCGGTGCCCAGCACACGGTCGAGCAGGGCCCTGTCGCGCACGTCGCCTTCGATCAGCCGCGGTGCGCTGCCCGTGATCTGGCGCAAGCGCTCCAGCACGCGGACATCGCTGTTGCCAAGGTTGTCCAGAATCACCGGCACATAGCCGGCGGCCGCCAGCGCCACGCAGGTGTGGCTGCCGATGAAACCAGCCCCGCCGGTTACCAGAACGCTTTTGGCCATGAAAAACTCTTCACTTTGTCGGAGAAGTTGATTCTGTACGAGCTTTCCTGCCCTCGTTCGCGCGCGCTCACTGCGCGGCCCTGTGCGAGAATCAATTGATTACATCTTTGCACGCGCTCCCATGCAGAACGAAGAGACAAGCTATCCCGGCGTAGAGACCCATGCGGAGACGCTGGCCGCCGCCGCCCCGGTGCGCAAACGCCCCAAGCCTGGGGAGAGGCGCGTGCAGATTCTGCAGGCGCTGGCCGCCATGCTGGAACAGCCGGGCGCCGAACGGGTGACCACCGCGGCATTGGCCGCGCGGCTCGACGTCAGCGAGGCCGCGCTCTATCGCCACTTCGCGAGCAAGGCCCAGATGTTCGAAGGCCTCATCGACTTTATCGAGCAGAGCGTCTTCACGCTGGTGAACCAGATTCTCGAGCGCGAGGGTGCAACGGGCCCCCAGCAGGCCGCAAGAATCCTCACGCTGCTGGTGCAGTTCGCCGAGCGCAACCCGGGCATGACGCGCGTCATGGTGGGCGACGCGCTGGTGTTCGAGAACGAGCGGCTCCAGCAGCGCATGAACCAGTTCTTCGACAAGATCGAAGCCACGCTGCGCCAGGTGTTGCGCGGCACCGCGGCTGCCGACGGCTCGGCCACTCCCACGGTGGATGCGCAAGTGCGCGCTGCTGCGCTCACGGCCTTCGTGGTCGGGCAGCTGCAGCGCTTCACGCGCTCGGGCTTCCGCCGCGCGCCGTCGGAACATCTCGAAGCCACGATCGCGCTGATCGTCTAGCGACAGCGCTCTCTCTGCCGCTCGCGCGAAATCGCCTCCTATCGGGGTGATAGCTGAATATGACGTGACGCCGTCATATTCATTGACAAAATACATGGGCTTCACAACCACGAGGAAAGCCCATCCATGACCGCCCCCCGCAAGCTCACCACCGAAAACGGCGCGCCCGTCGAAAACAACCAGCAGTCGCAGACGGCCGGCGTCAACGGCCCCGTGCTGATGCAGGACCACAACCTGATCGAAAAGCTCGCGCGCTTCGACCGCGAGCGCATTCCGGAGCGCGTGGTGCATGCGCGCGGATCGGGCGCCTTCGGCACCTTCGAGCTCACGGCCGACGTGTCGAAATGGACCAAGGCCAAGTTCCTCGGGCAGGTCGGCAAGAAGACCGAGGTGCTGGCCCGCTTCTCGACCGTGGCGCTCGAGCTCGGCTCGGCCGACACCGTGCGCGACCCGCGCGGCTTTGCGCTCAAGTTCTACACCGAAGAAGGCAACTACGACCTCGTGGGCAACAACACGCCGGTCTTCTTCATCCGCGATCCGCTCAAGTTCCCCGACTTCATCCACTCGCAAAAGCGCGACCCGTACAGCCACGTGCAGGAGCCCAACAACGCCTGGGACTTCTTCTCGCACTCGCCCGAAGCCACGCACCAGTTCACCTGGCTCTTCGGTGACCGCGGCATTCCGAAGAGTTACCGCCACATGGACGGCTTCGGCTCCCATACCTTCCAGTGGGTGAATGCCAGGGGCGAAGCGTTCTGGGTCAAGTACCACTTCAAGACCCACCAGGGCATCGAGACCTTCGTCGCCGAAGAAGCGCAGCGCGTGGGCGGCGAAAACCCGAACCACCATCACCTCGACCTGCTGCATTCCATCGAGCGCGGCGAGTTCCCGAGCTGGAAGGTGCAGGTGCAGATCATGCCGGTGGCCGATGCGCAGACCTACCGCTTCAACCCGTTCGATCTGACCAAGGTCTGGTCGCACAAGGACTATCCGAAGACCGACATCGGCGTCCTCACGCTCAACCGCAACCCCGACAACTACTTTGCCGAGATTGAGCAGGCGGCGTTCAACCCGGCCAACTTCGTGCCAGGCATCGGCCCCTCGCCCGACAAGATGCTGCAGGGCCGCCTGTTCAGCTACGGCGACACGCAGCGCTACCGCCTGGGCATCAACCACACGCAGCTGCCGGTGAACCGCCCGCACGCCACCACGGCCCAGAACTATGGCCGCGACGGCGCGATGCGCGGCGACGGCAACGGCGGCCGCGGTCCGAACTACGAACCCAACAGCTTCAGCGACGCGCCCAAGCAAAGCAACGAGCCGGTGTACGCGCCGCTCGAAATCCACGGCTGGACCGGCAGCCACCAATGGCAGAAGCACCCCGAGGACAACGACTTCGTCCAGGCCGGCGATCTCTATCGCCTGATGGACGAAGCAGCCAAAGAGCGGCTGGTGAACAGCATCGCGGGCGGCCTGGGCGCCGTGACGCGGCAGGACATCATCGACCGCTCGATCGGCTACTTCCGCCAGGCCGACGCCGATTACGGCGCGCGGCTTGAAAAGGCCGTCAAGGCCGTGCAGGCGAAGATCAAGGGCGAGGAAGTGAGCGTGCAGGTCGGCAAGCCGGCGCACGACGCGAGCCGCAGCTGATCCGCGGCGGCAGGAGGGTACCCAGGGTACGGCGCGGGGCGTGCGCCGTGCTCGACTTGCTTCATTGCGAAGCGTAGGATCAGCGCCCCCCTTGCCGCTGAGTCGCGGCGACAAGTCCGTGTTTGTGTGGCTTCTGAACGGAGGTTCGTATGAGCTATCACCTGGAAGGTCGCCTGCTCGAAGTTTGCAACTGCAATGTCCTGTGTCCCTGCTGGATCGGCGAGAACCCGGACAACGGCACCTGCGACACCATCGTCGCCTGGCGCATCGACAAGGGAACCATCGACGGCCTCGACGTGGGTGGCAACACCATTGCGGCCGTGGCGCACGTGCCCGGAAACATCCTCGAAGGCCATTGGACGGCGGCGATCTTCGTCGACGACAACGCCTCCAAGGAGCAGGAAGAAGCGCTGCTCAAGGTCTATACCGGGCAGGCCGGCGGACCCATCGCCGATCTCGCCAAGCTCATCGGCGAGGTCGTGTCGGTCGAGCGGGCGCCGATTCGCTTCACCGTGAACGAAGGCAAGGGCGAGCTGGAGATCGGCACCGACTACTACGCTGAACTCGAGCCCTACCGGGGCGCCACGGGCGGGCAGACCACGCTGTCCGACACCGTGTTCTCCACCGTGCCGGGCGCACCGGTGTTCGTCGGCAAGGCACCCACCTACCGGTCGAAGAACCACGCGCTGGGCATCGATCTCGACATCAAGAACCACAACGCCCTGCAGAGCACCTTCGTCTTCGACTCATGAACCCCGCGGCCGGCTTGCCGGCCCGCAACGCCGTGCGCCATCGCCGCGTGTTCCTGCCGGTTCTGGCCGCGCTGGTCACGCTCGCATGGGCGGTGTTGTGGGCCTGGGCGCGCAGCCCTTACGGACGCTATCTCGAACATGGCGACTGGACCGTCTCCGGGCCGGCCGCGTTCCTGTGCCAGGTGGTTCCCGCCGGCGGCGTGGTCGTGCCCGCCGTGCTCTACGCCGCGGCGTGGATCCTCATGACGGCCGCCATGATGCTGCCGACCACGCTGCCGCTGTTCAACGCCTTCGATCGCTTGACTGAGGGAAGAGCGGACCACGCACGCCTGCTCGTGATGCTCGGGCTCGGCTACATGGCTGCGTGGGGCGCCTTCGGGCTGCTGGCGCACGGGCTCCACAGGGTGGTGTTGGCCCTGCTCGCGAGCGCGCCCACGCTGGCGTGGCACGGCTGGGTGATCGGCGCCGCGACCATTGCACTGGCCGGAGCCTTCCAGTTCAGCCGCCTCAAGCACCGGTGCCTCGAGAAGTGCCGCACGCCATTGAGCTTCGTCATCGAGCACTGGCGCGGCCACGCGCAGGCCCGCCATGCGTTCGCGCTGGGCGCGCACCATGGCCTGTTCTGCGTCGGCTGCTGCTGGGCGCTGATGCTGCTGATGTTCGCGGTCGGCACCGGTAGCCTCGGCTGGATGCTTTTGCTGGCCGCTGTCATGGCGCTCGAAAAGAACATGCCGTGGGGCCATCACCTGAGCGCGCCGCTCGGCTTCGCATTGCTGGGCTGGGCGGTCTTCATGGTGGCGACGCATGTCTTCTGAAGCACACGGCGGCCCCTCCACCCTGCAGACCGTCACGCTCACCGCAGTAGCCATGGTCGCGTTCGCGGCCAATTCGCTGCTGTGCAGGCTTGCGCTGCAGCAACGTGGAATCGATCCGGCCAGCTTCGGCAGCATCCGGCTGGTTTCCGGCGCGCTCACGCTCGCGCTCGTCGTGCGGTTCAGGGCGCGGCCTTCTTCGGCCGGCCGTGCCGATTGGCTCGCCGCCGCCACGCTGTTTGCCTATGTCGCGTTCTTTTCCTTTGCTTACCTCAGCCTCTCCGCGGGAACCGGCGCGCTGATCCTGTTCGGTGCGGTTCAGCTCACGATGCTTGGCGCGGGGTTGGGCTCCGGCGAGCGCTTCGGGCCGGTTGCATGGCTCGGTTTCGTGCTGGCGGCCGGCGGGCTTGTCTACCTGGTGTTGCCGGGCGTCGCGGCGCCGCCGCTTCTCGGCGCCGTGCTGATGGCCGTCGCCGGCGTGGCGTGGGGCGTGTACTCGCTGCGCGGCCGCGGCGTGCCCGACCCGCTGGCCGCTACCGGCCGCAACTTCATGCGCGCCGTGCCGCTGGCGCTGGCGCTGAGCCTGGCCTTCGTGGTCCGCGCCCATGCGGATGCGACCGGTGCCCTGCTTGCCGTGGCTTCCGGCGCATTGACCTCGGGCCTCGGCTATGTCGTCTGGTATGCGGCGCTGGCACGCCTTTCGGCGATGCAGGCGGCCACCGTACAGCTGTCGGTGCCCCTCCTGGCGGCCTTCGGCGGCGTGCTACTGCTGGCGGAAGCGATCACGCCGCGGCTGGCAACCGCGTCGGTGGCCATTCTGGGCGGCATCGCAATCGTGCTGAGCCAGAAGTCTCGCAGTGCGCGCCGCTAGGACCTCCTACGCGGCGGCCGCGCCCACCTTGGTGCCAGCTGCGACGATTTCCCCCCACGTCGCATCGTCCAGCCAGATGCCGTCGCGCTCGCGCGCCACGCGTGCGGCGCGCTCCGGTTCGCCCGCGATCTGCACCTGGTCGAACCCCGCACCCGGCGGGCTCTGGCGCAGCCACTCGACGAAAGCCGTCGCTTCCTGCGCAAAGCTGGCCTGGGTTCCCAGCTTGGCGGGATCGATCAGGATGGTCAGCATGCCGTTGAGCACCGTGCGCGCGGTATCGGCCGGCCGGTGCCACGTACCGCCACCGGTGAGCGCGCCGCCGAGCAGCTCGCAAGCCATCGCCATGCCATAGCCCTTGTGCTCGCCGAAGGTCATGAGCGCGCCGAACAGGCCGTTGGCCTGCGGCACCACCACCACGCCGGGGTCGTTGGTCGGCGCGCCGTGTTCGTCGATCAGGTAGCCGTCGGGCACCTGTTCGCCCTTGTTATGGGCGACGCGCATCTTGCCCTGCGCCACGCGGCTGGTCGCGAAGTCGAGCAGGAAGGGCTCGGCCCCCGCCAGTGGAATGCCGATGCAGCACGGGTTGGTGCCGAAGCGCCCGTCGCCGCCGCCCCAGGGAGCCACCACGGGCCGCGACAGCACGTTGACGAAGTGCATCGAGACCAGGCCCTCGGCCGTCGCCATTTCGGCGAAGTGCCCGATGCGGCCCAGGTGATGCGCATTCGACAGCGTGAAGATGCAGCTGCCGTGCCGCTTCGCGCGCTCGATGCCGAGTTCCATCGCCTGCACCCCGACGATCTGCCCGTAGCCATGCTGGCCGTCGAGCGCGAGCAGAGTGCCGATATCGACGTTGACCTTGACCGATGCGTTGGGCACGAGCCCGCCTTCGGCCACCGCGTCCACATAGCGCGGCAGCATGCCCACGCCATGCGAATCATGGCCGCTCAGGTTGGCCAGCACCAGGTTGGCGGCCACCTGCGCGGCTTCGGCCGGCGTGCTGCCGGCGGCTTCGAGGATGCGCGCGCATTGCGCTCGCAGGACTGGGGCGGAAAGAGTTTGGGGCATAGGTTCCTTACATCACCGCGCCGACTTGCCATGGCACGAATTCGTTCTGGCCGTAGCCATGTTTTTCGCTCTTCGACGATTCACCGGAGGCTGTGGCGAGCACCAGCTCGAAGATGCGCTGGCCCATTTCCTGGATCGACGACGTGCCATCCACGATCTCGCCGCAGTTGATGTCCATGTCCTCTTCCTGCCGCTGCCACAGCGCCGAGTTGGTCGCGAGCTTGAGTGACGGCGAGGGCGCGCAGCCATAAGCCGAACCGCGCCCGGTGGTGAAGCAGATGATGTTCGCACCGCCGGCCACCTGCCCGGTGGCGCTCACGGGGTCGTAGCCCGGTGTGTCCATGTAGACGAAGCCATGCGCCGTCACCGGCTCCGCATACTCGTACACCGCCTCGAGGTTGCTGGTGCCGCCCTTGGCGACCGCGCCGAGCGACTTCTCGAGGATCGTCGTGAGGCCGCCTGCCTTGTTGCCCGGCGAGGGGTTGTTGTTCATCTCGCCTTCGTTGATTTCGGTGTAGTGCTCCCACCACTTGATGCGGTCCACCAGCTTCTGGCCGACCTCGCGCTTCACGGCCCGGCGCGTGAGCAGATGCTCGGCGCCATAGACCTCGGGCGTCTCGCTGAGGATGGCCGTGCCGCCGTGCGCCACCAGCAGGTCGACCGCGGCACCGAGCGCCGGGTTGGCGCTGATGCCCGAGTAACCATCCGAGCCGCCGCACTGCAGCCCGATCGTGATGTGCGCCGCGCTGCACGGCTCGCGCTTCACCGCATTGGCGCGCGGCAGCATCTCGTTGATCAGCGCAATGCCTTTCTCGACCGTCTTGCGCGTGCCACCGGTGTCCTGGATGTTGAAGGTGCGGAAGTTCTCGCCTTCGGCCAGATGGCCGGTCGCGAGCCAGGCGTTGATCTGGTTCGCCTCGCAGCCCAGGCCCACCACCAGCACGCCCGCGAAGTTCGGGTGCGTGGCGTAGCCCGTGAGCGTGCGCTCCAGGATCTGCATGCCCATGCCCTGCGTGTCCATGCCGCAGCCCGTGCCGTGGGTGAGCGCCACGATCCCGTCGACGTTCGGGTAGTCGGCCAGTGCAGCCGGATTGGTCTTGCGCGAGAAATGATCCGCAATCGCGCGTGCCGCGGTGGCCGAGCAATTCACGCTCGTGAGCACGCCGATGTAGTTGCGTGTGGCCACGCGGCCGTCCGCTCGCTTGATGCCCATGAACGTGGCTTCGCGCTTCGCGGGCGCCGGCTTCACGTCGGCGCCGAAGGCGTAGTCGCGGTCGAAGTCGCCCTTGTCGGGGCCCATGTCGAGGTTGTGCGTGTGCACATGCTCGCCGGCCGCAATGGGCTTGCTCGCGAAGCCGATGATCTGGTTGTAGCGGCGCACCGGCTCGCCGGCGGCAATGGCGTGCGTCGCTACCTTGTGCCCGGCGGGAATCAGGCCGCGCACCGCGAAGTCTTCGACCTTGGCGCCGCCGACCAGCTGGCTGCGCGCGATCACGACATCGTCGGCCGGATGCAGTCGAATGAAGGGATTCATCGTGGAACTCGTGTTGTGGGGTTAGAAGAACATTTTGGGCAGCCACAGTACCAATGACGGCACATAGGTAATCACGACCAATGCCAGCAGCAGCGGAATCAGCCACGGAAGGATCGCCATCGTCGTGCGCTCGAAGCTCAGGCCCGCCACGCGCGCCAGCACGAACAGCACCATGCCCATCGGCGGATGCAGCAGGCCGATCATCAGGTTCAGCACCATCACCAGGCCGAAGTGGATCGGGTCCACGCCCAACTGCGTGGCAATCGGCAGCAGGATCGGAACCAGGATGGTGATCGCGGCCGTGGGCTCCAGGAAGCAGCCCACGAACAGCATCAGCAGGTTGGCCAGCAGCAGGAACACCCAGGCTTCCTTGGTGAAGCCCAGCACCCAGCTCGCGATGTCGGTGGTCACGCCCGTGGCGGTGAGCATCCAGCCGAAGATCGACGCGGCCGCCACGATGAACAGCACCGTGGAGGTGGTCTCGATGGTGTCGAGGCAGACCTTGACGAACATCTTCCACGACAGCGTCTTGTACCAGCCGAAGCCCAGGATCATCGCCCACACGCAGGCGGCAATCGCGCCTTCGGTGGGCGTGAACAGGCCCGTGCTCATGCCGCCGATCAGCAGCACCGGCGTCATGATGGGCAGCAGCGCCTCGAACTTGAAGATCCTGTCGAGCACGAACAGCGATGCCAGCCCCGCAAACACCGTGAGCTGCGGCGGCGTGCCCAGCTTCGAAACCAGCAGCCACATCAGGAGCGGCCAGGCAATCACCACGGCCAGTTCGCACATGGCCTTGAAGAAACGCGTGCTGGAAAACTTGACATCGCCGCCCCAGCCGTTGCGGTGCGCGAAGTAGGCCACCGTCAGCATCATCAGAATGGCCAGCAGTGCGCCGGGCAAGATGCCCGCAAGGAACAGCGCGCCCACCGACACGTTGGCCATCATCCCGTAGATCACGAATGGCAGGCTCGGCGGAATGATCGGCCCCAGCGTGGCCGAGGCGGCAGTCACGCCGACCGCGAACTCGGTCGAGTAGCCATGCTCCTTCATCGCCTTGATCTCGATCGTGCCGAGGCCCGCGGCATCGGCAATGGCCGTGCCACTCATGCCGGCGAAGATCACCGAGCCGAGCACGTTCACATGGCCCAGGCCGCCCTTGAGCCAGCCGACCAGCGCCAGCGCGAAGTTGTAGATGCGGGTGGTGATGCCCGCGTTGTTCATCAGGTTGCCGGCGAGGATGAAGAAAGGCACCGCCAGCAGCGGGAAGCTGTCGATTCCGCTCACCATCCGGTGGATGACGACGAAAGGCGGCAGGCTGCCGCTCACGAGGATGTAGGCCAGCGAGGCGCCGGCCATGGCCACGGCCACCGGAATGCCGCCGGCCATGAAAACGAGGAAGAATATTTTCAGCATGCAGTTGTTCTCGTCGGGTGCCTCAGCGGTCAGCCAGCGTGGATTCGGGACGTTCGAGCACGCTGTAGCCGCGCTTCCAGTGAATGCGCGCCACCTGGATCGAGCGCCAGGTCATTGCGATGAAGCCGAACAGGCACAGCCCGTAGACGATGTTCATGGGCGCATCGACGATGGTCATGCGCGTGGTGTTCCCGATCTTCAGCATCATCTGCACGGTCATGACCACGGCCGCGGCAAAGAAGGCGGTGCGCAGCACGTCGACCGCGCGCGAGATCCAGCGGCCCATGGCCGCCGGCATGTGGCGATAGAAAAAGTCGACCTGGATCTGGTTGTTCTTCGCCACGCCGACGGCCGCGCCGATGAAGACCACGGCAATCAGCATGTAGCGCGCCACCTCCTCGGTCCATGCGGCCGAGTCGTTCATCACGTAGCGCGTGACGAACTGGTAGAACACCGTGAGCGCGAGCATCCAGAAGATCGCGAGCGATATCCAGCCTTCGGCAATGGTGGAGGAAAGGTCGACGGCCTCGTCTTCCGCGTGGAAGTGGCCTTCGTCGTCAATGATCTTTTCGTCGTTCATGGTGTTGTCCCCTCTACCTCGGGGAGAGGGCCAGGGTGAGGGCGCAGGGCGCTCGATCCGGCCATGCGCCAAATTCGCCGCCGCTTGCCCTCACCCCAACCCTCTCCCGGAGGGAGAGGGAGAAAGAGAGTGCTTACTTGATTGCCGTGATCCGGTCGTAGTCCTGCTGGCGATAGCCGTGGTCGGTCGGCTTGGTGTTCTTCAGCACCGCTTCGCGGAACGCGGCCTTGTCCACCGTGATCACGTTGTTGCCCTTCTTCTTGAACTCTTCGGTCAGGCGAACTTCCGAGGCGATGATGTCGCGGCCGGTCTTTTCGGCGGCTTCCTGCATCACCTCGGTGAAGATCTTCTTTTCGTCGGCCGAGAGCTTGCCCCACAGCTGGCCCGAGGTCACCGTCAGCAGCGAGTCGACGATGTGGCCCGTGAGCGAGATGTTCTTCTGCACCTCGAAGAACTTCTTGGCTTCGATGGTCGGCAGCGGGTTTTCCTGCGCATCGACCGTGTTGTTCTGCAGCGCAAGGTAGACCTCGGCGAAGGCGATCGGCGTGGCGTTGGCGCCCAGGGCCTTGGGGAAGGCCAGGTACGCCGGTGCGTCGGGCACGCGGATCTTCAGGCCCTTCATGTCTTCGGGCTTGTTCACAGGCCTGGCGGCGCTCGACGTGACGTGGCGCGCGCCGTAGTAGTTGAGCGCCGTGATGTGGTTGCCGCTCTTCTCGTCGTAGCCCTTGGCAAGCTCCTGGAACACATCGCTCTTGGCGTACTTCAGAAGATGCTCGGCATCGCGGAAGATGAACGGAAAGTAAGTGACCGCCAGCGGCTTGTAGGTGTTGCCCGCGAAGCTGGCGCCCGTCAAAACGATGTCGACCGTGCCGAGCGTCAGGCCCTGGTTGATGTCCGCTTCCTTGCCGAGGCTGGAGGCCGGAAACACCTGGATGTCGTACTTGCCGTTGGTGCGCTTCTTGATTTCTTCCGCGGCCCACACCGAGTATTTGTGGAACGGCTCGGAGGTTTCGTACACATGCGCCCACTTGAGCTTGGTTTGCGCGCCGGCGATGCCGGAGGCACCCAGTGCGGTGGCTGCCAAGGCGCAGGCTGCGATGGCTTTGAGGGTCTGGCGTTTGCTGTTCATCGGTTTGTCTCCGTTGTAGTGATGTGAAGAAGATGCGGGCCGTTCAGGAGGCTTTTGCGCGGCGCCAGCTCGCGCTGAATCGCTGGTGCGAGTTGTCCATGTGGGCATGCATGGCGTTGCGCGCGGCTTCGGCGTCGCGCGCGGCCACTGCATCGCGGATGGCCTCGTGCTCGGCGATGGCCGAGCGCCAGGACGGCACCGTTTCGAAATAGCCGCCGAGGCGCGTGAAGATCGGCCCGTTGCGGGAGTCCCAGAAGCTCTGCACCGTTTCCACCAGCACGGCGTTGCCGCCGGCCGTGGCGATGGCCACGTGGAACGCACGGTCGCCCTCGAGCGGCATGACCTCGCGGTCGGCGAGCTCGCGCATCATCTCGATGGCGCGGGTCAGGGCGTCGATGTCCTTGCGCTTGCCCACTGCGGCCGCGATGGCGGCGGTTTCGCCCTCGACCACGCGGCGTGCGCGAATCAGCTCCAGCGGTCCCCATTCCGTGGGCGCCACCGGCTTGCTTGCCCGATGCGAGCGGTCGAGCACATACACGCCCGAGCCCGTTCTGACCTCGACCCAGCCTTCGACCTCGAGCGCAATCAGCGCTTCGCGCACCGAGGGGCGGCTCACGCCAAGCTGCTTGGCCAGATCGCGCTCGGCCGGCAACCGCGCGCCGACCGCGAATTCGCCCTGGCTGATCAGCCCGCGAAGCTGGTCGGCAATCTGGCGGTACAAGCGCTGGGGTTCGACGGTCTGTAGCGGCACGGGGTGGCAGTTAAGGGTTGTCCTGAATTGGACAAGTGGTAAGGCCAATTCAGAATACGATCCGTACCGCGCCATTGCCATCGGGCCAAACCCTGAACGGCCGGTTTCCCATTCATCTTCAAGGAGACATTGCATGAGACTCAAGGGCAAGACCGTACTCGTGACGGCGGCCGGACAAGGCATCGGCCACGCGAGCGTGCTCGCCATGGCGGCCGAAGGCGCGCAGGTCTGGGCGACCGATGTGAACGAGAAGCTGCTCGAGCGCTACGCGGGCGTCGCCAACGTGCGCACGGCCAGGCTCGACGTGCTGGACAAGGACGCGATCGGTGCCTTCTTCAAGAGTCTTCCCGCGCTCGACGTGCTGTTCAACTGCGCCGGCGTGGTGCACAACGGCACCGCGCTCGATGCCACCGACAAGGACCTCGAATTCGCCTTCGCGCTCAACGTGCGCGCGCAGTTCTGGACCATCCAGGCCGCGCTGCCCGGCATGCTGGCCGCGGGACGCGGCAGCATCATCAACATGGCGAGCGTCTGCTCGAGCATGAAGGGCCTGCCCAACCGTTTCGTCTATGGCACCACCAAGGCGGCGGTGCTCGGTCTCACCAAGAGCGTGGCGGCCGATTTCGTGGCCCGCGGTATTCGCTGCAATGCCGTGTGCCCAGGCACGGTCGACACGCCGTCGCTCGGCGAGCGCATCAACGCCAACGAGGACCCCGATGCGGCGCGCAAGGCCTTCATCGCGCGCCAGCCCATGGGGCGGCTCGCGCAAGCCGAGGAAATCGCGCCCGTGGTGGTGTTCCTGTCCAGCGACGAATCGGTGTTCGCAACCGGCCAGGCCTTCACGGTGGACGGCGGCCTCACCATATGAACCAGCTCGACTTCGCCGGCCGCCATGCGGTGGTGACCGGCGGCGCAACGGGGCTGGGCTACGGCATCGCCGAACGGCTGATCGCATCGGGCGGCAGCGTCACGCTGTGGGACCGCGACGAGGCCGCGGCCGTCAAGGCCGCGGCGGCGCTGGGCGGCAAGGCCTTCGCGGTAAAGGTCGACGTGGCGCAGCAGCCGTCCGTGGCCGCGGCCGTTGCGGCCACGCTGGCGCATTCGCCGCGCATCGACGCGCTGGTCAACAGCGCCGGCATTACCGGGCCCAACACCAAGCTCTGGGACTACCCGGCGGACGCCTGGCAGCAGGTGATGGATGTCAACATCAACGGCGTCTTTTTCTGCTGCCGCGAAGTGGTCGCGGAGATGCGCAAGCAGGGCTACGGCCGCATCGTCAACATCGCCTCGGTCGCGGGCAAGGAGGGCAATCCCAACGCCAGCGCCTACAGTGCGAGCAAGGCCGCCGTGATTGCGCTCACCAAGTCGCTGGGCAAGGAACTGGCCGACACCGGCATTCGCGTCAACTGCGTAACGCCCGCGGCAGTCAAGACAGCCATCTTCGACCAGATGACACCCGAACACATCGCGTTCATGCGCTCGAAAATTCCCATGGGCCGCTTCGGCACGGTCGAGGAGGTGGCCGCGATGGTGGGCTGGCTCTGCACCGAAGATTGCTCGTTTTCCACCGGCGCCGTGTTCGACCTCTCCGGCGGCCGCTCCACTTACTAGCTAGTCAATCAATCAGTCTCACAAGAAAGGACAACATGAAACTCGTTCGCTATGGCAACCCCGGCAAGGAAAAGCCCGGCCTCATCGACGACGAAGGCCGCCTGCGCGACCTGAGCGCGCTGGTCAAGGACATCGGACCCGAACAACTCGGCGACGCCGCCATTGCCAAGCTGCAGAAGCAGAAGGTCGACAAGCTGCCGCTGGTCAAGGGCAAGCCGCGCTTCGGCAGCCCGGTGGCCAACGTCGGCAAGTTCATCGCCATCGGCCTGAACTACGCCGACCATGCGGCCGAATCGGGCCTGCCGATCCCCGCGGAACCGGTGGTCTTCATGAAGGCGACCAGCTGCATCCAGGGCCCGAACGATCCGGTCATGCTGCCGAAGAACTCGGTCAAGAGCGACTGGGAAGTCGAGCTTGGCGTGGTCATCGGCACGCGCGCGCGCTATGTCTCGCAAAAAGACGCGCTCAACTTCGTGGCCGGCTACTGCACCATCAACGACGTGAGCGAGCGCGAGTTCCAGATCGAGCGCGGCGGCACCTGGGACAAGGGCAAGGGTTGCGACACCTTCGGCCCCCTCGGCCCGTGGCTCGTGACGCGCGACGAAGTGCCCAACCCGCAAAAGCTGTCGATGTGGCTCGACCTCAACGGCAAACGCATGCAGACCGGCAGCACCAAGACCATGATCTTCAGCATCGCCAAGATCGTGAGCTACCTGAGCCAGTTCATGACGCTCTTGCCGGGCGACGTGATCACCACTGGCACCCCGCCCGGCGTGGGCTTGGGCATGAAGCCGCCGCTCTACCTGAAGAAGGGCGACGTGATGACGCTGGGCATCGAAGGGCTGGGCGAGCAGCGCCAGGAAGTGGTGCCTTTCAAGCTTTAAATAAGCAGGCCCACAAAACGGCGCGACGGGCGAGAGCTCGTCGCGTTTTTTTTTGTTTGGGCGCCGTCACGCGTTCAGCGCAGTACCCGGATCAGCTCGTCGTACACCAGCCGCACGCGCGCCGGCACCGGTGCGCGCTGCGGGCGGTAGACGTTGATCGGCCATGGCTCCGGTGCCTCGGCCTCCAGCACGGCCACCAGCGCGCCCGTTTGCAGCCAGGGCTCGGCCAGCGGCGCGATGAGCTGGCCGAAGCCTACGCCGGCCAGCACGGCGGCGCATTCGGCATCGATGTCGTCAGTCACGAAAGCCGGTGACGTCACAGTGACGACTCGCCGCTTGCTGAACGCCCACGGCCAGGGACGGCCCGAGCTCAGGTCGATCAGCGCCGTGAGCGGCAGCGCCGAAAGCGCATCGAGGCTCGCCGGCGTGCCGACCCTTTCGATGAGCGCCGGCGCCGCGACCACATGCAGCGGCATCTTCCCGACGGTGCGCGCAACAAAGCGCGCGTCGCGCATCGGCCCCACGCGGATACCGATGTCGATCTGTTCGTCGACCACATCGGCGTGCTGCTCGGACAGGCGCAGGTCGAGCACCAGCCCCGGGTGCGCTGCCAGCAGCGGAGCGAGCGCCTGCGGAATGAGCCGCGCATACATGTGCGGCGCCGTGACCCGCACCGTGCCCGCGTGGCGGGACAGCGTGCGCCGGTCGATCTGGTGGAACAGCTCGTCGACGCCGCTCACCGCCACGCGTGCGCGCTCCGCGAGTTGCCGGCCGAAATCGGTGAGCTGCACGCCGCGCGTGCTGCGGTGGAACAGCGGCTCGCCCAGTTCTTCTTCGAGCTCGCGCACCGCGCGCGTCACGACCTGCGGCGAGACGGACAGGCGCGCCGCGGCTTCGCGGAAGTTGGCGGCGGCAGCAGCGGTGCAGAACACGCGCAGGGCTTCGAGACGGTTGGCCACGGTGGGTGCTTTCAGAAAAGAACTCAAAAGAAGAGGTGCGTTCCAGTTTAAGGAATTCTGAAGTCGCAATAGTTTCATTTACGGGAACGCCAGGATTTTCCACACTGCATGCACTTCTTCAACACACCCGAAAGGAATTTCCATGACATCCGTTCAAGACAACATCAAGGGCAAGGTCGCCATCGTCACCGGCGCGAGCAGCGGGCTTGGCGAATCGACCGCACGCCACCTGGCCGCACGTGGCGCCAAGGTGGTGCTCGCGGCACGCCGCACCGACCGGCTCGACAAGCTCGTCGCCGAAATCCGCCAGGCCGGCGGCGAGGCGATTGCGGTCGCGACCGACGTGGCGAAGCGCGCCGATCTGGAAAAGCTCGCGGCCGCCACGGTCGAAGCCTTCGGCCGCATCGACGTGCTGGTCAATAACGCAGGCGTGATGCCGCTGTCGCCGATCGAAAGGCTCAAGGTCGACGAGTGGGACCGCACCATCGACGTCAACATCAAGGGCGTGCTCTACGGCATTGCCGCGGTGCTGCCGCGCATGCAGGCCCAGGGCAGCGGGCACATCGTCAACGTCGCGTCCATCGCCGGACTGAAGGTGTTCACGCCGATCGGCACGGTCTACAGCGCGACCAAGCACGCGGTGCGCGCCATCTCCGAAGGGTTGCGGGTCGAAATGGGCAACAGCGGCGTGCGCGTGACCATCGTCTCGCCCGGTGCGATCGAGTCGGAGCTGAAGTTCGGCAGCACCGACGCCGAAAGCGCGGCCGGCGTGAAGGCCTTCTACGAGGCCAACCAGATTCCCGCCGACTCGGTGGCGCGCGCTGTGGTCTACGCCGTGGAGCAGCCGGCCGACGTGGACATCAACGAGGTGGTGCTGCGGCCGGTTTCGCAGGAGTTCTGATCGGGGGGCCAGCGGTGGCCCGGTCTCCGGCCGATTAACCTTAAAACGTGGAAGGACATTGACAGCCAAAGTGCAAAGCCCCTGCAAAATAGAACGACCGTTCGTTTTATTCGGAGCTTCCGCGATGTCCGTCAATGCCGTTCCCGCCAAGCCGGTCCGCGCCGCCCAGAAGGGCCAGCAGACCAAGGCCGTCATCGTCGATGCGGCGTTGGCGCTGGCTGCGCAGATCGGGCTCGAGGGCCTGTCGATCGGCGCAGTGGCCGAGCTCACCAAGATGAGCAAGTCGGGCGTGTTCGCCCACTTCGGCTCGCGCGAGGAACTGCAGATCTCGGTGGTGCGCGAGTATCACGCACGTTTCGAGCAAGAGGTGTTCTTCCCCGCCCTTGAGGCGCCGCGCGGCCTGCCGCGGCTTCGCGCGATGTTCGCCAACTGGATGAAGCGCACCTCGGCCGAGATTGACTCGGGCTGCATCTACATCAGCGGCGCTTCCGAATTCGACGACCGTCCCGGCCCGGTGCGCGATGCGCTCGTGGAGTCGGTCAGCATCTGGCAGGCGGCGGTTCTGCGTGCCATCGTTCAAGCAAAGAGCGAAGGCCATCTGCGCGCCGACGCCGACGAGCGCCAGGTCGCGTTCGAAATCCACGGCCTGATCCTCGCGCTGCACTATGAAGCGCGCTTCCTGCAGGTGCCCGGCTCCATCGGGCGCGCGAATGTCGGCTTCGACAACATCCTGGCGCGCAGTGCCACGCCGGACGCGCCGCCGCCGGCCGAGGCCGCTGCTGCGGTGGCCAAACCTGCTTCCCGCCGACTCAAGCCAGTGCGCTGAGCGGCCCCTTTTTCTCGTTCTTGCCCCTTTCTTTTATCTATCCAGTTTTCGACCAGGAGAGTTCCGGATGCCCAGCTACAACCCACCCGTACGCGACATGCAGTTCGTGCTGCACGAAGTGCTCAACGTCGCCGATGAACTCAAGGCGCTTCCGGCCCACGCCGAGACGGATGCCGACACCATCAACGCGGTGATCGAAGAGGCCGGCAAGTTCGCGGCCGAAGTCACGTTCCCGCTCAACATCAGCGGCGACGAAGAGGGCTGCAAGCTCGACAAGACCACGCACGAGGTGAAGACGCCCACGGGCTTCAAGGACGCCTACGCCAAGTATGTCGAAGGCGGCTGGCCCGCGCTCTCGTGCGACCCGGCTTTCGGGGGCCAGGGCCTGCCCTTCGTGGTGAACCAGTGCCTGTTCGAAATGCTCAACAGCGCCAACCAGGCCTGGACCATGTACCCCGGCCTCTCGCACGGCGCGTATGAAGCACTGGCGGCCCACGGCACCGACGAACAGAAGAAGACCTACCTGCCCAAGCTCACGAGCGGCGAATGGACCGGCACCATGTGCCTGACAGAACCCCATTGCGGCACCGACCTCGGCCTCTTGCGCACCAAGGCCGAACCGCAGGCCGACGGCACGTACCGCATCACCGGCAGCAAGATCTTCATCTCGGCCGGCGAGCACGACATGACGAGCAACATCATTCACCTGGTGCTGGCCCGCCTGCCCGACGCGCCCAAGGGCAGCAAGGGCATCAGCCTGTTCGTGGTGCCGAAGTTCAAGGTGAAGCCCGACGGCTCGCTGGGCGAGCGCAATCCGATCTTCTGCGCCGGCCTCGAGCACAAGATGGGCATCCATGGCAACGCCACCGCGCAGATCGTGATCGAAGGCGCCACCGGCACGCTGGTGGGCGAGCCCAACAAGGGTTTGGCCGCGATGTTCGTGATGATGAACGCCGCGCGCCTGGGCGTGGGCAATCAGTCGCTCGGACTGACTGAAGTGGCTTACCAGAATGCGCTGGCCTACGCGAAGGACCGCACGCAGATGCGTTCGCTCTCGGGCGTGAAGGCCAAGGACAAGGACGCCGACCCGATCATCGTGCACCCCGACGTGCGCAAGATGCTGCTCACGGCCAAGGCCTACGCCGAAGGCGGCCGCGCGCTGCAGATCTTCTGCACGCTGCTGCTCGACAAGGAGCACCACCACCCCGACGAGAAGGTGCGCAAGGACTCGGGCGAACTGGTGGCGCTGCTCACGCCGATCGTCAAGGCCTTCATCACCGACAACGGCCACATTGCGACCAACTCGTGCATGCAGGTGTTCGGCGGCCACGGATTCATCAAGGAATGGGGCATGGAGCAGTTCGTGCGCGACAACCGCATCAACATGATCTATGAAGGCACCAACACGATCCAGTCGCTGGACCTGCTGGGCCGCAAGGTGCTCGGCAACAACGGCGCGTCGCTGAAGAAGTTCGGCAAGCTCGTCGCGAAGCTGGTGGAAGAAGAGGGCGTGAACGAGAAGATGGCCGAGTTCATCAACCCGATCGCGATGCTGGGCGACCAGCTCACCAAGTTCACGACCGAAATCGGCTTCAAGGGCTTCCAGAACCCCGACGAGGTGGGCGCTGCCGCGGTGGACTACCTGCGCGTGGCCGGCCACTTCGTGTTCGGCTACCTGTTCGCCCGCATGGCCCAGGTCGCGCTGCGCGAAATCGCGGCCGGCAACAACGATCCGTTCTATGTTGCCAAGCTGCAGACCGCACGCTTCTACTTCGCCAAGCTGTTCCCCGAGACCGCGACGCTGATGCGCACCGCGCGCGTCGGCAGCAAGGTGTTGATGGACACCGACGCCGCGCTGGCGTAAAGCCAGGGTTCTTTCTTCCACACCCACTCGACCGGCAGCCGATCATGAAAGCAAGCTTTGTAGCCCTCTTGTTCACCGTCACCGCTGCCTCGGCCATGGCCCAGAGCACGCCGGTAGGCCTGTGGCGCAACGTCGACGACAAGACCGGCGAAGTCAAGGCGGAAATCCGCATCGGTGAATCCAATGGTGCACTCATCGGCCGCATCGAGAAGTCGCTCCGGAAAGACACCAGGCCCGACGCGATCTGCGACGAATGCACCGACGACCGCAAGGGCAAGCCCATTGCGGGGCTCGAGATCATCCGCGGCGGCAAGAAGGCCGAGGGCAAGGATGTCTGGGAAGGCGGAAGGATCCTCGATCCCGAGAACGGCAAGGAATACCGCGCGAGCTTCACGCCCATCGACGGCGGCAAGAAGCTCGAGGTCCGTGGCTACCTGGGGCCTTTCTGGCGCACTCAAACCTGGAACCGCGTGCAGTAAGCCTGCCGCGCGTTGTCAACCAAGAAATACCAATCAACATGTCCCGATTTCAAGTGAAGAAGGTCGCCGTGCTCGGCGCCGGCGTGATGGGCGCGCAGATTGCCGCTCATCTCGTCAACGTGCGCGTGCCCGTGGTGCTGTTCGACCTGGCCGCCAAGGACGCGACCGGCGCTGTCGCTCAAGGTGCAGCGAAGAACGGCATCGTCACGCGCGCCATCGACAACCTCAAGAAGCTCAAGCCGGCACCGCTCGGCGACGTGGCCGATGCGGTGCTCATCGAGCAAGCCAACTATGACGACGACCTCGCCAAGCTCGGCGAGTGCGACCTCATCATCGAAGCGATTGCCGAACGCGTGGACTGGAAGCTCGATCTCTACAAGAAGATCGCGCCGCATGTGGCCAAGCACTCGATCCTGGCCTCGAACACCTCGGGCCTTTCGATCACCAAGCTCAGCGAAGCGTTGCCCGAAGCGCTGAAGCCGCGCTTCTGCGGCATTCACTTCTTCAACCCGCCGCGCTACATGTTCCTGGTGGAGCTGATCAACACGCCCACCACCGAGCCGAAGGTGCTCGACGACCTCGAGGCCTTCGTCACCAGCACGCTCGGCAAGGGCGTGGTGCGCGCGCACGACACGCCCAATTTCATCGCCAACCGCGTCGGCATCGCCGGCATGCTGGCGACGCTCAAGGAAGTCGAGAAGTTCGGCCTCACGCCCGACGTGGTGGACGACCTCACGGGCAAGAAGCTGGGCCGCGCAAGCTCGGGCACCTTCCGCACCGCCGACGTGGTGGGCCTGGACACCATGGCCCATGTCGTCAAGACGCTGCAGGACAACCTGGACGCCGAGAGCGATCCGTTCTACGCCAACTTCTCGACGCCGCCCGTGCTCGCCAAGCTGCTCGAGCTTGGCAACCTCGGCCAGAAGACCAAGGCCGGCTTCTTCAAGAAGGTGGGCCGCGACATCCTGCGCTTCGACCTCCAGAGCGGCGAGTACGTGCCCGCCGGCGCCAAGGCCGACGAGGTGTACGGCCGCATGCTCAAGAAACCCGCGGGCGAGCGGCTGAAGCTGCTGCGCGAGAGCGAAGGACCGCAAGGCCAGTTCCTCTGGGCCATTCTGCGCGACGGCTTTCATTACGCCGCGGTGCACCTGGAGACCATTGCCGAGAGCGCGCGCGACATCGACTTCGCGATGCGCTGGGGCTTCGGCATGAAGCAGGGCCCGTTCGAGCTCTGGCAGGAGGCAGGATGGGCGCAGGTCGCCAAGTGGGTGCAGGAAGACATCGACGCGGGCAAGGCGCTGAGCACGGCACCGCTGCCCAAGTGGGTGTTTGAAGGCCCGGTGGCCGAGGCGGGCGGCGTGCACACGCCCGAGGGCTCGTGGAGCGCGTCGCAGAACAAGTTCGTGCCGCAGCGCAAGCTGCCGGTGCATGACCGCCAGCTGTTCCCCGAGAGCGTGCTCGGTGCGAACGCGGCCGATGCCAACACCGCGGGCACGACCATCAGCGATGAAGGCGACGTGCGCGTGTGGACGCTCGATGGCGAGGTCCTGATCGCCAGCATCCATTCGAAGATGCACGCCATCAGCCCCGACGTGGCCGAAGCGCTTGGCGCCGCGGTCGACCTGGCCGAAGCCGAGTACAAGGGCCTGGTGATCTGGTCGCCCGACGAGATGTTCTCGGTCGGCGCCGACCTCCAGGCGATGCTGCCGGCCTTCGTGGTCGCGGGCATCGGCGCGGTCGAAGGCGCCGAGGAAGAGCTGCAGAACGTGATGCTCAAGATTCGCTACGCGAGCGTGCCGGTGGTGTCGGCCGTGCGCGGCATGGCGCTGGGCGGCGGCTGCGAGCTGGCCGTGTATTCGGCCAAGCGCGTGGCGGCCATGGAAAGCTACATCGGCCTCGTCGAAGTCGGCGTAGGCCTGATCCCCGGCGCGGGCGGCCTGACGTACATCGCACGCCGCGCGGCCGAAAATGCATCGGCCTCGACGGGCACCGACCTGCTGCCGTTCCTGACCGAAGGCTTCACCGCCGCGGCCATGGCCAAGGTCGGCACCGGTGCGCTCGATTCGAAGAAGCTGGGCTACCTGCTCGACAGCGACGTGATCGTGCCGAACAAGGACGAGCTGCTCTACGTGGCACTGCAGCAAGCGAAGGCGATGGCCGACGCCGGCTACCGCGCACCGCTGCGCCGCACCTTCCGCGTGGCGGGCCGCAGCGGCGCGGCGACGATCAAGGGCCAGCTGGTGAACATGCGCGACGGCGGCTTCATCAGCGCACACGACTTCCATATCGCGAGCCTGATTGCGAACGTGGTCACCGGCGGCGACGTGGACGCGGGATCGCTCGTGACCGAGGAATACCTGATGACGCTGGAACGCAAGGCGTTCTGCTCGCTCATCGTGCACCCGACGACGCAGGAGCGGATCATGGGGATGCTGAGCACGGGGAAGCCGGTGCGGAACTGACCTGGCAAGGACCATGAGCGAAGACATCGACACGTCCGGTCCCCTCTCCCGCTTGCGGGAGAGGGCTAGGGTGAGGGCTCGCAGCCTTCGAGAAACCCCGACGGATGCCGAGTCCCTGCTCTGGTACCACCTGCGCGACCGCCGCCTGGCCAACCAAAAGTTCCGCCGTCAGCGGCCAATCGGGCCGTACTTCGCAGACTTCGCGTGCCTCGAAGCAAAGCTGATCGTCGAACTGGACGGCGGCCAGCATGTGGAAGCCGCCGCGTACGACGAGAACCGGACCCGCTTCATGCAAGCCCAGGGCTATCGTGTGCTTCGGTTCTGGAACAACGAAGTTCTGATGCAGACGGATGCCGTTCGCGAACGGATTCTGCAGGCGCTGCGAGAAGACAACCCTCACCCCAACCCTCTCCCGCAAGCGGGAGAGGGAGCAAGACAACAGCCGACCATCGTCTCATCGGACGAATCAGCAAGACAAGATACAAGGACTGAAAAGCCATGAAACAAATCCAAGACGCCTACATCGTCTCCGCCACCCGCACGCCCATCGGCAAATCCCACCGCGGCTACTTCCGCAATTACCGCCCCGACGACCTGCTGGCGACCACGCTGAAGGCCGCGCTCGCCGCAGTGCCGGGCCTCGACCCCAAGGCGATCGAAGACATCATCTGCGGCTGCGCGATTCCCGAATCGCAGCAGGGCCTGAACGTTGCGCGCATCGGCGCGGTGCTGGCGGGTCTTCCCACCAGCATCGGCGGCATCACCGTGAACCGCTTCTGCGCTTCGGGCCTCTCTGCAGTGCAGATGGCCGCCGACCGCATCCGTGTCGGCGAGGCCGACGTGATGATCGCCGCCGGTGTCGAGAGCATGAGCATGGTGCCGATGATGGGCAACTCGCCTTCGCTGTCGCCCTCCATCTTCGAGCGCGAAGGCGACGTGGGCATTGCCTACGGCATGGGCCTCACGGCCGAGAAGGTCGCGCAGCAGTGGAAGGTGAGCCGCGACGCGCAGGACGAGTTCGCGCTCGCCTCGCACCAGAAGGCACTGGCCGCGCAGAAGGCCGGCAAGTTCGCCGACGAGATCACGCCGATCGACGTGACCGACCGCACGCCGAACCTCGAGACCGGCGAATCGACTGCGAAGACCCGCACCGTGAACCTCGACGAAGGCGCGCGCCCCGACACCAGCCTGGAAGGCTTGGCCAAGCTGCGCACCGTGTTCGCTGCGCGCGGCACCGTGACGGCGGGCAACAGCTCGCAGACCTCGGACGGCGCGGGCGCGCTCATCCTGGCGAGCGAGAAAGCCGTCAAGCAATACGGCCTCACGCCGCTCGCGCGCTTCGTGAGCTTTGCAAGCAAGGGCGTGCCGCCGCACATCATGGGCATCGGGCCGATCGAGGCGATTCCGGCCGCGCTGCGCTACGCGGGGCTCAAGCATGAGGACATCGACTGGTTCGAGCTCAACGAAGCTTTCGCCGCGCAATCGCTGGCAGTCATCAATACGCTGGGACTCGATCCGAGCAAGGTCAATCCGATGGGCGGCGCGATTGCGCTGGGCCACCCGCTCGGCGCGACGGGCGCGATTCGCGCGGCGACCGTGGTGCACGCGCTGCGGCGCGAGAACCTGAAGTACGGCATGGTCACGATGTGCGTAGGGATGGGGCAGGGCGCAGCCGGCATCTTCGAACGCGTGTAGCGGCTACTGCGCGGGCGATCTGCGGCGCTGCGGGGCCCGTCGGGAAATCCTCACGACCTTGAAGGTCGCTCCGGTTTCCCGCCACCCGCGCCTTGCATCTCATCCCGATCGCTACGCCGCGGGTCGGTGATTGATCAACGAGAAGGAGCAAACGATGCAGGCACAACAACTACCAGTCGACAACGGCGTGCAAGTGGCGGTGCGCCGCTACGATCCGGCTGGAGAACCTCGTGCCAGCATCGTCATCGGTGGTGCGATGGGCGTGCGCCAGTCGTTCTACGAGCCCTTCGCGCAGTGGCTCGCCGGCCAGGGCCTGCGCGTGTGGACCTTCGACTACCGCGGCAGCGGCGATTCGCGCAACGGCGCCTCGCTGCGCGGCTTCGAGGCCGATCTGTTCGACTGGGCGCGCGACTACGAGGCGGTTATCGACGCCGCAAAGTCGGCGCTGCCCGGGCAGCCGCTCTATCTCCTCGGCCACAGCCTGGGCGCGCAGCTGCCGGGCTTCCTGCAGCGGCCGGAACAGGTGGACGGCCTCGTCAGCATCGCGGCGGGCAGCGGCTACTGGCGCGAGAACGCGCCGAAGTTGAAGCGCAGCATTCTCTATTTCTGGTTCGTGCTCGTGCCGCTGGTCACGCGGGTTTGCGGCTACTTCCCGGGCCGCAAGCTCAAGAAGGTCGGCGACCTGCCGCGCGGGGTCATCCTGCAGTGGCGCCGCTGGTGCCTTCATCCGCGCTACAGCGTGGGCGCCGAAGGCGAAAGCGCCTTGCAGAGCTACGGGCGCGTGCGCTTTCCGGTGCTCGCGCTGTCGATTACCGACGATGAACTCATGACGCTCGCGGGCACCGAAAGCCTGATGAGCTTTTATGCGGGCGCGCCGCGTGCGGTGGAGCGCATCGCACCGGCCGACGTGCAGGCGCGGCGCATCGGGCACTTCGGCTTCTTCCGCGAACAGTTCAGCCAAAGCCTGTGGCCGAGCATGCTCGACAAGCTGCATCGCCTGGCCGCGATTACCGCGGTGCAGCAATCCGGCGTCCCGCACACGACTGCCTGACGCCACCCACCGGGGGCACACTGCAAATCATCATGAGCACGCATCCCTTCGACAAAGCCATTTCGCTGCAGCACAGCGACATTCGCGCCGGCCACTTCACCGGCGCCACGGGCCCCGACTACTGGAACATGGTCGGCCCCTTCGGCGGCACCACGGCGGCCATTGCGCTGCAATCGGTGTTGCGGCATCCGGACCTGCTGGGCACGCCCATCGCGCTGACCGTCAATTTCGCGGCCGCGCTCGAAGCCGGCGCTTTCGACGTGCAGGCCACGGCCGTGCGCACCAATCGGTCGACCCAGCACTGGACCGTGCAGATCACGCAGGCCGGCCCGAGCGGCGCACCGAACATGACGACCACCGCCACCGTGGTGACCGCCGCCCGCCGCGACACCTGGGGCGAGAGCGATCTGCCGATGCCCGAGGCGCCGGAGCCCGAGACGGTCGATCGCATGAGCATCGGCCCGTCCGGCGTGGCCTGGATCAACCAGTACGAGATGCGCCCGTGCAGCGGTGGCATCCCCGCGAAGTGGGACGGCAGTCAGCAGCACAGCGAAACCCGCATCTGGCTGCGCGACGCCCAGCCGCGTCCGATGGACTTTCCCTCGCTCGCCGCAATGAGCGACATGTTCTATCCACGCGTCTGGCTGCGCCGCGCCAAGCACGTGCCGGCGGGCACGGTGTCGATCACCACGTACTTCCATGCCGGGCCGGCGCAGCTCGCCGAGGTCGGCACGGGCTACCTGCTGGGCCGCGCGGTGGGGCAGCAGTTCTTCAACGGCTTCTTCGACCAAGCGGCGCACCTGTGGAGCAAGAAGGGCGTGCTGCTTGCCACTTCCAACCAGATCGTCTACTACAAGGAATAGCGAGAGAACGCCCATGCAAAAGACCGCACTCATCGTCGGCGCCGGCGACGCCACCGGCGGCGCCATCGCACGCCGCTTCGCGCGCGAAGGATTCGCCACCTGCGTCACGCGGCGCAGCCTCGACAAGCTGCAGCCGCTGGTCGCGCAGATCGAAGCGGACGGCGGCCGCGCCCATGCGTTCGGCTGCGATGCACGCAAGGAAGAGGAAGTGGTCGCGCTGGTCGAGCAGATCGAGTCGACCATCGGCCCCATCGAGGTGATGGTGTTCAACATCGGCGCCAACGTGCCCGAGAGCATCCTGACCGAGACCGCGCGCAAGTATTTCAAGGTATGGGAGATGGCTTGCTTCTCCGGCTTTCTCAACGGCAGGGAGGTGGCAAAGCGCATGGTGGCGCGCGAACTCCCGAAAGGCGGGCATCGCGGCACGATCATCTTCACGGGCGCGACGGCATCGCTGCGCGGCGCGGCGAACTTCGGTGCCTTCTCGGGTGCGAAGATGGCGCTGCGCGCATTGGCCCAGTCGATGGCCCGCGAGCTAGGTCCCCAAGGCATCCACGTCGCACACGTGGTGGTCGACGGTGCCATCGACACCGAGTTCATCCGCAGCAATTTCCCCGAGCGCTATGCGCTGAAGGAGAGCGACGGTATCCTGAACCCCGAGCACATTGCCGACAGCTACTGGATGCTGCATTCGCAGCCGCGCGATGCGTGGACGCACGAGCTTGATTTGCGGCCCTGGTCCGAGAAGTTCTGAGATGTCGGTTCGTTGCGTTGTGCGTTCGATGGCTCGTTCAGGGCGCACTCCCGCCGACGGGGTACCTTGCTCCGCGAATGTCCTCCGGCCTGCGGCCTCCCCCTTGATTTCGCTGCGCAAGGCACCCCATCGACGTGAGCGTTATTCAGAGCGGTCGTCGATCAGCGGTACACCCCGAGCGTGCCCAGGTGCACAGGGCATCGGGTGCTCCCCGCAGCGAAATCAAGGAGGAGGCGAAGCCGGGGGACATTCGCGGAGGGGAGTACCCGGTGGCCTGTGCACACGCCCTGAACAAGCGCAACAGCACCAGCAACAGCGCCAAAAACGAGCGCACCCCACAAAGAGACCTCCATGACCAAATCCGTAGACTTCTATTTCGACTTCGGCAGCCCCGCCGCCTACCTGGCCGCCACGCAGCTGCCGCACGTCTGCGCCGATACCGGTGCCGAACTGGTGTGGAAGCCCATGCTCCTGGGCGGCGTGTTCCAGGCCACGGGCAACCGCTCGCCGGCCGAAGTGGTGCCCAAGGCGCCGTACATGACCATCGACCTGCAGCGCTTTGCAAAGCGCTATGGCGTGCCCTTTGTGCACAACCCGCACTTCCCCATCAACACGCTGCTGCTGATGCGCGGTGCCACCGGCATCCAGATGAAAGAGCC
This sequence comes from Variovorax paradoxus, assembly GCF_030815855.1. Classification (NCBI taxonomy): domain Bacteria; kingdom Pseudomonadati; phylum Pseudomonadota; class Betaproteobacteria; order Burkholderiales; family Comamonadaceae; genus Variovorax; species Variovorax paradoxus. Next base: position 4,426,344 of record NZ_JAUSXG010000001.1, on the reverse strand, counting down.
CGCACGCTTCGGTGCGTATGTCGATGCCATCTTCCAGGCCATGTGGGTAGAGCCGAAGAACCTCAACGACCCCGCCACCGTCGGCGCCGTGCTTCAAAATGCGGGCTTCGACGCCACCGCCTTGCTCGCGCTGGCCGGCTCCCAGGAGGTCAAGGACCGCCTGAAGGCCGTCACGCAAGAAGCGGTGGAACGCGGCGTCTTCGGCGCGCCCACCATGTTCGTCGGCGACCAGATGTTCTGGGGGCAAGACCGCCTCGATTTTGTGCGCGAAGCCCTCGACGCCTGAGCGCCGGCGTCATCACCACCCGTTTTATCCAAGGACCATTCCCATGAGCGACATCCTCGTCCACGCCGAAGCCGGCGTGATGACCCTCACCTTCAACCGCGTCGACAAGAAGAACTCGATCACCAGCGGCATGTACGCAGAACTCGCCGATGCGTTGGCCACGGCCGAAATCGACACCGCCGTGCGCTGCGTGCTGATCCAGGGCGACCCGACGATCTTCAGCGCCGGCAACGACATCGGCGATTTCCTCAACGCCCCGCCCGCCGGCAAGGAGTCGCCGGTGTTCCGCTTCCTGCGCGGCATCGCGGCCTTTCCGAAGCCCATCGTCGCGTCTGTGTGCGGTCCGGCGGTCGGCATCGGCACGACCATGCTCTTCCACTGCGACCTGGTCTATGCCGGCGACAACGCGGCCTTCTCGATGCCTTTCGTGAACCTGGGCCTGTGCCCCGAAGCGGCGTCGAGCCTGCTGGTGCCGCAGATGCTGGGCTACCACCGCGCGGCCGAAGCGCTGCTGCTGGGCGAGCCCTTCATGGCCGAGGCCGCGCTCGAAGTGGGCCTGGTCAACCGCATCGTGCCGCCGACCGAGGCCAACGCCATTGCGCAGGTTCAGGCCCGCAAGCTCGCGGCCAAGCCGCTGAGTGCGCTGGTCGAAACCAAGCGCCTGCTGAAAAAGGCGCAGTTGCCCGCCGTGCTCGAACGCATGGACGAAGAGGGCGCGAGCTTCGGGCGCATGCTGCGCGAGCCTGCGGCGCGCGAAGCCTTCGGCGCGTTCATGGAAAAGCGCAAGCCGGATTTTTCGAAGGTCTGAAGCCCGGCGCCACGCGCAAGGCCCGCCGAAAGGCGGAGGCCGGATTATTTCTCGATCGGGCGGGGCCGGCCGTTGTCGTCGATGGCGACGTAGGTGAAGGTGGCCTGCGTCACCTTGATGTACTCGCCCTGGGCCATGAAGCGTTCGGCAAAGACTTCGACGGTGACAGTGACCGAGGTGCGCCCGATGCGCACCAGCCTCGAATAGAACGAAAGAATGTCGCCCAGCCGCACCGGCTGCTTGAAGATGAATTCGTTCACGGCCACCGTGGCCTGGCGCCCCTTGGCGTAGCGCGCCGGAATGACCGAGCCGGCGAGGTCGCACTGCGCCATGACCCAGCCGCCGAAGATGTCGCCGTTGGCGTTGCAGTCGGCCGGCATCGGAATGACCTTGAGCACCAGCTCCATGTCGGTGGGCAGGCTTTTGAGGGTGGCGGCAGCGGCGGTGCTGGAAGTATCGGACATGGGCACAATCTGGGGCAGAACAAAGCAACCACGATTGTCCCTCATGCGCCGCAGCGGCGAAGCCCTACCCCCTCCCTCCCATTCCGCCACCGGCCACGCGCCGGCGCGCAGCGACCGTTCCGACTGGGCGACGCTGCGCCGCCTTTTCCCCTATTTGTGGCAGTACAAGTGGCGGGTGATCGCCGCGCTCGCCTTCATGGTGGGTGCCAAGGTGGCCAACGTCGGCGTGCCCGTGCTGCTCAAGAACCTCATCGACACGATGACGCCCAAGCCCGACATGGCGCAGGCGCTCCTGATCGTGCCGATCGGGCTCTTGCTGGCTTACGGGCTGCTGCGGTTCTCGACCGCGCTCTTCGGCGAACTGCGCGAGCTGATCTTCGCCAAGGCCACCGAGGGAACGGCGCGGCAGATTGCGCTGGAGGTGTTCGGCCACCTGCATTCGCTGAGCCTGCGCTTTCACCTGGAGCGCCAGACCGGCGGCATGACGCGCGACATCGAACGTGGCACGCGCGGCGTGCACTCGCTCATCTCGATGTCGCTCTACAGCATCGTGCCGACCATCATCGAACTGGTGCTGGTGCTCACCATTTTGGGCGTGAAGTTCGATTCGCTGTTCGTCTGGATCACCGGTGCGGCGCTGGTGCTGTACATCAGCTTCACCGTCACGGTGACCGAGTGGCGCACGCAGTTCCGCAAGACCATGAACGAGCTCGACTCGATGGCCCAGAGCCGCGCGGTCGATTCGCTGTTGAATTACGAAACCGTCAAGTATTTCAATAACGAGGAGTTCGAGGCGAAGCGCTACGACGCGAGCTTGGACCGCTACCGCAAGGCCGCCATCAAGAGCCAGCGCACGCTGAGCATGCTCAACATCGGCCAGCAGATGATCATCGCCGCGAGCCTGGTGCTGATGCTGTGGCGCGCCACCTCGGGCGTGGTCGAAGGGCGCATGACGCTGGGCGACCTGGTGATGGTCAACGCCTTCATGATCCAGCTCTACATTCCGCTGAACTTCCTGGGCGTGATCTACCGCGAGATCAAGCAGAGCCTGACCGACCTGGACAAGATGTTCGTGCTGATGGAAAAAGAGCGCGAGGTGCGCGACGCGCCCGGCGCGCAACCTCTGTCTTTGCACCCTCTCCCTCCGGGAGAGGGCGGGGGTGAGGGCAGCGGCGTCGACTCCACCATCCGTTTCGAGGACGTGAGCTTCGCCTACGAGCCCGCCCGGCCCATCCTCAAGCACGTTAGCTTCGAGATTCCCGCCGGCAAGACCGTCGCCGTGGTCGGCCCCTCGGGCTCTGGAAAATCGACGCTCGCACGGCTGCTCTATCGCTTCTACGACGTCCAGCAAGGCCGCATCACCATCGGCGGCCAGGACATCCGCGAAGTGCAGCAGTCCAGCGTGCGCCGCGCGATCGGCATCGTGCCGCAGGACACGGTGCTGTTCAACGACACGGTCGAATACAACATCGCCTACGGCCGCCCCGGTGCCACGCGCGAGGAAGTGGAAGGTGCCGCGCGCGCGGCACGCATCCACGACTTCATCTCGGCCACGCCCAAAGGCTACGAAACGACCGTGGGCGAACGCGGCCTCAAGTTGTCGGGTGGCGAGAAGCAGCGCGTGGCCATTGCGCGCACGCTGCTTAAGAACCCGCCGATCGTGATCTTCGACGAGGCCACCTCCGCGCTCGACTCGGCCAACGAGCGTGCCATCCAGTCGGAGCTCAAGAGTGCGGCGCAGGACAAGACCACGCTGGTCATCGCGCACCGGCTGTCGACCGTGGTCGACGCGCACGAGATCCTGGTGCTCGAATCCGGCGTGATCGTCGAGCGAGGCACCCACGCACAGCTGCTGGCCAAGCAAGGCCGCTATGCGCAGATGTGGACTTTGCAGAAGAGCGAAGCCACACCCCTGATGTAGCCCGATCATTCTTTTTTTTATCGATCCAGGAGTTCAGACGTGTCGACCAAGATTCCCCTGCTGGTGCTCAACAGCCTCTCGAGCGCTCACCAGGCCCAGATTGCCGAGGTCTATGACATGACCTATGCCTTCGACGCTGCCGCACGCGCCGCCGCCATTGCCGAGCACGGCAAGAAGTTTCGTGCGGTGCTGACCATCGGCGTGATCGGCATCACCTCCGAAGAAATTGCGGCCATGCCGGCGCTCGAGCTGATCTGCTGCATGGGCGCGGGCTACGAGGGCGTGCCGCTCGACGTGACCCGGGCGCGCGGCATCGCCACGGCCAACGGTGCGGGCACCAACGACGACTGCGTGGCCGACCATGCCTTTGGCCTGCTGATCAGCATCGTGCGCGGCTTCCGCCAACTCGACCGGCTGTGCCGCGAGGGTGTGTGGCGCGAAGCCATTCCGCAACCGCCGAACGTGTCGGGCAAGAAGCTCGGCATCCTCGGGCTGGGCACCATCGGCCAGAAGATCGCCAAGCGGGCAGCGGCGTTCGACATGGAAGTCGGCTATCACAATCGCAAGCCGCGCGAAGGCGCAACGCAGCGCTACTTCGGCGACCTGAAGTCGCTCGCCACCTGGGCCGACTTCCTGGTGCTCGCCGCGCCCGGCGGGCCGGCGACCAGGCACCTGGTGAATGCCGAGGTGCTCGATGCGCTCGGGCCGCAAGGCTTTCTGGTCAGCATCGGCCGCGGCAGCGTGGTCGATACCGAGGCGCTCGCCGCGGCCCTGCGCGAGAACCGCATCGGGGGCGCGGGCCTCGATGTGTACGAAAGCGAGCCCAAGCGGCCCGAGCCGCTGGTCGGCCTCGATAACGTGCTGCTCACGCCCCACATGGCGGGCTGGTCGCCCGAGGCAACGCAGAAATCGGTCGACCATTTTCTTGCGAATGCCGAAGGGCACTTTGCAGGGCGCGGCGTGCTGACGCCCGTCTGAAGATCTTGCTCCTTCCCCCTTTGGGGGAAGGTTGGGATGGGGGCGGGCAGGGCGCTCCATGGATGCGCCGCCTGCCCCCACCCCAGCCCTCCCCCGGGAGGGGAGGGAGTCAGGCCAAGACCGACGGGCGTTGCTTGCCCCATCCGCACGCCTTTTCATACACATGCCCCAGCCGCAGCACACCCAGGTCCGCGTGGATCGGTCCGGCCAGTTGCAGGCCCATCGGCAACCCGCCCTCGCCGAAGCCGGCGCGCACGTTCAGCGTCGGCAGGCCGGCCAGCGTGAACGGCGTCACGATTTCCATCCAGCGGTGGTACGTGTCGCTCGGCACGCCGGCCACCTCGGCGGGCCAGTGCAGCTCGGCATCGAAAGGGAACACCTGCGCCGATGGCGCCAGCACGAAGTCAAAGCGCTCGAAGAGCCTCAGGAACGCGCGGTACACGTTCGAACGATAGAGCGAGGCCTGGTACAGCGATGCCGCATCGAGGTGCCGGCTCTGCTCGATTTCCCACTGCGCCTCGGGCTTGAGCTGAGCGAACAGCTTCGGGTCGCTCAGGTAGGCGCCGAGCTTGCCGCCGACCAGCAGCTGGCGCAGGCGCAGCCATGCGCTCCAGTTGTGCTCGCGCGGCACGTCGAGCGTGCAAGGCTCGACTTCGCAGCCGACGGCGCGAAAGGTCTCGAGCGCGCGTTCGCCGAGTTCGCGGATGCCCGGCGCCAGCGGCAGATCGGGCCAGATGCTGCCGAGCCAGCCGACGCGCAGGCCCTCGACGTTGTCGTCGAGCTGCAGCGCATCGGGTGCGGGCAGGGCCTGCGGCGACGACAGCGGCACGCGCGTGTCGAAGCCTGCTTGCACCGCCAGCAGCCGCGCGGTGTCTTCCACGGTGCGGGCCATCGGGCCTTCGGTGCCCAGTTGCTGGAAGAACAGTTCCTGCTCCGGGTCGCCGGGCACGCGGCCGCGCGAGGGCCGCATGCCGATCACGTTGTTGAAGGCCGCCGGGTTGCGCAGCGAACCCATCATGTCGCTGCCGTCGGCCACCGGCAGCATGCCCAGGGCCAGCGCCACGGCAGCGCCGCCGCTGCTGCCCCCGGCGCTGCGGTCGGGGGCGTAGGCGTTGCGGGTGATGCCGAACACCGTGTTGTAGGTGTGCGAGCCCAGGCCGAACTCGGGCGTGTTGGTCTTGCCGATCACGATGGCGCCGGACTCGCGCATGCGCGCGACGTGCAGGCTGTCGGTGCGTGCCGCGGAGCCCGGCGACAGGGGCGAGCCCATGGAGGTCGGCAGGCCGGCGGCGTGGCTCAAATCCTTCACCGCCAGCGGAAAGCCGTGCATCCAGCCGCGCCGCTCGCCGCGGGCCAGCTCGGCGTCGCGCTCGCTGGCTTCGGCCAGCAGGGCCTCGGGGTCGCGCAGCGAGACGATGGCGTTGAAGCGCGGGTTGAGCGCTTCGATGCGGGCCAGCGAGGCTTGCATCACCTCGCGGCAAGACACCTTGCGCGCTGCGATGCGATTCGACAGTTCGGTGGCAGTCAGTTCGAGCAGGTCGGCAGAAAACATGGCGAGTGCGGGAAAAAGAGGGGGAGCGCAGTATGGCGCGCCGCTCGCATAATCGCCGCGTATGGAAACAAAGTGGCTAGAAGACTTCATCAGCCTGGCGGAAACGCGCAGCTTCAGCCGCTCGGCCCAATTGAGGCATGTCACCCAGCCGGCGTTCTCGCGGCGCATCCAGGCGCTCGAGGGCTGGGCCGGGACCGACCTGGTCGACCGGAGCTCGTATCCCACGCGCCTCACGCCCGCGGGCCAGACGCTCTACAGCCAGGCCATCGAGATGCTGCAGTCGCTGCAGAGCACCCGCGCCATGCTGCGCGGCCATTCGGCGGCCGGGCAGGACGTGATCGAGATTGCGGTGCCGCACACCCTGGCGTTCACCTTCTTTCCCTCGTGGGTGACCAGCCTGCGCGAGCACTTCGGCCCCATCAAGAGCCGGCTCATCGCGCTCAATGTGCATGACGCGGTGCTGCGCCTGGTCGAGGGCAGTTGCGACCTGCTGATTGCCTATCACCACCCCTCGCAGCCGCTGCAACTCGACGCCAACAAGTACGAGATGGTCAGCCTGGGCGAGGAAACCGTCGCGCCCTGGGTCAAGGCCGATGCCGAGGGCGCGCCGCGCTTCCGGCTGCCCGGCCGGCCGGGCCAACCACTGCCTTACCTGGGCTATGCGCCCGGCGCCTACCTCGGGCGGGTGGTCGACCAGCTGCTGAAAGAGTCGGGCACCGCCATCCACCTCGACCGGGTCTATGAAACCGACATGGCCGAAGGCCTGAAGGTCATGGCGCTCGAAGGCCACGGCATCGCCTTTCTGCCGCAGAGTGCCGTGCGCAAGGAAATCAAGGCGCGCAAGCTCGTGAGCGCGTTGCCGCCCGAGATCGACAGCCTGGAAGCGACAATGGAAATCCGCGCCTATCGCGAGCGGCCGAGCGCTCCGGTCCCAGTGAAGACAGGCAGTGGCCGCGTGAAGGCCGCCGCGGCATCGGAGGGCGGCTTGCAGCCCAAGCGCACGGCCGATGCGCTATGGTCGTACCTGGTCGGTGCCCAGCCCCCCACTGACATCCGCTGAGTTGACGCGCGGAATTTGTGCGCTGCACAATCTATAAATGCTGCGCATGGGGCTCCCCGCAAACGGCATTGGCGCCGCGGGCTGGCGGCCACTACAGTCGCGGCAGTTTCAGATCGCTGTCACAGCAATCTTCCGGCACGCGCCATACGCGTGCCTTTTTTTTACCGAGGAACCTGTATGAACTCCAATTTCAGGACCGAACATGACTTCCTCGGCGAAAAGCAGATTCCTGCCGTCGCCTACTGGGGCGTGCACACGGCGCGCGCGGTCGAGAACTTCGCCATCTCCGGCACCCGCGTCTCGGCCATGCCCGACCTGGTGCGCGCCCTGGCCTTGGTGAAGAAGGCCGCCACGCGCGCCAATGCCGACCTGGGCGCCATCGACCGCGACCGCGCCGCGGCCATCATCCTGGCCTGCGACGACCTGATCGACGGCAAGCTGCTCGACGAGTTCGTGGTCGACGTGATCCAGGGCGGCGCAGGCACCTCGACCAACATGAACGCCAACGAGGTGATCTGCAACCTCGCACTCGAGAAGCTTGGCCACGAAAAGGGCCGCTACGACGTGCTGCACCCCAACGACCACGTCAACGCCTCGCAGAGCACCAACGACGTCTATCCCACGGCGGTGCGGCTGGCGCTGTGGTTCGCCATCGACAAGCTGCTCGAATCCATGGCGGCGCTGCGCAAGAGCTTCGAAGCCAAGGCGCTCGAATTCAAGGACATCCTCAAGATCGGCCGCACCCAGCTGCAGGACGCCGTACCCATGACGCTGGGGCAGGAATTCCTGACCTACGCCATCATGATCGGAGAGGACGAAGCCCGGCTCGGTGAAGCGCGCGCGCTCATCGAGGAAATCAACCTCGGCGCCACCGCCATCGGCACCGGCATCAATGCGCCGCACGGCTATGCCAACCTGGCCTGCCAGTACCTGGCCGAGCAGAGCGGCGTGCCGCTCAAGCAGGCGGCCAACCTCATCGAGGCCACGCAGGACACCGGGGCCTTTGTGCAGCTGTCGGGCGTGCTCAAGCGCGTGGCGACCAAGCTCAGCAAGACCTGCAACGACCTGCGGCTGCTGTCCAGCGGCCCGCAGGCCGGCTTCGGCGAAATCCGCCTGCCGGCGCGCCAGGCCGGTTCGTCGATCATGCCGGGCAAGGTCAACCCGGTGATCCCGGAAGTCATGAACCAGGTGGCGTTCGAGGTTATCGGCAACGACATCACCGTCACCATGGCGTCGGAAGCCGGCCAACTGCAGCTCAACGCCTTCGAGCCCATCATGGGATGGAGCCTGTTCAAGAGCATCCGGCACCTGAGCAATGCCTGCATCACGCTGCGGCAGAACTGCGTCGACGGCATCGAGGCGAACCGCGAATTCCTCGCCAAGCGGGTGCGGGAGTCGGTCACGCTGGTCACCGCGCTCAATCCGCTCATCGGCTACGAAAAGGCGGCGTTGATCGCCAAGACGGCGCTGGCCACGGGCGGACCGATCGACCTCGTGGCCGAATCGCTGGGCATCATGACGCGCGCCGAGATGGAAGCGCTGCTCGTACCCGAAAATCTGACCCAGCCCGTGCGCCTGTCCGCGCCGGTGCCTGCGGCTGCCGAGCCCTCGGGCACAAAGGCTGCTTAGTGAAAGTCGGACAATGCCAATGAGTTCACCCGCACCACGGCGGCGCCCGAATGCGCGCGGCCGGTGCGTACGTCATGAAGAATGCACCGGGTTGGTCCGGGTATTCCCCATGACTCGAATGTCTAGAATTTAGTTGTATCTGTATCTTCCAGTCACCTCAGGAGTTTTCCGTATGAAAAAGCAAATATTGGCATTGGCGATCGCAGCCCTGGCTGCCGGCGGCGCATTTGCACAAGCCAATGACACCCTGGCCAAGATCAAGGCCTCGGGCAGCATCACCGAAGGCGTGCGGGAATCGTCCGGTCTCTCGTACACGCTGGGCAACGGCCAGTACACCGGTTTCCACTACGACGTCTGCGCCAACATCATCCGCGACATCCAGAAGCACCTTGGCCTCGCCAAGCTGGAAACCAAGTTCCAGCCCGTGACCTCGCAAAACCGCGTGCCGCTGGTGCAGAACGGCACCGTCGACCTCGAGTGCGGCTCCACCACCAACAACGCCACGCGCCAGAAGGACGTTTCGTTCGCCGTCACCACCTACGTCGAGGAAGTGCGCATCGCTGTGAAGGCCAACTCGGGCATCACGTCGATCAAGGACCTCAACGGCAAGACCGTGGCGACGACCACCGGCACCACGTCGGTCCAGACCCTGCGCAAGAATGAGCGCGCCGGCGGCATCGACTTCAAGGAGCTGTATGGCAAGGACCACTCCGACAGCTTCCTGCTGCTCGAATCGGGCCGCGCCGACGCCTTCGTGATGGACGGTTCCATCCTGGCCTCGAACATCGCAAAGTCGAAGTCGCCTGCCGACTACAAGATCGTGGGCGAGGTGCTCAGCGTCGAGCCCATCGCCATCATGATCCGCAAGGACGATCCCGCCTTCAAGAAGGTGGTGGACGACAGCATCAAGGCACAGGTCAAGAATGGCGACCTCGCCAAGCTCTGGGACAAGTGGTTCCTGAAGCCGATTCCGCCGGCAAACGTCACGGTGAACCTGCCCCTGTCCGACGCCACGAAGGCAGCCTGGGCCAACCCGAACGACAAGCCGATGGAAGAGTACGCGGTCAAGAAGTAATCACGACGAAGGTCATCCGCGCAACGCCCGCCGCCCCCGGCGGGCGTTTGTTTTCGCAAGGCAACGCAAAAAAAGCGGCGCGCGGACATGGCCTCTGCAAGCTGGAAATCTGAAAGAAGGAGAGTCCCCGATGGGATCAAACTGGGATTGGCAGGTCTTCTTGCAAGACCCGGGCGGGAAGTACCCGACCTATTGGCAATGGATGCTGTCCGCATGGGGCTGGACCGTGTCGGTCGCCCTGCTGGCATTGATCGTCGCGCTGGTGCTCGGCTCGCTGGTCGGCATCATCCGCACCTTGCCCAACAGCCCGTGGCTCGTGCGCCTGGGCAATGCCTGGGTCGAGTTGTTCCGCAACATTCCGCTCTTGGTGCAGATCTTTCTCTGGTACCACGTCATTCCGGCGTTGATTCCGGTCATGAAGGGCGTGCCGAGCTTCGTGCTGGTGGTGCTGGCGCTGGGCTTCTTCACCTCGGCGCGTATCGCCGAGCAGGTGCGCTCGGGCATTCAGGCGTTGCCCAAGGGCCAGCGCTATGCGGGCATGGCGGTGGGCTTTACCACGCCGCAGTACTACCGCTACGTCATCTTGCCGATGGCCTACCGCATCATCATTCCGCCGCTCACGAGCGAAACGATGAACATCTTCAAGAACTCGTCGGTGGCGTTTGCCGTCTCGGTGACCGAACTCACGATGTTCGCCATGCAGGCGCAGGAAGAAACCTCGCGCGGCATCGAGGTGTACCTGGCGGTGACGGCGCTCTACGTGGTCTCGGCCTTTGCCATCAACCGCATCATGGCGTTCATCGAGAAGAAGACACGCGTGCCGGGCTTCATCGTCTCGGCCAGCGGCGGCGGGGGACATTGACATGATGAATCTCGACCTGTCGTTCTACAACTGGGACGTCATCAGCAACTTCGTCGTCAAGGGCTTCTACTTCAGCATCATGCTGACGATCGTCGCCACCATCGGCGGCGTGCTCTTCGGCACCGTGCTGGCGCTCATGCGGCTGTCGGGCAAGAAATGGCTCGACACGCCCGCGGCCATCTACGTCAACGGCATGCGCAGCATTCCGCTGGTGATGGTGATCCTGTGGTTCTTCCTCTTGGTGCCGGCTTCGTTCTACGCGGCCTTCGGCTCCATCGGCTCGAACTACCGCTCGGAAATCTCGGCCGTGATCACCTTCATCGCGTTCGAGGCGGCCTACTTCAGCGAGATCATGCGCGCGGGCATCCAGTCGATTCCGCGCGGCCAGGTGAATGCGGGCCAGGCGGTCGGCATGACCTACGGCCAGAACATGCGCCTGATCGTGCTGCCCCAGGCCTTCCGCAACATGCTGCCGGTGCTGCTCACGCAGACCATCATCCTGTTCCAGGACACCTCGCTGGTGTATGCCATCGGCGCCTATGACATGCTCAAGGGCTTCGAGACCGCCGGCAAGAACTTCGGCCGCCCGATCGAGGCTTACCTGCTCGCGGCCGTCGTTTACTTCATCATGTGCTACGCCCTTTCTTGGCTGGTCAAGCGCCTGCACAAGAAGATCGCCATCATTCGCTAGCCAGTGGCTGAACCGGAGAGAAAGAAATGTCCGAAAAAATGATTGAAATCAAGAACGTCTCCAAGTGGTATGGCCCGGTGCAGGTGCTCAACGATTGTTCGGTGAGCATCTCCAAGGGCGACGTGGTGGTGGTGTGCGGGCCGTCGGGCTCGGGCAAGTCCACGCTCATCAAGACCGTGAACGCGCTCGAGCCCTTCCAGAAGGGCGAGATCACGGTCAATGGCATTCCGCTGCACGACCCCAAGACCAACCTGCCCAAGCTGCGCTCCAAGGTCGGCATGGTGTTTCAGCACTTCGAACTGTTCCCGCACCTGTCGGTGACCGAGAACCTCACGATCGCCCAGATCAAGGTGCTGGGCCGCAGCCCCGACGAAGCCAAGACCCGTGGCCTCAAGATGCTCGACCGCGTGGGCCTGATGGCGCACAAGGACAAGTTCCCGGGCCAGCTCTCGGGCGGCCAGCAGCAGCGCGTGGCGATTGCCCGTGCGCTCAGCATGGACCCGATCGTGATGCTGTTCGACGAACCCACGTCGGCGCTCGACCCCGAAATGGTCGGCGAAGTGCTCGACGTGATGGTGAGCCTCGCCAGGGACGGCATGACCATGATGGTGGTCACGCACGAAATGGCCTTTGCCCGCAAGGTGGCCAGCCGCGTGATCTTCATCGACGTGGGCGGCAAGATCCTCGAAGACTGCCCGAAGGACGAGTTCTTCAGCCACCCTGAAAACCGTCAGCCGCGCACGAAGGATTTCTTGAACAAGATTCTGCAGCACTGACCCTTTCGCTGCGGCACAAAAAGCAAAAGCCACGCTGTTCGCAGCGTGGCTTTTTTTATTTGCGCCTGGGCTTTATGGCAGCCGCGCGATGTGTTCGGTCAGCAGATCGAAGAAACCCTGCGCATCGCCCTCGACGATCCAGTTCGCGTTGGCAGGGCGGTTCAAGCTGCCATACCAGTCGGCCGCCGTCTGGCCGAAGCCCATGCCTTCGCGGCTGTCGACTTCGACGTTGATCAGCTTGCCCTTGAAGAGCGAAGGCTGCAGCAGATAGGCGATGACCGTGGCATCGTGCACCGGCCCGCCGGCCATGTCGTAGTGCTGCATCTCCTGCGGAGCGTAGGCGTCGAGGATGTCGGCCACGATCAGGCCCGCTTGGTTGCCGAGGCCGCGCAGCCGCGCAATGCGCTCGGGGCTCGTGAGAATCTTGTGCGTCACGTCGAGTGGCAGCAGGGTCGTCGGCACGCCGCTCTTCAGCACGGCCTCGGCCGCATGCGGGTCGGCGAACACGTTGAACTCTGCCGTCGGCGTGATGTTGCCGCCGTTGAAATGCGCCCCGGCCATGAGCACCAGCCCGCGCAAGCCGCGCACGATGTCGGGAGCTTGCCCGAGCGCGAGCGCCAGGTTGGTTTGCGGGCCGAGCATGGCGAGCGTCACGCTCTTTTCAGGTGCCGCGCGCAGCGTGCGAATGAGGTAATCGACCGCGTGCCCTTCGGCCAGCGGCGCAGCCGGCTCGTGCACCTTCACGCCGGTGATGCCTTCGCGGCCATGGATGTTGGTCGCGTAAATCGGCGTGCGCTGCAAAGGGCGCTCGGCGCCGACATACACCGGAATGTCCGGCCGCCCGGCCCATTCGCAGGCGAGGCGCGCGTTGCGCGATGTCTTTGAAAGCGGAACGTTGCCGGCCACCGTGGTCAGCGCCTGAAGCTTCAGCGTCTCAGGCGCCGCCATGGCAAACAGCAGCGCGATCACATCGTCCGCGCCGGGGTCCGTATCGATGATTAGGGTGTGCGGCATCGCCCCATTGTCGCGGCCACCCTGGAAAAACGATGCCGGCTTTTGCTTTGCTGGCTTGATTACTTCTTGCGTGCGGCAATGGCCTTCTCGGCCGTTGCCACCAGATCGGCGCCGACCGTGGTCTTCCACTTGTCGTACACCGGACGGGTGGCCTTCACGAAGGCTTCGCGCTCGGCGGGCGTGAGACTGGTCACCGTCACGCCCATGGCGGCGATGTCCTTGAGCACCGGCTTATCGGCTTCCACGAGGCCCTTGCGCGCAATGGCGATTTCCTGTTTGCCGGCATCGACAGCCGCTTGGCGCACGATGGCCTGGTCGGCCGGCGTCCACGAGGCCCAGATTTCCTTGTTGACCACGAACACCAACGGGTCGGCGACGTAGCCCCAGGTGGTCACGAACTTCTGGCCCACGTTCTGCATCTTGAGCACGGTGAACAGGAACAGCGGGTTCTCCTGTCCATCGACCGCGCCGCTGGCGAGCGCGGGCTGTGCGTCGGCCCAGCTCATCTGCGTCGGGTTGGCGCCGAGCGCGGTGAACATGTCGGAATAGATCGGCGAGCCGACCACGCGGATCTTCATGCCCTTGAGGTCTTCAGGCGATTTGATCGGCTTCTTCGAATTGGTGATTTCGCGGTAGCCGTTCTCGCCCCAGGCGAGCGGCACCACGCCGGACTTGTCGAGCGTCTTGAAGATTTCCTTGCCCACGTCGCCTTGGGTGAGCGCGTCGATGGCCGCATAGTCGGGCATCAGGAAGGGCATGGAGAAGAGGTTGAGCTGCTTCACTTGCGGCGACCAGTTGATGGTCGAGCCCACGGCCATGTCGATCACGCCTTGGCGCAGCGCGCTGAACTCGCGCGTCTGGTCGCCCTGGATCAGCGAGACGCCGGGGTACAGCTTGATGTTGATGCGGCCCTGGGTGCGCTCCTTCACGAGATCGGCCCAGAGCTTTCCGGCCTGGCCCCAGGGGGTGGGCGGGCCGAGCACCAGGGACATCTTGTATTCGGGTTTGTAGGCGGCCTGCGCCATGGCACCGGTCGAGAACATGCCCAGGGCGGTGGCTACGGCGGCAAGGCCCAGAAGGGTGCGGCGGAATTTCATAAGAGGTCTCCTTGTTTTCTGAACACAACTAAGCGATGGATGTTTTCGGGAACGGTACTGAGGCGGGGATGTTCGGGGCGCTGCTTTTCAGGACGCTGTTGTTCAGGGCGCTTTTTTTCAGGGCGCGTGCAAAGGCCACCGGGTACTCCCCTCCGCGAATGTCCCCCGGGCTTCGCCCTCCTCCTTGATTTCGCTGCGGGGAGCACCCGATGCCCTGTGCACACCGGGCGCTGCGCTTGTTCCGTGCGATCAACGACCGCTCTGTGCAACGGTCACGTCGATGGGGTGCCTTGCGCAGCGAAATCAAGGGGGAGGCCGCAGGCCGGAGGACATTCGCGGAGCAAGGTACCCCGTCGGCGGGAGCGTGCCCCGAACAAAACGCCACAACGCACAGCCCCATCTCAATACCCCAGCTTCCGAGGAAGCCACAGCGCGAGTTCGGGGAACGCGATGACCAGCACCATCACCACGAACATCGAGAACAGCATCCAGCCGACCCAGCGCACGGTTTCTTCCATGCGCACCTTGGCGATGCGGCACGACACCATCAGGTTGACCGCGAGCGGCGGCGTGAATTGGCCAAGCGCCACCTTCAGCGTGAGGATGACGCCGAACCAGACCGGGTCCCACTTGTAGTACTGCACGATGGGCAGCAGCAGCGGCACGAAGATCAGGAAGATCGATACGCCGTCGAGGAACATGCCGACCGTGATCAGCAACAGGATCAATAGCGCGAGGATGCCGTATTCGCCGAGGCCCGAATTCACGATGGCCCGCGTGACCGGGTCGATGATGCCCAGCGTCGAGAGCGAGTACGCGAAGATGCCCGCGAGCGACACCACCAGCAGGATCACCGCCGAGAGCTCGCCCGATTCGCGCAAGATCACGAACAGGTCGCGCACCTTGATGGTCCGGTGGATGCACATGCCCACGAAGAGGCCGTAGAACACCGCCACCACCGCAGCTTCCGTCGGCGTGAACCAGCCCGCGCGCATGCCGCCCAAAATGAGCACCGGTGCCGCCAGGCCCCAGATCGCTTCGCGAAAACTTTTCCAGAACGGCGGGCGCGGCAGCGTCGATTCGAGTGCACCCATCTTGTGCTTGCGGGCCAGCAGCACGGCCGGAATCATCAGCGCCAGGCCGGCCATCACGCCCGGGATCATGCCGGCCGCGAACAGCGCCGGCACCGAGGCGCCGGGCACCAGCACCGAATACACGATGAACGCGACCGACGGCGGAATCAGGATGTCGGTGGCCGCCGCAGCGCCCACCACACTGGCCGAGAACGCGGCGGGGTAGCCGGCGCGCGACATGGCCGCGATCATTACTGCGCCCACTGCTGCGGCATTGGCGGGGCCGGAGCCCGAGATGCCGCCGAGGAACATCGCCACCGCAATCGCCACCAGCGGCAGCATGCCGGGGCCGCGCCCGACGATGGCGACCGCAAAGTTCACGAGCCGCAACGCCACGCCCGAGCGGTCGAAGATGGAGCCCACCAGCACGAACATCGGAATGGCCAGCAGCGGGTACTTGCCGAGGCCCGCATAGAAGTTCTGCGGCACGGCCAAGAGGCCGAACCACTGGGCGTCGCTGTTGGCCAGTGCAATGCACGCGGCGCCGGCCAAGCCGAGGGCCGCGCCGATCGGCACGCCGACCAGCATCATCAGCACGAAGGCGACGAAGAGCAGCGTCGCGATCATGGCTTCTCGCTCTTCGGCGCGTCGGAGGCGTAGTTGGTCTTGCGGCCGCGCCGCACCATGAGGCCGATGGCGCGCCCCGCGATGGCGAACGACACGATCGGCAGCCACATCGAATACCACCAGGCCGGAAGGCCGATGCCGGGCGTGGTTTCGTCGAAGCGGTAGTCGTCCCACACCATGCGGATGCTGAGCGTGCCGATCAGCGTGAACAGAATGGCGATCATCAGTGCGCCGAACTGCGCCAGCCGCTTGCGCCGCGCCATCGAACCGCTCTCGGAGAAGTACTCGATGCGGATGTGCCGGTCGCGCGCCACGGCGGCCGAGCCGGCCACCAGCGCCAGCATGATCATGAGGAACACCGAGAACTCTTCCGTCCACGCGAACGACGAGTCGGTGAAATAGCGCACCAGCACGTTGGCGAAGGTAATGAGCGCCAGCGCGCCCATGATGATGACCGTGAGCCAGTCTTCGATGGCGAGCGGCACCTTGGTGGGCTCGTCGGCGGCTTCGATGTCTGGGGGGAGGGGGCTGGCGGCGTCCAGCAGGGGGCCGGACTCGTTGGGAGTGGTCATCGAGAGGGAGAGGGAAAGCAGCCATGGATGGTAACGATCCATGACCATCCGTTCATTGGGGTTTTCCTAAGCTGCAGCGCCGTTCCGCACCCCCTTTGCGGCCCTCTCGAAAACAGGCTACTCGAGCTTGGCGCCCGAATCCTTGATCAGGCGCTCCCAGATTGGACTTTCCTTCTTGTATTCGGCGGCAAAGGCCTCGGGCGAGCTCTCCTTCAGGTCGAAGCCCATGGCCGCCACGCGCGCCTGCACGTCGGGCTGGCGCGTGGCCTTGCCCACTTCCTCGGCAATGCGCTGCACGATCGGCTTGGGCGTGCCGGCCGGCATGGCAATGGCGAGCCAGCCCGCCACGCGATAGGCCTCGTCGCCCAGCCCCTGCTCGGCCAGCGTCGGCACGTCGGGCAGCGTGGCCATGCGGCGCTCGCCGCTCACGCCGATGGCCTTGAGCTTGCCCGCCTCGATGTGCGGTTTGGCCACCAGTGCGCTGGCAAAGGCCATCTGGATCTGGCCGCCGATCAGGTCCTGCAGCATCGGCGCCTCGCCCTTGTAGGCCACATGGTTCATCTCGGCCTTCTGCGTAAGGCTCATGTGCGCGCCGGCCAGGTGCGGATACGCGCCCACGCCGTACGAGCCGTAGGCCACCTTGCCCTTGTTGGCCGCCACGTACTTCAAGAGCTCCGGCCCGTTCTTCACCGGCACGCTCGGATGCACCACCAGCACCAGCGGCGCGACGGCGATCTGGTAGACCAGCGTGAGGTCGCGCTGCGTGTCGTAGGGCAGCTTCTGGTAGAGGAACTGGTTGGTCAAGAGCGAATTGCTCAGCGCCAGCACCAGCGTGTAGCCGTCGGGCGGCGCCTTGGCCACGGCGTCGGTGCCGATGATGCCGGCGGCGCCGGGCTTGTTGTCGATGATGACCGGCTGGCCCAGCCCGGCCGCCATCTTCTCGCCGATCACGCGGGCCAGCACGTCGGTGGCACCGCCCGCGGCAAAGGGCACCACCATGCGGATCGGCTTGCTCGGATAGGTCTGCGCCCAGCCGGAGGTGGCGGCCGTGAGCGCGAGCGCTGCCATGGCCAAGCAGTGCAGGGCGCGGCGGGTGGTGAATGTGGCGTTGTTCATGTTCTCGATGTCTCCGATGGTTTATTTGTTTTTTGTGTGCGTGCCGCCCGCCGGCCGGTGCCCGGCTATTCCGAGCGCACCCGGGTCCTGAACGGCAGTGGCGCAAGCGCCGCTTCGATCCGCTGCTGCAGCGGCGCTGCAAGCGCGCCCACGGCGGCGGCATCGATGCGCACCTGCACCAGGCTCTCGCCCTCGTGGCCGACGCGCGGCCTGGCGGCTGCGTCCAAGCCCAGTTCGGTGCAGACCTGCTCGACGGCGGCCGCCACCACGCGGCTGGCCGCCAAGGCGCGCAGCTCGGGCTTGTAGATCTTGCCGACGTTGGTCATCGGCATGGTCTCGATGACGATCACCGACTTGGGCTTGGCCGGCGCTTCATCGACCCGTGCGGCGGTGAAGGCCAGCAGTTCGTCTTCGGTCGCCGATGCGCCCGGCACCAGCGTGGCGAACACCACCGGCAGTTCGCCCGCGTACGCATCGGGCGCACCCACGGCCGCGCACAGCTGCACCGCGGGATGCGCGCCCAGCGCGTCCTCGATCACCTTGGGATCGATGTTGTGGCCGCTGCGGATGATCAGGTCCTTCGACCGCCCGCTCAGGTTGAGCCGCCCTTCGCCGTCGATCCAGCCCAGGTCGCCGGTCGCAAGCCAGCCGTCGGCGGTGAAGGCCTTGGCGTTGTCCGCCGGGTCGACGAAACCCGAGAACAGGTTGGGCGACTTGAACAGCACCATGCCCTGCTCGCCGGGCGGCAGTTCGCGATCGCTGGCATTGCCGTTTTCGTCGAGCGCCACGATGCGCATCTGCATATACGGAAGTGGAAAGCCGACGCAGCCCGCGGGCCCGTCCACACCCGGCGGCGTGATGGTCGAGATGCCCGCCATCTCGGTCATGCCCAGGCTCTCGTGCACATGCAGGCCGAACAGCCGCTCGAAGCGCGCCGCCAGTTCCGGCGAGAGCACGGCGGCGCCCGTGCGGCAGTAGCCAATCGATGAAATGTCGGCCCCGTCCAGCGGCACGTTCGCCAACGCGGCCAGCACTGTGGGCACGGCCGAGAGCGAGGTCGGCCGGTACTTTTCGACCAGCTTCCAGTAATTGGCAAGCACCTCCTTGTTGCGCAGCAGCGAGGTCGTCGGAATGATCACCTCCACCCCGGCCGAGAGCGACGCCAGCGAGGCCGGCAGCACACCCGCCACGTGGAACAGCGGATAGCCGTTGATCGAGATGCCCTGCTCGTTCATGCCCGCGACCTGCACGCTGGCCCAGGCGGTGAATACCTGCGCGCCGTGGCTGTGGCGCGCGAGCTTCGGGGCGCCCGTGGTGCCGCCGGTGTGGAAGTAGGCGGCGATGTCGGTGGGTGCGATGTCGCGGCCGCTCACGAGATGGTCCGAAGGCTGCGCCGCGCGCAGTGCATCGAAGTCGGCGACGCCTTCGGGCAATGCGCCCGCGGTGCCCGGCGCCTCGTCATGCGGCGCCACGCGCAGCACGGTCGTGAGCGTGGGCACCTGGCCGCGCAGGCGCATCGCCTTCGACCACATGCCCGATTCGCTGTCCGAGCCGTAGGCGATCAGCACCTTGGCGCGGCCCGCGGTCATCAGCGCGACCAGCTTCTCGTCGGTGAGCAACGGATTGAGCGGCTGCACGATGCCGGCCGCTTCGCCGCCCCAGAGCGCCAGGTGGTATTCGAGGCAGCCCGGCAGCAGCACCGCCACCGCGTCATGCGGCCGCACGCCCAGCGCATGCAGCATGTTCGCGGTCTGGTGGATGCCCGCGAGCAGCTCGGCGTACGACCAGCGGATCGGCGCGTCGGCCGGGTTGCCGGTGCGAAGGAAGGTGAGCGCCGTCTTTGCGCCGAAGGCTACGCCCGCGTTGCGAAAGATCTCGTAGGTGCTGCGCACCGTCAGCGCCTGCTCCAGCGGCGTTCCTTCGAGCCTGCGGATATCGGCGAGGCTGCGCACCGGGAACAGGGGGCGGAACGGCTCGCCGGCCGCCTTCATCTTCTTGCTGTCTGCCATGCGTGTCTCCTGGATGTTGTCTCTTGCCGGCCGCCTGCGAAGCGCTGTTTTACTGGTTCGTGATCTTGTTGTCGCGAATGACCTTGCCCCAGCGCTCGAAATCCTGGCGCATGCGCGTGCCGGTCTGCTCGGGCGTGCCGTAGGCGGCGAAGGAGCCGACGCTTTCGAGCTTGTCCTGCACTTCCTTGTCGGCCAGCGCCGTCTTCAGTTCGGCGCTCATGCGGTCGACCACGTCCTTGGGCGTGCCCGCCGGCGCCAGCAGGCCGCCCCACGAGGTGGCATCGAAACCCGGGAAGCCCTGTTCGGCCACCGTCTTCACGTCGGGCAGCAGGCTCACGCGCTTGCCTGAACCGACTGCGACGGCACGCAGCGTGCCCGAGCGGATGTGCGGCATCACCGCCACCAGGTCCGAGAACATGGCCGGCACCTGCCCGCCGATCAGGTCGGTCACGGCCGGCGCGCTGCCGCGGTAGGGCACGTGCTGCATGTCGAACTTGCCGATGTTCTTGAGCTGCTCGGTCGTCAGGTGGCCGAAGCTGCCGGCGCCCGCGGTCGTGTAGTTGAGCTTGCCGCCCTCGGCCCTGGCCTTCGCGATGAGGCTCTGCAGGCCGGTCACTTCGGGCAGCGATTTCGGATTGACCACCATCACGATCGGCAGGTCGTACACCGTGCCCACCGGCACGAAGCTCTTGAAGATGTCGTAAGGCGTGGGGCCGTACAGGTGCGCGGCCAGCAGCGTCGGCGTGGCCAGCATCACGAAGGTGTAGCCGTCGGGCGCGGCCTTGGCGGCCACCGCCGCGCCGATGGTGCCCGAGGCGCCGCTGCGGTTGTCGATCAGGATGTTCTGCTTCAAGCCCTGCGACATCTTCTGCGCCACGATGCGCGTGGCCACGTCGGTCGGTCCGCCGGGCGGGAAGGGCACGACCACGGTGATCGGCTTGGCCGGCCAGGCTTGCGCGAAGGCGGTGCCGGCCACCAGCGGAAGCGCCAGGGCGATGAGCGCGCGGCGCGCGGGATTGCGAAGGGAGCGGGAGAAAGGAAATGCCATGGACTTGTTCAAGGGACCGGAAGAGAGGGGCGTCTTCAGACGACGCCGTTCGTTTTCAGTTGCGCAAGCCTGTCATCGGACAGGCCAAGCAGGGACTGCAGCACGTCGTGCGTGCCTTCGCCCAGCGTGGGCGGCGCGCTGCGCACCGGCAGGCGCTCGCCGTCGAAACGGTAGGGCGGCGCCAGCACGTTGACCGTGCCGGCCACCGGGTGCGGCTGCGTCGTCACGAGGCCGGCATCGGTCGCGCGCTTGGAATTCAGCGCTTCGAGCAGGCCGAGCACCTCGCCGCAGGGAATGCCCGATTGCGTGAGCTTGGCGAGCAGGTCGGCGCGCTGGCGCTTGGCCAGTTCCGCATGCAGCTCCGGCAGCAGCACCGCGCGGTTTGCCGAACGCAGGATGTTGGTCTTGAAGCGTTCGTCCGCCGCAAGGTCGGGCCGCTCGAGCACATCGGTGCAAAAGCGCGCGAACTGCGCGTTGTTGCCCACGGTGATGACCAGCGGGCCGTCGGCCGCGTCGAACACGCCGTAGGGCACGATCGACGGGTGCGAGTTGCCGTAGCGCGGCGGGTCGTCGCCCATCAGGAGCGCTTCCAGCCCGTAGTAGGCGGTGATCATCAGGCCGCAGTCGAACAGCGCCATCTCGACATGCCGGCCCTTGCCGGTTTTTTCGCGCTGGTAGAGCGCGGCCAGCACGGCTTGGGCCGAATACATGCCGGTGAACAGGTCGACCACCGCCACGCCGAACTTCAAGGGCGGCTGGTTGGCTTCGCCGTTCAGCGCCATCAGGCCAGCTTCGCCCTGCACCACGAGGTCGTAGCCGGGCCGCGCGGCCTCGGGGCCGGTGCGGTCATAGCCCGAAATCGAGCAGTAGATGAGCGCCGGGTTTTCCTTGCTCAACTGTTCGTAACCGAGGCCCAGCTTGTCGATGCCGCCGAACTTGAAGTTCTGGATCACGACGTCGCACTGCTTCGCAAGGTCGCGCGCGATCTGCTGGCCTTCGGGCGTCTGCAGGTCAAGCGTGATCGAACGCTTGTTGCGGTTCACGCTGTTGAAGTAGGCCGTCTCGGTGCTGCCGACACGCAGGCCCCAGTCGCGCGTGTCGTCGCCGCGGCCCGGATGCTCGACCTTGATCACTTCGGCGCCCATGTCGGCCAGCACCATGCCGCACCAGGGGCCCGCGAGGATGCGGGACAGATCGAGAACGCGGACGCCGGCAAGCGGCAGCGAGGAATTCAGCAATGGCATGAGGGCAACTCCCTTGAAACGAGAAAGCCCCGCAGCGTGTGCGAGGCGTGATGGTGAGGCGGTGCGCGGGGCGGGCGGCGTCAGGAGGCTTTCGGCTTCTGGTGGCGCAGCGCGATGAAGTCGGCCGGGCGTTTGCCGAGGAAAGCAGCGATGCCTTCAGCCGCTTCGGCATCAGCCTGCGACTCGACCATGAACACGGCCTCGGCCTCGAGCTGTTCCTCGAGCGTGGCGCGGTGCGCCTGGCGGCACAGCGTCTTGATGCGCGCGCTCGCGCGCTGCGGACCGTTGGCCACCTTGGCCGCGAGCGCAACGGCCTCGGCCAGCGCGGCGCCCTTGTCGGTCAACCGGTTGACCGCGCCCAGCGCATGCAGGCGCTCGGCCGGCATGCGGTCACCCGTCAGGCACATCTCGGTCAGCACCTGGCGCGAGACGAACTCCGAGAGAAAGGCGGTCGCGCCGCCGTCCGGCGTGAGGCCGACCTTGACGTAGGCCACCGTGTAGAAGGCGTCGCGCGCCGACACCAGCATGTCGCAGGCGAGCGCCATCGACAGGCCCGCACCGGCCGCGCCGCCTTCGACGGCCGCGATGACCGGCTTGCCGCAATCGCGAATGGCGCGGATGAGGCCGTTCAGGCCTTCGAGCTTCTCGCGGCGCTCGGAAGCGGGCAACTCGCGGCGCTTGGCCAGCAGGTTCAGGTCACCGCCGGAGCAGAAGAAATCGCCTGCGCCGGTGAAGACGACGGCGCCGACTTCGGGGTCATTCACCGCATCGGTGAGCGCGGCCGAGAGTTCGGCGTACAGCGTCGGCGTGATCGCATTGCGTGCGCCGGGGTTGCTGTTGGTCAGGATGCGGACTGCGCCTTGCTGCGAGATTAGAACCGTCTTGTCCGTCATGCCGCGATCTCCTTGCCGGAATCTTTTCCCAGGGCGATGTAGCGCTGCAGGTGATGGTCTTCGTCACCGAGTTGGTGGTCGATCATCACGAGCCGCTTCGCGTAGTGCGGCAGCGGCAGCTCCCATGTCATGCCGATGCCGCCGTGCATCTGGATGCTTTCTTCCGCGACCAGCGCGCCGATGCGGCCGATGCTGAACTTGGCGGCCGACAGCGCACGCTCGCGCGCCACGCGGTCCGTGCCGTCGATGGCGGCCGCCGCGTTGATCACCGCCGAGCGCGCCTGTTCGATTTCGATCAGCAGGTCGGCCATGCGGTGCTGCAGCGCCTGGAAGCTGCCGATGAGCGTGCCGAACTGCTTGCGCGTGCGCAGGTAATCGAGCGTGGCGGTCTTGGCGGCTTCCATCGCGCCCACGGCCTCGGCGCACAGCGCGAGCACGCCGCGGCCGATGGCGCGCTCCAGCGTCGCAGCGCCTTGGCCTTCGGTGCCGAGCAGTGCGTCGGTACCGAGCTTCACGCCGTCGAACGTGAGTTCAGCCACACGGCCGCCGTCGACGGCGGGGCAGCCGCGCACCGTGAGGCCCGCGGTCTTCGCGGGCACGAGAAACAGCGAGATGCCGGCTTCGTCGTCCACCTTGCCCGAGGTGCGGGCGGAGACCAGGAACAGATCGGCCTGCTCGCCTTGCGGCACGACAGCCTTGGCGCCGTTCAGCACCCAGCCGCCGTCGCTGCGCTCGGCGCGGGTGGTGACGCGCGTGCGTTCGTAGTGCGCATCGGCCTCATCGTGCGCAAAGGCAACGACGGCGGCGCCGTTGATGATCTCGCCGAGCTTTTCTTTCTGCGCATCGCTGCCGGCGGTGACCAGCGCCTCGCCGACCATCACCGCGCCCAGCAGCGGCTCGACCACGAGGCCGCGGCCCAGCGCCTCGAAGACCACGGCAATGTCGAAGCCGCCGCCGCCGAAGCCGCCATCGGCTTCGCTGAACAGCGCACCGATCACCCCGAGTTCGGCGAACTGCTGGAGAATTTCCTTGCTGAATCCGTGCGCCGACTTCGCGATGCGGTCGCGCGCATCGAAGGCGTACTGCTCGGCGATGAAGCGGTTCAGGCTGTCGGCGAGCATGCGCCGGTCTTCGGTATGTTCGAAGTTCATGGCGTTCTCTCCTTACAGGCCCAGGATCATCTTGGAGATGATGTTCTTCTGGATTTCATTGGAGCCGCCGAAAATCGACAGCTTGCGGTTGTTGAAGTAGCGCGCGGCCGCGGCCGATGCATAGCCGGGGCCGAAGCTCTCGCCGTCGTAGCCGTCGTGCAGCGCTTCCTCGACGAAAGGCCGCCCGTAGACTCCCATCGCACGGCGTGCCAGCGACGAGATCTCTTGCCGAATCTCGGTGCCGCGAATCTTCAGCATCGAACTCTCCGCGCCCGGCACGCCGCCGCCGGCCACGGCAGCGATCACCCGCAGGTTGGTCGTCTTCATGTTCTCCAGGTCGATCTCCACGCGCGCCATGCGTGCCGCGAACGCCGGGTCTTCTGCCAGCGGCTTGCCGTTCTTCGTCTGCGTGGCCGCGATGCCCTTGAGCTGTTCGAGCGCCGCCACCGAGAAGCCCACGCCCGCGATGTTGGTGCGTTCGTAGGTCAAGAGGTACTTGGCGCAGGTCCAGCCCTTGTTCTCTTCACCGACGAGGTTTTCGGCCGGCACGCGCACGTCCGAGAAGAACACCTCGTTCACCTCATGCTCGCCGTCGAGCGTGATGATCGGGCGCACTTCCACACCGGGCGAGGTCATGTCGATCAGGAGGAAGCTGATG
The DNA here is from genome assembly GCF_030815855.1 of Variovorax paradoxus. NCBI lineage: Bacteria > Pseudomonadati > Pseudomonadota > Betaproteobacteria > Burkholderiales > Comamonadaceae > Variovorax > Variovorax paradoxus. The sequence continues at coordinate 4,401,740 of NZ_JAUSXG010000001.1, read as the reverse complement.
CCCTCCTGCTTCTTCGCTTCGCGGTTGGTGCGCACCAGGCAAAAGATCATGTTGGCGTGCTGGCCCAGCGTGGTCCAGGTCTTCTGGCCGTTCACGATGTAGTGGTCGCCCTCGGAGTCGATGCCGCGCACGGCCGAGGTCTTCACCGCCGCGAGGTCGGAGCCCGCGCCGGGTTCCGAATAGCCCTGGCACCACCAGTCAGTGCCGTCGAGGATGCGCGGCAGCCAATGGCGCTTCTGCGCCTCGTTGCCGTACTTGATGAGCACCGGCCCCAGCATGTTCACGCCGAAAGGCACGATGCGCGGCGCGAAGGCCAGCGCGCATTCATGTTCGAAGATGAACTTCTCCACCGCCGTCCAGCCTGGGCCGCCGTACTGCTCGGGCCAGTGGTTGGCGAGCCAGCCGCGCTCGTTGAGGATGGCGAGCCATTCCTCCATGTCGGCCTTGGCGAGGATCATGCCGCCGCTCACCTTGGCCGAGAGGCGCGCGGGCAGCTTGTCGGCGAGGAAGGCGCGCACTTCGGCGCGGAAGGCTTCTTCTTCGGGAGTGAAGTTCAGGTCCATCGCTCGCTCCTCAATAAATTTCGAACAGGCCGGCCGCGCCCATGCCGCCAGCGATGCACATCGTGACCACCGCGTACTTCGCGCCGCGGCGCTTGCCCTCGATGAGCGCATGGCCCGCGAGGCGCGCGCCGGTCATGCCGAACGGATGGCCGATGGAGATCGCGCCGCCGTTCACGTTGAGCCGCTCCGACGGAATGCCCAGCTTGTCCTGGCAATAGATCGACTGCGAGGCGAAGGCCTCGTTGAGTTCCCACAGGCCGATGTCCTCGACCTTGAGGCCGTGGCGCGCGAGCAGCTTGGGCACCGCGAACACGGGGCCGATGCCCATTTCGTCGGGTTCGCAGCCGGCCACCGCGAGGCCGCGGAAGGCCCCCATCGGCTTGACGTTGGCGCGTTCCGCGTCCCTGGCTTCCATCAGCACGCAGGCCGAGGCACCGTCGGACAGCTGCGAGGCGTTGCCGGCGGTGATGAACTGGTCTTCGCCCATCACCGGCTTGAGCTTGGCGAGCGCCTCGTAGGTCGTGCCGCGGCGGTTGCAGTTGTCTTCCGTGGCGGTGACTTCGCGGTAGGTGACTTCCTTCGTGTCCTTGTCGGTCACGGATATCGTGGTGGTGCAGGCGACGATCTCGTCCTTGTATCGCCCGGCCAGTTGGGCTTCTTCGGTCTTGCGCTGGCTCTCGGCGGAGAAGCGGTCTTGCGCCTCGCGGCTGATGCCGTAGCGCCTGGCGACGATGTCGGCGGTCTCGATCATCGCCATGTAGAGCGCGGGCTTGTGCTCGACGATCCACGGGTCCAGCGTGAGGTCGCCGCCGTCCCCGGGGCTGCGGCCGCGGATCTGCGAAATGCTTTCGACGCCGCCCGCGATCATGGCCGGCGCGCCGTCCACCACGATGCGGCCCGCGGCCATCGCAATCGCCTGCAGGCCCGAGGCGCAGAAGCGGTTCACCGTGGTGCCGGCAATCGAGATCGGCAGGCCGGCGCGGATGATGCTCTGGCGCGCGATGTTGCGGCCGGTGGTGCCTTCGGGGTAGCCGCAGCCGAGGATCGCGTCCTCGATCAGCGCAGGGTCGAGGCCCGAGCGCTCGACCGCGGCCTTCACCGCAAAGGCCGCGAGCGTCGGGCCGGGGGTGATGTTGAACTCGCCGCGGTGCGCCTTGGTGAGCGGGGTGCGGGCGGTGGAAACGATGACGGCTTCGCGCATGGGGAGGGTTCCTTAGTCAGTTGAGGACAGAGCAAAAACTGCTGCGCAGTTTCTTGGTCTGTCCCGCAAGGTTTTCAGTTTTGATTGAGGCTCGCGAAATCGGCGCCGCGTTCGGCCAGCTCCACCAGCAGCGGCGAAGGCTTCCAGAAGATCGGGTCTTCCTTCGCGAACTCGCGGATGTCGGCCAGCACCTTGGGCAGGCCCACGGTGTCGGCGTACTTCATCGGGCCGCCGCGGTGGCGCGGGAAGCCGTAGCCGTAGAGAAAGGTCACGTCCACGTCGAGCGGGCGCAGCGCGATGCGCTGGAGCACGACGTTGGCGCCTTCGTTGACCATCGCGGCCATGTAGCGGCGCATGATTTCTTCTTCGGTGAAGGCCCGCGGCTTGATGCCCGCGCGCTCGCGCTCGGTGTCGATGATCGCCAGCACTTCGGGGTCGGGCACGCCGGTGCGCGCGCCTTCGGGGTACAGGTAGTAGCCGCGCTGCGTCTTCTGGCCGAACCAGCCGCGTTCGCAGATGCGGTCGGCAATCTGCACGTAGCGCGCCTGCGGGTCTCGCGTGGCCGCCTTGCGCTTGCGCGTGGCCCAGCCGATGTCGCCGCCCGCGAGGTCCGACACCTGGAACGGGCCCATCGGGTAGCCGAAGTTGCGCACCGCTTCGTCGATCTGGTAGGGCGAGGCGCCGTCTTCCATCATGTGGTCGGCGGCCTGGCGGTACACCGCGAGGATGCGGTTGCCGATGAAGCCGTCGCACACGCCGGCGCGCACCGGCACCTTCTTGAGTTTCTTCGCCAGCTCGAAGCCGGTGGCGACCACGTCGGCACTCACCTTGGCGGGCACCACGATCTCGAGCAGCTTCATGATGTTGGCCGGCGAGAAGAAGTGCAGGCCCACCACGTCCTGCGGACGCGAGATGCTGGCGGCGATCTCGTCGATGTCGAGGTACGAGGTGTTGGTGGCGAGCACCGCGCCGCGCTTGCACACGCGGTCGAGCTCGGCGAACACGGCCTTCTTCACGCCCATGTCCTCGAACACTGCTTCGACCACGATGTCGGCCTGCGCGAGCGCGTCGTAGCTCGTCGAGCCCGAGAAGCGCGCCATGACCGCTGCCTTGGCCTCGGGCGTCATGCGGCCCTTCTGGATGAGCCCGTCGTATACCTTCTCGACATGCTGGCGGCCGCGCGCGAGGCTGGGCTCGTCGCGCTCGATCATGGTCACGGGCAGGCCCGCGTCGAGCATGGCCACCGCGATGCCCGCGCCCATGGTGCCGCCGCCGACGATGCCGGCGGATTCGAGCTTGCGCGAGCTGGCGGACTTGGTCTCGGGCGCCTTCAGCACTTCGCGCTCGGCGAAGAAGGCGTGGATCAGGCCGGCGCGCTGCGGACTGTCGATGCACTGCAGGAACAGCTTGCGCTCCAGCGCCATGCCTTCGTCGAAAGGCAGCGTGAGCGCGCCCTCGACGGCTTCGATGATCTTCATCGGCGAGAACAGGCCGCGGCTCTTCTTGGCGGTGTCGATGCGCGCGGCTTCGAGGGCGGCGCGGCTGGCTTCGGTGTCCGCCAAGCCGGCGGCTTCGCGCGTGCGGCGCACCGGGGCCTGGGCGGCGATGAGTTCATTCGCATAGGCGAGGCCTTCGGCGCGCGCGTCGGCTTCGGTGCCGAGGCGGTCGATGAGGCCGAGCGACAGCGCTTCCTTCGCGCCCGCATGGCGGCCGCTCAGCATCAGTTCGAGCGCGGGCTTCACGCCGATCAGGCGCGGTGCGCGCTGCGTGCCGCCCGAGCCGGGCAAAAGGCCGAGCGCCACTTCGGGCAGGCCCAGCTTGGCGGTGGGGGAAGCCAGGCGGTAGTGCGCCGACAGCGCCACTTCGAGCCCGCCGCCGAGGGCTGCGCCATGAACGGCGGCGACCACCGGCTTCGTGCAATTCTCGATCTTCAGGCACACCTCGGGCAGCGAAGGCGGCTGCGGCGTCTTGCCGAACTCGCGGATGTCCGCGCCCGCGATGAAGTTGCGGCCCGCGCCGACGATCAGCACCGCGGCGGCGCCGCTGTCGGCCTCGGCCGCCTCGATGGCCGCGACGAGTCCGCGGCGCACCTCCACGCCCAGGGCGTTGACGGGCGGGCTGTCGATGGTCACCACGAACACTTCGCCTTGACGCGCGTAGGTGACGGGAGCGGAAGACGTGGAAGACGTGGAATTGCCGGGAGTTGTGGTGGCCATGTGCTTGTCTTGTCTCTTGCGTGGCGGGCCCTGCAAATGCGAGGGGCCCGAGGCTCTTGGGGGTGAACCCCGCATTCTTCGCCCGTGCCGGCGCTTTGACAATTGCATAGATCATTGACAGACTGTCAAAGAATTTTTGACACAATCCGCTGCATGGACCTCCAATCGCTGACCCTGCTGGTGGAAATCCTCGACGCCGGCAACCTGAGCGCGGCCGCGCGCCGGCTCAAGATGAGCCGCGCCAATGTCAGCTACCACCTGAACCAGCTCGAGCGCTCGGTCGGCGCGCAGCTGGTGCGCCGCACCACGCGCCGCGCCGAGCCCACCGAGATCGGCCTGCGCCTGTACCAGCACGGCGTGGCCATCCAGACCGAGCTGCTGGCCGCGAGGGAATCGGTCACTACGCTGGGCCAGGGCCTGCAGGGCCGCGTGCGCCTGAGCGTGCCCAGCGGCTACGGCCAGCTTGTCATGGCCGGTTGGCTGATCGACTTCAAGCGGCTGTACCCCGGCATCGTGCTGGACGTGGTGTTCGAGAACCGCATCGAAGACCTGCTGCGCGACGAGGTCGACATTGCGATTCGCGTGGTGCCCGAACCGCCGCAGAACCTGGTGGCGCGCGACCTGGGGCCGGTGCGCTACGTGGCCTGCGCCTCACGAGACTACGCGGAAAAGCATCCGCTGCCCACGCAGCTCGACGAACTGCAGGGAGCGCCCGTGGTCACGGCCGCCGTCATCGGCCGGCAGCTGCGCGTGTCGGCCTACCAGGGCGAGAATCTGGGAGAGGTGCGGCGCGAGGTGATCCTGGAGCCGACCTTGATCTCGGAAAACTTCCTGTTCCTGCGCCAGGCCATCCTCGCCGGCCTGGGCATCGGCCTCGTCCCCGACTACGTGGTGCAGGAGGACGTGCGCAAGGGTGATGTGGTGACCACCCTCGACGACTGGCGCCTTTCGATCTTCGGCACGCAGATGTTCATGCTCTACATGCCCAACCGGCAGCACACGCGGGCCATCCGCACCTTCATCGACTTCATCCTGGAGCGGGTTCGGCCGGCCGGCGCGGAACCGGCCGATCAGTCGCAGCGGTAAGTGACTTCGCCGACCGGGGGCCGCGAGCCCTTGGGGTCGAGATAGCGCATCGGAGCCCCGAAATTGCGGCAATAGGCCTCGGCGTCCTGCGGGCTGGGCGACTTGAACACGCCGTCGCCCAAACGGATGACGCGGGGCGCGGGCCCCGATGCGCATCCCGCGGCAAGGGCGACCGGAACGAGCAGGAAAAGGATAAGAGAGCGTCGCATCGGAAAGCGCATGGCTGGCGCACTGAAAGAGAAGGAGTTCGCGACTTTAGCCTGCCGTGCCGATGTCCTGCAGAGCACCGATCGTCCGAGTGACCCGCGGCATGTTTTCTGCTGTACTCGCGGCATGAACGATGCCTTTCTTCACGCTCGGATGCTGCTCACGGTGCAGCCATTGACGCAGCAGGCCTTCGCGCCCTACGGCACGGTACTGGCCGCGCCCGCGAACGCGGGCCGCTCGATCAACGGCGGCAATGCGGAGCGTTTCGACCTCGTCGGCGACCTGCAGCTTGGCAGCGCAGGCGGACGCGCGATGCTTGCGCTGTTCCGCGCGCAGGCACGTCGCTTCCCGCACGAGGTCACGGAGATGGAGCGCCACGCGCTCGGCAGCCAGACCTTCGTGCCGCTGGGAAAAAGGCGTTTTGTCATCGTCGTGGCGCAGGCCGGCGACGCTCCTTCGGCCGATACGCTTGCCGCGTTCATCACCGATGGCCTGCAGGGCATAACGCTCGCGCCCGGTACCTGGCACCACGCGCTGCTGGCGGTGGATGCGGGCGACTTCGTGGTGATTGAGCGCGCGGCTGGCGCTGTCGATTGCGAGCTCTGCGCGCTTTCGGCGTCGGCGGTCGTCGACTGGAAGGGCTAGGCGCGCTTGCCGGCGGGCTTCTTCGTAGCGAGGCTTTTTGCCACCCGCACGGCCTCCCTGGCCAATTCCACCAACGCCTCGTGATCTTCGATGACCTCGATGGGAACCTCGAAATACTTCCGCACCTGAACCCGGCGGGCCTTGGTGTTGTAGGCAAAGCAGTGGCTGCCCAGCTTCTCGTACTTGGGCCGGGTGTTGTTGTTCACCACGAAGTAAACGGTGCTGCCCATGATCATCGCGAACTGCGTGGCATCGGCCGACAGCCCCGTTCCGCCGAAGAAGCGCGTCTTGGCGATGCGGGGGATTCCAGAGAGTCGGTCCACGATGAAATCGATGAACTGCGGCGAGGCTTCCGACATGATGTGCTGGCGCCACGCGCCTGATGTAAAGAGCGCAGTGTCGCCGACTCCGGCGAAGCCGCGCCACACGGCGTCAGCCGGCGGCGATGCGCTCGGCCATCCGGATCAATGAGCGGTCCGAGCCTGCCGGCCCGAGCAGGGAGAGGCCGAGCGGCGCGCCGTCACGCGACGCCAGCGGCATCGACAGCTGAGGAAAGCCGCTGAGGCCTGCGATGCACAGCATCCGGATCGCGCGGTTGCGGTAGTCCTCCAGGCCGGCCTCACCCTCGCTGCGCAGCGGCGCGATGTCGGGCATGGTCGGGATCAGCAGCACGCCGTCGGTGCCCAGCAGTGCGGCCAGGTGCGCGCGGAACGCGGTGCGAAAGACGCGCGCAGTCGCCACCTGCGCATCGGTCACGTCGCGCGACCATGCAAAGCGCTCAGCCACGCCCGGGCCCAGCGGCGGCGCATAGCGCTCGATGAGGGGGCCGTCGGTAAGCCAGGCCTCGCGCGACTGCAGATAGCGAAAATTCCAGTACATCGCATCGAACGATTCCATGGCCACCGTCGTGCCTTGCGCGGGTCCGAGCAGACCCTGCACACGGTCGACCACGCCTTGCAGCGCCCGGGTCGCGGCGGGCGCTGCAAGGCCCCACACGTCGTCCGGCCCCAGAAGGCGCACGCGTTCGGGGAGGTCCGGTGCGTCGGCGCCCAGCAGCACGTCGGCCACGCGCGCGAAGGTGCCGATGTCGCGCGCGAACCAGCCGCAGGTGTCGAAGCTCGGCGCAAGGTCGAGCGCGCCCTCCAGGCTGACCCGGCCGTGCGTCGGGCGCAGTCCGTACAGGCCGCAGTGGTTGGCCGGTGCGCGCACCGAGCCGCCGGTGTCGGTGCCGAGCGCGAAGTCGCACAGGCCCGACGACACGGCCGAGGCCGAGCCCGACGATGACCCACCGGTGATACGGTCCTTGGCCGCGCCATTGATCGGCGCGCCGAAATGCGCGTTGTTGCCGTTCATCGAGAACGCGAGTTCGTCGGTCACGGTCTTGCCCGCGAAGCGCGCGCCCGCGTCGAGCAGCTTCTGGACGGTGGGCGCGGTGCGGCTCTTGATGCCCGACATCGCCAGCACGATCGGGCTGCCGCCGCCGGTGGGATAGCCGGCCACGTCGAACAGGTCTTTTGCCGCGAAGCTCAGATCGGCCAAGAGGCCGGTCGAGGCGCGCGGCACCGGTGCGTCGGGATAGGGAACGAAGGCGTGGGCGGGGTCGTGCAGGGGCATGGTCTATCGGTGTTGCGATGCGGGTCAAGCGACCGATGTGGGCGCGATGGAGGCCGCGGCATCGGTGTGGATGCAGCGCACGCGATGATTCTGCGCGAGCTCGATCACGGGCGGTTGCTCGGTGCGGCAAGCGCCGGTGGCCAGCGCGCAGCGCTCCGCAAAAGCGCAGCCCGGCGGCAGCGCCGAGAGATCGGGCGGCGCGCCGCCGATGGTCTCCAGCCGCGCGCCGCGCGCCAGCGCCCCGTGCGCGCGGCTCTTGAGCAGCGCGATGGTGTAGGGGTGCCGCGGCGATCGGATCAGCTCGCGCGCCGTGCCTTCCTCGACGATGCGGCCCGCATACATCACGGCGATGCGGTCGGCCACCTCGACCGCGGCGCCGATGTCGTGCGTAACGAAGATCACCGACAGCCCGAGGTCGCGCTGCAGTTCGCGCAGCAGAAGCAGGATCTGGATCTGCACCGTGGCGTCGAGCGCGGTGGTCGGCTCGTCGGCGAGCAGCAGCTGCGGTTTGCACGCCAGCGCCAGCGCAATCATCGCGCGCTGCCGCATGCCGCCCGACATCTCGTGCGGATAGGCCTGCAGCCGTCGTTCGGGACTCGGAATGCGCACACGTTCGAACAGCGCGAGCGCACGCTGATGCGCCTCGGACGCCGTCACTTTCTTCTCGTGCCGCCGGATCGACTCGACGATCTGCGCACCGACCGAATACACCGGGTCGAGCGCGAGCAGCGGCTCCTGGAAGATCATCGAGGCGACCTTGCCGCGGAAATCGTCGAGCTCGCGCGCCGGCATCGCGAGCACGTCGCGCCCGGCCACCTGCACCTGCCCGGCCATGCGCGTGCGGCGCTCGGGATGCAGGCGCAGCAGCGTGCGCAGGGTCACGCTTTTGCCGGAGCCCGATTCGCCGATCAGCGCGACCACTTCGCCGCGCTGCACTTCCAGGCTCACGCCGCTGACCGCATGCACGGGCTTGCGGCCGCCGGAGAAGGTCACGCTGAGGTCGCGCAGGCGGACCATCGGCTCGGAGGAAGAAGAAGGCGGGTTGTTCATCGTCGTCGTGGTCATGCGTTCACGCCGCCCTGGCCAGCGGCACGGCCATCGGATGCCCGCTGCCTTGTTCATGGACGAGACAACTCGCCGCGTGGCGCGAACCCGTGGCGATGGGTTCGGGCACCACCTGGCTGCACACCGGCGCGGCCAGTGCGCAGCGCGGATGAAAGCGGCAGCCCGTGGGCGGATTGATCGGGTTCGGCGGGTCGCCGGCCAGCGCTGCTTCCATGGTGCGGTTGTCGGGGTCCATCGAGGGCATCGACGAGAGCAGCGCGCGCGTGTAGGGATGCGCCGGCGCATCGTAGAGCGCGTCGGCCGGCCCGATCTCGGCCACCTGGCCCAGGTACATGACCATGACGCGGTCGCTGACGTAGCGCACCACGTTGAGGTCGTGGCTGATGAAAAGATAGGTCAGGCCGAACTCGGCCTTGAGGTCGAGCAGCAGGTTGATGACCTGCGCCTCCACCGACTTGTCGAGCGCCGACACGGCTTCGTCGAGGATCACCATGCGCGGCTGCAGCGCCAGCGCGCGCGCGATGTTGACGCGCTGGCGCTGCCCGCCCGAAAGCTCATGCGGATAGCGTTCGGCAAAGCGCTGCGGCTCCAGGCCCACGCGCGCGAGCAGGTCGCGCGCACGCGCCACCGACTCACGCCGGCTCACGCCATGCACTTGCGGGCCGAAGGCAACCGAGTCCTCGATGGTGAGGCGCGGGTTGAGCGAGGCATAGCTGTCCTGGAACACCATCTGCACCTGGCGCCGGAACTCCTTGAGCGGAAGTTCGCGGCCGCCGACTTCGCGGCCATCGAAAATCACTTCGCCCCGCGTTGGTGCAATGAGCTGCATCAGCAGCCGCGCCGTGGTCGATTTGCCGCATCCCGATTCGCCGACGACGCCCAGCGTCTCTCCCTTGAGCACTTCGAAGTCGACCCCATCGACGGCGCGCACCATGCCACCGCCGCGGCCCAAAGGGTCTTTCTTGAGTGGGAAGTGCTTGACCAGGCCGGTGATGGTGAGCAGCGGTTGTGCGGGGCCGCCGATGTCCTTTAGTGCGTCCATGTCGTCACACTCCTTTGTTTTTTTGGGCGTGCTTTTGGCACTGCTGTTCAGGGCGGGTGCACAGGCCACCGGGTACTCCCCTCCGCGAATGTCCCCCGCCTTCGGCTCCTCCTTTATTTCGCTGCGTGGAGCACCCGATGCCCTGTGCACTGGGACGCGCTGCTGGTGCAACGCAGATCAACGACCGGTGTGAACAACGCTCACGTCGATGGGGTGCCTTGCGCAGCGAAATCAAGGAGGAGGCCGTAGGCCGGGGGACATTCGCGGAGTAAGGTACCCCGTCGGCGGGAGCGCGCCCTGAAGACGGCCCGCGACAAACAACACGAAAAAAAGAACAAGCACCCATTCTCATCCCTTGTTGTCCATCGCCGACCGCAACCCATCGGACAGAAGATTGAAAGAGATCGAAGTAATGAAGATCATCGCGCCCGGCAAAGCGGCAACCCACGGCTGCACATAGATCGCCGTGCGCAGCGTGTTGAGCATCAGCCCCCACTCCGGCTCCGGCGGCTTCACGCCCAGACCCAGGAACGACAGGCCCGAGGCCAGGATCATCGACACCGCGATCAGGCTCGTGGCGTAGACGAAGATCGGACCGAGCACGTTGCCCAACACATGCACCCGCACGATGGTGAACGGGTTCGCGCCCGAGGCGCGCGCCGCCTCCACGTAGTCGCGCGTGCGCACCTGCGTGGTCACGCTTTCGGCCACGCGCGCAATCTGCGGGATGAACACGATGGTGAGCGAGATCAGCGAGTTGACCACGCCCGCGCCCAGCGTGCCCGACAGCGCAATCGCCAGCAGCACCGAGGGAAAGGCGTAGAACACATCGATGGTGCGCATGATCAGCGTGTTGGTGAAGCCGCCCGCATACCCCGCCACGATGCCGATCACCGTGCCGAGCACGAAGGCGCAGATCACGGGCGTGATGCCGATGAACAGCGACAGCCGCGCGCCGACGATCAGGCGCGACAGCATGTCGCGGCCCAGCTCGTCGCTGCCCAGCGGCAAGCCATCGGTGCCGATGGGCTTGAGCCGCTTGAGCATCGACGAGGCGTAGGGGTCGGCCGGCGCGAGCCAGGGGCCGAACACGGCCAAGCCGATCAGCAGCAGCACCACGAAGGCGGCACCCATGGCGATCGGATCGCGTGTGAAGCGCAGCAGCGCCGAGGTCCAGTAGCCTCGCGAGCGCTGCATCGGCAGCGGCTTCACGTCAACGGCTGCAGCAGGAGAGGAGGGGATGGGGAGTGCGCTCATGGTGGTCAGGCCCGCGCGATTCGCGGGTCGAGCATGGTTTGCAGCACGTCGACCAGCAGGTTCAGCAACACGAAGAACAGCGCCAGCACCAGGATGGTTCCTTGCAGCAGCGGCAGGTCGCGCTGGAAGATGGCGGAGTTCAACAGAAAGCCGGTGCCGGGCCACGAGAACACCGTCTCGATCAGGATCGAGCCGCCGAGCAGGTAGCCCAGCTGCAGGCCCATCACCGCGAGCGCCGTGGGCGCCGCGTTCTTCACCATGTGGCGGAACACGCCGACATGCGTGAGGCGCACGGTGCGCGCGATGATGCCCATGGGAATCACCGACATCGTGAGCGCGGGGAGAATCAGGAACTGCAGGTGCTCCCAGTCCCAGGCCCAGTCGCTCGAGCCGCCCGGGCCCGCGCCGGTGGCCGGCAGCCACATGAGCTGCGACGAGAACACGATCACCATCACCATGCCAAGCCAGTAGTGCGGCACGCTCACGCCCAGCACCGACAGCATCGAGGCGAACCGGTCGATCCACGAGTTGCGGAAGTACCCGGCCACGAAGCCGAACAGGCAGCCCAGCACAAAGCCGATGAACGTGGCCACCACCGCGAGCCGCAGCGTGTTGCCCACGGCCGTGAACACCTCGCCCGCCACCGCCCGGTTGCTTGCGATCGAAACACCCAGGTCGCCGTGCAGCGCGCGCCAGACCCACATCGCGAACTGCTCGGGCAGCGAGCGGTTGAAGCCGTAGAGCTCGCGCAGTTGCGCCTGCAGATCGGCGGAGGCATCGGGCGGGAGAATCGAAACCAGCGGATCGCCGGGCGCGATGTGCACGAGCAGAAAGCACACCAGCGCCACGCCGATCATGATCGGCAGGGCGTAGATGATCCGGCGCAGCAGATAGGCGAGCATCAGTCCATCGTCATGGTTGCAATGTCGATGAACCAGCTTTTCGGCTGCACCACGTTCTTGACCTTGGCCGACAGGGCGCGCGGACCGACGTCATGCGCAATCCAGACGAAGGGAGCGTCGTCCACGATGTGCGCGTGAAGCTTGGCCAGCGCGACGTCGCGTGCCTTGTCGTCGAAGCTGGTACGCGCATCGGCCACCAGCTTGTCGACCTCGGCGTTGCCGTAGTAGCCCCAGTTGTTCGACACCGGCGGGAAGGTCTTGGTGCTCACGAAGCGCACCATGGCGAAGAACGGGTCCATCGCCGCGAAGCTCACGTTGGTTGCGTTGGCGCCGTTGGCCGACGGGTCCTTGGCACCCTTGCGCCAGTTGGTGAAGAGCGTGTTCCATTCGATCACGTCGAACTCCACGTCGAAGAAGCATGCTTTCAGCGACTGCTGTGCAAACTCGTTCATCGGCAGCGGCTGCATCTGGCCCGAACCCGAGGCGGAGATCTGCACCTTGACCTTGATCGGCTTGGCGGCCGAGTAGCCGGCCTGCGTCATCAGCGCCTGGGCGGCCTTCACGTCGTACCTGATGTCGAACTTCGGGTTGCCCCACCATGGATGGCCGGGAGGCACGGTGCCCTTCGGCTCGGCCATCATGCCGCCCAGCAGCTGCTTCATGCCGCCGCGGTCGATGCAGAGGTTGGCGGCGTGGCGCACGCGCTTGTCAAGCCAGGGCGAGCCTTCGGCGAACGACAGCTGCCACGGCCACACGTGCGGCTGCGCGTTGGAATAGATCTTGAAGCCGCGCTGGGTAATCTGCGGCATGGCGTCGGGCGCGGGGGCTTCGATCCAGTCGACCTGGCCGCCCAGCAGCGCGGCGGTGCGCGCATTGGCTTCGGGCATCGGCAGCATCACGACCTTGTCGATCTTGGGCACGCGCTTGGCATCCCAGTAGGCCTTGTTGGCGGCCAGCTCCAGCCGCTCGCGGGCCACGAAGCGCGTCACTCTGAACGGGCCCGAACCGGCGGGGTCGGCGGCAAAGGCGGTCCATGCGGCCTTGGCCTTGTCTGCGGGCGTGGCGCCGGCCGCAGCATCGAACTTCTTCTGCCATTGCGCGGGCGAGGCCATGAACAGGTTCGTGAGGTTGATCGGCAGGAACGCGTCGGGCTCGCTGGTGGTGAGCTCGACCGTCATGTCGTCGATCTTGCGCGCGGTGCGCAGCGTCGGCATGCGCGAAGCGGTCACGCCCACCTGGCTCGGGTCGAAATGCGGAGCGTCCTTGTCGAGCACCTTCTGCACGTTCCACACCACGGCTTCGGCATTGAAGGCCGAGCCGTCGTGGAACTTGACGCCGGGGCGCAGCTTGAAGACCCACTTGGTCTTGTCCTTCGCGTCGACGGCCCATGAACTGGCCAGCGCGGGAATCAGCACGCTCGGCGCATCGGCCTTCGACAAGTCCCACTGCGTGAGCGAGTCATAAATCGGAATGCCGGTGAAGCGATTGCCCTCGAAGCCCTGGTCGGGCTGGCCCAGCGTGCGCGGAATGTCGGCGGCGGTCATCGCGATGCGCAGGGTTTTTTCCTGTGCGAACGCAGCGGGCGTGGCGACAGCGAGGGTGGCCAGCAACGCGCCGGCGGCCAGCGGTTTCAGGGAAAGGGCGGGAATGGCAACACGCTTCACATGGAACTCCGGTGTAGAGGTGGCTAAAGAGCGAAAGGAAACGCTCAAGCACGACATGTGCCAACCAGTGCCCGAAGCCGCGATGCGACAATTCCCATGCCATGACAGACACCCTCACCATCACCCGCCCGGACGACTGGCACCTGCACGTGCGCGACGGCGCCGCCCTCGAAGCCGTGGTGCCGCACAGCGCACGCCAGTTCGGCCGCGCGCTGATCATGCCGAACCTGCGGCCCCCCGTGACCACCGCGGCGCAGGCCACGGCCTATCGCGATCGCATTCGTGCGGCGGTGCCGCAAGGCACGGCCTTCGAGCCCGTGATGTCGCTCTACCTGACGGACAAGCTGCCGCCCGAGGAAATCTCCCTTGCCGCCGCTGCCGGCGTGCGCGCGCTCAAGCTCTACCCGGCCGGCGCCACCACCAACAGCGATGCCGGCGTGACCGACATCCGCCACACCTACAAGACGCTCGAAGCCATGCAGAAGCACGGCCTGCTGCTGCTGGTGCACGGCGAAGTGACCGACCCGGCCATCGACCTGTTCGACCGCGAGGCTGTCTTCATCGACCGCGTGATGATTCCGCTGCGCCGCGATTTCCCCGAACTCAAGGTGGTGTTCGAGCACCTCACCACGAAAGAGGGCGCTCACTACGTGCGCGACGCCGGGCGCTTCACGGCCGCCACCATCACCGCGCACCACCTGCTGTACAACCGCAACGCCATCTTCACTGGCGGCATTCGCCCGCACTACTACTGCCTGCCCGTGCTCAAGCGCGAGACGCACCGCGTGGCGCTGGTCGAAGCGGCCACCAGCGGCAGCGACCGCTTCTTTTTGGGCACCGACAGCGCGCCGCACCCGGCCCACCTGAAGGAGCATGCGCTCGGCTGCGCCGGTTGCTACACCGCGCTGACCGCCATCGAGCTCTATGCCGAGGCCTTCGACGGCGTGAACGCGCTCGACAAGCTCGAGGGCTTCGCGAGCTTCCACGGACCCGACTTCTACGACCTGCCGCGCAACAGCGGCACCATCACGCTGAAGCGCGAAAGCTGGACCGTGCCCGAGACGGTGCCTTATGGCGAGGCCACGCTCAAGCCGCTGCGCGGTGGTGAAACGGTCGCCTGGAGACTCGCATGACACCGACGCCGCGCGTGATGCTGCTGATCGATGCCGACAACGTCTCGGCCGACGTGATCGAGCAGGCCGTGCAGCGAACCCTGTCCGAATACGGCGCGGTTCATGTGCGCCGTGCCTACTGCAACGCCGAAACCGCGCTCAAGCAGCAGGCGCTCTTCAAGCGGCTGTCGGTGCGGCCGATGGTCAATATCTCGGCCGGCAAGAACAGCACCGACATCGCGCTCGCCGTGGATGCCATCGACCTTGTCATGGCCGAGCGCCCCGATGTGGTGGTGCTGGTGTCTTCCGATTCCGACTTTGCGCCGCTCGTGATTCGCCTGCGCGAAAAGGGATGCCGCGTGTGCGGCCTCGGCCAGCAGGGCAAGACCGGCGAAGAGACCGTGACGGTCTACGACGAGTTCACCGACCTGCGGCACCATGGTGCGCCGGTCGCGCCGCGCGCCGCGCCTGCAAAGAAGGCTGCGGCCAAGGTGGCCGCCAAGCGCGCCCCCGCGAAGAGCGGCAAGACGGGCAACACCGAAGCCGCGCCGGCGCGCAAGACCGCCGCCAAGACGGCGGCAAAAACGCCGGCCCGGAAAACGGCCAAGGCGGCCAAGCCCGCGCAGCCGCCCTCCGAAGCCGCCGAGTTCATCCTGCAGGCGGCGCCCGCGCTGCGAAGCGGTGCCGACGTGCCGCTCAACGACGTGGCGCAGGCATTGCGCGCGGCCGGGCTGCTGGGCAAGCACGGCAGTTCGCTCAAGCTCTTCGACAAGCTCCCGGCGGAGTTCGCCGTTCTGCAGCACCCCGACCGCATCCGCTGGACAGGGGCTCCCGCGCCTTGAGCCTCGCGGCGATCGATTGGGCGCAGCCCTGGCTTGCGCCTTATCGCGCCATCGGCGAGGCGACGGCCCACGCTGCACTTCACAGCTCCGTGGCGGTCGCGCTGCAGCAGAGCGCGGCGCCGGATTCCTTGCCCGTTTTCGTGCCGCAACTGGACCTGCCCGCCGGCCAGGCGTACGAAGCGCACATCTTCCAGAACCGCACCGTGCCCACACGCGACAACCTGCACGACTTCTTCAACGGCCTGGTCTGGCTCGCTTTTCCGGAAGCCAAGCGCCGCCTCAATGAGCTGCAGGCCGCGGAGATCGCCCGCACGGGCATCGCCTCCACGCGCGGCCCGCTGCGCGATGCGCTCACGCTTTTCGACGAGAACGGCGCCGTGCTCGAGGCGCCCGCGGCGTTGTGGAAAGCACTGGCCGCGCGCGACTGGCATTCGCTTTTCGTGACGCAGCGCGCGCTGTGGGCCGAGGCGCGCCTGCTGGTGTTCGGCCATGCGCTGCTCGAGAAACTCACCACGCCGCGCAAAGCAGTCACCGCGCATGTGCTGCTGCCTTTGCCGGAGGCGGGCGGGCTGCCGGCGTTCGACGACCGGGCGCTCGCGCGCAACCTCGATCCGGAATATCTGGTGCGGAAACCCTTCGTTCCGCTGCCGGTGCTCGGCGTGCCGGGCTGGTGGCCGGAGAACGAATCGGCCCATTTCTACGACGACGCGAAGGTCTTCCGGCCCGGGCCGTAGAACTTTTGCTCCTATCATCGCTCTACCCGCAAGCCGCCGGGCAGGCCGCCTTCAGAACGAAACAACACAGGAAGAGCGCCTTTTTTGCCCGGCTTGAAGAGGGCCATCCGGTCCTCATCTATGCGGCAGCGTTCCCCCACGGAGAATTCAACTTGAAACGTATCCTTCTGTTCGTTTTGACCAATGTGATGGTCGTTGCAGTGCTCGGCATCGTCGCCAGCCTGCTCGGCGTCAACCGCTTCCTCACGGCCAACGGGCTGAACCTGACGGCACTGCTCGGCTTTGCGCTGATCATGGGCTTTGGCGGCGCGATCATTTCGCTGCTGATCAGCAAGCCCATGGCCAAGTGGACGGCCGGCCTGCGCATGATCGACAACCCCCAGTCGCCCGACGAAGCCTGGATCGTCGCCACCGTGCGCAAGTTTGCCGACAAGGCCGGCATCGGCATGCCCGAGGTCGCGATCTTCGAAGGCGAGCCCAATGCCTTCGCCACCGGCGCCTTCAAGAACTCGTCGCTGGTGGCGGTGTCCACCGGCCTGCTGCAGGGCATGACGCGTGAAGAGGTCGAGGCCGTCATCGGCCACGAAGTGGCGCACATCGCCAACGGCGACATGGTCACGATGACGCTGATCCAGGGCGTGATGAACACCTTCGTGGTGTTCCTCTCGCGCGTGATCGGCTACGCGGTCGACAGCTTTCTTCGCCGCGGCGACGACCGCTCCTCGGGCCCCGGCATCGGCTACTACGTGAGCACCATCGTGCTGGACATCGTGCTGGGCTTTGCGGCGGCCATCGTGGTGGCCTGGTTCTCGCGCCAGCGCGAGTTCCGCGCCGACGCCGGCGCCGCCGCGCTGATGGGCAACCGCCAGCCGATGATGAACGCGCTCGCCCGCCTGGGCGGCATGCCGGCCGGCGAACTGCCGAAGGCGGTCGAAGCGATGGGCATCACGGGCAGCATCGGCAAGCTGTTTGCCACGCACCCGCCGATCGAAGAGCGCATTGCGGCGCTGCAGAACGCGCGCTGATCTTCCGCCGCGTTAGAAGAAAAGCCGCCACGGTTGCCCGTGGCGGCTTTTCTACTGGGGCCGAAGCTTCGTCAGTACGAACGCAGCGAAATGCCCCAGCGCCCCGCGGCACGGGTCGCGATCCAGAGATTGCGGTGCGTGCTGAGCACCATGCCGGCTCCGTCTTCACGCGTGTAGGTGACGACGAAATGCACCTTGTCGGCGCTGGCCAGCACGGCGTCCTTCGACTGGTAGCGCGTGCGGCGCCAGCCCGAAGCCTTGAGCTTCTCGAAGAAATCGACGGGATGGTGGCCGGGCGCCTGCCACTCGAGGCGCTCTGCACCCGAGAGCATCACATGCGGGAAATGAAGCTCGCCGTCCATGCCCGCGGTGTCGCAGGCATTGAAGCGTTTGGTGAAACGGTCGAGGCAGGCGGAGGCTTCGCGGATCGCATCCGCCTCCGCGGCGCTCGCGGAGGCCGGCGGTGCCACGAAGTTGGCGAAGTCGGTCACGGGTGCTGCGGCAGCAACGGCCGGAGTGGTCAGGCCGCCGGAGGCGCCGGCTGGCGCTCGGCGCGTGCGCGTGCGAGCGTGCGAGCGACCTCGTCGGCATCCATGCCGTACATCTCGGCAAAAGCCTGTTCGCTGTCGCGCCCGCTGGCCTCGAACGCCCGCAGCAGCGCCTCGCGCTTGGCGGCCTGCTGCGCGAGTTCGGCCAGCGCTTCGTCGAGCACGGCATTGGTGTCTTCGTCGCGCGAGCGCACCAGCACCGCGTAGGCTTCGCGGTCGAGGCCCGAGGCTTCGACGGCGCGGGCGATGCGTGCCACCAGTTGCGGGCGCAGGTCTTCGCCGGTGCGCTGCGCGCGGCGGCGGTGCAGCTCCAGGATGGCGTGGTGCACGTGCTCGGGCGCGACGGGTTCGACCGCGTTGCCGTCGAGATCGTGGCGCGCAAGGCCCGCCGCCACCGCTTCCAGGTAGCGGGTGGAGCGCGCGTGCAGGCCAAGGGCGACCTTCAGGTCGTCCTTCTTGAAATCGTCGGGGTGCTTTTCGAGCAGGTCCTGGAACACGCCGAGCTTGAGCGGCAGGAAGCGCGCGCCGAACATGTTGGGGTAAAGCTCGAACAGTTTCTCGAGCGCGGGGTGCACCTTGCGCGAGCGTGCCGCCTGTTGCTGCGGCGCGGCCTGCTTCGGCTTTTGTTTTTGCTGTTGCTGCTGCCGGGGCTGGCGTGGTTGGCGAGGCGGGCGCCCATCGGCACGGGGCTGCTGGGCAGCGCCCTCGGCTTCCGCCGGCTGGACTTCCTGGATTTCTTCTTGAGGCGTGGCGGTGTCGGTCATCGGTCGGTTCTTGTCAGGTTGGCAGCAGGCAGAAAGAAAAGCAATGTTCCCGCTCAGCGCGGTCGGAACATCTTGAAGAGATTGTCGGGGCTGATCTCGAAATAGTCGGCGGGACCGCCGCCGCGCAGGATCGGCCGCGCGGCCGCGGTGTCGTAAATGCCGTTTTTCAGCAGGTGCCGTGCGATGTGCACGCCCACCACTTCACCGAGGATGAGCCAGGTGGGCACCGGCTCGCCGTTCACGCCTTCGAGCTGCAGCAGCTGCGTGAGCCGGCATTCGAAAGACACCGGGCTCTCGGCCACGCGCGGCACTGCGATGTTGCGCGAAGCCGCGGGCGTGAGGCCGGCCAGTTCGAACTCGTTCACCTCGGGGGGCACGGCCGCGCACGACTGGTTCATCTGCTCGGCCAGCGGCCGGGTGGCCAGGTTCCAGCCGAACTCGCGCGTCCGGCGGATGTTGTGCAGGCTGTCCTTGGCGCCGATGCTCGCAAAGCCGACGATGGGCGGCGTGTAGTTGAAGGCGTTGAAAAAACTGTAGGGCGCGAGGTTGAGCGCGCCGTTCTCGTCCTGCGACGAGATCCATCCGATCGGCCGCGGGCCGACCATGGCATTGAACGGATCGTGCGGCAGGCCGTGGCCCTTGGCGGGTTCGTAGAAGTGGAAATCTTCGTTGGACATGACTGTGGCTCCTTACGCCCCCGAGACGCTGCGCGCCACCGCTTCGGCCACCTTGATGCCGTCGACGCCGGCCGAGAGAATGCCGCCCGCATAGCTCGCGCCTTCGCCGGCCGGGTACAGCCCGCGCACGTTGAGGCTCTGGAAGTCGTCGCCGCGCGTGATACGGATCGGCGACGAGGTGCGCGTTTCCACGCCGGTCAGCACCGCGTCATGCAGGTCGAAGCCCTTGATCTTGCGGCCGAAGGCCGGAAAGGCTTCGCGCATCGCCTCGATGGCGTAGGCGGGCAGCGCCTGGTGCAGGTCGGTCGGCGTCACGCCGGGCTTGTACGAAGGCGTCACGCTGCCGAGCGCGGTCGACGGCTTGCCCGCGACGAAGTCGCCGACCAGCTGCCCAGGCGCGTGGTAGTTGCTGCCGCCGAGCACATAGGCGTTCGATTCGAGTTCGCGCTGCAGCGCGATGCCCGCGAGCGCGTCGCCCGCGGTCTCCGCCGTCCAGCCGGGAAAGTCGCGCGGGTCGATGCCCACCACGATGCCCGCGTTGGCGTTGCGCTCGTTGCGCGAGTACTGGCTCATGCCGTTGGTGACCACGCGGCCCGGCTCGCTCGTGGCCGCCACCACGGTGCCGCCCGGGCACATGCAGAAGCTGTAGACCGAGCGGCCGTTGCTCGCGTGGTGCACCAGCTTGTAGTCGGCCGCGCCGAGCAGCGGATGGCCCGCATGCCGGCCCCAACGCGCACGGTCGATGAGGCCCTGCGGGTGTTCGACCCGAAAGCCGATGGAGAAGGGCTTGGCCTCGATGTGCACGCCGCGCGCGTGCAGCATGGAAAAAGTGTCGCGCGAGCTGTGGCCGAGCGCCATCACCACGTGGTCGGCGCGCAGTTCGCTACTCTGGCCGGTCGTCTGGTCGAGCACGGTGAGTCCGCGAAGGTGCTTGCCGGTGGGGCCGTCCTCGATGTGCACGTCGGTCACGCGTTGCTCGAAGCGGATTTCACCGCCCAGCGCGACGATCTGCTCGCGGATGTTCTCCACCACCTTCACCAGCTTGAAGGTGCCGATGTGCGGATGCGCGACGTAAAGAATCTCTGGCGGCGCACCGGCCTTGACGAACTCTTCCATCACCTTGCGGCCGAGGAAGCGCGGGTCCTTGATCTGGCTGTAAAGCTTGCCGTCCGAAAAAGTGCCGGCGCCGCCTTCGCCGAACTGCACGTTCGACTCGGGGTTGAGCGTGCTCTTGCGCCACAGGCCCCAGGTGTCGCGTGTGCGCTGGCGCACGGTCTTGCCGCGTTCGAGCACGATGGGTTTGAAGCCCATCTTCGCGAGCATCAGCGCCGCGAAGATGCCGCAGGGGCCGAAGCCGATCACCACCGGCCGGGGCGCGCCTTCGGGCGCATGCGCCGGCGGCGTGTAGCGCATGTCGGGCGAAGGCTGGATGTGCGGATGGCCGGCGTGCCTGGCGAGCAATGCGGCTTCCAGTTCGGCGTCGGCGAGCTGCACGTCGACGATGTAGACCTGCAGCAGTTGCGGCTTGCGCGCGTCGAAGCTGCGCTTGAACACCTTGAACTCGCGCACGCCGGAGACCGGCGTATCGAGGGCAGTGGCAATGGCTTGGGGGAGCGCCGCGTCGTCGTGGTCGAGCGGCAGTTTGATTTCAGAAATTCTCAGCATGTCGGTGTGGCTTGTGGTTATCAAGCAGACCGCAGATTTTACGCGCCCGGGGCGCTATGAAAGAGATAGCTGTCAGCCCGGCAGGAAACCTTCGACCGAGAGGTAGCGCTCGCCGGTGTCGTAATTGAAGCCCAGCACCACCGCATCGGGTGCCAGCGTCGGCAGCTTCTGCGCAATGGCCGCGAGCGTGGCGCCGGACGAAATGCCCACGAGCATGCCTTCCTCGACCGCGCAGCGGCGGGCCATTTCGCGCGCCGGTTCGGCGTCGACCTGCAGCACGCCGTCGAGCAGCGAGGTGTCGAGGTTCTTCGGAATGAAGCCGGCGCCGATGCCCTGGATCGGGTGCGGCGAGGGCGCGCCGCCGGAGATGACCGGCGAGGCCACCGGCTCCACCGCGAACACCTGCAGCTTCGGCCACTTCTTCTTGAGCACCCGCGCCACGCCCGTGATGTGGCCGCCGGTGCCCACGCCGGTGATCAGCACGTCGATGCCGTCCGGGAAGTCGGCCGCAATTTCCTCGGCCGTGGTGCGCATGTGCACGTCGACGTTGGCGGGGTTGTTGAACTGCTGCGGCATCCACGCGCCCGGCGTGCCGGCCACGATTTCCTCGGCGCGGGCGATGGAGGCCTTCATGCCGCCAGCGCGCGGCGTCAGGTCGAAGGTGGCGCCGTAGGCCAGCATCAGGCGGCGGCGCTCCACCGACATGCTGTCGGGCATCACCAGGATCAGCTTGTAGCCCTTCACGGCCGCGACCATCGCCAGGCCGATGCCGGTGTTGCCCGAGGTGGGCTCGACGATGGTGCCGCCGGGCTTCAGCGCGCCCGATTTTTCGGCGTCTTCGACCATCGAGAGCGCGATGCGGTCCTTGATGGAGCCGCCGGGGTTCGCTCGCTCGGATTTGATCCACACCTGCTGCTTCGCATTGCCGAACAGGCGGTGGATGCGGATGTGCGGCGTGTTGCCGATGGTCTGGAGGATGTTCTCGGCCTTCATTGGATCTCCTTGGGCGTTGTTGGCAGGGCAGGGCAGGGCAGGTCGGTCGAAGCGACATTGTGAGTCGGCCCGCCGGCGGATGCGAGGGGATCAGGCGATAATCCCCTTCGTGAAGCACGCCAGACCGCCGCTGGTGCAAGCCCGAAAGGGGCGACGCCGCAAGGCGCCGCGTCGAAAGACCGCACTGGAGGAACGTCCGGACTGCACAGGACAGCGCAGGAGTTAACGACTCTCCACCGCGAGGTGAGGATCAGAGCAACAGAGACGAGCCGATTTAGTTCGGGTGAAACGGGCAATCTCTGCGCGCAGCAACACCAAGTAGGCCAGTATCGAGGTGGTTCCGCTGAGCTGGCGGGTAGGTGGCATCGAGCCGTTTGGCGACAAACGGCCCAGAGTAATGGCGGTCACGTTGGGGGCAACCTCAACGCACAGAATCCGGCTTATCGGCGGGCTTCACACTTTTTCTTTCGCTGGCGGCCGCGGGCCGCCGCCAGCGGCTCAGCGCGTAAACAGCCAGCCGCCCTTCGGCTGGCGCATCAGTTCATGCCGCTTCACGGAGCGCTCCTCGCCGTCGTCGCCCACGTAGACCACGTCGAAGCGCAGCAGCTTCGGCGACACCATCTTCCAGTTCTGGATGCGCTTGACGGTCACGCAGGCCGTCTTGTCGTGGTACTGCATTTCCGCCATCGGCCCGCCCTGAAAGCCCGTGCCGTCGAACAGCCGGCCCGGCGCCGCGAAGGGGTTGAGCACGGCGCCGTTGCGCGCGGTGATGCAGCCTTCGGTCCGCACAAAAGACTCGATGGCCGGCGCCGCGCTGCGCACGACCTTGGCCACGGCCGGCGTCGGCGGCTTGGCGACGATCGCCTCGCGGATGCGTTCCACCTGCTCCTCGGTGATCGGCGCGAGCCCGCTGGGCGACACAACCGGCGGAGGCGCCGCTGGCGCCGTGGGCGTGTAGTCGGGCAGCAAGGGTGCCAGATAGCTGCAGCCCGCCAGCGCAAGAGGCGCCGTGCAGGCGAGTGCGGCGGTTTTGATTCCGAAGTTCATTTTTTCTCCTGTCCCTGTCCCCTGTCTGTTTAACTGTCCCTCGAGCTTCTTGATTGTTGTTGTCGCTGTCTTGGTCAGAAGCGTTCGTGCGGCGAAAGATAGCGCCACTGCCCGGGCTGCAGCCCCGACAGCGGCACGCGGCCGATGCGGATGCGCCGCATCGCAAGGATGCGCACGCCGGCTTCGTCGCACAGGTGCGCAATCTGCCCGGGCCGCGCGCCCTTGAGCGCAAAGCGCAGGCCGGTCTGGTCGTCGGCTTGGCGGCCGATGCTCACGCGCGCGGGCGAGCGCTCGAAGCGCACCAGCTGCTCCGGGCTGACCGTGCCCGCCACGTCGACCATGACCTCGTGTTCGATCACGCCCGAGTCTTCGTGCAACTTGCGCTCGATGCGCCAATCCTGCGTGTAGACCACGAGCCCGCTGGCGCCGGTTTCCAGCGGCGTCATGCAGTTCTGGCCCTTGCCGTGCGCCGGCAGAAAGCGCATGCCCGCGCGCTCCGGCTCGTGATGGTTGGCGGCCACCAGCAGCCGGTGCGCGGTCTCGGTCGGCATGCCGGCCGGCTTGTGCAGCAGCAGGGTGACGGGCACCACCGGCTCGGGCTTGGCGCCGGCCTCGATCTCGACCTTCTGGTGGTCTTGCACGCGCGACTGCGGCAGCAACGCCGGCACGCCGTCGACGCGCACCGCGCCGTTCTCGATGAGCAGCTCGGCTTCGCGGCGCGAGCAGCCGGCGAGCGCGGCCACGCGCTTGGCGAGGCGAATGCCTTCTTCGCTGGAGCCTCTCATGGCGCGGAAGCCAGTTGCCGGATGCGCGCCACATGCGCGGCCAGCGAGCGGGCTGCCACCGGCCACATGCGCTCGGGCACGTCGTCGTAGGCGAGCGGCAGCCAGTCTTCGGGCGTGCCTTGAGGGAGTTTTTTCATGGCGGAGGCAATCTTGGCTTCGCGCTTCAGGCGATGCGCTTTCAGTTGGGCGATGGCAGCGCGCGCGCTGCCGATGACGTAGCCGTGCGCCGGCAGGATGAAGCCGATGCCGCCCGCTTCGCAGGCCGCGTCGAGCTTGTCGAGCGAATCGAGGTACGCGTTCATGTCGCCGTCCGGCGGGTCGACCACGGTGGTGCTGCCGTTCAGGATGTGGTCGCCCGAAAACAGCAGCCCGTCTTCTTCCAGCACCAGGCAGACGTGATTGGCGGCATGGCCGGGCGTGTGAACGGCGCGCAGCGTGTGGGTGATTTCCTGGCCGTCGGCTCTGGTGCCCGAGAGCACCAGGCGCTCGCCATCGCGCAGTTCGCGTTCGGCGGCAAAGCGCGCGGACGAGCGCGCGGTCGGCGCCGAAGACAGGCCGAGGATCGGCGGTTTCGCCTTTTCGCAAAGCGCTTGCAGCGGCGCCGCGCCGGGCGAGTGGTCGGCATGCGAATGGGTGCACACGATCATGCGGATGTCCCCCTGCGTGGCACGCCAGAGCCGGCCGATGTGCGCGGCGTCGTTCGGGCCCGGGTCGATCACGAGGTAGCCGGTGTCCGCGTCGCCCACGATGTAGCTGTTGGTGCCCGGGCCCGTCATGGCGCCTGAGTTGGGCGCGGTCAGGCGCTGCACGTTCTTGAGCAGCGGCACCGCGTGCTCGCCCTGCCAGTCGAGCGTGTGCAGCAACTGGCCGTCGGGGCACACCAGCGCGAGCTCGCCGTACGGTGAATCGCTTTCCATGTAGCGCGCATCCTGCCCGCCGAGCAGCCCGGCGCGCGGGCAGCTCGTCCACAGCGGTTTTTCGCCGGCGTCCGTGGGTGCGCAGGCTTTCATCACCGCGTCGACGCTGGTGTAGGCCGCGAGCCGCTGCAGCGTGCGCACGGTCGGAAAGATCATGAAGAAGCTGCCCGCCGCATGGCGCGCCAGCGCATCGGCCGGTCGCACCCAGCAGGGCTCGAACTGCTCGCTTTCGTCAGCCGTGGGCGTCTGGCCCTCGGGCATGCGCGCCACCAGAAAGGGCACGTCGAAGCGCTTGGGCAAATCGCGGTCAGTGATCCAGTGCGCGAGGCTGAACACCTGGTCGGACGCGAGCCGCAATCCGCGTTTTTCGCACTGCTCGGCGAAAGAAACGGGCGACGCGGTGCTGCGGTCCATCGACGCGATGTCTTCCGCGCTCACCGATCGGCCGTCGGAATGGCGCGCGAGCAGCACGCCAAGTTCCTCGAAGCCTTCGCGAATGGCCGCGATGGCCTGGGTGAGCTGCAGGCCGGTCTGGGTGGGGCGGTGGGTGGCGATGCGCTGGGCGGCTTCGTCGGCGGCATCGATCTGTCCGCCGGGAAACACATAGGCGCCTGGCGCGAAGCTTGCAACGTCGGCGCGGCGCGTCATCAGCACTTCGATGCCGGCTTCGGAATCGCGCAGCAGCAGCACGGTGGCTGCCGCGCGCACGGACACCGGCTCGCGTGCGGGGTGGAGTTGTTGGGTGGGGCGGACCATGCGGCGATTATGGAGAGGTACCGCAATGCAGATGCGCCCCGCATAAGCTCATACCGCATCGGGCATGAACCGCGCGCCACAATCCCGGGCTGCACCGCTCGCATCGAGGAAAGACAGTCATGACCCATTCTCCCTTTTCGCGCTCCTTCCGGCCGAGCCTGCTGCTGGCCGGCGCCGCCCTGTGCGCGGCCGCATCGTCCGCCGTATGGGCCCAGACCGACTGGCCGCAACAGCCCGTCACGCTGATCATGGGCTTTCCGGCCGGCTCCGGCGTGGACGTGGTGGCCCGCGCCATTCAGGAGCCGCTCGCCAGGCAACTCGGCAAGCCCGTGATCATCGACTACAAGTCGGGCGCGGCCGGCAACATTGCCAGCGAGTACGTGGCCCATGCCAAGCCCGACGGCTACACGCTCTCTTTTGGTACGGCCGCCACGCATGGCAGCAACGCCGCGCTCTACAAGAAACTGCCGTTCGATGTGGAGGCCGACTTCGTGCCCGTGGCGCCGGTGCTCGACGTGTCGAACGTGCTCACCGTCAACCCCGAAGTGATCAACGCGCGGACATTGAAGGAGTTCGTCGATCTCGTCAAGGCCAACCCCGGCAAGTACAACTATGCGTCTACAGGCAACGGCGCCGGCACGCACATGGCGTTTGCCGAATTCAATTCGCGCCTCGGCCTGAACATGGTGCACGTGCCCTACAAGGGCGGGCCAGAGGCCATCACATCCGTGGTGCGCGGCGAAACCTGCTGCATCATGAACCAGGTGCAGACCGTGCTGCCGCACTACAAGGCCGGCAAGGTGCGTCTGCTGGGCGTGACCACCGCCACGCCCGTGGCGGCCGTCAAGGAAGTGCCCACGATTGCATCAAGCGGCATCGCGGGCACCAAGGGCTTCGACAGTTCGATCTGGTTCGGCATCTTCGCGCCCAAGGGCACCGATGCGCAGATCGTCGAGAAGCTCAACGCCGCGGTGAAGACGGTGCTCGAGCAGCCCGACATCCGCGAGCGCTTCGAAAGCCAGGGCAATACCGTGCGCATCGAGTCGCCCGCGCAGTTCAAGAAGACCGTGCACGAGAACCGCGTGAAGTGGGCCGAAGTGGCCAAGGCCGCGAACATCAGCATCGATTGAGGCTGGGCAGCTCGCGCACCGGCTCGAGCTATTTGCCTTGATCCACCGAGACGTGCACGGACCATTCTTTCGGAGAGCTCGCAGTTCGGGTGCAGACCACCGCAATCACGCGGCGGCTGCGCCGCGATAGTTCTCCACTTTTGACGGGGTCGAACCACCATATCTCGTGCCACCGCGCCGTCAGGGGAACTTCGCATCTGGGGACGAAAATCTTCAGGTTGGGGTCGCTTGCCACCCACCCACCGTGAGTTCTCGCGTTCTCCTGCGCAACGAACTTGCGAGCTTCTTCCCTTATCTCGTACAAGCCTTGTACTACGTCGTTGGAACGCATGTCCTCGATGCCCGAGGATGAAAGGCAATGTGTCGCCCAGACGAGCAGGCACAAGGGCAGAAGGTTGCGATAGCTATGCATTGAGGCGGTGTTCGCTGTTCCTATTGCGGCCGTCCTCAGGCGCGGCGCACTTCCATCACGCCGTGCTCGCCGGCCTGCTCGTAGACCGAAGGCATGCGCGTGGCCAGGTGCAGCAGAATGCGCGGCGCCTGCGTCTTGATGGACCACCGCACCAGAATGCCGGCCACCACCAACGGCCCGCCGATCCACGGATAGCCGGCCAGCGCCGCCGCAATGCCCGGGCCGATGAGCGCGAGCGCGAGCGTTGTGGCATGCGTGCGGTGGGACACGAAAGGCACCGCCAGCGCGGGGTTGACGATGACGCGAAAACGCCCCTGCGGCAGTCCGTTGCGGAACTCCTCGAAAGGAATGTGTTCGGCAGTTTCCTGCGTCTCGTTGTGGCGGCTCATGCGCGCATTCTGGCGCCAAACGCAGTTGCTAGAATTTTTAGATCCACCGCGTGTCTAGTATCTAGATAGGGAGAACCGAAATGAAGTCCGGTCCAACGCGTCGAGAGAGCTTCGATATTGCGGGCTGCAAGATTTCCGCCGTCGTGGCCGGAAACCCGAACCACCCGGCCGTCTTGCTCCTGCATGGTTTTCCGAGCTCATCGCGTACCTTCAGGAACATCGTCCCGCGCCTGTCGCAAGCATGCTTCGTGATCGCGCCGGATCTTCCAGGCTTCGGCCAATCCGATCTCATTGCCGACCCGAGCTTTGTCCGCTTCACCGATCTGATCGAAGGCCTGCTGGCAAAGCTTGGCGTCCTCAGCGCCTATCTTTACCTACACGATTTTGGAGCGCCTGTCGGGCTCGATCTGGCGATGCGCGATCCCAGCCGCGTGCTGGGGCTGATCGTCCAGAACGCCAACGCGCATCGCACCGGCTTCGGTCCGGCATGGCAGGACACGATCGATTACTGGCATGCGCCATCGAAAGAGAACGAACGCGCCGCTACCGCCCATCTCACCTTCGAGGGGCTGCGCAACGAGTATGTCGGCGGCGTACCCGACGACATTGCCTCGCGCATCTCCGCGGACAATTGGATCGAAGATTGGCGCACGATGAGCCAGCCCGGTCACCTCGACTTGCAACGTGCCTTGGTCAAGGACTACGGCCGCTACGTCGCCCGCTTCGAGGATATCGGCCGATACCTGCATGAACATCAGCCCCCGGCGCTCATGCTGTGGGGACGGCACGACAGCTACTTCGACTGCGCCGAAATCCTCTCCTGGCTACAGGACCTGCCGCGCATGGAAGCGCATGTTCTCGATGGCCCGCACATGCTCCTCGAGACTCACGCCGCATCGTGCGCGGAGCTGATCGTCGATTTCGTGCATCGGGGGCGGCGTTCTTAGGGAGAGGCGGCCAGCGTCGGCGGCCGTCTCACACGTCCTCGGCCGGTGAAGGCCCGCCAATCTCGAAGACATCGCCGTTCGTCGGCGTCGCATGCTCGTGATAGATGTCGTAGAGATATTGAGCAAGCTCGCTGCGGGGAACATCGGGCGGAATGGCGAGCTGGGCCTTGCGGCGCTTGCCGTCCGGCCCCATCAAGAAGCTGTTCCACCGGTCTTCGGCTCTTTCGATGGCCATGACCTGGCCGAACACGTTGAACAAATAGCGCATGGCTGGGCTCCTGGCTTCGGCCGCATTCTGCCTTCCGGAGCAGAAAAATCCGGCGGACCGGATCCTTTTGCCCAGCCCGAACGTCCTGGTTGCATGTACGTACCGCGACCAAGGAACCACTGTGGCCACTACCTCCCCTTTGCCTGACGGGACCCCTGAAGAAATCACTCGAAGACGCTGGGTTCTCGCGCTCGCGTCCCTGGTGTCTTTCATGATCGCGCTGGATGCCCTGGTCGTTACGACGGCGCTGAGCGCGATCCGGCTGGACCTGGGCGCGCCGATCGAAGCGCTCGAGTGGATCGTCAACGCCTACAACCTGAGCTTTGCCGTGCTGCTGATGACTGGCGCGGCGCTTGGCGACCGCTTCGGGCGACGGCGCATGCTGGCCGCGGGCCTGGCGATCTTCGTGCTGGCCTCGGCCGGATGCGCACTGGCGAGCAGCGCGGCCTGGCTGATTGCCGCGCGCGCCCTGCAAGGCGTCGGCGCGGCGTTGGCGATGCCGCTGGCCATGGCGCTATTGAGCGGCGCTTTTCCGAAGGAGATGCGGGCGAGGGCGCTTGGCATCTTCGGCAGCATCACCGGGCTGGCCCTGATCGTCGGGCCGGCCGCGGGCGGCGCGGTGGCCCAGGGCCTCGCGTGGCCGTGGATCTTCTGGATCAACATTCCCGTGGGCTTGATCGTCATTCCGCTGGTGCTACGCCGTATTCCCGAAAGCCGCGGACCGGCCGCGGCGCTCGACTTCGCCGGCGTATTGCTTGCCACCGGCGCTGTCCTCGGCGCGGTGTGGGCGTTGACGCGCGGACACGAGGCTGGCTGGGCCAGTGCCGAAGTGGCCGGGGCGCTGGCGGCCTGCGTGCTGCTGGCCATCGGCTTCGTCGTGCGGGAGCAGCGGGCGCAAGACCCCATGTTGCCGCTCAGGCTGTTCCGATCGCGCGCCTTCTCGGCGGGTATTGCGGCGAGCTTTCTTTTCTACGCGCCGATGTACGCCACCGCGTTCTTCCTGCCGCAGTTCCTTCAGGCGCAGGGCGCCGGACCGCTCGCCGCAGGGCTGCGCCTGCTGCCGTGGACGGCCACGCTGTTCGTGGTCGCGCCGTTCGCCGGTGGCCTGGTGAACCGCTGGGGCGAGCGCCCGCTGGTCGTGTGCGGCGTGCTGCTGCAGGCCATCGGCAGCGGCTGGATCGCGCTGCTTGCGGCGCCCGATCTTCCCTATGCCCAACTCGTGCCGCCGCTGATCGTGGCCGGCGCCGGTGTCTCGATGGCCATGCCCGCGGCGCAGAACGCCGTGCTGAGCGCGGTGGCGCCGGTCGAGATCGGCAAGGCCTCGGGCACCTTCAACATGTTCCGCTATCTCGGCGGCATGTTCGGCATTGCGCTGCTCGTCGAAGTGTTTGCGCAATTCGGCAGCCTCGGCTCGCCAGAGGCCTTCAGCCATGGTTTCGCGCGGGCGATGGGTGTCGGCTCTGCGCTTTCGGTGTTGGCCGCGCTTGCGGCCTGCTGGCTACCCGCCAGGAAACACAAACTGCAAACTGTTCAGGCCCCGGCCTGAGAAAGGACTCCGATCATGAAACGCATGGTGCAATACAAGGTCAAGGCCGACCGCATCGCCGAGAACGAGGGCTACGTCCGCGCGGTGTACGAGGCGCTCCGCGAAGCCAAACCGCCCGGCCTGCGCTACGCTACATTCCGGCTCGAAGACGGCGTGAGCTTTGTTCATCTCGTCTCCCATGGGGCCGAAAGCGGCGGCAGCGATGCATTGACCGCGCTCCCCGCCTTCAAGGCATTCGTCGCGGGAATCCGGGAGCGCTGCGACGTGCCGCCGGTCAACGTGGAACTGAAGGAGATCGGGTCTTATGGATTCTTCGGCGAATGAAGCAGCGCTTCTCGGCACGCTGGAAGAGGCCCGCCGGCAGTTCCTTGCGCTGGTGGACGATGTGCGGCCCGAGCTGCATCGCTATTGCACGCGCATGACCGGCTCCGTGGCCGACGGGGAAGACGTGGTGCAAGACACGCTGGCCCGCGCCTACTACCAGCTGTCGGAACAGAAAGAGCTGCCGCCGCTGCGCCCGTGGCTGTTTCGCATTGCCCACAACCGGGCGATCGACCGCTGGCGGCACGATGCGCATCGCATGGCCGAGCCGATCGATGCCGCGTCGGACCTTGCGGCCGACGAAGCGCTCGAGCCCGACCACGCACTGGCACGCCATCAGGCCGTGAACGCGGCCATCTCGTGTTTTCTGCAGCTCGCACCGGCGCAACGCGGCTGCGTCATTCTGAAAGACGTGCTCGACCATTCGCTCGACGAGATTGCCGGCGAGCTCGACCTGAGCGTGCCCGCCGTCAAGGCCGCGCTGCACCGTGGACGCGCGCAGCTGCGCCAGCTGTCGTCCGAAGCCGCGCCCGCCCGACCGCCTGCGCGCGCGTTTCAGCCGGCGCTGCTGCGCTATGCGAGCCTGTTCAACGCGCACGACTGGGACGGCGTTCGGGC
This sequence comes from Variovorax paradoxus, assembly GCF_030815855.1. Lineage (NCBI taxonomy): Bacteria > Pseudomonadati > Pseudomonadota > Betaproteobacteria > Burkholderiales > Comamonadaceae > Variovorax > Variovorax paradoxus. The sequence continues at coordinate 4,370,782 of NZ_JAUSXG010000001.1, read as the reverse complement.
GATGCTCGCCGACGAGGTACGGCTCGACCTCGTGTCGCGGCGCAAGGCGGTGGGCCGCCGCGAGGTGGCGATGTATTTCACCAACTACGCACGTCTGGCCGACTGGCACCTGGCGCCGGGCTGGCTCGACGGCCGCGAGGTGCTGGCGGTTTTCTCAGCGCCGGGCGCCGCGCGGCCGAGCTACTTCATCGAGCTTGCGCTGTCGGAAGACCGCATCACCGCGATTCACGACTTCCGCTATGTGCCCTACATCGCGCAGGAGGCGGCCATCGAATTCGGCTAGCGCGCACGGCCTCACTACACTGCTCCGATGAGCCACTCCCTTCACCGCATCGCGTGCGAGACCTGCTGACTTCCTGCTTCTGGAGCGGCGGCGCCATTCGCAGCCGCAGCGTGAGCGATGTCGTGCTGTCGGGCGCGGTCGACGTGCCTGTGCCGCCTGCAAGGCTCACGGCCGATTGGGATCACGAAGTCTCTTCGCACCTGGCCCTGGAGCCCGGCGATGTCGAGCCGTTGCCCCTGGCACGAGCGCGCATGCGCTGGCCGGACTACTCACGTTGCGTGCAGGCCGTGTCCGAGTGGACGCGCACGCTGGGCCTGCCCGATGTGCTTGCCTCGAGCGACGTCGCCCTCATGGCCTGCCGCGGCGCAAGGTACCACCACGACGGCGCGCAATACGGCGGCGCGGCGTTCTGCAATCTCTTCCTGAGCGAGGACAAGGGGCTCGACGTGCACTTTGCTTTTTCGGGCCATCGCGTTCCGCTGGCCCGGGGCACGGTCTTGCTCTTCGATACCGGCCAGCCACATGCTGTGGTTCGGCGCGGCGCCAGCAGCTTCAGTGCGGCCGACTTCGGACCTGCACAGGACTGCACGCAAGTGTTTCTGACCTGGGAGCTTTCCATCGAAGATGCTTCCGTAGCGCGCGCGCTTGGGGTTGTATTCGACGTCGACTCCTCGACCTCGCCGCAGCTGAATGAAGAGCAAGTACTGGTGAACGGCGAGCGGGCCGTCGTGTGCCCCGAGTCCGGCCGGTGGCGCCGGCCCGGCTGACGCATACCAAGGTTCGCACCGCTGCGTGTGCCGCTTGGCAAGCTGCCGCGCGCGGCGTCATCATGGCGACATCGCGGCGTCACGGCTGTTTCGTACGCTGGAAGTCGCCTCGACAACGAGCCTTCGGACACGCATGCCTGCACGGCAGAAAGACCGACACGACATGACCACGACACGTCGCAAGTTTCTTCAAAGCGCCACCGGCACGGGCATTGCAGCCGCCACGCTGGCCACCTTTCCGCCCAGCATTCGCCGCGCACTGGCCATTCCCGCGCACCACGAGACCGGCACCATCAAGGACGTGAAGCACGTCGTGCTGCTGATGCAGGAGAACCGCTCGTTCGACAGCTACTTCGGCACCTTCAAGGGCGTGCGCGGCTACGGCGACCGCTTTGCCGTGCCCGCGCCCAACGGCAAGACCATCTTTCACCAGACCTATACCAAGACATCGCCGCCCGGCACCTACACGCCCTACCGTCTCGACGAGAGCAAGGGCAACGCGCAGCGAGCGGGCAGCACGCCGCACGGCTGGTCCGACTCGCAGGCCGCCTGGGACCACGGCCGCATGTACAAGTGGCCGGACGTCAAGAACCTGCTGTCGATGGGCTACTACGACACCGCCGAAGTGCCGTTCCAGCGTGCGCTGGCCGAGGCCTTCACGCTGTGCGACCACTACCACTGCGGCATGCACACCGGAACCATGCGAACCGGTTGTTCTATTGGAGCGGCACCAACGGCCCCAACGGCACCAGCCCCGTCGACGGCAGCAAGGTGCAGCTGGCGGTGCTGAACAATCAGTTCAACGCCGGCAACGACATCGGCGCATCGACCGAAGGCTGGACCTGGACCACCTATGCCGACCGGCTCGAGAAAGCCGGCGTGAAATGGAAGGTGTACCAGAGCCTGATCGACAACTTCGGCTGCAACGAGATGATGAGCTTTCGCCATTGGCGCACCGCCATCGAGCAGATGCCCGAGGGCCGCCGCCCGGTGTATGTGCCGGCCACCGACATCACGCAGCCGGTGACTGCCGCGGGGCCGTTCTACGACGCGGCCATCGACGACCCGCTCAGCCCGCTGGCCAAGGGCTTCGGCAACACCATGCCGCAAGGCTTTCTGGAAACCTTCCGCGAAGACATCCGCAACGGCACCTTGCCCGCGGTGTCGTGGATCATTTCGCCATCGGCCTACAGCGAGCACCCCGGCCCGTCGAGCCCGGCGAAGGGCGGCTGGTATGTGCAGGAAGTGCTGGACGCGCTCACCGCCAACCCCGAGGTGTGGAGCAAGACCGTGCTGCTCATCAACTTCGACGAGAACGACGGCTTCTTCGACCACCTGCCTTCGCCCGCGGTGCCCTCGCGCAACCCCGACGGCTCGCTGGCCGGCGGCACCACGATGGCCGAAGCCGACGTGGCCGTCGAATATCACAACTACACGCCGGCCACCCCCAAGCAGCCCGCCATGGACGGCCGCCCCTACGGACCCGGCCCGCGCGTGCCGATGTGGGTGGTGTCGCCGTGGAGCCGCGGCGGCTGGGTCAACTCGCAAGTCTGCGACCACACCTCGACGCTCATGTTTCTGGAAAAGTGCTTCGGCGTGGCCGAGCCGCAGATCGGCAAGCACCGCCGCGCCGTATGCGGCGATCTCACCACCGCCTTCAACTTCGAGCGCCCCAACGACGAGCCTCTGCCCACCCTCGCCGGACGCAAGAGCAAGGCCGAAGCCGACGCACTCACCGCCGCACAGGAGGCGCTGCCCAAGATCGTGCCGCCCATCGACGCCGGCCTGCCGGTGCAGGCCACCGGCGTGCGCCCCTCGCGCGCCTTGCCTTACGAGCTGCACACCAGCGCGCGCAGCGATTCGCTCAACGGCCGCGTGCAGCTGCTGTTTGCCAACACCGGCCGCGCCGCCGCCGTGTTCCACGTCTACGACAAGCTGCACCTGTCGGACAGCCTGCCGCGCCGCTACGTGGTCGAGCCCGGCAAGCAGCTCGACGGCTACTGGTCCGCCATGACCGACAACGCCGGCCTCTACGACCTGTGGGTGCTCGGCCCCAACGGCTTTCACCGCCAGTTCAAGGGCGACCTGAACCGGCTGCGCGCCGGCGGTGCGGCCGCACCCGAAATTCGCGTCGGCTACGACACGCGACGCGGCGACATCGTTTTGGAAATGCGCAACGACGGCCGGCGCGATTGCCGCTTTACCGTGCAGTCGAACAAGGCCTATCCGCGCCCCGATGCCTACCAGGCCGGCGGCAGGGGCCGCCATGAAGACCGCCCCCGCGGCAGCAACGACGATGACGACAACAACAACGGCGTCTACGGCACCCACCCCGACGGCTCGTGGCGCATTCGCGTCAAAGGCGGCGGCGACACCGCCATGCGCTGGAGCCTGGACGCCAGCGGCCAGTGGTACGACTTCGTGGTCACCTGCGATGCCGACGCGTCTTTCTACCGCCGCTTTGCCGGCCGCATCGAGACGGGCCGGCACTCGGTCAGCGACCCGGCCATGGGGCTGCCCGACCGCTTCTGACGGAAGAAGGAACGCCGGGGCTGCTACTGCGGAAACACCTTCGCGATCGTGTCGGTGAACGAAGGAATATCCGTTCCGGTGTGGCTCGTCGAGTAGGTGGTCTCTTCGACCGTCAGGCCCTGGTACACGCGCCCTACAAGCCGCTGGAATATCGAATTCACCGGGCCGGCGTTGCATTCGACCGGGTGGTCGCAGCGCGTGAGAATGAGCGTTGCAGGCAAGGGCCTGCCCCCGAGCGCGTCGTGCATCTGCTGCTCGAGGTCGTCGTACTCGGCCCCTTGATAGTCGTACGCGCCTTCGAACGACAGGAAGTGCGAGAACGTCAAGTTGCCCGCCGCGCCTTCGAGAAACAGCGCAATGCCGGCCATGCTCCCGCTCAGCGACAGGCCGGTGAGCAGGCGCTTGTTCACGTCGGCGCGGTACCTCGCCTCGATGGACGGCACCAGCTCGAGCGTCAGGAAGTCGTGGTACGCCCGTGCTCCCGGCAAGGCATAGTCTTCTTCGCGGCGAGACGAGCCGCCGATGCCGACCAGAATCGCCTGCGTGCGGCGCGTGTCGAGAATGTCCTTGAAGTTCGAAAAGCGCGTGCCGGGCGGATTGAAGACCGCGTCGCCGTCCATCGCGTAGATGACCGGATAACTCGCTGGTGAACCGCCGTCGTAGGAAGCGGGCAGGTAGATATCGATCGGATAAGTCGCGCCCGTTTTGGCCGAAACGATGGTGTCGGAGATGACACGGCTGGTTGCCGCCGGTGGTTCAACGGGCACCTCGGGCGCGGGCGGCGCGGCAGGGGGCGGTGCAACTGGCGCATCAGGTGGAGGTGCGACGGGCGCATCGCTTGGCCGCGGAGAAGTGCCCACGGTCGCAATGGGCAAGACAGCGCCCCCACCTCCGCCCCCGCCGCCCCCGCCGCAACTCCACATGCCGAGCAGAAGCGCCCAGCCGCCGACGAATACGAACGCGTGCACCGTTCGTCCAAGCTGCTGCATTGCAACTCCTTGATCGCTGGTTGTGGTGGTTGAAGGAGGTCGTCTGGCGCCACGTTGCAGAAGTGCGCGCCAAGCGGGTAGGGACTCTTTTCAGAATGCCACACAGGTCCACCTTTTTGGGCTGGTCAAGGGGTAGCCTGCGCGTGAAACAGTCGTATCAAGCGCATGCGGCTGGACGGCTTTAGCACCGGCCCGACAGCGTCGTAGGTCGGCCAGTGCCTTTTTCACGTCAGCAGATTGCCGAGCGTGAACGGCGCTGGCCAAAGCGCCCGTGCGGTTGCGTCGGATGCGGCGTCTTGTTCAGGCGAGGATGTGCATTGGTGCGAACGACTTCACCAAGTCGTCCAACGCCTTCAGCTGCGCGAGGAAAGGCTCCAATTGGTCCAGTGGCAGAGCGCTGGGACCATCGCATTTAGCCTGCGCCGGGTCAGGATGAGCTTCAAGAAAGAGGCCCGCCAAGCCCACCGCCAAGCCCGCACGTGCCAGTTCAGCCACTTGCTCGCGCCGTCCGCCAGAGACGGCAGCATTTGCGTCGCGTTGCTGGAGGGCATGGGTAACGTCGAAGATGACCGGCAGATTCCCGGTGACCTTCTTCATTGCACCGAATCCAAGCATGTCCACCACGAGGTTGTCGTAGCCAAAGCAGGTTCCACGGTCGCACAGAATGACAGGGGAGCTTCCCGCCTCCCTGATTTTCTCCACGATATTGAGCACCTGCGGCGGGCTCAGGAACTGAGGCTTCTTGACGTTGATGACCTTGCCCGTCCTGGCAAGCGCGACGACCAAGTCAGTCTGGCGGGCGAGAAACGCAGGTAGCTGTAGAACGTCCACGACTTCGGCGACAGGATTCGCCTGCCATGGCTCGTGCACGTCGGTGAGGATGGGCACGCCGAACTCTGCCTTGACCGCTTCGAAGATTTTCAGGCCCTCTTCCAATCCCGGCCCTCGGAAGGAGTGGATGGACGAGCGATTCGCCTTGTCGAAACTTGCCTTGAAGACGTATGGGATGCCAAGCTTTCGCGTAACTCGGACGTATTCCTCTGCAGCACGCAGAGCCATGTCCTTCGACTCGAGTACGTTCACGCCGCCAAACAGCACAAAGCCATTGCTGTTGCTGACGTTGATTGCGGGGGTGATGGCGACGGTCGTCAAGAAGAGTTCTCCTGTGGTGTTGTCCGCATTCTCGCGCTCCGGTCGGCCAGAAAATCACGCCTTTGACCACTACTGGGTACAGTCGGCCATAAGAAGCCGCTCGAAGGCGACGCTCAGTAAGGAATCCAATGGCGACAAAATTGACCTCTTTGAAGACTTGGCGGGTGCCTCGGACCACTGGATGTTGATTGCCGCCGAAAATTGACCCGGCTAACGCACTAATTTCCGTCTAAGACTGACCCACGTAAAACTCTACCCTGCTCATTTTTAAGGCAGGGGATCCTAGGAGTGATAGACGTGGCGACATTGAGTGTCATCAGACGCTGGGCCCTGCGCGAGCAGATGTCCATTCGCGAGATAGCCAGGCGTACAGGCCTGTCTCGCAACACCGTAAAGAAGTACCTGCGAGCGGGCGAAGAAGCGCCGCGCTACACCAAGCGGGCGAGCTCGAGCAAGCTCGATCCCTATGCCGACAAGCTCGCGAACTGGCTCGCGATCGAGGCCACCAAATCGCGGAAACAGCGGCGCAATCTGCGGCAGATCCACACAAGGAGAACATCAAGCACTTATCCACACCGTGAAGCCTTCGGGCTCACAAAGCGGGTGGGTCAGTATTCGATGGAAATCTCGGGGGTGCGGATAAAAACTTGGACTGGTTTTATGTCGCAAGTCCAAGACTCTCTCGGTATTCGATGGGACTGAGAGAGCCCAGTGAGATCTTGATCCGCTGTTCGTTGTACCAGCGGATATAGGAGTCCACGGCCTGTATGAACTGGTCGATGGTTGTGGACTGCCAATTGCGAGGATAGAACAGCTCGGTTTTCAACCGACCGAAGAAGCCTTCGCACGCCGCGTTATCAGGAGAGTACCCCTTGCGCGACATCGAGCGAATGAGCTTCGCATCAGCGATGCGCGAGAGCCAGCCTGGCCAGCGATAGTGGGCACCACGATCGGAGTGAACGACGGGCCGGTCTTCGGTATTGACCACCGTCTCGACGGCCGCATCCAGCATCGTGTTGACGAGTTCAGCGTCCGGGCGCGTACCGAGCGACCAGCTGACGACCATGCCGTCGAAGCAGTCGATCATGGGAGACAGATACACCTTGCCAGCCGGGATCTGGAACTCCGTGATGTCAGTGAGCCACTTCTCGTTGGGCGCGGCAGCCCGGAAGTCCCGGTTGAGAAGGTTGTCTGGCGCCGGACTGATCTCTCCCAGGTATGAGCCATACCTGCGCCGCTTCGGCCTGGCAACGACCAAGCTCTCTTGTTTCATCAGCCGCTGCACGACCTTCTCCGAGATGCTCGCGCGCTGCCTGTTCAGCGAAGCCTGCAGCCGGCGGTAGCCATAGCAACGGTGGTTGCGCTCGAAGATGTCGGTGAGGGTTCGACGCACCTCGGCGTACTTGTCCGCAGCATCGAGCCGGGCTCGATGGTAGAAGTAGGAACTGCGCGCCAAGCCCACTTCGTCGAGCAGTTCCCCAAGGGTATACGTCTGCCTCAGGGCATCAACCAGCAACGTCTTCTCCCGATTGGTCAGGAGTTGCCGGTCGATGCCCAGGTCTTTTTTTAGGATTTCATTCGCCTTTTTCAAGAGGTCTTGTTCGAGCTGCAATCGTCGGATGTCACGTCGCAGGGCTTCGAGCTGGCGCTCCAGCTCCTCCCGTTCCGGGACTGGCGGTAGATCGTGTTGGCGCTTCATGGATGCTGGAACCTCACGGCCGAGTAGCTGGTTCTTCCAGTTGTACAACGTTGGCCTGCACACGCCCAGCTCTTGGGCCACGGCTTGTGCACTCTCCTGGCGCGTGCACAACGCGATGACAGCTGCCTGCTTCATCGCTGGCGGCCGCGCTATCGCGTTAGATCGACCGACGATGCGCACGTGCAGCTCAGGGTGCAATTCGTGAATCCAGGAACGCAGCGATTCGCGTACCGGATAGCCCAACGCCTTGATGGTGAATGCGATGCAGCGCCCATGATCGAGGAAGTGCCTGACAGCTACCTCCTTCTGCTCCTGAGAATACTTGGGCTTCGAGCGTGCATAGCCCCTTGGTAAGTCGAATCGCCGCTCGTACTCCCGGTACCAGCCCTTCAACGCATTCTTGGTCGGATACCCCAGCTGGCGAATCGTCGCCCTGACGCGTTTGCCGAGCTTGATGTACAGCTCGACCGCTCGAATTCTGTCTTCGTATGAATACATGAACTACCCCCTGGTAGTCCAAGTTTTCGTCCGCATCCCCCTCGGGTCAGAGATCGGTGGAATCCAACAAAGCAGGAGCTGGGGGGACCGGTCGGCTTGGCGCCAAGAAGCCGTTGCTATTGCTGTGAAGCTTCTCTACCTTGCGCGCGTCCGTGAGTACGAATTCCTTTCCTCACCCAGCGACGCCCGCCGGGTTCTCGGTTCCGACGCCATCTCGATTCAGGTGTTTGACCGCTGGTGGACTGTTTGCGAGATGCCGTGGGAAGAACCGTCCGAGCACTGGGAAGACTACCTGACTGCGGTCTCTGAACACGTTGAGGCGACAGGCAACATCGCCGTCGACGATATGGTTCGCGCCATCTCAACGCGGCAGGCGTCTGCGCGGCAGTCCTAAAGCGGCCAAAACCAGCCATTCAGCTGGTCACTTAAATGAACCCCGTAACCCTTGGCCGAGGGCAGGACTTGTCGGTTTGCGCGTTTCGCTGCCCGCCGGCCTGCTCCAAGTACTCTACAAACCCGTCGAAGGCATTCAACAGGGGCTGGAACCGCGCCGCGCCGCCTTCCAGTTGGCACAAGGCGTAGCAGGTCGCCTCCAGCGTGGACAGTTGGTCGGGCCCATGGGCTTTGCGGATACGGTAGTGCGAAGGCGGCAGGTTGCGCAGGGCCAAGCGGGGCAACTGTTGCAGTGGCGGGCTTTCGTAGAGCATCTTTCGGCTTTTGCGCCAGGTGCCATCCAGCACGACCAGGCGCAGGCGCGACGGGGGTTGCGGCCACTCGGGCGGTAGCGGGGGTGGGCCCTGCAGGTCCGGGGCGGTATCTTGCAGACTGTCCGGGTACAGCAGCAGCGTGTGCTTGCCGTCCTCCGGCCAGACGGGCACGGCAAATGCCTCACCCACCACCAAGCGGCAGTGCGCCAAGCTGAGGTGCAGCAGGCGGGCGCTGCCTTTGGCCTGGTGCACCTCCAGCGGGTGCTGCAGCACCAGTACCTCCACCGCGTGGGCGGTGGGTGCGACCCAGCGGCAAATGCAGGCGCTGAGCGGGCGCAGGCAAGCGGTGCACTGGGAGCGTGGGACTAAAGCGGCGGACACGGCTGGATTTTATTCAGCGTGCTTGGCTAGACAATGCGTGGAAGGAGAGGTCTCTTAGCTTTGGCGCGACGACTGGCAGCTTTGGACAATGTCGGAAGACCGCAGTGGGCCCCTTTGCTCCGGCGGGGGACGTGGGGCTACAGTCGGCCAAGACCGGCTGTTCAGCTTCAAGGCAGAATTCGCCCGATAGCAGTCATACAAGGCGACGCCAGTTCACGAGGAGCACGCATGGCAATCGGAGTAACGGTGGGTTCAGTCACGGACGAGCTCGGTGCACCGTCCTTCGTGCACTCGTTCTTCTCAACCATCAGCGCGCATTGCGAACCCACCGGCTGGGGCCGCCGTTTCCCTCACTTGATGAACGAGCTCTACCAAGGTCGTTTGCCTCATGGGAATGCGTTGCTCGCGCTCGCGGAGCTGCGGCAGGCAAAGGCGACCCTGAGCAAATTGCCTCCCGCATCTGTGGTGTGGGACATTGAGAATCGCCAGTCGAACCCGCCCTGGGGCGACAACATCGCACCGCAAATCACGAGCCTTGGCAACTACTTCCTGTCGAGCACCGGACGCGACGTGTTCCAAATACTTGAGGAGGCTCTGGCAGCCTCTGCAGAGGGACGGATAGACGCGGTTCTCCAGTGACGGTCTCCAGCCGGCCGAGGCTGTGTGAAAAGACTTCCAGTCCTGCTTGTCGAAAAATAAAATCGCTGCATCCGTTCCAAGCGAGGTGCCCATGAAGCGATTCATCGAAGGCGAAGACCGACAGCAGGTCGCGCTGTTGCCGGAATGTCTTGATGACTATATCGGCGAAGACAACCCGGTGCGAGTGGTCGACGCCTTCGTCGAGGAACTTGATCTTCAGGCACTCGGCTTCAAGGGCGCGGACCCGGCTGCTACCGGTCGGCCTGCGTACCACCCGGCGGTGCTTCTCAAGCTCTACATCTACGGCTACCTAAACCGCATCCAGTCCAGCCGGCGCCTGGAACGAGAGGCCCAACGCAACGTCGAGCTAATGTGGCTCACTGGTCGGCTGGCCCCGGACTTCAAAACCATTGCCGACTTCCGTCACGACAACGGAGCGGGCATCCGCAACGTCTGCAAACGCTTCGTCGGCATGTGCCGGGAGCTCAAGCTGTTCACGCAGGCCATCGTGGCCATCGATGGCAGCAAGTTCAAGGCCGTCAACAGCCGGGATCGCAACGTCACGCCAGCCAAGATCGATGCGCGCCAGCGGCAGATCGAACAGAGCATCCAGCGCTACCTCGACGCGCTGGAGACCGCCGACCGCACGCAGCCCGCGGAGGTCGAGGCCAAGACCGAGCGGCTACAGGACAAGATCAAGAAGCTGCGCGAGCAGATGCGCCAGCTCGACGAGACCAAGGAGCAACTGAAGCACGAGCCCGACGGCCAGCGCTCCAGCACCGACCCCGATTCACGCTCGATGAATTCGCAGGCCAAGGGCTCGGGCCTGGTGGGCTACAACGTGCAGGCGGCCGTCGATGCCAAGCACCATCTGATCGTTGCCCACGAAGTGACGAACGTCGGGAATGACCGAGCCCAACTGAGCAAGATGGCGCTGGCCGCGCGCGAGGCGATGGGTAAAAGCAGGCTGCGCGCCTTCGCTGACCGTGGGTACTTCAACGGCACTGAGCTCAAGGCCTGTGAGAACGCGGGCATCACGACCTTCGTGCCCAAGCCGATGACATCGAACGCCAAGGCAGAGGGTCGCTTCGACAAGAGCGACTTCATCTACATCGCCAAGGATGACGAATACCGGTGCCCAGCTGGAGAACGCGCGATCTATCGGTTCAGCACGATCGAGAGCAATCTCAAGCAGCACGTCTACTGGAGCAGCGCCTGCCCGAGGTGCGCGATAAAGGAATCTTGCACGACCGGCGACTACCGTCGCATCCGTCGCTGGGAGCATGAGGAAGTCCTGGAGCGAGTTCAGCAGCGGCTTGATCGCAAGCCCGATGCAATGACGCTGCGAAGAAGTACCGTGGAGCACGTGTTCGGCACGCTCAAGCACTGGATGGGCTGGACGCACTTCCTGACGAAGACGCTGGAGCACGTCAGCACCGAGATGAACCTGCACGTGCTGGCTTACAACCTCAAGCGGGTGATCGCCATCCTGGGCATGACCAAAACGATGAAGGCGATGAAGCTGGCGGGGGCGTGAGCCCTTTTAAAGACCGCTGAGGGTGGTCCGAGACATCACGAACAGAGCGGACGCGCGTTGACGCGGCGATGAGCACTGGATGGCATCAGCAGGCTCAATGACGGGACCTGTAGCCTCGAGTTCGGCATACTGGTGTGCCAAATGCGTTTCCACACGGCCTCGGCCAGAAGCCGCCCTCCGAGGCGCGGCTCCGTTACCCTTGTTCCGAATGGAAAACACCACCATCGCCGCCGCCACGCCGGAAGAACTCCGCTCCGGTGAGCTCGGTCGCAAGCTGCGCCAATACAACTACGGCTTCGTCGGTGAGTATCCCGAGCAGCAGTACATTCGGCTCAACGCCAGGGACGGGAACGGCCGATTGCTCGGCGGGCTGCGAGGCTTTGTGTTTCTCTACTGGCTCAACATCGAAGTGCTGTTTGTCGAAGCCGACGTGCGCGGCTCGGGCCTGGGCAGCCGCCTGCTGGCGGAGGCGGAGCGGCAGGCCATCGAGTTGGGCGCGACGAACGCCAGGCTCGATACCTTCGAGTGGCAGGCGCCGGCGTTCTATCAGAAGCACGACTACGAGGAGTACGCGCGCGTCGACAACTATGCGCCTGGCTTCTACCTGGCCTCCATGAAGAAATCGCTGGCGCGCTGAGCAGCGATACAAGCTTGCTTCGAATGCTGGCCAGAAGCCGGCGTTGGATACCGTGCTGCAATCTGATGACGAAAGAGTTCAGACCGTCGGATGGAAAAATGCTCATACATATCACTGGCGCGTCTGGCTCAGGTACGTCCACGCTGGGGAAGGCCTTGGCCGAAGAGCTTGGAGGAGCGTTTCTGGATGCGGACGATTTCTTCTGGTCCTCGTCTGAACCGCCATTCCAGGTTCGACGCCCGGTTGAAGAGCGGCGCTCCTTGCTCCTTGGCCAACTCAGCCGCGTCGACGTTGCCGTGCTGTCTGGCTCGGTCAGCGGATGGGGCGTCGAGATTGAAGATGCCGTCGATTTCGTCGTCTTTCTCTACGTCGACACCGCGCTTCGTTTGGGGCGCCTGCGCGAGCGCGAGATTCAACGCTTCGGCAAAGCGAATCCGGCATTCCTTGATTGGGCAGCACAGGACGATGAAGGGCCATCGGAAGGCCGAAGCCTTGCGAAGCAGCGAGCTTGGCTGTCTGCTCGAAGCTGCCCAGTTCTCAACCTCGAGGGAAACCTCTCCACGCGGGAGCGGCTTGCGCGCATCAGGCTGTGGATGGGGAACCGCTGGCCGGCACCCGAGCAACCGTAGCGATGCGACGGCAGAATGCGGCAGAAGCTGCCATTCACCAATTCATGAGCATGACCTCTGATGAAGAAACGCGGAGACGCTTAGCGTGGCTCGTGAAAACGGGTTATGTCCTGACGGCAGCCGGTACTCTGCTGCTGGTGCTCTTTGGCTTCTTGTTGCCAGTCGAGCTACTCCGCGGACCGCACCACTACTACCGGGTAGTCCCGTCCGATCACGGTTGGATCATTACTGGAACCTTGACTGGATTCGGGGTGGTGTTGGTGCTGATCGGTCGGATGCTGCGCACCAAAGGCCGGTGACGACTAGCGGCCAAGAGCAGACTTTCGCCCAGTCGCCAAGGATTTCATGCCCTCTCTCAAAAGCGCGTGAAAAGAACTGCCGGAAGTCATGCTCAACGGCGCCATTAAATTATGAAAATCAACTGCCATTGCGGCGCAACTATCCACGACGGAACCGACGGCCTACCGCACAAAGCTCATCTGGTTCCTGATGGAGGTTGGTGCGAGATGTGGGATGCCCTTGAGGACCAAGTCATTGATGGAGCAGCGACTGGTCGCATATCCTCGCATACACGAGGGTGCCGAGGTCCTGAAGGGCGTCAAGTACGCACTGCGCTCCGATGTCATGTTCGGCCGCGCTGAGCCTGTAAGGATACAGAACGGCCAAGAGCGGTCGGTCGACGCCACGTCAAAATTCGCCTAAGAGCGGACATTCCGCAAGAACGAAACCGCCAGCCGCATGGACAACTTCCAGTTCCTTCCGAGCTTAAATGGACTCTTTTCCGAGGCGCCCACGCTGGTCGACCTGAATTTGGTGAATGCCCGGTTGACTCAGTCGGTCATCGGGCCCGGGCGTCCTCCGGAATCCGCTGTAACTGTCAAGCGCTGCACATTCTCTCGTTGCACGATTGAAGGCAACTTTGCCATCTACCCAGGCGCCGTGCTTCATGACGTGACCTTCGAGGAAACCAGCTCGCCAGATGCCATGATCGTCGGGGCAGAGACGGTGCTGAGACGCGTCGTGGTGCGAGGCGGCAAGCGGAGCTCGTCGCTCTGGGTCAAACCGATGGCGACGGACCAGCTTGGTGCGGACCGGAAGCGGGAACTCGACGCTTGGATTGCCGCGCAGGAAGATACCGAAACTCTCATGCTCGATTTCACCGACTTGCATGCGGACGTCGAGGTTGTTGGCCTGCCCCTAGCCCAGCTCCGCTGGGATCCGGCGCGCCATGTTGCGTGGAAGGCTACGGACGTGAACTGGGACGTCTGCAAGAAGCTTGGCTTTCCCCCGAATAGCTACGTGTCGCTCACCTCTAGGCGACTGAGCCTGTTCGGTGCAGGTGAAGGCGTTTGGGCACATCCAGCCTCGTCCAGCCGCAAGTACTCGCAGTTCGTCGATGAAGTCGACCGTCTGCGCCGTGAGGGCCTGTTGACCATCACCAATCAATAGCCGTTGAGGCCGAGAGAACCTCGGAGCGGGCATATCGCCAAACCGCGGCCACAAACAGCCGGTCGTGCCGTGGGGCAAAATTCGGCCAAGGCCGGAAGTCCGTCACGGCTCTACAATTTTCCTTCAGATATGCCTTGCGGGCACGCTCGTGCCGGCTGCAGTCCGTCACAGCCAGCGCCCGGAGTCACGCCTCCTTTTCCCCAAATGTCGACGCAAACGCACCGGCCATCAGGCGACCTCTACGAGATCTGGATGCATCCCAATCCGGATGTCGCGGGTGACTGGTTGCCCTCGTGCGTTCCGGCTGGCCCTGACGGAAACCCCGTGCGCGAGCTCTCTGAGAAGATCTTCGGCCGGGGCCATTGCGTCTGGGTATTCTGGGCGGACTCTCACGAGGAAACAATGAACATCTACTACACATTCCAGGGTTGGGGCACGCATCGGCCGTGAGTCGGAATTCGGCCACACGCCCAACCGGGGCGCGGCGCGGCTCCGTTACCCTTCTCCCACATGGAAAACAACAGCATCACCGCCGCCACGCCGGAAGAACTCCGCTCCGGCGAGCTCGGCCGCAAGCTGCGCCACTACAACTATGGCTTCGACGGCGAGTATCCCGAGCAGCAGTACATCCGGCTCAACGCCAGGGACGGGAATGGCCGATTGCTGGGCGGGGTGCGGAGCTTTGTTTTTCTCTACTGGCTCAACATCGAAACACTGTTTGTCGAAGCCGACGTGCGCGGCTCGGGCCTGGGCAGCCACCTGCTGGCCGAGGCGGAGCGGCAGGCCATCGCATTGGGTGCGACGAATGCCGTCGCCGGCACATGGTGCGCCGCATCACCTGAAACAAATCGGCCAACGCCGGACGTTCGCATCGGCATCAATTCGCATGGATCTTATGGCTACAAAGGACGACCTGTTTGAAGACATGGCAAGGGCATTGGAAGTGTGGTCGACAACCGCGTCGGAAGCCCTCACCGACCCGCAATCCGACCTTGTCTGGGTAGAGGACGAGAAGCCGTATCGCGAGATTCAGCGCGCCCTAGCCGCCGCTGGAGTAGCGAGAGAAACTCTGGCAAAGGTCCTGTCGGAGTGCTTTCGTGGTCTCGGGCATTCGTTCCTGGTTGCCATGGATGGCGGAACGGCTCTCGCCGAGAAAGGGCGCCTCTACGTGGTTGATGAACATGGGAGCAAGATCGGCGAAGGCCTTCACGATGATTTCGTGGGATTCCTTATGGACACCGGACGGTTGCCCAAATAGGCCCTCCGCTTGCGGCCACAACCGGACTCACGCCCGATAAACCATATGTACTGCCCGAACTGTGATGCGCAGGTTGCTCTGGATGCCACGTCGTGCGAGGTATGTGGCGCGGACTTCGGCGCCAGCAGCAGTTGGAGACCGGATTCTTCTAGTCGGCGCACTCCGCCAAAGACACCCATCTTTTCAGGTAAGCCAAAGCTCATTCACGCAGCCCAGTCGATTGGTTTTTTTGTCATTCTTGGCCCCTTGCTCGGACTTCTTATGACCGCGTCAGCGTCCGACTCGAGAGAGTCACTGACATTTGCTCTCCACCCTTTTGCGATTGTTGGCGCGTTCGCTGTTGGTGGTGCTCCGGCGGTAGTCGCTGGTCTCCTGTACTGCATTTCGGTGCTCTGTCTGGTTGCCGCGTTCCCAAGAATGACCCTCGGAGCTGTGGCAGGAGCGGCAATCGGGGTAGTCGTCGGGTATGGGGCGGCTGCGGCGTACTTCCCTGTGCTGTTATCAGGCAATCCAAATCGTGTAGTTCGAATCGTCGAGATGGCCAATCTTTCGGCGGGGGCGGGTTTGATTTGCGGTCTCGTATCTGGCTGGCTTCTTCCAGTTGGGAGGTCTGGAACGAGTACCTCGTTTGGCAGCCTGCGCTTGAGGGCTCTGGCCTGGCTTCGGCAGCGGTAAGGTGTTGAAGCCTTGAACGTCTCCTATGGAGAAGCTCGTAGTTCTGCTTTGGGCCCCAAGCAGCCGGTGAGCAGTACATCCGCGAACCTTCAGATGCGCAACACCGGGAATTCGCAACTTCAATGGCGCACTAGGCGAAAGTGCTAGGGCGCGCACCATAGCCGCTGGGGCCGCACGCTTTCGCTGCTGAGCTTCAAAGGACGCGGTGAACGAAGCGCTGCAAACGGAACATCCTCTGCGTTCCATAGCGCCAGCAACAGCGCGCCCCGCCATCGGGCGCACGCCGACCGGCTACCCTGCGCATTTCGCTTTTCCTTTCTCTCCTCAACAAAGCCGATGCCAGCTCCCGCCGTCGCCGACGACAACAACAAGCTCGAAGAAGCCATGATCCCGGCCGCCTGGGCCCGCCTGCGCGACATGGTCGCGGCGCGAACCCCCGCAGACGGCCGCACCGATGCCATCTACCCCGGCCTGCGCTACTACCGCTTCTCCCGCCCGATCCGCTACGAGAAAACCCAGCGCCTCACGCCGGGCGTCGTGGTGGTCTTGCAAGGCCGCAAGACCGCGCACCTCGGCGGCGACCGTCGCTCGCTCGACTACGGCGCCACCCAATGCCTGGTGCTAGGCGCCGAGGTCGCGTGCCGCGGCACGGTCGTCGGGGCGAGCGCTGAAGCGCCGTACCTCGCCATTCATCTCGACCTGCCGCCCGATGTGTTGGTCAAGTCTTTCGTCGCGCTGGCGGAAAGCGGCACGCTGACGGCCGAGCCGGCCCGCGTGACCGAGAACTTCACGGCCCCGGTGGCGCCGGAAGTGGTCGAGGCCTTCACCCGTCTGCTGCTGGCGGCCGATGACCCGGTGGACCGCCGCACGCTCGCGCCGCTGGCCGTGGAGGAGATCGTGCTGCGGCTGCTGCGCTCCGAGGCCGCGGCCGCCATCCGCAGCGCGGGCGCGGTCAGCAAGGCCGGGGCACGCATACAGACGGCGATCGCCTTCATGCGCCGCCATCTGGGCCGGCCGCTGTCGGTGGCCGAAATCGCCAGCCACGTGCACATGAGCCCTTCGCACTTCGCGCACAGTTTTCGCGAGGTGGCTGGGGTCACGCCGATGCGCTGCATTCGCGACCTGCGCCTGGAAGAAGCGCGCACGCTGATGCTGGGCGCGGGGCTGCGGCCCGGCGATGCGGCTGCGAAGGTGGGGTTCGAGAGCCCGGCGCATTTCAACCGTGCGTTCCGCAGGCGGTTCGAGGCAACGCCTGCGGAATACGTGCGGCGCGTGCAGTCGGGCTGATGGCGATGGGGGCTGCGCAAGCTTCGCAGCCATGGGCAATTTGTTCGCAGCTTCGCGCCTAGGCGCGAGGAAGGGCGCTGGCTAACCTGCCTGCTTCCTTTTTCTTTTCTTTCTTTGAAGCAGCAGCGAAATTCCATGGACCCGATCAACGTCATCATCACTTTCGAAGCCAAGCCCGAGGGCGCCTCCGCATTCGCCGAGCTCATGAACCAGGTCAAACAGTCGCTGCCGTCGGCGGATGGCTGCCGGGGTGTGCAGCTGTTCGGGCGCAGCGACAACGCCTGCGTGTTCACGCTGGTCGAATCGTGGGAATCTCGGAGTCATCATCAGGCGCATATCGACCGCGCGGTGGCGTCGGGCGCCTGGCGTGCGCTGGAGGCGCAGCTGGCTTGTGCGCCTGTCAGTTGCTATTGCACGGCGCTCTGATGCCGCGGGCGGGGTGAGTCGGCTTTCAGCTTGCGGTGCGAGCCAGTCCTTAACCACCGGTTAAGACCGGCTAAACAAGACGTGAATTGCCGGCGTGTCTCCGAATTGTGAGGATGCACAGCGCCGACGCCGTCGGATCCGCACACAAAAAAGACAGGAGACAGCATGCACTCCAGAAGCCCGACGGGGCGCCAGCCACGCCTGCACTGGCTCGCGGCAGCGGCCACGGCGGCCATCGTTATTGCCGCCGCGCCGGCCGAGGCCCGCGTCACTCGCATCGTGATCGACAACGTTGCGCCGCTCGCGGGGCGGTCGATCCCGTACGAGCAGATTCGCGGCCGCGCGTTCGGCGAGCTCGACCCGAACGACCCGCACAACAGCGTCATCACCGACATCAAGTTGGGGGCGGACGCAGACGGCAAGGTGCGGTATGAAACTACCTTCAATCTGGTGAAGCCGGTCGACATGAGCCGTGCGAGCGGCTTTCTCTGGCATGACGTGCCCAATCGCGGTGGCGAGGGCACCATTGTTGTGGACGAGCGCGAGCTGGGCGATATTGGCCTGCGCAGCGGCTGGCAGGCGGACAACGCGGGCAACACGGGCGTTCCCGCCAACCGGGCCGAGGGCACCCATCACTGGGTGGCGGCGCCGATTGCCAAGGTGAACGGCGTGGCCGTCACAGGCATGGTGTTCGGGCGCATCGTCAACCGCAGCGGCGCGGCCTCGCAGCCGCTGATGGTGCAGACCAACCCCGTGCCCTACCTTCCGGCCACGTTGGACACGACCCAGGCAACGCTGAAGACGCACATCAAGGAAACGGTCGACGGCGTGGTCACCGATGGCCCGGCCATCGCGCCGGGCGACTGGGCATTCGCCAAATGCGAGGCGGGCCATCCGTTTCCGGGCACGCCCATCGACATCAACCCGGCCAATGCGCCCGGCAATCTGCCGGTGCACATCTGCCTGCGCAACGGCTTCGACGCCAACCTGCTGTACCAGGTGGTGTACCCGGCGCAAAACGCCTATGTGTTGGGCGTGGGCATGGCGGCGTTCCGCGACGTGGGCACCTTCTTCCGCTACGAGGCGGCCGACGATTTCGGCACGCGCAATCCGGTGGCCGGCCTGGTCAAGGGCACTGCCGTGCGGGGTGTGTCGCAGTCCGGAAACATGGTGCGGCAGTTCATCTTCATGGGCCTGAACCAGGACGAGCGCAACCGCAAGGTGTACGACGGAGCCTGGCCGATCATCGCGGGCCGCCGGGTGGCGGCCAACTCGCGCTGGGCCCAGCCGGACGGCGTGCTGGAGCTGTATCAGCAGGGCAGCGAAGGCCCGCAGTGGTGGGTGGATTGGCCAGACCCGGTGCGAAGGCAACCCACTGGCAGCATCTTCTCGCGTTGCAACGCCAACGACACCTGCCCGAAGGTGATCGAGCATTTCGGGTCGGCCGAGGTGTACGCGCTGAAGCTCACGCCCGAGTGGATCGGCACGGCGGGGGACACGGATATTCCGCTGCCGCGCAACGTTCGGCGCTACTACGTGCCGAGCAGCCACCACGGCGGCGGCGCGGGCGGCTTCACGCACATGCCCGCAGTCACGGCCAGCACTAGGGCGAGCTGCCCCGGCAACAACTTTGGCCGCGGCACATTGGCGGCAAACCCGGTGCCGCACACCGAAATTACCAACGTGCTGCGCCTGGCCATGCGCGATTGGGTGCTGAACGGAACGCCGCCGCCGCCCAGCCGCTGGCCCACGCTGGCGGCCAGGACGCTGGTCGACGCCAACAAGAAGGCGATGGGCTTTCCGAGCGGGGTGCCCGGCATTCCGGACTCGATCTTCCTGCCGGAGAACTTTGCGTTTCCGGTGTTCGACTATGACTGGGGGCCGCAATTCAACCACTCCGAAGCCTCTGGCGTGCCGACCAATGTGCCGCCGGTCATCAAGAAGGTGATCCCGATGAAAGTGCCGAAGGTCGATGCCGACGGCAACGAGATCGACGGGGTTCCCACGGTGCTGGTGATGGCGCCGCTGGGCACCTACCTGGGATTCAACGTTACCGCAGAGGGCTTCCATCGAGGCCAGGTGTGCAACTACGTGGGCGGGTACGTGCCGTTCGCACGCACGCGTGCCGAGCGGACTGCCAGTGGCGACCCGCGCCTGTCGCTCGAGGAGCGCTATGGCAGCCATGAAGGCTACGTGGCCGCGGTGCGGACCGCCGCCGAGAAGGCGTTCGCCCAGGGCTTTCTTCTGCCTGCGGACCGCGACCGCCTTATGCGCCAGGCGTCGGAGAGTGCCGTGCTGCGCTGAACGGAGCCGTGCTTTCGATCATTTCAACCAGGGCGGCCGCCGGCGCGGAGAGTTCCGGGCGGCTGCGCATGGCCAGCAGCAGCACGCGTTCCATCTCGATGCCTTCGAGATCCACCTGCACGAGGCCGAGGGCCTGGGCATAGAGCGCGGCGGCCGCGCGCGGCAAGATCGCCAGGCCAAGCCCGAACGAAACCATGCGGCACATCGAATCGAAGCTGCGCACCTGCACCCGGATGCGCGGTGTGCGCTTGACCGCGTCAGCCGCGGCCATCACCTTGCGCGTGAGCGATGCGCTGCGTGCGAGCGTGACCAGGTCGTGGTCGAGCACGTTCACGATGGGGGCGTTCTGCTGGCCGGCCAGCGCGTGGCCTGCCGGCACCAGCAGCACCAGCTGGTCGACATTGCAGACGATGGTCTCCAGGCCTTCGTGCGGCACGTTGTCGCCAATCACCGCCAGCTCCGCCGTGCCTTTCTGCACAGCCCGAATGCCGTCTTCGCTCAAGGCATCTTCCATGTCGATCACCACGTGCGGATAGCGGCGGGCGTACTCGGCCAGCACGCTGGGCAGGAAGCCGCCGAAAGCGGAAGGATTGGCGCACAGCCGCAGGTGCCCGGTGGCGCCCGATTGAAGATCGTCGACGGCCTGCACCAGCTGCTCGAGCCGCGCAATCACCTCGATGGCGTGCCGGTGCAGGCTCTGGCCTTCGGGCGTGGCGGTGACGCCGCGCTGGCCCCGCTGCAGCAGCGCCATGCCGCAATGCTGCTCGAGTTCGGTAATGCGCTTGCTCGCCGCCGGGAGCGAAACGCCGAATCGGTCCGCGCCCGCGGTCAGGCTTCCGCCATCGACAACCGCGACAAAAAGCCGCAGGGAGATGAGATCGAAACGATTCAGGTTGATCATGGCGGGTGGATTTGACCACCGCCGGCGCTACGATCCGTTGAAAGAAGCAAGACACACCATGCCCATCCTTCAGCAATCCGGTTTCATCTCTTCCCCGCGTGCGCGCGGCGCCATGGCGGGCGGCCTTTGCGCGGCAACGCTGTTCATTGCCGGCTGCCAGGCACAGCCTAAATTCCGCCCGCTCACCTCCGAGGCGCCGCCGCCGCCCGTCCTCGTGACGGTGCCTGCCGAAGAAGCCTGCCAGGCCGGGCAGGCGCGCTACGCGCTCGGCCGGCCGTTCAACCCGCCGCTGCTGGAAGAAATGCGCACCCGCACCGGTTCCAAATCCGCGCGCAGCTCGGCGGCCGGCACGCCGTTGCCGCCGCCGGGCGACCCGGCGAGGCTCACTGTCGATGTCGATCCGCAAGGCCTGGTGGTCGCCGCGCGCTGCGGCTGACCGGGCCTTGGACAAGCCGGGCCATTTTCGGGGGCGGATAATCGCCCGATGCGAATCCGCTTTACCAAGATGCAGGGAGCCGGCAACGACTTTGTCGTGCTCGACGAAACGCGCGGCACGCTGGGCCTCACGGCCGCGCAATACCGCTTTCTGGCCGACCGCCACTTCGGCGTCGGCGCCGACCAGATCCTCACGGTGCGGCGCCCCTCCGAGGGCGCGGCCGAGGGCGTCGATTTTCAGTATGTGATCCACAACGCCGACGGCGGCGAGGTGGAGCAGTGCGGCAACGGCGCTCGCTGCTTCATGCGCTTCGTGCGCGAGCACCACTTGACCGAGAAGGACGCGGTGCGCGTCGAAACGCTGTCGGGCGTCATCGAGCCGCGCATGAACGAAGACGGCCGGGTCACGGTCGACATGGGGCCGCCGGTTTTCGAGCCGGCCCGCGTGCCTTTCGACACCGCGGGGCTCGACCCGCAGCCGACGGGCGCGTGGCACACCTGGCACCTGGCCCTTGGCACGCATGCCGATTCGGCGATTGTCTCGGTGGCGGTTCTGTCGATGGGCAACCCGCACGCGGTGCAGGTGGTCGACGACGTCGAAACCGCCCCAGTGGCCAGGCAGGGCCCGCAGATCGAGCACCATCCGCGTTTTCCGCAGCGGGTGAATGCCGGCTTCATGCAGGTGGTCGACCGCACGCACGTCAAGCTGCGGGTGTTCGAGCGCGGCGCCGGCGAAACGCTGGCCTGCGGCACCGGCGCCTGTGCCGCGGTGGTGGCGGGCATTCGACTGGGCCTGCTCGACAGCCGGGTCGACGTGCAAACGCACGGCGGCGTGCTCACCATCGGCTGGGAGGGCGAGGGGCACCCCGTGCTCATGACGGGCCCGGCCACCACGGTTTTCGAGGGGGACATCGAGGTGCCCGAGCTGCCATGACCAACTTCAGAAACAACGACGACGACGCCATGAACCCGATCACCGAAGACGACATCGCCAACTACCTGGCGAACACGCCCGACTTTTTCGAGCGGCACGCGCAGTTGCTGGCGCAGGTGCAGCTCACCAGCCCGCACGGCAACCGCGCCGTGAGCCTGCAGGAGCGCCAGGCCGAGATGCTGCGCGAAAAAATCAAGGCGCTGGAGCATCGCCTGATGGACATGGTGCGCCACGGCACCGAAAACGTGGTCATTGCCGACCGCCTGCAGCGCTGGACCAAGGGCCTCTTGACCACGCGCGACCCGCGCAGCCTGCCGTACCGCATCGCGGTCGACCTGCAGTCGCTGTTCCTGGTGCCGCAAACCGCCATCAAGGTGTGGGACTGCGGCGCCGATTACCTCAACGAGGCGTACGCCCAGTGGGTGAGCGACGACGTGAAGGCGCTGGCCACCTCGCTCACTTCGCCCTACTGCGGGCTTAATTCGGGATTCGAGGCGGCCAAGTGGCTGCCCGAGCCGGCGGGCGCGATGTCGATTGCGCTGATTCCGCTGCGGCCCGATGCCGAATCGCCGGCCTTCGGGCTGCTGGTGCTGGCCTCGCCGGACGCCCAGCGCTTCAACGCCGAAATGGGCACCGACTTTCTCGAGCGCATCGCCGAACTGGCTTCGGGCGCGCTGTCGCGGCTGCGGCCTTGAGCGGGCGGCACCGGTCCTGGCGGGCCGCGGTGCGGCCCGTGCTGTGGACGGTGCTGCTTGGCGGGCTGCTGACGTACCTGGCCATTGCGGCCGTCATCTGGCAGCGCGCGGTCGAAACACTCGACAACCCGCCCCGGCGCGCAGCCGATGCCGCGCTGATCCTGGGCAACCGGGCCTACCTCGACGGCAAGCCGAACCCATGCCTCACCGGCCGGGTCGACACCGGTATTGCGCTGGCCAACGCGGGCCGCGTGAAGCAGCTGGTGCTGTCGGGCGGGGTCGACAAGGAGGACGGCCGCGTCGAAGCCGAGGTCATGCAGCAGCATGCGCGCGCCGAAGGCTATGCCGGGCCGCTGCTGCTGGAGCCGGCGTCGACTTCCACCCGCCTGAACCTGGCGATGTCGCGCCCGATGCTGCAGGCGGCGGGCATTCACAGCGTGATCGTGGTGTCGGAGCCCTATCACCTGTGGCGCGTGGAGCGGCTGGTGCGGGCCGGCGGTTTCGACAAGGACTTCGACGTTCAGTACGCCGCTGCCAGCACGCGCTGCTGGCAGCGCTGGGGCATGGTTTTCAAGGGCGCATTGCGCGAGCCTTTGGCTGTCGTGAACAATGCGTTCAATGGCTACCTCCACTGAGAAGACCATCGACACGCGCTGGGTCGAAAAGTACCTGGAGCATGTGCGTGTCGAACGCCGGCTGGCGGCGCGCACGGTCGAGCTTTACGCCATCCATCTGCAAGCGCTCGCGGCCAACGCCGCCGAGGCCGGGCTTCCGCTCGACCGCGTGCAGACCGCGCACATCCGGCGCTGGATGGCGCAGCTGCACGGCGCGGGGCGCGAGCCGCGCGGCATTGCGCTGGTGCTCTCATGCTGGCGCAGCTTCTACCGCTGGCTCGGCAACGAGGGGCTGGTGGTTTCCAACCCCGTGACGGACGTGCATGCGCCCAAGGCCGCACGGCCGCTGCCCAAGGCGCTGGCGGTCGACGACGCAGTGCAGCTCGCGGAGCTGTACGACCCCGAGGCCGATCCCTGGACCGAGGCGCGCGACAGCGCCATCGTCGAAGTGCTCTACGGCTGCGGCCTGCGTGTGAGCGAGCTCACGGGCCTCGATGCGCAGGCCAGCAACAAGGCGCTCGGTTGGGTCGATCTCGATGCGATGGAGGCCAACGTGCTCGGCAAGGGCAGCAAGCGGCGCCTGGTGCCGATCGGCGGCAAGGCGGCCGAGGCGCTGCGCGACTGGCTCGCGGTGCGCGGCGACTGCCCGGCGCTGGCGACCGCCGGCCTGCGCGACCCGGCAGGCGCGGCGGCGCTCTTCATCAACACCAAGGGCCTGCGGCTTTCGTCGCATGCAGTGTGGAAGCTGTTGCGTGAGCGCAGCTTCAAGGCCGGTCTCGCGGCGCCGGTGCATCCGCACATGCTGCGGCATTCGTTCGCGAGCCACGTGCTCCAGTCGAGCAGCGACCTGCGGGCCGTGCAAGAGCTGCTCGGCCACGCCAACATTGCCACCACGCAGATCTATACCCGGCTGGATTTTCAGCACCTGGCCAAGGCCTATGACGCGGCTCATCCGCGCGCGCAGGCCCGGCCCGAGAGCACGGATGCGCAGACACGCGCTGAAAAAAGTGCACGGGCCAAGCCCAAAAAAGACGACACCCACAACAAATGAAAACCCTCCGACTCAAGCCCGGCAAAGAGCGCTCGCTGCAGCGCCGCCACCCCTGGATCTTCGAATCCGCCATTGCACGCGGCGGCGCCGATTCCGGCGAAACGGTGCGCGTGGAATCGCACGAGGGCGTGTTCCTGGCCTGGGCCGCCTTCAGCCCCATCTCCAAGATCCGCGCGCGGGCCTGGAGCTTTGTCGAAACGCAGCGCATCGATGCCGCGTTCCTGGCGTCGGTGTGCGCCCGCGCGGTGGCCGGCCGGGCGCTTTTCGATCTGCAGAGCGACGGCGTGCGGCTGGTGCACGGCGAGGCCGACGGGCTGCCGGGCCTGATCGTCGACCGCTACGGCGACACGCTGGTGGCGCAGTTCCTGTCGGCCGGTGTCGAGCGCTGGAAGGCCGCCATTGCCGACGCGCTGCTCGCGGCGACCGGCCTGCAGAAGCTCTACGAGCGCTCCGATGCCAGCGGGCGCGAGCGCGAAGGCCTGAAGCCGGTCACGGGCTGGCTGCGCGGGGAGGGCTCGACTGAAATCACGATTCGCGAGCACGGCTGGAAGCTCTCGCTCGACATCGCGACCGGCCACAAGACCGGCTTCTACCTCGACCAGCGCGACAGCCGCCAGCGCTTTGCCGAACTGGCGCAGCACCGGCGCTTTCGGCGCGTGCTCAACTGCTTTTGCTACACCGGCGGCTTCACGGTGGCGGCGCTCGCGGGCCTGCAAGCGGCCGGCGCATTGGAGGGGGCCGAGCTGCTGTCGGTCGATTCGTCGCAGCCGGCGCTCGAGAAAGCGCGGGCCAATCTGGCGCTGAACGGCTTCGGCGGTGGCGAGGGCTCGGGCCTGAAGACGGAATTTCTGGACGCCAACGTCAATACCGTGCTGCGCGAGTTCATCGAACAGGGCCGCACTTTCGACGCCATCGTGCTCGACCCGCCGAAGTTCGCGCCCACCGCCGCCCATGCCGAGCGCGCGGCCCGCGCCTACAAGGACATCAACCGCCTGGCGCTCAAGCTGCTGGAGCCCGGCGGCGTGCTGCTGACTTTTTCGTGCTCGGGCGGCATCAGTGCCGACCTTTTTCACAAGATCGTGGCTTCGGCGGGCATCGACGCCCAAGTGGACGGCTACATCGCCGAACGCCTGGGCGCGGCACCCGATCATCCGATGACCATCGAGTTTCCGGAGGGCGAATACCTCAAGGGGCTGGTGGTGGTGAAAAAGCCGGCTTGACCCTGCGCCAACGCAACTGAGTGGCATTGGCTAAACTGCCTGCCAAGTTTTTTTCTTCCCTGTTTTCCGCTTCCGGAGCACACCATGGCCCTTATTCCCGCCACCATCCTCACCGGCTTTCTAGGCTCGGGCAAGACCACGCTGCTCAAGCGCATCCTGACGGAAGCCCACGGCCAGAAGATCGCGGTGATCGAGAACGAGTTCGGCGAAGAGAACATCGACAGCGACATTCTCGTGACCGAATCGAAGGAGCAGATCATCCAGATGAGCAACGGCTGCGTCTGCTGCACCATCCGCGAAGACCTGCGCGAAGCGCTGCAGCTGCTCGCAGCCAAGAAGCGCCAGGGCCTGCTCGACTTCGATCGCGTGGTGATCGAGACCACCGGCCTGGCCGACCCCGGCCCCGTGGCGCAGACCTTCTTCATGGACGACGAGATTGCCGAGAGCTATCTGCTCGACTCCATTCTGACGCTGGTCGATGCCAAGCACGCGCCGCAGCAGCTCAACGACCGCCAGGAAGCGCGCCGCCAGGTGGGCTTTGCCGACCAGATCTTCATCAGCAAGAGCGAACTGGTGTCGGCCGAGGAAACCGATGCGCTGATTCATCGCCTGAAGCACATGAACCCGCGCGCGCCCCAGCAGAAGGCGCATTTCGGCGACGTGCCGCTGAAGGACATCTTCGACCTGCGCGGCTTCAACCTGAACGCCAAGCTCGACATCGACCCAGACTTCCTCAAGGAAGACGACCACGACCATCACGACCATGACCACGCCCATGGCGAGCATTGCGACCATCCCTCGCACAAGCACGAGGGCCACGGCCACCATCACCACACGGACGACGACGTCAAGAGCTTCGTCTACAAGGCCGACCGTCCGTTCGATCCGGCCAAGCTGGAAGATTTCCTGGGTGCCATCGTCAACATCTACGGACCGCGCATGCTGCGCTACAAGGGCGTGCTGAGCATGAAGGGCACCGAGCGCAAGGTGATCTTCCAGGGCGTGCACCAGCTGATGGGCAGCGACCTGGGCCCGGAGTGGGGCAAGGACGAAGTGCGCCAGAGCCGCATGGTGTTCATCGGCATCGAGCTGCCGCGCGAAATCCTCGAGCAGGGACTCGAGCAGTGCCTCGTGTGACGGGCCATCCGACATAAAAAAAAGGCGCTGCCCCGAAAGGGCAGCGCCTTTTTTTTGTTTCAGCGGGGGCTGCTTACTTGCCCATGCCGCCGAGCGGCTTGCCGTTGACCTTCAGGCTGCCTTCGCTGTACTCGACCTGGCTGGTGATGTCGGTGCCGTCGCGCTTGACGAAGCCCATGCCCTCGCCCTGTTCGACCAGCCCCGCCACCATTTCAGGCGGAGGCAACTGGCCGCTCTCGGCGCCGGTGGCGGCAATCTGCTCCAGCCATTGCATCGGCAGCCGCACGCTGGCCTTGAGCACGCCGCGCTTCATCAAGAGCGCCATGCCCGGATCTTTCAGGTCTTCGTCGGTTACGCCGACCATGCCGGCCGTGTAGCTGATTTCGCCGCGCTTGCCGCCGATTTCGACCAGCATCTTGTCCAGGCCGAGTTCGGGGTTGTACTTGGCCATGGCCTTGAGATCAGGGCCGAGCTGCTCCATGAGCGTCTGCATGGCGGCTTGCGCGGCCTTGCTGCCGCCCTTGCCGCAGCCGTTGATGGCGGCCGACTGCATCCAGGCATCGGCCAGCTTCTTGTAGCCGGCGGCGTGAATGCGGCGTCCGCCGCTGGTCATCTCGAACTTGTCGATCTTCGTCTCGCCGACCTTGCCGGTGCCCTTGATGGTGCCGATCGACTCGTAGAGCCCGTCCTTGATGTTGGCATCGGCAATCATGTCGACGTTCTGCAGCAGCACGGTGGGGAGGGCCTTGCCCTCGGCGCCGGCGCCAAAGCCCTTGGGCGCTGCGAACTCGAAGCTGTCGAGCCGGGCTTCGGTCTTGCCCGTGGCCAGGATCCAGCCTTCGCTCTTGTTCATGTCGGCCTTGCCGGCCAGCTTGCCCATTTTCAGGGTGACGCCGGTGCGGGTGTCGGTCACGTCCAGGCCCGGCATCGCCAGGCTGTAGTTCACCTGGGTACGGGCGCCGTTCATCTCGGCGCGCATTTGCGCGCCTTGCCAGGCGAACTGTCCCTTGCCTTCTTCGGCCAGCTTGACCGGTGCCACGGTCAGGTCGGTTGCGTAGGCGCCGTTGAACGCCACCTTGGTGTGCGCCGTCAGGGGCTTGGCCTTGCCGAAGAACTTTTCGGCGGCGGCTTGGCCCTTGACGTCCAGCACCAGTTCGCTGTCGATGGTGGCTGCGGCCAGGGTGCCGCCGGCAATCGGGCCGTGGCGGATGGTGTCGCGAACGGTGATGCGCACCGGCTTGAACGGCGTGCTGCCGGCATCGGTATCGCCGTCTTCGTCGTCTTCTTCATCCTTCTCGGCCGACTTGACGGCAGCGGGCGCCGTGGCGGCGGCATCGGCCGCGCATCCGAATTCGAAGGTCACGGTGCTCACTGCGCCGAAGAAGCCGCTCTCATATTTGCGATCGATCACGCGCACCAGCGCGGTCTGCTTCGGCAACTCCTCCAGGGCGGCTTCGTAGCTGGACTTGACTTTCGTGCCGGCCCACCACGTGCTGCCACCATAGGCAACGGCGATGGCGGCGGCCAGCGTGCCCAAAACTGCTTTTTTGCTCAAGATTTCTTCTCTTTTGTAGGAATGATCGAATCGACCCGCACCCGCTTGTTCAGCTCGGCAGGTCTTGTTGCCCCCTCCGGCAACGCCGGCGATGCTAACGGACGTAAGCGGTTTGCAGGTACATCTCCCTTCCATTTCGAGTTCTCTATACAATCGCGCGCCTGTTCCGGCGGCCACGCTTTCGTTTTAAGGGCGAGATGTGGCTTATGGCACGGGGCGCCGCAAGTTTCTGGCGGGCTTTCGGGGGTATAACCCCGGGGTTCGTCACTGCGAGCACTCCGACATGTGGAGCCGGCGGGCCTCAACCCCCGCAGTGGTTCCCTTGGGAGGAGACACCCAGTGAAAGCGCGTTCCAGTTCGTTCAAGGAGCCAGTCACCGTGAAGAAACCCGCCGCCAAGGCAATGCCAGCAACCAAGTCCACCGCCAGGAAAGCGGTGGCTGCAAAGCCGGCTGTACCCGCGGCAAAAAAGATTTCTTCCGCTGCAAAAGCTCCGGCCCCGAAACCAAAAAGCGCTTCAAAGAAGCCAGCAACGCCATCGGCCAAGGCCGCGACCGTTGCAAAGAAGCCCGTCAAGCCTGCAAAGTCTGCTGCGCCGCCGGTGGCATCCGCCCCGGTCAAGAGTGCAACCAAAACTGCAGTCGCGGGTCTACCGCCATCCAAAACTGTCGGCCGCACTGCTGCCGTTACTTCTGCCCCTCCGATCCCAATGAAAAAAACGGCTGCCGCCTCTTCTTCCGCCACGGCGACACCTTCGATGCCCGCTCAGACCGCCACGCCCGCTCCCGCGCGAGGCGGCCGCGTGTCCCGGCTGTCGCAGCTCACCGTGCCTTCCATGCCGCAATCGGTGGCTTCCACCGCGGCCAAGTCTTCCTTCTCGCAAGCGCCTTCCAATGCGCTGGTGCCGCCGCCCCCGGTCGCAGTGAAAAAAGACCCGAAGCTGGCCAACAACTGGAAAGCCAAGTCGGCTGCCGAACTGACCGACGCCGAGGTCATCGCCATGCCCGATACCGAGTACATGAACGAAAAGCAGATGGCGTTCTTCCGCCTGAAGCTCGTCGAACTCAAGCGCGGCATTCTCGAAAACGCCGGCGAAACCACCGAGCACTTGCGTGAAGACACCGTGGTGGTGCCCGATCCGGCCGACCGCGCCACCATCGAGGAAGAGCACGCACTCGAGCTGCGCACGCGTGACCGCGAACGCAAGCTGCTGAAGAAGATCGAGCAATCGATTCAGCGCATCGATGCCGGCGACTACGGCTACTGCGACGAAACCGGCGAGCCCATCGGTGTCGGCCGGCTGCTGGCCCGCCCCACGGCCACGCTGTCGCTCGAAGCGCAGCAGCGCCGCGAACTCAAGCAGAAGATGTTCGGGGACTGAGCGGAAGGATAGAAGACCCCAGTTCGCCGCGAGATTCCTGTAGATGGCTAAGGAAGAATCGAGCCGCCTCCTCTCCAAGGTGGCGAAGTTCGTCCGCAATCCGCTCAAGGATTGGTCGGAGCTGAATGCGGCCGCCGATTCCACGCTGCCCGACCAGGCCTACAGCCGGGAAATGCTGAAGGAAATGATCGAGCGGCGCCAGCGCAACGATTTCGTGCGGCGGCGCGAGTTCGACATGCTCCGCAAGCTGCGGCAGCGCGAAGCGGCCGCCCATGCCTTCGAAGGAACGGTCACGCCGTCTTCCTTCAACCTGAACACCACCACGGAAAAATCCGAGGGGCGCGCGCTCACGCTCAAGAAGATCGACGAGATCGAAGAGCAGATGTCGCAGCAGTGGTGGAAGGGCCGCGGCCCCAACGGCGAGGTGCTGGCGAATGCGCCGCCCGAAGTGGGCGCCGAAACGCTGCCTCCGCCCATGGACGAGGCCGAGGTGGCCAGCCTGCTCGCGGCACCCGCTTTCAGGGCTGTGCCGGCTGCTGCCGCTGCCGCTGCCGCGGAGATTCCGGTTTCGGCTTCCGCGGCCGCCCCCATTCCGGCCAGCGCGGCGGTCGACGACACCTCGTTGCTCACGGCGCGGCTCGCACGCGACAGCGCGCTGGAAGAGGCGGTGATCCGTTTCGCACATGGCGACGACACCGGGGCCGAGGCGATTCTTCTGCAAGCCCTGGCCTCCGAGACCGCGGGCGCCGAGGGCCACCATGCCGCCGCCGAGCGCGATGAGACGCGCTGGCGCGCATTGTTCGACCTGTACCGCGCCACCGGCGACGCGACCCGATTTGCCGCTGCGCGCATGCGCTACGCACAGCGCATGAAGCGCATGGGCCCCGACTGGGTGCCGCTCGACGAGTTGGCGCGCGACGTGCAGGCGGTCGCCGCCAGCCAGCACGCCGAGCTGGTTTCGGCGGGAGCCGACTGGACCAGCCCCGCACGCCTGTCGCGCGACGGGCTGATGAATCTCACGCGTGCGTTGTCGCAGGCCGGCTCCATCTGGACGCTCGACTGGCGCGCGCTGGCCGCCGTCGAGGCCGAGGCCGTCTCGCCGCTGCGCGTGCTGTTCACCCATTGGGCGGATTCGCCGGTCAAGCTGCGCTTCATCGGGTCGGAAAAACTTCTTGCCGTGCTGGCCGAGGCAACGCCCAACAACGAGCGCCGCACCGAAGACGTGTGGTGGCAGCTGCACCTTGCAACGCTGCGCATGATGAACCTGCCGGACGGCTTCGAACTGGTGGCGCTCAACTACTGCATCACCTACGAGGTGTCGCCCCCCGCCTGGCAGGACCCCAAGGGCGAGTGCGCCACGATTGCGGCGCCAGAGCCGAGCCGTTCGGGTGCGGGCTCCGTGTGGTCGCTGTTGTCCGTCAACGGCGAATCGGACAGCTTTCTGTCCGCCGACAGCGGCTTTGCCGCGCTGGCCGGCGACTTGCGCGGCGAGGCGCATTCGAGCCTGCAGCGGCTGGACACCGATTTGCGCAACACCACCGCCCCGGTGATTTCATGCGCGGCACTGCTGCGCATGGACCTTGCCGCCGCCGGCACGCTGCTGAGCTGGGTGCGCGCGCGCGATGCCCAGGGCGAGCGGGTCCAGTTCGTGGACGCCCACCGCCTCATTGGGGCGCTGTTCGACCTGGTCGGCATTGCCGACCACGCCACGGTGGCCGTCCGGAAGAACTAGCCCGCCGGTGACTTGGGGCGCATGGGGTTGCATTGCCCCACGGCATCCCCAGATGGCTTCGATGGAACAGTTTCACGGCACCACCATCGTGAGCGTGCGCCGCAAGACTCCCCAGGGCGACCAGGTCGCCATTGGCGGGGACGGGCAGGTCACTCTCGGCAATATCGTCATCAAGGGCACGGCGCGCAAGGTGCGGCGGCTCTATCACGGCAAGGTGCTCGCGGGCTTTGCCGGCGCCACAGCCGACGCCTTCACGCTCTTCGAGCGCTTCGAGGCCAAGCTTGAAAAGCACCAGGGCCATCTGACCCGCGCCGCGGTCGAGCTCACCAAGGACTGGCGCACCGACCGCGTGCTGCGCAAGCTCGAGGCCATGCTGGCCGTGGCCGACGCTACCACCTCGCTCATCATCACCGGCAACGGCGACGTGCTCGAGCCCGAGGACGGCGTGATTGCCATCGGTTCGGGCGGCGCCTACGCGCAGTCGGCGGCCAAGGCGCTGATCGACAACACCGACCTCACGGCGGAGCAGATTGTGCGCAAATCGCTCGCGATAGCCGGCGAAATCTGCATTTACACGAACATGAACCACACGGTGGAAGCGCTCTGACCATGTCCATGACCCCGCAGGAAATCGTCTCCGAGCTCGACAACCACATCGTCGGACAGCCGGCCGCC
Organism: Variovorax paradoxus; assembly: GCF_030815855.1. Taxonomy (NCBI): domain Bacteria; kingdom Pseudomonadati; phylum Pseudomonadota; class Betaproteobacteria; order Burkholderiales; family Comamonadaceae; genus Variovorax; species Variovorax paradoxus. Next base: position 4,338,604 of record NZ_JAUSXG010000001.1, on the reverse strand, counting down.
AAGCGCGCCGTGGCCATTGCGCTGCGCAACCGCTGGCGCCGCCAGCAGGTCGAAGAGAAGCTGCGCACCGAGATCACGCCCAAGAACATCCTCATGATCGGCCCCACGGGTGTGGGCAAGACCGAAATCGCGCGCCGCCTGGCACGGCTGGCCGATGCGCCGTTCATCAAGGTCGAGGCCACCAAGTTCACCGAGGTGGGCTATGTGGGCAAGGACGTCGATTCGATCATTCGCGACCTGGCCGAAATCGCCGTCAAGCAGACGCGCGAGGCCGAGAGCGCCAAGGTGCGCGCCCGCGCGGAAGACGCGGCCGAAGACCGCATCCTCGACGTGCTGCTGCCGCCCGCGCGCGGGGCCGATGGCGGCGCACCCGCGCTGGACGGCCCCAACCCCACCCGGCAGGCCTTCCGCAAGAAGCTGCGCGAGCACCAGCTCGACGACAAGGAGATCGAGCTCGATCTCGCCGAAACCCGTGCACCGCTCGAAATCATGGGTCCGGCGGGCATGGAGGAAATGACCGAGCAGTTGCGCGGCATGTTCGGCCAGCTCGGCGGCGGCAAGCGCAAGACGCGCAAGCTCAAGATCGCCGAGGCCATGCGCCTCCTGATCGATGAAGAAGCCGCCAAGCTGGTCAACGAGGACGAGATCCGTACCCAGGCCATCACCAATGCCGAGCAGAACGGCATCGTCTTCATCGACGAGATCGACAAGGTCGCCACGCGCAGCGAAGCCCAGGGCTCCGATGTGTCGCGCCAAGGCGTGCAGCGCGATCTGCTGCCGCTGGTCGAGGGCACGGCTGTCACCACCAAGTACGGCGTGGTGCGCACCGACCACATGCTCTTCATTGCGAGCGGCGCGTTCCACCTCAGCAAGCCGAGCGACCTCATTCCCGAGCTGCAGGGGCGCTTTCCGATCCGCGTTGAGCTGCAGTCGCTCTCGGTGCAGGACTTCGAAAGCATCCTCACCCAGACGCGCGCGTCGCTCGTGAAGCAGTACCAGGCGCTGCTCGCGACCGAAGGTGTCACGCTCGATTTCACGCCCGAAGGCGTCAACCGCCTCGCGACCATCGCCTTCGAAGTGAACGAGCGTACCGAGAACATCGGCGCCCGCCGTTTGTCCACCGTGATGGAGCGGCTGCTCGATGAGGTAAGCTTCGACGCGGCCCGTATCGAAGGACAGACCATCCGCATCGATGCCGCTTACGTCGACCAGCGCCTTGCGGCACTAAGTCACGACGAAGACCTTTCGCGCTTCATCCTCTGAAGCCGCCTTGCGGCCCCTGTAACGGGGCCGCGCTTCACGCATCACATTCACTGCGTGAGCTAAGTGCTTAATTCTCAACGAAATTCACTGGTTTCCAGCTTTGGAAATCAGCGCTAAGTCGTTGATTCCATTACAAAAAATACCACCAACGGCCAGTTGCGCGTGAAGTGTTTCCTGCTACAGTGCAAAAAAGTGCAGTTAAGTGGGAAAAGTGCGGGTAGTGCCTCTTTCGGGTGCTGCGGCATTCCCAATACAAGGGTTCTGGTCGTGTTTCAAGGCGCTTCATCGCTCAGTCTGGATGCCAAGGGGCGGCTCTCCGTGCCGACCCGGCATCGTGACGTCCTGAGCGCGACGGCGAACGGCCAACTCACGATCACCAAGCATCCGCACGGCTGCCTCATGGTGTTCCCCCGCCCCGAGTGGGAGAAATTTCGCGACCGCATCGCCGCGTTGCCGATGTCGGCACAGTGGTGGAAGCGCGTATTTCTCGGCAACGCCATGGACGTCGAGATGGACGGTACCGGCCGCATCCTCGTTTCGCCCGAACTGCGTTCGGCCACGGGCATTGCACGCGAGACGCTGCTGCTGGGCATGGGCAATCATTTCGAACTCTGGGACAAGGCCACCTACGAAGCCAAGGAGGCCGAGGCCACCCAGGGCGAGATGCCCGATGTGTTTCAGGACTTCGCGTTCTGAGGACTCGTGTGAACACTCCATGGATTCACACCACCGTCTTGCTGAACGAAGCGGTGGAAGCCCTTCTTTCAGGCAGCACGGCGGCGGCCGGCACCTACGTGGATGCGACCTTCGGGCGCGGCGGGCATGCGCGCGCCATTCTTGCGAGGCTGGCACCGGAAGGCAGGCTGATCGCATTCGACAAGGATGCGGAAGCGGTGGCCGAAGCAGCGCGCATCTCGGATGCGCGTTTTTCCATCCGGCACCAGGGATTCCGTTCGCTGGGCGAATTGCCCGACGCCAGCGTGGCGGGTGTGCTGATGGACCTGGGCGTGAGTTCGCCGCAAATCGACAACCCGGTGCGCGGCTTCAGTTTTCGTTTCGACGGCCCGCTCGACATGCGCATGGACACCACGCGCGGCGAGAGCGTGGCCGATTGGCTGGCAACGGCCGAACTTCAGCAGATTGCAGAGGTGATCCGTGACTATGGCGAAGAACGGTTTGCTGTTCAGATTGCAAAGGCGATTGTTGCTCGCAGACAAGAACGGGGCGCAATTTCAACCACCACCGAACTGGCCGAGCTCGTGGCTGGCACGGTCAAAACCCGCGAGCAGGGCCAGAACCCTGCAACGCGCACATTTCAGGCTTTTCGGATTTTCATCAACGCCGAGCTTGAAGAGCTGCAACAGGCGCTAGAGGCGAGCCTTTCCGTGCTGCAGCCCGGCGGCCGGCTCGCGGTGATCAGCTTCCACTCGCTGGAAGACCGCATCGTGAAGCAGTTCATCGCCAAGCACTCGAAGGAGGTCTACGACCGCCGCGCGCCGTTCGCCGCCCCGAAGGTGATGAAGCTGCGCGCGCTCGAGCGCATCAAGCCGTCCGACGACGAAGTGCGTGGCAACCCGCGCTCGCGCAGCGCCATCCTGCGCGTGGCCGAGCGCACGGAAGCTGTTTGACATGGCGCGCCTCAACCTGCTCCTGCTGCTGGCCGTCATTGCGACGGCGCTGTACCTTGTGCACACGCAGTACCTGTCGCGCCAGCTGTACACCGAACTCGACCGCTCGCAGCAGGAAGCGCGGCGGCTCGAGCTCGACCACGACCGGCTGCAGGTGGAAAAGCGCGCGCAGGCCACGCCGCTGCGCGTGGAGAAGCTGGCCAAGGAGCAGCTCCAGATGCGCACCACCACGCCGGCCATCACGCAGTACGTGCGGCCCGACGGCACGGTGATTCCGGCCGTGGTGGCGCCGCCCGCGCCCGCCGTGGCCACGGGCCCGGCGCCGAAACCGGTCGCGAGGGCCCAGCGATGAGCGCCGCGCCGGGCCGTCCCAAGCAAGCTCGCTCCCGCTCGGCGGGAAGGCGCGCAGCGCCAAGGGTGCACCAATGAGCCGTCGCAGCGTTCGTTACACCACCAGCCCCTTGCTCGCGAGCAAGACGCCGGTCTGGCGCAGCAAGTTCATCGTGGCCGGCATCGCCTTCGGCTTCGTCGTGCTGGCGGGCCGGGCCGCGTACGTGCAGGTCTTCAACAACAGCTTTTTCCAGCGGCAGGGCGAAGTGCGCTTTGCGCGCACGCTCGAACTGCCGGCCAACCGCGGGCGCATTCTCGACCGCAACGGGCTCATCCTGGCTTCGAGCGTGGTGGCGCCGAGCATCTGGGCCATTCCGGAAGACATCGAGCGCGACGACCCCGAGGTGCGGGCCAAGCTCAAGCAGGTGGCCAAGCTGCTCGAGATGTCGCAGAAAGACTTCGACAAGAAGCTCGAGGACGAGGACAAGACTTTCGTCTGGATCAAGCGCCAGGTCGATGAGCCCATCGCCAAGCAGATCGCCGCGCTCAACCTCAAGGGCATCTACCAGCGCAAGGAATACAAGCGCCAGTACCCCGAGGGCGAGGCCGCCGCGCACGTGGTGGGCTTCACCAACGTCGAGGACAACGGGCAGGAGGGCATCGAGCTCTCGTTCAACAAGGACCTCGCCGGCAAGGCGGGTTCGCGCCGCGTCATCAAGGATCGCCTGGGCCGCGTGGTCGAGGGCGTGGGCGAAACCGTGCCGCCGGTCGACGGCAAGGACATTCAGCTCAGCGTCGACAGCAAGGTGCAGTTCTTCGCCTACCAGAAGCTGCGCGACGCCGTGACCGCGCGCCGTGCCAAGGCCGGCAGCGTGGTGGTGCTCGACGCCGTGACCGGCGAGGTGCTGGCGCTGGCCAACTACCCGAGCTACGTGCCCGACAAGCGCCAGAACCTCACCGGCGAGCAGCTGCGCAACCGCGCGCTCACCGACACCTTCGAGCCCGGCTCGACCATGAAGCCAATCACCGTGGCCATGGCGCTGGAGGCCGGCCGCGTGAAGCCGTCCACCCTGATCGAAACCTCGCCCGGCCGCTTCCAGATGGGCGGCTTCACCATCAGCGACACGCACAACTACGGCACGCTCACGGTCGAGGGCGTGATCCAGAAGTCGAGCAACGTCGGCGCGCTCAAGATCGCGCAGAAGATGTCGCCGCACGAGATGTGGGACACCTACACCGCGCTCGGCTACGGCCAGAAGCCGCAGATCCAGTTCCCCGGCGCGGTGACCGGCCGGCTGCGCCCCTGGAAGACCTGGAAGCCGGTCGAGCAGGCCACCATGGCCTACGGCTACGGCCTGTCGGCGTCGCTGTTTCAAATGGCGCATTCGTACACAGCGTTCGCGCACGACGGCGCCATCATTCCGGTCACGATCCTCAAGAACACGGAGTCGCCCCCGGGCGTGCGGGTGTTCTCGCCCTCGAACGCGCTGGCGGTGCGCAAGATGCTGCAGATGGCCGCGGGGCCGGGCGGCACCGGCACGCGCGCGCAGACCATCGGCTATTCGGTGGGCGGCAAGTCGGGCACGGCGCACAAGCAGGTTGGCAAAGGTTACGCGAGCAACAAATATCGCGCGTGGTTCACCGGCATGGCGCCGATCGAGAAGCCGCGCATCATCGTCGGCGTGATGATCGACGAGCCGAGCGACGGCCAGTATTTCGGCGGCGTGGCCGCCGCGCCCGTTTTCAGCGAAGTCGTGCAGCAGACCCTGCGCATGATGAACGTTCCGCCCGATCTCGCGGTCAAACCTCTGGTGGTGACGCAAGGCGTCGACGAGAGCTTCTGAGCATGCTGACACTCACTTCCCCCCAACTTGCCGCGCTCTGGCTCCAGGAGCGCGTGCAGGGCGCGCTGCATGCGGACAGCCGGCCGGTCGGGGCCGGCGACGGCTTCGTCGCGTGGCCCGGCGCCGCAACCGACGGGCGCAAGCATGTGGCGGCCGCGCTGGCGCAGGGTGCGGCGGCCTGCCTGGTCGAACACGAGGGCGTGGACGCCTTCGGCTTCGATCAGGGCGAGTTCAGCGACCGCATTGCGAGCTACCCCGGCCTCAAGGCTGCCACGGGCCCGATCGCCTCGGCCTTCTACGGCAACCCCTCGGCCGCTCTCGAAGTGCTGGCCGTGACGGGCACCAACGGCAAGACGTCCACCGCATGGTGGCTCGCCGAAGCGCTTTCCACCTTGACCGTGCCCGGCGGCGTTCGCGCGCTGCGGCTCGACGGCACCGCCGAGCGCGGCGTGCCGTCGCCCTGCGCGGTCATGGGCACGCTGGGCATCGGCGTGCCGCCGGAGCTCACCTACACCGGCCTCACCACGCCCGACCCGGTCATGATGCAGCGCGAGCTGCGCGCGCTCGTCGAGCGCGGGTTCGGCGCCTGCGCCATCGAGGCGTCGTCGATCGGCATTGCCGAACGGCGGCTCGACGGCGCACAGATCGCGGTGGCGGTGTTCACCAATTTCACGCAGGACCACCTCGACTACCACGGCAGCATGGAGGCCTACTGGCAGGCCAAGGCGGAGCTGTTTCGCTGGCCCGGGCTGCGCGCCGCGGTGATCAACATCGACGACGTGCATGGCGCCAGCCTGTGCGCGAACCTGATCGAAGCCGGGGTCGGCGCGCTCGACGTCTGGACCGTGTCGGCCGCCGGCTCGCCCGCGCGCCTCATGGCGCGCGACATCGGCTACGACGCGCAGGGGCTGCAGTTCTCGGTGGCCGAGCACGGCACCGATTCCGTGGAGCGCATCTCGACCGGACTGATCGGCCAGTACAACGTGGCCAACCTGCTGGGCGTGCTCGGCACACTGCGTGCGCTGGGACTGTCGCTGGCGCAAGCCGTCGCAGCCTGCGCCAGCCTCGGCAGCGTGCCGGGCCGCATGGAGCGCGTGAACGCCGCCGACGCAAACGCCGATGCGCCGCTGGCGGTGGTCGACTATGCCCACACGCCCGATGCCCTCGACAAGGCGCTGGCCGGCTTGCGTCCGCTCGCGCAGCAGCGCGGTGGCGCGCTCTGGTGTCTGTTCGGCTGCGGCGGCGACCGCGATCCGATCAAGCGTCCGATGATGGCCGCGGTGGCCGAGCGCCAGGCCGACCGCGTCATCATCACCAGCGACAACCCGCGCAGCGAAAACCCCGACGCGATCATCAGCCAGGTGCTGCTCGGCCTTTCGCGCCCCGAAGCAGCCCAGGTGCAGCCCGACCGCGCGGCCGCCATCGCCGACGCCATTGCGCAGGCGGCGCCGCAAGACGTGGTGCTCATCGCCGGCAAGGGCCACGAAGCCTGGCAGGAAATTGCAGGCCAGCGCATTCCGTTCTCCGACCGGACCCATGCGCTCGGCGCCCTTGCGAAGCGAGGTGCCGCATGAGCGATTCGATGCCGATGATGTTCACGCTCGCCCAGGCGCAGCAATGGATTCCCGGTGCTCGCCTGGTGGGCGACCCCGAAACCGCCATCGCCCGCGTTCACACCGACACCCGCACGCTCGCCGAAGGCGACCTGTTCGTGGCGCTCAAGGGCGAGCGCTTCGATGCCAACGAGTTCCTGGCCGATGCCAAGGCTCGCGGCGCCGTCGCCGCCATTGCGCACCATGGCCTGGAGGCCGCTGGCCTGGCGGGCCTCGAGGTGCCCGATTCGCTCGCCGCGCTCGGAGCGCTGGCCGCACGCTGGCGCGCGCAGTTCGACCTGCCGCTGATCGCCGTCACAGGCAGCAACGGCAAGACCACGGTCACGCAAATGATCGCGGCCATCCTGGTCGCGTTCAGGGCCGACCGCGCGCTGGCGACGGCCGGCAATTTCAACAACGAGATCGGCGTGCCGCTGACGCTGCTGCGCCTGCGCGCGAAGCACCAGCACGCAGTGGTCGAGCTGGGCATGAACCATCCCGGCGAGATTGCACGGCTGGCTGCCCTTGCGCGCCCGACCATCGCGCTGGTGAACAACGCCCAGCGCGAACACCTGGAATTCATGGCCACCGTCGAAGCGGTCGCGCTCGAGAACGGTGCCGTGTTTTCATTCTTGCCGGAGGGCGGCACCGCGGTGTTTCCGCACGGCGACGAGTTCGCCCCGCTGTGGTCCGACATGGCGCACAACGGCGCATCGCGCCGCTGCATGACTTTCGGCGAGCCGGCCGACGCCGACATTTCGCTGGTCCGCGCCGACTGGCAGCAGGGCGCCTGGCAGGTCGGCATCCGCACGCCGATCGGCGATTTCGATGCGCGTCTGCACATCGCGGGCCGGCACAACGTCGTGAACGCGCTTGCGGCCACCGCATGCGCACTCGCGGCCGGAGTTTCGCTCGACACCATTGCCGCTGGCCTCACGGCCTTCACGCCGGTGAAGGGCCGCTCCAAGGCGAGCGAGGTCGTGCTGGCCGGCGGGCATTCGCTCACGCTGGTGGACGACAGCTACAACGCCAACCCCGATTCCGTGCGCGCGGCCGTCGAGGTGCTGGCGGCATTGCCGGGCCCCCGCCTGCTGGTGCTGGGCGACATGGGCGAGGTCGGCGACCGCGCACCTGAATTTCATGCCGAGGTGGGCGACTGGGCGCGGCAGCGCGGCATCGAGGCCGTGTACGCCCTGGGTGCCGAAACCGCGCACAGCGTCGCTGCGTTCAACGGTAGCGGCAACGCCGGCCGGCATTTCCAAGACGCCGATGCGCTCAACGCCGCGGTGCTGGCGCGGCTGCCGCAGGTCGCGAGCGTGCTCGTCAAGGGCTCGCGCTTCATGAAGATGGAGCGGGTGGTGCAAGCCATCGAGCAGTCACAACAACAAAAGGAGGCCGGTCATGACGCATGAGCCGCGCAAGACAACATGCTGATGAGCCTGGCCCAATGGCTGCAAACACTTTCGCCCGAGTTCGGGTTCTTGCGCGTTTTCCAGTACCTCACGTTCCGCGCGCTGATGGCCGCGCTGACCGCGCTGGTGGTCGGCCTGGTGGCCGGCCCCTACGTGATCCGTCGCCTTGCCGCGCTCAAGATCGGCCAGCCGGTGCGCGGCTACGGCATGGAAACGCACCTGACCAAGAGCGGCACGCCCACCATGGGCGGTGTGCTGGTGCTGTTTGCCATTGCCTTTGCCACGCTGCTGTGGTTCGACCTGTCGAACCGCTTCGTCTGGATCGTGTTGTGGGTCACGATGGGCTTCGGCGCCATCGGCTGGGTCGACGACTGGCGCAAGGTGGTGCGCAAGGACCCGGAAGGCATGCGCTCGCGCGAGAAGTATTTCTGGCAGTCGGTGGTCGGTTTGATCGCCGGCTTCTACCTGCTCTTCAGCATCTCGGAAAGCTCGAACTGGCGCGTGCTGCAGCTGTTCTTCGCCTGGGTGCAATCGGGCTTCGACCTCGACTTTCCGCCGAAGATCAACCTGCTGGTGCCCTTCTTCAAGGAAGTGAGCTATCCGCTCGGCGGCATCGGCTTCGTGGTGCTGACCTACCTGGTGATCGTGGGCGCGAGCAACGCGGTCAACCTGACCGACGGCCTCGACGGCCTGGCGATCATGCCGGTGGTGATGGTGGGTTCGGCACTGGGCGTGTTCGCGTATGTCACGGGCAGCGCCGTGTATTCCAAGTACCTGCTGTTCCCCAACATCCCGGGTTCGGGCGAACTGCTGGTGTTCTGCTCGGCCATGGCCGGCGCGGGCCTGGCGTTTCTGTGGTTCAACACCCATCCGGCGCAGGTCTTCATGGGCGATGTGGGCGCGCTCGCGCTCGGCGGCGCGCTGGGCACCATCGCGGTCATCGTGCGCCAGGAAATCGTGTTCTTCATCATGGGCGGCATCTTCGTGGTCGAGGCGATCTCGGTGATGGCACAGGTCATGTACTTCAAGTACACCAAGAAGCGCTACGGCGAGGGCCGGCGCGTGCTCAAGATGGCGCCGCTGCACCACCACTTCGAGAAAAGCGGCTGGCGCGAAACGCAGGTCGTGGTGCGCTTCTGGATCATCACGATGCTGCTGTGCCTCGTGGGCCTTTCAACGCTGAAGCTGCGGTAACGGGCACATGCGACACCTGAAAGACCTCCCCGTATTGATCCTCGGCCTCGGTGCGTCCGGGCTGGCGATGGCACGCTGGTGCGCACGCCACGGCGCGCAGGTGACCGTGGCCGATACGCGCGAGGCGCCTGCGGCGCTGGCAACACTCCAGGCCGAACTGCCGGGAGTGACGTTCGTTGGCGGGCCGTTCTCGGCCGCGCTGATTGAAGGCACGCCGATCCGCGCCGTCTACCGCTCGCCGGGCCTGTCGCCCGCGACCATCGCGCCGGTGGTCGATGCAGCACGGGCCGTGGGGCTGACGGTCGGCGGCGAGCTGGATCTTTTTGCGCGCGCGCTGCTGGACCTGCGGACGGTCGAGGTGCCGGTGGTCGAAGCCGAGCCCGAGCCCGAGCCCGAGCCGCAAGCAGTGGTCGAGCCCGCCGCGGAAGTGCCCGTGCAAGCCGCGGAGCCTGTTGAAGCGCAGCGCGAACTGGCGCTGGGCGCCGAATCGGTCGACGCGGAAACGGTCGAGACTGCCGAAATCTCTGAGGCGGTAGAGATCATCGATCCGGTCGTGCCCGCTGAAGTGTCTGAGGCGCTTGAAGCCGTCGGAACACCCGAAGCTCCGGTCACGGCCGAAGCCGCGGAAGCACCGGCCGAGCCCGAAGCCGAACCCGCGGTGCCGCCCGCCATGGCCGAAGCCATGCCGCGCGATCCGTCGCTGAGCGTTCCGGTGACGCCGCCTGCGGAAGAAGCCGCGCCCGCCGACGAAATCTCCACGGCAGAGCCTGCGCCCGCCACAGAGACCGGGGCAGAGATTCCCCAGGTTGCCGCCGCGCCGGCCGCCCCCACCACCGGCTCCAGGCTGCCGGCCACCGGCAAGCCGTACGTTCCCACGGCTGCCAGGGAGGCTGCGGACTTCGTCGCCAAGATCGCCGAGATCTCCGCCAATAACCCGGCTTCCGCCGCAGTGGAGGAAGAGCCGACGGCCCAGCTGCCGCTGGTGCCGATCGAAGAACCTCCGGCGCCGAAGGGCTACACCCCCGCGGTGCTCGCCATCACCGGCACCAACGGCAAGACCACCGTCACCGCGCTCACTGGCCAGCTGGTCGAGCGCGCGGGCAAGACCGTGGCCGTGGCCGGCAACATCGGCCCGACGCTGCTCGACACCCTGGCCGCGCACATCGACGCCGAGACGCTGCCTGATGTCTGGGTGCTCGAACTCTCTAGCTTCCAGCTCGACGGCGTGCAGGGCTTCGAGCCCACTGCCGCAACGGTACTCAACCTCACGCAGGATCATCTGGACTGGCATGGCGACATGCCGGCTTACGCATCGGCCAAGGCGCGCATCTTCGGCGCGCGGGGCCTCATGGTGCTGAACCGCGACGACCCGGGCGTGATGGCGATGCTGCCTGCGCCCGTCCGCGTGAAGCTGCAGCGCCCGCAGATCCGCACCCACGTGACCTTCGGCAGCGCGATGCCGCTGCGCCCGGGGGACTACGGCATCGAGCGCGTCAACGGCATGACCTGGCTGGTGCGCGCGTTGGAAGCCGACGAGACGCAGAAGCGCAAGCGCGGCGCGGTGGTGGAAGAAGAGATCTTCCTTCAACGCCTGTTGCCCGCCGACGCGCTGCGCATCCGCGGACGCCACAACGCCTTGAACGCATTGGCGGCGCTTGCGCTCGCCAGCGCCGCCGACTGTCCGCTCGGCCCCATGCTCTACGGCCTGCGCGAATACCGCGGCGAACCGCACCGTGTCGAACCGATTGCGCTGGTGGACGACGTCGAATACTTCGACGACAGCAAGGGCACCAACGTCGGTGCCACGGTCGCAGCCCTGAGCGGGCTCGGCGAAGACCGCCGCGTGGTCGTGATTCTCGGCGGCGAAGGCAAGGGCCAGGACTTCGAGCCGCTCGCCGCACCGGTGCGCCAGCACGCGCGCGCCGTGGTGCTTATCGGCCGCGACGCGCCGCTGATCGAGCAGGCATTGGCTTCCACCGGCGTTTCGCTGATGCATGCCGCTTCGATGGAAGAAGCCGTGAACCTTGCCGCCGCGCGCGCCAATCCCGGTGATGCCGTGCTGCTGTCACCGGCCTGTGCGAGCTTCGACATGTTCAAGGACTACGAACATCGCGCGGCCGTGTTCCGCGAGGCCGTGCAGACGCTCGCGGACAACCCGCGCGAAGCCGCCTCGTCGAACGATGCCGACTTCTCTTCGGGAGGCACGGTTTGAACACCGCAGCCGCCGGCGCCACGCCCAATACCAAGCCAAGCCGTTTCGGCGGCTGGTTCGGACGCGCGCGCAGCGGCATCGACGCCTTGCCGATGCACCTGCCGGTGCGGCTGGGCGGTGCCGGCGTCACGCAGACCAAGGCCACGCCGATGCGCGTGCTGGGTTTCGACCAGGCGCTGGTCTGGGTGACCGTCGCGCTGCTCACCTGGGGGCTGGTGATGGTGTATTCGGCGTCCATCGCGCTGCCGGACAACCCGCGTTTCGCGCGTGCGGGCTACGGGCCCGTGTTCTTCCTTACGCGGCATGCGGCTTCCGTTGCGTTTGCGTTCATGGCGGCGCTGCTGGCCTTCCAGATTCCCATGAAGACCTGGGAGCGGGCCGCGCCCTGGCTCTTCGTGGCTTCGCTGCTGCTGCTGGTGGCGGTGCTCATTCCGCACATCGGCATCAACGTCAACGGCGCGCGGCGCTGGCTGCCGCTGGGCTTCATGCGCTTTCAGCCGTCCGAACTCGCCAAGCTCGCGATGGTGCTCTACGCCGCCAGCTACATGGTGCGCAAGATGGAGATCAAGGAGCGTTTCTTCCGCGCCGTGCTGCCGATGGGCATTGCGGTGGTGGTGGTCGGCATGCTGGTGATGGCCGAGCCCGACATGGGCGCCTTCATGGTGATCGCCGTGATCGCCATGGGCATCCTGTTCCTCGGCGGCGTGAACGCGCGAATGTTCTTCGTGATTGCCGCGCTGGTGGTGGTGGCCTTCGGCACCATCGTCGCGACCAGCCCGTGGCGCCGGGAGCGCATCTTCGCCTACCTCGACCCGTGGAGCGAAGAGCATGCGCTGGGCAAGGGGTACCAGCTTTCGCACTCGCTCATTGCCATCGGCCGCGGCGAGATCTTCGGCGTAGGCCTGGGCGGCAGCGTCGAGAAACTGCACTGGCTGCCCGAAGCGCACACCGACTTCCTGCTGGCCGTGATCGGCGAAGAGTTCGGCCTGGTCGGCGTTCTGCTGATCATCGGCATGTTCCTCTGGCTCACGCGACGCGTCATGCACATCGGCCGCCAGGCGATTGCGCTGGATCGCGTGTTCTCGGGCCTCGTCGCACAGGGCGTGGGCGTGTGGCTCGGCTTCCAGACCTTCATCAACATGGGCGTGAACCTCGGCGCACTGCCGACCAAGGGCCTGACCTTGCCGCTAATGAGCTTCGGTGGTTCGGCCATTCTGATGAACCTGGTAGCCCTGGCAGTTGTGTTGCGTATTGATTATGAGAATCGCGTCCTGATGCGCGGAGGCCGCGTATGACCGGGCGCACCGCACTCGTCATGGCCGGCGGTACGGGCGGCCACATCTTTCCGGGACTCGCCGTGGCCGAGGCCTTGCGCGAGCGCGGCTGGCGCGTCCACTGGCTGGGCGCGCCCGGCAGCATGGAAGAAAAGCTGGTGCCGCCGCGCGGCTTCGTCTTCGAGCCGGTTCAGTTCGGCGGCGTGCGCGGCAAGGGGCCGCTCACGCTGTTCCTGCTGCCGCTGCGGCTTCTGCGCGCGTTCTGGCAGAGCCTCGGCGTGGTTCGCCGCGTCAGGCCCGACGTGGTGGTGGGTCTCGGCGGCTACATCACCTTTCCGGGCGGCATGATGAGCGTGCTGCTCAACAAGCCGCTCGTGCTGCACGAACAGAACTCGGTCGCGGGCCTCGCCAACAAGGTGCTGGCAGGCGTGGCCGACCGCGTGTTCACGGCCTTTCCCAATGTGCTGAAGAAGGCGCAGTGGGTGGGTAACCCGCTGCGCGCGGCGTTCACTTCGCAGCCCGATCCGGCCGTGCGTTTCGCGGGCCGCAGCGGGCCGCTGCGCCTGCTGGTGGTCGGCGGCAGCCTGGGTGCCAAGGCGCTCAACGCCGTGGTGCCGCAGGCGCTCGCGCGCATCGAACCCGGCACGCGTCCGCAGGTGCTGCACCAGAGCGGCGCCAAGCAGATCGACGAGCTGCGCGCCAACTACGCGGCAGCCGGTGTCGAGGGCGAGCTCACGCCGTTCATCGAAGACACCGCGCAGGCCTACGCCGACGCCGACATCATCGTCGCGCGCGCCGGGGCCAGCACCGTCACAGAAATCGCGGCCGTCGGCGCAGCAGCGCTGTTCGTGCCTTTCCCCTCGGCGGTCGACGACCACCAGACCACCAATGCGCGCTTCCTCGTCGATGCGGGCGGAGGCTGGCTGGTGCAGCAGACCGACCTCACACCTGAATTGCTGGCTGACTTGCTACAGAAAACCGGGCGCACCGCGCTGATCGAACGGGCCGCCAAGGCCAAAACCATGCAGAAGACCGACGCGGTGGAAGCGGTCGTCCGCGCCTGCGAGGAGCTTGCCAAATGAAGCACGCAATTCGTCATATTCACTTCGTCGGCATCGGCGGCTCGGGCATGAGCGGCATCGCCGAAGTGCTGCTGAACCTGGGCTACCGCATCACGGGCTCCGACCTGGCCGACAGCGCCACGCTGCGCCGGCTCGCGAGCCTGGGCATCGGCACCTTCGTGGGCCATGCCGCGGTCCACATCGACGGCGCCGACGCCGTCGTGACCTCCACCGCGGTGCAGTCGGACAATCCCGAGGTGCTGGCCGCGCGCGAGAAGCGCATTCCCGTGGTGCCGCGCGCCATGATGCTGGCCGAGCTGATGCGGCTCAAGCAGGGCATTGCCATTGCGGGCACGCACGGCAAGACCACCACCACCAGCCTGGTGGCCAGCGTGCTCGAAGCCGCCGGGCTCGACCCGACCTTCGTGATCGGCGGTCGCCTCAACAGCGCCGGCGCCAATGCGCAGCTCGGCAGTGGCGACTACATCGTGGTGGAAGCCGACGAGTCGGACGCCTCGTTCCTGAACCTGCTGCCCGTCATGGCGGTGGTCACGAACATCGACGCCGACCACATGGAGACCTACGGGCACGACTTCGCGAAGCTCAAGAAGGCGTTCGTCGACTTCCTGCATCGCATGCCGTTCTACGGCGTGGCCATCTTGTGCACCGACGATCCGGCGGTGCGCGACATCGTGGGCGAGGTCACCTGCCCGGTGACCAGCTACGGCTTCGACGAAGGCGCCCAGGTGCGGGCGGTCGACGTACGGGCGGTGGGCGCGCAGATGCATTTCACGGCGCAGCGGCGCAACGGCGTCACGCTGCCCGACCTGCCCGTCGTGCTGAACCTGCCGGGCGAGCACAACGTGCGCAATGCGCTCTCGGTGATTGCGGTGGCGGTGGAGCTCGGTATTCCCGACGAAGCGGTGCAGCGCGGGCTGGCCGGCTTCAAGGGCGTGGGCCGTCGCTTCCAGAGCTATGGCGATGTCGCCGTGCAAGGACAGGCAGGCGCGGATGCCCCGGGCACTTTCACCGTGATCGACGACTACGGGCATCACCCGGTCGAAATGGCCGCGACCATCGCCGCAGCGCGCGGCGCGTTCCCGGGCCGCCGGCTGGTGCTGGCCTTCCAGCCGCACCGCTACACCCGCACGCGCGACTGCTTCGAAGATTTCGTCAAGGTCATCGGCAATGCCGATGCGGTGCTGCTGGGCGAGGTGTACGCCGCGGGCGAGCCGCCCATCGTGGCGGCCGACGGCCGCTCGCTGGCGCGCGCGCTGCGCGTGGCCGGCAAGGTGGAGCCGGTGTTCGTCGACGACATCGGCGCGATGCCGCAAGCCATTGTGGACAACGCGCGTGCCGGCGACGTGGTGCTTTGCATGGGCGCGGGCTCCATTGGCGCCGTGCCGGGCAAGGTGGTTGAAATTGCAGCCGCGGCGTTGCCGCCGCAACCAGAGCGCAGTGCGCGCAAGGGGGAGGCATCATGAGCCTTCAGGATCCAAAACAATTCGGCAAGGTGGCCGTGCTGTTCGGCGGTAGTTCGGCCGAGCGCGAAATCTCGCTCTTGTCCGGCAACGGCGTGCTCGAGGCACTGCGCTCGCGCGGCGTCGATGCGCATGCCTTCGATCCGTCCGAGCGCGATCTCGTCGAGCTTCGGCGCGAAGGTTTCGCGCGCTGCTTCATCGCGCTGCATGGCCGGCATGGCGAGGACGGCACGGTGCAGGGCGCGCTCGAGCTGCTCGGCATTCCCTATACCGGCTCGGGCGTGATGGCGTCGAGCGTGGCCATGGACAAGGTCATGACCAAGCGCATCTGGCAAGCCGACGGATTGCCGACACCCAAGTACGTGCGCCTGGCTTTCGACCAGCAGAGCCGCGAACAGGTCATGGCCGTGCCCGATGTGCTGGGCCTGCCGCTGATCGTGAAGCCGCCGCGCGAGGGCTCGTCGATCGGCGTGACCAAGGTCGAGGGCTATTCGCAGATGCAGGACGCCGTGGCGCTTTCCGCGAAGTACGACGCCGACGTGCTGTGCGAGGAATTCATCGAAGGCGAGGAAGTGACCTGCGCCGTGCTGGGCCAGGGGCTCGATGCACGCGCGCTGCCGGTGGTGCGCATCGCCGCGCCCGAAGGCGCGTACGACTACCAGAACAAGTACTTCACCGACGACGTGAAGTACCACTGCCCGAGCGGCCTGCCCCAGGCCGAGGAGCACGAGATCCAGCGCATCACGCTGGCCGCGTACCACACGCTCGGCTGCCGCGGCTGGGGCCGCGCCGACGTGATGATTCGCGCGAGCGACCGCAAGCCTTTCCTGCTCGAGATGAACACCTCGCCCGGCATGACCAGCCACTCGCTGGTGCCGATGTCGGCGCGCGCATCGGGCATTGCCTACGAAGACCTGTGCCTGCGCGTGCTGGCCTCGGCTTCGCTGGATGCCACGGGAGGAGCGCAATAGCCATGGCCGACAGCATCCAGGCGCCTTTCGACGTCAAGCTCATGAACATCGTCTCGAACCTTGCGTTCGCGGTGGTGGCGCTCATGCTGCTGGCGGCGGGCGCGTGGTGGGTGCTGCGCCAGCCTTTCTTTCCCATCGGCGGAATCAAGGTCGACGGAGACGTGACGCACAACAACGAAGTGACGCTGCGCGCGAATGTGGCACCTCAGCTCTCGGGCAACTTCTTCACGGTCGATCTCGCCCGCGCGAGAACGGCGTTCGAGTCGGTGCCCTGGGTGCGCAAGGCGGTGGTGCGGCGCGAGTTTCCGGACAAGCTGCGCGTCACGCTGACCGAGCAGGTGCCGGTGGCCAACTGGGGCGACGACGCAGGCTCGAAGCTGATCAACGGCTTCGGCGACGTGTTCGAAGCCAACGTGGCCGAGGTGGACGACCGCTTGCCGCGGCTCGACGGTCCCATCGAGCAGGCCGGCCAGGTGCTGGGCATGTACCGCGTGATCGCGCCGATCTTCCAGCCCTACGACTTCGGCGTCGACGAGCTCACGCTCTCGAGCCGGGGCAGTTGGAAGGTGGTGCTGAGCAGCGGCGCCGAAATCGAGCTTGGCCGCGGCCAGCCCGAGGAAGTGGCCGCCCGCGCGCAACGTTTCCTGAAAACCGTGACCCAGGTCGCGGGCCAATACCACCGCACCGCGGCGGACATCGAAGGGGCCGACCTGCGCCACAACGATGCCTATGCGCTGCGCCTTCGTGGCGTCACCACGGTCGTTACCGACCCGAAGACCAAGAAGAAATAAATAGAAGCGAATACCGAGGACATTCAATGCCCAAAGAATACAAAGACCTGGTCGTAGGACTTGACATCGGCACCGCCAAGGTCATGGTGGTGGTGGCCGAGGTGCTGCCCGGCGGCGAACTCAAGCTCGCCGGGCTCGGCATCGCGCCGAGCAACGGCCTGAAGCGCGGCGTGGTGGTGAACATCGACGCCACCGTGCAGAGCATCCAGCAGGCCTTGAAGGAGGCCGAACTGATGGCCGACTGCAAGATCAGCCGCGTCTACACGGGCATTACCGGCAGCCACATCCGCGGCATCAATTCGAGCGGCATGGTGGCGGTGAAGGACAAGGAAGTCACGCCGGCCGACGTGGCCCGCGTGGTGGAAACCGCGCGCGCGATCAACATCTCGAGCGACCAGCGCCTGCTGCTGGTGGAGCCGCAGGAATTCGTGATCGACGGACAGGACGTGAAGGAGCCGATCGGCATGAGCGGCATGCGGCTCGAGGCCAAGGTGCACATCGTGACCGGGGCGCAGAGCGCGGCCGAGAACATCATCAAGTGTGTGCGCCGCTGCGGCCTCGAGGTCGACCAGCTGATGCTGAACCCGCTGGCTTCGAGCCAGGCGGTGCTGACCGAAGACGAGCGCGAGCTCGGCGTGGTGCTGGTCGACATCGGCGCGGGCACCACCGACGTGGCCATCTTCACCAACGGCGCCATCCGCCACACGGCGGTGATCCCGATTGCGGGCGACCTCATCACCAGCGACATCGCGATGGCGCTGCGTACGCCCACCAAGGACGCGGAAGACATCAAGGTCGAGAGCGGCTACGCCAAGCAATTGCTCGCCGACCCCGACCAGCAGGTGGAAGTGCCCGGCCTCGGCGACCGCGGCCCGCGCATGCTGAGCAAGCAGGCGCTGGCGGGCGTGATCGAGCCGCGCATCGAGGAAATCTTCTCGCTGGTGCAGCAGGTGGTGCGCGAATCGGGCTACGAAGAGGTGCTGTCCTCGGGCGTGGTGCTGACCGGCGGCAGCGCAGTGATGCCCGGCATGGTCGAGCTCGGCGAAGACATCTTCCTGAAGCCGGTGCGCCGGGGCATTCCGAAGTATTCGAGCGCGCTGTCCGACATGGTGGCGCAGCCGCGCGCGGCCACCGTGATGGGCTTGCTCGAAGAGGCTCGCTTCGCACGCATGCGCGGCTTCAAGGTCGCGCAGAAGAACGGATCCGTAAAGACTGCGTTCGGACGTTTCAAGGACTTCATCGTGGGGAACTTCTGACCATGAATCACTCCTCACTCTGGCTCGCACGCGGCGGTCCGCCCTTGCATTTCAACGAGCGATGGCGGCGCACAGGTCCACCATCGCGACGACAACTTCGTTGAACTCGTCAAGACACTTAAAAAATTCATAGATACACAACGGCAACTGCAAATTCAAGGAGTTAGAAATGACCATCGAAATGATCGAAGTCGAAGAATTCAACCAAGGCACTCAGATCAAGGTGATCGGCGTCGGCGGTGGCGGCGGCAATGCCGTCGCGCACATGATGGAGCGTGGCGTGCAGGGCGTTCAGTTCGTCTGCGCCAACACCGATGCGCAGGCGCTCCAGCGCAGCAACGCGCACAAGAACATCCAGCTGGGCACCAGCGGCCTGGGCGCCGGCAGCAAGCCCGACAAGGGCCGTGAAGCGGCCGAACTCGCGGTGGACGACATCCGCGCGGCCATCGACGGCGCGCACATGCTGTTCATCACGGCCGGCATGGGCGGCGGCACCGGCACCGGCGCCGCACCCGTGATCGCGCGTGTCGCGAAGGAAATGGGCATCCTCACCGTGGGCGTGGTGACCAAGCCCTTCGACTGGGAAGGCGGCCGCCGCATGACCAACGCTGACGCCGGCCTGGCCGAGCTCGAGGCGAACGTCGATTCGCTGATCGTGGTGCTCAACGAGAAGCTGCTCGACGTGCTGGGCGAGGACATCACCCAGGACGAAGCCTTCGCACATGCCAACGACGTGCTCAAGAACGCCGTGGGCGGCATCTCGGAAATCATCAACGAGTACGGCGGCGTGAACGTCGACTTCGAAGACGTGCGCACCGTGATGGGCGAACCGGGCAAGGCCATGATGGGCACGGCCGCGGCCGCAGGCCCGGACCGCGCGCGCATCGCTGCCGAGCAGGCCGTGGCCTGCCCGCTGCTCGAAGGCATCGACCTCTCGGGTGCCAAGGGCGTGCTGGTGCTGGTGACGGCATCGAAGGGTTCGCTGAAGCTCAACGAGTCGAAGCTCGCGATGAACACCATCCGCGCCTACGCCTCGCCCGATGCGCACGTGATCTACGGCGCCGCCTACGACGAAAGCCTCGGCGACGAAATGCGCGTGACCGTGGTCGCCACCGGCCTGTCGCGCGCCGACGCACGCCGTCAGGCTCCGACGCTCGAAGTGATCCGTACCGGCACCGACAACATCCCGTTCCACGTGCCCACGCTCGGCGGTACCGGCCATGCCGGCCACGGCCACACCAGCCAGCCGAACTACGACGGCATGGCGGTGCCCAGCGTGTGGCGCACCAACCGCACGATGGCTGCGGCCAAGGTCGATGCGCTGTCGTCGGGTGGCATGGACGATTTCGAGATTCCTGCATTCCTGCGCCGTCAGGCCGACTGACGCCAGGCCACCGAACGCAGAGGGCACGAAGGTTCGCAAGGGGTGACGGGGAAGACCTGAAAGGGACTTCCGCCGGCCCTAGGCGCTGCGTTCGCTTCGTGCCCCTTGCGTCCATCGTGGGCGCTTGAAATAGAACCTATGTCTATCGGTGCCATAGCGAGGGGCATAGGCCGCCACGCGCGCCGCGCGCCTAAAATCGCGGGCGTGCTGCAACAACGAACCCTCAAGTCGATCAGCCGCGCCGTGGGCGTGGGGCTTCACAGCGGCCAACGCGTGGAACTCACGCTGCGCCCCGCTCCGGCGGACACCGGCATCGTGTTCCGGCGCGTCGACCTGCCCGAGCCGGTCGACATCCGCATGACGGCCGAAGCGGTGACCGACACGCGCCTGGCTTCCACGGTCTCGACGGGCGGAGCGAAGGTGCAGACGGTCGAGCACCTGATGTCGGCCTGCGCGGGTCTCGGCATCGACAACCTCTACATCGATATCACGGCCGACGAAGTGCCGATCCTCGACGGGTCGGCCTCTTCGTTCGTGTTCCTGCTGCAAAGCGCGGGCATCGAACTGCAGAAGGCGCCGCGCCGTTTCATTCGCGTGACCCGCAAGGTCGAGGTGCGCGAGGGCGAGGGCGCCAACGAGAAGTGGGCCAGCCTGGAGCCATACCACGGCTACAAGTTGAGCTTCGAAATCGACTTCGATCACCGCGTGGTCAATTCCACCGGCCAGCGCGTGGAGTTCGACCTCGGCACCGATTCATACAGCCGCGACATCGCGCGCGCCCGCACCTTCGGCTTCACGAAGGAAGTCGAGTACATGCGCAGCAAGGGCCTGGCGCTCGGCGGCGGGCTCGACAACGCCATCGTGATGGACGACACCAAGGTGCTCAATGCCGGCGGTCTGCGCTACGACGACGAGTTCGTGAAGCACAAGATCCTCGACGCCATGGGCGACCTGTACATCATCGGCAAGCCGCTGCTCGCGGCCTACACCGCATTCCGATCGGGCCATGCGCTCAACAACAAGCTGCTGCGCGAGCTGCTGGCGAACAGCGACGCCTACGAGGTCGTGACCTTCGAAGACGAGAAGCGCGCACCGCGCGGTTTCGGCGAAGTGGCGCGGGCCTGGTAGGCAAGCCTCCTTTTCGGCGATGCTTGTCTTCCGCTGGGCCATCCTGCTGCTTCTGCTGGTGGCCGGCGTGTCGTTCGCCTTCTATGCAGGAACGGGGCAGGTCAAGTACCGGCACTTCGGCTGGATCGTGCTCAAGTGGACCCTGCTTGCGGCGTTCGGCTTCTTTGCCGTCCTGATCGCCGAACGGGTGGCTTAGGCTCGCAGGCTTCGCGGCCGGCCAACGAGAGCCTGAAAGGGCGCTACCTCGAACGACCTTGCCGGTAGGTGCCGGCGTGTGTCTTCGACAGCTCGGCCGCCTCGGCCAACCGTGCCATCGACCGGCCCACCTGCGCATGCGTGATGGCAATGCCGAGCGCGTCGGCCGCGTCGGCACCGGGCAGACCCGGCAGATCGAGCAGGCGCTTCACCATCTCTTGCACCTGCGCCTTGGCGGCCTGGCCATGGCCGGCCACCGCTTTCTTCATTTGCAGCGCGGTGTATTCCGCCACCGTGAGCTTGCTGTTCACCAGCGAGGTCACGCAGGCACCGCGGGCCTGGCCCAGCAGCAGTGTCGACTGCGGGTTGACGTTGACGAAAATGATTTCGACGGCCGACGCATCGGGCTGGTAGCGCTCGGCAATTTCGCCGATGCCGTCGAACAGCACCTTGAGGCGTGCCGGCAGATTGCCGGTGCCCAGGTGCCGGGTGCTGATGGTGCCGCTCGCCACGTAGCGCAGCGCATGGCCATCCGCATCCACCACGCCGAAGCCGGTGGTGGTCAAGCCGGGGTCGATGCCGAGAATGCGCATGTCAGAGGTTGAAGTACCAACGGATCGAGTGGAAGAAGATGGGCGCGGCGAAGCACAGCGCGTCCACACGGTCGAGCAGGCCGTTGGCGCCGGTCACGCCCGCGCCTTTCTTGCCCCAGTTCGGAATGCCGCGGTCGCGCTTGAGCGCCTTCATCACGAGGTGCCCCATCGATCCCGCAACGCAGGCGATGATGGACACGGCGAGCGCTTGGCCGAACTTGAAGGGCGTGATGAACGAGAACAGCGCGCCCACCAGGCTGGCGACCACGATGCCGATGCCCCAGCTGGTCCAGTTGAAGCTGCGGCTCACATTGGGCGCGAAGGGCTTGCGCTGCGTGCGGCGCGAGATCACGTGCTGCACCAGCACCGAGGTCTGCACCACGAACACCAGGAAGAACACGAGAAAGGCGCTCTTGCCTTCGTAGCCCGGAAAGCTCAGCAGCAGCAGCGCCGGCACGTGGCTCATGCCGTAGACACAGACCATGATGCCCCACTGCAGCTTGGCGTTGCGCTCGAGAAAGTGGCTGGAGTCGTCGGCGAGTGCGCTGGCGACCGGAATCGCGAGGAACACGTAGACCGGAATGAACACGGTGAACAGGTCGAAGCGCGCGGTGCCTACGAGCCAGAACTGGATCGGCAGCACCACGAAAAAGGCCAGGATCAGGCTGCGGTGGTCTCCGCGTCGTGTGGGTGAGAGCGTGATGAACTCACGCAGCGCAAAGAAGGCGATGAGCGCGAACAGGACGGTGGCCACCGTTTCGCCGAGTGCCCAGCCGACCCAGAACACGACCACCATGAACCAGGTGGTGCCCAGCAACTTGCGGTAATGGGCGAGCTCGGCTTGCCAGGTGGCGTCGTGCACGGGGTTGCGGCGTTCCCTGAAGCTCAGGAAGAGTGCCGTGGTGCTCGCGACGACGAGCAGGCCGAAGACGATGAGGAAGAGGGCCGCGACTTGTTGCGTCGGCGTGAGGCTGCGCAGGAACTGGTTCATGTCAGTTTTTTGTTGCGCGCTGTTGTTGGTGGCTGCGTTCTAGGCGCTCTTGTTCAGGGCGCGTGCACAGGCCACCGGGTACTCCCCTCCGCGAATGTCCCCCGGCTTCGCCTCCTCCTTGATTTCGCTGCGGGGAGCACCCGATGCCCTGTGCACTGGGACACGCTCGTGGTGTACGGCCGATCAACGACCGGCGTGCATAACGCTCACGTCGATGGGGTGCCTTGCGCAGCGAAATCAAGGGGGAGGCCGCAGGCCGGAGGACATTCGCGGAGCAAGGTACCCCGTCGGCGGGTGCGCGCCCCGAATGACGCACAACACGGCGCAAAGAGAAAGCTTTCATTTCAGACATCGCGCAAAGCGATCACCGCAGCACGCGCGCGATCGAGGAACGGGCGGCGCTCTTCGCTTTCTTCCACACGGATCGGCGCACCGAATGTGACCGAACACAAGATCGGCACCGGCACGATCTCGCCCTTGGGCATGACGCGCTGCACGTTGTCGATCCATGCCGGCACCAGCACCACTTCGGGAAACATCGTCGCGAGCGTGTAGAGGCCGGACTTGAATTTTTGCGGTTCGCCCGTGTGGCCGCGCGTGCCTTCGGGAAAGATGATGATCGAGTCGCCGCTGCGCAGCGCTTCGACCAAGGGTGCGAGCGGGTCGGCGACTGGGGGTTCAGCGGGGGCGGAGGGCTCTGCTTCCGCCGTCACGGCCGGCGGTTCGACAGGGGGGGCGGCCGGCGGGGAAGGTGGAGGCGCAGGAAGATCGAGCCGCCCTTGCACTTCATCGAACGCCTCGGGGGTGACATCGACGACAGGCGATGCCGTCGGCGCCATCGGCAGCAACGGCTCCATCGAAGGCTCGATGCGCTCGGCTTGCGGTCCAACGGAATTTCGCACGGGGGCTTGGGGCGTCTCCGGTTCCGCCCGGGCGGCCGGTGGTGCCGCCGAACCCGGCGCCGTGGCCGCGCGTTCCACATACACGGCGTTGAACACCTCGGTCGTGATCCAGCGCTTGAACGGCGTGTTGGCCCAGTAGTCGCGCGCCGCAATGGGTCGCGTGATGCTGCGCAGTTCCTCGGGCAGGGCGGCCCAGATCATCACGAGGTCGGCGTGGCTCTGGTGATTGGCGAA
Source organism: Variovorax paradoxus (assembly GCF_030815855.1). Lineage (NCBI taxonomy): Bacteria > Pseudomonadati > Pseudomonadota > Betaproteobacteria > Burkholderiales > Comamonadaceae > Variovorax > Variovorax paradoxus. The sequence continues at coordinate 4,314,868 of NZ_JAUSXG010000001.1, read as the reverse complement.
GTAGATGCGCTGTTCGGCCTTCGGCGGACAGCCGTACCAGCGTGCCTGGGCGCCCGTGAGCAGTCGGATGATTCCCAACAACAACCAACCTGTGAGCTTTGCCAGCATATGGGAGCGATGATACGGGCCATGCGATGGCGTTTCGATCCTCTTTCCCTGGTCTGGGCGCTGGCCCTGTTCGTTGTTCTCGTGCTGCTGGCCACCGTCGGCGCGCGCTGGGGCTGGCTGCGCAGTTTCTTTGGCGACGTGCTGGCCGTGGTGTGGGTCTATTTCGTCTTCAGGACGTTCATCGCCGCGCGCGTGCTGCCGCTGGCGCTGGCCGCATTCGGTGTGGGCCTGGCCGTTGAACTCGGCCAGTACCTTGCATCGAACTGGCACCTGCACATTGCGAACCGTGCCTTGCGCATCGTGCTCGGCAGTACGGCCGACTGGTGGGACGTGCTGGCCTATGCGATCGGCTTTGCGGCCGTGCTGGCCGCCGAAGCGCTGCGTGCCGGCCTCAGGGCAGCTCGGCCGCCGGCATCCGCGCGGCGATGGTCGATGCCCGTCCGCTGAGATAGGACGAACCCAGCTTGCGCTCGAAGAACTTCGGGCTCGGCAGCATCACGGCCAGGCGCGCGGCCTCGCCGGCGCTCAGGCGCGAGGCGGGTTTTCTGAAGTAGTACTGGGCGGCGGCTTCGGCGCCGAACACGCCCTCGCCCCATTCGACGTTGTTCAGATAGATCTCGAGAATGCGCCGCTTATCGAGCAGCACTTCGAGCAGCGTGGCGAGCACCAGTTCCTGGCCCTTGCGCAGCAGCGTGCGCTCGCTGGAGAGCAGCAGGTTTTTCGCGAGCTGCTGCGTGATGGTCGAGCCGCCGCGCAGCTGCACCGGACGCACCGGCTTGCCGCGCGCGATCGCGCGCGCTGCCCGCCGCGCCGCGAGTTCCTCGGCCTTGGCATTGCGTTGCCGCGCACGTTCGATGGCTTCCCATTCGACGCCGTTGTGGTCGATGAAATCGGCATCCTCGCTGGCGATGACGGCGCGCTTGAGGTTGTCGCTGATCTGCGCGTAGGGCACCCACTCCTGGCGCCACGCGCCCTTGCTGCCCTGGTGAATGGCGATCTGCCAGGCTTCGGAGCGCTGGAACGCGGTGCTTTGCGGAGCGATCACGGCCATGGCCGTAATGCGCGCGACGAAGAAAAGCTCCAGCGCCACGCCCGCCACCAGCAGGCAGGCAATCAGCCGCAGCAGCCGTTTCATTGGCCGGCAGCGAGCGAAGCGCGCAATTCGGCCAGCACCTGCGCGGCGGGCGGGCGCACGCCGCGCCAGGCTTCGAATGCTTCGGCCGCCTGCTCGACCAGCATGCCGAGTCCGTCGCGCCCCACGGCGCCGTGCGCTTCGGCCCATGCGATGAAGCCGGCGGCGGCCGGGCCGTACATGAGGTCGACCGCGAGCGCGCCGTCCCGCAGTACCTGCGCGCGCACCGGCACCGCATCGCCGGCGAGGCTGGAGGCCGTGGCATTGATCACCACGTCGAAATTACCGGCCACTTCATCGAGCGCCCAGGCCTCGAGCGTGGCGCCGTGGCGCAAGGCCAGCGCCGCGTGGCGCTGCACCAGTGCCATGGCCTTGCCGACGGTCCGGTTGGCCACCACGATGCGCGAAGCGCCTGCGTCGAGCAGCGGCCCGAGCACGCCGGCGGCGGCGCCGCCCGCACCGATCAGCAGCAGCTCGCGCCCCGCCAGCGGCACGGCGGCGTTGCGCACGATGTCGTTGACGAGCCCGATGCCATCGGTATTGTCGGCGTGGATGCCGCCGTCGGCTTCGAAGCGCAGCATGTTCACGGCTTGCGCGAGCAGGGCGCGCTCGCTGGTGTGCTGTGCAATGGCGGCGGCATCGAACTTGAAGGGCACGGTGACATTGCAGCCGCGCGCGACGTTGTCCTGCTCCGCGGCTTCTCGCCGGAAGCTGGCGACGCCTTCGGCGAAGGCGCCGATCGGCACGAGCCGGCGGGTGTATTCCAGCTGTTGGCCGCAGAGCTCGGCAAATCGGGCATGGATGCGGGGCGAGCGGCTGTGCTCGACGGGGTTGCCCATTACGCAATACAGATCCATGGCGCCGTTGCTTGCTGGTGTTGCTATTGGGAGGAGAGCTCGATGGTCTCGTCGCGCGTGAACTTGAAACGCGACTGCAGCACGATCTGGTCGGTCTGCTTGCGCATTGCATCGGTGAACTTGCCGAAGTTGCCGATGCTGTGCACGATGGCCTTGGCGCGCCGGTCGAGCGTGGTGTCGCCGGAGCTTTCATCGACCACGGTGTCGAGGATCTTGCCGTCGTGATTGATGGTGATCGTCATCTTGAGCTCGCCGTAGAGCTTCTTGCCGGCGGCCGTGGGAAAGTTCTCGGTGCCTCGCACTTCGATGCGGCGGCGCAGCGTGTCCACGTAGATGGCATAGGCCGCCTCGCGCGTCGAAGGGCTCAGGTAGCGCTTCTTGGGGCGCGCGTTTTCTTCGTTCACGCGCCGCTCGATTTCGGCCAGCAACTCGACCATCTGGCGTCGCTTTTCCTCGCGCGCAACAGCCTCTTTCGGGTCGCCCGACACGCGCGGATCGGGTGCGGGCATGGCGGCCAAGTCGCGCTTGAGTTGCGCGAGCAGCTGCATCTGCTGTGCCTGCATCGCGTCGACCTGGCGCTGCGCTTCTTCGATGGAGTCGCCCACGGCGGTAAAACTCGAAGGCGGCAGCGGACTGGTGGCGCGGCCCCGTTCGAGATCGCCGCCGCCTGCCAGCGAGGTTTGCGCCATGACGCGGGCCGTGGCGTCGGGCTTGTCCTTGGTCTTGCTATTGACGAGGATCACCTCGAGCGGCGTGTCGCTGAAGACCCGATTGAACGATTCAGGGTCGACGAAACGCACCGTCAGAAGCGCAGCGTGCGCGATGACCGACACACCGAGTGCAATCTGCAGCGTGCTCAGATCCCTGAAGTTCATTGACGGCGCTCCTCGCGGCTCATTGAATGGTTTTTATATTCCGCGCGGCGCTTGTTACGCCGGCGTGTTCTCCGGTGCCGGCTCGCTGTCGGTCAGGTCAACGGCAATAGCAATCGGGCCGGCCACTTCTTCTTCCTCATCGCCGCTTTCCTCGTCGGCCGCGGCATCCATCTTGGGCGCATCGAGGCGCTCGAGCACCGTGCCGTGCACGTCGAGCGCGATTTCGTCGATCTCGCCAAGCTTCACGCGCAGGCGGGCGCCACGTTCCTGCTGGCCCGCCACGGGGAACACCAGCGGCAGCGTGTCGGCACGCACCAGCGCGCCGTTCTGGATGTCCTTGATGACGGTGACTTCAAGCTCGGTGATGCCTTGCTGCTCCAGGTACTTGAGCGTCCAGAAGCGCTCCATGCCGCCCTGGTAGGCGTTGTAGGTTGCGTAGGCGGCGTCGAAGCCTGAGAGGATCGAGAACAGGTCGGCGTCCTTCGGCTTGAAGGGCGCCGCCAGCGCGGCGGTCTTGCCGTGGCGCGCGGCCGCAATGATCTGCCACTGGTTCACGAGGTCGGTGTAGCGGCGCAGCGGCGAGGTGCTCCAGGCATAGCTCTTCACGCCGAGGCCCGCGTGCGGCAATGCCCGCGTGCCCATGCGCACCTTGATGCCCGGCGCCAGGCTCGCCTGACTGCGGTAGAGCCCGGGCACGCCGAGTTCGCCAAGCCAGCCGCCCCAGCTGCTGTTGGCCAGGATCATCGCCTCGGACACGATCAGGTCGAGTGGCGCGCCACGCTGACGCGTGGTGATCTGCACCTGCTCGCTGCCGTTCGGCTCGCCGTCGTTGCCGACGAGGCGAAAGTTGTAGTCGGGCCGGTTGAAGTTCTCGGGCTTGCCGCGCACCACTTCGCGCTGCGCCTTCAGCTGCTTGGCGAGGCGGAACAGGAAGGAGAGCGGAGCGCGCAGGTTGGCCGCGGCCTCGGGCGTGTTCTCGCTTGCGAACGATGCGTCTTCGAGCCACGGCTGCGTGACGACACTGTCGAGCTGGTCGTGCCGCAGGTTGGCCACGATGGGCACGCGCTCGAGCTTCGTCTCGCTGGACTGCAGTTCGAGCGTGGCTTCGTCGAAGCGCACATAGAGCGACACGGCCGGGCGATCGCCGCTTTCGAGCAGCGTGTAGGCGCTGACCACCTCGTCGGGCAGCATCGTGATCTTGTGGCCCGGCATGTAGACCGTGGACATGCGCGCGCGCGCCACTTGGTCGATGGCGCTTCCGGGCGTCAGCGCGAGGCCTGGCGCTGCAATGTGGATGCCGACCGTGACCGTGCCGGTCCCCAGGCCCTGGACCGAAAGCGCGTCGTCGATCTCGGTGGTCTGCGAATCGTCGATCGAGAACGCCTGCACGCCGGCGGCCAGCGGCAGCTCGTCGACGATGGCCGGTGCGGCGAGTGCCGGAAACCCCGTGCCCTTGGGGAAGTTCTCGAACAGGAAGCGCCGCCAGTGGAACTGGTAGGGCGAGTCGATGGCGCCGGCGCGCTCCAGCAGGTCGAGCGGCGGGCGCTGCGTGGCGCGCGCGGCGTCGACGACGGCCTTGTATTCGGGCGCGTTCTTGTCGGGCTTGAACAGGATCTTGTAGAGCTGTTCGCGAATCGGCTGCGGACAGACGCCCTCGGCCAGCTGGCCGGCCCATTCGACGATTTGCGCCTGGACGACTTTCTTCTTCTCGATGGCGGCGAGCGCCTGCTGCACGATGTCGGCCGGCGCCTTCTTGAAGCGTCCCTTGCCCGCGCGGCGGAAGTAGTGCGGTGCCTCGAACAACCCGAACAGCGCGGCGGCCTGCTGCGCGAGCGTGGGCTTGTCGCTGAAATAGTCGGCCGCGAGTTCGGCAAAGCCGAATTCGCCCTCGGCGGCAAATTCCCAGGCCAAGTCGAGATCCATCGTGGCGGCGAGCGCGCGCGCTTCGGCGATCAACTCGGCCGGGGCCGGTTTCTCGAAACGCAGAACGATGTTGGCGCCCTTGACCTTGACGCGCTTGCCGGTGTCGAGCTCGACCTGCGCCGATGCTTCGGCCTCCGACAGCACGCGGCCGCCGAGGTACTTGCCGGCTTCTTCAAACAATACAAACATGCCCGGATTGTCCCAGACTCGGCACCCTCCCGGGCTTCAGACCGGGTTGATGAAGGCGATGACCTCGTCGAGATGGTTCTGCTCGAAATCGGACAGCGCGTGGTCGCCCCCCTCGAGCAGCTTGATGTTGCTGTCGGGGTAGCGCGCGGACATTTCGTGCCAGTCGAGCGCCTCGTCGCCCTTGGCGATGATGGCCAGCACGCGTTCGGGCCGCGTGAGGCTGCCGACTTCCATGGTGCGCAGTTCCTGGATGTACTCGGGCCGGAAATAGAAATGTTCGGCCGGGTCCTGCCACGTGGTCTGGTCGCCGATGTAGAGCGCCAGGTCGCGGGCGGGATGCACGGCCGGGTTGAGCAGCACGGTGCGGCAGCGCGTCATGCCGGCAACGTAGGTGGCATAGAAGCCCCCGAGCGAGGAGCCGACCACGGCCATCGACTTGCGAGGCCAGTCTGCAATGCCCTTCATCACCATGTCGATGGCTTCGCGCGGCGAGGGTGGCAATTGCGGGCACCACCACTGCAGCTTGGGGTGCTCCAGTGCCACGCGCTGCGCCATCAGCCGTGCCTTGGTGGAGCGGGGCGAGGAGCGGAAACCATGCAGGTACAACAGATGAGTGGCTTGCGGGTCCATGCGAGGCAGAGGCTGAAGTGGTGCTGTCGACGCAACTCCGTTGAGGGAGCCGGGGAATTTTGCATGAGGTCTGCGTGCGCGACGCGGCTTCCGTCGAAGGCTCTCGCATGCGGGCTTCGTGCGGGGAAGTGATTGTTGACCACTGGAATCTCGGAAGTGCGGGAATTTTCTGCATTCGGCCGGCGCCGGCCGCACTCGGAGCCCGAAAGTATTCAGCTTGCGCGCCGGGAGCGTCCAAGTACGCTGGACTTGTTGCATTTTGGCAATGCCGCGGTTCCGTCAGGTCGCTGGCGGCTTCGTGTTTGCCGGATCGACGTGTGAAGGGGCGGCGCGAGTTTTCCGGCCCGGGCGGGTGTTGGCATCCCATGAAAATGGGAGGGGCCGCAGCTTGTTCGATAGGCGCGGCGCCTTATGCTAAGCCCATGAATATTGAGGCTCTGGATGCCGGAACGGCGCGCCGCTGGGGCGTGCTCGTGGTCGAAGACGACAGCCGCGCACGCGCCTTCTTCGAGGCCAGCGTGCAGCGCAGCGCGAGCCTTTTTTGGCTCGGAAGCGCCGGCACCGTACAGGAGGCATTGGCCTGGCTGGCCCGGACCACCACCATTCCCGACGTGCTGCTGGTCGATCTCGGCATGCCCGACGGGAGCGGGCTGGACGTGATCCGCGATGCCGTTGCGCGCTTTCCGGGCTGCGAGCCGCTGGTGATCTCCGTCTTCGGAGACGAGGAAAACGTGCTTTCGAGCATTGAAGCCGGCGCCGTCGGCTACATCCACAAGGATGCCGCGCCCGAGGACATCGCGCAGACCATTGTGGAGATGAAGGCCGGTGCATCGCCCATCTCGCCCATGATCGCGCGGCGGGTGCTCGCCAAGTACCGCAGCCTGCAGTTGGCGGGTACACCCGTCGCCGCGGCCCCCGAGGCTGCCGCCGCCAGCGCCGCTCCGAGCCTGCTGTCCGCCCGCGAGCACGAAGTGCTGACGCTGATTGCGCGCGGCTTTTCCTATGCGGAAATCGCACGGCTCAAGGGGCTGAGCGTGCACACGGTGCAGACACACATCAAGAATCTCTACGGCAAGCTGGCGGTGCATTCCAAGAGCGAGGCGGTGTTCGAGGCCACGCGCCTCGGCCTGCTGTCCCACCCCGGGTGAACCGTGTGGCGGGGCGCATGTTCGGGAGGCCGCGCAGGGCGCTTTGCTTCCTGTGGCTCGCGGTAGTTCTGGCGGCGGCCGCGGTCGCAGGCATGGCTGCTGCAGCGGCGGAGGGCCCGGCCGAACTGCACAGCGGCACTGTCGTCGCCACGGTCGACGGCGTTGAGCACACATCGCCCGTCGAGCTTTCCTACCACTGGGACCGCCAGCACGGAGGGCGTCCCGGCTTCGCGAGCTTCGACCTGCCGTTCACCCTCGAAGCCGAGCCCAAGACGCCGTGGGGCATCTTCATTCCCCGCGCCGGCAACGTCCTCGAGGTGCGGCTGAACGACGCGTTGCTGCAGGTCTACGGCGACCTGGGCCGCGGCAACGGGCCCGACTACGCCAAAGCTCCCATCTACGTGCCGATACCGGGGCACCTGCTGAAGGCGGGCGACAACCGCCTGCAGATCCGCATTCGCGCCGACAGCGCCCGGCGCGCCGGACTGTCGCGCGTGACGGTCGGGCCGGCCACGCCGGTGCGCACCGACCTTTTCGAAAGCGCCTATGGCTGGCGCTTTACCGGCTCGGTGCTCTTGACCGCCTTCAGCCTCATCGTCGGCGGCATTGCACTCGCGCTGTGGCTCACGCAGGTCGATGCGGATGCCGTCGGATGGCAACGGCGGGACGGCATCTATTTCTGGGCGGCGCTCGCCGAGTTCTGCTGGGCGATACGGGTGGCCGACGCCGTGATTGCCGAACCGCCGCTCTCCTGGGGGCCTTGGGGCGTGCTCATGGCCGCCTGCTATGCGGGCTGGGCGGCGTCGGCCATGATGTTCTGCTATCACCTCGCGGGCTGGGGCAACAACCCTCGCACGCGCTGGTTGCGGTGGCTGATGGCCGGCGTGGTCGCCGGAACGATCGGCGCGAGTTCGGTGGCGCTGTCCCGTGAAGAGCCGTATTGGCTCACCGGCTGGCTCGCACTGGAAATTGGAGTCGTTGCGCTGTTCGTCTGCGCTTTTGCCATCGCCACGGTGCGGCGGCCGAACGTGGAGCGCCTGCTGGTGGCGGCCGCCGCACTGGTGACGCTGGGCTTCGGCGTCCGCGACTGGCTCGTGATCCGCCTGAGCGACGCCTACGGCGAAACCACCTGGGTGCGTTATTCCTCGGTGTTCTTCGGCATTGCGCTGCTGCTGATCGTGCTCAGGCGCTTCCATGCCGCCAGTGTCGAGGCGCGCGGTTCGGTCGCGGCCCTGGCCGCGCGGGTGGCGCAGCGCGAGCGCGAACTCGCCTCGACCTTCGCCGCGCTGGAGCAGGTGGCGCGCGACCAGGCACGCACCCACGAGCGCGAGCGCGTCCTGCGCGACATGCACGATGGCGTGGGTTCGCACATCAGCTCGGCCATCCGGCAATTGCAGTCGGGCCAGGCCAGCTCCGAGGAGTTGCTGCGGACCCTGCGCGACTCGCTCGACCAGCTCAAGCTGTCGATCGACTCCATTCATTTGCCGCCGGGCGACGTCGGCGCCTTGCTGGCGGCGCTTCGCTACCGGCTGGAACCGCGCCTCGCGGCGGCGGGCGTGGAACTCGAATGGGCGGTGGACGAACTGGCGCCGGTGAAGCAGCTCGACGCACAGGCCATGCGGCAACTGCAGTTTCTGCTGTTCGAGGCCATTTCCAACGTGCTGCAGCATGCCCAGGCAAAGACGCTGCGGATCGAGGCCGAGATGGTGGCCGGGACGGTGCAGCTGCGCGTGATCGACGACGGCCGCGGCTTCGACGCATCGCAGGTGCCCAGGGCGCTGACGGAGCGCGCGGGGGCTGTCGGCGCCCGGCTGGCGGTGGAAAGCCGACCGGGGCGCACGGTCGTTCAGCTCGTGTTCGGCTGAGATGCCTTGCGGGGCGCGGATAATCCGCCCCCATGTCCGCCGTGTTCAATCAGCCCTCCCTGGCGCGCCGCGTCGCGCCCGTCTTCCAGGGCTTCGACGGCTTTTTGGCCTTTGCCGTGCTGTTGCTGGCCTTTGCCGGGTTGCTGACGATGTATTCGTCGGGCTACGACCACGGCTCGCGTTTTGCCGATCATGGCCGCAACATGCTGCTGGCGGGCTTCATCATGTTCGTGGTGGCCCAGGTGCCGCCGCAGCGGCTGATGATGTTCGCGGTGCCGCTCTATGCCATGGGGGTGGCGCTGCTGATCGGGGTTGCGCTCTTCGGCATCACGAAGAAGGGCGCTACCCGCTGGATCAACGTCGGCGTGGTGATCCAGCCCAGCGAAATTCTCAAGATCGCGATGCCGCTGATGCTGGCGTGGTGGTTCCAGCGCCGGGAAGGGCAGCTGCGCCCGCTCGATTTCGTGGTGGCCACGGTGCTGCTGGCCATTCCGGTCGGGCTCATCATGAAGCAGCCTGACCTGGGTACTTCGCTGCTGGTGCTCGCCGCCGGCATGGCGGTGATCTTTTTCGCCGGGCTGCCGTGGAAGCTGATCGTTCCGCCGGTCGTGATCGGCGCGATAGCGGTCACGCTGATCGTGGGCTTCGAGTCCCGGCTGTGCGCCGACGGTGTCGACTGGCGGGTATTGCACGACTACCAGAAGCAGCGCGTTTGCACGCTGCTCGACCCGAGCAAGGACCCGCTCGGCAAAGGCTTCCACATCATCCAGGGAATGATCGCCATTGGTTCGGGCGGCGTCGGCGGCAAGGGATTCATGCAGGGCACGCAGACGCACCTCGAATTCATTCCCGAGCGCACCACCGACTTCATCTTCGCCGCCTATTCCGAGGAATTCGGCCTGGTGGGCAACCTTTCGCTGATCGCCGCCTTCATTCTTCTGATCTTCCGCGGGCTGGCCATTGCGACCAGTGCCTCGACCCTGTTCTCGCGGTTGCTGGCAGGCGCGGTGACGATGATTTTCTTCACCTACGCCTTCGTCAACATGGGCATGGTGAGCGGCATCCTGCCCGTGGTCGGCGTGCCGCTGCCGTTCATCAGCTACGGCGGCACTGCCATGGTCACGCTGGGGTTGGGGCTCGGTATCCTGATGTCGATCGCCCGGGCGAGAAAACTCGCCCAGAACTAACCCGCAGCCCGCGCGGGGAACACCGTGGAACCGGCTTCGCCGGGGCACTGGTGTTGCCCTTGGCGGGGAGAAGGCGAAGTGACACGACGTGCGCGCACCCTGGGGGTGAGCCCTAGAATCCGCTTCATGATCTCTCGCGAACCCACCATCGAGCGCCTGGCCACGGCGCAACAGCTCCTTCTCACGCCGTTCGGGCTCGACGAATCGCACCTGAGCAAGGCCCTGGCCGAGATCACCGCGCACCGGGTGGACGATGCCGATCTGTACTTCCAATACACGCGCAGCGAGGGCTGGAGCCTGGAAGAGGGCATCGTGAAGACCGGCAGCTTCAGCATCGACCAGGGTGTCGGCGTGCGCGCGGTCAGCGGCGAGAAAACCGCGTTTGCCTACTCGGACGACATTTCCGAGGCGTCGCTGCTCGATGCGGCCCGCACGGTCCGCTCCATTTCTTCGGCGGGCCGCACTGCGCGCGTGAAGACCCCGGCCCGCAAGATCGCTTCGAGCCGTTCGCTTTACAACGGCGTCGACCCCATTTCCACGCTCGACAGCACGGCGAAGGTCAAGCTGCTCGAACGGGTCGAAAAACTCGCGCGTTCGCGCGATCCGCGCGTGGCGCAGGTCATGGCGGGCCTGGCGAGCGAGTACGACGTGGTGCTGGTGGCGCGGGCCGACGGCACGCTGGCGGCCGACGTGCGCCCGCTGGTGCGCCTTTCGGTGACGGTGATTGCCGAGCAGAACGGCCGGCGCGAAGTCGGCTCCGGCGGCGGCGGCGGGCGCTTCGGCCTGGCCTACTTCAACGACACGCAAATTGCCGAATATGTCGACCAGGCCGTGAAAGCTGCGCTGACCAACCTCGATGCGCGCCCGGCACCGGCCGGCGAAATGACCGTGGTGCTCGGCTCCGGCTGGCCCGGCATCCTGCTGCACGAGGCCATCGGCCACGGGCTCGAAGGCGATTTCAACCGCAAGGGCTCGAGCGCGTTCTCGGGCCGCATCGGCCAGCGCGTCGCGGCCAAGGGCGTGACCGTGCTCGACGACGGCACCATTGCCGACCGCCGCGGTTCGCTCAATGTGGACGACGAAGGCAACGCGAGCCAGCGCAACGTGCTCATCGAAGACGGCATCCTCAAAGGCTACATCCAGGATTCGCTCAACGCGCGCCTCATGAAGGTCAAGCCCACGGGCAACGGCCGGCGCGAGAGCTATGCCCACGTGCCGATGCCGCGCATGACCAACACCTACATGCTCGGCGGCGACAAGGACCCCAAGGAAATCGTCGCGAGCATCAAGAAGGGCCTCTACGCCACCAACTTCGGCGGCGGGCAGGTCGACATCACCAGCGGCAAGTTCGTGTTCTCCGCCAGCGAGGCCTACTGGGTCGAGAACGGCAAGATCCAGTACCCGGTGAAGGGCGCGACCATCGTGGGCAACGGCCCCGACGCGCTCACCCGCGTGACCATGATCGGCAACGACATGGCGCTCGATTCGGGTGTGGGCACCTGCGGCAAGGAAGGCCAGAGCGTCCCCGTGGGCGTCGGCCAGCCGACCTTGCGCATCGATGGTTTGACCGTAGGCGGTACGGCCTGAGAGCTTGCTAAGCTCCGCTCCTTCAACAAAAAGGAGAATTCGATGGGGATCAGGATCAATTCGTCTGCGGCTCTGTGGGCCGCGACTGCTGTGGTGGCGTTGGCAACGGCAGGTTGCGCATCTCGCGGCGGCTCGGGCGACAACAGCCAGTCCGCGGCGTCGGCACCACCTGCCGCCGGCGCGCCCGCTGCCGCGGCACGCGGCGGCTCGAAGGCCGGCATGGACGCCAAGGGCAATGTCGTCGATTCCTCCAAGGTCGAGGCCGGCAGCGGCCGCACCGTCAAGGGCCTGAACGGCTACGAAGGCGAAATCACGGGCGTTCCCGCGCGCAACAGCAGGTTCTCGCGGTTGCAGATCGGCATGAGCGCCAGGCAAGTCACCGACCTTGCCGGCCAGCCGACCGACCAGGGCGCCTACGTCACGGGCAAGGCCTTCATTCCGTTCTATTTCGGCAGCGACCGCCATCGCTACGAGATGACCTACAAGGGCCAGGGACGGCTGGTTTTCGCGGGCGGCGGCATGGGCGACTACTCCAGTGGCAACCTGATCTGGATCATTCACAACCCCAACGAGTCCGGCTACCGCTGAGCCGTTCGGAGCCGGGCCCTTTGCCTGGCTTTTTGTTTTCCGTGCTACATTTCGCCCACATGTCCGCCCTCCGCGCTTATTTCTTTGCCTACTTTTGGTTCCCGGTTTCCGGCGGACGAGAGGCGAGCGCGTAAAGCAAACGAACACCCTCCCAAAACCGCCGGCGCCTCCAGCCCCGGCGGTTTTTTTATGCCCTGACGATTTCACTCCAACAAGGAAAAGCACCATGAGCACGAACACTGCCCCCACCAGCGACAGCTGGTATGCGAGCGTCGAAAAAACCAGCAAGACCGACGACGAACGCATCAAGGACATCAACGTGCTGCCCCCTCCCGAACATCTGATCCGCTTCTTTCCGATTCGCGGCACGCCGGTCGAAACGCTGATCGAGGGCACCCGCCGCAACATCCACAACATCATGGCGGGCAAGGATGACCGGCTGCTGGTGATCATGGGGCCGTGCTCGATCCACGACCCGGCCGCGGCGCTGGACTACGCCCGCCGCCTGAAAGTGGAGCGCGAAAAGTACGCCGGCACGCTCGAGATCGTGATGCGCGTGTACTTCGAGAAGCCGCGCACCACGGTCGGCTGGAAGGGCCTCATCAACGACCCGTACCTCGACGAGAGCTACCGCATCGACGAAGGCCTGCGCATTGCGCGCCAGCTGCTGATCGACATCAACCGCATCGGCTTGCCGGCGGGCAGCGAGTTCCTCGACGTGATCTCGCCGCAGTACATCGGCGACCTGATCGCCTGGGGCGCCATCGGCGCGCGCACCACCGAGAGCCAGGTGCACCGCGAACTGGCCTCGGGTCTCTCGGCGCCCATCGGCTTCAAGAACGGCACCGACGGCAACATCCGCATCGCCACCGACGCCATCCAGGCGGCGGCCCGCGGCCACCACTTTCTCTCGGTGCACAAGAACGGCCAGGTCGCGATCGTGCAGACCAACGGCAACCGCGACTGCCACGTGATCCTGCGCGGCGGCAAGGCGCCGAACTACGACGCCGCGAGCGTCGAAGCCGCCTGCAAGGACCTCGAGGCCGCCAAGCTGCCGCCCACGCTGATGGTCGACTGCAGCCACGCCAACAGTTCCAAGCAGCACCAGAAACAGATCGACGTGGCCAAGGACATCGCCAATCAGATCGCCGCGGGGTCGAACCGCGTGTTCGGCGTGATGGTCGAGAGCCATCTGCAGTCCGGCGCCCAGAAGTTCACGCCGGGCAAGGACCAGCTCTCGGGTCTCGAATACGGCAAGAGCATCACCGACGCCTGCATCGGCTGGGACGATTCGGTGCAGGTGCTCGACGCGCTCTCGCAGGCAGTCAAGCAGCGCCGCGGTTGAACCGGGGTTGGACCGGGGTCAAAGCATCCCGGCCAGCTCAGGCCAATGGTGCCGCATCGCCGTAGCCTCGTCGCTGTCGGGCGGCACCAGGGAAAAGTCGGCGAAGTCGAAACCCGGGCCGACCATGCAGGCGACCAGCGTGTAGTCGCCGCTTGTGTGGCCCTGGATCGGCCGGGCGGCCTGCCACTGGCCGGCCGGCACCACGTGCTGGGGCCGCGTGCCGTGCGCATCGACCGGGCCGAGCCGCACATGGGCCGGCGCGGTGCGCAGGGCGGCATCGCAGGTCCAGAGCGCCAGTGGCACGCCCTCGAGATGCACCCAGACTTCGTCGGACAGCACCCGGTGCCAGCGCGAATGCTGGCCGGCTTCGAGCAAAAAGTAGATGCTGGTGAGCGCGCTGCGCGGCGCGCGGCCGTCGGTGGGAACAACGCTCGCCGCCGAGCGGAACACTTCGCTGTACCAGCCGCCCTCGGGGTGAGGCTGCAGCTTCAGGCTCTCGATCAGTTCTCGGGCGCGCATGGCGGTCATGGTGCCGCCGCGCTGCGGAGTGCCGCGAGCAGTTTGTCGTGCACGCCGCCGAAGCCGCCGTTGCTCATGCAGACGATGTGATCGCCGGGCCGGGCCGCGGCGACGATCTGCGCCACCAGCGGCTCAACGGCGCCGGCCACCTGCGCGCGGCCGCCCATGGGGGCCAAGGCCGCGGCGGCATCCCAGTCGAGCCCGGCGGTGTGGCAGAACGACAGGTCGGCCGCTTCCAGGCTCCATGGCAGCTGCGCCGCCATGACGCCCAGCTTCATCGTGTTGCTGCGCGGCTCGAAGGCGGCAAGGATGCGCTCACTCTGCTTGCCGGCGGCATCGAGCTTCTTGCGCAGGCCGTCGAGCGTGGTGCGGATGGCCGTGGGGTGGTGGGCGAAATCGTCGTAGACGGTGACCGTGCCGCCCTGGCGCTCGACCGTGCCGCGCAATTCCATCCGGCGGCGCACGTTCCTGAAGCTGCCGAGTGCGCGGGCCGCGTCGGCCGGCGCCACGCCCACGTGCTCGGCGGCCGCGATGGCGGCCAGCGCGTTCATCTGGTTGTGCAGGCCCGAGAGTTCCCACTCGACCCGGCCGACCGCCTCGCCCTGGCGCAGCACGTCGAAGGCATCATGCGTGCCGCGGGCCTGCCATTCACTCTTTTGTCCGCCCGCGCCGAAGCGCGCGAGTTCGCTCCAGCAGCCCTGCGCCAGCACGCGCTGCAGGCTTTCTTCGGTGGCGTTTACCACCAGCCGGCCGGTGCTTGGCACGGTGCGCACAAGGTGGTGGAACTGCCGCTCGATGGCAGCCAGGTCGTCGAAGATGTCCGCGTGGTCGAATTCCAGGTTGTTGAGGATCGCGGTGCGCGGGCGGTAGTGCACGAACTTGCTGCGCTTGTCGAAGAAGGCCGTGTCGTATTCGTCGGCCTCGATGACGAAGGGCGCCGAGCCGCCGCCGGGCCGCCCCAAGGCGGCGAACGCCCCCTCGGGGGGGAGCGAACCACGCAGCGGGGGGAGCGTGGGGGCCACATATCCGAGCCGCGCCGACACGCCGAAGTCGAGCGGCACGCCGCCGACCAGGAAGCCCGGCGCCTTGCCGCCCTGCTCGAGCACCCAGGCCAGCATCGAGGTGGTGGTCGTCTTGCCGTGGGTCCCGGCCACCGCCATCACATGGCGGCCCAGCAGCACGTGCTCGGCCAGCCACTGCGGTCCGCTGGTGTAGGGCTTGCCGGCATCGAGGATGGCTTCCATCAACGGAAACTTGGGGCTGCCGTCGGGCAGCCGGGCCCGCGAAACCACGTTGCCGACCACGAACATGTCAGGCGAAAGTGCCAGCTGGTCGGCGCCGAAGCCTTCGATCAGATCGATGCCGAGCGACCGGAGCTGGTCGCTCATGGGCGGGTACACGCCGGCGTCGCAGCCGGTGACCCGGTGGCCTGCTTCGCGCGCCAGGGCGGCCACTCCGCCCATGAACGTGCCGCAGATGCCAAGAATATGAATGTGCATCGGGCGATTCTAGGGAGGCGGCCTGCAGTGCCCCGCCGCAGCCCTTGTGCGCCGTACTGATGTTTCGTGCGGGGGCGGCGTACTGCGGGCAAAATGTCCCGATGGACACGACCACCAAGCGTGAGATCGCCGCCACCGCCGCCCGCCTCGTGGTCGAGGAGGGGCTGGAGTACGGCCCGGCCAAGCGCCGGGCGGTGCGCGATCTTGGCCTGTCGTCGCGCACGGCGCTGCCGAACAACGACGAGGTCGAAGCGGAAGTGCGTGACTACATCGCGCTTTATTGCGCCGACACCCAGCCGCAGGAACTGCATGCCTTGCGGCTGCTCGCTCTCGAATGGATGGAGCGCATGGCGGCGTTTCGCCCGCACATCGGGGGCGCCGTCTGGCACGGCACGGCCACGCGGCTGTCAGACATTTATATTCAGTTGTTCTGCGATGATTCCAAGTCGGCCGAAATTGCCCTGATCGACCACCATGTGGACTACGAGCCGCGCATGGTCACCGGTTTTCACGGTGAGCAAGTCGAGGCCCTGAGCGTGCATGCCGCGAGCCGCGCGCTTGGCGAAGAGATCGGGGTGCACCTGCTGGTGTATGACCTCGACGATCTGCGCGGGGCGCTTCGGCCCGATGCCCAGGGACGCACACCGCGCGGTGACCTGGCCGCGCTGCGCCGGTTGATTGAAAGAGAAAAGGACAAGTGAATGATTTCTTCGCCCACACGGCGGCGCCTCCTGTATGGCGGCGTGGCAGTTGCGGCCGCTGCGGCGGGACTGGGCGGCGCATGGTGGCGTGAGCGCGGCAGCGGGACGAAGAGCGAGGTCCTGGATGCGGCCTTCTGGGATCAGCGCTTCGACCGTCCCGAGGGTGGTGAACTGGTGTTTTCCAGTTTGCGCGGCAAACCGCTGCTGCTGAATTTCTGGGCCACCTGGTGTCCGCCCTGCGTCGAAGAGATGCCGATGATTGACCGCTTTTTTCGTGAAAATGGCGGCAACGGCTGGCAAGTTGTGGGCTTGGCCATCGATCAGCCGAGTGCTGTGCGCAAGTTCCTGCAGAAAACCCCTGTTGCCTACGCCATCGGACTGGCCGGCCTGCAGGGAACGGAATTGGTCAAAAATCTCGGCAATACCACTGGCGGATTGCCTTTCACGCTCGTCCTGGACGGCGCTGGCACCGTGGCGGCTCGTAAAATGGGCAAGCTGGAACCTGCCGACCTCGACGCTTGGCGGCGTGAACTGGTTCACGGTTAGAATCAGATACACCTCGGCATTCGCCGCCAATCGCTAAAGATCAACGATTTTTAGCCAAGTTACATCCTAATGACCGGCAAAGTCGGCACTGGAGCCTCATGGATCTGCGCAAACTCAAGACACTGATCGATCTGGTGTCTGAATCCAATATTTCCGAACTGGAAATCACCGAAACCGAAGGCAAGGTTCGCATCGTCAAGGGCGGCGGCGCCGCCCCGGTGCAGTATGTGCAAACCTTGGCAGCCCCTCCCACGGCCGCCCCGGTCGCCGGTGCAGCCGCCGCACCGGCCGCCAGTGCTCCCGCGGTCGAAGCCGCACCGGCCGGCCACGCGGTCAAGTCGCCGATGGTCGGAACGTTCTACCGTTCGTCCAGCCCCGGCGCCGCCGCTTTCGTCGAAGTCGGCAGCAAGGTCAACGAGGGCGACACCATCTGCATCATCGAAGCGATGAAGATCCTCAACGAAATCGAAGCGGACAAGTCCGGCACGATCACCCAGATCCTCGGCGAAAACGGTCAGGCGGTCGAATACGGCCAGCCCCTGTTCATCATCGAGTGACCATGTCCAAGAAGATTCTGGTTGCGAACCGGGGGGCTCGCGCCTCGGCGCGGACGGGCGAAGGCCGTCGAATTGCCCTGGCACGCACAGCGTGCGGGCGATGCAGCCGCGGGGGCGCACATGTTTAAGAAGATACTGGTTGCCAATCGCGGCGAAATCGCCCTCCGGATTCAGCGCGCCTGCAGCGAGATGGGCATCAAGGCCGTGATGGTCTATTCCGAAGCCGATCGCGACGCCAAGTACGTCAAGCTGGCGCAGGAAGCGGTCTGCATCGGCCCGGCACCCTCGGCGCTGAGCTATCTCAACATGCCGGCGATCATTTCGGCCGCCGAAGTGACCGATGCCGAAGCCATCCACCCCGGCTACGGCTTCCTCAGCGAGAACGCCAACTTCGCCGAGCGCGTGGAGCAGAGCGGCTTCCAGTTCATCGGCCCGACGCCCGACAACATCCGCACGATGGGTGACAAGGTCTCGGCCAAGCAGGCCATGATCAAGGCCGGCGTGCCTTGCGTGCCCGGCTCCGAGGGTGAGCTCTCGGACGACGCCGCCACCAACAAGCGCATCGCCCGTGCCATCGGCTATCCGGTCATCATCAAGGCGGCGGGCGGCGGCGGTGGCCGCGGCATGCGCGTGGTGCACACCGAGGCGGCGCTGATCAACGCGATCCAGATGACCAAGGCGGAGGCTGGTGCGGCCTTCAGCAATCCGGCCGTGTACATGGAGAAGTTTCTCCAGAACCCGCGCCACATCGAGATCCAGATCCTCGCCGACAAGCACAAGAACGCTGTCTACCTGGGCGAGCGCGACTGCTCCATGCAGCGCCGCCACCAGAAGGTGATCGAGGAATCGCCGGCCCCCGGCATTCCGCGCAAGCTGATCGAGAAGATCGGCGAGCGTTGCGCCGCGGCCTGCAAGAAGATCGGCTACCGCGGCGCCGGCACCTTCGAGTTCCTCTACGAGAACGGCGAGTTCTATTTCATCGAAATGAACACGCGCGTGCAGGTGGAGCATCCGGTGACTGAGTTCACCACTGGCATCGACATCGTGAAGACGCAGATCACGGTAGCCGCCGGCGAGAAGTTGCCGTTCACGCAGCGCCAGATCGAGATGCGCGGCCATGCCATCGAGGTCCGCATCAATGCCGAGGACGCGTGGAAGTTCACGCCGTCGCCGGGCCGCATCACCATGTGGCACCCGCCGGGCGGCCCTGGGGTGCGTGTCGATTCGCACGCGTACACCAACTATTTCGTGCCGCCGAACTACGACTCGATGATCGGCAAGATCATTGTCTACGGCGACACGCGCGAGCAGGCCATGGCGCGCATGCGCACGGCGCTGAACGAAACCGTGATCGAAGGCATCCAGACCAACATTCCGCTGCACCGCGAGCTGATGGTCGACGCCAAGTTCATGAGCGGCGGCACCAACATCCACTATCTGGAAGAGTGGCTGGCGGCGCACAAGCGCTGAACGGCACCCGACGCCATGTTCGAACTTCGCCTGATGGCGCCGGAAGACCGGGTCGAAATGCTCGGCGATGCGCTCGACGCCCTCGATGCGCTGAGCGTGTCGGTGGAAGACGCCGACGCGCAGACCGATGCCGAGCAGGCGCTGTTCGGCGAGCCCGGCATGCCGCCGCCCAAGGAGGGCTGGCAGCGGTCGCGCGTGATTGCGCTGTTCGCCGACCAGGCCGTCGCGAAGGAGGCCGCCTCGGTGCTCGCGCTGCAGGATTTCTTCGAGGGCTGCGCGGTGCTCGGCACGGCGCCGGTGCCCGAGCAGGATTGGGTGCGGCTCACGCAGTCGCAGTTCGCCCCGGTCGAGATCACGCCCGAGTTCTGGATCGTGCCGACCTGGCATGAACCGCCCGAACAGGCAAAACAGGTCATCCGGCTGGACCCGGGGCTCGCCTTCGGCACCGGCACCCATCCCACCACGCGCATGTGCCTGCGTTGGATTGCGAAGCAGGGCGCATTCGGCGACCAGCGTGTTCTCGACTACGGCTGCGGTTCCGGCATTCTTGCGATCGGGACGGCGAAGTTCGGTGCGCGCGATATCGATGCCGTCGACATCGACGAGGCCGCCGTTTCGTCGACCCGCCTCAACGCCGAAGCGAATGGCGTGCAACTGAACGCCGGCCTGCCGGAAGCGGCCAAGGGCCGCTACGACACGGTGCTGGCCAACATCCTGGCGACGCCGCTCAAGGTGCTTGCGCCGCTGCTGCGCAACCACGTGGCGCCAGGCGGATCGCTGGTGCTCGCCGGCATCCTGGAGCGGCAGGCCGACGAGCTGAAGCAGGCCTACGCGCCGTACGCCGCACTTGAAGTCAGCGACACCGAGGACGGCTGGATCCTGATGACGGCGCGCTGCTGAAGACGCAGCCGCCTTTCACGCCTCTGCGTCCACTCGCGCGGCGAGGGCTCAACCCTACAATCGCCCGGTCATGAGCCTCGTCACGCGTTGCCCCGCCTGTGCCACCACCTTCAAGGTGGTGCGCGATCAGCTTCGCATCTCGGATGGCTGGGTGCGCTGCGGCCGCTGCAGCCATGTGTTCGACGCGACGCTCGATCTGCACGAGGCGCCGGACGGCGCTCCGGCCCCGACGGCCCCATCTTCGCCGGAGCATTCTGCAAAACCCGAGGCCGAGCCCGGGCCGCCCGAACAGCATCCGTCGCCGGCCAAGCAGGCCGCGCCAGAGTCGCCGAGTGCCGCTGAGGACGCGGACTTTTTCGACGATGAACCGGAGCATGACGAACCGCGGGATGCGACCGCCTCGGCATCGGTTCAAGAGATAGACGAACTCCTCGCGCCTGCGCCGCTTCCCGAGACCAGGCCTGCGCCGCCGCCGGCACCAAGCTCCGCAGCTGCCACCACGTCCGCGACGGCCTTCGTATTGCCGGCGCACGGCATCCTGGCCGACGAATTGTGGTCCGACTTCGAGGCGAACGAGCCCGAATGGCGGCCGCCGGTGAGTTCGCTGCCGCCGTTTCCGAACATCGACCTGAATCTTGCGGCCCCGCCTTCGCCGCCGCCACCACCGCCTCCCCCGTTGCCGGCCTTGCGCATCAAGGCACGGGAAATGGCGGCATCGGCCAGCGTCGAGGATGAAAAGCACGAGTCCACTCAAGACCGCGATCAGGTACAGATGCAGAAGGCACTGCGCCGGGCGCGCATCAAGTCGGCCAAGATCGCGAGCGCCAAGGCCCGCGACGAACGGGTCGCCGCAAAAGCTTCGGCCTCGATGGTCCGTGAGGCGAGTGAGCCGGAGCGCGGCTCGGGCCCGTCGCCGTTTCCCTCGCCCCTTCAGGAGGCGGAAGATTCGGACAGGGTTCCTTTTTCGGGCGATGGGAAAGCAAGCCCCGGCGACGGCGGTTTCTGGCAGCGCGGCCCCGTGCGATTCTGGCTCTGGCTTCTCGCCGTCTTGGCCGTCGTGCTCTTCGTCGCGCAGGTCTTGCACCACGAGCGCGACGGCATCGTGGCCCGGCAGCCGAACCTGCGTCCCGCATTCGCCGCGCTCTGCCGGCTCACCGGCTGCGAGCTCACGGCGTTGCGCCAGATCGGCGACGTCGTGATCGAGGGCGCGGCCTTCGCCCGTGAGAAGACCGGCAACAACGACTACCGGCTCAGCTTTACCTTGCGCAACGGCGCCACGGTTCCGCTCGCCATGCCGGCCGTCGAACTTTCCCTGCTCGACACGCAAGAACGCGCCGTGGTGCGCCGCGTGTTGATGGCCGCGGACTACGGTGCGCCCACCGTGCTTGCGGCGCGCTCCGATCAGGCCGCATCGCTGCCGCTGACATTGACCGCAACGGAAGCGGCCACGCTCCCGCCCATCGCCGGCTACCGCGTGGAAGCGTTCTATCCATAGGCCGCGCTCGCGCGCGTGCCTTGTTCATTCCCTTTTCATCTTCAACCAACGGCACACCATGGCAGCAGTGATTTGCGGTTCCCTCGCGTTCGACACCATCATGACCTTCGAGGGCCGGTTTGCCGACCAGATCCTTCCGGACCAGTTGCACATCCTCAATGTATCGTTCCTGGTGCCGGGTTTGCGGCGTGACTTCGGTGGCTGTGCCGGCAACATCGCCTACAGCCTCAACGCACTGGGCGGCACGGCATTGCCGATGGCCACGCTCGGAAGCGACGGCGCCGACTACCTGGAGCGCATGCGCTCGCTGGGCATCAGCACGGAGTTCGTGCGCCAGCTCGGCGACACCTTCACCGCCCAGGCGATGATCATGAACGACGTCGACAACAACCAGATCACGGCCTTCCATCCCGGTGCGATGCAGCAGGCGCACATCACCAAGGTGGCCGCGCGCGACGACATCAAGGTCGGCATCATCGCGCCCGATGGACGCGACGCGATGCTGCAGCATGCGGAGCAGTTCGCCGCCGCCGGCATTCCGTTCGTGTTCGATCCGGGCCAGGGACTGCCGATGTTCGACGGCGAGGCGCTCAAGCACTTCATCGACCTGGCGAGCTGGGTCGTGGTCAACGACTACGAAGGAAAGATGCTGTCGCAGCGTACCGGCTGGAGCCTTGCCGAGATATCGAAACGCGTGCGCGGCCTCGTCGTGACGCTGGCGGCCGACGGTTGCGAGGTCTGGACCGATGGCGAGCGCGAGCATGTGCCGGGCGTGACGCCGACCGAGGTGGTCGAGCCCACCGGTTGCGGCGACGCGTGGCGCGGCGCGCTGCTGTTCGGTCTCGAGAAGGAATGGCCGCTCGCGCAGTGCGCAGCACTGGGCAACCGCATCGGCGCGCTCAAGATTGCCCAGCGCGGACCGCAGAACTACCAGGTCGACAGGAAAGCACTCGGCCTTTGAGCCGGTTGTTGGCCTTCTTCATCAGGCGCCCATAAAAAAAGCCCGACACCGTGAGGTGCCGGGCTTTTTGCCGTCAAGGCCGCTGAGAAACTCAGGGCTTGCTGGCCGTCGGAAACGGCCAGGCTGCCTGCGGGTTCAGCGTCGTTTGCGCAGCAGGAGCAGGCGCTGCGGCAGGTGCTGCCTTGGCGGCCTTCTTCGCAGCAGGCTTCTTGGCAGCAGCGGCAGGCTTGGCAGCGGGCTTTTTCGCGGCTTTCTTGGCCGCAGCCTTTTTGGCAGGAGCCTTCTTGGCGGCAGCCTTCTTCGCAGGGGCCTTCTTGGCAGCGGCCTTCTTCGCCGGAGCCTTCTTCGCCGCCGCCTTCTTGGCAGGAGCCTTCTTCGCTGCGGCCTTCTTCGCCGGAGCCTTCTTGGCAGCGGCCTTCTTGGCCGGAGCTGCCTTCTTCGCGGCTACCTTCTTCGCAGGCGCCTTCTTGGCGGCTACCTTCTTGGCGGCGACCTTCTTGGCCGGAGCCTTCTTCGCAGCTACCTTCTTTGCCGGAGCCTTCTTAGCGGCCGCGACCTTCTTTGCCGGAGCCTTCTTTGCAGCGGCTTTCTTAGCCGGCGCTTTCTTTGCAGTTGCCATTTCTATTTCTCCTTGATCAAGTTGAAAAAATCAACCTATTGAAGCACTCCGCGCACGTTGGTAGCGCAAAGCGATTCATGGCGTTGGAATCTGTGCTCCAGCACCATGAACACCTGAGCCCTCATCCATGCCGCGCTCTTCGGCGCGATCGGTGGCAAGGGCAATTCTTGAATTCATTAATTCTTGTCGGAAAGATTCAATCCCAGGAGAGCGCGCCACCCGACTGGTACTCGATCACGCGGGTCTCGAAGAAATTGCGCTCTTTCTTCAGGTCAATCATTTCGCTCATCCAGGGGAACGGGTTTTCCTCGTTCGGGAAGAGCGTTTCGAGGCCGATCTGCTGTGCACGCCGGTTGGCAATGTAGCGCAGATAGCCCTTGAACATGGAGGCATTCATGCCGAGCACACCGCGCGGCATGGTGTCTTCGGCGTATTTGTACTCGAGTTCGACCGCCTTCATGAAGAGGGCCTTGATCTCCGCCTTGAACTCGTTGGTCCAGAGACCGGGGTTCTCGAGCTTGAGCTGGTTGATCAGGTCGATGCCGAAATTGCAGTGCATCGACTCGTCGCGCAGGATGTACTGGTACTGCTCGGCGGCGCCGGTCATCTTGTTCTGGCGGCCCAGCGCAAGGATTTGCGTGAAGCCGACGTAGAAGAAGAGGCCTTCCATCAGGCAGGCGAACACGATCAGCGACTTGAGCAGCGTCTGGTCGGTTTCGTGCGTGCCGGTCTTGAAGAGCGGGTCGCTGATGGCGTCGATGAACGGGATCAGGAACTGGTCCTTCTCGCGGATCGACGGCACTTCGTTGTAGGCGTTGAAGATCTCGCTCTCGTCCAGGCCGAGCGACTCGACGATGTACTGGTACGCGTGCGTGTGGATCGCTTCCTCGAAAGCCTGGCGCAGCAGGAACTGCCGGCATTCGGGCGCCGTGATGTGGCGGTAGGTGCCCAGCACGATGTTGTTGGCGGCCAGCGAGTCGGCGGTCACGAAGAAGCCGAGGTTGCGCTTGACGATGCGGCGCTCGTCTTCGGTCAGGCCGTTCGGGTCTTTCCACAACGCGATGTCGCGCGTCATGTTCACCTCTTGCGGCATCCAGTGGTTGGCGCAGGTGGCGAGGTATTTTTCCCAGGCCCACTTGTACTTGAACGGCACCAGCTGGTTGACGTCGGTCTGGCCGTTGATGATGCGCTTGTCGGATGCCTTGACGCGCTGCGCCGCGACGGGAGCCGTGGGTTGTGCAATCGACGAAGTCGGAGCGTCCACCGATCGGCCTGCGGGCAAGCCGCTGGTCGATGCGTGGTGTTGCTGCAATCCTTGTTGCATATCCTTTGGTAAGGAGGGCTTGACTTCTTCGTCCCAGGTCAACATAGAAAAATCCAATGCTCAATTATCGGAGCAACGATGTGAGTTGCAAAGTGCTCGTTCACGTCGCGCTCCATTTATGTGGTTGTTATGTTGCTCTCATGCATCGCGCGATGTCAGTCAATGCCGTGATCGACTGAGGGTTCGCGCGTTGTGCATGGACCTCGCTCGCTTCACTCACGCGTCATTGGCATGCTTCGCAGGTCGGATCGTCCACGCCGCAGAACGCGATGTCGGTGGCGGGAATCGCGTTCATCTGCGCCTTCGCCGCGGCAGCTGCTGCGTCGAGTGCGCTCATGCCCGAGGGTGCATCGCTGCCCGACGACACCGCGTTGAGGCGGCCCGATTGCACGGTGGATTTCTCGGCGTGCGTCGCGCTCTGCGTGCGCAGGTAGTAGGTGGTCTTCAGGCCGCGCAGCCATGCGAGCTTGTAGGTGTCGTCGAGCTTCTTGCCCGAAGCGCCGGCCATGTAGATGTTGAGCGACTGCGCCTGGTCGATCCACTTCTGGCGACGCGAGGCGGCTTCGACGAGCCATGTGGTTTCCACTTCGAACGCGGTGGCGTAGAGCGCCTTCACGTCTTGCGGCACGCGGTCGATCGGACGCAGCGAACCGTCGAAGTGCTTCAGGTCCATGACCATCACGTCGTCCCACAGGCCCAGGCGCTTCAGGTCACGCACCAGGTAGTGGTTGATCACGGTGAACTCGCCCGACAGGTTCGACTTGACCGAGAGGTTGCCGAAGCAGGGCTCGATGGAGGCGTCGACGCCGATGATGTTCGAGATGGTCGCGGTCGGTGCGATGGCCACGCAGTTGGAGTTGCGCATGCCGTCGGCCTTGATCTTCTGGCGCAGCGCGTCCCAGTCGAGCGTGGACGAGCGGTCGACCTCGACGTAGCCGCCGCGCGCCTTTTCGAGCAGGTCGAGCGTGTCGATCGGCAGGATGCCCTTGTCCCACAGCGAGCCCTTGTAGCTCGAGTACTTGCCGCGTTCCCTGGCCAGCTCGGTCGATGCCCAGTAGGCGTGGTAGCAGATGGCTTCCATCGATTCGTCGGCGAACTGAACGGCTTCCTGCGATGCGTAGGGAATGCGCAGTTCGTACAGCGCGTCCTGGAAGCCCATGAGGCCCAGGCCGACCGGACGGTGGCGCAGGTTCGAGTCGCGCGCCTTCTTCACGGCGTAGTAGTTGATGTCGATCACGTTGTCGAGCATGCGCATGGCCGTCGAAATCGTGCGCTTGAGCTTTTCCTGGTCGACCTTGCCGTCCTTCAGATGCTGCAGCAGGTTCACCGAACCCAGGTTGCAGACGGCGGTTTCGGTGTCGCTGGTGTTCAGCGTGATCTCGGTGCACAGGTTCGACGAGTGAACCACGCCGGCGTGCTGCTGCGGCGAGCGCACGTTGCAGGCGTCCTTGAAAGTGATCCACGGATGCCCGGTTTCGAACAGCATCGTGAGCATCTTGCGCCACAGGTCCGAGGCCTGGATGGTGCGGGCGGGCTTGATCTCGCCGCGCGCGGCCTTTTCTTCGTAGGCGGTGTAGGCCTTCTCGAAGTCGGCGCCGAACAGGTCGTGCAGGTCGGGCACGTTCGAAGGCGAGAACAGCGTCCAGGTGCCCTTTTCCATCACGCGGCGCATGAAGAGGTCGGGAATCCAGTTGGCCGTGTTCATGTCGTGCGTGCGGCGGCGGTCGTCGCCGGTGTTCTTGCGCAGCTCCAGGAACTCCTCGATGTCGAGGTGCCAGGTTTCAAGGTATGTGCAGACGGCGCCCTTGCGTTTGCCGCCCTGATTCACCGCCACGGCGGTGTCGTTCACCACCTTGAGGAACGGCACCACGCCCTGCGATTCGCCGTTGGTGCCCTTGATGTGGCTGCCGAGTGCGCGCACGCGGGTCCAGTCGTTGCCCAGGCCGCCCGCAAACTTGGAGAGCAGGGCGTTTTCCTTGATCGACTCGTAGATGCCGTCGAGGTCGTCGGGCACGGTGGTCAGGTAGCAGCTCGAGAGCTGCGAGCGCAGCGTCCCGGCGTTGAACAGCGTGGGCGTGCTCGACATGAAGTCGAACGACGACAGCACTTCGTAGAACTCGATGGCGCGGGCTTCGCGGTCGATCTCTCCGAGCGAGAGGCCCATGGCCACGCGCATGAAGAAGGCTTGCGGCAGTTCGATGCGCGACTTGCGCACGTGCAGGAAGTAGCGGTCGTACAGCGTTTGCAGGCCGAGATAGTCGAACTGGTTGTCGCGTTCTGCCTTGAGCGCGGCGCCCAGGCGGGGCAGGTCGTACTGCAGCAGCTTCTCGTCGAGCAGTTCGTTCTCGACGCCCTTCTTGATGAACTGCGGAAAGTAGTCGGCGTAGGCGGTGGCGCGCTCGGCGGGCATCACTTCGCGGCCGATGATCTCCTTGAAGATCGTGTGCAGCAGCAGGCGGGCGGTGGCAAAGGTGTAGTCGGGGTCTTTTTCGATCAGCGTGCGGGCGGCCAGGATCGAGGCCTTGTAGACCTCGTCGAGCGGCACGCCGTCGTACAGGTTGCGCATCGTCTCGGCGACGATCGGCGCGGCGGTGATGCTGTCGCCCAGGTTTTCGCAGGCGGATTCGATCAGGCCCTTGAGCTGGTTCAGGTCGAGCGCCACGCGTTCGCCGTTGTCCAGCACGTGCAGCAGCGGAGCCGCCGGCGTTTCCTGCGCGCCTTGCTTGGAACGCTCTTGCGTGCGGCGTTCGCGGTACAGCACGTAGGCGCGCGCAATTTCGTGGTGGCCGCCGCGCATCAGGCCGAGTTCGACCTGGTCCTGCACGTCTTCGATATGGAAGGTGCCGCCGCCCGGACGCGAGCGCACCATGGCGCGGATCACGCCTTGCGTGAGCACGTCGACCGTTTCGCGCACACTGGCCGAAGCCGCGCCCTGGGTGCCGTGCACCGCGAGGAAGGCTTTCATCATCGCGATGGCGATCTTGTTCGGTTCGAAGGGAACCACGGCGCCGTTGCGGCGGATGATCTGGTAGTGCGCGAGGTTCTGGCCGGCGGGTGAGCCGGCAGTGTCCCGCTGCTGCTGCGGCGTCGAGGGAACGGCGCGGGGGGTCGATGGGGTGTTCAGGGCTGTTTGCATTCGCTTCCTCTCGGTATGGCAATTCTTGTTGGGTGGCAACGCCTCGGCCGGGCGTTGCGCCGGTACTTGTTGACCGGACGGAAGACACTATATCTAGGGTGTGAGGCGTCTACAACCACTAGATGTAGTGTTTTTCTGAAGATTCAACGACTGTGCGTATTTGTTTGCGCACGGCGCACCGCCAGCGATGCCCCATGAATACTGCCCTATGGTCGCGCAACCCGCATGGGCTGTGGCTTGCGAGCGGATTTGGGCCTGCAAGGCGCATGGTTGCTGAACCGGCGCTTTGAATTTTCAAGAATGTTGCGGCGCAAGAACACCGCATCGCAGGTCGCAGGCCGATTAAAAAAATTAGCGCTGCAGCACCTGCCCGGGGAACATCCGCGCACTCCAGCCGAGTTGCCCGCGCAGCAAGTGCCAGTCGAAGCCCGGGCCCGGATCCTGTTTGCGGCCCGGCGCAATGTGCTCGTGGCCTGCGATGTACGCGATGGCGTAGTGCTGCGCAATCGCGGGACAAAGACTGGCCAGCGTTTCGTATTGGGGCTCTTCGAAGGGCTCGCCTTCCAGGCCCTCGAGCTCGATACCGATCGAGTCGTCGTTGCAGTTCTCGCGGCCGCGCCACGACGACACGCCGGCATGCCAGGCCCGGTCGTCGCAACTCACGAACTGCCACAGCTCGCCGTTGCGCCGCACATAGAAATGCGAGGAAACCTCGAGGCCGCGAATGGATTGGAAATAAGGATGGGCGTCCCAGTCGAGCTGGTTGGCGAAGAGTTGCTGAACCGCATCGCCGCCGTATTCGCCGGGCGGCAGGCTGATCGAATGCAGCACGATCAGGTCGGTCTGCGCGCCCGCCGGCCTGGGGCCGAAATTCGGCGAGCGCAAGGCGCTGGCGAAGCGGTACCAGCCGGCGCGCCAGAGGCCGTCGTCCCCGGTGTTCGACGTGGCTTCAGTCGTCGGCATTGCTCGGGACACCTTCGTCGCCGTTGGGCGTGGTGATGCCCAGCCGCGCGATGCGGTAACGGATCTGGCGCAGGCTCATGCCGAGCCGCGCGGCAGCGGCCGTGCGGTTGAAGCCGCTCTCGTGCAGTGCGCGCACGAGAATCTCGCGCTCCTGCTGATCGAGGTAAGCCTGCAGATCGGACGGCAGCGGAGGCGGTGGGGTCTTGGGCTCTGCGAATACCGTGGCGCTTGGCGCGGCCGTGGCGAGCAGTTCGTCGCCCGCCGCGGTCGGAGAAGAAGAGGGAAGCGCGGATTCGGGCGCAGCAATGGCTGAGCCGGAGGGCATCGCGGCGAGCTGCCCCGCTCCCATCAGATCCAGGTGCAGTTCGTCACCGTCGTTGAGCGCCACCGCGCGGTGCAGCAGGTTTTCGAGTTCCCGCACATTGCCGTGCAGCGGATGCTGCGCAAGACGGCGCAGCAGTTCGGCGGAAAGATGCGGCACCGGCAGCCCGCCGTCGTGCGCAATGCGCGTGAGCAGCGCGGCACACAGGGCCGGCAGGTCTTCGCGCCGGTCGCGCAGGGCGGGCACCGCAATCTCGATCACGTTGAGCCGGTAGAAGAGGTCCTGGCGGAACCGGCCGGCATGGACCTCGGCGTGCAGATCCTTGTGCGTGGCGCTCACGATGCGAACGTCGACCGCGTCTTCCTGCGTCGAACCGATGGAACGCACGCTGCGCTCCTGGATCGCGCGCAGCAGCTTGGACTGCATCGCCAGCGGCAGGTCGCCGATTTCATCGAGGAACAGCGTGCCGCCGCGCGCGGCCTGGAAGTAGCCGTCGCGGTCTTGCGACGAGCCGGTGTACGAGCCCTTGCGCGCGCCGAAGAATTCGGCTTCGAGCAGGTTCTCGGGAATGGCGCCGCAGTTCACCGCGACGAACGGGCCGTCGCTGCGCTGGCTGCAGGCATGCACGGCGCGCGCCACCAGCTCCTTGCCGGTGCCGGATTCGCCGCGCACCAGCACCGGCGCCATGCCGCGAGCCACTTTGGCGATGCGCGACTTGACGAGGCGCATCGGCTCCGAGTCGCCCACCAGCCGGTCGAGCGCCGCGATGCCGCTGCCTGGAACGGCGGGTGTGTCGACGGCGCGTTCGCCTTGTGCCGCCGGTGTTGCCCGCATGACCTTGGCTGACGCCACCTGCTGCGCCTGCACCGCGGAAGCGACCACGGCGCGGAACTGCTTCAGGTCGACCGGCTTGGTCAGGTAGTCGAACGCGCCGGCCTTCAGCGCCTCGACCGCGTTCTCGGCGGAGCCGTAGGCCGTCATCACCACGCAGCGCTCGCTGCGCTGGTCCTTCTGGATGCGATGGATGATTTCCATGCCTTGGCCGTCGGGCAACCGCATGTCGGTGATCACCGCATCGAACTGGCCGGCTTCGAGGTGCTCCCATGCTTCCGAAACGCTGCCCGCGGCCTCCACGCGGTAGCCCTCGCGCAGCAGCGTCAGCTCGTACAGCGTGCGCAGGTCGGGTTCGTCGTCGATGACCAGGATATTGGCCGGACGCTGCATGGAAGGGGGGTTGGGAGTGCTCACGGCGCTATTGTGTCAGCCGGTTTTCGCTCGGCGCGAAGCTGACGAAGAATTCGTTGCCCTCGGGTCCGCCCGCGACCAGCGCGCGGCGCTCGTAGCCGATGGTGGCGCCATGGCGCCGGCACAGTTCGCGGCACAGGAACAGGCCGAGACCGCTGGAGCGGCTTTCGGAAGAGAAGAAAGGCTCGAACAGGTGGCGCTGCACCGCCGGCTCCAGCGGTGCGCCGTCGCTCCACACCTGAAGGCTCGGCCGGCCGGAACTGCCGCGCTGCGTGGTGGTGACGACCTGGATCGAGCCCTCGCGCTTGCCGGCATAGCGCGCCGCGTTGTCGAGCAGGTTCACGAGCAGCCGGCGCAGGTGTTCGGCGTCGAAGCGTACTTCGCTGTCGGCCGCATCGAGCGTGATCAGCACGCCCTGGCGCTGCGTCTGCCGCACCCATTCTTCGGCCAGTGCCCGCACCGCGGGGTCGAGCACGAGCTGTTCGCCGAGCGAGAGCACACGCTGCTGGCGCGCCCGCGAAACGTCGAGCACGTCGTCCACGATGCGCGCGAGCCGCTGTGCGTTGTGCTGCACCATGCTGGTCAGCTTGCGGTGCGCGGGATCGGTGAGGTCTTCGTTGAGCAGCGCGCTGGCCTGCGTGATGGCCGCCAGCGGATTGCGGATTTCGTGCGCCACCGCGGCCGACATGCGGCCCATGGCCGCGAGCTTCTCGGTGCGGATGCGGGCCTCGAGTTCGCGCAGGTCTTGCAGGAACATCACGCAGAGGCTGTCGACGCGCTGGTCGCTGGTGGGCGTGAGCCGCGTGCGCACGCGCACTTCGCGCGCCGCGCCGCGCGCCTGCGCCACCGGAATTTCCTCGGATTGCGGCGCGCGCCGCGCAAAGGTCTGGCGCGCCAGCGCGGCCAGTGCATGCCAGGCAGGTTGCGTGTGCAAGGCGAAGGGGAGGGGAAGCTTGGCCAGGCCTTGTCCGAGGATGGCGTCGGCCGCCGGATTGGCCGCGTGCACCAGGCCTTCGGCGTCGATCACCAGCACGCCTTCACTCAGCGTTTCGATCACCAGGTCGTTGACCTGCGCCTGCATCTGCGCGCTGCTGCGATTGCGCTCGGCGGTGGCTTCCTCGCGTGCGAGCCGCCGCGCGAGTTCGTGCGCCAGCAGCGCCACCACGAAGAGTCCGGTCCCCGTGAGCGCCGCCTGCACGAAGCGCGTGGAGGAATCGACCGGCTGCTGCAGCCAGTGCCAGCCCGCGTCGGCCAGCAGCAGCAGCGTGACGGTGGCCGTGGTTCCGAGGCCCACGGTCACCGTGCCGAGCACCGCGCTCATGAGCACTGGCAGCGCGAACAGCGGGGTGTAGTTGATGTTGCCGCCCTGCAGCACCTGGAGCGCCGTGAAGGTGCCCAGGTCGATGCCGATGGTCAGGAACCAGAGCGTTGCGAAACCCCGGATCGGCGGCGTGAAATGCGCGTAGCGGGCACCCAGCCAGGTGGCGACCAGGTAGCCGGCCGACAGCGCAACGGCCAGCGGCTGCATCGTCTGGCCGAGCGCGAGGGCCACGCCCTGAAGCAGCACCAGCACCAGCGCCACGAAGCAGCGTGCCGCCATGAAGCCGCGCCACAGCCGGAGCAGCGCAGCGCTTTCGCTGCGCCCCGGCTCGAGCACGTCCCAGTCGGTGATGGCCTCGGCGCGCGACCAGAGGGAGGAGCTCATGAAGGGAGCACCCGTTCAGCCGCGTTCGGCGGCTTCACGGTGCGCAGCACTGCAGTAGACCGCATCGCCCGGGCCGCCGAGCGCATCGCTCGCAGGCAGATGCAAGCCGCAATGGGCACAGCGCAGCATGGCCTTGGGCGGTGCCGGCGCGGCGGGCTGGCGCTGGGCGCGGGCCGCTTTCTCGCGCTGGGCGTCACGCATTTCTTCCCGGCGGTTCTTGCGCCAGAGCCAGATCGCCACCCACAGCACCGCGAGAACCAGCAGGTACTTCATGTCGTGCCGCGCGCCAGCACCACTTCGAGCACGAAGCGCGAGCCCACATACGCCAGCAGCAACAGCGCGGAGCCGGCGTACAGCACGCGGCGCGCCGTGCGGCCGCGCCAGCCGAAGCGGGCACGGCCGACCAGCAGCACGGCAAAGCTGATCCACGCAAGCACCGAGAACACCGTCTTGTGGTCCCACTTCCATCCGCGAACGGCGGCGCCGTACAGCGTTTCGCTGAACAAAAGGCCGGCGAGCAGCGTGGCGGAAAGCAGCACGAAGCCCGCCGTGACGAAGCGGAAGGTGAGCCGTTCGAGCGTGAGCAGCGGCACGCCGGCCTGCGGCTCGGTGGCGAGGCGGATCTGTTTTTCAGCCCGCGTGATGAGCCAGGCATGCACCACCGCGGCGCCGAACAATCCGTAGGAGGCGATGCCGAGCGCCAGGTGCAGCGGCAGCCAGGGCGACGCCGAGACGTGCAGCGGCGTGCCGGGAAACAGAATGGCCAGCAGCACCGCGGCCGCGCCGAGCCAAGCCAGCGCCCGCCGCACCTTCAGCTGCGGGTACATGCGGCTTTCGACCGCGTAGACCGTGAGCACCAGCCACGCCGTGACGGAAAGTGCCGGTGCAAAACCGAACCTCGGTTCGCTGCCGACCAGGCCGTGGCCCAGCACCGCGGCATGCAGCAGCCACGCGAGCCCAAGGGCCCACTGGGTAGCTTTGCGGCTCAGGCGGGCACCCGCGGCAGCGGCAAATCCGTAGGCAGCCGCGGTGGCGATGCCCAGCGCCACGGCAAGTGGGGAGGGGATCGCTAAAATCATTGCTGGAGTGTAATAGGCTCGCCCCCCGGTCTTCGCGCACTTCGTGTTGCGCGCGCCTTCCCTTGCCGGGGCAACACCTGCGGCCCGGCAAAGTCGGTTCCGCGGTGTTTCGCGAACAGGACGCAAGCGGCCGACACCACATCAGTCACGACTTTCCAATGACCCGCCGCGGCGGGCAGCAAGGCATCTCTTTCATGGCCACCGCCCTCACAGAAAAGTTCTCCCGCCTCGTCAAGACGATGAGCGGCCAGGCGCGCATCACCGAAAGCAACGTGCAGGACATGCTGCGCGAAGTGCGCATGGCCTTGCTCGAAGCCGACGTGGCACTGCCGGTGGTGCGCGATTTCGTGGCGCGCGTGAAGGAAAAGTCGCTCGGCCAGGAAGTGCTGGGCTCGCTCAAGCCGGGCCAGGCACTGGTCGGCATCGTGAACCGCGAGCTCGCCGCCACCATGGGCGAGGGCATTTCCGACATCAACCTCGCGGCGCAGCCGCCCGCGGTGATCCTGATGGCCGGCCTGCAGGGCGCGGGCAAGACCACCACCACCGCCAAGCTGGCCAAGCACCTGATCGAAAAGCGCAAGAAGAAGGTGCTGACCGTGTCGGGCGACGTCTATCGGCCCGCCGCCATCGAGCAGCTCAAGATGGTGACCAAGCAGGCCGGCGCCGAATGGTTCCCGAGCACGCCCGACCAGAAGCCGCTCGACATCGCACGCGCCGCGCTCGACCATGCCAAGCGCCATTTCTTCGACGTGCTGCTGGTCGACACGGCAGGCCGCCTCGCCATCGACGAAGTGCTGATGACCGAAATCAAGCAGCTGCACGGCGCGCTCGACCCGGTCGAAACCCTGTTCGTGGTCGACGCAATGCAGGGCCAGGACGCTATCAACACCGCCAAGGCCTTCAAGGAGGCGCTGCCGCTCACCGGCATCATCCTGACCAAGACCGACGGCGATTCGCGCGGCGGTGCGGCGCTGTCGGTGCGGCAGGTCACGGGCGTGCCGATCAAGTTCGCCGGCACCAGCGAGAAGATCGACGGCCTCGAGGTGTTCGACGCCGAGCGCCATGCGGGCCGCATCCTCGGCATGGGCGACATCGTCGCGCTGGTCGAGCAGGTCACGGCCGGCGTCGACGTGGCGGCGGCGCAGAAGCTCGCGGCCAAGGTGAAAAGCGGTGCGGGCTTCGACCTGAACGACTTCCTCGGCCAGCTGCAGCAGATGAAGCAGATGGGCGGCCTTTCCAGCCTGATGGACAAGCTGCCGCAGCAGATGGCCGCCAAGGCCACCGAGGCCGACATGACCCGTGCCGAACGCGATATCCGCCGCAAGGAAGGGATCATCCAGAGCATGACGCCGCTCGAGCGCCGCAAGCCCGAACTGCTGAAGGCCACCCGCAAGCGCCGCATTGCGGCCGGCGCGGGCGTGCAGGTTCAGGAAGTGAACCGCCTGCTCAACGAGTTCGAGCAGATGCAGGGAATGATGAAGAAGATGAAGGGCGGCGGCCTGATGAAGATGATGAAGAAGATGGGCGGCATGAAGGGCATGGGCGGGATGGGTGGTCCCGGCGGGCCGAAGCTCCCGTTCTAGTTATATGTAGAGAGAGATGGGACTGCTGCTGCTTCGGCAGCTGCCACCATAAAAAAAGCCGGCCTCGTGGCCGGCTTTCTCGTTTGCGCTGAGCTTCAGCGCATCAGGCTGTCGTCATCAGGCCGTCGCCAGTGCCGCAGGGCGCGCAAGGCGCACCGCATGCATCCAGGCGCGGCGCAGCACGGCCGGCGAACGCGATTCCTCGGGAATCAGCAGGAAGCCGCGGTCGCGCAGCGACGTGCCCAGGGCGATCTGGCTGGTCAGCACGGTCAGCGGAATGGCCAGCAGCAGCGGCAGGCCGACCGGCATGAGCCAGATCAGCGCGCTCGGATCGATCATTGCGACGCCGAGGGCCAGCGCGCCGACCACCAGGCTCATGGGAGCGAGCTGCGACACGGCAATCTTCCACGGCACGGCAGCGGCTTCGCGCGGAGGCGACTTCCAGTCGAGCTTGATGCCGGTGAGGGCAACCAGCACGAACAGCGAATGCGCCAGCATGCGAACCGGCGCTTGCACGATGGCCAGGCCGCTTTCGAGCACCGAGCTCTTCACCAGGCCCCACAGGCCGCCGTACTGGCGTTGCTCGCCGCGCATCAGCACGGCAGCGATGCCGAGCAGGCGGGGCAGGAACAACAGGCACAGGGTCCAGACCCACAGGCCGGCCAGTTCCGCCGGCAGCACG
This sequence comes from Variovorax paradoxus, assembly GCF_030815855.1. Taxonomy (NCBI): domain Bacteria; kingdom Pseudomonadati; phylum Pseudomonadota; class Betaproteobacteria; order Burkholderiales; family Comamonadaceae; genus Variovorax; species Variovorax paradoxus. Next base: position 4,280,128 of record NZ_JAUSXG010000001.1, on the reverse strand, counting down.
CTCCAGCTGGAGATCAGGCTCGAGCCGCTGAGCCACAGCGCGGTGCCGAGCGTCAGGAACGCAAGCCACAGCGGTGCCGAGGCATATGCCATGGTGCCGGTCACGAACATCGCGCGGTGTACCGGGTGGAGGCCGGGCTCGGCCATCAGGCGGGCGTTCTGCAGGTTGCCCTGGCACCAGCGGCGGTCGCGCTGCAGTTCGGCCAGCAGGTCTGGCGGTTGCTGTTCGTAGCTGCCGACCAGGTCGGCGCAAAGCCACACGTTGTAGCCCGCGCGGCGCATCAGCGCGGCTTCGACGAAGTCGTGCGACATGATGCCGCCCGACATGCCGCCGGTGCCCTTGATGGGCGCCAGCGCGCAGTGCTTCATGAAGGGCTCGACGCGGATGATCGCGTTGTGGCCCCAGTAGTGCGATTCGCCCAGTTGCCAGAACTGCATGCCCAGCGTGAACAGGCGGCCCGTCACGCGGGAAGCGAATTGCTGTGCGCGGGCATGCAGCGTCACGTGGCCGATGGCCTGCGTGGCGGTCTGGATGATGCCGGCGGTCGGGTTGGCTTCCATCAGCTTGACCATCGAGGTCAGGCAGTCGCCGCTCATCACGGAGTCGGCGTCGAGCACGACCATGTAGCGGTAGTCCTTGCCCCAGCGGCGGCAGAAGTCGGCCACGTTGCCGGCCTTGCGGTGCGTGCGGCGGGTGCGCAGGCGGTAGTACACCTCGACCTGCGGCTGGTTCGGGCTGTCGGCCAGCGCGGCGCGAAGGTCTTCCCAGGCGGCGCGCTCGGCGGCGGCGGTTTCGGGCGTGTAGCTGTCGGACAGCACGAACACGTCGAACTGCCTGGCGTGGCCGGTGGCCGCGACCGATTCGCAAGTGGCGCGCAGGCCGGCGAACACCGTGGCAACGTCTTCGTTGCAGATCGGCATGATGATCGCGGTGCGTGCTTCGGGGTTCATCGGGTGGTGGGCCACCTGCTTGACCGAGAGCGCGTGCTTGTCACCGCGCACCGAGACGTAGAAGCCCATCAGTGCCGTGACGAAGCCGGTGACGACCCAGCCCGACAGCAGGCCGTACAGGCCGATCTGGCCGTATTCGAGCCAGACGTTGTCGTAGTCGGGTTGCACGCCGGCAAACAGCGTGGAGGCGATCACGGTGCTCAGCACGGTGAGCAGCATGAAGGCGTTGCGGCGGCGGGCCGCGGCGCGCTGCCACGGCTGCTTGACCTGTGCGCCGGCTTCGGCGGTTTCGCTTTCCGGCTTGCCGCCGGCGCCGAGCTTGACCAGCAGGGCAGTGCCGATGCTGTTCCAGAAGCCGCGCCAGGGGCGGGGCACCATGGAGCCGCGGTTGACCGGCGGAGCGGTCACGGAATTGGGGTGGCGTTCTTCGCGCACCGGGCTGCGGTGCGAAAAGTCGGCTTCGGTCAGCACGTTCAGTTGCGAGAAGTCGTTCGGCTTCATGTGTGATTTACCAACGTTGCTTGTCGAGGGAAGGGGTGTCGCCAATGGCAGGAAAGCGCTTGATCACGCAATCCGGTTCGGCGCCGCCTGCGCTTGCGAGCGCGGCCATCGAATGCCCGGCGGCACGGGGCCGCGAGGGGGAAAACTGCTTTTGACGCAGGCCGTCGCGCTGCTGGCGCAGTGCGAAAGATGGGCTGTTGAGTGCTGTCATGCCTGTACAGGGGCAAACCCTGTGCCAGGCTGGAAAAACGCTTTCAGATCAACCACTTAGGGTGAGCTGGACGTGGTTTTCGAGGTTGGAACCGGTTGGAAGGCCCTGAAACCCCTCATTTTGTCGCCGAATCCCGACAAGCCTGGAAGGCTGGTGAAAAATGTCTTTTTAAATCAACAGCTTAGGGCCGTCGCTAGTCGGCGACAGGCTCGCTGCCTGGAGCGACAGCATCGGCCTTGAAGTGCCCCGGCGTGAGTTCGTGCTTCTGCAGCAGGCGGTAGAACTCGGTGCGGTTGCGGTCGGCCAGCCGGGCGGCGTCGGCCACGTTGCCGTCGGTCAGCTTGAGCAGGCCGACCAGGTAATCGCGCTCGAAACGCTGCTTGGCCTCGGCATAGGTCTGGACCTCGACCGTCGGCACGCGCAGCGCCCGCTGCACCAGCGCCAGCGGGATCAGCGGCGAGCTCGAAAGCGCGCAGACCTGCTCCACCACGTTGTAGAGCTGCCGCACATTGCCGGGCCAGGCCGCGGTCGCCAGCGCCTTGAGCGCCTCGGGCGCGAAGCCGGAGAGCCGCTTGCCGTACTTGGTCGAGAGCTTCTGCAGGAAGTGGTTGGCCAGGAGCGGAATGTCTTCGCGCCGGGCCGACAGCGGCGGCAGCGTGAGCGTGACCACGTTGAGCCGGTAGTAGAGGTCTTCGCGGAACTGGCCTGCTTCCATGGCCACGTCCAGGTCGCGGTGGGTGGCCGAGATGATGCGCACGTCGACCTCGATCGACTGGCTGGCGCCGAGCGGGCGCACCGCGCGCTCCTGCAGCACGCGCAGCAGCTTGACCTGCAGGGCGGGTGGCATGTCCCCGATTTCGTCGAGCAGCAGCGTGCCGCCGTCGGCCTGCTGGAACAGGCCCTTGTGGTTGGCATGCGCGTCGGTGAAGGCGCCCTTCATGTGGCCGAACAGTTCCGACTCGAGCAGCGCCTCGGGAATGGCGCCGCAATTGACGGCCACGAAGGGCTTCTCGGCGCGGGCGCTGGCGCGGTGAATGGCACGCGCCAGCAGTTCCTTGCCGGCGCCGCTGTCGCCGCGCAGCAGCACCGAGGCGTCCGACTTGGCGACCATGCGGGCTTCGGCCAGCAGCTCGGACATGCGGTTGCTGCGGCTCACGATTTCGGCGCGCCAGCTTTCGTCGCCCGCCTTGGCCGGCGTGCTGGCCGGTGCGCCGAGCGCCAGCGCCTGGGCGATCTTGTCGAGCAGCTCCCGGCCGTCGTAGGGCTTGGTGAGGTAGGTGAACACGCCTCGCGCGGTGGCCTCGACCGCATCGGGGATGGTGCCGTGGGCCGTGAGCAGGATCACCGGCAGCGAAGGGTGGCGCTTCCTGATTTCGTCGAACAGCTGGAGTCCGTCGCGTCCGGGCAGCCGCACGTCGCTGAGCACGAGTTGCGGATGCTCGATCTCGAGCTGCGTGAGCGCGGTCTCGGCCGAAGTCACGGCCGTGACCTGGTAGCCCACCGAACTCAGCCGCATCGAGAGCAGCCGCAGCATGTCGGCGTCGTCGTCCACCACCAGCAGGCGTGCGCCGGTCGTGCTCATCGAAAGAACGCTTTCTGAAACCGCTGGATGTTCATGGACTAAGGCTTGGCGCCGTTGGGTGGGGGCAAGGTCGTCGGCGCGGGAGCGTTCGGGCGCGCAAAGCTGCGCTCGATGGCGCGCAGCGCTTCGATGCGGTCATTGAGCTGGTCGATGCGGCGCTGGCTTTCGCGCACCTGCTGCGCCTGCTTGTCGCGGTCGTCCTCCACGCGGCGCTGCTCGACGTAGCGCGCAGCGAGTGCACGCGCGAGCGGCTGCAGCGGCTGGGCCTCGGGCGACGGGTTGGACATCACGCGCTGCATCAGGCCCAGGGCGCGCGCCAGGTCGGCCGGCGCACGCGTCTGGGCGAGCAGCAGTGCGAGCTGCATCTGCGCGCTGGGCGAATCGCCGGGGTCGCCGGCCCGGGTGATTTCCGCATTCAGCTCGGCACCGCCGAGCGGGCGGACCTTGTCGGCATACGCCAGCATGGCTGCGACCGGCCCTTGGGTCATCAGCGTGAAGAGCGATGCCGGCTGCGTGGCGGGTGCATTGGGCTCGGCCTCGACCGGCATCACGCGCGGAACCGCTGGCGGTGGCGGCGGCAGGGCGTTGGCCTCGGCCGGGGGCTCGGGCTGCGTCGCGCAGGCGGCCAGCAGCAGGGCGAAAGGCACGGCCATCGCCCCGGAGAAGGTCGAACTGCGGACGAGCGGAAAAAACATGGATCGACGAAAAAAAGACAAGAGGCGGTGTTTCAGGTGGATGCCCGAAGGCGTCACGAAGGATTCGCGGTGGGGTCGGGTCTCGGGTTCAGGCCGTGCGCGGCAGTTCGATGCGAAAGCGCGCACCAGGTCCGCCCGGCTGCAGGGTGATGCGGCCCCCATGGGCAGCAATGTACTCCTGCACGATCGAAAGACCGATGCCGGTCCCTTTGACCGCGTGCTCAGGCTGGCGTTCGCCCCGATAGAAGGGCTCGAAAATCCGGTCACGGTCGCCTTCGGCAATACCCGGGCCGGCGTCATTGACATCGATGCATGCCGACTCGGGCGTGCTGGACACCACGAGGGTGATCACCCCGCCGCGCGCCGAGTAGCGAATGGCGTTGGACAGCAGGTTGGCCACGGCGGTGCCGAGCTTGGTCCGGTCGACCGTGACCGTGAGCGGCTCGCCCTCGGCGCGCACGCGCAGGCCGTGGGCCTGCCACTGCAGGCGCTGCGCCTCGATCTGCTCTTCGATCAGCGGCAGCAGCTCGGTGCGTTCGCGGCGCAGTTCGCGCGCCTCGAAAGCCGCGGCATTGAAGCGCAGCAGCGCCTCGATCTGGCCTTGCAGCGACACGGTGTTCTGGTTCAGGATTTGCGTCACCTCCAGCTGCGCCGGATTCAGCGGGCCCGTCACGCCGTCTTCGAGCAGCGAAACGCCTTCCCTCAATGCGGCCAGCGGCGTTTTCAGTTCGTGCGAGACGTGGCGCAGAAAGCGCGCCTTGTCGGCGTCCAGTTCGGTCAGGCGCAGACGCAGCCATTCGAGCTGCTGCGACACGCGCCGGATGTCGGCCGGGCCGCGGATGTCGATCGGCTCGTCGAGCCGGTTCTGCCCCAGGCCGACGATGGCGTGCTCGAGCCGCTTGAACGGGCGCGCGAGCCAGATGCCGAAAGCCAGCGCCAGCGACACCGCCAGCACGCTCGCCGCCACCACTTCGCGCATCAGGCGGCGGCGTGCGTTCTCGATGCGCTTGGCCAGGGCGTCGTTCTGCGTCTCGATCAGGAACTGGGCCTGCTGCGCGAGGTTGGTGTTCAACGAATCGAGTTCGCGGAACTGCATTGCCATGCTGCTTTCGCGCGAAAGAGCGCTGTCGGCGCTGCCGCTCATCAGGCCTTCGATCACGCCGAGCTGGGCGCGCCACGCCTCCATGCCCACGGGCGCGAGGCCGTTCATCTCGAGCCGTTCGAGCACCTGGTGCGCTTCGCGGGCTGCGTCGTCGAAGCGGCGCCGCAGCACGGCGTCGTTCAGCACCAGCGACTGGCGTCCGGCACGCTCCATGGCCGCACTGCGCTCGGCCAGCGACTGGGCCGCGCCCGAGAGCCGCAGCGCGCGGGCGGCCGCATCGCGGCTCTGGGTCATGAGCGCGTCGTACTGGAATACCGAGCGCAACACCACGCCCACGAGCAGGGCGGTAATCAGCAGAAACGCGAAAAGGAGGAGCTGCTGGAACGAGCCCCGCGTCGATGGCCGCTTCGCCATCAGGCGGCGAGCGCGGCGGTCACCGGCGCCGTCGACGATTCGCGTGTAGCCACTTCGCCGCGCAGCGTGTACGCGAGCGAGCGCGTGATGCGCAGATCGGCCATCTGCCCGACCAGCCGTGCGTCGCCTTCGAAGTTGACGACGCGATTGCACGCGGTGCGGCCCATCAGCTCGTTCGCGTCCTTGCGGGAGGCCCCCTCGACCAGCACGCGCTGCGTGGTGCCGACCAGCGCATCGCCGAAGCGGCGCACGTTGCCGTCGATCACGCGTTGCAGCGTCTGCAGGCGCGCTAGCTTCACCTCGTGCGGCGTATCGTCTTGCAGTGCCGCGGCGGGCGTGCCGGGGCGCGGGCTGAAGATGAAGCTGAAGCTGTTGTCGAACTGGCAGTCGTCGATCAGCTTCATCATCTTGGCGAAGTCTTCATCGGTCTCGCCGGGGAAGCCGACGATGAAGTCGCTGCTCAGGGCCAGCTCGGGGCGGATGGCGCGCAGCTTGCGGACCGTGCTCTTGTATTCCATCGCGGTGTAGCCGCGTTTCATGGCCATCAGGATGCGGTCGCTGCCGTGCTGCACGGGCAGGTGCAGGTGGCTCACGAGCTGCGGCACCTTGGCGTAGGCCTCGATGAGCCGCGGCGTGAATTCGTTCGGGTGGCTCGTGGTGTAGCGGATGCGCTCGATGCCCGGAATCTCCGCGACGTATTCGATGAGCAGTGCGAAGTCGGCAATCTCGGCCGTGTCGCCCATCTTGCCGCGGTAGGCGTTCACGTTCTGCCCCAGCAGCGTGACCTCGCGCACGCCCTGGTCGGCCAGGCCGGCAATTTCCACCAGCACGTCGTCGAGCGGGCGGTTCACTTCCTCGCCGCGGGTGTAGGGCACCACGCAGTAGCTGCAGTATTTGGAGCAGCCTTCCATGATCGACACGAAGGCGGTCACGCCCTCGACGCGCGCCGGCGGCAGGTGGTCGAACTTCTCGATCTCGGGAAAGCTGATGTCCACCTGCGGGCGGTCCAGCCGCTCGCGGTCGTTCAGCATGTCGGGCAGGCGGTGCAGCGTCTGCGGGCCGAACACGATGTCGACGTAGGGCGCGCGCGCAATGATGGCCGCGCCTTCCTGGCTCGCCACGCAGCCGCCCACGCCGATCTTCACGCCCTTGGCCTTCAGGTGCTTCACGCGGCCGAGGTCGGAGAACACCTTTTCCTGGGCTTTTTCGCGCACCGAACAGGTGTTGAACAGGATCAGGTCGGCCTCGTCCACGTTCTGGGTGGGCTCGTAGCCCTGCGCGGCGTTCAGCACATCGGCCATCTTGTCCGAGTCGTACTCGTTCATCTGGCAGCCGAAGGTTTTGATAAAGACTTTTTTGCTCATGGGGTGCTCTCTGGGCCTTCCCTGGCCGGGAAGGCGGAAGGCAGGGACGCCCGCGGCGTCCTGCGGCACAGCGGGCGAGGGCCCGCCGGCATTTTTCTATTGCGTGTTGACGGTGTCGTTCGAGGTGAACGGCCAGATGTTCAGGAGCGGCTTGTCGAGCGATTCGCGCCGGGCCACGGCTTCGTCGGGCGTCAGGATCCAGACCTCGCGCAGCAGGCCCGCCGCGTCGCGCGTGTAGTTGACGAGGAATTTCTGGCCGGTGATGGCGCTCGACATGACCAGCATGTTCTGCGGGCTGCGAATGCGCCCGGCGGGCGCCATGCGATCGGGCTTGCCGTCGAGTTCGACGTCGACCCCGTCGATCACCATGAACTTGCCGCGCAGCGTGCCGACCGGGAACGTGCGGCCGCCCACCAGGGACTCGTTCTGTGTCTGCGGCCGGGGCACATCGGCCTGGGCCGCGGCATCAATGGAAAAAAGGCTTGCAGCTACTGTGCAAAGCGCTATGAAAGTGAGAGCATTCATGGGTTTCTTGCAGCGGTTCATGGGGTATATCCAGAGGCTGTGGAGCGGCGATTTTAGCGAGAGGGCATTCCCTTCGTGCCGGCCACACGGGTTGTTTGCGGGCGTTTCGGTTGACCTGCTTTACATATCTTTACGGTGCCCATGAATTCAGTGCGTCGACCGCTGCTCCAATAGTCGCTGTCAGCCCAAAGTGCACAAGAACCCATGAAGAAAAATGTCGCCATCGCCCTAGCGGGTGTGTTGATCGTAGCCGTCGCAGGCGGGTGGTGGGGCATGTCCGGCAACAAGCTGGCCGGAAAGGATGCCAAGGCCCCGGCCGCCGGCAACGCGGCGCCGGTGCTCGTCACGCTCGCAACCGCCGAAAAGCAGGACGTGCCGGTGACGGTGCAGGTCAACGGCAGCGTGGTCTCGCTCAACAGCGTCGACCTGCGCCCGCAGGTCACGAACACGGTGAGCGCGGTGCATGTGAAGGAAGGGCAGTTCGTCAAGGCGGGCCAGTTGCTCTTCACGCTCGACGACCGCAACGACCAGGCCAACCTGGCCCGCGCCCGGGCCCAGCAGAAGCGCGACGAAGCGACCCAGGCCGACCTCGAGCGCCAGTACAAGCGCAGCCAGGAATTGCTGGCGCAGAATTTCATTTCCAAGAGCGCTACCGACGCCACGCTGTCGCAGCTCGAGGCGCAGCGCGCCGCCGTGGCGGCCGACCGCGCCGCGGTGCAATCGGCGCAGGTGGCGCTGGGGTACGCCACCTTGCGCGCTCCCATTGCCGGGCGCATCGGCGCCGTCAACATCTACCCCGGCACGCTGGTGCAGCCCACGCTGTCGCTGGTGACCGTCACGCAACTGGACCCCATCGCGGTGAGTTTCCCTGTGCCGGAAGCCAACCTGCAAGATCTGCTGGCGGCGGCACGCAGCCGGGCCAAGGTCGAGGCGCTCGTCAGCGGGCGCAAGGAGCCGCTCGCCGGTGTGCTCAATTTCGTCGACAACACAGTCGATCCGCAGATCGGCACCGTGCGCGCGAAGGCGGTGTTCGACAACGCCGACCAAAGCCTGTGGCCCGGCCAGTTCGTCGGCACGCGCATCACGGTGCGTACCCTGTCCGGTGTCACGGTGGTGCCGGCCGCGGCGCTCATGATGCTGCCCGACGGTACCTCGCTCTACGTGGTCGACAAGGCGAGCACCGCCACGCGCCGCAAGGTCCAGGTGCTCTACACCTTCGGGACCAAGGCGGCGGTGAGCGGCGTCGAGCCGGGCGAGCAGGTGGTCATCGAAGGCAGCCAGAACGTGCGCCCGGGCGGCAAGGTCCGCGTCGACGCAAAGGCCGCGCCGGCGGGCACGACCGGCGTCACGCCGGGCAGCGCGGCCTCGTCGGACGCCAAGCCCCCGCGGGAACGCGCATGAACATCTCGGAACTCTGCATCCGTCGTCCCGCGATGACGGTGCTGTTGTCTGCCGCGGTCGTGGTGGTCGGCATCTTTGCGTACTTCAGCATCCCGGTTGCCGCGCTGCCGAGCTACAACACGCCGGTCATCAACGTGAACGCCCAGTTACCTGGGGCGAGCCCGGACACCATGGCGTCTTCCGTGGCGCTGCCGCTCGAGAAGCAGTTCTCGACCATTCCGGGCCTGCAGACCATCAGTTCGGTGAATACGCAGGGCGTGAGTTCGCTCACGCTCGAGTTCGTGAGCAGCCGGGACATCGACGCTGCCGCCGTCGACGTGCAGGCCGCGCTGCTGCGCGCCCAGCGCCAGCTGCCGCAGGAGCTCACGCAGCTGCCTTCGTACCGCAAGGTGAACCCGGCCGATGCGCCGGTGCTGTTCATTGCGCTGATCTCGCCGTCGATGAACCCGTCCGAGCTCAACGACTATGCCGAGAACCTGATTTCGCCCACGCTCTCCACCATCGACGGCGTGGCGCAGGTGGCGGTGTATGGGCGCAAGGCCTTCGCGGTGCGCATCAAGGCCAATGCCGATCTGCTCAATGCGCGCAACATCACGCTCGACGAACTCGCCAAGGCGGTGAATTCGGCCAACGCCAACACGCCCGTCGGCACGCTCGACGGGCCGCGCCAGACGCTCACCATCCAGGCCAACCGGCAGCTCACGAAGGCCGAAGACTTTGCCAAGCTGATCGTCGGCCAGCGCAACGGCGCGCCGGTTCGGCTCGACGAAGTGGCCACCATCGAAGACAGCTTCGAGTCGGTCAAGACCGCAAGCAGCTTCAACGGCCAGAACTCCATCTCGCTCGCCGTGCAGCGCCAGCCCAACGCCAACACCGTGGAAGTGGTGGATGCGGTGCGCGCGCTCATTCCGCGTTTCAAGGCCGAGCTGCCGCAGTCGGTCGAGATCCACATGGTGAACGACCGCTCGCTGTCCATTCGCGAGGCCGTGCACGACGTGCAGCTCACGCTGCTGGGCACCATCGCGCTGGTGGTGCTGGTGATCTTCCTTTTTCTGCACCGGCTGGTCGCCACGCTGATTCCGGCCGCGACCATTCCGATTTCGCTGATCGGCGCGGTGGCGCTGCTCTATGCCTTCGGCTACAGCCTGGACAACGTCTCGCTGCTCGGTATCACGCTCGCCGTGGGGCTGGTGGTGGACGACGCGATCGTGGTGCTCGAAAACATCATGCGCTATGTCGAAAAGGGCATGGAGCCGTTCGCGGCGGCGCTGCGCGGGGCACGCGAAGTGGGCTTCACCATCATCTCGATCTCGATCTCGCTGGTGGCGGTGTTCATCCCGATCTTCTTCATGCCGGGCGTGATCGGCCTCTTGTTCCACGAGTTCGCGGTGGTGGTGGCACTGGCGGTGCTGGTGTCGGCCGTCGTGTCGCTCACGCTGGTGCCCATGCTCGCGAGCCGGTTGCTCAAGCACGTGCCGCGGCCCGAAGGCGCGATCGACCACGAGGAAGAGCATCCGGAACCGGGCACCGCCATTGGCCGCGCCTTCGAGCGCGGCTACCGCTGGGTGCACAGCGGCTATATGCGAACGCTCGACTGGACGCTCGGCCACCGCACGCTGATGCTGCTGGTGGCCGGCGGCACCTTCATCGTCACGGCGTGGCTGTTCGTCTCCATTCCGAAGGGTTTTTTCCCCGAGGAAGACATCGGCCAGATCCAGATCACCACCGAGGCGGCCGAGGACATTTCCTTTACCGCCATGAATGCGCTGCAGGAACGCGTGGCCGCTTCGCTGCAGGCCGACCCGAGCGTGGCCTACGTAAGCTCGTTCGTCGGCGTGGGCGGCCCCACCGCCACGCAGAATTCCGGCCGCCTGTTCGCCGTGCTCAAGCCGCGCAGCGAGCGCCCCAAGATGGCCAAGGTGCTCGAATCGCTACGCCAGCGTTTTCGCGAGATTCCGGGCATTGCGGTCTACATGCAGCCGGTGCAGAACCTGCGCCTGGGCGGCCGCCAGAGCAAGGCGCGCTTCCAGTACACGTTGCAAAGCGTGAACGCGGGCGAGATGGTGCCGTGGTCCACGCAGCTCATGGAGCGCATGCGCGCCGACCCGGTTTTCCGCGACGTGACCAGCGACTCGCAAAACCGCGGCCTGCAGGCCACGCTCGAAATCGACCGCGACAAGGCCGGCGTGCTCGGCGTTGCCGTGGGCGACCTGCGCCTCGCGCTCTACAACGCCTACGGCGACCGGCAGATCGGCAGCATCTACGGCGCCAGCAACACCTACCAGGTGATCCTCTCGGCGGCGGACAGCGACCGGCAGTTCGAAGACGACGTGGCGCGCCTGTCGGTGCGCAGCACCACGGGCCGCCTGGTGCCGCTCTCGGCCTTCTCGACCGTGAAGCGCACGGTGGGCCCGACCTCGGTCAACCACCAGGGCCAGTTGCAGGCGGTGACGGTGTCGTTCAACCTCGCGCCCGATGTGCCGCTGGGCAACGCGACCGCGAAGATCGACCAGTTCAAGGCAGAGCTGAAGATGCCGCAGTCGATCATCACCACCTATGGCGGCGATGCGGCGGTGTTCCAGAGTTCTCAATCCAGCCAGGCGGTGCTGCTGGTGCTGGCCGTGCTCGTCATCTACGTGCTGCTCGGCGTGCTGTACGAAAGCTACATCCATCCGCTGACCATTCTGGCCGGGCTGCCGTCCGCGGCCGTGGGGGCCTTGCTTTCGCTCAAGATATTCGGCTTCGACCTGACGCTGATCGCCACCATCGGCATCCTGCTCTTGATCGGCATCGTGAAGAAGAACGCGATCATGATGATCGACTTCGCGCTCGATGCGCAGCGCACGGAGGGCATGAAGCCGGTCGACGCCATCCGCGAAGCCTGCCGCCTGCGCTTCCGCCCGATTCTCATGACCACGCTGGCCGCGCTGATGGGCGCGCTGCCGCTCGCCCTGGGCCTGGGCGCCGGCGCCGAACTGCGCCAGCCGCTGGGTGTGGCGGTGGTGGGCGGGCTGATCTTCTCGCAGGTGATCACGCTCTACATCACGCCCGCCATCTACCTCGCGCTCGACCGCTACAGCGGCACGGGGCCGATGGTCGACCTGCCCGGCGAGGCCAAGGGCCAACAAGCTGCCGCCCAAGGTGCGGCGTCGCACGCCTAGGTGGTGGTTTCGTCCAGAACGTCGTCGTCCGCCACCAGGTGGGCGGTGTCGCTCCAGCCCACCAGGCTGAAGCCCTCGGGCGTCCACAGCATGCGGTTGATGGCCGCATTGCCGAGCTGCCAGGTGCGCGGCGCCTGCAGCTCCTGGCGGGTTGCGGCGCGGTAGAGCACGTCCATCACGCCGCCGTGCGCCACCAGCGCGACCACCTCGCCCGGATGGCGCGCCGCCAGTTCGGCGGCCACGCGCGTGATGCGGTCGCGGAAGGTCAGCAGGCTTTCACCGCCGATGGGCTCGAATTCGGGGTCGCGCTCGCGCCAGCGCTTGGCATCTTCGGGCCGCATGGCCTCGATCTCGGCGAAGCTCATGCCCTCGAGGTGGCCGAAGGCGCGTTCGCGCAGGCGGGGCTCGGGTTGAACCGAGAGGCCGTGGGGCTTGGCGATTTCCTCGGCGGTCTGCCAGGCGCGCGAAAGGTCGCTGGCGTAGATCACGCCGATGTCCTCGTCGGCCAGCGCCTGACCCGCGCGTTGCGCCTGCCAGAGGCCCGTGGCGTTGAGTCCGATGTCCAGCTGGCCCTGGATGCGCGTGTCGACGTTCCAGGCGGTTTCGCCGTGGCGCACGGCGATCAGTCGGGTGGTTTCTTCCATCCGGATGATTTTAGAAGCGCGCTACTTCCTGGCCGCCGCCAGCTCGATGTTCACCCGGCGCTCGCCCTGCGGCGGATTCGGAAAGCCCTGCAGCGCGGCCCGGAACATCACCGGCAGGATGGCAGCGCTCGCGTTGTAGGGCCCGTCGTTGCGGGCCCGGGTTTCATAGACCACGCGGTTGGAGCCCGCCTCGCGCAGCACGATGCTCACTTCGCGTTCGTACCAGGGGTTGGCCGCGGGCGGCATGAAGGCCGAGCCCCCGTACCATCCGCCGCCGAAGCCGCGGCGGGCGTATCCGTATCCGCCGCCGTAGCCATACCCCCAGGGGCCGTCGAACAGCCACGGGTCGGCCCAGGGCGAGAGGCCTGCCGTCACGCGCGCGCCGATCTGTGCGCTGTATTGCGGCCTGGTGTCGTCGCGGCGCAAACCCACTTCTTCGAGCGCCGCGGCGGCCATGGCCTCGAGCGATTCCTGCCCGGCGGGGTCGGCCTGCTGCGAAGGCAGGCGCTCGAAGCGGTAGGTGGCGCCGGGCGGCACCGTGGTGAGCGAGGAAAAGCTCTTCACATCGCTGTCGACCACCCACGAGGTGGCGCAGCCGCTCAGGGTAGCTACCAAGAAAAGAGCTGAAAACGCACGTTTCATGAGGATCTCCGGGCTCAGCGGCCCAAAATTCCCCTGGGTTGCCCGGTTCAGCCCCGAAGAATGCGCAGGGCCGCGGGTGCCTGGGAGAGCAGGTCGAAGGAGGGCGCGTCGAAGGCCTTGTCGCCGTCTTCGTCGGCCACGCCGGTCGCCTTCAGACCCTTGAAGTCGTGCCGCGTTCCGTCGAGCAGGTGCGAAGGCACCACGTTCTGCAGCGCGGTGAACATGTTCTCCACACGGCCCGGGTGCTTCCTGTCCCATTCGCGCAGCATTTCGCCGACCTGCTTGCGCTGCAGGTTTTCCTGGCTGCCGCAGAGCGTGCACGGAATGATCGGGAATTCGCGGTGCTGCGCCCAGCGCAGCAGGTCTTTCTCGGCCACGTAGGCGAGCGGGCGGATCACGATGTGCTTGCCGTCGTCGCTCACCAGCTTGGGCGGCATGCTCTTGAGCTTGCCCGCGAAGAACATGTTGAGGAAGAAGGTCTGCAGCATGTCGTCGCGGTGGTGGCCCAGCGCGACCTTGGTGGCGCCGAGTTCGTCCGCCACGCGGTACAGGATGCCGCGGCGCAGGCGGCTGCACAGACCGCAGGTCGTCTTGCCCTCGGGAATCACGCGCTTGACGATGCTGTAGGTGTCCTGGTTCTCGATGTGGAAGTCCACGCCCAGCTCGCTCAGGTACTTGGGCAGCACCTCTTCGGGAAAGCCGGGCTGCTTCTGGTCGAGGTTGACCGCGACGATGTCGAAGTGAATCGGTGCCCGCGCCTTGAGCTTGAGCAGGATGTCCAGCATGGCGTAGCTGTCCTTCCCGCCCGAGACGCACACCATGACCTTGTCGCCCTCTTCGATCATGTTGTAGTCGACGATCGCGCGGCCCACCTCGCGGCACAGGCGCTTCTCGAGCTTGTGCGTCTCGCGCTCGATCTTCAGGGAATTGGTGGTGGCGCCGACGACGGGCGCCTCGTCGATCCAGACGGCGTTCATTGGGGGGCTACTTCAGACAAATGAGGGGAAGACCCCCGATTTTGCCTTGGATCACCATTCCCCGGCTTCGATGCGGATAGCCACTTCGCAGTCGTCGAAGATTTCGAGCTTGGCGATCTTCACCCGTACGCCACGCACGCCGGGCAGCTGCAGCAGCCGCTGCGCGAGCTTGCCGATCAGGCTTTCGAGCAGGTTCACATGCTCGGCGGTGCACTCGTCGATGATGATGCGGCGCACCTTGCGGTAGTCGAGCACATGAAAGATGTCGTCGTCCTGCGGCAGCAGCGGCTGCGGTCCGAGGTTGAGCTCGGCATCGACCAGGATCGGCTGGGGCGCCCGCTTTTCCTGCTCGAGGATGCCCAGGTTGGCGTCGAAGCGCAGCCCCTGGAGGGTGAGTGTCTGCTGGCCGTGCGGTGTGGTGGACATGGTGTTTGGGGTGCTCACATGAGCGAGAAATCGCGCTCGAATCTCATCAGGTGCTGGCCACCGTCCACCAGCAGCGTGGTGCCGGTCATCGAATTGTTTTCCAGCGCAAATTTCACCGTGGCCGCCACGTCGGCCGACGTGGACGAGCGGCCCAGCGGCGACAGCTTGTGCAACTGCGCAAACTTTTCGTCGTCCAGCATATGGCTCGAAAGCGTGAGGCCGGGCGCGACACCCACCACCCGCACGCGCGGCGCCAAGGCCAGCGCCAGCATCGGCGTGGCGGCTTCGAGTGCGGCCTTGGAGAGCGTGTAGCTCAGGAAGTCGGGGTTCGGGTTCCAGAGCTTCTGGTCGAGCAGGTGCACCACCGCGCCTTGCGCGTCGCGCAGCGCCAGGTGGTCGCGCAACGCCTGCGCCAGCAGGATGGCCGCGCCGGCGTTGCTGCGCGCATGGCGCTCCATGAGCGCGTAGCTGAAGCTGGCGGCGTCGTCGTGCTCGAAGAGCGCGGCACTGTGCACCACCGCATCGACCCCGCCGAAGTGCGCCGCCACGCGGGGCAGTAACGCGCGGGTGGCGCCTTCGTCGAGCAGATCGGCCTCGAAAGCCGCCGAGTTGCCCGACAGGGCGGCGCAATCGGCCGTCGTCTGCTCGGCCTCGGCGCGCGAACTGCGGTAGTGCACCGCCACCTGCCAGCCCCCTGCGGCCAGCGCCAGCGCAATCTCGCGGCCCAGCCGGCGGCCGGCACCCGTGACGAGGACGGTGCGGGGGGCTGAGGAAAGCGGTGCTGTGCTCATGCGGGCAGAGAAGGGAGAATCGGGGGGTGACGACAAAGACGACGAACAGTTTACCCATCGCCCTGGACACCCTGATCGCCCGTTCGGTGAAACGCGCCGGCGGCTGGATCGGGTTTGACCGCTTCATGGCGCTGGCCTTGTACGCGCCGGGGCTGGGCTACTACGCCAACACCTCGGCCAAGTTCGGCCACATGCCGTCTTCGGGCAGCGACTTCGTGACCGCCCCCGAACTCACGCCCATGTTCGGCCAGGCGCTCGCGGCGCAGGTGGCCGAGGCGTTGCAGAAGACCGGCACCGGCACAGTCTGGGAATTCGGCGCCGGCTCGGGCGCCCTGGCGGTGCAACTGCTGCACGCGCTCGACGAGATGGGCCGCGGCGACGTGCGCTACCGCATCGTCGATCTGTCGGGTACGTTGCGCGAACGGCAGCAGCAGGCGCTGGTGCGCTATGCAGACCGCGTCGAATGGCTCGGCGAATTGCCCGAGTCGATGCAGGGCGTGGTGGTCGGCAACGAAGTGCTCGACGCGATGCCGGTGCAGTTGCTCGCGCGCGTGGGCGGCCAGTGGTTCGAGCGCGGCATCGTGCGCAATGCGCAGGGCAACGGCTGGACCTGGGCCGACCGCATCACCGAACTCCGTCCGCCCCTCGAGGTGCCGGGCGATCACGACTACCTGACCGAAATCCATCCGCAGGCCGAGGCCTTTGTCGCGACCTTGGCGGACCGCCTGACGAAGGGCGCGGCCTTTTTCATCGACTATGGTTTTCCGGAGCGCGAGTACTACCACCCGCAGCGGCACATGGGAACGGTGATGTGCCACCGTGCGCACCAGGCTGACGGCGATCCGCTGTCCGATGTGGGCTACAAGGACATCACTGCGCATGTCAACTTCACGGGCATTGCGCTTGCGGGGCAGGAGGCGGGGCTCGAAGTGTTGGGCTATACCAGCCAGGCGCGGTTTCTGCTGAACTGCGGGTTGCTGGAGAGGATGGAGCAGGGCTCTACCGCGGAGAGGGGAATGGCGGCTCGGCTCATTCATGAGCATGAGATGGGGGAGCTGTTCAAGGTGGTGGGGTTTGCTGTGGGGGAGGCTTGGGATTCCATGGGGTTCTTGGAGGGGGATCGGAGTCGTACGCTCTGATCCGTTGGCTTTGTTTGTTTCCCGAGGCCGGGATTCCGCCCGGCGGCGGACTCACTTTCTTTTGCTTCGCCAAAAGAAAGTAAGCAAAGAAAAGGCGACCCCACTGTCTGCGACCCCTGCGCTTCGCTACGGGGCAACCTGCGGTGCTCGGGTTTCGCGGGGTCTCGCAGAACTCGCTTCGCTCAAACAGCTGCGAGCCCTGATCCGCGAAACTCTGCGCTCCTCGGCGCATACAGAGGGGCTTGGAAACCGCACGGGCCTTTGCTTCGCTCGGCCACCAAGCCACCGCGGCGCTGCGCGCCGCGGTGGTATTGAGTTGGGCTGTTGGGCTTGGGGCCGAGCGAAGCGATGGCCTGTCGGCTCCCACCCCTTCTGTATGCGCCGAGGAGCGCAGATGGAGGCGGGATCAGGGCCGCAGCTGTTTGAGGTTCTATGTTTTTTGCAAGTCATTCTTCGGCATCAACCGGGCCGGATCGAACGACTGCGTACCTTTCCAAACAGCAAACGCCACGCGCAGCAGCTTGCGCCCGAGAATGATGAAGGCCGCAGTGGTTGCAAAGCCCTTGGCCCGAATGGCCTCATACAACGGCCTGAGCGCCTTGCTACGACTTGCAGCAAAGCCCACCAGATAGATCTGTCGGCGCAACAGCGACGGCCCCTTTTTGCTCAAGCGACGTCGCCCATGCCGGGCACCCGAATCGTTGGGTCTTGGATCGAGTCCGCAATAGGCCACCAAGGCATCGGTATTGCCGAAGTTGAAGCGACTGAACAGCGTCGCCAGCAACACCGAGGTCTGCGGTCCTACACCGGTGATCGTGAGCAATCTCTGGCAGCCAGCGGACAGCCGCGGATCGCTGGTAACCAACTCCTGCATCCTGCTATCCATTGCCTTCAGAAGGGTATCGAAGGCCCTTTGCAACTCGCCGGTGTCGATATCGCTGGCGTCCACACCCGTCACGATCTGCTTGAAGGCCGAGCGCTGCGCCGCCAATTGCGCTCGGCGCGTGAGCAGATCTTGCAGTCGTTGCTGCACTGCGCTGGCCGGCTGCCAGGGATGCAGATGACCGTGGTGTTCCGCCAGATAGCGAGCGATGAGCTGGGCGTCAACGCCATCTGTCTTGGCCCGCATTCCCAAGGCTTGGGCGTAGAAGTGCACGTCGCGTGCATTGAGCACGAACACCTTCAGGCCAGCCTGGCTTGCAAGGTGCGCCAACAGACCGTGGTACCGCCCGGTGGATTCCATGGCGACCAGGGCATGGGGCGGCACTTCCCGCAGCCAATCGGCAATGCCCGCGGCATTGTTGACCACGCTGCGAGGCCGGTGCCCAGACCCCAGAGAAATGACCAATTCGGCCTTGGAAACATCCACGCCGATAAACAGGGTTGGCTCTTGCATGACGACACCTCCGGTTGGACAATTTGCCAAGCTGGGGTGCAGCCCACCGACCACGTTTGCTTGCGTCTAGATCGGCGGTCGCACCGTCCAAAAACGGAGCTCCGCTCAGTTCCTAATCGACGTTGGAAGGTGGGGCGGGAGAAATCTCAAAACCGTCGGTCCGCTGCCGCGGCCGAATGCGCAACGAGTCCCTCCACCCCAGCGCCTCAACCATACAAGCGAAGCGAGTTCTGCGGACCCCCGCCGGAGTCGAGCACCGCAGGTTTCCCGTAGCGAAGCGGAGGGACGCAGACAGTAGGGTCGCCTTTTCTTTGCTTACTTTCTTTTGGCGAAGCAAAAGAAAGTGAGTCCGCCGCCGGGCGGATATCCCGGCCTCGGGAAACAAACAAACCCAAAAAATAAGCTACCAACAAAGAGTTCGTTTGAGAAAGCACCCCTCAAACCTACATTGGCGGGATGAGCTCCAAGCCCGCCCCCACCCGGCAGCACTTCGAAGTCCGCCCCTTCAATGCCCCCGTAGGCGCCGAAATCATCGGCCTCGACATTTCCAATCCCATTGACAACGAAGATTTCAAGCGCATTCATCAAGCGCACCTCGACCATCACGTGCTGGTCTTTCGCGACCAACGGATCACCCCCCAAGAGCACATCGATTTCAGCCGCCGCTTCGGCCCGCTGGAAATTCACGTGCTGCACCAGTTCCATCTGGAGAACCACCCCGAGATCCTGATCGTCTCCAACATCAAGGAGAACGGCGAACCCATCGGCCTGGGGGATGCGGGCGTCTACTGGCACTCGGACATCTCGTACAAGCCCCAGCCGAGCCTCGGCTCGCTGCTGCATGCGCAAGAGCTGCCAAGCGAAGGCGGCGACACGCTCTTTGCCGACCAGCACCTCGCCTGGGAAGCGCTCGACCCCGAGCTGCAGCAGCGCATCCTCCCGCTCAAGGCCGAGCACAGCTACCTGGCCAAGTACGAAGAGCTGCGCGCCAAGAACCCATGGCGGCCCAAGCTCTCGCAGGAACAGATCGACCAGGTTGCACCCGCGGTACAGCCGGTGGTGCGCACCCATCCCGAGACGGGCCGCAAGGCGCTGTTCGTCAGCGAGCACTTCACGACGCGCATCGTCGGCTTGCCACAAGAAGAAAGCGACGCGCTGCTGGCCGAACTGTTCGCGCACAGCGTGAAGCCCGAGTTCGTGTACCGCCACACCTGGGCGCCGCACGACTTGGTGTTCTGGGACAACCGCTCGCTGATGCACCTGGCGGCCGGCACGCCCGACCACCTGCGGCGCCGGCTCAATCGCACCACTATCGTCGGCGACACGCCTTTCTGATTTTTTCCCGGACCGATTTCAATGAACCGCTTCACACGCAAGGCCGCCGCGCTCGTCACCGGCTTCGGCCTCTTCGCAGGCAGTCTCGCCGCGCATGCCGAAGGCCAGATTCGCATCGCCGAGCAATTCGGCATCGTCTACCTGCTGCTCAATGTCGCGCAGGAACAGAAGCTGATCGAGAAACACGCCAAGGCCGCGGGTGTCGATGCGAAGGTCGAGTGGATCAAGCTCTCGGGCGGCTCGGCGGTGAATGACGCGCTGCTCTCCGGCAACATCGAGATCGCGAGTGCGGGCGTCGGTCCGCTGCTCACGTTGTGGGACCGCACCAAGGGCAAGCAGAACGTGAAGGGGGTGGCTTCGCTGGGCAACTTCCCGTACTACCTGGTAAGCAACAACCCGAAGGTGAAGACCATTGCCGACTTCACCGACAAGGACCGCATCGCGTTGCCCGCGGTGGGCGTTTCGGTGCAGTCGCGGGTGCTGCAGTTCGCATCGGCCAAGCTCTGGGGCGACAAGGAATTCAACCGGCTCGACAAGATCAGCGTGGCGGTGCCGCACCCCGATGCGGCCGCGGCCATCATCAAGGGCGGCACCGAGATCACGGCGCACTTCGGCAATCCGCCGTTCCAAGATCAGGAACTCGCGGGCAATCCGAACGCGCACATCGTGCTCAACTCGTACCAGGTGCTCGGTGGCCCGGCCTCGGCCACGGTGCTCTATGCCACCGAGAAATTCCGCAGCGACAACCCGAAGACCTACAAGGCGTTCGTCGATGCGCTCGACGAGGCGGCCAGGTTCGTCACGGCCAATCCGGAGAAAGCGGCGGACATCTACCTGAAGGTGGGCAACGCGAAGATCGACCGCGAGCTGCTGCTGAAGATCATCAAGAACCCCGAGGTGCAGTTCAAGACCACGCCGCAGAACACCTATGCGCTGGCAGAGTTCATGCACCGCGTGGGCGCGATCAAGAACAAGCCGGCGTCGGTGAAGGACTATTTCTTCGACGATGCGCAGAACGCTTCGGGGAATTGAATGGGCTCGGCGAAGGCGTCTTCGGGCTTTGACTCCTTCCCCCTCTGGGGGAAGGTGGGGATGGGGGCGGGCAGAGCCGTGCCGACGCCAGCGCCGCGTGCCCCCACCCCAGCCCTCCCCCGGGAGGGGAGGGAGCAAGACCAGGGGCAAGAGCTCGCGCCACTCCTGCAGGTCGACGGCGTCAGCCTCGAATACCGCACCCCCGAGCGCGTGGTGCGCGCCACCCACCGCGTGAGCTTCGACGTGCATGCGGCCGACCGTTTCGTGCTGCTCGGCCCTTCGGGCTGCGGCAAGTCGACGCTGCTGAAGGCCGTCGGCGGATTCATCCAGCCGGTCGAAGGCGAGATCCGTCTCGACGGCCGCCGCGTGGTGCAGCCCGGCCCCGACCGCATCGTCGTGTTCCAGGAGTTCGACCAGCTGCCGCCCTGGAAAACCGTGCAGCAGAACGTGATGTTCCCGCTGCTCGCCTCGCGCACCCTCGGCAAGAAGGAGGCGGCCGAACGCGCGCTGCACTACCTCAACAAGGTCGGCCTTGCCAAGTTCGCCGACGTGCATCCGCACCAGCTGTCGGGCGGCATGAAGCAGCGCGTGGCCATTGCGCGTGCGCTGGCGATGCAGCCGCGCGTGCTGCTGATGGACGAGCCTTTTGCCGCGCTCGACGCGCTCACGCGCCGCAAGATGCAACAGGAACTGCTCGAACTGTGGGACGAGGTGCGCTTCACGCTGCTTTTCGTCACGCACTCCATCGAGGAGGCGCTGGTGGTGGGCAACCGCGTGGCGCTGCTGTCGCCGCATCCGGGCCGCATGCGTGCCGAGGTGAACAGCCATGGCTTCTCGCTGGCCAGCCTGGGCGGCGCCGAGTTCCAGGGCACGGCGCAGCGCATTCACGACATGCTGTTCGAAGAAGAGCAAGAGCAAGAGCAAGAGCACGAAGGGGTCGAAGCATGAGCGCGCTCGTTCCGCCGATCCGCCCCGAGTACGAGCGCACGCTCGAGCCCTTCACCGAGGTGCCGATCGAGCGAACCCTGCCTCTGCCGGCGCGCATCTGGGCCCAGGCCGGCGTTCGCAAAGGCCTGATCCTGATCGTCATCGCGGTGCTCTGGGAGCTTGCGGCCCGCTGGCAGGACAACGACCTGCTGCTGCCCACCTTCAGCGCCACGGCCCTCGCGTTGGCCGAGGGGCTGGCGAGCGGCGAACTCGTCGAGAAGGTGCGCATCTCGCTGGCGGTGCTGCTGCAGGGCTACCTGGCCGGCGTGCTGCTGGCCTTTGGTCTCACCACACTCGCGGTGTCGACCCAGATCGGGCGCGACCTGCTGGACACGCTGACCTCGATGTTCAATCCGCTGCCCGCCATTGCGCTGCTGCCGCTCGCCTTGCTGTGGTTCGGCCTGGGCCGCGGCAGCCTGGTGTTCGTGCTGATCCATTCGGTGCTGTGGCCGCTGGCGCTCAACACCTATGCGGGCTTCCAGGGTGTGCCCGAGACGCTGCGGATGGCAGGGCGCAACTACGGGCTCAAGGGCTTGCGCTACGTGCTGCAGATCCTGGTGCCGGCCGCGCTGCCGTCGATTCTCTCGGGGCTGAAGATCGGCTGGGCCTTTGCCTGGCGCACGCTGATCGCGGCCGAGCTGGTGTTCGGCGCCTCGTCGGGCAAGGGCGGGCTGGGCTGGTACATCTTCCAGAACCGCAACGAGCTCTACACCGACCGCGTGTTCGCGGGCTTGGCGATGGTCGTGCTCATCGGCCTGCTGGTGGAAAGCCTGGGCTTCAAGACGCTGGAGCGCCTGACGGTGCGGCGCTGGGGCCAGCAGCGCTGAGCCGAACGCTCAACCTGCGCCAGGCTTCGCCGCGCCCTTGCGCAGCGTGCGCAGTTCGGCTTTCAGGAACGCGTTGGCGTCCTTCAGCGAGCCATTCGGCATCTTGACCTGGTAGGCCTTGCCCGTCATCTCCGAGCGCGAAGCACAGCGGTCGATGAAGTCTTCCGCCGTGGCGATCTCGTCTTTGAAGTGGTCGAACTTGGCCCGCATGTGCTTGGCGGCGTCGTCGGCGTCGTGCGCCTTGCCGTTGCGCATGAAGGTCATCGTCTTCATCTGGGAAACGCGCAGGATCAGCGTGTCGATGAGCTTTTGCTCCGACGCGGAAGGGGCGGCCTGGGCTACCAAGGCCATGCAACCGAGCAAAAGCGCCAGCAGCGCCGTGCGCAGAAATCGAAATGGAGCCATTCAGTGGTGGTCTGGGGACGGGGAGTTCGGCCCATGCTAGAGCGCCGGGCCCGGGCGTGTCAAACCGGTCCCGGCTCGGGTCTAATCGCAGTTTTGGCACGCGTGACTTCTCCATGAGCTCCCCGACCCCCGATCTCCTGTCGATTGCCAATGCGCTGGCCGATGCGGCCGCCGCGCAGTCGATGCACTATTTCCGCACGCCGCTCGACATCATCACCAAGGCGGACGAAAGCCCCGTCACGCTGGCGGACCGCGCCGCCGAAACGGCCATGCGCGAGATTCTGGCCGCCCGTGCGCCCGTGGACGGCATCTTCGGCGAAGAGCATGGCCTCGAGCGGCTCGACGCCGAGCGCGTCTGGGTGCTCGACCCGATCGACGGCACGCGCAGCTTCATCACCGGTTCGCCGCTCTGGGGCACGCTGATCGGCGTGCTGCAAGCCTCCCGCGTGGTGCTCGGCATGATCGACATGCCGGTGCTCGAAGAGCGCTGGATCGGCCAGGCCGGCCAGGGCGCCACGCGCGACGGCCAGCCGGTGCATGCCAGCGGCTGCACCGAGGTGGCCAAGGCGCGCATCGTCACCACCTCGCCGGACATCTTTGCGCCGGCCGACTGGCAGGCTTTCGACCGGCTCAGCCGCCAATGCGCGATGCGGCGTTTTGGCGGCGACTGCTACGGCTACGCCCAGCTCGCGGGCGGCACCGTCGATCTCGTGGTGGAAACCGGGTTGCAGCCCTACGACTACCTGGGCCCCGCGGGCGTGATCGAGGCGGCAGGCGGCGTCATCACCGACTGGCAGGGCCGGCCGCTCGGGCTGGAGTCCGACGGCAGGGTCATTGCGGCCGCAACGCCCGAACTTCACCGACAAGCCATGGCCGTTCTTGCGGCCTAGACTGTTCCCATGTTCCGCTGGCTGATCGTCGTCGTCCTGGCTCTGGTGCTCATGAGCGGCCTCACGGCATGGCTGCGCCGGTTCGGCTTCGGGCGATTGCCCGGCGACTTCGAGTTCCGCGCTTTCGGCCGCGAGTGGCAATTGCCGATTTCCAGCACCCTGGTGCTCAGCATGATCGCGGCGCTGGTGGCGCGCTTCATCTAGCGCCATCGATGAACCAGAAACCGAAAAGAAAGAGAAGACCCACGCGATGAGAGCCTGTGTTGACATCGGCGGCACCAAGGTGGCCGTGAGCCTTTCCGCCTCGAGCGATGCACCGCTCGTCGGCCGCCGCAGCGAACCGACCGCCAAGACGGGCGACAACGACGCCGTGGCCGTGCAGATCATGCGGATGATCGAGGAAGCCTGCGCCGAGCAAGCAATCGATATCGCCACGATCGACCGCGTCGGCGTCTCGTCGACCGGCCCCTTCGAACTGCGGGACGGCATGGTGGAACTGGCCACGCCCAATATCTGCGGCGGCATTGCCGGCCCGGCGCGCGGCCTGCCCAACAACTGGATGACGGCCCTCATCGAGGCACCGCTGGCCCGGCGCTTCGGCCGCGTGCGGGTCGAGAACGACGCCGTGGCCGCATTGGAGGCCGAACGGCAGTGGGGCGCGCTGCAGGGCCTGGACGACTGTGCGTATGTCACCTGGAGCACCGGCGTGGGCGTGGGCCTGTGCGTCGACGGCCGCGCGCTGCGCGGCAAGAACGGCAACGCCGGCCACGCGGGCCACAGTTTCGTGGCGGACGACGCCAGCGGCGCGCTCTGCGGCTGCGGCAACCTCGGCGACGTGGAGGCGCTGGTGGCGGGCAACTCCATTGCGCGCCGCTTCGGACAGCCGGCGCCCGACCTGTTCGCCGCCGCTTCGGCAGGAGAGCCCCACGCCATCGGCATCGTCGATGCGTTGTGCCGCGTCATGGGCCGGATGATCTACAACCTGGTGGCCACGCTCGATCTGCAGCGCATCAGCCTGGGCGGCAGCGTGTTCTGGCACCACCGCGATTTTCTGCTGCCGCGGCTGCAGTCACAGGTCGACGGCAAGCTGATGCCGCTCACGCGCGGCGTGCTGCTGGTGCCCGCCGGGCTCGGCGAAAAGGTCGGCGATTACGCGGCCCTGGCACTGCTCGACTGAGAAGACGCGAATGAACCTGCTGCGCGCCCCGATCTCGCATCTGCGGTCCTCACCGTACGCCAGTACGGTTCCGGTCCTCGACGCGACCTCGGCGCGCTCGCGACGGTTCCTTCACGCCTTCTGAGCCTGCCGCGCCTCGGGCCGGGCGGGAGCGGGGGGCGGCGACGGCTGCGCCGCAGTCGCTCCGGCGCCGCGGCTCATCAGCGCCTCGACGATCTGGCCGAGGCGGCGCAGACCGGCATCGACCGCCTCGCCATACGGCCAGCCGCAGTTGATGCGCAGGTAGTGGTCGAAGCGCGACGAGTTCGAGAACAGCGTGCCGGGCGCCACCACAATGCGCTCGGCCAGCGCCGCGTCGAACACCCTTGACGAAGAAAGCCGCTCCGGCAGTTCGACCCACAGCTGCAGCCCGCCGGGCGGCAGGTTGATGCGGGTGCCCGCCGGAAAGTAGCCGGCAATTGCATCGGCGGTCTGCTCGCGCTGGGCCTTCAGGCAAGCGCGCAGGTGGCGCAAATGGCGGTCGTACGCCCCGGTGCCCATGAACAGGCCCGCCGCGCTTTGCGAAAGCCCCTCGTTGTTGCGTGTTTGCGCGAACTTGAGCATTTCCACTCGGGCCTGCCAGCGGCCCGCGGTGATCCAGCCCAGCCGCAGGCCGGGCGCCAGGATCTTGTGCAGCGAGGCGCAATGAATCACGTTGCCGCTGGTGTCCCAGGACTTGAGCGCGCGTGGCGGCGTCGGGGCATCGACGAGTTCGCTGTAGGTGTCGTCTTCGATCAGCGGAATGGCGTGCCGCTCGCACAGCTGCGCGAGCCGTGCCTTGTGGGCATCGGGCATCACGCTGCCCAGCGGGTTCTGCAGGTGCGGCACCACCACCACGGCCTTGATGTTGTCGTAGGCGCCGATCGCGAGTTCCAGTGCTTCGATCGAGATACCCGTCTGCGGGCTGGTCGGGATTTCCAGCGCGCGCATGCCCAGGCTCTCGAGCACCTGCAGCAAACCGTAGAAGGTGGGTGACTCCACCGCTACCGTGTCGCCCGGCTGCGCCACGGCGCGCAAAGCGAGGTTCAGCGCCTCGATGCAGCCGTTGGTCACCAGGATGTCTTCGGGGGAAATCATCATGCCCACCCGTACGCTGCGCTGCGCGAGCACTTCCCGGAACTGGCGATGGCCCTTCAGTTGCGCCGCCACCGTAAGCAGCTCCGGTTGCTGGCGCAGCACGCGCGTCATGGCATTGCGCAGCGCCTCGGCGGGGTACAGCTCCGGTGCGCCGCGCGCGATGGAGAGATTGAGCTTTTCGGGAATCTGCCGCCGCCGCGCCACGAAGTCCGACACCTTGGCGTGAATGCCCACGTACTGGGCCGGATCCGGAGGCACACCGGCCGCGGGCTCTTCCAGTGGGGCGATGGCCAGCCGCTTGGGCCGCCGCACGAAGTAGCCCGAGCGGTCGCGCGCCTCGACCCAGCCGTCGCTCTCCATCGTGCGGCACAGCTGCAGGGCGGTCGACAGGCTGATGTCGTGCAGGCGCATGAGGCGGCGCAGCGAAGGCAGCTTGTCGCCCTGCTTGAGCGAACCCGTGTGGATCGCGTCCACATAGTGCGCTGAAAGCTGGCGGTAGAGCGGTAGCGAATCCATGGCGTCGATGCTCCCTCTGTCCGGCATTCGAAAACAGATGCAGTTGCGAAGGAAAACGACCATAACAGATGCGCTGCGACCGCCGCTGTTCCGGTGCGAATCACCTGGGTGTGTGCCTGTTTTCAGGGCGGGTTAATTCCTACGATGACCTCACCAACTCCGGAAGCACGCCATGTCCCCCCTCACCCTCGACCGACTGCCCGATACCGTCACGCTGCAACCGGGACAGGCCTTGCGCACCTCGCTCGATCCCGCCACCTGGCTCGAAATGCTCGAGGGCTGCGCACAGCTCGTGTCGCCGCCCTCGTGGTTCGGCGACACCGTGTTCACCGTGAAATCGGTGCTGAACGAAGGCGACGTGCACCGCCTGGAGCGCGGCGGCTGGATCGAACTGTCGGCGCTCACGCCGGTGCGGTTGCGCGTGCATGCGCCGCGGCAGGCGGCGGTTGCGCCGGCATCCAGCCGCGCGGAAACACGGCCGGTGATGCGGCTGGTGCGGCTACTGACCGGAACCTAGAAGCTGGCCGGCGCTCCGCTCTATCGCTGGCTCGCGGCGTGGCGCAGCGCATCGAGAAAGCTGCGCCGCCACCAATGGATGTCCTGCTCGCGGATGCGCGACAGCAGCTTCTGGTGCCGCTCGCGGCGCTCCTCGAGCGGCATCTGCAGCGCCTGCTGCACGGTTTCGGCCGTGCCGTGCGTGTCGTAGGGGTTCACCAGCAGCGCTTCCTTCAGCTGCTCGGCCGCGCCCGCGAAGCGCGAGAGCACCAGCACCCCCGGGTCCGCCGGGTCCTGCGCGGCGATGTACTCCTTGGCGACCAGGTTCATGCCGTCGCGCAGCGGCGTGACGAGCCCCACGGCCGCCGCGCGGCAAAGCCCCGGCACGCGCTTGCGCGCCACCATGCGGTGGATGTAGCGCACCGGCATCCAGTCGAGCTCGCCGTAGTCGCCGTTGATGGCGCCGCACAGCGATTCGAGTTCCCGCCGGATGTCGCCGTAGGCGTCGACCGTTTCGCGCGTGGGCGATGCAATCTGGATCAGCGTGGCGCTGCGGCGGTTCTCGGGATAGTTGGCAAGCAGTTCGCGGAAGGCGCGCACGCGCTGCGGAATGCCCTTGGAATAATCGAGCCGGTCGATGCCCAGCAGCAGCCGCCGCTGCGAATACTCGCGCTTCATGGTCTCGAACATGTCGCGCGACTCCTTCGCGTGCGTGAGCGCCGCGAACTCGTCGACGTCGATGCCGATCGGAAAGGCGCTGCACCGCACCGTCTGGCCATAGGCGCGGTACATGTCGTCGCCCAGGTATTCGCCGTGCGCCTCGTTGCGCACGTAATGCTCGAAGTGCTGCACGTCCTGCTGCGCCTGGAAGCCGATCAGGTCGTAGGAGAACAGCGAGCGCATGAGCCATTCATGCTGCGGAACGGCCGCGATGATGATCTGCGGCGGCAGCGGAATGTGCAGGAAGAAGCCGATGCGCTGCGTGCAGCCCATGGCGCGCAACTCGGCCGCGAGCGGCATCAGGTGGTAGTCGTGGATCCAGATGATGTCGTCGGGCTTGAGCATCGGCATCAGCTTGCGCGCGAACAGCTGGTTCACGCGCCGGTAGCCGCCGATGAAGCCGGCTTCGAAATGGGCGAGGTCGAGCCGGTTGTGGAACACCGGCCACAGCACGTCGTTGCTGTAGCCCAGGTAGAAGCTGTCGTGGTCCTCCCGGCTCAGGTCGATGGTGGCGAGCGTGACCTTGCCGGCGTGCTGCATGTGCAGCTCGCCTTCGCCCGTGGGGCCGTCCTCCACGATCTGCCCGCTCCAGCCGAACCACAGGCCGCCGCTTTGCTGCAGGCTTTCGCCCAGCGCAACGGCCAGGCCGCCGGCCGCGGGCTTGCGAGGGTCCGCCACGCGATTCGAAACAACAACCAAGCGACTCATTGGTGCACCCCTGGCGCGGAGCGCCTCCCCGCCAGGCGGGGGCGAACTTGCTGGGGGCGGCCCGGCGCGGCGCTCATATGCACGAGTCCCACGGCGCCGACAGCCGCACGGCCGCGTTGATGATGCCGACCATCGAGTACGTCTGCGGAAAGTTGCCCCACATTTCGCCCGTGACCGGATGCGTGTCTTCCGAGAGCAGGCCCAGCGGATTGCGCGCCGCCAGCATGGTCTCGAAGATCTGCCGGGCCTCGGCCTTGCGGCCGATCTTGGCGAGCGCGTCGATGCGCCAGAAGGTGCAGATGTTGAAGGCGGTCTCGGGTTTGCCGAAGTCGTCGGCGGCTTCGTAGCGGCGCATGTAGGGGCCGTCGCAGAGCGACTTCTCCATGGCATCGACCGTCGAGATGAAGCGCGGGTCGCGCGCGTCGATCAGCCCCACCTCGACCATCAGCAGGATGCTGGCGTCGAGTTCGTGGCCGCCGAAGCTTTCGGCGAAAGCCTGCCGCTCCTCGCACCACGACTTGGCCAGGATCTCTTCTTTCATGCGCGCCGCGTGCCCGTGCCAATAGGCCGCGCGCTCGGGCAGCTCCAGCGCACGCGCGATCTTGGCGAGCCGGTCGCAGGCGGCCCAACTCATCAGTGCCGAGCTCGTGTGCACGCGGGCGCGGGTGCGCAGCTCCCACATGCCCGCGTCGGGCGTGCCATACACGCGGATCGCCTGTTCGCCCACGGCTTCGAGGTGCGGAAACTCGGCCACGCCCGCGCGGGCGAGCAGGCGGTGGTCATGAAAAGCCTGCGCGGCGCCGAGCACGATGTTGCCGTAGACGTCGTGCTGGAAGTGCTCCTGCGCCTGATTGCCCACGCGCACCGGCCCCATGCCGCGGTAGCCTGCGAGGTTGTCGACCATCGACTCGGGCAGTTCGCGCTCCAGCCCGATGCCGTACAGCGGCTGGATGTGCTCGCCGTGCGAGCCGATCACCACGTTGCCGAGCCAGCGCAGGTAGTCTTCCATGGTGCCCACCTCGCTCAGCGAGTTGAGCGCGCGCACCACGAAGAAGGCATCGCGCAGCCAGCAGTAGCGGTAGTCCCAGTTGCGCTGGCTGCCCGGCGCCTCGGGAATGCTCGTGGTCATGGCCGCGACGATGGCGCCGGTGTCTTCGTAGAGCGAGAGCTTGAGCGTGATGGCGGCGCGGATCACCGCGTCCTGGTACTCGAACGGAATCGCGAGCCGCTTGCTCCAGGTGCGCCAGTAGGAAATGGTTTCCTGCTCGAAGCTGCGCGCGGTGTCGGCAATGCCGTCGAGCAGGGTTTCGTCGACACCGAACATGAAGTTGTACTCGCGCGAGATCACGAAAGCCTGGCGCGAAAGAATGTGCGAAATCGATGCGTCGGTGTTGAGCCGCAGCGTGAGGTCAGGCCCCACGTAGCGGATGTGGTTGCTGCCACGCGTGACCTCGATCGGCGCCGAGGCACCCCACTGGAAGCGCGGATCGAGCGCCACGCGAATGCGCGGCGCGCCGGCAATCGGCCGCACGCGGCGCACCATCATCAGCGGGCGGAAGTAGCGCGAGCGGCTGTAGAAGCGCGGCGCAAAGTCGGTGATCTCGATGCCCTGGCCCGCGCTGTCGAACAGCTGTGTGCGCAGCACCGCGGTATTGGGTTCGTACCACTGCTTGCTGGAGGCGAAGTCCTCGATTTCGATGGCCCAGGCGCCGGCGTCCTCGCCGGGGTGCAGCAGGGCATTGAACACCGGATCGCCGTCGAAGCGCGGCAGGCAGCACCACACGGCGCGCCCACGTGCGTCGATGAGCGCGCTGTAGGCGCAGTTTCCGATCACGCCGACGTTGAGCGAGGGCTCGGCCGGCGGCCCGAAGCCACGCGGCACCGCCGAAGCCGCAGCGCGCGGGTTGACCGGTGCCTGGTCGGCGGGGCCGGCAGCGCCGGAGAGCGAAATGCCCGCGCGGTCCTCGGGTGCCTTCGACAGTTGCAACTCGCTCATCCAGCACTCCTCGGGGAATCGTTTTTATTGTGTTCCGGCGCAGCCAATTGGTCGCGCAGCTGGACCAGCCATTCGTAGACCGCGCGCGGCGATTCGAGGCGGTGAAGCGCCAGGCTCGGTCCCGAGCCCACCTTGATGCCGACGCCGCCGCGCGGCTGCACGACCGCGAAGCCGCTCTCGTCGGTGGTGTCGTCGCCCGCAAAAACCGGCATGCGCCCGGCAAACGGGGCCTCGTTCATGAACGCCTCGATGGCGATGCCCTTGTTGATGCCCGTGGGCTTGACCTCGAACACGAACTTGCCGTGCAGGAGTTCGAAATGGGGCCGCCCGGTGATCGCGCGCGACATGGCATCGCGGCACACGGCTTCCAGCTGCGGTGCGAGCCGGTAGTGCAGGGCGATGGCCGCGTGCTTGCGTTCGACCAGCAGGCCTTCATGCACGCGCGCGAGTTCGTTGGCGATGTCGAGAATGGGCACGAGATCGGGGGCGTGCTGCTCCTGCATGCGGCCCTTCGAGTCGCGCCGCTGCACGCCGTGTTCGCCGGCGGCCGGCAGCCGCAGCGGCGCAAGGAAGCGGTCGATCGCATCGATCTGGCGGCCCGACACCACGGCCAGGGCGCCGCCCAGCTGGTCGCGCAGGTCTTCGAGCAGCGCCACCAATGCGGGAGGAATCTCGATCGCCTCGGGGGTGGGGGCGAGCGCGACCAGCGTGCCGTCGAAGTCGAGAAAAAGGGCTGTATCTCGGCCCAACGGAGGAGGCAACTGGGAGGACATTGGCATCGGCGAAAACCATAACACGGGCCTTGCATTTCCCGTGTCGGCCAAAGTCGGACGTATGCCGCGCCGGGCGGGTTTCAGCTCAGCGACGCCGCCACGGCCTCGACGCGCGCCCGGTGGATCGCCTCCCCGATCTGAGGCCCCGTGGCGCCTGACTGCTGAGCCGTGCGCGCCACCGCGTCAGTTGCCACGCCAGCCGCCGCGGAGAGCACCGCGAGCAGCCGGCCGCGCTGGGGATAGGGGTGGTCTTCGAATCCGAGCCGGCCGCGCGAGTCGCACTCGCAAGCCAGCAGCACGTCGGCGAAGCGCGCCGGCTTGCGGAAGGCATCGCAGCGTTCCAGCAGGCGGACCAGTTCGGGCGCATCGAGTTCGCCGCTGGCGTGGATGTTGCCGTGCTCGCGTGCCACCACCTCGGCGAGTTCGCGGACGTCGAGCGGTACGCGCCAGCGGTCGCACACCGCCTGCAGCAACTCGGCGCTGCGCTTTTCGTGGCCGGCGTGGCGCGGCAGCAGTTCGGGTTCCGTCGTGCCCTTGCCCAGGTCGTGCATCAGGCAGGCGAAGCGCACCGGCAGCGGCGCTTCAAGCCTCGCGCTGGTGTCGATGACCATCATCAGGTGCACGCCGGTGTCGACCTCGGGATGATGTTCCGCGGATTGCGGCACGCCCCAGAGCCTGTCGACCTCGGGCAGCAGCACGGCCAGCGCACCGCAGGCCCGCGCAGCACCTCGAACATGCGCGAGGGGCGGATTTCCATCAGGCCGCGCGCCAGTTCCTGCCAGACACGCTCGGCCACCAGCGCATCGGTTTCGCCGGCCTCGACCATCTCGCGCATCAGGGCCATGGTTTCGGGCGCGACCGAGAAATCCTCGAAGCGCGCCGCGAAGCGCGCCACCCGCAGGATGCGCACGGGGTCTTCGCGGAAGGCGTCGGTGACATGGCGCAGCAGCTTTTTCTGCAGATCGCGCCGGCCTTGGAACGGGTCGGCCAGTTTTTCAGGATCGGGCTCGAAACTGCCGTCGGCCTGAACGAACTCCGCGGGCATCGCAATGGCGTTGACCGTGAGATCGCGCCGCGCCAGGTCCTGCTCCAGGGTGACATCGGGCGACGCATGCACGGTGAAGCCCCGGTAGCCGGGAGCGCTCTTGCGCTCGGTGCGGGCGAGCGCGTATTCCTCTCGGGTCTGCGGGTGCAGGAACACCGGAAAGTCGCGGCCCACGGGCAGGTAGCCGCGCGCCGTCATTTCCTCGGGCGTGGCGCCCACCACCAGCCAGTCGTGGTCGGACACCCGTCGCCCGAGCAGCCGGTCACGCAGCGCACCGCCGACGAGATAGGTTTTCATGGCGTCCAGTGTAGGGATACCCCTCAGAGATAAAAATAGAACGACCGTTCGATAATTGCGGGCGGATTGGCATTCGTTCGCTGGTTTGCCTCAAAAGGAGTGGTGCTCGCAGCGAAGCCTCTTCGTTACGGATTTTTAAACCAAAAGGAGCAATCAACGATGAAGAAAACGATGTTTGCGCTGGCAGCCGTGGGCGCGCTGGCATCCGGAAGCGCGTTGGCGCAGAACGCGGGAGACTGGGTGGTGGGCGCGGGTTGGCTCCATTTTTCGCCGCAGGATTCGAGCAAGCCTCTGACCCTGACGGCGCCGGTGCGCAGCGTGCTGGCCGGCTCGGGTGCATCGGTCAAGGATTCGGACACGCTGGGCTTGAGCGCCGTCTATTTCATCGACAGCCACTGGGCCGTCGAGGGCGTGTTCGGCGTCCCGCCAAAGTTCAAGCTCGATGGCACCGGCACCTTGGGCCGCCTCGGCGAACTGGGCGAAGCGCGCCAATGGAGCCCCACCATCCTCGGCAAGTATTACTTCAACGAA
This sequence comes from Variovorax paradoxus, assembly GCF_030815855.1. Classification (NCBI taxonomy): domain Bacteria; kingdom Pseudomonadati; phylum Pseudomonadota; class Betaproteobacteria; order Burkholderiales; family Comamonadaceae; genus Variovorax; species Variovorax paradoxus. Next base: position 4,247,357 of record NZ_JAUSXG010000001.1, on the reverse strand, counting down.
GGCAACTCGGCCTGGCGCCCTTTCGTGGGCCTCGGGGCCACCTATGTCTGGTACAGCGACGTCAAGCTGACGCCTGAGCTCCAGGGCGCGCTCGGCAGCCAGTTGCGCCAGCGGCCGCTCTCCACGTCGACCACCGCCAAGCTCGACAGTTCGTTCGCGCCCGTGCTCAATGCCGGTGTGGCTTACCAGATCGACAAGCACTGGGGCGTGTCGTTTTCGGTGTCCTACATTCCGCTGAAGACCACGGCCAAGCTCACGACCACGACGATCACCGGCGTGCCGGTGGGAATCAGCGAGGCCAGGCTGAAGCTGAATCCGATCGTCACCTACCTGTCGGCGACGTACCGCTTCTGAAAACGGAAGGCGCTTCAGCGCGCCTTGCGGTACGGCTCCTCGAACGGCAGGAAGTCCTTCTCGGCCAAGGCATCGTCGATCCAAGCCTTGATGCCGGGAAGGGCCTGCACGCGCTCGATGTAGGCGGAGATGGCGGGCGGCACCGGCAGCCCGTAGGTCTTGATGCGCGAGCCGACGGGTGCGAAGTAGGCGTCGGCATTGCCGAATTCGCCGAACAGCATCGGGCCGCCATGCGCGGCGAGCAGGTCGGTCCACATCTGCACGATGCGGTCGACCTCGTCTTGCAGGCCTGGGTTGTCCTTCAGCAGTTGCGCGCCGACGTCGGCCAGCGAGGCTTCGATGTTCATGCCGCACAGAGTGCGAAGGTTTCCGAAGCCCGAATGCATTTCGGCGCAGACGCTGCGCGCGCGGGCTCGCTCAGCCACGCCCCGGGGCCACAGCTGCTTGTCGGGAAAGGTCTCGGCCAGGTATTCGGCAATGGCGAGCGTGTCCCACACCACCAGGTCGCCATCGACCAGCACCGGCACCTTGGCGACCGGGTTCAGAGTGCTGATGGTCTTCTTGAACTGCGAATCGGCGTCGAACGAGTCGAAGCGCACCTTCACTTCTTCGAACGGGATGCCGGCCTGCTTCATGAGCACCCAGGGCCGCATGGACCAGGACGAGTAATTCTTGTTGCCGATGTAGAGCTTGCGCATCGTGTGATCCTGCGGGTTCGGAAGAGAAAAGCCTTCGATGCTAGCCGGGCTGAGCGTGCGGATTGATGCCGAAGCTTGCGCGAATTGATGCGCTTTCTTTTCTCAGCGCGGCGGCCGGTCTTCGGGTGAGGCGATCAAGCGGGGCGCGCCGTCGTCCTTGCTCTCGCCGCGCGGCGGTCCGACCATGCGCTCGATCAGGCTCACGAGGCGCGGCACCAGGGAGAGGACGGCCAGCGCAAGCAGTGCGCTCAACACGGCGGTCACCTCGCGGCCGAGCCCGCAGGCCATGCCGATCGCGGCCGTCATCCACAGCCCGGCGGCGGTGGTGAGGCCTTGCACCTGATGCTCGTCCTTGCCCTGCTTGAGGATGGTGCCGGCGCAGAGAAAGCCCACGCCTGCCACCAGGCCCTGGATCACGCGGCTCATGTCGGCCGGCATGATGCCGGTCTGCTGCGGAATCAACACGAACAGCGCCGAACCGATCGCCACCAGCATGTGGGTGCGCACGCCGGCCGCCTTGCCTTGCTGCTCGCGTTCGAAGCCGAGCATGAAGCCGATGACCGCCGCGAGCATCAGGCGCACGACGATGCGCGTGAGCTGGGCGACATCGCCCACATCGGAGAACTCGGCTGCGATGGTGTCCAGGACCTCGTCGCCCCAGCTCATTTCAAGGGAGGTCCTTGTTCGGTTCGGGCTCGGCCGCGTCGCGCGGGCCCACGCGGCCCAGACGCTCCTTCAGCGACTGCGGCTTGCCGCTGATGATGGCGGCGTAGTTGGTGGTGTTGGCGAGCACCTTCTTCACGTAGTCGCGCGTTTCGTTGAAGGGCACGTTCTCGGCCCAGATCGCGGCTTCCATCACCGGGCCGTTGCGCCAGCTGCGCGGCCGGCCCGGGCCGGCGTTGTAGGCTGCCGCGGCCAGCGCCATGGAGCCGTCGAAGTCGTCGAGCGCGAGCTTCAGGTAGTTGGTGCCGATGGTGATGTTGGTTTCGCGGTCGTTGATCTGTCCTGGCGTGAAGTCGTTCATGCCGATCTTGCGCGCCGTCCAGCGGGCGGTGGCAGGCATCACCTGCATCAGGCCCGAGGCTCCCACGCCCGAGCGCGCGTCCATGACGAAGCGGCTTTCCTGGCGGATCAGGCCGTAGACGTAGGCCGGGTCGAGCCCGATGTCCTGGCTCTTGCGCAGCACCGTGTCGTGGAAGGGCATGGGAAAGCGCTGCTCCACGTCGATCACGCCCTTGGTGCGCTCGCTGGTGTTGATGCAGCGGTCCCACACCTCGCGCTGGCAGGCGAAGTCGGCGGCGGCCAGCAGCGCGCGGTCGTCCATGCCGCCCTTGTCATGCAGGTTGGTGGCGTAGTTCCATTCGCGCGTGCCTTCGGAACGCAAGCCGATGGCAATGGCGTAGAGGCCGCGGTTCAGGCCGATGTTGCCGCGGGCCGCGGCCTTTTCTTCGGGCGTCAGCGGTGCGGGCTTGGTGGGCACGACGGTGCGCTGGCCGAGCTCTTCGAGCGCCAGCATCTCGTAGAAGCCGCGCGTGCCGGCAATGCTCTGGTAGAGCTCGCGTGCATCGGCGCGGCGCTCGTCGCCCCCCGCGGTGCTGAGTGCGCGCGCCTTCCAGTAGACCCAGGTCGGCTCCAGCTGCGCCGTTTCGCTCATCGCGTTGATGGCGGGTGCCACTTCCTTCCATTGACCGGAGCGCAGCGCGGCGCGCACGCGCCAGCCGAGCATGTCGTCGGTCAGGTCGCCGTTCTTCGTGACGTTGGCGAAGTAGCTTCCGGCCAGCGGCGAAAGCTTGCTGGCGGCTTGCCGGCCGATGGTGCCCCAGAGCCAATTGCGCTCTTCGGCGGAAAGCATCGGGCCCCACTTGCTGTCGAGTTGGGATGCGGCCTGTTCCGGGTCGGCCATCGCGATCTTGATGAGCGCGAGCACCACCAGTTCCTTGCGCGACTTGGCCGCAACGAAGGCGCGGCCGGTCAGGAACTTGGCCGCGCTGGCGTTGAGTTCTTCGAACAGCGGCAGTGCATCGGGCGCGGCGATGGTCACGGCGCCGCGCGCAGCTTGCGGACGGTTCGCCTCCATCGCCAGGCGCGCCTTCTTCCAGGCGTCGTTGGTCGACATCAGGCGGGCCGCGACCATGCGGTCGGCGGCGGTGAGGCAGCCGTCGTCCGCCTCTTTCTGGGCGAACCAGCTGCGGCGCACTTCGTCGGCCTGGGCCTGCGTGGCGCTGCCGGAGCGCAGCGACTCGACCAGCACCGCGTAGCAGCGCACCTGCGGGTCGTCGCCCATGCGGAAACCGGCCACGGCGGAGGAGAAGCCGTCCCAGTCGCGGCGCTGCCCCAGCAGCAGCAGCCAGTCGTTGCGCAGCCGGTCTTCCTGGTAGGTGCCGGGGTAGCGGGCGAAGAAGTCCTGCACCTCGTTCGGCGCGGCTTCCTGGAGGCGGGCCTTGAGTTCCCAGTAGGCGGCCCAAGGTTCGAGCGCATGGCCGCGCGCCTGCGGCAGCAGGGCGGCAAGGCGGCCCTTGTCGCCGCGCTGGAACGCCTGCTTCATCTGGATGAGCACGTCGTCGTTGCTGTTGGTCTGCGCCACGGCGGGCTGCTGCAAAAGCAGTGCGGCGGCGGCCAGAACGGCGGAAAAAACGACTGCGTGCGCTGCACGGTGCGGGCGATGGCGCATGGATGCCAAAATGCTTGGGAACTGCATCGGGGGATTATGGACAAGTCAAAGGATGCCGACACCTCGGCGACCGTGAGTTTTCTCAAGGATCAGCTGCGAAAAGCACTGATCGAGCAACGCCTGGCCCTGCCCGACCGCCTTGCCAGGGCCGACCTTCTGCAGCGTGTGATGCGGATCTGGCTGGTCGGCCGGCCCGACACCGTGATTGGCGCCTACTGGCCGATCAAGGGCGAATTCGACCCGCTGCCCGCCTTGCATCGCTGGAAAGAAGACGGCGAGCTGATGGAGGAGACGCAGCGTCGCCGCATCGGGCTGCCGGTGATGAACAAGGTGCACAAGACGCTGACCTTTCACGCCTGGTACCCCGGTTGCCAGATGGAAGAAGACGCCTACGGCATTCCCAAGCCCAAGGACACCGAACTCATCGTGCCCACGCTGCTGTTCGTGCCCTGCGTGGGCTACAGCGCAGGCGGTTATCGGCTGGGCTACGGCGGCGGCTTTTACGACCGCACGCTGGCCGCGCTGGAGCCGCGCCCCTTCACCGTAGGTCTGGGCTTTACCAACGGTTTCCTCGAAGACTACGAACCCGAGGCGCACGACCTGCCGCTGGACGCAATCCTCAACGACAACGGCGTCGTCTGGCCAACTTCCTGAGCCCCCCGGCTTTTCACTTCGTGTAACTCCACCCCCCGCCCGAGGGGGAGGCGTGGCCCGCCTTGGGGCGGCCCGGCGGCGGCCACCTCTCTCTGGCGGATCGTTCAGTCGATGTTGTCCACCGTGTCCGGGTCGGGCACCTCGCCGATGGTCTCGCGCGTGGTGATGGCCTGGGCCTGGAGCCAGTCCCAGAAGGCCCTGATTTCCGGCCGCAGCGCATTGCGCGGCCCGGCGATGAGCCAGTAGCCCATCGGTGAATCCATGCGGTGCTGCGGCAGCACCTCGACCAGGTCGCCGTTGGCCAGGCTTTCGGCGATGAGCGAGCTGCGCGCCAGCGTCACGCCCTGGCCGGTGAGCGCGGCCTGCACCATCTGGTAGGCATAGTTGAAGTAGAGCCAGCGCTTGGGCTGCGCCCGCTCCAGCCCGTTGACTTCGAACCAGCGCCGCCAGGTCAGCCATTCGAGGTGCGTGCGATGCGCATCGCCGGCCTCGATCAGCGTGAAGCCGGCAATGTCGGCGGGTGTCCTGATGGGCGGGCTGCTTTTCAGGAGCCAGGGGCTCGCCACCGGCGTGAGCGTTTCGCCGAACAGGCGCACGGCCGTGGCCGGCATGGCTTCGCGCGGGCCGTAGCGCAGGGCGATGTCGACGTCGGCCACATCGAGGTCGACCGCCACGTCGCTGGCATCGATGCGGATGTCGATTTCGGGGTTGTCGCGCTGGAAGGCCTCGAGCCGCGGAATGAGCCACATCGATGCAAAAGACGCAAAAGTGGTGAGCGAAACGCTCTTGCGCCCCGCGCTCTGGCGGATCTGGCGCACGGCCGTATCGATGCGCGGCAGCGACTGCTGCACCGCAAGCAGCAGCTGCGCCCCGGCGCTCGTGAGCTCGACCGCCCGGGTATGGCGCAGGAACAGCGCCACGCCCACTTCTTCCTCGAGCGACTGGATCTGGCGGCTGACCGCGGACTGCGTAAGCGCCATTTCTTCCGCCGCGGCGCGGAAGTTGAGGTGCCGCGCCACGGCCTCGAAAGCCCGCAGATGCCCGGCGGAGATGGGGCGGGAGCGTAGATGGGTTTGCGAATGCTGCATGGATACGGAAGTAGGCGCATCGGTCGATTGATGCGGATTCGGAATCAGTAGGCTACTTCGTTTTCATTGGACTGCCAACAGGGCAAGAACGATCATTCATTCCCGAACTGCGCCATTGCCTCCCTCCGTGTCATCGCACTTCGGCCAAGTCCAAGGAGTTTCATCATGTCCACCGCCGTCTGCACCAACGAATCGCTCGCTTCCCTGTCGCCTGCCACCCGCACCGCTTCCGCCGTTCCGCCGGCCGTGCGCCGCGGTGCCTGGCAAATTGCGCCCGGCGAGGCAATGAGCCTGAAGGCGCGGTCGGCCAGCGTGTTGCGGGTCAAGCAGGGCCGGGTCTGGATCACGCCCGATGCCACGTCGGCCAACGCCAGTGAAGACCTGGTGCTGGCACCGGGCGAGGCGCTGAGCGTGGCCGCTGGCCAGCGCATCGTCATGGAAGCGTGGGACGGCTACGGCGCCACCTACTCGTGGGATCCGGCCTGAGCGCTCGACTCCCCACGGACGGAAAGGCGGCTTCGGCCGCCTTTTTCTTTTTCAGCCATTGATGTCGAAACTGGGGCGCAGCGCCAGGAAGTGCTTCAGCGCGCCTTCGCCCTCCAGCGCGTGCACGCCGGCCATGAGGTGGGGGCCTTCGCTTTCGGCCAGGCCCATGCCGAAACCGGTATAGCGCCGTGCGGCCAGTGCGCCTTGGTAGACCACCCGGACCTCGGAATGCCTGGGATCCTGGCCTATGCGCTGCATCAGCGCCTCCACGGCTTCTCGCGGGCCTTCGAGGTGTTGGCAGAAGCGCAGGCCGTCGAACACGAGAAGGCCGGTGATGCGGTGCCGGGCGTTGTGGGCGCGGGCCTGGGTCACGATGGCACCGACGGTGGTGGGTGGCAGGTCTTGCGTGAGCACGCTGCAATAAAAAATTTCGAAAAGCGATTCTTCTTTTGTCATGCGAACGGGGATTGAAAACGTGCGAAGTGTAGGAAGCTCTCGCGCGCGGCGAAATGTCAAAAGACACAGGCGAACGGCCTATAGTGGCGCGTGAGATTCGAGGACCATCCGCCCCCCGCAGCGCCGCCCCACGGAGCCCATCCCTGCGACGACTGTGCCTTGCGCAAGCTCGAAGCGTTCCTGCCGGCCTCGCCCGAAGAATTGAAGACCATCGAGTCTTTCCGGGTGGGTTCGCGCCGCGTTCCGGCCGGCGGTGCGATCATCGAAGAGCATCGGCCGAGCGCCCAACTGTTCACTCTCTACGCCGGGTGGGCGTTTCGCTTCAAGACACTGAGCGACGGACGGCGCCAGATTCTCAGTTTTCTGCTGCCCGGCGATTTCATCGGCCTGCAGGACGAGTTCGCCGACGGCCAGACGCACGGCGTCGAGGCGGTGACCGACACCACCCTTTGCGCGTTCTCGCGCGACCGGCTCTGGGAGCTCTTTCATGCCCAGCCGAAACTGGGCTACGACATCACCTGGCTCGCCGCGCGCGAGGAAAAAATAGTAGACGACAACCTGGTGACCTCGGGCCGCCGCAACGCCGCCGAGCGTGTCGCCATGCTGTTGATGCACCTGTACCGCCGGGCGCAGCGCGTGGGCATGGAGCGCGATGGCTGGGTCGAGTTTCCGTTCAGCCAGCAGCACGTGGCCGATGCACTCGGGCTCTCGCTGGTGCATACCAACAAGACGCTGCGCAAGCTGCAAAGGCTCGGGCTTTACAAGCTCGACGAGGGCTGGCTGCGCATTCTCGAGCCTCGCGCGCTTGAAACGCTCGCGGATTATTTCGAGCGGCCGATGCTGCCGACGCCGCTGATCTGATCTGATCTAACTGATCTAACGCGAGCCGGCCAGTGCCGTCGCCATCAGGGGCAGGGCGGGTGTTGCAGCACCGGCCGCAGCGCAAACACGGTTGCGGCCCCCCGCCTTGGCCGCATACAGCGCCCGGTCCGCGGCCTCGATCAATTGCTTCGACTGCCCCGTTCCCGGCGCGGGACTGAGTGCGTCCACGCCGGCGCTCAACGTCACGAAGCCATCCGAAGACCCCGCGTGAACGATCTCCAGGGCGCGGATTGCGCTGCGGATCCGCTCCGCCAGAACGGCGGCGCCGGCCACGTCGGTGTTCGGCAGCAGCACCGCCAGCTCCTCTCCGCCGTACCGGGCGGCCAGGTCCCCCGGGCGCCGGGTTGCGAGGCCGGCGACGGTGCGGCCGATCGCCTGCAGGCACTTGTCGCCTGCCGCGTGGCCGTAGATGTCGTTGTACTGCTTGAAGCAATCCACATCCATCATGATCAAGGCCAGGGTGCTCGCGTTGCGTACCGCGCGGCTGAATTCGCTGTCGAGCGACAGGTCGAACTGCCTTCGATTCGCCAGCCCGGTGAGGCCGTCCTCCATGGCGAGCGCGTTGAGGGTATGGTTCAACTGCTCCAGCGCGTCGCGCGCCTGCCGCAGCTTGTCCTCCGATTGGGCCCGCAGTTCCATCTGCTTGACCAGGCGCCATCCCACGAAACCGATGATCGACGCCAGAAGAAGCACGTCGCCGGTATGCCAGAGCGTCTCCTGCCACCAGGCGGCCAGGATTTCATCTTCGGACAAGGCCGCCGCGACGAACAGCGGATAGTTGTCCAGGCGCCGAAAGCTGCTCAGGCGCTTCACGCCGTCTTGTGACGACTGGAGAAGGGCAGTCCCGACCGGCCGCTGGGCGGCGTAGGAGCGGAAAAGTTCGGTTTCCAGCATGTTGGTGCCAACTGCGTCGGGGCTGTATGGCCGGCGCGTCATCAGCGTTCCGCTCTCGAGCACCAGCGAAACAGTGCCAGCCTGACCGATGTCGAGGCTGTTGTAGAACTTCATGAAAAAGTCGATGTCGACGGTCGCAAGCGCCACCCCCGCGAAGCTGCCATCCGCATGGTTGATGCGCCGTGAGACGGGCACGAGCAGCTCGCCACTGGTTCGGCTCTTCACCGGAATGCCGATGTGCGGTCCGCGGTCCTCGTGCGTGCGATGGAAGACGAAGTACTCCCTCTCCGCATTGTTGAGGTTCTGTGGCTTTGTCCGTCGGGAATTCGCGACCCAGTTGCCGTCTTCGTCGTAGATGTGCAGGCCGTCGAGCTGCGGGAATTCGTCGACCTGCGTGGCGAGCACCTTGCGAAGCCGCTCCACGGCAGCCGGGCCGGTTCCGTCATGTTCGACGCGTTCGACGATGCCGAGCAACGCGGAATCGGCCGCCTCGATGGTGTCGTCCGCCTGCTGTGCCATGGCACGCGCGAGGTTCGACGTTGCAACGCGCATCTGCTGGAGCTGGGCCGAACGCGCGTACCAGCTGTTCCAGCAGTCGATCGCCACGAGGGCACAGCAGACAGCGGCAACGAAGGCCGTCGTGCGAAAGGTGAGGGAGGGTCGTTGGAACACCAGGTGCTGACGGAGCAGTAAGCCATGAAGCTCTTTGTCGTACTTTGACACATGTCCATGGGGATTGACAGCCGTTTTCGCACCCCCTGAGGGCATTCAGCGCACCGCGACCAGCTGCCGAAGATCGTCCTGGTAGGCCTGGAGCCGGCGCACCGCCTGCTCGCGCTGGCTCGTGCTGGTGCTGTTGTGCAATGCCGCCAGGTTGCTGCAGCCTTCCCGCAGCAGGGCTTGCTGATGTTCGCGCCAGAGGCCCGGCGGAGGTTCGGCGACACGCATCACGTAGGCATGGATGGCTGCACGCGCTTCTTCCGCCGGTGGCTTGGCGACGTTGAAGCCGCGCAGCAACGCCAGCGCCTCCTGCTGCCGCTGGCGGCGCTCGGCGTCGGCCATTCGCGGATCGAACACCGATTGCGCGACCTGCCGCCGCACCAGGTCGCGCTGCTGCGGCGCCAGCCGGCCATAGAAATCTTCCAGCCGATCGAGGAACTTCTCGTAGCGTTTCTCCTGGACGTGGGTGGCGCTGCGGTCGAGCCATTCCTTGCGGTACTCGGCATTGTTCTTTGCGTACTTGCGCTCGAGCTGCTGTAGCTGCGCGTCGGTGAGGCTCAGCGCCAGCTCGGTGCCGGCCGGCTCCGCGTGTTCGACCGCCGCCAGCAGGCGCTCGCGGATCTGGTCCGCCATGCGGCAGGCCTCGGCCGCGGTCACGTCGCTCGGCGCGAGGGCCTGCGCTTCCTGCAGCACGCCGAGCACCCGGGGCAGCTCGTTCTGCCGGTGCCAACTCAGCAGGTGCGCGAGTTCGTCGCGCACCTTGGGCGTTTGCGAGTCGTCGAAGTCGAGGTAGGCGTCGAGCCACCAATAGCTCAGTTCGGGAAGGTTGTTGTAGGCCAGCTTGACCGTGCTGCATGCGGCGAGCGCGGCGGCCACCAGCAGCACACCGATAATCCGCGCCAACTTGGCGCAACGCATTCGGGTAGAAAGAGGCATGAATCAGATTCCGCAAGACAACCAGGGACCGGTCGACGTGGTCATCATGGCGGCCGGCAAGGGCACGCGCATGAAAAGCAGGCTGCCCAAAGTGTTGCATCGTTTGGCCGGGCGTGCACTGCTCGCGCACGTGACCGACACCGCCGCGCGCATCGGCGCCCGCCATGTGGTGGTGGTCACCGGCCATGGCGCGGCCGAGGTCGAGGCGGCGATGTCCGCCGGCAACGCCATCGGCGGCGCGCTGCAGTTTGCGCGCCAGGAGCCGCAGCTCGGTACCGGCCATGCGGTGCAGCAGGCGGTTCCGCTGTTGCCCGACGACGGCACGGTGCTGGTGCTGTCGGGCGATGTGCCGTTGATCGGCGAGGAAACGCTGCGCGCGCTGATTGCCGCGAGCGCCGGCCAGCGCCTCGCGCTGCTGACCATCGAGTTCGACGACCCGGCGGGTTATGGCCGCATCGTCCGCGCCGCAGGGCAGGAGGGCGCCGGTGAAGTCACGGCCATCGTCGAGCAGAAAGACGCCACCGAGGCGCAGCGCGAAATCCGCGAAATCTACAGCGGCATGATGGCCGTGCCCGCCAACCTGCTCAAGGGCTGGCTCGCCCGGCTGGACAACCGCAACGCGCAGGGCGAGTACTACCTGACCGACATCGTCAAGCTGGCCGCCGCCGACGGCGTGCCGGTGGTGGCGCATGTCACGGCCGATGCCCTGCAGGTGGCCGGCGTCAACAGCCCCGCGCAACTGGCGGCGCTCGAGCGTGCGTGGCAATCGAGGCAGGCCGATGCGCTGATGGCGCAAGGCGTGCGGCTCGCCGATCCGGCGCGGTTCGATTTGCGCGGCACGCTGGCCTGCGAGGCCGACGTCGAGATCGACGTCAACTGCGTCTTCGAAGGCTCGGTGTTCCTCGGCGAAGGCGTGCGCATCGGCGCCAACTGCGTGATTGCCAATGCGCGCATCGAAGCGGGCGCGGTGATTCACCCCTTCACTCACATCGAGGGCGAGAAGGCCGGCGTGACCGTCGGCGAAAAGTCGCTCATCGGTCCCTTCGCGCGGCTGCGGCCCGGTGCGCAACTGGGCGCCGAGGTGCACATCGGCAATTTCGTCGAGGTCAAGAACTCGACCCTGGCCGACGGCGCCAAGGCCAACCACCTGGCCTACCTGGGCGATGCCAGCGTGGGTCAGCGTGTCAATTACGGCGCGGGCAGCATCACCGCCAATTACGACGGCGCGAACAAGCACCGCACCGTCATCGAGGACGACGTGCACGTGGGCAGCAACTGCGTGCTCGTGGCGCCGATCACCATCGGCGCGGGTGGCACCATCGGAGGCGGATCGACCGTGAACAAGTCGACCGAGCCTGGCGCGCTGACCGTGGCGCGGAGCAAGGCGGTGAGCTTTCCCAACTGGAAGCGGCCGCAGAAAAAACCCAGGGCCTGAGACCGCTTCGCGGTTTCATCCCAGCGGCACGCCGGGCTCGAACTTGGCGCGTTTCAGGCTGAAGAAGGCCTTGACGTTGCGCACGTTCGCGTCGGCATTGAAAAGCCGCTGCGCGAGGGCGCCATAGCCCGGCATGTCGCGCGCAGCCACCACCAGCACGAAGTCCGGGCCCGGCGAGACGCGCCAGCATTGCTGCACGGCGTCGTCGGCGATCACGCGGGCTTCGAAGGCATCGAGCGCCGCCGCGTCTTGCCGGTCGAGCGAGATTTCGACCACCGCCTGCAAGCCGTGGCCCAGCACCGTGGCCAGCCGGTCGGGCGAGAGCAGCGCCACCTGGCGTTCGATGAGCCCCTCCTGCCGCAGGCGCTGTACGCGACGCAGGCAGGTGGGTGGCGAAATTCCCGCGTCGGCAGCCAGCCGCTGATTGGTTTGCGAGGCATCGCGCTGGAGCGCATCGAGCAGGCGGAGATCTATTGCATCCAGGGAGATTGGTTCCATATATGGGGGAATTATGGAATAAAAATCCAAATCCCCCGTGCGGTGAAATAAAAAATCGTAATGTCGTAGATTTCGAATGCATATTTCCCCGGGGCCTGCCTACCATCAGCCTTCCCTCTTCACCAAAGGCAGCTCACCATGTGTGGCATCGTCGGCGCAGCATCCCATCGCAATATCGTTCCAGTCCTGGTTCAAGGCCTGCAGCGGCTCGAATACCGCGGGTATGACTCCTGCGGTGTCGCGGTTCATGCGGGCGGCCTCACCCGTGCGCGCACCACGTCCCGCGTGGCGGACCTTGTCGCGCAGGTGCGCGAAGACCATGTCGAAGGTCTGACCGGCATTGCCCACACCCGTTGGGCCACGCACGGCGCGCCCGCGGTGCACAACGCGCACCCGCACTTCAGCCACGGCCCCGGCGCCGATGCGCAAGGCGCGCGGCCCGGGCGCATCGCGCTGGTGCACAACGGCATCATCGAAAACCACGAGCCTTTGCGCGCGGCCCTCGAAGCCAAGGGCTACGTGTTCGAGAGCCAGACCGACACCGAGGTCATCGCCCACCTTGTCGACAGCCTCTACAACGGCGACCTGTTCGAAGCCGTGAAGGCCGCCGTGCTGCAGTTGCACGGTGCCTACGCCATTGCCGTGATCTCTCGCGATGAGCCGCAGCGAGTGGTCGGCGCACGCGCCGGCTCGCCGCTGATCCTCGGCGTGGGCAAGGAGGGCGGCGAGAACTTTCTTGCGAGCGATGCCATGGCGCTGGCCGGCGTGACCGACCAGATCGTCTACCTCGAAGAAGGCGACGTGGTCGACGTGCAGCCCGGCAAGTACTGGATCGTCGACCGCAGCCACAAGCCAGCGCAGCGCCAGGTGCGCACCGTGCAGGCGCACAGCGGCGCGGCCGAGCTCGGCCCTTACCGCCACTACATGCAGAAAGAAATTTTCGAGCAGCCGCGCGCCATTGGCGACACGCTCGAAGGCGTGGCCGGCATCGTGCCCGAGCTGTTCGACGGCATCGGGCAGGACGGCGCCACCGGCGCCAGCGCGCACCGCGTGTTCAAGGACATCGACAAGATCCTCATCCTCGCCTGCGGCACCAGCTACTACAGCGGCTGCACCGCCAAGTACTGGCTCGAGGGCATCGCGAAGATATCGACGCAGGTCGAGATCGCAAGCGAATACCGTTATCGCGATTCGGTGCCCGACCCGAAGACGCTCGTCGTCACCATCAGCCAGTCGGGCGAAACCGCCGACACGCTGGCCGCGCTCAAGCATGCACGCTTGCTCGGCATGGAACAGACGCTGACCATCTGCAACGTGGCCACCAGCGCGATGGTGCGCGAATGCAAGCTCGCCTACATCACGCGCGCCGGTGTGGAAATTGGCGTGGCATCGACCAAGGCCTTCACCACGCAGCTGGCCGGGCTGTTCCTGCTGACGCTCGCCATCGCCCAGAGCAAGGGCCGCCTGAGCGAGGCCGACGAGGCGCGCTACCTGAAGGAGATGCGCCACCTGCCCGTGGCGCTGCAATCGGTGCTCGCGCTCGAGCCGCAGATCATCGGCTGGGCCGAAGACTTCGCGCGCAAGGACAACGCGCTGTTCCTCGGCCGCGGGCTGCACTATCCGATTGCGCTTGAAGGCGCACTCAAGCTCAAGGAAGTGACATACATCCACGCCGAGGCCTACGCCGCCGGCGAACTCAAGCACGGGCCGCTCGCGCTGGTCACCAGCGAGATGCCCGTGGTGGCCGTGGCGCCGAACGACACCCTGCTCGAAAAGCTCAAGAGCAACCTGCAGGAAGTGCGCGCGCGCGGCGGCGTGCTCTACGTGCTGGCCGACGGCGACACCAAGATCAAGGGCAGCGAGGGCCTGCACGTGATCCGCATGCCCGAGCACTACGGTGCGCTGTCACCAATCCTGCACGTGGTTCCGCTGCAATTGCTGGCGTACCACACGGCGTGTGCGCGCGGGACCGATGTGGACAAGCCGCGCAATCTTGCGAAGAGCGTGACGGTGGAGTGAGGCGGGGCTGCGGCCCTTGTTTACGGTTCCGGAATTTGCCGAAGTTCGTGCGGAAATCGTCGAACGCTAGGGTCGAGACACTCATAGTCGCCATATGACCGTGCTGGATTGAAAATCCGTCTACCCTCCCAGTCGTCATGGCGGCTCGCGGCCCATGACCGGACATTCGCCCAGTCCACTGTAGTGCACGAAGGCAATCGGACGTTCGGCCCGCCTCGATCATTTCCTTGCTCAAACTGGCGCATGGATTAGCTTCTCGCCACGCTCCTAAACGCCGCAGAAAGTGCGTCCACGGCATCCCGCGGTCGACCCTCCCGGACCCTGGAGTGCAGCAGAACAGGCAAGCGTGGCAAGTCGGGTAGACCTAGTTTGGGGCCCACGTCGACGCAGCCCAAGGGCAGCATGCGCGGCGCTAACGCCGCGACCCCCAGTCCGGCCGTCACCGCCGCCGCAACGGCTGCGACGCCGCCCCCCACAAAAACCTCAGTCCACGGGATGCCAGCCGCATCCAGGAGCTGCCCCGCCAGCGCGCGCACCCCGCAGGGCTCTGCCATCGTGGCCAGCGGCAATGGCTCACCCCCGCGGTGCTGCCAGCCCGCCGCTGCGAACCAACCGAAGCGCTCCTCTGTCAGAACCTCCCCGTCGGTCCGTCCGGCATGCAGCCGGACGATGACTGCATCGAGTTCCCGTCGGTAGAAGCTCTGGAGCAGATCGCCCGACGAGCCGATCCGGATATCGATCAGCAGCTGCGAGTCTTGCGCGTTCATACGGGCGATCAGCGCGGGCAATTCCGGTCCCGCCACGTGGTCGCTGATGCCGATGGTCAGACGCTGACGGGCGCTCGCAAAGGCCACCAGCGCGCGATCGTGGACCGCCAGGAGTTCTCGGGCATGTCCAAGGAACGCGGCACCCCGCGCCGACAGCTCCACGTGCCGGGGTGTTCGCTCCAGAAGCCGGCAGCCCAACCTGTCTTCAAGACGTTTCAGTTTTTGGCTGATTCCTGCCTGCGTGGTCTGCATGACTTCGGCAGCGCGCGTGAAGCTGCCCAATTCGGTGATGCGAACGAAAGCCTGAACAGCGTCGAGATCCAGAGGGCGGTAGATCATTACGAAAGATTGTTATTGAGATAAGTATCAATAGCAAATCAAAATACATAACATCCGTTGTTCCAACATGACCCGGAGTAGCGATGCCGATCATTCACATCTCGATGCGCGCGGGAAAGCCAGAGGCTTACCGGCAGGCGATCTTCGACAGCCTCTATCGCGCCTTGCGTGACGCGTTGAACGTGCCGCATGACGATCAGTTCATGACGATCACCGAGCACGACGCCGCCAACTTCCGATATGGAGAGGCCTTTGGAGTCGCGCGCAGCGACGATCTCCTCTACATCCAAATCACGGTTTTCAACACGCGCACCGCTCAGCAGAAGAAGGCACTGTTCCAGCGCATCGCGCAGTTGCTGGCCGACAATCCAGGGATACGCCCGGAGGACGTGTTCGTGACCATTGCTGATGCGCCCAAAGAGAACTGGTCCGTCGGGCAGGGGTTGGCGCAATTTGCCTGAGGAACGGCTGCTTTCGGGCGGGAGCGATGTCTGTAACGGGCCCGGCCCGCTCCCCACATTCCACTCGCTCTCAAGCAGACGGCTGGGCCGGCAAAGGACTTGTAGTCGAAGCTCGACTGGACATCGAGAAGAAAAAAACGCGGAACTTGGAACCCTCGGTGCTGTTCAGCTTTCGCAGCTCCAACCCGGGTTCATTCATTCGGGCGAAGAAGCCGGCTCCCGCGAACGCGGAGGTCGTCCGACTCGGCGGTTCTTCAGCATCCCGCTAGGGCAAAGTGTCGCGGTGGGCAAAGATGCTTGCCATTTCCGCCGCGTTTTCGGTTCCCCATGTGCACAGCGGGATGATCGCGTCGGCGAGGCTGCGACCGAGCGGGGTCAGCGCATAGTCCACACGCGGTGGCACTTCCTTGTAATCGGTCCGCGCCAGCACGCGATTCGCCTCCAGATCCTTCAATTGCTGGATCAGCACCTTGTCGCTGACGCCTTGGACCAAGCGCTTGAGCTCACCGTAGCGCTTCGGGCCGTCGCGCAGGAAAAACAGGACCAGTGGTTTCCACCTCCCGGAGATGATGCGGAGCGTGGCGTTAAGCCCGCAGCCGGTATCGCAGATTTCAGAGGAGGGTGTCGTCATTCTTGGTGCTTACCTAAAAGTGCATACTTGTCGTTAGGTTATCAGAACTCCATACTTGTTCTCAAGCAGTTCACTGCCTCCGAACAACTCCCAACCATGGATTCATGACATGACCAGACTGAATGGAAAGACCGCCGTGATCACCGGCGGCGCGACCGGCATCGGCCTCGCCGCGGCAAAGCGCTTCATCGAGGAAGGCGCTTTCGTCTTCATCTTCGGCCGCCGGCAGGAAGCGCTCGACGCCGCTGTGGCCGACCTCGGGCCCAGTGCCCGTGCGGTGAAGGGCTCGGTCTCCGATCCGTCCGACCTGGACCGTCTCTACGCGGCGGTAAAGGCCGAGCGCGGAACCCTCGACATCGTCTTCGCCAATGCCGGGGCGGGAAGCCCGCTTCCACTCGGCAAGATCACCGCCCAGCACATCGACGAAACCTTCGACACCAATGTGAAGGGGACGATCTTCACGGTTCAGCAGGCGCTGCCGCTGATGGGCCAGGGCGCATCGATCATCCTGACCGGATCGAGCGCCGGCACCACGGGTGCTCCGGCAATGAGCGCCTACAGCGCGAGCAAGGCGGCAGTGCGCAATCTCGCGCGGTCCTGGGCAGAGGACCTGAAGGGCACCGGCATCCGCGTCAACGTGCTGTCACCGGGGGCGACGGCGACCGAGCTCGCGAAGGCAGCGCTAGGGGAGGAGGGCCAGAAGGTTTACGCCTCGATGACTCCGCTTCAGCGCATGGCTGATCCGGCAGAGATTGGGTCGGCGGCTGCCTTTCTCGCGTCGTCGGACAGCAGCTTCATGACGGCCAGCGAGCTCGCCGTCGACGGCGGACTGGCGCAACTCTGACAAACCGAAGCAGAGATATGACCTACGCAATTATCGGCTTCGGCAAGCTCGGCCAGGCTCTGGCCAAGGCGTTTGCCCGCAAAGGCATCGAAGTATCCGTTGCGACCACACGCGACCCGGAAAGCTTTGCATCCGCCGCCGCCGCGATCGGACCCACGATCCTTCCAAAAAAACTGGTGGAAGCCGTCAAGGCGGACATCGTCTTTTTGGCTGTTCGTTTCGAGTCGCACCCGGACGTCGCGAAGGCGCTGTCGACCTGGAAGGGAAAGACCATCATCGATGTGACCAATGCCTACGGCGTGTCGCCAGAGGAACTGGGAGGACAACCTTCTTCCCAGGTTGTCGCGCAGGCCTTCACCGGTGCACGACTGGTCAAGGGATTCAACCATTTGATCGCTGCGGTCCTTGACCAGGATCCGAACGTACATGGTGGCAGAAGAGTCGTGTTCCTCGCGAGCGACGACGATGGCGCCGCAGTTGAGATCGGTGCGCTTGCGGAAAATCTCGGTTTCTCGCCGGTCAAACTTGGCGGGCTTTCGGATGGTGGACTGCTTGTGCAGGCGCGCGGAAATAGCTGGGGCCAACTGATCTTCAAGGACTTGGTCAAGTTCGAGGGATGAATCGTGATCGCGAATTTCGATGCGATCCTGCCTCGTGGACAAAGGGCAACCACAGTTTGACTCTGTAGCTCCCTGGCGATAGAAGTCGCGAGGTAACGGTTGTGCAACGAGAGCTCGGGCTCTGCAGGTATGGCCTACCGCCAAGGCTTGCTCGCGCGCCAGCGCTGAACTGCACACGTGAGGCTGCTGCTGCGGGCGTCTTCAACCCGTCCGCTGCGAAAGCCCCTGACATATGCACGACCGCATGATCTGCTTTTAGCAACGCGCACAACCGCAGCCTGCTTTGTGCAAGACCCTCATTGCAGCACCAGCGAGAAGGGCACGCGGCCTAAACTTTTGGACATCCAAAGGCCCGACCTCAGCCCATCATGACGCACCCCGCCGCATTGCCACGCATCCGTTTTGCCACGCTTTCATGGGTGGCAATGAACAACCCTGACGTGGTTTCCGAAGGGTCGACGCCATGAGCTCCTCGATCGTCGAGCACCTCGGGCGCGCTGGCCGCCTGCATCGCATATTTGTCGACGGCGAGTGGGTCATGCCCCAAGCGCAAGCCCGCAGCGCCGTCGTCGACCCGTCGACCGAGGAGCCTGTCGCGGAGATCGCACTGGGCAGTGCAAGCGATGTCGCAACAGCCGTGGTCGCGGCGCGGCGCGCATTCGCCGCCTGGTCCGTGAGTTCCGCTCAGAGCCGGGCTTTGCTTCTCGATCGCATCCACGCGCTGATCCTCGAGCGCGCCGAACTCTTCGCTCAGGCGATCTCGCTGGAGATGGGCGCTGCCATCGACTTTGCGCGCCGCACGCAGGTGCCATCCGCGGCGGAGCACATCCGCGTGGCCCGAGATAACGCGCGCAGCTATGCGTTCGTCACCCATCGGGGCGACATGGCCATCGTGCGCGAGGCCATCGGCGTGTGCGGGCTGATCACGCCGTGGAACTGGCCGCTCTACCAGATCACGGCCAAGGTCGGCGCCGCGCTGGCTGCGGGCTGCACGGTCATCCTGAAGCCCAGCGAGCTGTCGCCCCTGAGCGCCTTGCTCTTCGCCGAAGTGATGCACGACGCCGGCGTTCCTCCAGGTGTGTTCAACCTGGTGAATGGCAGCGGGCCGGAGGTCGGCGCTGCCTTGGCGGAGCATCCGGACGTGGACATGATCTCGTTCACCGGATCGACCCGGGCCGGCGTCCTGGTGGCCCAGGCGGCGGCCACGACGGTGAAGCGCGTGGCCCAGGAGCTCGGCGGGAAATCGCCCAACGTGATCCTGCCGGACGCGGACCTCGCACGTGCCGTACCGGGCGGCGTGGCAGCGGCTTTCCGCAACGTCGGCCAATCGTGCAGCGCGCCGACTCGGATGATCGTGCCCCGCGCTCGCCTTCAGGAGGTCGAACAGCTCGCGCTCGAAGCGGCATCCAGCATCGTCGTCGGCGATCCGCGGTCGCAGCAGACCACGCACGGCCCGGTGGCGAATCGCGCGCAGTTCAATAGGGTGCAGGAAATGATCGGCATCGGCATCGCCGAAGGCGCGCGGCTGCTTTGTGGCGGCCCCGGGCGGCCGGAAGCCTTGAGCCGCGGCTTCTATTGCCGACCGACCATCTTCACCGCGGTGCATTCTCGGATGCAGATCGCGCAGGAAGAAATCTTCGGGCCGGTGCTCGCGATCATTCCCTACGACAGCGTGGACGAGGCGGTGGAGATCGCCAACGACACCGTCTACGGCCTGGGCGCCCATGTGCAAGGCACGGACCTTGGCACCGCTCGCGCCGTTGCGGCGCGCATCCGCTCCGGGCAGGTGCACATCAACTACCCCGCCTGGAATCCCAACGCGCCGTTCGGTGGCTACAAGCGCTCGGGCAATGGCCGCGAATATGGCATCGAAGGTCTTGAGGAGTACCTGGAAACCAAGACGATTCTTGGCTTTCACGAGGCCTCGATGCCCGATTCGGCAGTTCAATCATCGCGCAATGCGCAGGAACAATCATGACCGTGGCCCTCGTGCTGCATCGCGCCGACGGCGCACCCGTTTCAACTTCCTTCCGCAGGGCGCCATTCGGCAAGGACGATCCTTTTGCGCGGCATCGCGAGATCGCGTGGGAAGGGCCGGGCGCAATGAGCGCGGGCCGGACCAGCTTCATCGGAGAGCTCGAAGTCGCAAGCTATCCCCACATCGAAACCATCGTGGTCGTCGAGGGAGAGCTGACCCTGACAGCGGCCGGGGCGACCCCGCTGGTGGTCGGCCCGCAGGCGGGTGCCGTCATCGGATGCGGCACCTCGCTTCATATCCAGGCCAGCTCGCGCGTGCGCTTCGTGTTCTGCGCGGCCGCTTGCGACAAGCCGACGAAGCGCGGCCTCTTCCCCCTGCACGCCGACGCCAATTTCATGCCCACCGGCACGCTGCCCGCCGAAGTGCTGCTGGGCCCCGTGCCGGAGTGCCGCAGCGACAAGGTCTTCACCGATGACGCCGCGCAGTACCTTGCGGGCGCTTGGGACTCGACCCCCTACCACCGGGTTGTTCGCCGGCATCGCATGAACGAGTTCATGCATCTCGTGGCGGGCAGCGTGCGCTTCGCAGCCCCTGATGGCAGCGTGCTGTCGGTGGGCACCGGCGACGCGCTCTTCGTGCCCGAGGGCGCACCCATCGGGTGGGAAAGCAGCGATCGCGTGGCGAAGTTCTACGTGTGCCAAACCGTCCCGGCCTGAACGGGCGAGCGAGATTCATCATGTCGCCTCCGCTGCACCACGTCCAAACCTCGCCCACGCTCCCGGCTTCGGCCGACGTCGTCGTGATCGGCGGCGGCATCATCGGCGTCTTTACTGCCTACTACCTGGCCCAGCGCGGCGTCTCGGTCGCATTGGTGGAAAAGGGCAGGATCGGCGCCGAGCAATCGAGCCGCAACTGGGGCTGGTGCCGGCAGCAGAACCGCGACGCCCGCGAACTGCCGCTGGCGAGCAAGAGCCTCGACCTGTGGGAGCAATTCGCCGCCGAGAGTGGTGAGGACACGGGCTTTCATCGCTGCGGGCTGTTGTATCTCAGCAATGACGAGGCAGAAATTTCCCGTTGGGCCAGCTGGCGCGATTTTGCGAAGACAGCCGGCGTGACGACTCACATGCTGAGCAGCCGAGAAGCCGCCGAGCGCGGACAGGCGACCGGCCGCGCCTGGAAGGGCGGCGTCTTCTCGCCCAGCGATGGCACCGCCGATCCTGGCAAGGCCGCGCCGGCCGTGGCCGCTGCGCTCATCAAGCTTGGGGGCAGCGTCCATCAGAATTGCGCCGCCCGCGGCATCGAGACCGAAGGCGGGCGGGTCAGCGGCGTGATCACGGAAGCCGGGGTCATCAAGACCCGGACGGCCGTGATGGCCGGTGGCGCCTGGGCGTCCTCGTTCTGCCGGCAGCTTGGCATCCGTTTTCCGCAGGCCTCGATCCGCCAGTCCATCCTGAGCGTGTCTCCTGTGGAACACCGCTTGCCGCCTGCCGTGGTGAGCGCGGGCGTGTCCGCCACTCGCCGCAACGATGGACGCTACGCACTGGCCATCAGCGGCCGCGCGCGCGTCGATCCGACAGGACAGTTCCTGCGCTTCGCTCCGCAGTTCGTGCCCATGTTCGCCAAGCGCTGGCGCAATCTTCGTCCGGGGGGCCTGGAAGCCATTCGGAGTGGCCATGAAACGCTGGCGCGCTGGCGGCTCGATGCGCCAACGCCCATGGAACGCGTGCGCATTCTCGATCCGAAGCCCGATCCCGTGAGCATCAAGGAGACCCACCGCCGCGCCGTCGAACTGCTGCCCCAACTTCGCGATGCCAAGATCACGCACGCCTGGGCGGGCTATATCGACAGCACGCCCGACGGTGTGCCCGGCATCGGCGAAGTGCCGGGTCTGCCGGGCTTCATCCTGGCCGCGGGCTTTTCCGGACACGGCTTCGGCATCGGTCCGGGCGCCGGCCACCTGATCGCCGATCTTGTCAGCGGCGCCGAACCGATCGTGGATCCGGCACCGTACCGGCCGGGGCGCTTCAGCAACTCGGCATGGGGCAAGGTCGCTGATTTCTAGCCAGGCCACGCCGGTGGCCTCGGACTCCATGCCGCCGACGCCGACCTTCCGCTGACCTTCGAACCGACACGGGCGCGTGTGCGTGAAGGCGTCACGCCCCTGGGGCCACACAGGATCTCGATCGACGCCGGTTTGAACGGCCGCACGCATCTTCTGAAGAGTGTATGATGCACGTCATGCGAAAAGAGAAGCACAGCGTCAGAACAGCGGCCAAGGAAGCCTCACACGAGCGCATCGTCTCGGCTGCGGCGCGGGCGATCCGTCGCAGCGGTTACGACGGAACAGGAGTCGCCGACATCATGAAGGAGGCCGGCCTGACCCATGGTGCCTTCTATGCCCACTTCGCCTCGCGCGAGGCCATGCTGGCGGAAGCAGCGGGGCGGGCCTGTGCGGAGTCGGCGGCCATAGCGGCAGAGGCGGCGGCCAGCGTGCCCCCGGAACAGGCCTTGACCTACATGCTCCACGCCTATCTCTCGCGAGAAAACCTGGCGCAGATAGAGCAGGGTTGCCCCCTGGCAGCGCTGGGCTCGGAAACCGTGCGCCAAACGCCCGAAGTCCGGCGAGTGACCACGCGGTACATCAAGGAAATGGTCGATCTTGTGGCCCGACAGTCGGCAGATTGGGGGCAGGCCGGTGTCCACGAACGCGCGCTCGTGACCGTCGCCACCATGGTCGGCACCTTGCTGCTGGCCCGCGTCGTCGACGAGCCTGCGCTGTCCGACAGCCTGCGCGAGGCTGCCTTGAAGCACCTGCCCATCGCTTGACGCCGTCGAATCCCATCGACATTTCGCTCGCTCTGAAATATGACGATCATCATGCGAAACAGAAAGCACTGAAGGAAAAACAGGAATGAACACCAAGAGCAAAGTGGCCCTCGTGACAGGGGCCTCCTCGGGCATAGGCGAAGCCATTGCGCAGCAGCTGCCAAAGGCTGGGTACAAGGTCTACGGCACCAGCCGGCGCGGCGGCCAGGCGGGCCAGCGCGCGTTCGAGATGCTGCCGCTCGATGTGACCCAGGACGCGTCGGTCGAGGCTGTGGTCCAGCAACTGATCCAGTCGGAAGGCCGCATCGACCTGCTGGTCAACAACGCCGGCTTCGGGGTCGCTCCAGCCGGCGCGGAAGAGAGTTCGATTGCGCAGGCCCAGGCCATCTTCGACACCAACTTCTTCGGCATGGTGCGGATGATCCGCTCCGTCGTACCTCATATGCGTCGGCAGGAGAGCGGCCGCATCATCAACATCGGCTCGGTGGTGGGGTTCCTGCCCTCACCGTATATGGCGCTGTACTCCGCCACCAAGCACGCGGTTGCGGGCTATTCGGAATCGCTGGACCATGAACTGCGCACGCAGGGCATTCGCGTCTCGGTGGTGGAGCCTCCCTATATCAACACGCCGTTCGAAGCGAATTCGATGCAGCCCGACACACCTCTGGACATGTACCGCGAAATTCGCGCGGGCATGGAGCAGCGGCTCAAGGAGGGAATCGCGGGCGCAGAAGGACCTGAGGTGGTGGCCGACATCGTGCTGAAGGCAGCCATGGCCGCGCAGCCCAAGACCCACTACGCCCCCGGCATGGCCAGCCGCCTGCGCCTGCTGCGCAGGTTCGCGCCCGCCAGCATGCTGGACGCCGGCGTGCGCAAAGACCTCCGGCTCGACGCATAGGCGGCCAGTCGTTTCACTCCCCCCTCTCAGCAACACTCCATCTGAAAGAAGACGATGACATTCCAAGCACTGCTCGCCAGCAAGACAGGTGACAAGATCACCACCAGCGTGGTCTCGATGAGTGAACCAGACCTCATGCCCGGGGACGTCGTGGTCGACATCGATTACTCCACCGTGAACTACAAGGACGCGATGGCCATCACCGGCCGCGCCGAGGTCATTCGCCAGTTTCCGTTGATTCCCGGCATCGACTTCGCCGGCACCGTCAAGACTTCTTCCTACCCCGGCATCGCTGCTGGCGACCGCGTCGTCGCCAATGGCTGGGGCCTGAGCCAAACCCATCACGGGGGTTATGCGCAGCAGGCGCGCGTGAAAGGCGAGTGGCTGCTCAAGCTCCCGGCGGCCTTGTCCACCAAAGACGCGATGGCCATCGGAACGGCCGGGTACACGGCGATGCTGTCCGTGCTGGCGCTCGAGCACGGCGGGCTCACGCCTCAACATGGCGACGTTCTCGTGACGGGCGCCAATGGCGGCGTTGGTTCCATCGCCATCGCCCTCCTGTCCGGTCTTGGTTATCGGGTCGTTGCCTCCACAGGGCGACTGGAGGAAAGCGACTATCTGCGCCACCTGAGAGCAGCCGACATCATCGATCGCCAGACGCTTTCGGAGCCGGGAGCACCCATAGCGAGCGAGAGGTGGGCCGGCGCTGTCGACTCGGTCGGCAGCCACACGCTCGCCAACGTGCTGGCACAGACCCAATATCGAGGCGTGGTCACCGCCTGCGGCCTGGCCCAGGGCATGAACCTTCCGGCCTCGGTGCTGCCTTTCATCTTGCGCAATGTGACGCTGGCCGGCATCGATTCGGTCAATGCACCCCAACAGGTGCGCATCGAGGCTTGGTCACGGTTGGCGCGGGATTTGGATTTGAACAAGCTCGCGCGAACGACACATGTGGTGGGTCTTGCCGAGGTGCCCGCTGTCATTGAGCGAATGCTCGCGGGAAAAGTCCAAGGCCGTACCGTTGTCGACGTCAACGCATGAGTGCGCAGGAATAAAGGGAGAGCGATTTGAATACACATACGGCCGTCCACACCGGCAAGCGCGCATTGGTGACCGGCGCATCCAGCGGCATCGGCGCAGCCATCGCGCGTGAGCTCGCGGCGCTCGGCGTCGATCTCGTGCTGACGGCACGGCGACGCGACGCACTCGAGGCGGTCGCCGCGACCTGCAAGGGCGTAAACGTCGAGATCGTCACCGCGGACCTCGGCAAGGCCGATGCCGCGCGCGCGCTGTGGGACGCCGCGACCGCCAGCGGCCCCATCGACATCCTGATCAATAACGCCGGGTTCGGCTACTTTCGCCGGTTCGACGAGGTCGACTGGGCGCGCGACGCGGAGCTCGTCCAGCTCAACATGACCTCGCTCGTCGCGCTCGCGCGGTGCTTCGTCGACGCACGCAAGACAAGCACCGCACCTGCGCACATGGTGAACATCGCGTCGACTGGCGCCTACCAGTCAGTGCCGAACATGGCGCTGTACGCCGCGTCGAAGGCGTTCGTGCGCAACTTCAGCGAGGGTCTTCATGACGAGCACCGCGGCACCTCGCTGTCGGTGACCTGCATCTGCCCCGGTGGTACCGAAACCGCCTTCCACGCCGCGTCCGGCGGAGGCGACTACTCGTGGATCGCGAACGCATCGACGAAGAGCGCGGAGTTCGTGGCGCAGGCCACGGTCCGCGCGATGCTGCGCGGCAAGCGCACGGTCGTGCCCGGCCTGTTCAACAAGCTGTCGTGCTTCGGCGTGCGTTTCTTGACGCGGCGGTTCGCGTCGCGGGTGGCGACTCAGGTGCTGGGCAAGCCGCGGTTGGCACTGCCGACTCGAAGAGAGACCTGAGAGAAGCGACGAGGAAATTCCGCCTTGGCGGTGGGAGACCGCTGCCGGCGGCCTGATCGATGGGCACGCCGGTATATGCTCAAGACCCGACATTTCTTCTCCTCGGCAGATGAAGTTCGACACATTGCCCCAGACCTGTCTCGTTGATGAGACTCTTGCAATTCGCGTTTTGGATCTTCAGCCCGGGGCGGTAATTACCTTGAAGCTCTGGAGCGGCTTCAATGATGTTGTTCTCTTGTCGAGTGCCACCTTCAAGGCTGACTCCAACGGAGTTGTGGACCTCAGCAGCCATGCGCCGATTTCGGGGGCATACGAAGGAGCGGATGCGATGGGGCTCTTCTGGTCTCGGGCGCCGGTGGATCGAGACATTGCCAGGGGCTTCCCGGGCATGAGCAATGACCCTCTGACCTCGACACTGGTTGCGGAGCGGGAAGACGGCGCATCGCGTATCTCCCATCCCATTCGGCGCGTCTATGTCGGACCTGGCGTCGTGTCGCGGGAGGTGCGAGTGCGTGGGCTTTTCGGCAAGATGTACGAGCCCGCCCAACCCGGACCGCACCGGGCCGTGCTTGTAGTTGGCGGTTCCAATGGTGGACTGGCTTGGTCTCAGGAGATGGCTGCATTGCTGGCGTCCCGCGGGTATGCAGCGCTCGCATTGGCGTATTTCGCCGCAGAAGGCTTGCCGCCAACCCTCGATCGCATCCCGCTTGAATACTTTGGCACAGCACTGGAGTGGCTGTCGGCTCAGACGAGCGTCGCCGCGAACAACATCGGAGTCGTGGGTGTCTCGCGAGGCGGAGAACTTGCGTTGCTTCTAGGTGCGACCTACCCTGAAATCCGGGCGGTGGTCGCCTACGTTCCCAGCGGCATCCTGTGGCCAGCGTACCCCGAAAGCGGATACAGCGCATGGACACAGAACGGCGAAGAGATTCCCTATGCCCGAACGCTTACCCATGAGCAGTGGGACAAGGCGCTGGCCGTTGGCGCCGCACGAAAGGGCAGCTTCGACTGGTATTTCATTCCGTTGAGGGATGCCGCATACGCGGATAAGACTTCCATCCGAGTAGAAAAAATCAACGGGCCCGTCCTCATGATCACCGGCATCGACGACAAGCTTTGGCCGTCGACCGAACTGACAGAATTCGCCGTGCAGCGCTTCAAACAACAAGGCTTTCACCATCGCGTGGAGCACCTTGCGTACGCCGGGGCGGGACACAGCATCGCTTGGCCAAACGGTCCGACAACCATGCTCAAGTCGAAGCATCCAGTGTCTGGCGAAGAGATGGACATGGGAGGGACTGCTGAAGGGGCGGCACGTGCACGACAGGACTCATGGCCAAGAATGCTCGCTTTCCTGCGCAACGGCCTCGTTGACGACTAGGTCCATGAACTTGCGGAGCGTTGGGCCGTGGGCGGCGTTTGCCCTTACTTCTGGACTCACCGCATTTGCGCGAGAGAGCCTTGCTGGAAGCAAATGGTATTACGCATCTCTGGCCGGCCTGATGATGCTCAGCGTACTGTTCGCGGCGCGGCTGCTTAGACAAACCAGACTGAAGGCCATACCCATCACGGGGGTAGCGATAGGCCTTCTCCTCGGCCAGTGGTGGTTTGTGGAGGCGGTAGCTCTGCGAGCGTTCTGGAGCATCAATGGATTCGCTCCCTGATCGCGCAAACGGCCGAGAGCCGATCGACGATGTCGAATTCATTCCGAGTTTTACATGAAGAACATTCAGGTCATCGATGGCGCAGTGAACTGCGTGTATGACATCTTTGCGGCCACCGACGAGGAGTTCGCGCTCATCTTTCCTGATGGCCAGGACGTCGCGTTCATCGATGAGGTTTATAGGCGCCGGGCCGACGACACAGCTCTCAATAGTGCGTTCGAGGCGCTCTGGGAGCGCCGAGTGGTCAAGACCCAAGCCATGGGAATCCACGGGCTGCTGTTTTACGAACTCGATGAGAAGAAGCCGTTCTATCCGACCAGGCGCGACGAGGATGCGAAGAACCCAGGGGGCCGCCGCCTTCGTTAGGCTGCAGGCTATTGCTTGATGCGGCCAGAAGCGGAAAGGCGTTGACGCGTAATGTTCAGACCGCAGTCCTTGAGATCAACGCTCTCTAAAATTCAGCTGATGTCCCGACGTACCAACCGCATGAGCGCTGAATTGGCGGCTTTCGCGCAGCAGTACAAGAGAAAGGCGCAGCGTGGCACTGAGCCGAACGATCGCGGGTACTCGCGAGAGGTAGAGGCCCTGATGAAACGACTTCCCGCTGCTGAGCTGTCCGCGGCGCTGAATTCGGAGAGCGACGAGCAGCTTCCATCACCAAAGCCCAAGCAGCGACCGCCCGATGATGGCCTCCCGAGGAAATCCGGGCGGGGCCTTGAAGTCTTTATTCGGCCAACTGGGGACCTCCGTCATCGCCACTCAGGTTCAATCGACCCCATCACGGAGAACCCGATGCTGATTGTTCTCGGCGGGCTACCGGGCACCGGCAAAACTGCCATAGCGCGCGAACTCGTTGTTCGTTCGCCCTCCGCCTATCTGCGCATCGACACCATTGAGCAAGCGCTCATGAAGCTGAGCGTTCTCGAGGAGATTGGCTCAGCAGGCTACATCGTTGCCTACGAGCTTGCGAGGTCCAATCTCGCGCTTGGCATGACAGTAGTTGCCGACTGCGTCAATCCGCTATCGATCACCCGCGAAGCGTGGCGGGCTGTGGCAACCAGCACATCCTCGGACTTGCTCGAGGTTGAAATCGTGTGCTCTGACCCAGCCGAACACCGCAGGCGTGTGGAGAGCCGCAAAGCTGACATCCCGGAGCACACTCTGCCGACCTGGGAGGCGGTCCTTCGCCATGAATACGAGGTCTGGACCACAAACCGCCTGGTCATTGGTTCGGCACTCGTCAGCGCGAGCGAGGCCGCCGACTTAATCCTGGAGCGGTTGCGCAGCCTGGCCGCAGGCGAGTAAGCAAAGGCAGAATGCGGCCACAACCAGACCTTCTAATGGCTACTTCCAAGCGGGTACTTTCAAGTTCATGCACGCTGCGAGTCACTGGGTGGGACGAATCCACAGCATGGTTTCCCGGCATGGGAAGCTACGTGGAAGGACTGTTCATGCGGTCACTACAACTGAGCACTCCCATGTCCCGCACAGAGGCAAAGAAAGTGGTGAAGAAGATTGCCGCGCGGAAAATCTTTGAGGTGTTCCTTGCTGATGACAGCCATTCGAGTGGGATGTGTCATTCCCTTGAGAGCATCGGCGGACAAGTGTCGCTCCGCCGAGGCGATTGATGATCAGTCCAACATCTTTCTTGAACCCTTGCACCAAAAGCTGTGCGGCTACAGTCGGCCAGAACCTGACATTCGGCTAGCATCTTGGTTGTAACAACAGCGCGGCGCCGAATCGCATGACTGTGTATGCCCTACAAAGTCTTTGTCGACGACAACTATGTCTTCATGGAGGAATCGAAGCGACACCCGGCGGGCGTTTTCGAATCTCACCAAGCGGCCGTGGCTGCAGCAGAGGCCATCGTTGATGAATTCCTCCTCTCAAGCTATCGGCCGGGAATGAAGTCCGATGAGCTTTTCGCTGCGTACCGAGGCTATGGCGAAGACCCTTTCATACTTGCCACTGAGCCCGACGCGGCAGTCGAGCCGATATTCTCGGCTCGCAAATACGCGGCCGAGAGCTGTACAGAAATCTGCGCGGAACAACGCCCGTGGTGGAAATTCTGGGCCCATCCAAACCCTTAGCATGCGCCCGCCCTCAAGCTCGCTGAAACCCGCGCCTGCACGACAGAACTCGGCCAGAACCAGACGTACGAAGGCGCAGTTGGTGAACATCAAAATGACAAACAGAAGTTCCGTAAAACTGAAAAACTCGTTCGCCACTGCTCTATCGATCATCGTGGAACCGTGGGCAAAAGAGTTTCACCTTCCGCCTGGTTCGGAATGCGAGGTCGTCTCTATCGGCGGAGCTGTAGATACCGAAATCCTCATCGAACTGGAGGCGCCGTCCACGCTAATCTTTTGCGTCAACACCCCCGGTGCTTTGTATGAGTACTGGCAAGACGGCAAGCTCATGGACTAGGTCGCCCAGGCCACCATTAGACGTTCCACCGCCCACAACCGAACCCAAATGGCTAAGTTCTATCCTGGAGCAAAGTTCGATGCAGCAATGCACCTCGTCCACGGTGCCGTTGGATTGGGCCTAATCTCAGGGGCAGCTCTCGCCGCATTCATTGGACAACTAGTCTTGGCAGGCATGCTGGCCGTTCTCGCTGGTGGCATGTTCCTGCGCTTCAAGCGAGGTCGGCTGCGCAAAAAGTAAATGACCAGACCTCATCGCGAGAAGCCGACATCGGCACTCATCTTGGCAGGCCCATGATCGAGAAAAGTGACTAGCGATTCGAGGAAGTTATGGAACGACGACTCACAGTGCTTCTTATGCTGGGCGCCAGCCTCGGATTCAGCATTTGCGCTCGAGCAGATTCACGAGCCGCGACCAAAGACGTAGTACTTTTTTTGCCGTCACCTCTTGGACCCGTTGAAGGCGAGAACGCCAAAGCAGTCGAGGCCATTTCTGTCTTCTTGGAGCAACGCCGTTGCTCGGAGCTTGCTGCGGGCAGCGTGGTGGTGGACGCCGTCGGATTTGCCGCGGTCGGCTCTTCGGACCGGGAGGAGAGTTCAGCGCGGGTGCGAAGCCATACCGTGGGTGCTTACTTGACCTCTCATCTCCCGAGCTACGTTCGAATCTACCCATTAGGGCCAGTCATGCCCTTTAAACAGAACAACCCGAGGGATGAATTTGCTTCGCGAACAGCCTTGCCCGGAGCAGTCATGGTCAGCGTCCGCTGCACTGGGGCTTCCTAAGCCTTTGCGGGGACTCTCTCACAGACCAGCCTGGATCTCCTCGGCATGAGCAAAAGCCCGGCGATTTACCTCATGTAGTTGCGCGGAACAGCGGGTGTTGAATGCCGCTTGTTGCGCAGATCAATGGCCGCTTTGGAGCCGTCCAAAAGACCGCTCCGGGCCCAGAAGAGGCATTCCAGATTGCCCGAAGCGGTCACTCAGTCCGCAAGTTTCCGCAGTCCTTTTTCGCTTTCCGGGTCGACTGGGTCCATGTGTACGGTCATGCTCCGCAATCCAGGAGGCAGCGAGCTCGCGACGACCCCTCGGAACCAAACGAAGTCTTCCAACGAGTTCACTGAGGCGTCTTCGTCGGGAGAAACCAAAGCGAAGCCAGCCCCTTCATGGGAGACATAGCCAAGGTCAACCATGTAACTGCCAGCCCAATCGATGAGGGATTGCAGCGAGTCATAGCCTGAAACTTTTACTGCCAACATGATTGGGGCCTCATGAAAAAGTGGCGCCGCGCAAATTCCGCTCCTGGCCGACTGCCGCTATACCTCGCCCCGACCCACGGCCATTGCGATTTGATAGGCGACGTGCTCGGCCTGGCCCTTTCCTGGATAGTCGTCGGGGACGACCTCAATCGCCTCAACTTCAAGGCGGCTTCCAAGTTCAGAGTTTGCCCGAACCACACCAGCCAGTATCTCGGACACGTGATTCGACAGGTCAAACTGGACTGCGGCTTCCGTTCGATCCATCGCGAGTAGCCGAATCAACGTTGGGCCATTCGGCGGCGCCTTTCCAAATCGAACGGAAACCAGGACGCACTTTGGACCGGTCACGTGCTGATAGCGGTAGAAGACCGAGCGCTGGATGCGTGTTATGTCCATTTTTGAGGGCGGTTTTGAATGACGGGTTCTGGCCGCGTACAGCCGCTCATCGTTCACTGTCGTTCGTCTGCTTTCCAGTGATTACTGAGCCAACGAGCTCAACCGCAAACGACACTCCAAAGGCGAAAGCTGCTGCTCCGGATGCTCCAGCAGCGAGCAGCCCTATCGCGAGGGCGACACAGGCAATTGAAAAGTAGTGGGCGAACTTCACGGGGAGTCCCTCCGATTGAATGCGGAACCATCATTGTCCGGGACTGAAGCGCTCGCGCCAACTTCCTCTCCTGGCCGACCGCAGCCTGCCGCGCCCACCGTATCAGGCGCGGGTATATGCCTGACGCATTGGATCTGCACACTCGTCGTGCTCGACGTGCAGCAAGATCGCTTGAGTCATGCCCCTACGCTTCGCAGTCGCCGCCGCTCCGGCAGCCCTACGCCCGGAACCAAATCTTGAGCGTCACATACATCGCATAGCTCAGGCCAAGCACCATCCACGTCAGGAAAAACACGTTGGCCCAGTAATCGCCAGCATTTGCCCCGAGGGTGTAAACCTGCATCTGGCAAGCCTTGCCGAGGCATGGCACTTCGCCCCGAACCAGCGCGCGCAACAACGCAAACAAGAGGTAGCAGGCCACCGTAGCGGTCACGAGCAATCCCACCGGCCCGGTCAATCCTTCGGTGCGTTCGCCGTTCTCATTCCAACGCCGCTTCCGGAGCAAGTTTTGCCCGAACTTGTACCAAGCAAATCCGAGCAAGAGCATCAGCGAGTAGTAAATGGCGGTACGCATGTCAGCGAGTCATTGCTGTGAGGGGGAAAGAGCGACGACAGGATGGTATCCGAGCAAGAGCGCGCGATAGCCGGCGGGAACCAGGGCTCACGGTATGTGCCTACTCGATCATCAAGAGACGGTTGATCCCCTTGCGGTACACACGAAACCGTCGTCGGGCGCCGGCACGTCCCTCCGGCCCCGGATCTGTCAAATTGGAGTACCGTGGCGTTCGGCGGCGTACCTGGTCGCCGCTCCATCACGCTCAGGAGACACGCATGACCACGAACTCACAGTCGGGCACCAACGTGCAGGAAATCGCGGCGGGCATATTCCGCATCAATACGCCGGTGCCGCTGCCCGACGGCAGCCTGTTCAGCTTCAACCAATACCTGGTGTTCGACGACGAGCCGTTGTTGTTCCACTCCGGGCCGCGCCAGCTCTTCCCGCTGGTGAGCGAAGGCATCGCGAGCGTGATGCCGGTCGAGCGCCTTCGCTACATCGGGCTGTCCCATGTCGAGGCGGACGAGTGCGGCGCCTTGAATTTGTTTCTCGCAGCAGCGCCGCAGGCGGTGCCGCTGTGCGGCACCATTGCAGCCATGGTCTCGATGGGCGACATGGCGGACCGCCCGCCGCGCGCGCTGGCCGACGGCGAGGAGCTCCCGCTCGGCAGCCACACGATGCGCTGGTTCGACACGCCCCATCTTCCGCATGGCTGGGAATGTGGGCTGATGATGGAAACGGGAACGCACACGTTCTTCTGCGGCGACCTCTTCACGCAGCCGGGCAACAGCGAGCGGGCGCTCACCGATGCCGATATCCTGGGTCCGAGCGAGGCGTTCCGGCATCAGATGGACTACTACGCGCATGCACCGCAAACGGCCGCTTTGCTGGCCGGACTTGCGCAGCAGGAACCCCGCACGCTCGCCTGTATGCACGGCAGCGCATGGCAGGGCGACGGCGCGTCACTGTTGCGTCAGCTTTCAGTGGCGTTGTCGGCGCAGCGTTGAGTCCGCCGCAGCTTGCGAACCGCAGACCATCGATCACCGCTGCCGCAACGGGTGCTGGACGAGTTGAAGCTCGTTGCCCGCGGGATCAAAAAGCGTCGCGAGAATGCCGCCCCAATCCTGCCGCTCCGGAAGCCCCGAAAATGCAACGCCGAGCGCGCACAGTTCGTCGTACTTCGATTGGACGTCTGCGACATCGAAGGACAGCCCCGTAAAGCGTCCCACGAGGGCCTGGTCCTCGGGCGGAGCACCAGCATCGACATGCTCGACCACCAAGCTCATTGGTCCGGCGTCGAACACGCAGAAGCCGTGTTCGCTTTTTCCGGCCTTGAGCGGCAAGCCAAGTGTCTCTTCATAGAAACGCGAGGCGCCCGGCAAGTCTCGAACAAAAATACGCGCGGTGCGAAGCTGCATGGTTTCTCCCGGCAAGGTTCCTCAGACCCCTTCGATGATGCGCAGATCCCGTTCGGCCCCGTCGCCCAGCGCCTCGAGCGCGGCCTGGTAGTCGGGGCTGTCATGCACGGCTCTGGCTTGCTCGACGCTGTCGAACTCGATCAACACGGTGCGTTCGGGCAAACCGTATTCGTAGACCTGGGCGGGCACGCCGCGCGCCAGAAAACGCCCGCCGCCGGCGGTGATCGCCGGGCCGGCCAGTTTCGCGTAGGCCGCGAGTTTGTCGGCGTCGTTGACGGCACGGTACGCACTGACCCAATAGGCTTTTGCCATGGTGAATTTCTCTCTGTTGCTGAGCCGGCAATATAGCCTGCGTCTGCTGGTGGCTGGCGAAGCGCTGAACAGCCCCTTCGCGGCAGCTACGCGGTCTTCCTGTCTTCCTCAGCAGCCAGGTCGTCCTCCTCGTCGATCTCGTCCAGCCTGTCGCACAGATCGCCGGAAACGGCGCTGCCGACCTTGCGCACGAACCACCGGTCCGACGCGATGATTTCTTCGAGATCGGACGCATGAAACCAGCGCGACAAAGAAGGGTCGATCAGGTGCAGGTTCGCCGCGTCCCAGACGCCGCGTCCGGTGACCGGCTCCACGCTGTGCCGCAAAGGAGAATTCGCGAGCAGCGTATGAAAGTAGATTTCGTCAGGCGCCTTGGAGAACCGCAAGAAGCGCTTCACCGAAGTTTCGAACGGATACGAGATGAGGTACCTCACCGCTTCGGGATTCAGCGCCCACCATTGGGAGCCGAAGTGCCATTGCGGAAAGAGCGGGAGCGAACGGCGCCCGAGCTTGCCGGCAAATTGCAGAAGGCCGCGCGCCAGCCGCACCAAGGTGAATTTCCGCCCATCGACCGGAAGGTCTTGGTAGAACCAGAAGTGGCGAACACGCTCCTGCAGCTTGCGCGTGCTCGCCAGGGGAATCAGCTTGATGAAGTTGGTGCCCGCATGCGACTGCGAATAGGCGCGGAACTCTTCCAGCGGACGCACCGGGTAGCAGTTTCCCGAGAGCAGCACGAAATGGCTCACCTGCGACGCGTCGCATTTGGCGAGCGCAGCGCGCATGAGCCTCAACGTGGCGTCGATCTGGGAGACGGCGCCCCAGCGCACGTCGACACGCTCGTGCAGATAGCTCACGCGAGAGTCTTCGATCCGGAACGCCGAAAGATCGGACTTCGCGTCGACATGAACAAAGCAGCGGCCGACCGAAACGAGCCGCTGCAGCAGGCGCTTGACTTGCGGTGGATCGGCGTGGACAAGCAATAGGAAGACCGGGCTCATATCGGCGCGCAGTGTTTTCGGTGAATCATAAGCATGCAAGAAGAATGCCTCGAAGGCTAGCGCCCCCGCTGCGGGGTACCCTGCAGGCTGCTTCGCAGCGCCAGCTTGCGCACGATGGTCGAGAACGCGCGCGTGGCCGCCGCGTCGCGCGCCACGGGCGACCACAGCATGCCGGGCGTGCGCACGGGCGTGGGGCTTTCCAGCCGGACGACCACGAGCCCCGACAGCGCCGTCACGACGTTCGCGGCCATGATGGACGCCAGCTGCGTCTTGCCGACCAGGTCCATCATGGGCGCCAGCGTGTTGATCTCGGCCACCACGTGTGGCTGCGCACCGCAGGAGCGAAAGCATTCGTCGAGCATCTGGCGCGTGGCGAAGCTGGCCGGCAACAGCACCATGGGCAGGCGATGCAGTTCCACCATGCGCACGCGCTTGCGCCGCGCGAGCGGATGTTTCTTCGCCACCACCAGCACCATCTCTTCGTTGTAGAGCGGTTCGAACTGCAGCGGCCCGGGCGCGCTCGGCCGGTAGGCAATGCCCAGGTCGAGCGTGCCCTGCTGCAGCCGCGCGGCGATCTGGTCGGCCGACAGTTCCTCGACCACCACCTTCACGCGCGGGTGCTTGCCGTGAAAGCTGGCGATGCAGTCGGGAATGAAGCCGAGATTGAAGGTGTGCGTGGAGCCGACGCGCAGCTCGCCCGTCACGTCCGAGCTGCTCTGGCGCAGCGCACCCAGCCCCAGGTCGATTTCGTGCAAGGCCTTGGTGCAGTAGTGCAGGAACTCGTCGCCGGCCTCGCTCAGGCTCACGCGCTTGCCGATGCGGTCGAACAGCGCAACGCCGATTTCTTCTTCAAGCTGCTTGATCTGGTGCGACAGCGTCGATTGCGTCACATGCAGCCGTTCGGCCGCGCGCGTGAAGTTCAGCGAGCCCGACAGGGCGATGAAGTAGCGCAGGTGCCTGAGTTCCATGACATCTCCCGGAGCCGATGATCGATGGCATCGATGCTAACGATGAAAAACAATCATTTTCAGGTTTGAAGAGCGCCGCCTACAGTCGCCGCCTACAGTTTCCGCCAGCCCTTTCGAACAACGACCCACAGGAGACATGCCGGTGCAAAAAGTCCTCAGCGGCATCAAGGTGCTCGAACAAGGCACCTTCATCACCGGGCCGGCCGCGGGCATGTTCCTCGCAGACCTGGGAGCCGAGGTGGTGAAGATCGAGCAACCCGGCGCGGGCGATCCGTTCCGCGCCTTTCGCGGCGGCCTCTACAGCCCGCACTTCCAGACCTACAACCGCAACAAGCGCAGCGTCACGCTCAACCCGAAGCTGCCCGAGGACGCGGCCGTGTTCGACGAACTCGTCAAGGACGCGGACGTCTACATCCAGAATTTCCGCCCCGGTGCGGCCGAGCGGCTCGGTGCCGGCGAAGCCCGGCTGCGCGGCCTCAATCCGCGGCTCGTGTATTGCGCCATCAGCGGCTTCGGGCAGACCGGCCCCGCCGCCGGACGCCCGGCCTATGACACGGTGGCGCAGGCTGCGAGCGGCTTTCTCAAGCTGCTGGTGAACCCGGCCAACCCGCGCGTGGTGGGCCCCGCGCTGGCCGATGCGATGACCGGTTTCTATGCCGCGTACGGCGTGCTCGGCGCCCTGGTCGAACGGGGCCGCACCGGCGTCGGCCGGGCGGTCGAGGTGTCGATGCTGGAGGCCATGTGCCATTTCAATCTCGACGCGTTCACGCATCTCTTTTCGGAAAGCGAGGTCATGGGACCGTTCAGCCGGCCGAGCGTGTCGCAGTCGTATGTGCTGGAGTGCGCGGACGGCCTGTGGATTGCGCTGCACATGTCGTCGCCCGAAAAGTTCTGGCATGGACTGGCCAACGCGATCGAGCAACCGCAGCTTTTCTCGGACCCGCGCTTTGCTTCGCGCGAGGCGCGCATCGCCCACCAGGAAGACCTGATCGCGCTGCTCGGCGAGCTGTTCCGCCAGCAGACGCGTGCGGCGTGGTGCGCCCGGCTCGAGGCCGAGGACGTGCCGCATGCCCCCATGTACGACACCCGCGAGGCGATGGAAGACCCGCAGGCGCGGCACCTGCAATTGGAGGTGAGCGCGCCGCACCCCGAGGGCGGCGAATGGCACACCATCCGCTCGCCCGTGAGCTTCGACGGCGAGCGCGCGCTCGAAGTAACGGCGCCGCCCACGCTCGGCGCGGACAACGCGGCCATCGTCGATCCGATCCGCAAGCGCCTGGGGCAGCCGCCCGGCGGCGCAAGCTGAGGCCCTGAATAAAGCCCCAAGGCAGCCCTTCAATCAAGACAGAGCCAGGAGACAAAAGAACATGACCCCATCGAACGAAAGCGAGCTCACGCAGACCGTGCTGCAGAGCCTCGAGGGAACGCGCGACGCGCGCTTCGCGCAGATCATGCAGTCGCTGATCACGCACCTGCATGCCTTCGTCCGCGAGGTGGACCTGAAGCCCGGCGAATGGATGCAGGGCATCGAATTTCTGACGGCCGTCGGCCAGACCTGCACCGACAAACGCCAGGAGTTCATCCTGCTGTCCGACACGCTGGGCGCGTCGATGATGGTCGTGATCCTCGACCAGCTGCGCGCCGCCGCCGGCAAGCGCGGCCGGGCGGCGAACGAAGCCACGCC
The DNA here is from genome assembly GCF_030815855.1 of Variovorax paradoxus. NCBI lineage: Bacteria > Pseudomonadati > Pseudomonadota > Betaproteobacteria > Burkholderiales > Comamonadaceae > Variovorax > Variovorax paradoxus. The sequence goes on along the minus strand of NZ_JAUSXG010000001.1, from coordinate 4,210,421 downwards.
AGCCTCCGAGCTCGCCGAGGCCACGCACGCCACCGTGCAAGGCCCCTTCTACTGGGAGGGCGCACCCGACCTGCCGCTCGGCGCCGACGTGGCCCAGGGCGCCCGCGGCGAGCCGACCTTCTACAGCGGCCGCGTCACCGACACCCACGGCCAGGCGCTCGAAGGCGCGCTGCTCGACATCTGGTCGGGCGACGGCGAGGGCGTGTACGACATGCAGGTCGAGGGCGCCGCGATGCAGGCGCGCGCACGCATTCGCACCGACCACGAAGGCCGCTACTGGTTCTGGTCGATTCGCCCGAGCTACTACCCGATTCCAGTCGATGGGCCGGTGGGCCGCATGCTGGATGCGATGGGCCGCCACCCGAACCGACCCGGCCATATCCACATGATGGTTTCGGCGCCAGGCCATGTGCCCGTGACCACGCACCTGTTCGTGGCGGGCAGCCCGTACATCGAATCCGATGCGGTGTTCGGCGTGCGGCCGAGCCTGGTCGTCGACTTCGAATCGCACCCCGCGGGCCGCGCGCCCGACGGCAAGACGCTGCAAACGCCGTACTGGTCGGCGCACTACGACTTCCGCCTCGAACCCCAACACGCCTGAAAGACGCTAGCCATGAAGATCGGAAAGTTCACCGTCCCGAGCACCGCCATCTGCACTTCGGACGAACACACCATCGTCGTGCGCGGCCAGGACCTGTGCCAGGAACTGATCGGGCACCTGTCCTTCGCCGACTATTTCTTCCTGCTGCTCACCGGGCGCCGCCCCGATGCCGCGTGCAGCGCCGTGCTCAATGCCACGCTTGTCGCCATTGCCGAGCACGGCCTCGTGCCGAGCGTGCAGGCCAGCCGCATGACCTTTGCGGCAGCGCCCGATGCGTTGCAGGGCGCGGTGGCGGCGGGCATCCTCGGCTGCGGCTCGGTGATCCTCGGCGCTTCCGAAACGGCTGGCCGCCTGTTCATGAACGTGGCGGCGCGCGTGGATGCAGGGGTCGCATTGCCCGACGCAGCCGCCGCAGCCATCACCGAACTGAAGGCTGCGCGCGCGGCCATCCCGGGCTACGGCCATCCGCTGCACAAGGAGCGCGATCCGCGCGTCGACCGCTTGATCGAAGTGGCCACGGAGGCGGGCGCCGACCTGCGCTACGTGCGCATCGCGCAAGCACTGGAAGAAGTGATTCCGGGCATCGTCGGCAAGGACCTGCGCATGAACGTTTCCGCGGCCATTCCAGCGGTGCTGCTGGGCGTCGGATTTCCCGTGGCGTCACTGCGCGGCGTGCCGATCCTCGCACGCACGGCGGGGCTCATCGCGCACCTGGCGGAAGAGGCTGAAACGCCGAGTGGCTTTGCGCTGTCTTACCAGGCCACGCGCGAGCTCCAGTACAACGGCACCGTGCCTCCGGGCTTTGGGAAGGCGACATGAAGCGCCGAGCGATCCTGACTGTGGCAGGGCTCGCCGCCGCGATGCTTCCGCAGGCCGGTGCATGGGCACAGGCGGGCGATGCACGCCCCATCAAGCTGGTCGTTCCCTTCGCTGCCGGCACCTCGACCGACATCGTCGGACGCGTGCTGGCCGAAGCATTGGGCCGCCAGCTGTCGCAGGTGGTCATCGTCGACAACCGGCCCGGCGCGGGCGGCGCCATCGGCAGCGAACTGGCCGCCCGTTCGGGCGCGGACGGGCACACCGTGCTGCTGGGCACCGTGGGCACGCACGCCATCAACGCTTCGCTCTACAAGCGGCTCTCCTACCAGCCGCAGCGCGACTTCGTGCCGCTGGGCTTTGTCGGCGCCACGCCCACGCTGCTGGTCGTGCCGGCCGCGGCGCCATGGAAGAGCGTGGCGGACCTGCGCCAGGCCAGCGGCAAGTCGGTCAGCTTCGCCTCGGCCGGCAACGGCACCTCGGGCCATCTGGCGGGCGAACTGCTCAACCTGCGGCTCGGCAAGGACTTCGTTCACGTGCCGTACCGCGACGGCGCCCAGGCGCTCACCGAGGTGATGGCCGGGAACGTGCAGTTCATGTTCTATCACCCGGCCGCCGTGCTGCCGCAGGTGCGTGCCGGCAAGCTGCGTGCGCTCGGCGCATCGAGCGCCCGGCGGAGCATGGCCGCGCCCGATGTGCCCACGCTGGCCGAGCAGGGCATCGCGGACTTCGATCTCGTCGCCTGGTTCATGTTGTATGCACCGGCCGACATGCCCGCCGCGCAGCGCGACCGGCTGCGCGAGGCGACGCAGGCCGTGCTCGCCCAACCCGCGGTGCGCAACAAGCTGGCAGCCCAAGGCATCGAACCCATGGCAATGACCGCGGCGGAAATGGCGGCCTTCGGCACGGCCGAGATCGCGAAATGGGGCGAGGCCGTGCGGCGTTCGGGCGCACAGGTCGATTGAAGAACAAGACCAGAAGAGCGGACGCCCGGCCCACCGGGCGCAACAAGAAGCGGAACGACCCCAACACGGGCACGCAGTGGCCCAAGGAGACAAAGAATGCGTTCGACAACAACCCTCAAGAAAATGCTCGGCCTCGTGCTGGGCATTGCCGGAAGCCTCGCCCCGGCCCTGGCAGGTGCCCAGGCACCGGAATGGCCGAGCAAGCCGATCAGGATCGTGGTGGGCTTCGCTCCCGGCACGCCGCCCGACATCTTTGCCCGCCTGTACGGCGAGTACGCGAGCCGCAAGCTCGGGGTGCCCGTGCTCATCGACAACAAGCCTGGCACGGCCGGCAACCTGGCGTCCGATACGGTCGCCAAGGCACCGGCGGACGGCTACACCTTTCTCTACAACCTCTCGACGGCGTTCACGATCAACCCGTACATCTACAGCAAGCTCCCGTTCGATCCGGAGAAGGACCTGGTGCCCGTCGCGACGACGATGCGCCAGGGCCTCGTGCTCATCGCCAACGCCAAGTTCCCGGCCAAGACCATCAAGGAGCTGGTGGCCGCGGCCAAGGAGAAGCCGGGCACCTACTCGCATGCCTCCTACGGCGCGGGGAGCCCGTCGCAGCTCATCGTCGAGTCGCTGAAGGACGAAGTGGGCATCAACATGCTGCACGTGCCCTATCGCGCGAGCCCCATCGCCGACCTCGTCGGCGGGCAAGTCGATACGCTGATGGAGCCCATCGCCACGGGGTATCCGCTGATCAGCAGCGGCCGCGTCCAGGCCCTGGCGTATTCGGGGCCCACGCGCCACCCGGCCTTGCCCGATGTGCCCACGCTGGCCGAGGTGATGCCCGGCTTTTCGATGATGTCGTGGCACGGCATCTGGGCGCCCGCTGCGACGCCGGCCGCGGTGCTCAACCGCTTCAACGCGGTGTTCGTGGAAGCCAGCAAGGACCCCGACCTGGCCAAGCGCATCAAGGACCTCAACAGCGAACCGCTGGGTGTCACGCGCGCCGAGATGAGCGCGATGGTGCGCCGCGACGCGGAGATCTACAGCCGGGTGGTGAAGGCCCGCAACATCCGGGTGGACTGATCCCCGCTGCCGCGCCGGCGGCTTTTCAGTCGCCGCTCAAGTCGCTTTTGCGCTCCTCGATGCTGCGTTCCAGGAAGCGCCAGATCCGCTCGTCCCCGCTGAACGCCACGTTGAAGCGCAGCCATCCCGTGGGGCGCGGGTTGACGAGAAACAGCTGGCCCGGGCCGAGCATGATGCCCTCCACGGCCGCCAGCCGGGAGAGTTCGGCGGTGTCCGTGATGTCCGGATGGCGCGCCCACAGGTACAAGCCCGCAGCGGGCTCGTGGAACAGCTCGAAGCCCAGCGCTTCCAGTTGCCTCGCCACGCTGGCGTGCGCCTGCGCCAGCCGGTCGCGCAGCGACTTGAGGTGCTTGCGCCAGCGCCCGTCGGTCACCGCGCCGAAGGCCAGCCGTTCCGTGATGTCCGACGACGTGAGCCCCGAAACCATCTTCAGCTGGGCCAGCTTTTCCATCAACCCGGGCTCTGCCGCCACATAGCCGACCCGGATGTTCGGGGAGATGGTCTTGGAGAAGCTGCTGACGTAGATCAACTGGCGCAGCTGGCTCAGGCTGGCGAGCGAGGGCCGCGAGGAGGCGTCCATGTCGGCGTAGATGTCGTTCTCCACCAGCGCGAACTGGTGCTCCTGCGCGAGCTGCAGCAGCCGCACGAGCTGCGGCATCGACGCCAGCGAGCAGGTCGGGCTCTGCAGCCGCGGCTGCGTGAAGAAGGCCTTGGGCCGGTGCACCGCCAGCAGCGCCTCCAGCGCCGGCAGGTCGTAGCCCGTGGGCGTGCGCGGCACGCCGATGATGTGCACGCCGAGGAAGCGCAGCATGAACATCAGGTTGGGATAGCCCGGGTCGTCCACCAGCACCTCGTCGCCCGGTTTCAGCAGCTGCCGTGCCACGAGGTCCAGCGCCTGGCTCGAGCCCTGGGTGAGCAGCACCTGGTTCGCCTCGACCACGATCTGCCGCTCGGAAAGCGATTCGGCAATGGCCATGCGCAGCGCCATGTGCCCGAACGGCAGTCCGTAGCCGCCGATGTCGGTACCGCCGGCCGCCAGGGTGCGCAGGCTCCGGCGCATGCCGTCCTCGAACAGCCAGTCGTGCGGCAGCCATCCGCAACCGGGCTTGAGCGGCAGGTGGCGGTTTTCGAAGATCTGCTGCAGGTACCAGCGCGCATCGAAGCGCGGATCGTCCTGCGGTGCCGCGGGCGTGCCCGGGGCCATGTCGTCGCTTCGCCGCTTGACGAAGAACCCCGCATTGGCCCGCGAGACCAGGAGGCCCTGCGCCACCAGCCGGTCGTAGGCCTCGACCACGGTGAATACGCTGACGCCGTGCGCCGCGGCAAAGGCCCGGATCGATGGCAGCTTGCTGTCGGCCTTGAGCTTTTGGGTGCCGATCAGGCCGCGAAGCCCTTCCACGATCTGGTTGACGAGCGATGTCGGCTGTTCGGGATGAAGAATGAGCATCGAGGGAGGTCCCGGCAGGCCGATCTGCACCATATTGAGGAAAGTATGTACAGGATACAAGACCAGCACAGTCCGCCGATTCATGGCTCGCGGTGTACATGGTCAGGCCCCGACGTGAAACCTAAAGTGCCAGCTTCTTCTTTCAGGCACAGGTCGTATCCATGCAGCGCGAACCCCATCTCAGCAACGCCGCCCTCATGGCCCGCCGCGGCGCAGCCGTCGCCCGCGGCGTCGGCCAGGCCCATGAAATCTTCGTCAGCCGGGCCGCCAACGCCGAGGTCTGGGACGTCGAGGGAAAACGCTATATCGACTTTGCCGGCGGCATCGCGGTGCTCAACACCGGCCACTGCCACCCGGAGATCAGCGCGGCCGTCAAGGCGCAGGTCGACCTGTATTCGCACACCTGCTTCCAGGTGCTGGCCTACGAGCCCTATGTGGAACTGGCCGAGCGGCTGAACGCGCTGGCGCCGGGGCAGTTCGCGAAGAAGTCGATCTTCCTGAGCACGGGCGCCGAGGCGGTCGAGAACGCGGTGAAGATCGCCCGCTCCTACACCCGGCGTCCCGGCGTCATCGCCTTCAACGGCGGCTATCACGGCCGCACGATGATGACGCTCGGCCTCACCGGCAAGGTGGCGCCCTACAAGGTCGGTTTCGGCCCGTTCCCGGGCGAGGTGTTCCATGCGCTGTACCCGAACGCGCTGCACGGCGTGAGCGTGGACGATGCCCTGCACTCGGTCGAGCTGCTGTTCAAGAACGACATCGAGCCCGAGCGCGTGGCGGCCTTCATCCTGGAGCCGGTGCAGGGAGAGGGCGGCTTCTACGTCGCGCCCAACGACTTCATCGAGGGCCTGCGTGCGCTGGCGGACCGCCACGGCATCCTGATCATTGCCGACGAGGTGCAGACCGGCGCCGGCCGCACCGGCACCTGGTTCGCGAGCGAGCAGTGGCCGGTGGCGCCCGACCTGATCACCACCGCCAAGTCGATGGCGGGCGGCTTTCCCATCTCGGGCGTGGTGGGCCGCGCCGAGGTGATGGACGCGCCCGCGCCCGGCGGCCTGGGCGGCACCTACGCCGGCAGCCCCATCGGCTGCGCCGCGGCGCTGGCGGTGCTCAAGGTGTTCGACGACGAGCAGCTGCTGGCGCGCAGCAGGGCACTGGGCGAGCGGCTCACGGCGGGCCTGCGCCGCATCGCGGCCGACGTGCCGGCCATCGGCGATGTGCGGGGGCTCGGCGCCATGGTGGCCATCGAGCTGTTCGAAGAGGGCGACACGGCGCGGCCTGACGCCGCGCTGACCCGCCGGGTGGTCGCCGAGGCGGCGCGGCGCGGGTTAATCCTGCTGTCATGCGGCAGCTACGGCAATGTAATTCGCGTGCTGGTGCCGTTGACGGCATCCGACTTGCTTGTGGACGAAGGGCTGACGCTTCTCGCGGACAGCTTCGCCGCACTGCGCTGATCGACACTTTCTTGAACTCCTCCATGACTGAAGAACCCCTGGTGCGTTTCCAGCGCGTCCAGAAAACCTACGACGGCGAGCACCTGGTGGTGCGCCAGCTCGACCTGGACATTCACCGCGGCGAGTTCCTGAGCCTGCTCGGGCCTTCGGGCTCCGGCAAGACCACCACGCTGATGATGCTGGCGGGCTTCGAGTCGCCGACCTCCGGCGAAATCTTGCTCAACGGCAAGCAGATCACCGGCACGCCGCCGCACAAGCGGCACTTCGGCATGGTGTTCCAGAACTACGCGCTGTTTCCGCACCTGAGCGTGGGCCAGAACGTGGCCTACCCGCTCACCGTGCGCAAGGTGCCCAAAGACGAGCAGCAGCGCCGCGTGCAGCGCGCGCTCGATATGGTTCAGCTGCGCGGCATGACCGACCGGCTGCCCGGCCAGCTCTCGGGCGGCCAGCAGCAGCGCGTGGCGCTGGCCCGCGCGCTGGTGTTCGAACCCCAGCTGGTGCTGATGGACGAACCGCTCGGCGCGCTCGACAAGCAGCTGCGCGAGCACATGCAGATCGAGCTCAAGGACCTGCATCGCCAATTGGGCGTGACCTTTGTCTACGTCACGCACGACCAGAGCGAGGCGCTCACCATGAGCGACCGCGTGGCGGTGTTCAACGAAGGCGTGATCCAGCAGCTGGACACGGTCGACCGGCTGTACGAGACGCCCTCCAACCGCTTCGTGGCCGGTTTCGTCGGCGACAACACAGTGCTCAAGGGGCAGGTGAGCCGCGGCGGGGAACACGCGGAAATGACGCTGCCCGACGGCCGCGTGCTGAGCGGCCTCAACGTCGGCAATGCGGCGCCGGGCGCGGCCGTGGAGGCGTGCATCCGCCCCGAACGCGTGGTGCTGCACCGCCGCCCCGAGACGCAAGGCGCCAACATGCTCGCCGCCGAGGTGGCGCGCGTCATCTACTTCGGCGACCACCTGCGGCTGCTCTGCAGCGTGGGCGGCGGCCAGGCCGAAGCCTCGGTGAAGCTGCCGCTGACCGGTCTCGACGGCAGCGCGCCGCCGCAGGCCGGCGAATCGGTGGCGCTCGAGTTTCCGGTTGCGCATGCGCGCATCTACGCGCTCTGAAACGCGCGCCCATCAGGTCTTTGCTTTCTCGTTCCCTTTCTTCATCACCCAGGACTACGCCACCATGAAAAAGACACTCCTCGCCTGCACCGTCGCGGTCAGCTTCGCGCTGCCTGCCTTCGCCCAGCAGCAGCTCACCGTGGTCAACTTCGGCGGCGCCAACGCCAACGCGCAGAAAAAGGCCTACTACGAGCCCTACGAGAAGACCGGCACCAAGATCATTCCGGTCGAATACAACGGCGAGCAGGCCAAGATCAAGGCCATGGTCGAGACCAAGAAGGTCACCTGGGACGTGGTCGAAGTCGAATCGCCCGACGCGGCGCGCGGTTGCGACGAGGGCCTGTTCGAGAAGCTCGACTATTCGAAGATCGGCAACAAGGCCGACTTCCTGCCGGCCGCGGTCACCGATTGCGGCGTCGGCCTGTTCGTGTGGTCGACCGTGATGGCCTACAACGGCGAAAAGCTCAAGACCGCGCCCACCAGCTGGGCCGACTTCTGGGACGTGAAGAAGATTCCGGGCAAGCGCGGCATGCGCAAGGGCGCGCGCTACAACCTCGAGTTCGCACTCATGGCCGACGGCGTGAAGCCGGCCGATGTCTACAAGGTGCTCGCCACCAAGGACGGCGCCGACCGCGCGTTCAAGAAGCTCACCGAGCTCAAGCCGAACATCCAGTGGTGGGAAGCCGGCGCGCAGCCGCCGCAGTTCCTGGTGGCCGGCGACGTGGTGCTCACCACCGTGTACAACGGCCGCATCGACGCCGCCAACCGCGAAGGCCGCGACCTCAAGATCTACTGGCCGGGCGGCATCTACGACCTGGACTACCTGGTGATTCCGAAGGGCGCGCCGAACAAGGAAGCGTCGCTGAAGTACATCCAGTTCGCGATGCAGTCGGCCAACCAGGCGGTCTATGCGCAGAACATCGCCTACGGTCCCGCCAACACCAAGGCACTGGCTTCGCTCAGCCCCAAGGTGCTGGCCGACCTGCCGACCTCGGCCACCAACGCCAAGGATTCGCTGCAGTTCAACGTCGCTTTCTGGGCTGACCAGGGCGAGGCGCTCGAGAAGCGCTTCGCATCCTGGGCCACCCAGTAACCGACGCGCAAGAACGAGAAAGAGGCCATGCACGCGGCAACGATTGTTCCCCTGGTTCCGGCGGAGGCGCCACCCGGCACCCTTCGGCGTGCGCTGGCGCGCGCCGAAGCGCGCCGCAAGTGGCGCGCCTTCGCGCTCACGGTGCCGCTCTTGGTGTTTCTGTTGCTGACGCTGCTGGTGCCGATCGTCGCGCTGCTGCAGCGCGCGGTCGAGAACCCCGAGGTGGCCAATGCGCTGCCGCGCACCGTGCGTGCGCTCGACGGATGGAGCCGCAAGGAGGCGCCCGCGCCCGCGGCCTATGCCGCCATCGCGGCCGACCTCGGCCAGTTGCCCGACAGTTCCGACGCGGGCGCCCTGGCGCGCCGCCTCAACACCGAGATCGCAGGCGCCCGCTCGCTCGTGATGAGCACCTTCAGGGCGCTGCCGATCGCGGGATCTCCGGAAGAAGTGAAGGCGCGCATGCTGGAGATCGACCCGCGCTGGGGCGAGGCGGTGTACTGGCAGGCCATTGCAAAGAACGGCTCGCGCTGGACGCCCGACTACCTGCTGGCCTCGCTGGACCTGCGGCGCAATGTGGCGGGCGAAGTGGAACGCATGCCCGACGACCAGCGCGCCTTCGCGAACATTCTTCTGCGCACTTTTCATATCAGCGCCGTGGTCACCTTCTTCTGCCTGCTGCTGGCCTATCCGCTGGCATGGTGGCTGTCGACCTTGCCCGCGCGCAAGGCCAACGTGCTGATGATCCTGGTGCTCGTGCCTTTCTGGACTTCCATCCTGGTGCGCGTGGCGGCATGGATCGTGCTGCTGCAATCCGAGGGGCTGGTCAACCGCGGCCTCATGGGCATCGGCCTGATCGACCATCCGCTGGCGCTGCTGTTCAACCGCACCGGCGTGATCATCGCCATGGTGCACATCCTGCTGCCGTTCATGATCCTGCCGCTCTACAGCGTGATGAAGAGCGTGCCGCCCACCTACCTGCGCGCGGCGGTGTCGCTCGGCAGCTCTCCACTCGCGGCGTTCTTTCGCGTGTATGTGCCGCAGACCTATCCGGGCATCGGTGCCGGTGCGCTGCTGGTCTTCATCTTGGCTATCGGCTACTACGTGACGCCGGCGCTGCTCGGCGGCGCGGACGACCAGATGCTGAGCTACTACATCGCGCGCTACACCAATGTGGAAATCAACTGGGGCATGGCCTGCGCGCTGGGCGCCGTGCTGCTTGTCGCCACGCTGGTGCTGTACGCCGTGTACCGCCGCATCGGCAAGGCCGAGCTGAGCCTCGGCTGAAGGCACGAAGGACACACACGCATGTTCAAGCTTCCCCAATTTCCGGCCTACGCCACCTTCGCCGACAAGCTCGGGTGGTGGCTGGTGCGCGCCGGCTGTGTCGCGGTGCTGGCTTTTCTGCTGGCGCCGATCCTGGTCGTGATTCCGCTGTCTTTCTCCGACAGTTCATTTCTGGCGTACCCGATCCGGGGCTGGTCGCTGCAGTGGTACCGCCACCTGTTCGAATCGCCCGAGTGGGCCCGCGCGGCGCGCAACAGCTTCATCGTCGCGCCGGCCGCCACGGTGCTGGCGACCGTGCTGGGCACGCTGGCGGCGGTCGGCTTGTCGCGCACGAACTTCGCGTTCAAGGGCCTGCTCATGAGCGTGCTGATCTCGCCGATGGTGGTGCCGATCGTGGTGGTGGGTGTCGCCACGTATCTCTACTTCGCGCCCATCGGCCTGGCCGACACCTACCTCGGGCTGATCGTGGTGCATGCGGCGCTCGGCGCGCCCTTTGTGCTGACCACCGTGCTCGCCACGCTGGCCGGCTTCAACCACAACCTGGTGCGCGCATCGCTGAGCCTGGGCGAGACACCGTTCAGGACGTTCATGCGCATCACGCTGCCGGTGATTGCGCCCGGCGTGATCTCGGGCGCGCTGTTCGCCTTTGCCACCTCGTTCGACGAAGTGGTGGTCACGCTGTTCTTGGCGGGGCCGGACCAGGTCACGCTGCCGCGGCAGATGTTCACCGGCATTCGCGAGAACATCTCGCCCACCATCGCCGCCGTGGCGACGCTGCTCATCCTCTTCACCACCACGCTGCTGCTTGCGCTCGAATGGCTGCGCGGCCGGCGGCGCTGAACGCACACACGATGTCCGTCACCACACCACCGAACCAGCCGCTCGGCGGCAACACCATGCCGCGCTTCGCCGGCCCCGGCACGATGATGCGGCTGCCCACCGCAACTTCTGCGCAGGGGCTGGATGCGGCGTTCATCGGCGTGCCGCTCGACATCGGCACTTCCAACCGCCCGGGTGCGCGTTTCGGGCCGCGCCAGATCCGTGCCGAATCGGCGCTGCTGCGGCCCTACAACATGGCCACGGGCGCGGCGCCTTTCGACAAACTGAACGTGGCCGACCTGGGCGATGTGCCCATCAACACCTATTCGCTCGAAGAGTCGGTCGACATCATCTCGGCCTTCTATGACACGGTGCTGGCCGCGGGCTGCGCACCGCTTACGCTCGGCGGCGACCACACCATTGCGCTGCCGATCCTGCGCGCGCTGGCGCGCAAGCACGGCCCGGTCGCGCTGGTGCATGTGGATGCGCATGCGGACGTGAACGACGACATGTTCGGAGAGCGCATCGCCCACGGCACGCCGTTCCGCCGCGCTGTCGAAGAAGGCTTGCTGGCCTGCGACAAGGTCTGGCAGATCGGCTTGCGCGGCACGGGCTATGCGGCCGACGACTTCGACTGGCCGCGCCAGCAGGGCTTTACCGTGGTGCAGGCGCACGAGGTCTGGTACCAGTCGCTGGCTCCGCTGATGGCGCAGGTGCGCGAGCGCATCGGGCCTGCTCATCCGGTCTACATCAGCTTCGACGTCGACGGCATCGATCCTTCGTTTGCCGGCGGTACGGGCACGCCGGAGATCGGCGGGTTGACCGTGCCGCAGGCGCTGGAAATCGTGCGTGGCTGCCGGGGCTTGAATGTGATTGGGGCCGATCTGGTGGAGGTGAGTCCGCCCTACGACGTCAGTGGGAACACCGCGCTGCTGGGGGCCAATCTTCTGTACGAGATGTTGTGTGTGTTGCCTGGGGTGCCTTATCGGTGAGTTGTTCGGGCGCTCTTGTTCGGGGCGTGTGCACAGGCCACCGGGTACTCCCCTCCGCGAATGTCCCCCGCTTCGCTCCTCCTTGATTTCGCTGCGAGGAGCACCCGATGCCCTGTGCACCTGGGCACGCGGCTGGTACACCGCTGATCAACGACTGCTCTGTGCAACGCTCCCCGTCGGCGGGAGTGCGCCCTGAACAGCAACGTCCCCCAGCAAACCCCTCAACCAAACAGATCGCAAACAAAACTCGAGACCATTGACCATGAAAACTTCTCCCCTCGCATTGCTGAACGACCCGACCCTGTTCAAGACCGACGCGCTGATCGCCGGCGAATGGACAAAGGGCAAGAGTCGCTTCGACGTGAACGACCCGGCCACCGGCCAGAAGCTGGCCGACGTTGCCAACCTCACACGCGCCGACGCCGTCCTTGCCATTGCCGCTGCGAACATGGCGCTCGCCGCCTGGCGCCGCAAGACCGGTAAGGAGCGCAGCATCGTGCTTCGCAAGTGGTTCGACCTGCTCGTCGCCAATACCGAAGACCTGGGCCGCCTCATGACCGCGGAGCAGGGCAAGCCCTTTGCCGAGGCCAAGGGCGAGGTCGCCTACGGCGCGAGCTTTATCGAATGGTTTGCCGAGGAAGCCAAGCGCGTCAACGGCGAAGTACTGCCGCAGTTCGACAACAACCGCCGCCTGCTGGTGATGAAGCAGGCCATCGGCGTGTGCGCCGCCATCACCCCGTGGAACTTTCCGCTGGCCATGATCACGCGCAAGGTGGCGCCGGCGTTGGCCGCGGGTTGCACGGTCGTCATCAAGCCGGCCGAGCTCACGCCGCTCACCGCGCTGGCCGCGGCCGAACTGGCCGTGCGCGCGGGTATTCCGGCCGGCGTGCTCAACGTGCTCACGGCCGACAGCCAGAACAGCATCGCCATCGGCAAGGAACTGTGCGAGAGCGATGTCGTGCGCCACCTGAGCTTCACGGGCTCCACCGAGGTCGGCCGCATTCTCATGAGCCAGTGCGCGCCGACGGTCAAGAAGCTGTCGCTCGAGCTCGGCGGCAACGCGCCCTTCCTGGTGTTCGACGACGCCGATGTCGATTCGGCGGTCGAGGGCGCGATGGCCAGCAAATACCGCAACGCGGGACAGACCTGCGTGTGCGCGAACCGGTTGTATGTGCAGGACGGCATCTACGACCGCTTCGTCGAGAAGTTCGCGGCCAAGGTCAAGGCGCTCAAGGTCGGCAACGGCTTCGACGAGGGCGTGATGCAGGGGCCGCTCATCGAAGATGCGGCCGTCGAAAAAGTGCAGCGCCATGTCGACGATGCGGTGGCCAAGGGCGGCAAGCTGCTGGCCGGCGGCCGCAGGATCGAGGGCCAGTTCTTCGAGCCCACCGTCATCGCCGAGGCGACGTCCGACATGCTGTGCGCGAAGGAGGAAACCTTCGGCCCCTTCGCACCCGTGTTCCGCTTCAAGACCGAGCAGGACGCCATCGATGCGGCGAACAACACCGAGTTCGGACTGGCAAGCTACTTCTACACCCGCGACGTAGGCCGCATCTTCCGTGTGGCGGAAGCGCTCGAGTACGGCATGGTCGGCATCAATGCCGGCGTGATCGCCACCGAGCACGTGCCTTTCGGTGGCGTGAAGCAGTCGGGCCTGGGGCGCGAGGGTTCGCACCATGGCATGGACGACTACGTCGAGATCAAGTATCTCTGCCTGGGCGACATCCAGAAATAAGAGAGAGCCTTGGCGACCGGCACGCGCGCAGACGGCGCGTGCCGGTCGTCATCGCATCATCGAAGGATGATGCGGGAGGCCGGGGGCCGCAGGGCCGTTACTTGGCCTTGGTATCGAGGCGCTTCTGCATCGCTGCGGCGCGGTCGCTCGATGGCGGGTGGGAGCTGAGAATCGAGCTGCCCGAGCCGCCGGTGTCGAGTGCGGCGAGCTTCTGGAAGCTGCTCACCAGGCCCTTGCGTTCGAGCTTGCGTTCCGTCAGCAGGTCGAAGGAGTAGTTGTCGGCTGCGCTCTCTTGAGTCTGGGAAAACTGGGCGTTGATGAACTTCTCGCCGAGGTCGCCGGCCTGCGATTGCGACAGCTGGCCCACGACACCGCCGGCTGCGCTGGCAAGGCCGCGAACGGCCGACGCGGCGTAGGCCGTTTGCATGCGGCCCTTGGAATGGCCCAGGGCGACGTGGCCGATTTCGTGGCCGATGACGCCGCGCAGTTCGTCGTCGTTCATCAGGTCCATCAACCCGCTGTAGACGCGGATGCAGCCGTTGGCCATGGCCCAGGCGTTCACGTCCTTGGTCAGGTAGACCTTGTAGTTGGCGGTCTTGCCGTTCACGCTGGTGGGCATGGCGCGCACCACCTGGTTCAGCCGCGTGGTGTAGCGGCTGTTGGCGGGGGCGATCTGGTTCTTCTGGTCCATCGCGGCGCACGATTGGTCGGACATCGTCGCGATGTCTCCGTCGGTCAGCGACATGGCCTTGTACGCGGAGCCGCCGGCTTGGGTGAGGGCGCCGGTGTCTGCGTTCTTGATGGCTCCGCAGCCTGCGAGCGTTGCAGCCATGATGATGGAGGCGGCGATCGGTTTGAGTTGGTGCATGAAGCTCCCTTTCTTCGAATATTTAAAAGTCATTGCATCACGCTGATCGAGCCGCGGTGGCCGATTGGACCGGCCGCCGCTGCGCAACAGCGGCGCCATCATAGGTGAGCGCAACGCGTTGTTACCGGCTTTGATCGCCATCGTGCGCAGCAGAAAAGACAGTGCTGATCAAAAGTATTAATGCCGTCTTTTCCGAATGAAACAGCGGCCCGAAATCCTGAGCCGGGCTTGTTGCCATTGCTTCGCTCAGTAGAATGCGCCGCATGTATCGGGTTCGCCTGTTTGTCCTCTGGGTCATGATGTTCGCCGTGCCGTTCCAGGGGTACGCGGCGGCAGCCATGGTCTTCTGCGGACCGGGCGATGGCGGTACTCACGCGGGTGCAATGACCGCGGCCACCACGGAATCGGTCGGGTCGCATGCGCATGGCCAAGCCGCGCAACCGCACAGCGACGGGCATGCGGACCATCACCACCAAGCCAAGCCATCCACGGACGACAGCGCCGGCAAAACCGCAAGCGCCGAGCCCGACACGATGCACAAGTGCGGCACCTGCGGTGCATGCCACGGCACCGCGCTGATCAGCACGCTGGAATTCCCGGTGCTCCACGGCCTGCCTCGCGCAGACTTGGTGGAGCCGCCCCTCGCGATGGCCACCCTCGCGCCACGCGTTCTCGACAAACCTCCTCGCGCCTAACGCGTTCGTGCACCCGCGACCTCGTCGCGGGCCGCTGCGAACGCTCATGCATCGCGTGCGCCATGCCTCTTCAGGCAGTTCTGGCGCACTCCGCTCATGAACAAGTTGCGAGGACTCCATGTTCCATTCATCGCCGGCCCGTTGGCTGGCCGTATTTCCCGCCATGGCAGCGCTTGCTGCGATGGCGCAGACCCCGCCTGATACGGCACCCGCGCCTGCTGCCCCGGCGCCGGGGGCGGCGGCACCCGCCGTCCTGACCTACAAGTCCGCCTTCGACGGCTATCGCCCCTTCGCCGACGAAGAACCCGTTCCGTGGAAGGAGGCCAACGAGACCGTGCGCCAGCGCGGCGGTTGGCAGGCCTACGCCAAGGAAGCGGCAGGCACCGGCGCGGCCGGGACCGAGCCGGCCGCCCAGGCTGCGTCGGACGCACCAGCTGCCGCGCACCAGGGCCACACGATGCCGATGCCCGCGAAGAAGGAGCAGCCATGAAGCGGGCCATGCGCCTGGCGGCCGTCGCCTTTGCGGCTGCCCTGTTGGCCGGATGCGCCTCGGTCGGCATCGACGACGCGCTGCAGGACACCAACACCCACGCCCGTCAGTTCACCGGCGGCAAGCTCGAACTCAGCCGCACGCAGGAACAGCGCGACCGCCGCTCGGCGCTGTCGCAGGAGCTGCTGTCCAAGCCGCTGTCGCAAACCGATGCGGTGCAGCTCGCGCTGGCCAACAGCCCCTCGGTGCAGGCCCTGGTGGCGCAGAGCTGGGGCGACATCGCGGCGGCCAACCAGGCGAGCCGGCTGCCGAACCCGGTCTTCACCTTCGAGCGCATGCGCCTGAACAGCGAGCTCGAGCTCGGCCGGCTGCTGTCCTTCGGCCTGGTGGATCTGATCCTGCTGCCGCAGCGCCTGTCCATCTCGCGAAGCCAGGCCGGCCAGGCCAGGGTGCAGCTCACCGGCGCCGTGGTCGACCAGGTCACGCAGGTGCGGCAGGCCTGGGTCCGTGCAGTGGCCGCGCAGCAGACGCTGCAATACGCCGAACAGGTGAACCGCTCGGCCCAGGCCAGCGCGGAGCTCGCGCGCCGCATGCAGCAGATCGGCAACTTCAGCAAACTGCAGCGCGCGCGCCAGCAGGTCTTCTATGCCGATGCGACCACGCAGTTGGCCTCGGCGCAGCACGCCGCCACGGCTGCGCGCGAGGAACTGATTCGTGCCCTGGGCCTGGACGACGCGCAGGCCGCGAAGCTGGCATTGCCCGAGCGGTTGCCCGACTTGCCCAAGGCGCCGCGCGAGCCGAAGGAAGTGGCCGCCACCGCGACCGAACAGCGGCTCGACGTGCAGCTCGCGCGCGCACAGCTCGATGTGGCGGGCAAGTCGCAGGGCCTCAACCTGCTGTCGACCTTCGTCGACGTGGAGGTGGGTGGCCGGCGCGACACGATCTTCGACAACGCGGAAGGCACGAAGAGCACGCGGCGCGGCTTCGAACTCGACATCCGGCTGCCGCTGTTCGACTGGGGCTCGGCGCAGCGCGACGCGCTCAGCGCGCAGTCGCTGGCCGCGGCCAACCGCTACGACGCCACCGTGCGCGGCGCCTCGTCGCAGCTGCGCGAAGGCTACTCGGCCTACCGCACCGCCTACGACATCGCGCGGCACTACCGCGACGAGATCGTGCCGCTGCGCCAGACCATGGCCGACGAGAACGTGCTTCGCTACAACGGCATGCTGATCGGCGTCTTCGAGCTGCTGGCCGAAGCGCGCGACCAGGTTGCCAGCGTAACCAACGCCATCAACGCCCAGCAGCAGTTCTGGCTGGCCGACGCCGCCCTGGCAGCCTCGGTCATCGGAAAGCCGACGGCCATGGGCGCCTCCGCAGCCGGTTCGGGCGGCGAGGCCGCCACCGCAAGTGCCGCCCACTGAGCGCGCACGCCCACCAACGATTTGAACGACATGACCAACAGACGCAATTTTCTGAGCGGCGCGGGTGCCATCACGGGCGCCATCGCTGCCGCGAGCGTGAGCAAGGTGGCGATGGCCGCCTTGCCCGAACCCGTGCTGCAGACCACGCCCAACACCATGCCGCCGCTCGTGCCTTCGAGCGGGCGGCCCTACAACCCCGTGGTCACGCTCAACGGCTGGACCCTGCCATGGCGCATGAACAACGGCGTGAAGGAGTTCCATCTCGTGGCCGAGCCCGTGGTGCGCGAAATGGCACCCGGCTTCAAGGCCAACCTGTGGGGCTACAACGGCCAGTCGCCGGGCCCGACCATCGAGGTCGTCGAAGGGGACCGCGTGCGGATCTTCGTGACCAACAAGCTGCCCGAGCACACCAGCGTGCATTGGCACGGCCAGCGCCTGCCCAACGGCATGGACGGTGTCTCGGGCCTGACCCAGCGGCCCATTCGCCCGGGGAAGACCTTCGTCTACGAATTCGTCGCACGCCGCCCCGGCACCTTCATGTATCACCCGCATGCCGACGAGATGACGCAGATGGCGATGGGAATGATGGGCTTCTGGGTCACGCACCCGAAGGCCGAGCATCCGCTGATCGAGAAGGTCGACCGCGACTTCGTGTTCCTGCTCAACGCCTACGACGTGGAGCCCGGCAGCGCGACGCCCAAGATCATGACGATGCTGGACTTCAATCTCTGGTCGTGGAACAGCCGCATCTTCCCTGGCATCGACTCGCTCAACGTGAGGCTCAATGACAAGGTGCGCATCCGCATCGGCAACCTGACGATGACCAACCACCCGATGCACCTGCACGGGCATGAGTTTCTGGTGACGGGCACCGACGGCGGCCCCACGCCCAGGAGCACGCGCCAGTACGAGGTGACCACCGACGTGGCGGTCGGCCAGATGCGCCAGATCGAGTTCCTGGCCGACGAGGAGGGCGACTGGGCTTTCCACTGCCACAAGAGCCATCACACCATGAACGCAATGGGTCACGACGTGCCCACGATGATTGGCCTCGACCACAAGGACGTGGTCAAGCAGATCACGAACCTTGTGCCCGACTACATGGTGATGGGCGAGCGCGGCATGGCCGACATGGGCGAGATGGAAATGCCGATTCCCGACAACACCGCGCGAATGATGACGGGCGAAGGGCCCTTCGGTTCGGTCGAGATGGGCGGCATGTTCAGCGTCGTGAAGGTGCGCAAGAACCAGAAGGCCGGCGACTACAGCAACCCCGGCTGGTTCAAGCACCCCAAGGGCACCGTCGCCTACGAACTGGATGCCGCGCCGCCGGAGCCTGCCCGCCAGCGCGGTGCCGGCGCGGCTGCCATGCCCGCGCAGAACATGCCTGCCAACAACATCGAAGTACAGGTCCGCAAGCCGGGCAAGGCCAGTTCCGGCCATGCCGGGCATTGATTTTTTTGAAAGGAAGACCATGAAACACACGCTTCGCCATATCGCTTTTTCCGCCGCCTTCGCCGCGCTGGCGGCCACGGGCGCCTCGGCCGCCGGCAACCATGCCGGCGGCCATGGGCACGATGCCGATGCGGCCATCGGCAGTCCCGGCGTGGCTGCCGAAGCCACGCGCACCATCAATGTCGACATGGCCGACTCGATGCGCTTCACGCCCGCCGACATCACCGTGAAGCAGGGCGAAACCGTCCGCTTCGTCGTCAAGAACTCCGGTCAGCTGAAGCACGAGCTCGTGCTCGGAACCGAGCAGGAGCTCAAGGAGCACTACGAGGCCATGAAGAAGAACCCGGAAATGGAGCACGCCGATCCGAACATGGTGACGCTGGCCGCGGGCAAGACCGGCGAGATCGTGTGGCAGTTCACCAAGGCCGGCAAGGTCGACTTCGGTTGCCTGCAACCGGGCCACTACGACGCCGGCATGAAGGGCGCGGTCAAGATCGCCAAGGCCGCCAAGTAAAGCAAGGAAAACCCAGATGTCGAACATCCGTATCGCACTCGCGGCCTTCGTTGCCGCACTTTCGCTCACCGGCGCCGTGGCGGCCGCGGAACTCGCCGACGGCGAGGTCCGAAAAGTCGACAAGGACAACAAGAAAATCACGATCAAGCACGGCCCGCTGACGGACCTGGACATGCCCGGCATGACCATGGTTTTCGGCGTCAAGGAAGACGCCTTGCTCGACAAGGTAAAGACCGGCGAGAAGGTGCGCTTCCAGGCCGAGAAGATCGACGGCAAGATCGTCGTGACCGCCATCGAGCCGGCGCCCTGAACCGTAACGCTGGCGGCACCGACGCCTGCACCGGATTTTTTCCTACGCAGCGGCCCGGTCTGCCGAAGAGCATCCGCGTTGAATTCGTTTTCTTTCAACGCAGGAGCATTCGATGAGCACTACCCTTCGCAGCAACGCCGCCCTCGCCAAACATTCTCTCGGCGTCGCGGACTGGATCGCGCTGCTCCTGATGATCGTCGGGGCCGTCAACTGGGGCCTTGTCGGCGCGTTCAACTTCGATCTGGTCGCCGCCATCTTCGGCGACATGTCGATGGCCAGCCGGGTCGTCTATGTGCTGGTTGGGCTGGCGGGCCTCTACGGCCTGACCATGCCGATGCGACTGGTGCCGCGCAGTTGATCCGCCATCACCGCATTGCCGCGAACGGCATCGGCTTTCACCTGGCGACCTGCGGGCCGGAGGACGGTCCACCGGTGGTCCTGCTGCACGGGTTCCCGGAATTCTGGTACGGCTGGCGGCACCAGATGGCGCCGCTCGCAAACGCCGGTTGGCGGGTGATCGTGCCCGACCAGCGCGGGTATGGCGAGTCCGACAAGCCGGCCGGCATCGGCGCCTATGCGCTCGATACGCTGGCCGACGATGTGTGCGAGATATGCAGCCAGCTCGGGCACGAGCGCTTCGCTCTCGTGGGCCATGACTGGGGCGGCATCGTTGCATGGCATCTCGCTGCACGGGAGCCAGAGCGGCTGAGCCGTCTTGCCATTCTGAACGCGCCGCATCCGGCAACCTTGGCAAGCTATGCGCTCACCCATCCGCTGCAGGCGGTGCGCAGCGCCTACGTCGGCTTCTTCCAGATGCCTTGGCTGCCCGAGCTGGCGCTGAGCGCAAACGACCATGCACTGCTTGCGCTCACGCTGACCGGCCGCAGCCCGCCCGGAACCTTCGACGAGACAGCGCTGGCCAAGTACCGCGACGCGTGGTCGCGGGAGGGCGCGCTTCATGCCATGCTCAACTGGTATCGCGCGATGCCGCTGGCACGTCCGCTCGGGCGGCGCATCGAGATTCCGGCAACGGTTCTCTGGGGCGATGCCGATCCGGCGCTCTCCAGCGGGCTGGCCGAAGCGGGCGCGGCATTCTGCGGCGCGTGCGAAGTGGTTCACCTGCCGGGTGCCACGCACTGGCTGCACCACGAGCGGCCCGAGGAAGTGAACGCGTTGCTGATCGCGTTTCTCGCCGAGGCCTGAACGATCAGCGCAATGCCGAACCGAGCGATTGCGCTCTGTCGAGATGCGAGCGCAGGGTGGGCAGCGTCTTGCTCGCCCAGGCCCGCAGCTCGGGGTCGCGAAGTTCGCGGCTGGCACGCTCGAAGAGCGCGATGTCCGCCTGGTGGTCTTCGATGCCCACGAGCCGGATGTACATGCGGTCGAATTCGCTGCCCGAGGCCGATGCAAGGCGGTCCAGCTTCGTGCGCTTGTCGCGCGGGAGCACGCCGGGCAACCGCATGCCGCGGGCGCGCACCAGGTCCATGAGCTCGTTGTTGGCCAGCGTGTGATGGTCGACGAGCATCTGCGCATAGCTTCGAACCTGCGGGCTCGCGGCGCGGTACATGGCCAGGCGCGAAGCCTGCACCTCGTAACGTCCGTTGCCTGCCGCCGCGGTCACGAACTGAGGGTCTTGAAGGCCGCCCGGGCGCACCGTGCCCGGGGTGGCGGCTGGGTCTTGCGGAGCCGCACATCCGCCGGCGAGCGCCGCCAGGCCAGCAAGCAGCAGGGCGCGCGGGAGGGTATCGAGCTTTTTCATGGTTTTCCTTGCAGCCCGGCGACGGCGGGTCCTTCGCCTCGGCGAGGCGGGCTCAATCTAAGTCCCGCACAGGGCGCGCCGTGTCGGACGCTGGCTGCATCTGCAGCCGTCAACCCCTTGCGATCCGGCGTCCGCCAACGTCGCTTGCCGGCCATTGGACCCGGAGGCCACCGCTTTCTTCTCGCAGCCGCAACTCATCAATTCCAGCCTGTGTACAGTGACATCCCGTGAAATTTTTCACATGAAGTAAGCAGTGCCGAAATCGGCATTGCGATGGATCGGCAGTGCTAGGGGCAACCATGGAGCTCATTCCTCAAGGACGCTACATTCACAAAGGATGGGAGATTGCCTTCTTCTCTGAAAAGACGATGAGCGGGGGGCGCCGTTCCGGCGTGGCCCAGGTACGCAAGGAAGGCGAGTTTCGGTGTTCGCTGCTCTCCACGGGAATTTTCGAGAGCCGGGACGACCTGTTCGAAGGCCTCAAGGCGCGGGGCATCCGGTGGATCGACGAGCAGGAAGCCAGGGGAGGCGTTGTCGCCGATCGCGAAGGATCCTGCTCATGAGCAAGGACCTTGGTTCGGCGCCGCGGCCGTTGACGCCCGAAGTCCTGCGGCACCGTTTCGCGCAAAGACCGGCAGTGCTTCTTGTGCCGGGATGGGACGACGACCAGCACGAGCAGTACGACCGCATAGGCGATGCGCTCCACGAGCAGGGATGGCTCACGCGCCGCATCGATTTTCCGGGCGACCGAAGCCACGGTGCCGCGCGCAAGAAGATGAGCCGCGACCAGAACCTCGAAGAGCTCGTTGCCGCCTACGACAGCCTGGTGGCGCAGCAGGCTGTCGAAAGGAGGGCGGTGGCCTTCGTCGGGTTCAGCTATGGCGGCTATCTCGGCACGCTCTTGAGCGCGCAAAGGCCGCTGCAGTGGATGGCGCTGCGCTCACCTGCACTGTATCGCGACGAGGACTGGCTCGTCCCGAAGGAAGCGCTGGACAAGGACCAGCTCGACCGCTACCGCCGCAGCATCCGGAGCCCGAATGAAAACGCGGCGCTTGCGGCATGCGAGGCCTTCCGGGGCGACGTTCTGCTGATCGAATCCGAAGACGACGACACCGTGCCTCATCCCGCGGTCAAGAGCTACAAGGCGTCGTTCAGCAACACGCGGTCCTTCGACTACCGCCTTCTCGAAGGTGCCGACCACGAACTCTCGAGCAACGCCGCGCAGGGCCGGTTCATCGAAGAACTGTTGCGCTGGATGGACCGGGTCACCGGCGGCGCAGCCGCCGCGGTGGACGACAACGCTCGCGGCGCTGCGTGAGCTTGCACTTCGCTGCAAGGCCTCCGTTCCGTTTGAAGTCGTCCGTCAGGGCTCGTGGCGCTTCAGAAAGCCCGGCGCGTTCTCGCCCTTGCCGGGCTGTGCTTCGTCGTCGGCCATGTCGGTCGACTCTTCCGGCCTCGTCGATTCATCCAGCTCGAGGTCGTTCGCGCGCACCTCGGCCTCGAGCGGCAACTCGCCCGGCGTGAGGGGCGAGGGGTCCGCCGGTGGGGCGGGCTCTTGCTTGCGTTTCATGACTGCTGCTCCTGTTGTTCGCCAATGGCCATCTTCCTGCGGCCGACAGCAGGGGCAGTGGGACGGAAAGAGCAGGCGGTGCAGGACGATTTCCCCTGCCCGCCTGGTTCCGCCAGACCGCTTTTGACGGCAGGTCTTACTTGCCGCGCCCGGCCGGTGCGCGGCCGCGGGTCTCGGCCCTGGGCACGCGGGTTGCCTCGTTCCCTCTGCATGCGGAGTACATCGACATGACCAAACCCTTCACCGTTGACGACCTCTACCTCCATCAGAAGGTCCTGGACCTTCACTGCGCGCCGGGGCTCGAGCTCGCGGCCTGCGCGGTGTCGTCGGTCGATCGCGAGAACGACAGCTACATCTCGTGCATCTGGACCTTTGCACTGGATGGCTCGGCCGCCTTGCAGCTCACGCGCGGCCCGGGGCGCGACGAGTCGCCGCGCTGGTCGCCGGACGGCACGCGGCTCGCATTCCTGTCGAACCGCGGCGGTTCGCCGCAGGTTCATCTGATACGGCGCGACGGCGGCGAGGCGTGGCAGCTCGGCGCGTTTCCGCAGAGCGTGTCGAACCTGCGGTGGGCGCCGGATGGCAGGTCGCTGGTGGTCGCAGCCGCGGTGAAGACCGATCCGGACCTGCGCGGCGCGCGCGCCCACGGCAAACCGCCCGAAACGCGCAAATGCATGCCCGAGCTGGCATGGCGGCTTCCCTACAAGGAAGACGGCGTGGGTTATCTGCTGCGGCGCGAGTTCCACCTGTTCCGCCTCGATGCCGCCACGGGCCGGCACACCCAGTTGACGGACGGCGCTTTCGACGTGCTCGCCTTCGATGTGTCGCCGGACGGGCGGCGCATCGCCTTTGCACGCACGCGCGAAGGGCGCTTTGCGCATTGCAACGATCTCTGGGTGTGCGACGCGGACGGCCGCAACGCGCGGCGCCTGACGCATGAACACGCCATCGTGATGCAGCCTTGCTGGTCGCCCGACGGGCGCCACATTGCCTTCACCGGTGCGCGCGAAGAAGGCGATGCCGAGCCCCGGCTGTGGGTCGCCGAAGCGGCCTCGGGAAAGGTGCGCGCGCTCTGCGAGGACACGGTGGACGTGGCCGACCCGGGTTCGGTTCAATGGACCTCCGACGGCAGCTGCCTGGTGTTCACGCGGGCGCATCGCGGGCGGCACCAGATCGTCGCGCTTGACGTGGCGCGCGAATCGCTGCGGGTGCTCGCCGGCGGGGACCGGCAGCTGGGTGTCTTCGGCTGCACGGAGCGGCATTTCGTCTACAGCGTGGACCATCCTTCGCTGCCCAGCGAGCTATGGACGCAGCCGCGCGGCGAAGAAGAAAGCGGCATCGGCGAGCCAGGCCGGGAGCGCCAGCTGAGCCGCTTGAATCCCTGGTGGAGCGACCGTCCGGGCATCGAGGCGCGCGCGATGGAGTTCGAGGTGCCTGACGGCCGCGGCGGCACAGAACGCATCGAGGGCTGGCTGCTTCGCGCGCACGGCAGCACGCAGCCTCAGCCGCTGCTGAACGACGTGCACGGCGGGCCCGCGAGCTACGCGTTGCTCGACTTCGACACCAACGTGTTCTGGCAGGTGCTGTGCGCCAGGGGTTGGGCGGTGCTGGCGCTGAACGCGGTGGGCTCGGCCAGCTATGGCCGCGAATTCTGTCGGCGGCTCGCGGGGCACTGGGGCACGCACGACTTGCCGCAGCACCTCGCGGCGATAAGGCAGTTGCGCGCCGACGGCGTGTCGGACGGGCGGGTGGCCATCTCGGGCAAGTCGTACGGCGGCTACCTGAGCGGCTTTGCCACGGGCAACTCCGATGCGTTCGCCGCCGCGGTGGTGATGGCGCCTGTCGGCAATATCGAGACTCACTACGGCACGTCGGACGGCGGCTACTACGCCGACCCGTTCTACATGGGGAGCTCGCCGGTGTTCGACCGCAAGCGCGCCAGCAGGCTGTCCCCGCTGCAGCACATCGAAAAATCGGCGACCCCCACGCTTTTCATGCAAGGCAAGGACGACGAACGCTGCCCCAAGTGCCAATCGGAAGAGCTGTTCGTGTCTCTTGCGCGTGCCGGCGATACGCCGACGGAACTGGTGCTCTATCCGGGCGAGACGCACGGCTTCCTGGGCAGCGGTGCGCCCTCGTGCCGGGAAGATGCGGCAAAGCGGATCATCGAATGGGTCGTTCGCTTCACCGAGCCTTTCGACGCGCCGCCGCTCGACCAGGAGAGGGCGGAAGAGCCGGAGGGAGAGAGCCTTCGATGAGAGTTTTTCTGGCGGAAGACGATGCCGCCATGCGCGAGCATCTCGGACAGGTCTTGCGAGCGATCCCGCGGATGGAGATCGTGTTCGCCGCGGCCACCGAAGAAGAAGCCATCGGCTGGCTCGACGCGCATCCGAAGGATTGGGACCTGGCGCTGATCGACCTTTTTCTGGAGCGCGGCAACGGCTTCAACATCTTGCGGCGCTGCGCCGTGCGTTCTTCGCAACAGCGCGTCGTCTTGATGTCGAACTATGCGCGCGACCCTGTACGGGAACGCGCCGCCGAAACAGGCGCCGATGCGTTCTTCGACAAGACCACCGAGATCACTCCTCTCATCGACTTTTGTATTGAAGCGAGCCGATCGCTGCACCCGGACGCGGGGCGGAAAGAGGCGCACAGGAGGTAACGCGGAGCCGGATTCAACCTACAGCAGCGTGGCGCGCATGCCGAGTCCGGAGCGAGCTCGGGCCTGCAACATGGAAATCCTTTTTCAAGGAGTCCACGCATGTTCTCCCACAACAAGCGACTGCAATACACCGTGCGCGTCAGCGAGACCAATCCCGGTCTTGCCAACCTCATGCTCGAACAGTTCGGCGGTCCGCAAGGCGAGCTCGCCGCGGCCTGCCGCTATTTCACGCAGGCCGTCGGCGAGGACGACCCGGGCCGCAAGGACATGCTGTTCGACATCGCCACGGAAGAGTTGAGCCATCTGGAAGTCATCGGCACCATCGTCGCGATGCTCAACAAGGGCGCGAAGGGGCGTCTCGCCGAAGGGGTGGACACCGAGGCGGAAGCCTTTCGCACCATCACCGGTGCGGGCAACGACAGCCACGTGACGCAGGTGCTCTACGGCGGCGGCCCCGCGCTGGTCAACTCGGCCGGCGTGCCCTGGACGGCGGCGTACATCGACACCATCGGCGAGCCCACGGCCGACTTGCGTTCCAACATCGCGGCCGAGGCGCGCGCCAAGATCGTCTACGAACGATTGATCAACCTGACCGACGATCCGGGCGTGAAGGAAGCGCTGGGTTTTCTGATGACGCGCGAGATCGCACACCAGAAGTCGTTCGAGAAGGCGCTCTACGCCATCCAGCCCAACTTCCCGCCGGGCAAGCTGCCGGGCATGCCTGAATTCACGAAGGTCTACTTCGACATGTCCAAGGGCGGCGAGGTGCGCGGGCCCTGGAACCAAGGCGAAAAATGGGACTTCGTCAGCGAGCCGGAGCAGCAGATGGCGGTGGACGGTGGCTCCGGCGAGCCCACGGTGCAGCTCACGGCCGAAGACCAGGCCGCGGTGGAGGCGATGGCCGTCAGGACATCTTCCGACCCGGCAAGCAACCCGCCGACGGGCGCCGAACTGGGCATGTCGGACGACGCGATCCTCGACGAACTGGCCACGGAGCTGGGCAAGCCGAAGGGATAGCCCGAAGGCCCGTAAACGCGCCGCAGAGCCATTGTCATCGTGCAGCCTCGACACGAAACCCTGGCCGATGCCGTTGTTGTCGGCGGCGGTCCGGCCGGACTCATGGCGGCCATTTATCTGGCCCGCTTCCGCCGCTCGGTGAGGCTGATCGATGCGGGCCAAAGCCGCATCGAGAAGATTCCGCGCTCGCACAACTATCCGGGCTTTGCCGACGGCATCTCGGGCGCGCAGGTGCGCGACATGCTGCGGGTCCAACTGCACAACTACCCGGTCCGCGTGCTTGAAACCTTCGTCGAACGCGCGGAGCGCGCGCCCGATGCTTTTCGGCTGGAGAGCCAGGAAGGTCCGATCGCCGGCAAGCGGCTGCTGCTCGCCACCGGCGTGACGGACATTCCACCCGCCATGCCGCATGTGCGCGCCGCGCTGGACGCCGGCGTGCTGCGCTATTGCCCGGTGTGCGATGCCTACGAAGTCATCGGCAAGACCGTCGGTGTGTACGCGGACGGCCGCGCCGGTGTGGCGGAAGCGATCTACCTGCGGCACTTCAGTGCCGACATCATGCTGTTCATGGCGCAAGGGGGGCCGGGGCTCGCTCCCGAAGAGCGCCGCCGCCTGGCCGACGCCGGCATTCGCTGGAACGATGCACCGGTGGAGGCCATACGCCGGCATGGCGAACGCATCGAGCTCATGCATGCAGGGGCGCGCACGCTGTGCGACACGCTCTATTGCGCGCTGGGCCTGACCGTGCACTCGCAGCTTGCCCAGGCTCTCGGCGCTTCGGTGGACGAAACGGGTTACGTCGAGATCGATGCCCACCACGCGACGAACGTGCCGGGCCTGTATGCGGCGGGCGATGTGTCTTCCGGGCTCAACCAGATTGCGGTGGCGATGGGCGGTGCGGCCATTGCGGCTTCGGCCATCCACCGCGAGCTCGGCCCCGACTGGTCCCGGCGAACCGGGGCTTGATTCGATGTGGGCGCCGTCCGACGAGTCCTGTGGCTCTCTGCTTGCGCGGCGCACCCGCCCGGCGCAGATGCTGGCGCCGTATTCAAGAAGGAGCAACCGATGCTGGCAATGAACTACCGCGGCCCCTACAGGGTTCGCGCGGTGCACAAGCCCGAACCCGAGATCGAGCATCCCGGCGATGCCGTCGTGCGCGTGACGCGCTCGTGCATCTGCGGCTCCGACCTGCACCTGTACCACGGCCTGGTGCCCGACACGCGCATCGGCACGACCTTCGGCCACGAGTTCACGGGCGTGGTCGAGTCGGTCGGCTCGGCGGTGGAGCATCTGAAACCGGGCGACCACGTGCTGGTGCCTTTCAACATCTTCTGCGGCAGCTGCTACTTCTGCCAGAAGGAGCTCTACGGCAACTGCCACTCGACCAACCCCGAGGCGACCGCGGTGGGCGGCATCTTCGGCTACTCGCACACGGCGGGCGGCTACGACGGCGGACAGGCGGAATACGTGCGCGTGCCCATGGCCGACGTGGGGCCGACGGTCATCCCACCCGACATGGACCTGGACGATGCCGTGCTGCTGACCGACGCATTGCCCACCGGCTACCAGGCCGCCGAGATGGGCGGCATCCGCGAGGGCGATACGGTGGTGATCTTCGGCGCAGGCCCGGTCGGCATCTTCGCGGCCAAGTCGGCCTGGCTGCTCGGCGCGGGCCGCGTGATCGTGGTGGACCACGTCGACTACAGGCTGGAGTTCGTGCGCTCCTACGCGCAGTGCGAGGTCATCGACTTCAAGCAGGTGGGCGACATGGCGATCCACATCAAGAAGATGACCGACGGCCTCGGCGCCGACGTCTGCATCGATTGCGTGGGCTGCGAGGCGGCGGGCAACTTCGCGCAGACCCTGCTGGGCGTCAAGCTCAAGCTGCAGGGCGGCGCGGCCACGGTGCTGCACTGGTGCATCAACTCGGTTCGCAAGGGCGGAACCGTGTCGATCGTGGGTGTTTATGGCCCCACCTTCAATGCCGTGCCCATCGGCAATGCGGTCAACAAGGGGCTCACGCTGCGCATGAACCAGGCCAGCGTGAAGCGGCATTTGCCGCGCCTCATCGAACACATCCAGGCCGGGCGCATCGAACCGCGCCGCGTGATCACGCATCGCATCGACCTGCGCGATGTGGCGGACGCGTATCACATCTTCTCGAGCAAGCTCGACAACTGCATCAAGACGGTGCTGGTGCCGCCGGGCATGGTGCACGAAACCACGACCGCGGGCGCAAGCCACTGATTGACGGGAGCGCACCAATGAACATGTCAGATCCTTCGAACACCCGTTCGCCGTCGCCCAGCCATGCACACATCGTCGGCTGGGGCGCCGACCTCGACCCCGCCATGCGGCCTGCCTATCCCAAGGAGCGCACGCCGCCGCGCCTGCCCCACGCGGTGGAGCCGCCCGAGCAGCAGCACTCGCATGTCGAGCTGCTTCATTCGACCGAACGCCCCGGCATCACGCCCATCTTCGGCACCACGCTGCCGCCCTCCGGGCTGAGCGGCCGTTTGCGCCGCATGGCGTTCCGGCATTCGGAGAACGACCTGCGGCACTGGCTCGTGCTGCTGCTGGCAGACCGGGTGCAAATGGGCGAGGGCCTAATCGACGACCTGTCGCGCGGCCATGTGCCGAACCTGTATGCCGAAATGGGCGGCCGCGCCGAACTCCGGCACAACCCGATGGGCGCGGCGCGCAAGGCGGCCATCGGCATTGGGGCGGTGGCGCTGCTGGCCATGGTGCTCAAGCGCCGGGGGCGGTCTCGTCGCCTGCGCGGATGAGCCGGCGCAGCCTGCCGACATCCAAGGTTCTCCCGCAAGGAGCTCCCGAAGCTCGGCATGGCCGAGCCCGGACCGGCGCCGCAGCCGCAGCCGCAGCCGACCGGGTGCTTCACGAAGTGTTCGGCCATCGCCAGCTGCGGCCCGGGCAGCGCCGCGTGATCGACAGGGTGGTGGCCGGCGAATCGACGCTCGCCGTCATGCCCACGGGCGCCGGAAAATCGCTCTGCTATCAGGTGCCCGCGGTTCTGGCGCCCGGGCAGACCGTGGTGGTCTCGCCGTTGATCGCGCTGATGAAAGACCAATGCGAGAAGCTGAACGCGAACGGCGTGCGTGCCGTGCAGCTGAACAGCCAGTGCACCGCCGAGGAGATCGACGCCGCAGAGAAGGCCATTGCCGACGGCACTGCGCGCGTGGTCTTCAGCACGCCGGAACGATTGGCCGATGCCGCCTTCCTGAAGCTGCTGCAGCAACGGCCCACGTCCTTGCTCGTCGTCGACGAGGCGCATTGCATCTCGCAGTGGGGACATGATTTCCGGCCCGCGTTCCTGGAGATCGGCGCGGCAGTGCGCGCCCTGCGCCATCCGGTGGTGCTGGCGCTCACGGCCACCGCAAACGACGAAGTGGCCGAAGAGATCATGGAAAAGCTCGGCATTCCGCGCGCCGGCCTGATCGACACCGGTGCGTACCGGCCCAACCTGCACTACGCGGTCGAGCCCGCGCTGAGAGAGGAAGACAAGCTGCGGCGCGCACTCGCGCTGGTGGCGGGCCTCGAAGGCAGTGGCATCGTCTACACCGCGACCGTGAAAGCGGCCGAGGCGCTCTTTGCCGAACTGGCGGACGCCGGCGAGTCCGTCGGCCTGTACCACGGCAAGCTGCGCGCGAGCGAGCGGCACGCCGCGCAAGACGCATTCATGACCGGAAAGCTCCGCGTGATGGTGGCCACCAATGCATTCGGCATGGGCATCGACAAACCCGACATCCGCTTTGTGCTGCACTACCAGATGCCCTCGAGCCTCGATGCCTATTACCAGGAGTCAGGACGCGCCGGCCGCGATGGCGAGCGTGCCGATTGCGTGTTGCTCTACCTGCGGCGCGACAAGGCCGTGCAGCAATTTTTTCTGGCCGGCTGGCTGCCCGAGGCGGCCGAACTGCGTGCGCTGCAGCAGGTGCTGTCCACCGCGCCTCCCGCGGCACAGGGCTGGTCGGCGGCAGAGATTCAGCAGCGCGCACGCCTGCCGCGCGGCAAGCTCCGCCTGTTGCTGAGCCTGCTGCGGCAAGAGGGCCTGCTGGAGCGCGACGGCGAGGGATTGCTGCGCTGGGGAAAGAAGAGGCCGGCCCTCGGAGACGCCGAACTCGACGCGCTGCTGATCGGCCACCGCGAAAAACGCGAACAGGAGCGCGAGGCGTTGGAGCGCATGACCTTCTATGCGACCACCGGCATGTGCCGATGGCAGGTGCTCCTTTCGGGACTGGGAAGCGATGAGCTCACGCAACGCTGCGGTGCGTGCGACAACTGCGTGCGCCTCGCGAGGCACGAGCGGGAACAGGCCGCGCAAGCTGAGGTTGAAACCGAAGAAGAGCAGGGCGCTTCGCCGCACGCTCCTCTCTTTGCGCGAGGCGAATCCGTGCGCGTTCCACGCTATGGCGCAGGAAGCGTGACGAGTGCCGACGCGGTCTCCGTCACCATCGAATTCGCCGACGGCAGCCAGCGTTGTTTTCAGCCCGAGTTCGTGACCCCCGTGCCCGCGCGGAGGGCCAGGCGAGCAGCGCAGCGTCTGGTAACAGCGCGTTTGCCCCAGCAGTGAAAATCCAGGAATGCATCAAGCCAGCAAAGCCCGTATTTCCTTTCTCTCTTTCAGCAGGTTCGCACCTTTGGCTGCTTCCGTGGCCATTGCCGCGCTGCTGTCGGGCTGTGCGTCCGCTCCGCCCTCGCCGGGTTCATCGGGCTCACAAGGGTCGAAACCGCCGGGTTCGGCAGCGAGTGCCCGGCCTGCCGCGCCGGCCGCACCGGGGACCGCGGGCTCGGACGATGCGGCCGTCGAACAGCGGTTCGCCAAGTGGGTTGCAGACTTCCGCACCAGCGCGCGCGCCGAAGGCATCAGCGATGCGACGCTGCGAAGTGCGCTCGACGCGGTCCGGTACCTGCCGCGCGTGATCGAACTCGACCGTGCCCAGCCCGAATTCACGCGCACCGTCTGGGACTATCTCGACAACGCGGTCACGCCCCAGCGCGTGGCGACGGGGCAGGACAAGCTCTTGCAGGTTCGCACCGAAGCCGAAGCGGCCGCGGCGCGCTACGGCGTGCCGCCGGCCGTCGTGGTCGCCATCTGGGGCATGGAAAGCAACTACGGCGGCAACTACGGCAATACCCCGGTCATCGATGCCTTGGCCACGCTCGGCTTTGAAGGCCGCCGCGAAGAGTGGGCGCGCCGCGAGTTGATCGCGGCCTTGAAGATTCTCGACAGCGGCGACATCGCGCGCGATCGGATGATCGGCTCGTGGGCGGGGGCCATGGGCCAGACGCAGTTCCTGCCTTCCAACTTTCTGGCCTACGCAGTGGATGCGGACGGCGACGGGCGGCGCGACATCTGGGGCAGCATGCCCGATGTGGTGGCCTCGACCGCCAACTTTCTCTCGCGATCCGGCTGGCAGGCCGGTGTGCCCTGGGGCGTGGAAGTGCGGTTGCCGCCGGGCTTCGACTACGGGCGTGCCGATACGTCGGTGCGCCAATCGTCCGCGCAATGGGCGGCCGAGGGGCTGCGCGCCATCGACGACAAGCCGTTGCCGGAGTTTGCCGAGAGCACGATCCTGCTGCCCGCGGGCGCTCGCGGACCGGCCTTTTTGATCGGCCCGAACTTTCGTGCCGTGCTGCGCTACAACAACTCCACCAACTACGCACTCGCGGTCGGTCTTCTTGCGCAGCGCCTGGCCGGCGGGCCCGGCGTGCAGGCGGCGTGGCCGCGGGATCAGCCCGCCCTCACGCGCAGCCAGATGGTCGAGCTGCAAACCGCGCTCAACCAGCGCGGCTTTGCGACCGGCGCTGCCGACGGCGTCATGGGGCCTGCCACGCGCGAGGGGCTGCGCCGCTATCAACGCAGCGTCGGGGTGCCTGCGGATGGCTACCCCAGCGCCGAGTTGTTGCAGCGCTTGCAGCAGCCTTAACCTGGCTCACGTCGATTCATGGTGTGTAGCCACGCCCGTTAAACTGGCGCCGGGTGCGAAGCCGTGTTCGGTGGCTTCGCAGGTTCATGCGCTGGTCGGGCCGCCGCGCGGATCAATCACGCCAACATGCAAGAACCCACCATCCAGTACATTGCCGCGGCCCTCTTCGCCGTCGCACTCGTCCACACCTTTGCCGCCAAGCAGTTCGAGCGGCTGTCCCACCGCTTCCCGCGCCATGCCGGCCTGTTCCACCTGCTGGGCGAGGTCGAAGTCGTCTTCGGCTTCTGGGCCATCGTGCTCGTGCTGGCGATGGCCCTGGTGGTCGGTGGTGGTCCTGCGCTCGGCTACGCGGAGTCGCGCAACTACACCGAACCGCTCTTCGTCTTCGTCGTGATGGTGGTGGCTGCGTCACGGCCCGTGCTGCGCACTGTCATGTCGGGCGTGAACCTTGTCGCGCGGGTGCTGCCGCTGCCCACGCCCATGGCATCGGCCTGGCTCGGGCTGGCGGCCGTGCCGCTGCTGGGCTCGCTCATCACCGAGCCCGCGGCCATGACCATTGCGGCGCTGATGCTCGCGCCGCAGATCTTCAGGCCTCAGGTGCCCGAGGCGGTGAAGTACGTGGCGCTGGGTGTGCTGTTCGTCAACGTGTCCATCGGCGGCACTCTCACGTCCTATGCTGCGCCGCCGGTGCTGATGGTGGCCTCGACCTGGCAGTGGGACAGCGCCTTCATGCTCGCGACCTTCGGCTGGAAGGCCGCCATCGCCGTGCTCGTCAACGCGACCGGGGCCACCTTCGTGTTGCGCAAGCACCTGGTCGCCGCGCCATCCGCGGATGCTGCGCCGCCGGAAGCACCCGTGCCGCCGACCGTCGCGCTTGTGCACCTGGTGCTGCTCGCCGGTATCGTGCTGTTCGCTCACCATCCGGTGGCCTTTCTCGGGCTGTTCCTGATGTTTCTCGGGTTCACGCAGGCCTACGAACGCCACCAGAGCCCGTTGATCATCAAGGAAGCGCTGCTCGTCGGTTTCTTCCTGGCCGGGCTGGTGGTGCTCGGCGGCATGCAGCAGTGGTGGCTGGAGTCGGTGGTTTCGAGCCTGGCGCCGCTGGCCTTGTTCTTCGGTGCACTGGGCCTCACGGCCATTACCGACAACGCGGCGCTCACCTACCTCGGGTCGCTGATCGCGAACATCTCGGACGAGTCGAAATACATGCTCGTTGCCGGCGCGGTGGCCGGCGGCGGCCTGACGGTGATTGCCAACGCGCCGAATCCCGCGGGCGTGGCGCTGCTGAAGCGCGGGTTCTCGGACGAGACGATCGGTGCCGGCGGGCTGCTGCTGGGCGCGCTGGTGCCTACGGCCGTGGCGGCCGCGGCGTTCATGCTCTTGTAGTGGCCGCCCCGCCCCGCCCCGCCGCGCAGCGCGTCATCGGCAGCGATGCCGATCGCGCGGCAAATGCACATGAAGGAGACCGGAACATGTTCATGCGCTTTCGCACCGGCCTTGCCGCAGGCGCGATGCTCGTTGTCTTGGCGATGGCGGGTTGCACCTCTCAAGGCAGTGGCGCTTCCAGGCACGCCAGGGCGGAGCCGCCGCCGACCGATTGCCGCGCCTGGGTGGGCCTCGATCGCAACCACGAGCTGCCCGGCTATCGCCTGCCGCAAGCCGATGGTCAGACCGTGTGCGTACCGCTCGGCGTCACGGCCCATCGTCCGCCCGCCGGGTATGCCGGCGACTACTACGTCGACGAGTTCACCGATGCGCGCCTGAAGGAGCGCTGGCGCACCTGCAAGGCAGATGCCGCGTGCTTCGCGCGCATCGACGCGCAGATGCAGCGTTGGCTGCCGCCGAACAAGGCACGTTCGACGCGCTCCACCGGCGTGGTCGATCCTTCGGGAAAGATCGATCCGGACGGTACGGTGGACCTGCGGCAGATCCGCCGCCCGGCTTTCTTTGCGAAGGCGCCCTATGCGGAGGCCATTGCGCGAGCTGACGCCAGGACCACCATCGTCGAGTTCACCGTGCCGCGCGACACCTTCGAGCGCATCGAGTTGAAGATGACCGATCCGGTCAAGCTGCGCGGCTGGTACATCGAGGGCCGCGGCGTCGACGACGGCAAGGGCGGCACGACGCGCGCGCTGGTGGTCATGGCACCGGGCGGCGGCGGGCAGATCACGGCGATCCAGCATCCCGACGAAAAGGCCTACCGCATCGATCCCGGCACGGGCAGGACGGTCGATGTCAGGTTTCCGAATGCCACGACAGAAACCATGGGGCAACGCTGGTGGCGCGAGAACCTCGATGCGCTGAACCAGGCGGGCTTCGACGTGCTGGCCTACGACCGGCGAGGCGAGGGCATCTCGGGCGGGTTCAGCGACACGAACACGCTGGAGCAGGGCGAAGACGTCTTTCGCGTGCTGGCACAGTTCGACACCGGCGACGGCATGCTGCTTCTCACGCCCGACGGGCGCGTGCTCGCGGGCGGCGAGGCGGCCGGCAAGCTGCTGGGCGGCATGAAGTCGACCCGCATTCCCATCCTGCTGGGCGGCTATTCGCGCGGCTCGATGTCCATGGCCTGGGCCATGTCCAAGAATTTTTCCGGCGCATGCAGCGACGACATGCCGGTGCCCGAATGCTCGCCGCCCAAGGGGCTTGCGAACATCAAGGGCGCGATTCTGCTGGCATCGTTCGCGAGCGGCGCGGGCTACCTGCCGGCATCGCCCGACCTCGCCGACCGCAACCTGTTTCTCGGTGGCATGGCGGCGGACCACCACATTCTTTTCTATCCCAACTCGGCGCCGCTTGCGGGCATGCACACCTGGCCGGCGGCATTTTTCGGCAAGGGTCTGTGGGACCGCGCGGAAACGCCGGAAGGCACTGTGGCCGCGTACGACCGCATCCGCGGCGCGCGCGAAATTGTGGTGGCCCGCGCGCCCCATTCGATCGAGACCTGGCCGGAAAGCGACAGGCTGTACCTGCGCGAGCGGATGGTGGCCTTTGCCAAGGTTGCGACAGCCGGCGGCACCATCGTGCCGGGGGCCAAGCCCTGGTCCAACCTCAAGGAACTGGTTGGGACCACCCCCGACTCGTGGGAGCCTTCGTCCAGGCCCAAGGCTGCTGAGGCGGTTCGCGCCTTGCCTTGACTTTGTTTCCATGATGTTGGATATTTCTCCAACATCATGGAAAATCAACCGCCCAGTCTGAACGAACGCATCGCGCAGCGCGTGCGAGACCTGCGTGCCGACCGCGGCCTTTCTCTCGAAGCGCTGGCGACGCATTGCGGCGTCAGCCGCTCGATGATCTCGCTCATCGAGCGCGGCGAAAGCAGCCCGACGGCGGTGCTGCTCGAAAAGTTGGCCACCGGCCTCGGTGTTCCGCTGGCCTCGCTGTTCGAGGCACCCCAGGCCGTAGCCGGCCCGGTGTCCCGCCTGGCCGACCAGCCGCAATGGCGCGATCCGCATTCCGGCTATGTGCGCCGCAACGTGTCGCCCGCCGGCACCGCGTCGCCGATCCACATCGTCGAAGTGCTGTTTCCGCCCAAGGCCCGCGTGGCCTACGAAAGCGCCGCGCGGGAACCGCAGGTGCACCAGCAGGTGTGGGTGCTCGAAGGAACCATCGAAGCCACGCTCGGCGATGAACGCCACCGGCTCGACGCGGGCGACTGCCTGGCGCTGGTGCTCGACCGGCCCATGAGCTACTACAACCCCACCCGCAAGATCGCGCGCTATGCCGTCGTGATCGCAACCTCGCCCTCTTCGTGGAGATGAATGACATGACGACCGACACCACCACCCCCGCGCCGCGCATTCGCCTTCTCGGCCGCGTGGACGACACACAGCTTCGGCAGTTGGCCGACGTGCTCATCGATTGCGTGGAGGGCGGCGCATCGGTCAGCTTCATGTGGCCGTTGACCCGCGAGCGTGCACTGGCGTTCTGGCACCGCGTGGCCGAAGGCGCGGCCCGCGGAGAGCGCGCGCTGCTGGTGGCCGAAGACGCGCAAGGCATCGTCGGAACCGTGCAGCTCGTGCTCGAGCAACCCGAGAACCAGCCGCATCGCGCCGAAGTGTCGAAGATGCTCGTGCATCGGCGGGGCAGGCGCCAAGGCATCGGTGCGTTGCTGATGCAGGCCGCCGAGCAGCTCGCGCGCGAACGGGGCAAGTCCCTGCTCGTGCTCGATACATCGAGCGCCGAAGCCGAGCGGCTTTATGCGCGCGTTGGCTGGACGCGCGTCGGCGTGATTCCGGGCTATGCCCTGCTGCCCGGCGGCGAACCATGCGACACCACTTATTTCTATCGGGCGCTGGCTTAGCGCCCGGTTCGGTGCGCGGGACGCAGCGCGGCCTGTCATCATTCGCGCCTGCATGACCCAAGAAAAGACTCTTCCCATCGATCTGTTGAATCGCGCCCGGCAGGTACTGGCGGGGGCCGACGGCACGCTCTCGGGCGCCGCGGCCACACCCGAGGCCGGCTGCGTGATGTTCATCGTGTGGGGCGACGGCGCGAGCCGCGCGCGCATGGCGGTGGGGCGCGGGGCCACTGCAGAAGAGGCTTGGCAAAGGGCCTGCGATACCGCGCTTGCACTCGTCGAGCGCATCGGCCTGCAACCCGTCCGCGTGCGCGTGGAACTCGCCGACATGGTCGAGCCCATGACCTGGGGCGCACTGAAGGAACGCCTGTCGCGCACCAAGCGCAACTACTTCAACCAGGGCGTCTCCTTCGACGCGAAGTTCGAGGTGGCGCTGCTCGCGCCGGAGATCAACGGCAGCGCCATCTTCTACAGCGGCACTGTGGAACACGCGGAGCCGAACCCGGGCAACCTGCGCCTGCACGGGCAGAGACGCTTCGGAACCGACATCGACTTTCCTTCGGACGATGCCGCGCCGGTGTGGTGCTTCACGACCCGCGGCGTTTACGTGGACGCCGAGGGCGCATGGCCGCTGACGGCCAAAGGCCAGGCGGCGGGCTATCGAACGCTGCCCGAATGGAACGCCAGCCAGGTGCGCCAACTGGTGGACACCGCGAGCGACTATCTCGCGGGGCAGATCAAGCCGACGGGCGAGTTTCATTACGGCTGGTTCCCGTGCTTCGACCGCGCGATTCCGACCTACAACACGCTGCGCCACGCCAGCTCGACCTATGCGCTGCTCGAGGCCTGGGAGCTGACCCGCAGCGACATGCAGAAAGCGGCCATCGACCGTTCGCTGGCCTTCCTGAAGAACCGGCTCATTCGCGAGGTCGACCTGCCCGACGGCTCCCGTGCCGCCTACCTGCTGGACGTCGGCGACGAGATCAAGCTCGGCGGCAATGCGGTGTGCCTGCTGGCCTTCGTCAAGTACACCGAGCTCACGGGCGATGCGCAGTACCAGCCGCTGATGGAGCAACTCGCGCTCGGCATTCGGGCCATGCAAGACCCCGAGAGCGGGCGCTTCGTTCACGTGCTCAACTACCCCCGGCTCGACGTGAAGGATGCGTTCCGCATCATCTACTACGACGGGGAAGCGGCCTTCGGCCTGATGCGGCTCTATGGGCTCACGCGCGATCCGCGCTGGCTCGCCGTCGTCGAAAAAGCCTTCGAGCATTTCATCGCCGCGGAGCATTGGCGCGCGCACGACCATTGGCTGAGCTATTGCGTCAACGAGCTCACGCGCTATCGCCCCGAAACGCGCTACTACCAGTTCGGCCTGCAGAACGTGGCCGACTACCTGGACTTCGTGCTGCAGCGCATCACCACCTTTCCCACGCTGCTCGAACTGATGATGGCCGCGCGCGAAATGGTGGTGCGCCTCGACGCCGACCCGGCGCTGCGCCCGCTGCTCGAGGGGCTAGACCGCGACAAGTTCGACCGTGCGCTCGAGCATCGCGCGCGCTACCTGGCCAATGGCTATTTCTGGCCCGAGCTTGCGATGTTTTTCCGGAACCCCGACCGCATTGCGGGTTCGTTCTTTATCAAGCACCACAGCTTTCGCGTTCGCATCGACGACGTGGAGCACTATCTTTCGGGCCTCGTCGCCTATTGGAAGCACCTTCGATGAACAGCAGCATTACCTCCCGCGAATTCGGCCGCATGCCCGATGGGCGCGCCGTGGCCGAATACACCCTCGACAACGGCCGGGGCCTCCGCCTCAGCGCCATCAACCTCGGCGGCATCGTCACGGCGCTGCACGTGCCCGATCGCCAGGGGCAAAGCGGCAATGTCGTGCTCGGCCTGCCCACGCTCGCGGACTACCTGCGGCCGCATCCGCACTTCGGCACCATCGTCGGGCGTTATGCCAACCGCATCGCGGGCGGCCGCTTCATGCTCGACGGCGTTGCGCATCAGCTCTCGGTGAACAACGGCGCCAACTCTCTGCACGGCGGTCACAAGGGCTTCGGCACGCGCTTCTGGCAGATCGAGCCGGTGCCGGCAAACAGCGCGGTGGGCGAAGTGGCCATCGAACTGCGCTACACGAGCGCGGACGGCGAAGAAGGCTTCCCCGGCGAGGCGCAAGTGACCGTGCGCTACGTGCTCAGCACCACCGAAAACGCCTGGCGCATCGACTACCGCGCCGTGACCGACCAACCCACGGTGGTGAACCTGAGCCACCACGACTACTTCAACCTCGCGGGCAGCGGCGCGGTTCTTGATCATCGCTTGACGATTCCGGCCAGCCGCTTCAGCCCCGTGGATGCAGGCCTGATTCCACTCGGCCTCGCTCCGGTGGCCGGAACGCCGTTCGACTTTCGCGTGCCCGCGCTGATCGGCGAGCGCATCGGCGAGCCGCACGAGCAGCTGCAGGTGGCCGGCGGCTACGACCACAACTGGGTGCTCGACCGCGAGCCGGCCGGCATGGCCCTGGCGGCGCGCCTCGAGCACGAGCCCTCAGGACGCGTGATGGACGTGCTGACGACCGAACCGGCGGTGCAGTTCTACTCGGGCAACTTTCTCGACGGCAGCATTCGCGGCCGCGATGGGGAAAGCTTTCTGCAAGGTGCCGGGCTGTGCCTGGAAACGCAGCACTACCCCGATTCGCCGAACCAGCCGGACTTTCCTTCGACGGTGCTCCGGCCTGGAGACGTGTTCAGCAGCAGCACGCTGCACCGCTTCGGCATTCTTTGAGCCCGGGCCTAGGCCTTGACCGCTGCGGCCCCGAACTCCGCAGCGAGCAAGCCGGGGCTTCCGATGCGAACCGAGAACAACCCGCCGGCCAGCGGCTCCGCTTCGATCTGTTCGGCCGTGAGCCCGCTGCGCGCGGTGGTGATGTAGAGCGTGCACAGGTCGCCGCCGCCGAAGGCGCAGTCGGTGACGTTGCTCGCGGGCAGCGCGATGCGGGCCAGCTCGGCGCCGCTGACCGGGTCGTGGCAGCTCACGCAGTGCCCGCCCCAGCGCGCAATCCACAGGCGGCCGGCCGCGTCGGTCGTCATGCCGTCGGGCAGGCCGTCGCCTTTCGCAAAACGAAGCCACACCCGCTTGTTGCTCACGGTGCCGGCTTCGCTGTCGAAGTCGTAGGCATAGACGCAGCCTTCGACGGTGGCGTTGAAGTACATGGTGCGTTCGTCGAGCGACCACGTCGGCCCGTTGGTGACCGCAAAGCCGTCGTCATGGCGCGTGCAGCGGCTGTCGGCATCGAATCGATAGAGCGCACCGGTCCGCGCCGCGCAATCGAAGTCCATGGTGCCGCCCCAGAAGCGACCCTTGCTGTCGCACTTGCCGTCGTTGAAGCGGTTGCCGGGGCGGTCGGTTTCGGGCTGGTGCAGGTAGCGCGGCGGCGCGTCGACAGCGGGGTCGAAGAACGCGAAGCCGCGGCGCATCGTGACGATCAGCCCCGGCGCGCCCGCGCGCTCGGCCAGCGCAGTGATCTCTTCGTCGAACTGCCAGCTTTGGCGCGCACCGCTTTGCGGGTCGTAACGGTACAGGCGGCATTCGAGGATGTCGATCCAGTAGAGCACCTGTTCGCGCGGCGACCACAGCGTGCCTTCGCCGAGCGTGGCGCCCGCGGGCCACAGGCATTCGGGCTCGCCGAGGATCGATGGCGCACCGAGGTGCGCGGGCCGGGATGTGCTGCCGTTCTGGGTCATTTGTTTTGCGCCTTCGTTGTCTCGGGACCTTGACGCGGTGGATCGTATCAAGGCATATTGATAATAGAAACCAATCTTTATGGCATCAAGTGATATTGATTTTGCAATGTCATTGCCGACCCGGAGACACACACCTTGAAAGATTCCCCGAAGCTCTCGATCCACCCCAGCCTGGAGGGCCGCGCGGTGTTCGTCACCGGTGGCGGCAGCGGCATTGGCGCGGCCATTGTTGCCGCGTTTGCCGCGCAGGGCGCGCGCGTGGCTTTCATCGACATTGCCGAGGGCGCCAGCGCGGCGCTCGCGCAACAGATCGTCGAAAACGGCCATGCAGCGCCGTGGTGGCGTGCCTGCGATGTGCGCGACATCGGCGCGATGCAGAAGGCCATGGCCGACGCGAGCGCCGAGCTGGGCGACTTCGCCGTGCTGGTCAACAACGTGGCGAGCGACGACCGCCACACGCTCGAGTCGGTCACGCCCGACTACTACGACAACCGCATGGCGATCAACGAGCGGCCGGCGCTGTTCGCGATCCAGTCGGTGGTGCCGGGCATGCGGCGGCTGGGCTTCGGCTCGGTCGTCAACCTGGGCTCGACGGGGTGGCAGACCAAGGGCTCGGGCTATCCGTGCTACGCCATCGCCAAGTCGTCGGTCAACGGCCTCACGCGCGGCCTCGCGGTGGATCTGGGCCGCGACCGCATCCGCATCAACACGGTGTCTCCTGGCTGGGTGATGACCGACCGCCAGGTGAAGCTGTGGCTCGACGAAGACGGCGAACAGGCGCTCAAGCGCAACCAGTGCCTGCCCGACAAGCTGATGCCCGAGGACATCGCGCGCATGGTGCTGTTCCTGGCCTCGGACGACGCGAAGATGTGCACCGCGCAGGAGTTCACGGTGGACGCCGGCTGGACCTGATGGATCAGTCCATCTCGAGCTTGCGTCCGTAGACGCTGAGGCTCGCGGTCTTCAGCGCCTTCATCATCACCTTGGCCGCCGGCGAGAGCAGCCGATCGGTGCGCGTGATGATGCCGAAGGCGTCCATGTGGCAGGGCATGTCGAGCGGCAGCAGCGACACGATGCCGTGCGCGGCGTAGTAGCGCGCCACGTCGGTCGCGAGCACGGCCACCATGTCGCTTTGCTGCAGCATGCGCGTGATGAAGAGCAGGGCCGAACTCTCGATGACGTTGGTCGGCGGCGAGAGGCCTTCTTCCTGGAACATCAGCTCGAATCGGTGGCGCAGCACGCTGCCCGAGGGCGGCACGATCCAGCCGGCGCCCACCACGTCGCGCAGCGTGAGGCCGCTCATGCCGAGCAGCGGATGGCCGGGGCGCACCAGCGCGCACACCGGCTCCTCGGCCAGCGCTTCGTAGCGCAACTGAGACTTGTCGTGCTCGGCGAACAGCCGCGCGACGAGGATGTCGAGCTTGCCCTGTTCGAGCCGATCGATCAGCACCGCGCTGGTCTCGATTTCGAGCGACACGCGCAGGTCGGGCTGCTCGCGCTTCACCATCGCCACCGCGGGCGGCATCAGCGTGAGGCCCGGCGCGGTGATGGCGCCGACGCCGACCTGGCCGAAGCGGCCCGCCTTCAGCGCGGTGAGTTCGTCGTGCGCCTGGTTCAGGCTGGCCAGCGCCACGCGCGCGTGCCGGATCATGGTTTCGCCGTACCAGGTAGGGCGCATGCCGCGCGGCAGGCGGTCGAACAGCGGCACCTCCAGCACGTCTTCGAGGTCTTTCAGCAGCTTGGAGGCTGCGGGCTGGGTCATGTTCAGCACTTGCGCCGCGCGGTGAATGTTGCCTTCCTCCGCGAGCGCCACCAGCAGAAGCAGTTGCCGCGTCTTGAGGCGGGCACGGATGAACCAGTGGTTGTAGTTGGTCATTGTTTTAAAACTTTGGGCTGTGCGGGTTTTCCAGAATCCGGCGATTGATATGCATTTTGTCGAAAAAATGATTGGATTGATATCAATTCTGTTCCTAGACTCGCGGCACTTCCAAAACCAGAGACAAGGTGTCGGGTGATCCACGGCGAGCTCCATCAGAACGTGCGGCAATACATCAACGGCCGCTGGGAAACCAGCGCGACCACCGGTGTGAGCGCCAATCCTTCGGACACCAGTGAAGTGGTGGCCGAATACGCACGTGCTGACCGCCGCCAGGTGGATTTCGCGATTCGCGCGGCAGCCGATGCCTTTCCGCACTGGAGCCACAGCACGCCGCAACGCCGGGCCGATGTGCTCGACCGCATCGGCACCGAACTGCTGGCGCGCAGGGACGAGCTCGGCTTGCTGCTGGCGCGCGAGGTCGGCAAGACCCTGCCGGAGGCGGTGGCCGAGGCCACGCGCGCCGGCCAGACCTTCAAGTTCTTCGCGGGCGAGGCGATGCGCGGCGGCGGCGAGAACATGGCCTCGCTGCGCGCGGGCGTGCAGGTCGACGTCACGCGCGAGCCGGTGGGCGTGGCGGGGCTCATCACGCCATGGAGCTCGCCGCTCGCGGTGCCGGCCACCAAGATTGCGCCCGCGCTCGCGCATGGCAACAGCGTGGTGTTCAAGCCGGCCGAACTGGTGCCGGCCTGCGGTTGGACGCTGGCCGAAATCATCAGCCGCGCCGCGTTGCCGGCGGGCGTTTTCAACCTGGTGATGGGCAGTGGCCGCGAGGCCGGCCAGGCGCTGGTCGACAGCCCGCTGGTCGATGCGGTGAGCTTCACTGGCTCGGCGCGCAACGGCGAACGCATTCTCCAGGCGGCCGCCGCGCGGCGTGCCAAGGTGCAGCTCGAAATGGGCGGCAAGAACGCGCTCGTCGTGCTGGCCGATGCCGACCTCGATCACGCGGTCGACTGCGCGGTGCAGGGCGCCTACTTCTCCAACGGCCAGCGCTGCACGGCGTCGAGCCGGCTCATCGTCGAAGCCGCCGTGCACGACATCTTCGTTTCACGGCTGCGCGAGCGCCTCAAGAAGTTGAAGATCGGCCATGCGCTGGAGCGCGGCGTGGACATCGGGCCGATGGTCGACGAAGAGCGGCTTGCGCGCAGCCTGGCCTGGGTCGACGTGGCCCGGGAAGAAGGCGCCGAGCATGTGTGGGGCGGCGAGCCGCTCAAGCGCGCCACCGCAGGCCACTACATGAGCCCGGCGCTCTTCCTGGCCAAGCCGGAGCACCGCATTGCGCGCGAGGAAATCTTCGGGCCGCTGGCCTGCGTGCTGCGTGTCGCCAACTACGACGAAGCGCTGGCGTTGTGCAACGACACGCCCTCGGGCCTCAGTGCGGGCATCTGCACCAACTCGCTCAAGCACGCCATGCATTTCAGACGCCATGCCGAGGTCGGCATGACGATGGTCAATCTGCCGACCGCGGGGGTGGACTTCCACGTACCCTTCGGCGGGCGCAAGGGGTCGGGCTACGGGCCGCGCGAACAAGGGCGCCACGCCGCGGAGTTCTACACGACGGTCAAGACCGGCTACATGCTGGCCTGACCACCACGGACGGTTTTCAACAAGCACTTAGAAAGAAGGAGACAGCCATGACACTCAATCGCCGCACACTCAATATCGCGCTCGCCGCGGCTTCGCTCGGAGGGCTTCTGCCCGCCACCGCACTGGCGCAGAAGAAAATCGTGCTGGGCTTCAGCCAGGTTGGCGCCGAGAGCGAATGGCGCACCGCCAACACCGAGTCGATCAAGGCTTCCGCCAAGGAAGCGGGCATCGAGCTCAAGTTCTCCGACGCACAGCAGAAGCAGGAAAACCAGATCAAGGCCATCCGCTCGTTCATCGCGCAGAAGGTCGATGTCATCGCCTTCTCGCCGGTCGTCGAATCGGGCTGGGAAACGGTGCTGCGCGAAGCCAAGGCCGCGAAGATTCCGGTGGTGCTGACCGACCGCTCGGTGAACACCAAGGACGACACGCTCTTCGTGACCTTCATGGGCTCCGACTTCGTCGAGGAAGGCCGCAAGGCGGGCCGCTGGCTGGTCGAGAAGATGAAGGACCAGAAGGGCGAAGTGAACATCGTCGAACTGCAGGGCACCGTGGGCTCCGCCCCGGCCATCGACCGCAAGAAGGGCTTCGAGGAAATCATCAAGGCCGACCCGAAGTTCAAGATCGTGCGCTCGCAAACCGGCGACTTCACGCGCGCCAAGGGCAAGGAAGTGATGGAAGCCTTCCTGAAGGCCGAGGGCAAGAAGATCAACGTGCTCTACGCGCACAACGACGACATGGCCATCGGCGCCATCCAGGCCATCGAGGAAGCGGGCATGAAGCCGGCCAAGGACATCACGATCATCTCGATCGATGCCGTCAAGGGCGCCTTCGAAGCCATGATCGCCGGCAAGCTCAACGTGTCGGTGGAATGCAGCCCGCTGCTCGGCCCCCAGCTGATGAGCGCCGTGAAGGACATCAAGGCCGGCAAGCCGCTGCCCAAGCGCATCGTGACCGAAGAGACGATCTTCCCGATGGAAGTCGCCGCCAAAGAGTTTCCCAATCGCAAGTACTGAGAGCAACCACCCATGAAACGCAATTTCCTCAAGGCCTCGCTCACAGGCATCGCGCTGGCCGTGGCCGGCATTGCGCCGCTCGCGCATGCGCAGGACAAGGGCCCGATCGCCATCTCCATGCCGACCAAGTCGTCGGCCCGCTGGATCGCGGACGGCGCCAACATGGTCAAGTACTTCAAGGAAAAGGGCTACAAGACCGACCTGCAGTACGCCGACGACGACATTCCGAACCAGCTCGCGCAAATCGAGAACATGGTCACCAAGGGTTCGAAGGTCCTGGTGATTGCGGCCATCGATGGCTCCACGCTGTCCGACGTGCTGCAGAAGGCGG
The DNA here is from genome assembly GCF_030815855.1 of Variovorax paradoxus. Classification (NCBI taxonomy): domain Bacteria; kingdom Pseudomonadati; phylum Pseudomonadota; class Betaproteobacteria; order Burkholderiales; family Comamonadaceae; genus Variovorax; species Variovorax paradoxus. The sequence goes on along the minus strand of NZ_JAUSXG010000001.1, from coordinate 4,165,452 downwards.
CCGACAAGGGCGTGAAGGTCATCGCGTACGACCGGCTCATCAAGGGCTCGAAGAACGTCGACTACTACGCCACCTTCGACAACTTCCAGGTCGGCGTGCTGCAGGCGCAGTCGATCGAGAAGGCGCTCGACCTGAAGAGCGGCAAGGGCCCGTTCAACATCGAGCTGTTCGGCGGCTCGCCCGACGACAACAACGCGTTCTTCTTCTACAACGGCGCCATGTCGGTGCTCGACCCGTACATCAAGAGCGGCAAGCTGGTGGTGCGCAGCAAGCAGATGGGCATGGACAAGGTCGGCACGCTGCGCTGGGACGGCGCGGTGGCGCAGGCGCGCATGGACAACCTGCTGTCGGCGTACTACAGCAAGGACCGCGTCGATGCGGTGCTGTCGCCGTACGACGGCCTGTCGATCGGCATTCTGTCGTCGCTCAAGGGCGTGGGCTATGGCTCGGCTTCGCAGCCGATGCCGATCGTCTCGGGCCAGGACGCCGAGATTCCTTCGGTGAAGTCGATTCTCCGCAAGGAACAGACCTCGACCGTGTTCAAGGACACGCGTGAGCTGGCCAAGGTCACGGTGGCGATGGTCGACGCGATGCTGTCGGGCAAGACGCCTGAAGTGAACGACACCAAGACCTACAACAACGGCGTCAAGGTGGTGCCGTCGTACCTGCTCAAGCCCGTGAGCGTGGATGGCGCCAACTGGAAGCAGGTGCTGGTCGACAGCGGCTATTACAAGGAAAGCCAGGTCAAGTGAGCAACCACGGCATGGAAGCGGACTCGCGCAGCATCCTCGAGATGCGCGGCATCACCAAGACATTTCCCGGCGTGAAGGCGCTGAGCAATGTCAACCTCGCGGTGCGCGCGGGCGAGATCCATGCGGTGGTCGGCGAGAACGGCGCGGGCAAGTCGACGCTCATGAAGGTGCTGAGCGGCGTCTACCCGTGCGACTCGTACACCGGCGAAATTCACTTCGAAGGCGAGCTGCGCCGCTTCAAAGGCATTGCCGACAGCGAGAAGCTCGGCATCATCATCATTCACCAGGAGCTTGCGCTGGTGCCGCTGCTGTCCATTGCCGAGAACATCTTTCTCGGCAACGAGATCACGCGCGGCGGCGTGATCGACTGGTTCGCCGCCTATGCGAAGACGCGCGAGCTGCTCGCCAAGGTGGGCCTGAAAGAACCGCCCACCACCCTGGTGACCGACCTGGGCGTGGGCAAGCAGCAGCTGGTCGAAATTGCCAAGGCCTTGGCCAAGGAGGTCAAGCTGCTGATCCTGGACGAGCCCACGGCCAGCCTCAACGAGAACGACAGCGACGCGCTGCTGATGCTGCTGCTCGAGCTGAAGCGCCAGGGCATCGCGTCGATTCTTATCTCGCACAAGCTCAACGAAATTGCCAAGGTGGCCGACTCGATCACCGTGCTGCGCGACGGCGCCACCGTGGAAACGATGGATTGCCGCAACCAGCCGATCAGCGAGGACCGCATCATCCGCGGCATGGTGGGGCGCGACATGGCGCACCGCTATCCGCAGCGCCATCCGAAGATCGGGGACACCGTGTTCGAGGTGCGCGACTGGCGCGTGCACCACGCGCTGCATGCCGACCGCGAACAGATCAAGGGCGTGAACCTGCATGTGCGCCAAGGCGAAATCGTCGGTATCGCGGGCCTCATGGGCGCGGGCCGCACCGAACTCGCGATGAGCGTGTTCGGTAAGTCCTACGGCCAACGCATCAGCGGCACCGTGCTGATGCACGGCCAGCCCGTGGACGTAAGCACAGTGGGCAAGGCCATCGACCGGGGCATTGCCTACGTCACCGAAGACCGCAAGGGCCTGGGGCTGGTGCTGGAAGAAGACATCCGCAAGAACGTGAGCCTAGCGAACCTGGAGGCGGTTTCCAGTTCCATGGTGATCGACGACGCGCGCGAGTTCAAGGTGGCAAGCGACTACCGCAAGGCGCTCAACATCCGCTCTTCGGGGGTGGAGCAACTGGTGGTCAACCTGTCGGGCGGCAACCAGCAGAAGGTGGTGCTCAGCAAGTGGCTCTTTACCAAACCCGAACTCCTGATTCTGGACGAACCCACGCGCGGCATCGACGTGGGCGCCAAGTACGAGATTTACACCATCATCGACCAGCTCGCGAGCGAGGGCAAAGGCATTCTCATGATTTCTTCCGAACTGCCGGAACTGCTAGGCATGTGCGACCGCATCTATGTCATGAACGAGGGCCGTTTCGTGGCCGAATTTCCGGCCGCCGAGGCTTCGCAGGAACGCATCATGCATGCCATCGTGAGCGCGGGGAGTTCCGTCCATGTCGCAGCCTGAAGTCAACGCGGTGAACGCCGCGGTCCCCATTGCAGAGGCTGCCCCGAAGCTGCACGCCGGCTTCCTGAAGAACAACCTGCGCGAATACGGCATGCTGATCTCGCTGGTCGCGATCATGGTGCTGTTCCAGGTGCTGACCGACGGCACGCTGCTGCGGCCGCTGAACCTCACCAACCTGCTGCTGCAGAACAGCTACGTCGTCATCATGGCGCTGGGCATGCTGCTGGTGATCGTGGCGGGGCACATCGATCTGTCGGTGGGTTCGGTCTGCGGCTTCATCGGCGCGCTGGCGGCGGTGCTGATGGTCGAGTACGAATGGCATTTCGTGCCGACGGCCATCATCAGCATTGCGGCGGGCGCGGTCATCGGCGCCGCGCAGGGCTGGTTCGTCGCGTTCCGCAAGATCCCTTCGTTCATCGTCACGCTCGCGGGCATGCTGGTGTTCAAGGGGCTCACGCTGGCGCTGCTCGCGGGGCAATCAGTGGGGCCGTTTCCGGTCGAGTTCCAGCGGCTGAGTTCGGGCTTCATTCCCGATCCGCTGGGCGGCGACACCTTGCGCACCACCTCTCTGGTGGTCGGCGCGCTGGCCGCGGCGGCGCTGGTGTTCTTCAAGCTGCGCGGGCGCGCCAAGCTGGCGGCGCACGGCATGGAAACGGAGCCCTACGCATTCTTCCTCGTGAAGAACCTGTTCTTCGCGGCCATCATTCTCTTCTTCAGCTACCTGCTCTCGACCTACAAGGGCCTGCCCAATGTGCTGATCGTGATGGCGGTGCTGATCGTGGTGTACGACTTCGTCACGAACCGCACGACCATCGGCCGCCGCATCTATGCGCTGGGCGGCAACGAGAAGGCGGCCCGGCTGTCGGGCGTGAAGACGCAGCGGCTCGCGTTTCTTACTTTCGTCAACATGGGTGCGCTGGCGGCTCTCGCGGGCCTGGTGTTCGCGGCGCGGCTCAACACGGCCACGCCGAAGGCTGGCCTCGGCTTCGAGCTCGACGTGATTGCCGCCTGCTTCATCGGCGGGGCTTCGGCCTCGGGCGGCGTGGGCCGTGTGATGGGCGCGGTGATCGGCGCCTTCATCATGGGCGTGATGAACAATGGCATGTCGATTCTCGGCATCGGCATCGACTACCAGCAGGTGATCAAGGGCCTGGTGCTGCTGGCCGCGGTGTTCATCGACGTCTACAACAAGAACAAGTAAGCAGGGCGCATGACCGACGGCACCGTCACGCCCGTGCTCGAACTGCACGGCATCCACAAGCAGTTTGGCGGCATCCCCGTGCTGCGCGATGTTCAGCTGCGGCTGTACCCGGGCGAGATCCACGCGCTGATGGGCCAGAACGGCGCGGGCAAGTCCACACTCATCAAGGTACTGACGGGCGTGTTGCCGTCGAGCGGCGGCGAAATACGCCTCGACGGACAGGCCATTCATCCCGCATCGCCGCTCGAGGCGCAGAAGCTGGGCATCAGCACGGTCTACCAGGAGGTCAACCTGTGCCCGAACCTCTCGGTGGCCGAGAACGTGTTTGCGGGGCGCTATCCGCGTTGCGGTGCGGCGCAGGGCTTTCGCATCGACTGGGCGGCCGTCAACCGCCGCGCCGCCGAACTGCTGGCGCGCATCGGGCTCGACATCGACGTGACCCGGCTGCTGTCGAGCTACTCGGTCGCGGTGCAGCAGCTGGTGGCCATTGCGCGCGCGCTCGGCGTGTCGTCGAAGGTGCTGATCCTCGACGAGCCGACTTCGAGTCTGGACGACGACGAGGTCGAGAAGCTGTTCGAGGTGCTGCGGCGCCTGCGCGGCGAAGGACTTGCGATTGTCTTCGTGACGCACTTTCTCAACCAGATGTACGCGGTGTCCGACCGCATCACGGTGTTGCGCAACGGTAGCTGGATCGGCGAATGGCGTGCCGCGGACCTGGGGCCGCAGGCACTGATTGCCGCGATGCTCGGGCGCGAGCTGGCGGCGCAATCGGCGCGGCCTGCTGCATTGCCGGCATTCGACGAGGCCGCTCCGGCCTTGCTGCAGACCGAAGGGCTGGGCCAGGCCGGGCAACTGCAAGCGACGGATCTGCGCGTGCGCGCCGGAGAAGTCGTGGGCATTGCGGGCCTGCTCGGCGCGGGCCGCACCGAACTCGCGCGGCTGCTGTTCGGGCTGGAGTCGCCCGACCGCGGCGTGCTCAAGGTCGACGGGCGCGCCGTCACATTTGCGAACCCGGCCGATGCGGTGCGCGAAGGGCTGGCGCTGTGCCCGGAGGAACGCAAGACCGACGGGATCGTGGCGGAGCTGTCGGTGCGCGAGAACATTGCGCTCGCATTGCAGGCGCGCCTGGGCACGAAGCGGTTTCTCTCGCATGCCGAACAGACCGAAATGGCGGAGCGCTTCGTGAAGTCACTCGGCATCAAGACTGCGAGCGTGGAAACGCCCATCGGTTTGCTCTCCGGCGGCAACCAGCAGAAGGCCATGATCGCGCGCTGGCTCGCGACCGAGCCGCGGCTGCTGATTCTCGACGAGCCCACGCGCGGCATCGACGTGGCGGCCAAGCAGGAAATCATGGAAGAGATCCTGCGGCTCGCGAAGGCAGGCATGGCGGTGATCTTCATCTCCTCCGAAATCAGCGAGGTGGTGCGCGTGGCGCACCGCATCGTGGTGCTGCGCGATCGCAAGAAGGTGGGCGAGCTGCCGGGCGGTTCGACCGAAGACGAGGTTTACGAAATGATTGCAGCGGCATGACGCGCGCCCTTTTGTCTTTCTCCCTCCCCTCCCGGGGGAGGGCAGGGGTGGGGGCCGGCGGCCTTCGCCGCCGCGCAGCGTCCGAGGCCGCGTGCCCCCATCCCAACCTTCCCCCGGAAGGGGAAGGAGCAAGGCAGAAGACATGAAACGCCTCTCGTCCCTCATGCGCCACCGCCTCGCGTGGCCCATCGTCACGCTGTTGCTCCTGCTCGCAGTCAACACGGCATTCAATGCCAGCTTCCTGCATCTCGAATGGCGCGACGGCCATCTCTACGGCAGCCTGATCGACATCGTGAACCGCGCGGCGCCGCTGGTGCTGGTGTCGCTCGGCATGACATTGGTCATTGCCACGCGCGGCATCGACATCTCGGTGGGCGCGGTGGTGGCCATTGCCGCGGCGGTGGCGGCCTGGATGATCGGCGGCTCGGTGTCGAGCGACGTGAGCCGCTTTCCGATGTGGCTGGCGATTCTGGCGGCCCTTGGCATCGCATTGCTGTGCGGCTTCTGGAACGGCCTTCTGGTCGCCAAGGTGGGCATGCAGCCGATCATCGCCACGCTGATCCTCATGGTGGCGGGCCGCGGCATTGCGCAGCTCATCGCCGACGGGCAGATCATCACGATCTACTACAAGCCCTTCTTCTTCCTGGGCAGCGGCTATCTGCTGGGGCTGCCGTTCTCGCTTTTCATCGTAGCGGCGGTGTTCGTGCTGCTCTACCTGGCCATCACGCGCACGGCGCTGGGCCTTTTCATTCAAGCGGTGGGCATCAACCCGACGGCCGCGCGCGTGGCGGGCGTGCAGGCGCGGCGGCTCGTCGTCGGGGCCTATGCGTTCTGCGGCGTCTGCGCGGGCATCGCGGGCCTCTTGATCAGCTCCAACGTCAAGAGCGCCGACGGCAACAACGCGGGCCAGCTGCTGGAGCTCGACGCGATCCTGGCCGTGACCCTGGGCGGCACGGCGCTGACCGGCGGACGCTTCAGCCTCATGGGCAGCGTGATCGGTGCGCTGATCATCCAGACGCTGACCTATGCCATCTATTCGCTCGGCGTGCCGCCGGAAATCAACCTCGTCGTGAAGGCCGTGGTCGTGTTCGCAGTCATGTTGTTGCAGTCGCCGGAGTTCAGGGCGGAGGTTCGCGCGCTGGTGCAGCGGCCGGTGCATGAAGGGGGACGGGCATGAGCGCGGTGATCGAAGCGGCTGCGCCCTCATCCCAACCCTCTCCCGCGGTCGGGAAAGGGGGCAAGACGGGGCTCAACCCGAAGTACCTGCCGTTGACGGCCACCATCTCGCTGTTCGTGCTGATGGCCACTCTGGGCTCGGTGTTCTACGACGGCTTCTTCTCCGCGCAGGTGTTTCTCAACCTGCTGATCGACAACGCCTTCCTGATCGTCGTGGCCGTGGGCATGACCTTCGTGATTCTTTCGGGCGGCATCGATCTTTCAGTGGGCTCGGTGATTGCGCTCACCACGATGGTGTCGGCTGCGCTGGTCGAGAAGCACGGCTGGAGCCCCGCGGTGGTGATTCCGCTGGTGCTGGCCATGGGCACGGCGTTCGGCGCATTCATGGGGCTGCTCATCGAGCGGTTCAGGTTGCAGCCTTTCATCGTCACGCTGGCCGGTATGTTCCTGGCGCGTGGGCTGTGCTACCTGATCAGCATCGATTCGATCAGCATCACCAACGCGTTCTATTCCGAGGTTTCGCAGATCCGCATTCCCATCTGGGGCGAGGCTTCGCTCTCGATCAGCGCGGTGATTGCCATTGCCGTGCTGCTGGCCGCGGTGTTTATCGCGCACTGCACGCCGTTCGGCCGCGCGGTGTACGCCATCGGCGGCAGCGAGCACTCGGCCATGCTGATGGGCCTGCCGGTGCGCTCCACGCTCGTCGGCGTCTACACGCTGTCGGGCTTCTGCTCGGCGCTGGCGGGCGTGATCTTCACCTTCTACATGCTCTCGGGCTACGGTCTTCATGCGCTTGGGCTGGAGCTCGATGCGATTGCGGCGGTGGTGATCGGCGGCACGCTGCTCACGGGCGGCGTGGGCTACGTGGCGGGCACGCTGTTCGGCGTGCTGATGCTCGGAATCATCCAGACCCTGATTTCCTTCGACGGCACGCTGAGTTCGTGGTGGACACGCATCGTCGTCGGCGCACTGCTGTTCGTGTTCTGCCTGCTGCAGCGCTTCTTCACTTCGCGCACGCCCCGGCGCTGACGCCTTCTTTTTTCTTTCTCTCTCGCCTTCAGGAAACTTCCGCATGCCGGACCAAAACCCCAAGAAGAAGCTTCGCTCGACCGAGTGGTTCGGCTCGGCCGACAAGAACGGCTTCATGTACCGCAGCTGGATGAAGAACCAGGGCATCCCCGACCACGAGTTCGACGGCCGGCCGATCATCGGCATCTGCAACACCTGGTCGGAACTCACACCGTGCAACGCGCACTTCCGAAAAATCGCCGAGCATGTGAAGCGCGGCATTTCGGAGGCGGGCGGCTTCCCGGTCGAGTTCCCGGTGTTCTCGAACGGCGAATCGAACCTGCGGCCCACCGCCATGCTCACGCGCAACCTCGCGAGCATGGACGTGGAAGAAGCCATTCGCGGCAACCCGGTGGATGCGGTGGTGCTGCTCACCGGCTGCGACAAGACCACCCCCGCATTGCTGATGGGGGCCGCAAGCTGCGACATACCCGCCATCGTCGTCACGGGCGGGCCGATGCTCAACGGCAAGCTCGAGGGCAAGGACATCGGCTCGGGCACGGCCGTGTGGCAGCTGCACGAATCGCTCAAGGCGGGAGAGATCAACCTGCACCAGTTCCTTTCGGCCGAAGGCGGCATGTCGCGCTCGGCCGGCACCTGCAACACCATGGGCACGGCCTCGACCATGGCCTGCATGGCCGAAGCACTCGGCACCTCGCTGCCGCACAACGCGGCCATTCCGGCGGTCGATGCGCGGCGCTACGTGCTCGCGCAGATGTCCGGCATGCGCGCGGTCGAGATGGCGAAGGAAGGGCTCACGCTCTCGAAAATTCTCACGCGCGAAGCGTTCGAGAATGCCATTCGCGTGAACGCGGCCATCGGCGGATCGACCAACGCGGTCATCCACCTGAAGGCGATTGCAGGGCGCATCGGCGTCGAGCTCGAGCTCGAAGACTGGACGCGCATCGGCAGCGATACGCCGACCATCGTCGACCTGTTGCCCTCGGGCCGCTTCCTGATGGAAGAGTTCTATTACGCGGGCGGCCTGCCGGCCGTGCTGCGGCGCCTCGGCGAGAACGGCTTGCTGCCGCATCCCGGCGCGCTCACCGTCAACGGCCAATCGATCTGGGACAACGTGCGCGAGGCGCCGAGCCTCAACGACGAGGTGATCCGCCCGCTCGACAAGCCGCTGATTGCCGATGGCGGCATCCGCATCCTGCGCGGCAATCTGTCGCCGCGCGGCGCGGTGCTCAAGCCCTCGGCGGCATCGCCCGAACTGCTGAAGCACCGTGGCCGCGCCGTGGTGTTCGAGAACCTCGAGCATTACAAGGAACGCATCGTCGACGAGAGCCTCGAGATCGATGCCAGTTCGGTGATGGTGTTGAAGAACTGCGGCCCCAAGGGCTACCCCGGCATGGCCGAGGTCGGCAACATGGGGCTGCCGCCGAAGCTGCTGCGCCAGGGCGTGAAGGACATGGTGCGCATTTCGGATGCGCGCATGAGCGGCACGGCCTATGGCACGGTGGTGCTTCACGTGGCGCCCGAAGCCGCCGACGGCGGGCCGCTCGCGGCCGTGCGCGACGGCGACTGGATCGAGCTCGACTGCGATGCGGGGCGCTTGCACCTCGACATCAGCGACGAAGAACTGGCGGCCCGCCTGGCGTCGCTGACCAGCAGCGATGCACAGCCCATGAGCGCGCGCGGCGGCGGCTACCAGAAGCTCTACGTCAACCATGTGCTGCAGGCCGACGAAGGCTGCGACTTCGACTTTCTGGTGGGCTGCAGAGGCTCCGCCGTTCCCCGTCATTCACACTGATCCACCATGACACCCAGATACCGCGGCATCTTCCCGGTGGTGCCCACCACCTTCACCGAACAGGGCGCGCTCGACCTCGAAAGCCAGAAGCGCTGCGTCGATTTCATGATCGACGCGGGCTCCGACGGGCTGTGCATTCTTGCCAACTTCTCGGAGCAGTTCGTGCTCTCCGACGAAGAGCGCGAGGTGCTCACGCGCACCGTGCTCGAGCACGTGGCGGGCCGCGTGCCGGTGATCGTCACCACCACCCACTACAGCACCCGCATCTGCGCCGAGCGCAGCCGGCGCGCGCAAGACATGGGCGCCGCCATGCTGATGGTGATGCCGCCGTATCACGGCGCCACGTTCCGCGTGCCGGAGCCGCAGATCTTCGAGTTCTATGCCGGCCTCTCGGATGCCGTGAGCATTCCGATCATGATCCAGGACGCACCGGCGAGCGGTACGGTGCTGTCGGCGCCGTTCCTTGCGCGCATGGCCAAGGAGATCGAACAGGTCGCGTATTTCAAGATCGAGACCGCCGGTGCGGCCTCGAAGCTGCGCGAGCTGATTCGCCTGGGCGGCGATGCCATCGAAGGCCCATGGGACGGCGAGGAAGCCATCACGCTGATGCCCGACCTCGACGCTGGCGCCACCGGCTCGATGACGGGCGGCGGTTTTCCCGATGGGATCCGGCCGATCATCGAGGCGCACCGTGCGGGCGACCGCGACAAGGCCTTTTCGCTGTACCAGCAATGGCTGCCGCTCATCAACTACGAGAACCGCCAGGCCGGCCTCCTGGCCTGCAAGGCGCTGATGAAGGAAGGCGGCGTGATCGCCTGCGAAGCGCCGCGCCACCCGCTGCCGGCGCTGCACCCCGACACGCGCGCCGGGTTGATCGAAACCGCGAAGCGGCTCGATCCCCTCGTGCTGCGCTGGGGCAAGTAGAAGCTAGCGATTTTCGAGTTCGCTGACCTGCAGAGACAGGTCGAACAGCTTCGACTTGCTCGCGTAATAGCGGTCGAGCCGCCATTCCTTCAGGATGTCCATCGCGAGCTCGAAGCTCTTGTAGTCGAGGCTGTAGAGCCTGACCAGTTCGAAACTGCGTTCGGATTCGAGCGCCAATACGAGCTGGGCCAGGATCTTGGCCGATTCGTTCGCCGGGTCCGTTTCTATGAATCGGCGGGCGAGCTTGATGGCATTCATGGGAAAGAGTTTCTCGGTAGTCAGAGAGCGAGAACTATAGCTAGCAGCCTGCCGTGCTTTATGACAGTCGCGTGACAAGACGGGTCATCACAGCACGCTTGCGGATGGCGTACCTATCCCGCCGCCGGCATGGATGCGGGCGACGGGATGATGCATGCATCGCCCGGTGCTTCAGCGGGCAGGCGCAGGCATGGGTGCCGGCATCGGCTCCATGGGCGCAATCGGCGTCATCGGCGCAATCGCCGGCGCGGGAACGCGTGAAGGTGCGGGCATCGGAGCCGGCATTGCGGCCGGCGCAGGCATGACGACCGTGGTGACCGACTCGCGGATCACGCCGCCGCCCATCACGCTGCCGTCCACGGCGCCGCGGGTGTTGCCGCTGCCGCCGAGCACGCGTGCTTCGCAGTCTGCGCGATCGGCCGGCGGCTGGAGTCCGCAACGTGCGAGCGCATTGCGCTGGTAGTCGGGCGCGCTGGTGAGTCCGCCGCGCGCGGCTTCCTGGCGTGCGGCGCCGGCTTCGCGAATGCAGGCCGCGCGGTCTTGCTGGTTGCGGCCGCAAACCGAGAGTTCCTGCTGGTAAGTGGAATCGCCGCGACGCGGCTGGGCCGAGGCCGTGGTGGCCATGGCGACACCGCCCACTGCAATCAGGGCGGCAATCATCGAACGTGTGGTGCTGTTCATGGGGTGCTCCTTGGAGTGACCTGAAACATGAGACCGTTGGACATGGCGGGCCGCATCGGGTTCCGCGCGGCCCGATGTTCAGCGAGTGGAGGCGGCGGGTTGCGCCGGCAACGGCGTCACTGTTTCGCGGATGACGCCGCCGCCCATCACGCTGCCTTCGGTGGTGGTGCGCGCGCCGCCCTGCAGGCGGGCTTCGCAATCGGCGCGGTCGGCCGCGGGCTGTTCACGGCAGCGCGCCATCGCATTGGCGTCGTAGCGGCCGGGGCTGGCACTCGTGAGGCCGTCGCGGCGGTTCGCTTCCTGGCGCGCGGCGCCGGCTTCGCGAAGGCAGGCCGCGCGGTCTTGCTGGACGCCGTCGCACACGGCGCGTTCTTGCTGCGCGCGGGCGGCCGTGCCCGGCGCCTGCGCGTTGGCGTGCGGCGCGCCGAGCATGAGAAAACCGCTTGCTGCAAAAAGCGCGGCAGCAGAAAGGGTGGAACGAACTGTTGTTGTCATCGGGTGCTCCTGGTTAAGGCGCGCCCTCCGAAAGCGCGACCGGAGCAGCAGTGTGGTCCGGCGCACCCGCCACAGGGTGTGGGACGGCAGAGCCAGCTGACCCGGCCAGACTCGCCGATGCGTGTGGGACGTGTCCGGCAGGGCGGCCGAAAGGGCCGCCCCGCCGTGCGTTCAGCCCGCCGCGATGCGCTGCGCGAGATGCGCCAGCGCTTCTTCGACCTGGTCGACCAGGATCAGCGACAGGTCGCCCGGCTGCAGGCGCGCCAGCGCGGTGTCGATGGCGACGAACTCGCCGCGAATCTCGTCGATCTGGCGCGTGCGTGCCGCGCCCTGCAGGCCTTGGCGCAGCAGTGCCATCACCTCGCCGTCGGCGCGGCCGCGCTGGGCCGCGTCCTGGTAGAGGATCACGTCGTCGAAGGCCTGGCCGAGGATGGCGGTCTGGTCGCGAATGTCGGAATCGCGGCGGTCGCCCGCGCCGCTGATCACCACCGAGCGCTTGTTGGCCGGCATGGTGTCGACGGCCGACACCAGCGCGCGCATGGCGTCGGTGTTGTGGCCGTAGTCGGCGATCACGGTGGCGCCGCGGTACTCCATGACATTGAAGCGCCCCGGCACGCCGGCCGCGTCGTTCATGAAGCTCGCGAGGCCGCTGCGAATGGTGTCCCAGTCGAGGCCGACGGCCCAGGCCGCGGCCACCGAGGCCATCACGTTGTCGACCTGGAAGCCGATGGTGCCGTTGCGCGTGATGGGCACATCGCGCAGCGCAATGCGTTCGCGCCACGAGCCTTCGGCGGCAACCAGCGTGTCCTGGTCGACGTAGACGGTGCGCTTGCCTTGGGCGCGGTGCGTGGCCATGACCGGATGCTGGCGGTCGGCGGTGAAGAAGATCACGTGGCCGGGGCAGCCTGCCGCCATGGCGGCCACGTTGGGGTCGGCGGCGTTCAGCACCGCGTAGCCGTCGGGTGCGACGTTGCGAACGATCACGCGCTTGAGCACCGCGAGGTCTTCGACGGTGGTGATGTAGTTCAGGCCCAGGTGGTCGCCGCTGCCGATGTTGGTGACCACGGCCACCTCGCAGCGGTCGAAGCCGAGGCCTTCGCGCAGCACGCCGCCGCGCGCCACTTCGAACACGGCCGCATCCACGTCGGGATGCATCAGCACGTTGCGCGCGCTCTTGGGGCCGCTGCAGTCGCCGCTGTCGGTCTGGCGTCCGTCGACGTACACGCCGTCCGTGTTGGTCATGCCGGTGCGCAGGCCGCTCGATGCGAGCAGGTGGTTGATGAGCCGCGCCGTGGTCGTCTTGCCGTTGGTGCCGGTGACGGCGACGACCGGAATGCGGCCGTCGTCGCCATGCGCGAAGAGCGTGTCCATTACCGCCTCGCCGACCGCGCGGCCGCGGCCGAAGGAGGGCGAGATGTGCATGCGCAGGCCGGGCGCGGCGTTCACTTCGACCACGCCGCCATGTTGTTCTTCGAGCGGACGCAGCACGTTCTCGCACACCATGTCAACGCCGCAGATGTGCAGGCCGACCATCTGCGCCGCATCGACCGCGCGCGCGGCCACTTCGGGGTGCACGGTGTCGGTCACGTCGGTGGCGGTGCCGCCGGTGGACAGGTTGGCGTTGTTGCGCAGCACCACGCGCTGGCCGCGCGCGGGCACGCTGTCGGGCGTGAGGCCCTCGGCTTCGAGGCGGCCGATGGCGATGTCGTCGAGGCGGATTTTGGTGAGCGAGGTGGCGTGGCCTTCGCCGCGGCGCGGGTCCTGGTTCACGGTGTCCACGAGTTGGCGCACGGTGGAACTGCCGTCGCCGATCACGTTCGGCGGATCGCGCCGCGCGGCTGCGACGAGGCGGTCGCCCACCACGAGCAGGCGGAAGTCGAAGCCCGGCAAAAATTTCTCGACCATGACTTCGCCGTACCCGGCAGCCGATTCATAGGCGGCCGTGAGTTGCTCGCGCGTCGTGATGTTGACCGTGACGCCCTTGCCCTGGTTGCCGTCTTGCGGCTTCACCACCACCGGCAGGCCGATTTCCATGGCCGCGGTCCAGCCGTCTTCGGCATCGGCGACGGGCCGGCCGAGCGGCACGGGCACGCCGGCCGCATTGAGCAACTGCTTGGTGAGTTCCTTGTCCTGCGCGATCGATTCGGCCACGCCGCTGGTGCTGTCGATCTCGGCCGCCTGGATGCGGCGCTGCTTGGAGCCCCAGCCGAACTGCACCAGGCTGCCGCTGGTCAGCCGGCGGTAGGGAATGCCGCGCGCCACCGCGGCATCGACGATAGAGCCGGTGCTCGGGCCGAGGCGCTCCGACTCGTCGAGATCGCGCAGTTCCGTGATGGCCGCGGTGGCATCGAAGGCCGTGCCGTTCATCGCGGCCGCGACCAGCTCTTCGGCCAGCGCGAGTGCGCGGCGGCCGACGGCTTCTTCGCTGTACTGGAACGTGACCTGGTAGACGCCTTCTTCCACCGTGGGCGAGGTGTGGCCGAAGTTGACGGCACAGCCGGCCTGGGCCTGCAGCGCCACGGCGGCGTTCTCGAGCACGTGCGCGAGCGCCAGCGGCTGGCCCAGCACCATCGGGTGCAGTTCGCCGATGGTGGGAAAGCGGGCGCGCAGGCGGGCTTCGAAGCCCGGCAGCCGGCTGATGGCGTTTTCATCGCCTTCGCAGGCAATCACCGCTTCGATGGCGGTGTGGCGGCTCCAGAGATTGGGGCCGCGCAGGGCGCGGATACGGGTGACTTTCATGGGGCGGCGGTGCGCGTCAGGCGAATTGTTGTTGGGACGAAAGGGGCTGCGTCTGCGAGAGCTGCAGCGAAGCCAGCGCCGCCTGCAAGTCGGCCTCGAAGGCTTCGACGCCGGCGCCGATGAGGTTCAGCGGAATGCCCAGCGCCCAGGCCGCGGCCACGGCGGCCAGCACGCTCTCGAGGCTGACGCCCGCGTGCGTTGCACGCCAGACGGTCAGGCGGCCGAGGCCCGGCAGGAACGATTCGCTGCTGCCGTTCGCCAGCACCACGCGGTCTTGCCGAACCAGCACGGCCCTTCCACCCGCGGTCTGGTGCGCGGTGAGCGCGGCGGCTTGCGGATCGGCGGCATACAGAATGACGGCGCCGTCGCACAGCGGCGCCAGGCCCGCCACGCGCGGGTCGCCCGCGTTCAGCACGGCCGTGCCTTCGCCGAGCACCACGTCGACCTGTGTGCGCAGCACCTTGACCAGCTGGTCGCTTTCGGTGATGTCGTAGTCGGCCAGCGCTTCGGCGCCTTCGAGGTCGGTCACGATGCCGACTTCGCAGCGGTCGTAGGCGAGGCCGTCGCGCAAGATGGTTTCGGCGCCGTTCTCGATCACCACTGCCTGCACGGCCCGGTTCACGAGCAGACGGTGGCCGGCGTCCCAGTTGGCGCTGTCGCGTGCATCGACGCGGCGGCGTTCGAGGAACAGGCCGTCGCGGCAGGCCAGTCCGGTGTGGCGCCCGCCGAGGTTGATGAGCCAGGCGACCAGGCGCGCGAGCACGGCGGTGTTTTGGGAGCCCGCGACGCCCACCACCGGAATGCGGCCCGGCGCGTCGTTGGGGAACAGGTGGTCGCAAATCGCGCGGCCCACCGGGCGCGGCGAGCCGACGGCCGGCTTCAGGTGCATCAGCAGGCCAGGGCCGGCGTTGACTTCGACGATCGCGCCGCGCTGCGGACCGAGCGGCTTGCCGATGTCCTGCGCCACGAGGTCGATGCCCGCGATGTCCAGGCCGACCACGCGGGCGGCCAGCACGGCGGCGTGCGCAACTTCGGGGTGGACCTGGTCGGTGCAGTCGTTGGCCATGTTGCCGTTGCGCTGGATCGTGACCACGCGGCCGGCGGCCGGCACGGAAGCACCGTCCAGTTCCTGGCGCTTGAGTTCGAGCTGCAGCTTGGCGTCGGTCGCCAGCACGATCAGGTCGAGCGGGTATTCCTCTTCGGCGCCGCGGCGCGGGTCGCTGTTGAGCTGCTTCTCGATGAGCTCGGCCACGCTGAGCTTGCCGTCACCGGTCACGGTGATGATCTCGCCGCGCGCGGCCGCCACCACTTCGCCGCCCACCACCAGCAGGCGGTGTTCGTGGCCGCGGATGAAGCGCTCGACCATCACGTCGCTGCCTTCGGGCTCGGCGACCGCGTAGGCGGCCATGACTTCTTCGCGCGTCGTCAGTTCGAGCGACACGCCGCGGCCGTGGTTGGCATCCGACGGCTTCACGACCACCGGCAGGCCGATGTCTTCGGCGGCTTCCCAGGCTTCTTCGGCGCTGGCCACCACCTGGCCTTCGGGCACCGGCACGCCGCAGCTCGCGAGCAGCGACTTGGTCAGTTCCTTGTCGCTGGCAATCGATTCGCCGATGGCGCTGGTGTAGTCGGTCTCGGCGGTCCAGATGCGCTGTTGGTTGGCGCCGTAGCCCAGTTGCACCAGGTTGCCGCTATTGAGCCGCATGTGCGGAATGCCGCGGTCGGTGGCGGCGGACACGATGGCCGCGGTGCTCGGGCCGAGGTAGCAGTCTTCGACCTTGGCCTTGACCGCGTCGACCGCCTTTTGCACGTCGGCGGCGGTGAACGGGTCGTTGTTGATCGCGGCCATCAGCAGGCGGTGGCCCTCGGCCAAGGCGACCCGGGCGACCTGCTCGTCACGCGCACGGAACACCATGCGGTAGACGCCGTGCTCCGAGGTGCTGCGGGTTTGCCCGAAACCGGTCGGCATGCCGGCCAGGTTCAAGAGCTCGATGACGACGTGTTCGAGCACATGGCCCGACCAGGTGCCTTCGGTCAGGCGCTGGATGAAACCGCCGCGCTCGCCCACGCCGCAGTGGTGCTCGATGAGCGCCGGCAGCAGGCCGGTCAGGCGGTCGGTAAAACCGTCGATCTTGTTGGAGGGGTAGTCTTCCAGTTGGCCCAGGTCGAGCCAGACTTCGAGCACCGGACGGTAGGTCCAGAGATTGGGACCGCGCAAATAGTTGATGCGCAGCAGGCGGATGTCGTCGAAACGGGTCATGCAAACGTTCGATGTGCTTTGGCCGAGCACCACGGCGCCTTCAAGCGCGCCCATGGCAATCGGTCAGAATCGGCGCCCGACAAAGGACGCCATGACGCGGTCCACGCGGCCCGCGACGGGCAAGAGTCAAAGAAACACAATGCAACATCACGATCCAGTCGGCACCCGGGAGGGCGAAACAGAGGCGGCATCAGACGCGCTGAAAAGCCGGCTCACTGCCGCGGAAAACGTTCTGGTAACACTGGCGGTTGACCTCGACGAAGAACTTCTGTTTACGTTCGGCCTCGTGGCCCTGACCGATCGGCGGCTGCTGGCGCTGCAACCGGGCGGGCAGTGGTGTGAGTGGTCACTAGCCGATCCATCCCTCGAACTGTATCTGAACGACCATTCGGGCGTCGGAACCCTCGATCTCGTCGGCCCCGCAGGGCGTCTGGCGCGCTGGCGCTACACGCTGGCGAGCCAGCCCGCCGCGCTCCGGCTGCTCAAGCTGTTCGGCCAGCGCGCGAACGGAGCTGTCGCCGAGGCGACAGCCGAGCCCGACGGCGACGACACGGCCGCCGCCGACACCGAACTCCAGACGCCGCCATCGACCTGGGTGCTGCTGCGCCTGGGCCGCTTCGCAAAGCCCTACCGCAAGCAGCTGATCACGGGGTTTTTCCTGACCCTGATTTCGACCGCCGCCACCCTGGTGCCGCCGTACCTGACCATCCCGCTGATGGACGAC
The DNA here is from genome assembly GCF_030815855.1 of Variovorax paradoxus. NCBI lineage: Bacteria > Pseudomonadati > Pseudomonadota > Betaproteobacteria > Burkholderiales > Comamonadaceae > Variovorax > Variovorax paradoxus. The sequence continues at coordinate 4,148,320 of NZ_JAUSXG010000001.1, read as the reverse complement.
ATCCTGATTCCATTCCAGAACGGGCAGAAGATCGATCCGTCCCGCGTGGCGATTTACCTGAGCGGCCTGCTCGGCGCGGCGCTGGTCGGATGGGGCTTGGGCTGGGCGCGTACCTACCTGCTGGCGCTGGTGTCGGAGCGCATCGGCGCCGACCTGCGCACCACCACGTACGAGCACCTGCTGACGCTGCCGCTCGATTATTTCGGCGGCAAGCGCACGGGCGACCTGATGTCGCGCATCGGCTCCGAAACCGACCGCATCAACGTGTTTCTCTCGCTGCACGCGCTCGATTTTGCGAACGACGTGCTGATGATCGTGATGACCGCGGTCATTCTGGTGTCGATCAACCCGCTGCTCGCGGCGGTCACGCTGGTGCCGCTGCCCTTCATCGCCTGGATGATCCACGTGGTGCGCGACCGGCTGCGCACGGGTTTCGAAAAGATCGACCGCGTGTGGTCGGAGGTCACCAACGTGCTGGCCGATACCATCCCCGGCATTCGCGTGGTCAAGGCCTTTGCGCAGGAGCGCCGCGAAGCCGAGCGCTTCCGCATTGCGAACGTCTACAACCTGCAGGTGAACGACAAGCTCAACCGCACCTGGTCGCTGTTCACGCCCACCGTGTCGCTGCTGACCGAGATCGGCCTGCTCGTGGTGTGGGGCTTCGGCATCTGGCAGGTGGCGCGCGGCAGCATCACCGTGGGTGTGCTCACTGCCTTCATTGCGTACATCGGGCGCTTCTACACGCGGCTCGATTCCATGAGCCGCATCGTTTCGGTCACGCAAAAGGCCGCGGCGGGCGCCAAGCGCATCTTCGACATCCTGGACCACGTGAGCAACGTGCCCGAGCCCGCCAACCCGGTGAAGATCGAGCGCGTGCAGGGCCGCATCGAGATGAGCGGGCTGGGCTTTCGCTACGGTTCGCGTGCGGTGATCCGCGACCTCGACCTGATCATCGAGCCCGGCGAGATGATCGGGCTGGTGGGCCACAGCGGATCGGGCAAGAGCACGCTGGTCAACCTGATCTGCCGCTTCTACGACGTGACCGACGGCGCCATCAAGGTCGACGGCACCGACATCCGCCGCTTTGCCGTGGCCGACTACCGGCGCCACGTGGGCCTGGTGCTGCAGGAGCCGTTCCTGTTCTTCGGCACCATTGCGCAGAACATCGCCTACGGCAAGCCCGATGCCACGCGCGAAGAAATCGTGGCCGCCGCGCGGGCCGCGCATGCGCACGATTTCATCCTGCGCCTGCCGCACGGCTACGACTCGCTCGTCGGCGAGCGCGGCCAGGGGCTTTCGGGCGGCGAGCGGCAGCGCATCAGCATTGCGCGCGCGCTGCTCATCGACCCCCGCATCCTGATCCTCGACGAGGCCACCTCGGCCGTGGACACCGAGACCGAGAAAGAGATTCAGAAGGCGCTCGACAACCTCGTGCAGGGCCGCACCACCATTGCGATTGCGCACCGTTTGTCGACGCTGCGCAAGGCCGACCGGCTGGTGGTGATGGACCGCGGCGAAGTGGTCGAGGTCGGTCCGCACGACGAACTGATGGCGAAGCAGGGCGCCTACTGGCGGCTCTACCAGGCGCAGCTGCGCCAGGCAGACGACGATGCGAGCGAAGGCGCGGTCGACGAACGCGCCGGCGCCCAGCTGCCGCTGGTCATCAGCCATGCAGCCCATCCGGCCGGAGACGCGTGATGAGCGACACCATTCCCACTTTCAATCTCGAGCGCGACGCCTTTGGCCGCCTGGTGCTGACCGATGCCGAGGGCGAGCGCCACGTGGGCGTGACACCCGTGCGCGCCTTTCCGCTCAGCGCGCCCGGCGAGGGCGTGTCGCTGGTCGGCAGCGAAGGCCGCGAGCTGGTCTGGATCGATCGCATCGAGGTCTTGCCGCCGGAAACGCGCACATTGCTGGAGCAAGAGCTGGCGGTGCGCGACTTTGCGCCCACGCTGCTGAAGCTGCATGGCGTTTCGAGCTTCGGCGTGCCCAGCACTTGGACCGTGAGCACCGACCGCGGCGACACCACGTTCGTGCTCAAGGCCGAGGAAGACATCCGCCGGCTCGAAGGCGGTGCGCTGCTGATCGCCAGCGCCCATGGCGTGCAGTTCCGCATTCCCGACGTGAAGGCGCTCGACCGCCCTTCGCGCAAGCTGCTCGAGCGCTTTCTCTAGCAGGCTGCGAAAATCGGGGCTTTGAACCTGCAACAACGGCCCGCCGTTGAAGAGAAGAAGAAATGCCCCTGCACACCACCGCCCTCGTCCTGTTCTCCGGTGGCCAGGACTCGACCACCTGCCTCGCGGACGCGCTCTCCAAGTACCAGCGTGTGGAAACGCTGGGCTTCGACTACGGCCAGCGCCATCGCGTCGAACTCGACGTGCGCGGCACCATCCTCGCGCAGCTGCGCGAGCGCTTTCCCGATTGGGCGCCGCGCCTGGGCGAAGACCACGTGCTCACGCTCGCGGCGCTGGCGCAACTCGGCGGCTCCTCGCTGACGGAAGAGGTCGCGTTCGAAATGCAGGCCGACGGCCTGCCCAACACCTTCGTGCCGGGCCGTAACCTGCTGTTCCTCACGCTCGCCGGGGCGCTGGCCTACCGGCGTGGCCTGCAGGTGATCGTCACCGGCGTCTGCGAGACCGACTTCTCGGGCTACCCCGACTGCCGCGACGACACCATGAAGGCCATGCAGCTCGCGCTGTCGCTCGGGTTGGAGCGCCGCCTCGTCATCGAAACGCCGCTGATGTGGATCGACAAGGCCGAAACCTGGCAGATGGCGCACCGCCTGGGCGGCGAGCCGCTGGTCGACCTGATCGTGGAAGAAACCCACACCTGCTACCTCGGCGACCGGGAACATCGCCAGGCCTGGGGCTATGGCTGCGGCGAGTGCCCCGCTTGCGACTTGCGCAAGAAGGGCTGGGAGCGCTACGCCGCCGCTGGCTGAGTTGCCGAAATGTTCAGGCGGTAGCGCGCGCCGCCGTTCGCCGCCGAGCCCTCGGGCTGCGGCACCAGTGTCCAGCGCTGGTTGTGGAAGTCGCCCACTGCGGCACGGTGCGCGATGGACACCATCGCTCCGCCCGCGGCCTGCACCGTGGCTGCGAGGCGCTTGTACAGGACGCCTTCGGCCTCGGCGTCGAGCGCACTGGTGATTTCGTCGGCGAACAGCCAGGCCGGCTTCTTGAGCAGCACCCGCGCGATGGCCAGCCGTTGCTGCTCGCCGCCCGAGAGCTTCTGGCCCCATGAGTCGCTGTCGTCGAGCCGGTTGGCCAGGTCAGGAAGCAAGGCGTCCGTCAAGGCCTGGCGCAGCTGGTCGTCGCTGAAATTCGCGGCCGGGTTCGGATAAGTGAGTGCGTCGCGCAGCTTGCCGTCGGGCACGTAGGGCCGCTGCGGCATGAAGACCGCGTCGTCCGGCACCCGCACATGGCCGCGAGCGAAAGGCCAGATACCCGCGAACGCGCGGAACAAGGTCGATTTGCCGCTGCCCGAGGGGCCCTGCAGCAGCACGCTGTCGCCGGGCCCGACCGAGAGTGCCGTGTTGTCGACGAGCGTTGTGCCATCGGGTAGCGCAATCGACAAGTCGTCGGAACGAAGGCTGGCGGCGCTGTCACGCTCGAGTTGCCTGCTCGGTGTTTCTTGAGCGCGCATGGCATCGTCGAAGCTGGTGAGCCGGTCTGCGGTGGCGCGCCAGATGGCAACGCGGTCATAGTTGTCGACGAACCACGACATGGCGTCCTGCACCGTGTTGAAGGCGCGGCTGATCTGCATCAGCTCGCCGAATTGGATTGCGCCGCTGAAGAAGCGAGGGGCCGCCAAGAAGTAGGGGAACACGATGGCCAGTTGCCCGAACGACGATGTGAAGAACACCAGGTTCTTCTGTTGCTTGATGAGGGACAGATAATTGCGCAGCACGCTCGTAAAGCGCGTATCGAGCTGGCCGCGCTCCACACTTTCGCCTCGGTCGAGCGCGATCGCTTCGCTGTACTCGCGTACCCGCACCAAGTGGTGGCGGAAGTCGGCTTCGAGCCGCTGCTGCTGGAAGTTGAGGCTGATCAGCGGCCGCCCGATGAAGTGGGTAATGACCGTGCCGACGGCGCAATAGAGCACGGCGACCCAGACCATCAAGCCCGGGATGGTGAATTCGCGCCCGTCGAAGTTGAAGGCGAACTGGCCGGACAGTCCCCAGAGAATGCCGATGAAGGTCACGAGTGTGACCACTGAATTCAGGATGCCCATCGACAGCGTGACCGAGTAATCGGTGAAGAGCTGCATGTCTTCCTGAATGCGCTGATCGGGGTTGTCGGTTTGCACCTGCCGATCGTCCGCGGCGGCAGCCTTTTGCGCATACCGCGCGAGTTCCAGCCGGTAGAAGGTCCGGTTGGCCATCCAGCGGCTCATGTAGCTGCGCGTCATCCACGCGCGCCAGCGCACCTGGAGCAATTGGGTCAAATAGAACTTGAAGACCGCGACGCTGATGCCGGCCATCGCGATGTACGTGAACCGCAGCAGCTGGCTCCAGAAGACTGTTTCGTTCTTGTTCTGCAGGGCGTCGAAGAAGATCCGACTCCAGTCATTGAGGAGAACCGACACGTAGACAGTGCCGAGGTTCAGCGCAATCACACCCAAGAACAAGCTGCGTGCCCGCCATTTCTCCTCGGATCTGAAATAGGGAGCTGAAAGCGCAAGAACGCGGCGCAGAACCTGGACGAACGTGGCGGCACGCGCCGTGACGGATAAAGACATGCAGATTTCCTCGCTGGGCGTGGTCGCGCCCGGTATCGTGAGGAACCATAGTAGTCAAATGTTCCTTAAACGGGCCTGAAGTCGACGCGGAACGACGAGGTATTGCGCGGCGCGGCGTCCGACTTGACTTGCAGGGCGGCGGGCATAGCATCCGCCGCATGAGAAGCTCAGCCTTCGTTCTTCTGTTCTGCCTCGGTCTGCTGACCGCCGGCTGCAACGACAAGCCCAAGCCGGGCGGGCCGATGCCCAAGGCTTCGGCGGACGTCGTGATGCCGGCGCCGTTCGCGGGCTGATTCGCCGCACCGGGCGCAGGCGGCCGCGCGCCGCCGGTCATTGCGCGCTCGCGTCGATGCGTCTCCGCGTCCGGGGGTATTCTCGGTGCGGAGAAAAAACAATGAGAACACCCGAGACAGCTATCCACCAGGCCGATTCACGCTATGCCATGCTGCGGCTCGGCATCACCTTGCTGGTGATGACGGTCGGCAGCAGCGGCATGTATGTCGTCTCTGTGATGCTGCCCGCCGTGCAGGCCGAGTTCGGCGTCGCGCGCGCCGATGCCTCCTTGCCGTACACCCTGCTGATGCTCGGCTTCGGCGTGGGCGGCGTGCTGATGGGGCGGTTGGCCGATCGCTTCGGCGTGATGTGGCCTTTGCTGATCGGCGCGTTGAGCCTCGGTATCGGCTATGTCGCGTGCGGCATGGCCGGCAGCATCGTCGGCTTCATTGCGGCGCAGGCCGTGCTGGTCGGGCTGCTGGGCAGTGCTGCGGCTTTCGCGCCGCTGGTGGCGGACACGTCGCTGTGGTTCGTCAAGCGGCGCGGCATTGCGGTGGCGGTGTGCGCAAGCGGCAACTATGTGGCCGGCGCCATCTGGCCGCCGATCGCACAGCACTTCATCGAGACGGTCGGCTGGCGCCAGACCTACATCGGCATGGGCATCTTCTGCGGCCTGGCTATGGCGGCGCTCGCGCTTTTCTTTCGTGCACGGCCGCCGGCATTGGCCGCCGCGCCGGTGGGCGCTGCATTCAGCGCGGCGCCTATGCGCGACATGACGCGGCCCTTCGGCCTCAGCATGGGCACGGCCCAAGGCCTGCTGTGCGTGGCGGGCGTGGCCTGCTGCGTGGCCATGGCGATGCCGCAGGTCCACATCGTCGCCTATTGCGGCGACCTCGGCTACGGTGCCGCGCGGGGTGCGCAGATGCTGTCGCTGATGCTGGGCTTCGGCGTGGTGAGCAGGCTCGTGTCGGGCGCCATCTGCGATCGCATCGGCGGGTTGCGCACGCTGCTGCTGGGCGGCCTGCTGCAGTGCGTGGCGCTGCTGCTGTTCCTGCCGTTCGACGGGCTGGTGCCGCTGTATGTGATCTCGGCGCTGTTCGGCCTGTTCCAGGGCGGCCTCGTGCCGTCTTACGCAATCATCGTGCGCGAGCACTTTCCGCCCGCGGAAGCAGGCGCGCGCGTGGGCACAGTGCTGATGTTCACGTTGTTCGGCATGGCGCTCGGCGGCTGGATGTCGGGCAAGATCTTCGACCTGACGGGCAGCTACCACGCAGCGTTTTTGAACGGCATCGGCTGGAACCTGCTGAACGTCAGCATCGCGGCGATGCTGACGTTCAGGATTCGGCAACTGTGGCTTCGCACTGCCGCGGCGTAGCGGGCGCCGTCAGAAATCGGCCAAGCCCATCGCCGGGTCGCTCACCGAGTGCTTGCCGGTTTCCACACGGCCGGCAAAGCGGCGCAGGTAACCGGAGTCGGCATCGCAGGTTACCGCGAAGTCATACCACTGGCCGCTGGTGGCGAGCTCCCAGTGCTGTTCGGCTGCGGCGCCCCCATTCACGGTTGCAATCCACGGACCGTCGTCGCGGTAAGCCTTGGCGCTCACCGTGAACTTGCAGCCCTTCGTTCCGCCGTTGCGCATGTCGAGGTAGACGTTGCCGTTGGCAATGTCGTAGCACACCCGTACTTCAGGGTTGGCGCCGCTCGTGCGCAGCGCGTCGAGATTGCCCTTGAAGTGACGGTGAAAACCGTTGGGGCCGAGCACCCACAGGTCGTAGAAGCCGCTGTTGTCGGCGGCCACGTTCCAGCTGTCGTCGAGCGTCTTGCCGGCTTCCACCGTGTAGCGGCGCGGCAGGCGGCCGAGGTTGAGCTTGTCGTACACATGGAACACCGCGCCTTCCTTGCCTGTGTTCGAGAACAGCAATTGCACCGTGCCGGCCGCCGCATCGGCGCGCGCGCTGGCATGCAGCTCGTAAGGCAGCGCGCGCGAGGGACGCGTGCCCGTCGGTTGGCGCGGCACCTGTGGGTCGATCGGCAACGGCACCTGGCCCAGCGCCTCCTGGCTCAGCCGGAGCTGGTCGGCCTGATCGCGGGTGCTGCGGCCCGCCAGCGTGGGCAGAGGTTCGTCGTTCGGGTTGGCGAAGTTGAAGGCGCTGGTGAGGTCGCCGCACACCGTGCGCCGGAAGGCGCCGATGTGGGGCTCCTTCACGCCGAAGCGCGCTTCGATGAAGCGGATCACCGACGTGTGGTCGAAGGCCTGCGAGTTGACCCAGCCGCCGCGGCTCCACGGCGAGATCACGTACATCGGCACGCGCGGGCCGGGGCCGTACACGCGTCCGTCCGGCGAAGGTTGTTTGGTGCTGCCGGGCGGTGCCGCCTGGGTGAAGTACTCGGGGACCAGGTCCGTATCGGGCAGCGTGGTCTTGCCGGCAAAGGTGCCGTCGCCGACCGGCGATGGCGCCGAAGGCGAGGGCAGATGGTCGAAGTAGCCGTCGTTCTCGTCGAAGTTGACGAGCAGCACGGTCTTGCTCCACACCTCGGGCACGGCCGTGAGCGCATCCAGCACCTCTTGCAGGAACCATGCGCCTTGCACCGGACTCGACGGGCCCGGATGCTCGCAGTAGATGGACGGCGCATTCATCCAGCAGACCTGGGGCAACTTGCCTTCGCGGATGTCGCGCCTGAAGGCGTCGAGGTAGTCCTCGGGCCGAGTGCCCGGCAGCGTGTTGGCCACGCCCTTGTAGAGCGGGCTCTTCGCGTCGTCGGTGGCAGGGTCGTAGGCGCGGTAGGGCAGGGGTTGGCCCGTATTGGCATACGGCGTGTTCGGCTTGCCGCCGCTGGACACCGGAAAGCCCGAGTCGAGGTTCGCCTGGCGAAACTGGCGGAACGCTCCCAGCATGTTGTCGCCCCATTCGTCGGGCATGTTCTGGTAGCTGATCCAGCGCACGCCCGCTTCTTCCAGGCGTTCGGCATAGGTCTTCCATGTGTAGCCGGTGTTCACCGACGCGGGGCGTCCGTCGATCCAGTCCCACTCGTTGGTGACAAAGGCGGTGCCGGCGGCGGTCGCGCCATTGGTGCCGGTGAGATGGAAGGCCCGGTTCGCATCGGTGCCGGTGTGCATGCTGCAGTGGTACGCATCGCAGAGCGTGAAGGCGTTGGCCAGCGCGAACTGGAACGGGATCTCCGCCTCCTTGTGATACCCCATGGCCCTGCTGGTCTTGTAGCGCGGCCACTGGTACATGCGGCCGCTGTCCCAGGCGTTCTGGCTGTCGGCCCAGTCGTGTGGCGTGCCGCCGTCGCGCTGGGCGTTGCCTTTGCGGCTGTCCAGGTGATAGGGCAGCACCAGCTTTCCGCTGGCGTCGGTCTGCTGCCACACGTTCAGGCCCTTGGGCAGCGGAATGGTGAAGCGGTCGCCGAAGCCGCGCACGCCCATGAGCGTGCCGAAGTAGTGGTCGAACGAACGGTTCTCCTGCATCAGGATGACGATGTGCTCGACGTCGTTGATGGTGCCGGTCTTGTTGTTGGCGGGAATGGCCAACGCGCGGCGGATGCTCGGCGGAAAGGCTGAGAGCGCGAGCGCGGCGGCGCTCGTGGTTGCAGCGCCTGTAAGAAATCTGCGGCGTGAGCTCATCGTGCGTGCAGCCCTCACAGGTCGGCCAGGCCCATCGCGGGATCGCTCACCGAGTGCTTGCCGGTTTCGACGCGGCCCGCAAAGCGGCGCACGAAGCTCGTGTCGGCATCGCAGGTCACGGCAAAGTCGTACCACGCGCCGCTCTTTGCCAGGTCCCAGTGCAGCTCGGCCTTGGCGCCACTCGCCACTGTCGCGGTCCACGGGCCATCGGTGCGGTAGGCCTTGGCGCGCACGGTGAACTTGCAGGCGCTCTTGCCGCCGTTGAGCATTTCCAGATAGACGTTGCCGTTGGCGATGTCGTAGCACACGCGCACCTCAGGCGCGGCCGCGTCGCCGCTGCGAAGGGCGTTCAGGTCGCCCTTGAATTGACGGTGGAAGCCGTTCGGCCCCAGCACCCACAGGTCGTAGAAGCCGCTGTCGTCGCTCGTCGAGTTCCAGGCGTCGTCCAGCGTCTTGCCGGGCTCGACCATGTAGCGGCGCGGCAGGCGGTCGAGGTTGAGCTTGTCGTACACGTGGAACACCGCCGCGGCGGTGCCGGTGTTGGCAAACAGCAGCCGGGCTTTCCCGCCGACGGCATCGATGCGGGCGCTCGTGTGCAGCTCGTAGGGCAGCGCGCGCGAAGGGCGCGTGCCCTTGGCTTGAAACGGCAGTTGCGGCAGCGCCGGAACCGCGACCTGCGAAAGAGCCTCTTGATCGATGCGCAGCTGGTCGGCCTGCGCTTTGGTCTTGCGGCCTGCGAGCGCGGGCAGCGCTTCGTCGTTGGGCGACACGAAGTTGAAGGCGCTGGTGAGATCGCCGCACACCGCACGGCGGAAACCGCTGATGTTCGTTTCCTTGACGCCAAAGCGCGCCTCGACGAAGCGCAGCACCGAGGTGTGGTCGAAGGCTTGCGAGTTGACCCAGCCGCCACGGCTCCAGGGCGACACCACATACATCGGCACGCGCACGCCGGGGCCGTAGACGCGGCCGTCGGGCGGCGGCTGATCGGTCGTGCCTGGCGGATTCGGATGGTTGAAATACTCGGGCGCAAGTGCGTCGAGCGGCAGCGTGGTCTTTCCGGCGGGCGTTCCGTCGGCGTTGATCGACGGTGCGGCCGGCGAAGGCACATGGTCGAAGTAGCCGTCGTTCTCGTCGAAGTTGATGAAGAGCACCGTCTTGCTCCACACCTCCGGTACCGCGGTGAGCGCGTCGATGGTTTCCTGGATGTACCAGCCGCCCTGCACCGGGCTCGACGGGCCGGGGTGTTCGGAATAGGCCGCGGGCGCGACGATCCACGACACCTGGGGCAGCTTGCCGTTCTTGATGTCCTGGCGGAACTGCTCGAGAAAGCCGCCGTCGGGCATGGTGTTGGCAATGCCCTTGTAGAGCGGGTTGCCTGCGTCATCGCTGGCGGGGTCGTAAGCCGGCGAGGCCGCGTCGCCGCTCACGGGCTTGCCGGAGGCTTCGTTGGCGAGTCGGTACTGCTTGAAGCCGGCCAGCGAGTTGTCGGTGAAGTTGTCGGGCATGTTCTGGTAGACGATCCAGCTGACCTTGGCTTCCTGCAGGCGCTCGGGGTAGGTCTTCCAGCTATAGCCATTGGCGGAGCTGTCGATCCCGTCCCATTCGTTGTTGACCGTGGCCACGTTCGCGCCGGTGGGGCCGTTGGTGCCGGTCCAGAGAAACATGCGGTTCGAATTGGTGCCGGTGTGCATGCTGCAGTGGTACGCGTCGCAGAGCGTGAAGGCGTTGGCCAGCGCGAACTGGAAGGGCAGTTCCGCCTCCTGGAGGTAGCCCATCGATTGCGTGAAGGGCGCCGTCTTGGTTTTCTTGTATTTCACCCACTCGTGCATGCGCCCGCCGGCCCACGCGTCCTGGCCGTCGCTCCAACCGTGCGGCGTGCCGGTCACGCGTTGTGCATTGCCCTTCGAGCCGTCGAGGTAGTAGGGCAGCACTTCCTTGCCGGTGGCGTCCAGTTGCTGCCACACGCTGCGTCCGTTGGGCAGCGGAATGGTGAAGCGGTCGCCGAAGCCGCGCACGCCCATGAGCGTGCCGAAGTAGTGGTCGAACGAACGGTTCTCCTGCATCAGGATGACGATGTGCTCGACGTCGTTGATGGTGCCGGTCTTGTTGTTGGCCGGAATGGCCAGCGCGCGGCGGATGCTCGGCGGAAAGGCCGAGAGTGCGAGCGCGGCGGCACCGGTGGTGGCGGTGCTTGTGAGGAAACTGCGGCGTGAAGTCATGGTCTTGTGGTGTGGGTTCATGTGCTGTTGCGATGGGCGCTTCGATGGGCGCTCAAGGCGCGCAGCGCATCTCGGGCTTCACGCCCGTGTCCGGAGCGGGCGGGTTCGGATTGGCCGGTGCGTCGGGTGCAACTGGCGTGCCGGTGCCGGGCAGGAAACCGGAGAAGCCGCCGCCCCCGTCGCCGCCGCCGCAGGCGGAAAGGGCGCAAGCCAGGATCAATGCGGGAAAGAGCCGCACGAAGGGGGATGAAAGTCGCATGGTGGGTTCCTTGGAGTAGTCGTGTGTGGACGCTCGGATGCGGCAAAAAAAAGGCGCCATGAAGGCACCGCGCACCGGACAGACCGCAAGACTAGGGAGAACCCGTTACACCGCCATGAAGGAGCGATGACAACGCGAAGGCGCAGGGTGCGCCGAGGGGGACGGGGGCGCCGCGAAGGCGCCTGCCCCGCAAGAGGCTCAGTGCTCGTTGCTGATGCCGCTGGAGACGTGGCCCGCCGGCACGTGGCGTGCCGCGGCATCGACGTGGCCGGTCTGGTCGTCGAAGAAGAAGTCGGGTTCGAACTCGCGCAGGAATTCGCCCTTGGGCAGCCCGCCGAGGAACATCGCTTCATCGACGCGGATGTTCCACTTCATCAGTGTGCGAATCGCGCGTTCATGCGCGGGCGCGCTGCGTGCGGTGACGAGGGCGGTGCGGATGCGCATCTGCGCATTGCCGGCCATCTGCAGACGGTGCAGCGCGGACAGCAGCGGCTTGAAAGGGCCTTCGGGCAGCGGCAGGTCGGCCTTGCTGAGCTCGTGTGCCTGGAAGGCGTCGAGGCCCTCGGCCTGGAACACGCGCTCGGCCTCGTCGGAGAACAGCACCGCGTCGCCGTCGAAGGCAATGCGCACTTCGTTGGGCCACGCATCGCTGGCCTTGACCGATTCGACCAGCACCCGCGCGGCCGGAAAGCCCGCGTTGAGCGCCTCGCGCACGTCTTGCGCATTGACCGACAGGAACAGGTGCGCGCGCAGCGGCCGCAGGTAGCCGAAGGGCGGGCGCCCCTGCGTGAACACGCCGCGCTGCAGCTTGATGTCGGCGGCTGCACTCGAACGGAAGATGCGCATGCCCGACACAGGATCGTTGCGCGAGAGGATGACAACCTCCACGCGCTGCACGCCGTCGTCATTGAATCGCAGCAGCTTGCGGATCAGCGAGTACGCGATGCCCGGCGCGGCCGGCACGTCGATGCGGTCGAGCTGCAGCTTCATGTAGCCCTCGTTGTCGCCGGCCTCGAAGATGCGGTTTTCTTCTTCGAGGTTGAACAGCGCGCGCGACGAGATCGCGACCACGAGTTTGTCTTCGAGCGTGACGGGCATGACGTGCAGTGCTTCCTGACGGTGTTACTTGACGAACTGGTTCAGCTGGATGATAGGCAGCATCACCGCCAGCACAATGAGCATCACCACACCGCCCATGGCCACGATGAGCAAGGGTTCGAGAATGGTCGCCAGGTGCATCGCGCGGCGCTGCACTTCGGCGCCCAGCTGGTTGGCTGCGCGCTGCAGCATCAGCGGCAGCGTGCCGGTTTGTTCGCCGAGGCGGGCGAACATCGACACCAGGCCCGGAAAGCGCTTTTTCTGCGCCAGCGCCGAGGCCAGCGGCGCACCTTCGCGCACCAGCACCAGCGCATCGAGCGCATCCGCCCGCATCGCGCGATTGCCGAGCGTTTCGGAGGCGGCTTGCAGCGCGCGCAGGATCGGCACGCCCGCAGTCGCGAGCATGGCCAGCGTGCTCGCAAAACGCGCCGCGTTGTAGCCGCGCGCGAGCTTGCCGACCAGCGGCAGCGTGAGCCAGGCCGCGTCGAACTTCAGGCGAAACGCTTCTTGCGCCAACGCCAATCGCGCGGCGATGGCGGCGAACACCACGCCGCCCAGCATCCACCAACCGTAGTTGCGCACCGCGGCGCTCAGCGACAGCATCACCGTGGTGAGAAAAGGCAGCGAGCGCTTGGTGCCCGCGAACACCTGCGCCACCTGCGGCACGACATAGCTCACGAGGAAGATCACGATCACGATCGCCACCAGTGTGACGATGGCCGGATACAGCGCCGCGCCGACGAGTTTTTGCTGCAGCGCTTGCCGCTCTTCGAGGTCGTCTGCGAGCCGGTCGAGCACGAGGCCCAGGTTGCCGCTTTGTTCGCCCGCACCGATCACCGCGGTGTAGATGGGCGAGAACTCGCGCGGATGCGCGGCGAGCGCGCGTGCGAACGGCGAGCCGGCATTGACTTCGGCGCGCAGCGACGCGACGAGGTTGCGCTGCGGCTCGGTTTCCGCCTCGTCGGTGAGCGCGGTCAGCGCGCGCTCGAGCGGCAGGCCGGAAGACACCAGGCCAGCGAGTTGGCGCGTCCAGACCGCGAGGCCGGTCGAGTTGAAAATCCTTGCGCCGCCGCCGAGCCACCGGCGCAGGCCGCCGTTGCCGGTGCCGTTGACGTGGCTGCTGCTTACCGGCGTGACCGACAGCGGAATGAGTGCCTGTGCGCGCAGCAGGCTGCGGGCGCTGCGCGCGGTGTCGGCTTCGAGCACGCCTTCGCGCGACTGGCCGCTGGCATCGATGGCTTCGAAGGAATAGGCGGGCATGGCAGACCGAAAGGGCTATTTATTCGCGCGTGACCCGCACCAGCTCGGCGCGCGATGTGATGCCGGCCTGCACCAGCCGTTCGCCGTCCTCGCGCATGGAGCGCAGGCCGCCGCGCGCGCCGGCCTCGAAGAGCTGGCTCTCGGCGGCCTTGCCGTGGATGAGCGCTTGCACTTCGTCATTGGCCACCAGCAGTTCGAAGATGCCGGTGCGACCCTGGTAGCCGGTCTGGCCGCAGACTTCGCAGCCGGCGCCGCCGCAGGCCGTGCAGACCTTGCGCACCAGGCGTTGGGCAAGCACGCCCAGCAGCGACGAACTCAGCAGGAAAGGCTCCACGCCCATGTCCGTCAGGCGCGTGACGGCGCTGACCGAATCGTTGGTGTGCAGCGTGGCGAGCACGAGGTGGCCGGTGAGCGAAGCCTGGATGGCGATCTGCGCGGTTTCGAAATCGCGGATTTCGCCGATCATGATCACGTCCGGGTCTTGCCGAAGAATGGCGCGCAGTGCCTTCGCAAACGTGAGCTCGATCTTGGCGTTGATCTGCGTCTGGCCGACGCCCGCCAACTCGTACTCGATCGGGTCTTCCACCGTCATGATGTTGCTGCGGCTCGCATCGAGCCGCGCCAATGCGGCGTACAGCGTGGTGGTCTTGCCCGAGCCGGTAGGCCCGGTCACCAGGATGATGCCGTGCGGCTGTGCGATGAGTTTTTCGAAGCGCTCCAGCGTGTCGCCCTGCATGCCCACCGATTCGAGCGTGAGCTTCGATTCGGTCTTGTCCAGAAGGCGGAGCACGGCGCGCTCGCCATGGGCGCTTGGCAGCGTCGAAACGCGCACGTCGACCGCGCGCGTGCCGATGCGCAGCGAGATGCGTCCGTCCTGCGGCAGCCGCTTCTCGGAGATGTCGAGGTCGGCCATGATCTTCAGGCGCGAGATCAATGCCGCATGCAGCGCGCGGTTGGGCTGCACCACTTCGCGCAGCGTGCCGTCGATGCGAAAGCGCACCGACGACGTGCGCTCGTAAGGCTCGATGTGGATGTCGCTCGCGCCGTCGCGTGCCGCCTGCGTGAGCAGCGCGTTGAGCATGCGGATGATGGGTGCATCGCCCGCGCTTTCCAGCAGGTCTTCGACCGCGGGCAGCTCCTGCATCATGCGCGAGAGGTCGGCGTCGCTCTGCACCTCGCTCACCACCGCGGCGGCGCTCGATTCGCCTTGCGCGTAGGCCGCACTGATGCGCTGCGCGAGCGGGCCGTCGGCCAGCACTTCGAAGGCCTGCACGCCGTACTTGCGCGTGACCTCGCTGATCGCGCTGCGCGAGGGATGGTTCGACATCCACAGCGTGCAGCGGCCGTCGTCGGCCTCTTCGAGCAGCAGTTGCTGGCTGCGTGCGAACGCATAGGGCAGGGGGTGGCGCATGGGCGGGGTCAGCGAGGCGAGGCCGTGGGAATGATGAACGCGTGCCTCAGGGCAGTTCGCGCGAAGTGGTCGGATCGGCCGTGGGCGGCAGGGCGCCGCGCAGCGGGCTCGGGCGCAGGCTGCGCGTGTCGGCCGGCGGACGTGGCGGCGGAATGAGCTGCGTGCCCTGGATGCGCTCGCTGCTGTTATTGCTGCTGCTTGTGCGGTCGGCCGGGCGTGGCGGCGGCGCTTCGGGCAGCACCGGTGCGGAGTCCACTCCGCGCAGCATGATGTTGTCGGTGTTCGGCTGGGCGCGCTGCTGCATGCCGCGGATCTCGTCGTAGCGGTCGTACGAAAACGCTTCGGTCGAGGCGCCGTCGCGCATGACCGCGGGGCGCAGGAACATCATCAGGTTGCTTTTGGTGCGCGAGCGGATTTCGTTCTTGAACAGGTTGCCGAGCACCGGAATGTCGCCGGCCAGAGGCACCTTCTCGATCGTGTTGTTGTAGTCGTCCGAGAGCAGGCCGCCGAGCATGACGAGGCCGCCGTCTTCCACCAGCACGCTGGACTCGATCGAGCGCTTGTTGGTGGTGGGGCCGTTGGGGTTGCTGACCGTGTTCTGGTCGACCGTCGAGGTCTCCTGGAAGATGGTCATCTTCACGGTGCCGTTCTCGTTGATGGTCGGGCGCACGCGCAACGTGAGGCCGACGTCCTTGCGCTCCACCGTCGTGAATGGGTTGATGCCCACCGAGCCCGAGGTGCTCGCGTACTGGCCAGTGACGAAGGGCACGTTCTGGCCGATGACGATCTTGGCCTCTTCGTTGTCCAGCGTGAGCAGGTTGGGCGTCGAGAGCACGTTGGCGTCGCCGTCGCTGTTGAAGAAGTTCGCAATCGCGCCCAGGATGTACTGGCCGCCGATCTTGCCGGCGATGCCGAGGTTCAACCCCGATGACGGCCGCACGTTGGCGACGTCGCGGGTGGCCAGTGCCTGCGTCAGTGCCAGGATGTTGGCGCTGGCCAGGCTCGAATTGGTGCCGATGACCCCGTTGTTGCCCAGCGCGCTCTGCCACTGCACGCCGAAGTTGGCGGCCTTCTTGGCGCTGACCTCGACGATCAGCGCCTCGATCATGACCTGCGCGCGCCGGCCGTCGAGCTTGTCGATCACCGCGCGCATCTGCCGGTATTGCGGCTCGGGCGCCGTGATGATCAGCGAATTGGTCGACGGGTCGGCCTGGATCTGCCCGCCGGTCGAAGGCTGGTTGGCGTTGTTCAGCGGCGCGTTGGCGGCCGCCGAGCCGCTTTGTCCGCCGAGGCTCATCTGCTGCATGGCCTGCGGGGCGCTGGCCTGCTGCGGCTGCGCCTGGCCGCCACCGGTGGCGCCCGGCGCGCCCGTGGTGCCCGGCAACTGGTTTGCGGCCATCGCGGCGCGCAGCGTGGCCGCAAGGCGCACGGCATCGGCGTTCTTCAGGTACACCACGTAGATGTTGCCGGCAGCGCCGTTGCTGCTTTCGGCCGGCGCGCGGTCGAGCTTCTCGACCAGCGTGCGCACCAGCGCCGCACGCGCCGGATTGGCCGCGCGCAGGATGAGTGCATTGCTGCGCGGGTCTGCCAGCAGGGTGGTGCGGAACGAAGAGTCGGCCGTGCCCGGCGCGGCGGCGCCCGGTGCGCCCGAGCCGCTGCCGTCGACAAGGCGGGTGATCAGCGGCAGCATGTCGGTGGCGATCGAGTGCTTGAGCGGAATCACTTCGATGTCCGACGCATTGGGCACGTCGAGCGCCGCGATGATGCGGCTGAGCCGGCGCATGTTGTCCGCGTAGTCGGTGATCACGAGCGAGTTGTTGCCCGGGTTCACGTTGATTGTGTTGTTGGGCGGAATGAGCGGGCGCAGCACCGGCAGCAGGCTGTTGGCCGACTCGTAGTTGAGCCTGAAGATCTGCGTGACGATCTGGTTGCCGGCAACGGAGCCCGCGCTGGGCGTGGCGGTATTGACGGTCTGGGTCTGCAGCTTGGCGTCGGCCTCGGGCACCACCTTGTAGAGCCCTTCGGACTCCACCACCGCGAAGCCCTGCAGGCGCAGCGCGGAAGCGAACTGGTTGAACGCGGCGGTCGGCGCAATGGCGCGGTCGGTCACGAGATTCATCGTGCCCTTGACTCGCGGATCGACCACCACGTCGCGGCCGGTGACCACTGCCATGGTGCGCGCGACGGCTTCGATGTCGGCGTTGGCGAAGTTGAGCGTGATGGGCTCGCCCCGGCGCGGCGCATCAGGGCTGCCGGCTTGCGCTAACGCAGGCGGCACGGCCTGCAGGAAGGTGGCGGCGATCAGCATTTGCGCTGCGAGTGCAACGATGCCGAGGCGGCTGCCGTGCGAAGTCGATGGCTTCATCATGATCAACCCAGGGTGATGATCGAACGCGTGTTGTCACGCCGTCCGATGATGTTCAACAAATTGGAAAGCGCGTCTTCGCGGCCGGGCGCGGCACTGGCTTCGCCGTTGAAGCGAAAGGCCGTGCCGTTCCAGCTGCCGCTGCCGTTCAGCTGGAGGCTGCCTTCGCGCGTGCTCAGCAGCAAGCTCGGCCGGTTGCCGCCTTCGAGCGTGAGCCGGTAGCTGCCCATCGGCTTCAGAGTCGAAAGGCTCGAGGACACATCGGTGGCGTCAAGCGTGGCCTGGCCCGCGATGCGCAGCACCGGGCCGTCCCACTGCATCGACAAGGCCTTGGTGGAAAGATCGAGAGTGCCCTCGAGCCTGAGCGTGTTCCAGGGTGCGCCCAGGCCGGTCAGCAGGGTGGCGGGCCAGCGCGAGCTGCCGTCGCCCCACTGAAGCTGCATACCGCCCGCGCGCGGGCTGGCCTTGAGCTGGAGCGGCCGGGCCGCGCAGCAGGGGAGGTCGAGCACGGCGAACATGCCGTTCCAGGTAGGCCGCATGCGCCAGTTGAGAGAGCCGGGCAGCGACACCGCTTCGGCGCCGCCCGCACCGTTTGCAAGCACCACCGCCGCCGCACCGTTCCAGACCGTGCCGCGCGGGTTGACAAGCAGCAGCCGGCCCTGGCTCCAGTTCGACAGCGCCGAGGCCAGCCACCGGGCCGGTGCGAACATGGCAAGCGCGAGCAAGGCGCCGACCACGATGCCGAGCAAGGCCCAGCGCCAGCCGCGGCCCGGGGTGGGCTCTGAGAGGGAGGAGCGCGTCACCATGCGGCGGTGCTCGTGCTCAGCGGGCCGCGGGCAGCGCCATCACGAGCGTGCCCTCCCAGCGCACCTTCGGCGGTTGCGGGTCTTTGCTGCCCGCCGCTGGCGGCGCCGCGGCGGCGCGGGTCAGGTGGGCTTCGCGCGGCACCGCGTGAGCATTGCCGCGCGCCTGCGAAAGCCACTGGGCCAGGTCGTCCGGCGTGGCGCGCAGCGTGACGGTGGCGGCACCGTCGCCGCTGGCCGTGATGAGCTGCGCATTGCTGCCAAGGCTCTGGCGCACGGAAGTTTCCAGGGCGCGTAGCGCATCGTCCCGGGTCAGGCGGGGCTGGGCCTGCAGCGCCTTTGCGCGGTTCTGCAAGGTGGCCATCTGCTGCAATTGCGCGTCGAGCCGTGCGTGTTCGGCCGGCGCCGCGGCAAGCGTGCGCAGCGCGGGCGCGAGCGCAATCCACCACAGCAGGGCGAGCACGACGAGCGTCACGGCGATGGCGACCATGCGCCGTTCGCGCAACTCGAGGGAAGCCCAGCGGGCCCGGAGTTGTTCGCCGACGTTCATCGCGACGCCTCGGCTTGCACCAGCAGCAGATCGCCTTCCGCGCGCACGCTGTAGCCGCGCGGGCCCATGGCACCCGAGAGTTGCGTGAGCTCGGAAGGCTGCAGGGCCAGGCCGCGCAGACGCAGCTGGCCGGCGCTGTAGTCGACGGCGGTGGGTATGCGGCCTGGCGGAAGGTTGGTGGCGAGTGCGCCGATCATCGGTTCGAAGTCGCTGCCGGCGACATCGCCCACGGCCTGCTGCAGCGCCGCGACTTCGCGTGCCATTTGCACAGGGGCATCGACCACCAGCTTCACGGAGGGAAAGGTCTCGGTCAGCATGGTCTTGACGGCTTGGCGCTTGGCGTCGAGGGCATTGCGTTCCTTCCAGGCCCAGGCGTTGAGGCCGATCAGGTGGGTGAGCAGCAGGGCAATGACGCCCCAGCGCGCGGCGCGCCATTCGGGCGCATAGCGAAGTGTCTGGACCACCGACGCAAATTTCTTGCCGGCGCGGGCGCGGCCCGTCACGGCAAGGTCGAACTGCGCGAGCTCCCACGGCGAACGCGAGGCCTGGAGCCAGCGCTGAGGTGCCTGCACGATGGGCAGCCGACGCTCGAGCAGCTGCTCGGCGGCTTGGGCCACGGCGGGTTCGGCGCTGATGACCGCGGTGTCGAGCGGCAGGCTGCCGGACAGCGCCAGCCCGGCACCCGCGAGCGGCAGCGAGACCACGCCGTCGGCGTCGCACACCGTGAGCTGCGGCGCCTCGGCTTCGCCGGTGATCTGCAAGAGCGGCGGACCGTCGGCGGGCTGCGGCGCGAATTCAGGAACGATGCGCACCACGCGCCGCCCTGCCGACTCCAGGCCCTGCACGACAGTGCGCAGCCAGATGCGGTTGCACGCGGCCACCCAGACCGGCGCGCCGGCCTTGGCCTCGGGTTCGAGCGCAAAGTGCAGCGCCTCGGGTTCGTCGAGCAGGTGTTCTTCGAGCAGGCCGTCGAGCACGGCCCGCAGCTTCGAGGTGCTGCCCATGCTGCCCTTGGGCAAGGTGACGCGGTGCCACGAGAGCGCCGCCGCGGGAATGCCGAGCGTGACTTCCGCGCTGGCCGGAAGCAGCGCGAGCAGCGCGCGGCCATGGTCGCGCAAAGCGATGCCATCGTCGCCTGCCTGGGCCCAGTCGTACTCGCCTGCGGCGTCGGCCGGAGGGAGCGGGGCAATGAGCAACAGCGGTGTCATTTCGATTTCGGAAGGGCGGGTGATTGTAGGGGTGCGCCGAGTGCGTCAGTGCTACTTTATTTGTAGCGTGTGACGTAGATGCGACGGGCGTTAAACGATAGTTCTGCTGCAAGAAAACTGGCGGGGAAGCCGGGACTCAGGGTTTAGCCGGAGGCGCTGTCATGCCGGCCCCGCGATTGCGCCAGATCGTCTTCACCGTGACGCCGTCGCGTTGCAGCAGCGAGCGTTCTTCCACCCAGGTGCGATCGAGCCGCAGCCTGCCGTAGACCTCGAAGAACTGGGTGCTGACGCTGTGCTGGCTGGCATTGAACTGGGTGCCGCCGTTGGGGAGGGCGGTGTTGGCGTCGGCAATCTGCTTGAAGAACGAGCGGGTTCGCTTCTCGACCACCTGGCGCGCATCGCTGATGCTCAAGGACGGCAGGCTTGCGCTGATGGCCTCTGCGCTCGCGGTGTTGATGTTGAGCGGGGTCCGTATCGGCAGGACAGTCACATAAGGCTCGAGGGCGGCCGCGGTCGAGGGCGAGAGGCCGAGCCACACCAGCTGCGAGACCTCTTGCGGCATGAGCGGCGCGGCGCCGGCATCGCCGCCGCTTGCAGCATCGGTTCCGGTCGCCAGCGCGCGCACGAGCGAGGTCGTCATCACGCTGAGCTCCGAGGCTGGCAGGCCCAGGATGTTGAACAGCTTGGTGAAGGTGGCAATGCTCGCCGGCACCGGCTTGTTGCCGTCCACCAGCGACAGCACGTTGAGCTTCGATTGCGCATCGACGACGCGGCCCGACAAGAACGCGTCGGGCAGTCCTTCGAGATTGTCGCTGGCCACGTTTTTCTCAGCGGACAGAAAGCTGGTGAGCCGCGCCTCCGCCAGCGGCACGGCCCAGGGTTCGGCCAGGTGGTCGGGTCCGCCGGTGAGGGCGTCTTCACGCAGGATGAGGCGCGACCAGTCGAGCGCGCCGATCAGCACCCACGCGGCCTGCACGCGCCCGCGTTCGGCGGCCTCGACTTCGGACGAGCGCCATTGCTGCCACAGCGCCGCGGCGGAGAAGGTGGCGACCAGCATCACGGTGAGCATTGCGGCGAGCAATGCGGCGCCGCGTTGGCGGTGCGGGCGTCGGCGGCTTGCGAAGATGGGCGCGGTCATGAGCGCGGCGCTCCGACCGTGGGCTTGACCCAGTCGCGCGTGAGCGTGCCCGCGAGCCCTTCGCCGGGCGACAGGTTCAGCACCAGCCGAATGCCGTCCGGCATGGTCACGATGGCGCCTGTCGGATTGGAGGGGTTCGCCGGATTGGGCGCACCGCTCGGCAACTCGCCCGCCGGCGCCCAGGTGTTCTCACGAAAGTAGTAGAGCTGCCAGCTGGCGACCGGCATCAGCGCGACGTCTCCGGCGCCGCCTTCCTGCGCCCACGACGCGGCCAGGTTCCAGGCCTGCTGCCATTCGCCGCGCGTGGTGAAGGGCGGCGATTGCCAGCGCCGCCAGCGGGTGCCATCGGCACCGGTGCGAAGCGTCCACGCCACCACGTGCACGGCCGGCGCCGACGCATCGCTGCCGCGGCGCGTGAGCCGCAGCAGGCGGCCGTCCCAATCGATCGGCCGGGTTTGCGCAAGCGCGGTCACCGCGTCGAGGTCGGCGCTCCATTGCGCGAGCGTGGTCTGCAGCGTCAGGACCGCATCGGAGCGCTGCTGATTCTGCGTGGTGGCGCGCGACATGCCGTCGAGGCCGCGCCAGCTCACGAGCGCCAGCAGCGCCATCACGGCAATGGCCACCAGCAGTTCGATCAGGGTGAAGCCGCGGTGGCTTCGTCGGCTCACGATGCGCGGCATCATCAGAAGCGGCCCACCACGGTCGAGATGCGCAGCACCGGCGCGTTCGCTTCGTCGCGCACCTGCACGTCGACGCGCCGGAAGTTCGGGTTGAGCGTGGCGAGGGTGGAGGTGGTGACGTTGAACGAGACGCCGGCTTGCACGCAGATCGAGCCCGAATCGCCCACGGCCGGCATTTGCCGCGCGAGCCGCGCCTTGGCGAGTTCGTTCTCGGCGCACAGGTCGGCCAGCAGCAGGTCCGACTGGCGCTGCGCATTGCGCGTCAGCGACATCGTGGCCTGCGAACCGGCCGCGAGCGCCAGCGCGACGATGCCGAGCGCAATCAGCACTTCGATCAGCGTGAATCCGCCGCAGGCCGAACGCTGGCGGGTGCTCATGGCGTGGTGACGGTGAACGGCCGCAAGCCGTCGGTGGCGACGCGCAGCGAACGCGCAGGCGGGCCTTCGGAATTCAGCACGATCTGCTGCGCGGCAATGATCGGATCGGGGCCCAGCTGCACGGCGGCAACCGGTGTGCCGTTGGCCAGCGAAGCCTGGGCGCTGATGCCGCTCGCGGCCCAGCCACTGGGCAGTGCATCGGGAGGCAATCCGTCGAAGACGAAGCTGCCGCCTTCCACGAGGCGCCAACGCACCGCGACGCCGCTTGCGCGCGACTGAGCGCGCGCCGATTCGAGCAAGGCGGCCAGCCGGTCGGCCTCGCGGTCGAGCGTGGCCGCGCTGCTGTCGCGCAACGCAAAGCTGACGCCGGCCGTGGCCATCGCGATGATCGCGATCACCACGATCAGCTCGAGCAGCGTGAAGCCGCGGGTGCGGCTACTGCTACTGCCAGCTGCCGATGTCGGCATTCTTGCCCTCGCCGCCGGCCTGGCCATCGGCGCCGAGCGAGAGCACGTCGATTTCGCCCTTGATACCCGGATTCATGTATTGGTACGGATGGCCCCACGGATCGTTCGGCAGCTTCTCGACGTAGGGCTTCCAGTTCGGCGCGGCCGGGCCTGCGGTCGGGCGCACGAGCAGCGACTGCAGGCCCTGCTCGGCCGTCGGGTAGCGCTGGTTGTCGAGGCGGTAGAGCTTGAGCGCCTGCATCAGGTTGTTGATGTCGGTCTTCGCGGCGGTCACGCGGGCGTCGTCGGCCCGCTCGATCACGTTGGGCACGATCAGCGCGGCGAGCACGCCGATGATGACCAGCACCACCATCAGTTCGATCAGCGTGAAGCCGCGCTGGGCGGTGCGGGCAGCGTCGCGAAGGATTTTTTTCATAGCTTGGATGACATGTTTCGGAAAGCGCGCTGCATGATAATCCGCGGCCATGACAAGTCCCTATTCCGCCGCCCGCTGGCACGCCCCCATTGCAACCACGGGGCTCTGGGCGCTGGCGGCCGGCGCCGCGGTGTTCTGGGGATTGCGGCTCGCGAGCCCGGCTGAGCCCGTGGCCGCCGCGGCAACAATGCCGCGCGCGGCGGTTTCGGCCGATGCGGACGCGGTCGCGCGGCTGCTCGGCGCGGCTTCGGACGTGGCGCCCACGGCGCCCGAGGCTGCCAGCCGGTTTGCGCTCTCGGGCGTGGTGGCGGACCCTTTCAACCAGGGGGCCGCGCTGATTTCCATCGACGGCAAGCCGCCGCGCCCGTTCCGCGTCGGTTCGCGTGTCGGCGACAACTATGTGTTGCAGTCGGTGGGAGTGCGCGCGGCAACACTCGGCGCCAGCGCACAGGGGCCGGCGGCGTTCACGCTGCAGTTGCCGATACGGGCGCCGATCAGCGTCAGCAGCCCGGGGTTGCCGACGATGCCGGCTGCGCCTTCGCCGGCCGCCCGGCCGAACGGACTTTTCCCGGCTACGGTGCCCCCCGTGATGGCACCGCCGCCCGCCGATGCGGCTGCGCAGCAGCAAATGCCGCCGCCAGCGCCCGGGCAGCAGCCGCCCGCGCAACTCGCGCAGTAGGCGGGAGCTCGGTCAGGCCTGCAGGAACAGGCGATACGCCGGGTTCGCCGTCTCCTCGACATAGGGATAACCCAGCGTTTCGAGGAAGGCGTCGAAGGCGGCCGCATCGCCCGCAGGCACCTGCAAGCCCACCAGAATGCGCCCGTAGTCGGCGCCCTGGTTGCGGTAATGAAAGAGGCTGATGTTCCAGTTCGGCCGCATCAGGTTCAGGAACTTGAGCAGCGCGCCCGGGCGCTCGGGAAAGACGAAGCGCAGCAGCCGCTCGTCGTGGGCAAGGCCCGTGCGTCCGCCCACCAGATGCCGCAGATGCTCCTTGGCGAGCTCGTCGTGCGTGAGGTCGAGCGCGTCGAAGCCGTGGGCGATGAAAGTCTGCGCGATGGTGCTCGATTCGCCGCGCGTCGACGTCGTCAGGCCCACGAACACGTGCGCCTTGGCCGCGTCGCTGATGCGGTAGTTGAACTCGGTCACGTTGCGCGGCGCGCCGCCGGTCGAGCCGGTTTCCCGCGATTCGCCGGCCGGCATTTCGCCGACCAGTTCGCAGAAGCGGCGGAAGCTGCCGCGCTCTTCGGGAATCGTGACCGCGAACAATGCTTCGCGCTCTTCTCCGACCTCGGCACGCTCGGCCACGAAACGCAGCCGGTCGAAGTTCATGTTGGCGCCGCAAAGGATGGCCGCGTAGGTTTCGCCATGGCGGCCGTGCCCGGCCACGTACTGCTTGATGGCGGCCACGGCAAGTGCGCCCGCCGGCTCGACGATGCCGCGGGTATCGACGAACACATCCTTGATGGCTGCGCACACGGCATCGGTATCGACCGCGATGTATTCATCGACGAGGTTGCTCGCGATGCGGAAGGTTTCTTCGCCCACGAGCTTGACCGCCGTGCCGTCTGAAAACAGTCCGACGTCGGACAGGCTCACGCGTTGATGCGCCGCCACCGATTGCATCATGGCGTCGGAGTCGTTCATCTGCACACCGATCACCTTGATCTCGGGACGCACCGCCTTGATGTAGTTGGCCACGCCCGAGATGAGCCCGCCGCCGCCGATGGCCACGAAGACCGCGTCGAGCCGGCCCTGATGCTGGCGCAGGATTTCCATGGCGATGGTGCCCTGGCCCGCGATCACATCGGGATCGTCGAACGGGTGCACGAAGGTCAGGCCTTGCTGCGCCTGCAGTTCGAGCGCATGCAGATAAGCATCGGAATAGCTGTCGCCATGCAGCACGACTTCGCCACCGAAGCCGCGCACCGCATCGACCTTGAGCCTGGGTGTGGTCACCGGCATGACCACCACCGCGCGCGTGCCGAGCTTGCGCGCCCCCAGTGCCACGCCTTGCGCGTGATTTCCGGCCGATGCACAGATGACCCCACTTGCCAGCTGTTCGGCCGTGAGATGCGCCATCTTGTTGTAGGCGCCGCGCAGCTTGAAGCTGAAAACCGGTTGCTGGTCTTCGCGCTTGAGCAGCACGGTGTTGCCAAGCCTCTCGCTGAGCGCGCGCGCTTTTTCGAGCGCGGATTCGACCGCCACGTCGTAAACGCGGGCGTTCAGAATTTTTCTGAGGTAGTCCGCAGGCGTCAGCGCCGGTACAGGGGCATCGCGCACGTTGTTTTTTCCAAGGGAGTTTTTATTGATAACTGACGATGATAAGAGGCATCGGGATTGCTTGCGGATATGACACGGCCGGTCGAGTTCTTCGGGGTGAAGACACCGGTGTTGATGAAAGCGGGGGCGCCAACGGTCAGCGCTGCACCGTTCTTGTTGCTCACGCGAGCAACGGTAGCGTACAGAGCCGTGCGCTTCGACAGGTTGTGCACGTAGCCGAGAGCCAACTTGCTGGCCTTCGGATCTGCTTCTGCCGGGAGGAACGGGCTTTGGACTTCGTTGAAGTCGTACTTGACGCGCGAGTAGGAAGCGCGGATCAGGCCAGCACCAACGGCACGGTCACGCCGAGCAGGTAGCCGGTCAGATCGGTGTCAGGACGGCCGCCGGTGAACAGCGGGGTGACTTCGTAGTCAACCTTGTTCTTCGGGCGCGACACTTCACCGAACAGCTTCACGGGACCGAAGTCATACACGAAGCGCCGAGGTTCAGCGTGTTGACCTTGCGTTGGCTGACCTTGACGCTGCCTTGGTTCAGATACGACGGGTTCAGGAGCGTGGCACCGTTCCGGTCACGCGAGCTGCTCGAATAGCCGCTGATCGACGCGTCGACCACACCGAAAAGCGTGACGGACGACTGAGCCGAGGCAACACCGGCAACAGCCAGGGCAGCCAGAGCAACTGCCCTTTCGGCGCTGAAACTAGAGTGGGTGCCGTCGTATCGGGCAACCGATGCGGAAAGAAAAAAGCCCCGAGCTTTGCAGCTCGGGGCTAAATCCACCAATTGGAAGGGTGGAGGAGACAACCGGTGCGCACGGCTTCGTGCGCGATGAAATAAAGTATATCGACTGTTTGCTGCGTTGCAACAAGCGAGTGACGCTTTTCCCACACACAAATTGATGTCTCTGCGAACTTTTTCGCCGAACGTCCCGATTGGATCTGACAAAGATGGAATGCACAGTAAGTTGGACCGGCGACGCCGGCACCCGCTCGGCCATGGGTTTCGTGGCCGAAACAGGCAGCGGCCACGTTTTGACCATGGACGGTGCGCCCGATGCGTCGAAGCCTGAAAACGGGGGGCAGAACCTGGCGCCCAGGCCCATGGAAACCGTGCTCGCGGGGACGGGGGGCTGCACGGCCTACGACGTGGTATTGATATTGAAGCGAGGCCGCCATCGTGTGGAGCGCTGCAGCGTCAAGCTGACCAGCGAGCGCGCGGAAAAAGACCCCAAGGTCTTCACGAAGATCCACATGCACTTCACCGTCGCGGGCAAGGGCATTCCCGCCTCCGCCGTCGAGCGTGCGATCGCCATGAGCCACGACACCTACTGCTCGGCCAGCATCATGCTTGCGAAGACCGCCGAAATCACCACCAGCTTCGACCTGATCGAAACCTGAGGCCGCGAACCCTCAGATCCGGTGCGCCACCGTGGTCATGACCCGGGAAGCGAAGCGCATCAGGGCCTTCGCCGGTGCCGGCAACTCCGCAGCGCCGGCATCGAGGGCCTGAGCGGCGTGCCGCGCTTCGTCGACTTTCATCTGCTCGACGACGGCCCGTGAGGCGCTGTCGGCGGGCGGAAGGCGGCCCAGATGGTTTTCCAGATGGGTTTCCACCTGGCGTTCGGTTTCCGCGACGAATCCCAGGCTGAGCGGATCCCCCAGGCGCCCGGCCACCAGTCCCAGGCTGAACGCGCCTGCATACCAGAGCGGGTTCAAGACCGAGGGACGGGCACCCAGTTCGTCCAGGCGCTGGCGCGTCCACGCCAGATGATCTGTTTCTTCGTGAGAGGCCTCGAGCAATCGAGCACGGAGGGCCGGATCGCGCGCCACGGCGGCCTGCGCCGTGTAAAGCGCCTGTGCGCACACCTCGCCGACGTGGTTCACGCGCATCAGCGCGCCGGCCTCGCGTCGTTCCGATTCAGTCATTTCACCCGGCATCTGGGTGGGCGATGGCATGGCCCGGGTGGGATGGGAGCGGGCAAAAAGAGTACGCAATGCCGCATCCGCCGCGGTCAGAACGGGATCGAGCGAGAAGGTCATGGATCTATTTGAACCCATGCGGAAAAGACGGAGCCCGGCACCCGTTCCATTTCACATGGTGAGTTGTGAGCTTGCCCGGCGCTTTGTTGCAGGACTGCAACGAAACGCGCGAGCGACCCGAGTTTTCGGGCGAATTGTTTTGCCCTGCCGCGGCGGCTCTGGTGCAATAGCATCAACTTCCCAAAAGGAGGTTGGCCCGGGGTCCGGTGGGAGCACAAAGTGCCAGTCACAGTGAGCCCTTCGCACCGGAGCCCTATGTTTAACCTTGGAGAAACTTGCAATGAAAAAATCTCTAGTTGCTCTGGCTGCCCTGGCTGTTGCCGGTGTTGCCTCGGCTCAGTCGTCCGTCACGCTTTTCGGTGTGGTCGACGCTTCGATCAGCAGCTACTCGTCTACCTCGCGTGACCTGAATGGCGCCACGCTCCTGAACCCGTTCTACCAGAACCAAGGCAGCGTCAAGGTTAGCCGCCGCGAACTGGCTAACTCGGGCTACAACTCCAGCCGTCTGGGCTTCCGTGGTACGGAAGACCTCGGTGGTGGCCTGGCAGCCAGCTTCTGGCTCGAAGCCCCGATCACCAATGACGACGGCGCTACCGGCGTTTCGACGTTCGCTCGTCGTTCGACCGTGAGCCTGTCGGGTGGTTTCGGTGAAGTCCGCCTCGGCCGCGACTACACCCCCACGTTCTGGAACCACACCGTGTTCGATCCGTTCGGCACCAACGGCGTTGGCACCAACCTGGTTCACACGGCTGCTGCCGACTTCGGTCACCCGACCCGCGCCAGCAACACCATCGGCTACTTCCTGCCGCCGAACCTGGGTGGCTTCTACGGTCAGCTGCAGTACGGCCTGAGCGAGAAGACCAAGTACAGCCCTGGCCTGGCTACGCCTGATGTCGCGAACAACTCGCGCACCGGCCGTAACATCGCTGGCCGCTTCGGTTACGCCAATGGCCCGCTGGACGTCGCAATTGCCTACGGCAGCAGCACGGTTGGCGACCAGTTCTACATTGGCACGACCACCAAGGTCAACACGCTGAACCTCGGCGCTTCGTATGACTTCGGTCCCGTGAAGCTGTTCGGTGAAGTGTCGCGCCTGAAGAACAAGGTTGACTACGAAGTCACCCCGCTGTTCACCGGCGGCCGTCCTGACACCGATCTGACCGGCTACCTGCTCGGCGTGACCGTGCCGGTTGGTGCTGGCCTGATCCGCGCTTCTTACTCGCGCGTCAAGTACGACTTCAACGAAGTCCAAAGCCCGTTCCTCCCGGCAGAAGCAGATCCGAAGGCCAGCAAGCTGGCTCTCGGCTACGTGCACAACCTGTCGAAGCGCACGGCTCTGTACGCCACCGTTGCTCGCGTGAGCAACAAGAACGGTGCAGCTCTGACCGTTGGCGGCCCCGCTTTCATCAACACCGGTGTCTTCACCCCGAAGAACTCGACCGGCTACGATTTCGGCATCCGTCACGCCTTCTAATTTGAGGCTGGCTTAGCCAGCTTTGAATCGAAAGACTCAAAAGCCACTCGACGAAAGTCGAGTGGCTTTTTTATTTGTGGCTTTGCCGGTGCATCGGCACAAGCAGAACGCACCATCGGCGTGCACCCCCGGGGAACCACCGTGCGGGCACGCACCTTGCACTGCTAGCATGCCTGCTCACTCTGTTTGCTGAATGATTGCTTTCGTCCTGCGCCGCCTGATCCAGGCCGTGATCGTCATGATCACGGTTGCGTTCATCGCCTTTCTTCTCTTTCAATATGTGGGCGACCCCGTCGTCTTTCTGCTGGGCCAGGACGCGAAGCCCGAGCAGATTCGCGAGCTGCGCGCCGCATTGGGGCTCGATCAGCCCTTCTTCGTGCAGTTCTGGCACTTTCTCGTCAACGCGGCTCAAGGCGAATTTGGCCTGAGCCTGCGCCAGGGCGCCAAAGTGTCGCGCCTCATCGGCGAGCGCTTTCCGGCCACGCTCGAGCTGGCACTCGTTGCGGCCGTGCTGGCCTTGTTCATCGGCATTCCGATGGGTGTTTACACCGCGCTGCGCCGCGGCACCTTTCTGAGCCAGGTCTTCATGACCGTGTCGCTGCTCGGCGTGTCGCTGCCAACGTTCCTGATCGGCATCTTGCTGATCCTCGTTTTTGCGGTATTGCTGGGCTGGTTCCCGAGTTTCGGGCGCGGTGAAACCGTGCAGTTCGGCTGGTGGAGCAGCGGCCTTCTCCGCGCCGACGGATGGCATCACATCGTGCTGCCGGCCGTGACGCTCGCAATCTTTCAGCTCACCTTGATCATGCGGCTGGTGCGGGCGGAGATGCTCGAGGTCCTGCGCACCGACTACATCAAGTTTGCACGCGCGCGGGGCCTCACGAACCGCGCCATTCATTTCGGCCACGCACTCAAGAACACGCTGGTGCCGGTGATGACCATCACCGGATTGCAGCTCGGCGGCCTCATTGCCTTTGCCATCATCACCGAGTCGGTGTTCCAGTGGCCCGGCATGGGGCTCTTGTTCATCCAGGCCGTGACTTTTGCCGACGTTCCGGTGATGGCGGCCTATCTGTGTCTCATTGCCTTGATCTTCGTGGTGATCAATCTGGTGGTCGATCTGCTGTATTTCGTCGTCGATCCGCGGCTGCGCGTCGGCAAGGCGGGAGGACATTGAAATGACGGTTGCTGCCGCACCGCGGCTGAAAGCCTCCGGAAGGGCGTTTGCGCACATCGCGAGCTTCTATCCGGAGATCGCGGCCTTTCGCCGTGACCTGCACGCCCATCCCGAGCTCGGCTTCGAAGAGGTCTACACCGCGGGCCGCGTGCGCGAGGCACTGCGTGCCTGCGGCGTGGACGAAATCCATGACGGCATCGGCAAGACCGGCGTGGTGGGTGTCATTCGCGGCCGGTCCACGGCGAGCGGGCGAATGATCGGCCTGCGCGCCGACATGGACGCGCTGCCCATGCGCGAGGACAACGACTTCGGCTGGCGTTCCGCCAACGACGGCCTGATGCATGGCTGCGGTCACGACGGGCACACGGCCATGCTGGTCGGCGCGGCGCGCTACCTGGCCGAAACGCGCAACTTCGATGGCACGGCGGTGCTGATCTTCCAGCCCGGCGAAGAAGGCTTTGCCGGTGCGCGCGTGATGATCGAAGACGGCCTCTTCGACCGCTTTCCGGTGCAGTCGGTCTACGCCATGCACAACTGGCCCGCCATGCCGGCTGGCACCGTGGGCATCAACCGCGGCGCCATGATGGCTGCGGCCGACCGCATCACGATCGAGATCAAGGGCAAGGGCGGGCATGGTGCCCATGCCTACCAGACCATCGATCCCGTGGTGGTGGCCGCACACATCATCACGGCCTCGCAAACCATCGTCTCGCGCAGCGTGCGCCCGATCGACGCGGCGGTCGTCAGCATCTGCGCGGTGCAGGCAGGCGACCTCGGCGCGATGAGCGTCATTCCCGGCGAGGCCACGCTCGTCGGCACCGTGCGCACCTTCAGCGCGCGCGTTCAGGCGCAGATCGAGCAGCGCCTGACCGAACTCTGCACGGCGGTGGCCGCGGGCTTCGGTGCCACCGCCACCATCAAGTACGAGCGCATCTATCCGGCCACCATCAACACCGCCCCCGAGGCGATGTTCGCGGCCGACGTGGCCGAGTCGCTGGTAGGCGCCTCCAACGTCGATCGCAGCATGGAGCCCAGCATGGGCGCCGAAGACTTTTCGTTCATGCTGCAGAAAAAGGCCGGCGCCTACCTGCGCATCGGGCAGGACGTCAGGAACGGCGCCTTCCTGCACAACAGCCGCTACGACTTCAACGACGAGATCCTGCCGCTCGGCGCCGCATTGCATGCGGGGCTCATCGAGCAGGGCATGCCGCTGGCTGCTACCCGCAGCGAGCAGCCCGTGAAAGACGCCGCTACCGCGACGTCTTGATGTTTTTAGGTTCCAACCCGAGGAGTGTTCTCAATGAGTTTCAAGAAGAAAGTGGCCGCGGCCACCGTTCTGTGCGCTCTCAGCGCCATCAGCCTGGTCGCGAGCGCGCAGACCGTCCGGATCGCGAACCAGGGCGACGCGCTGTCGCTCGATCCGCATTCGCTCAACGAGTCGCTTCAGTTGAGCGTCACTTCCAACGTCTATGAAACCCTCGTGGGCCGCAACAAGGACCTGAGCCTGGCACCGGTGCTCGCCAGCAGCTGGAAGCAGGCCACCCCCACCGTGTGGCGATTCGAACTGCGCAAGGGCGTGCAGTTCCATGACGGTACCCCGTTCACCGCCGACGACGTGGTCTTCAGCTTCGCCCGTGCGGCCGGCGAGGGCTCCGACATGAAGGCGCATGTGAGCGAGATCAAGGAAGTGCGCAAGGTCAACGACCTGACCGTCGAGATCGAAACCCGCGAAGCCTTCCCGATCCTGCCCGACGTGATCACGCAGATCATGATCATGAGCAAGAAGTGGTGCGAGACCAACCAGGCCAGCAAGCCGGTCGACCGCCGCAAGGGCATCGAGAACGCCGCCTCGTTCAAGGCCAACGGCACGGGCCCGTTCCGCGTGCGCGAGCGCCAGCCGAACGTGCGCACCGTGTTCACGCGCAACGGCACCTACTGGGGCAAGATCGAAGGCAACGCGCAAGAAATCATCTTCACCCCCATCGCCAACCCCGCCACCCGCGTGGCCGCGCTGGTTTCGGGCGAAGTCGACGTGATGGAGCCGGTGCCCGTGCAGGACATCGCCCGCATCAACGCAAGCCCCAACGCACGCGTGATCACCGGCCCCGAACTGCGCACGATTTTCCTGGGCATGGACCAGAAGCGCGACGAATTGCAGTACTCGAACATCAAGGGCAAGAACCCGTTCAAGGACAAGCGCGTCCGCCAGGCCTTCTACCAGGCCATCGACATCGCCGGCATCCAGCGCACCGTGATGCGCGGCGCCTCGCGGCCTACCGGCCTCTTGGTCGGCCCCGGCATCAACGGCTGGACGGCCGAACAGGACAAGCGCCTGCCCTACGACGTCGAGGCCGCCAAGAAGCTGCTGACCGAAGCGGGCTATCCGAACGGTTTCGAAGTGGCGATGAACTGCCCGAACGACCGCTACGTGAACGACGGGCAGATTTGCCAGAGCGTGGCCGCCAATCTCGCGAAGATCGGCGTCAAGATCAACCTCGCGGCCGAGACCAAGGGCACCTACTTCCCCAAGATCCTGCGCCGCGACACCAGCTTCTACATGCTGGGCTGGACGCCGACCACCTACGATGCGCACAACGCGCTGAGTTCGCTCACGGCCTGCCCCGACGACAAGGGCACGGGCCAGTTCAACCTGGGCGCGTACTGCAATCCGAAGCTCGACGAGCTGACGAAGAAGATCCAGTCCGAGACCGACAAGGCCAAGCGCAGCGAGCTGATCAAGGAAGCCTTCAAGCTGCATGCCGACGACATCGGCCACCTGCCGCTGCATCAGCAGTCGCTGGCCTGGGGCGTGAGCAAGAAGGTCGAGCTGGTGCAGCTGGCAGACAACTTCATGTTCTTCAAGTGGATCAGCATCAAGCCCTGATCGCAGAAACGGCCGCTCCGGCGGCTTGACCATGGGCCCGCTTCTTGCGGGCCCATCCTTTTTGCTGCACGATGAAAAAAACATTTGCCCGCTGGCTCGACAGCGATGTCGGCTACAGCTTTCGCACCTCGCCCGTGGCAATGGCGGCGGCGCTGATCGCGCTGGTCTGCGTGTTCTGTTCGGTGTTTGCCGGATGGGTGTCGCCGCACAACCCTTTCGACCTCGCGACGCTCGAACTGGGCGACGCGCGCCTGCCGCCCGCATGGAATGCCGAGGGCTCCTCCAAATACCTGCTGGGCACCGACGACCAGGGCCGCGACATCCTCTCGGCCGTGATCTACGGCGCACGCATCTCGCTGATCGTCGGCATCGTGTCGGTGGTGTTGTCGATCATGGTCGGCGTGGTGTTCGGCCTGCTCGCGGGCTTTCTCGGCGGCTGGCTCGACTCTTTCCTGATGCGCGTCTGCGACGTGATGCTGTCGTTCCCGCCCATCCTGGTGGCGCTGCTCATTGCGGGCGTCGGCCGCGCGCTGTTTCCCAATGCCCACGAGTCGCTGGCCTTCGGCGTGCTCATCATCTCCATCTCGCTGACCGGCTGGGTGCAGTACGCGCGCACGGTGCGAGGTTCCACGCTGGTGGAGCGCAACAAGGAATACGTGCAGGCCGCTCGCGTGACCGGCGTGGCGCCGTTGCGCATCATGCTGCGCCATGTGCTGCCCAATGTGATGGGGCCGGTGATGGTGCTGGCCACCATCCAGGTCGCGACCGCGATCATCACCGAGGCGACGCTCTCGTTCCTCGGCGTCGGCGTGCCGCCGACCTCGCCTTCGCTCGGCACGCTGATCAGCATCGGCAACCAGTATCTGTTCTCGGGCGAATGGTGGATCACCGTGTTTCCGGGCCTGATGCTGGTGCTGATCGCGCTCAGCGTGAACTTGCTGGGCGACTGGCTGCGCGACGCGCTCAACCCGCGCCTGCGCTGAGATAGAAAGGACAACGCCACCATGACGCTGCTCCAGGTCAAGAACCTTGTCGTCGAGTTCCCGCACCGCCGCGGCACGCTGCGCGCAATCGACGGAATTTCATTCGACATTGCCCCCGGCGAAATTTTGGGCGTGGTCGGCGAGTCGGGTGCCGGCAAGTCGCTCACGGGCGCGGCCATCATCGGGCTGCTCGAGCCGCCGGGCCGCGTGGCCAGCGGAGAAATCGTGCTCGAAGGCCAGCGCATCGACAACCTCGGCTTCGATGCGATGCGGCCCATTCGCGGCCGCAAGATCGGCGCGATTTTCCAGGACCCGCTGACCTCGCTGAACCCGCTCTACACCGTGGGCCGTCAGCTGACCGAGACCATTCGCGCGCACCTGCCCGTGACCGAATCCGAAGCACGCAAACGCGCCATCGGCCTGCTGCAGGACACCGGCATTCCCGCCGCCGAGCAGCGCATCGACCACTTCCCGCACCAGTTCTCGGGCGGCATGCGCCAGCGCGTGGTGATTGCGCTGGCGCTGGCGGCCGAGCCCAAGCTCATCGTGGCCGATGAGCCCACCACCGCGCTCGACGTGTCGATCCAGGCGCAGATCATCCAGCTGCTCAAACGCATCTGCAAGGACCGCGGCGCGGCCGTGATGCTGATCACGCACGACATGGGCGTGATTGCCGAAACCTGCGACCGCGTGGCCGTGATGTACGCGGGCCGCATCGCCGAGATCGGTCCGGTGCATGAAGTGATTCACCAGCCGGCGCATCCCTACACCTCGGGCCTGATGGCCTCGATTCCCGACATGGCGAGCGACCGCGAACGGCTCAACCAGATCGACGGCGCCATGCCGCGGCTCAATGCCATTCCGCAGGGCTGCGCCTACAACCCGCGCTGCCCGCGCACCTTCGCACGCTGCCTGGTCGACCGGCCCGAGCTCATGCACGCGGGCGCCACGCGCGCGGCCTGCTGGCTGCACGACGCCGCCGATCCGCACCAGGGCCAGGCCGAACTCGCGGCCCGGCACCATGCAGCCCAGCTGGCCGGCGAGCGCGCCGTGCCCGATGCGGCCGCACCGCTGGCCGAGGTGAGCCGATGAGCGCCGTGATCGAACCCCGCAAGACAAAAGGCGGCGAGCCACTCGTGGTCGCCCACGACCTGGCCCGCACCTTCGACGTGTCGCCACCCTGGCTCAACCGCGTGCTCGAGCGCAAGCCGCGCGTGCTGCTGCACGCGGTGGACGGTGTGAGCTTTTCCATCGAGCGCGGCAAGACGCTGGCGCTGGTCGGCGAATCGGGCTGTGGCAAGAGCACCGTGGCGCGCCTCCTGGTCGGCCTCTATGCGCCCACGCGTGGTGGCTTGCAGTTCGACGGCCAGGACGCGCACGCCGCATTCAAGACCTCCGAAGGCCGCAAGCTGCGCCGCCGCATCCAGATGATCTTCCAGGACCCCTACGCGAGCTTGAACCCGCGCTGGATCGTGGAAGACATCATCGGCGAGCCGCTGCGCGAGCACGGCATCCTCCGCGGCAAGGCCGAGCTGCGCGAGCGCGTCGGCGAGCTGCTCAAGTCCGTCGGCCTTTCGCCGCTGGACATGAGCAAGTACCCGCACCAGTTCTCGGGCGGACAGCGCCAGCGCATTTCCATCGCCCGCGCTCTCGCCACGCAGCCGGAGTTCCTGGTGTGCGACGAGCCCACCTCGGCACTCGACGTGAGCGTGCAGGCGCAGGTGCTCAACATCATGAAGGACCTGCAGCGCCAGCAGGGCCTGACCTATCTCTTCATCTCGCACAACCTTGCCGTGGTGCGGCACGTGGCCGACCAGGTCGGCGTGATGTACCTGGGCCGGCTGGTCGAAGTGGCCGACAAGCAGAAGCTCTTCGCGGAGCCGCAGCATCCGTACACGCGGATGCTGCTCGACGCGATTCCGCAGATGAAGCACACGGGTCGCCAGCGCACGCCGGTGCAGGGCGAGGTGCCGAACCCGCTGAATCCGCCGACCGGCTGCGCGTTTCATCCGCGCTGCCCGCATGCGAATGCGCGGTGCTCGGCCGAGCGGCCGAAGCTGTTGAACATCAGGGGCGTGCAAGTGGCCTGCCATGCGGCCGAAGAGGGCCGCATCTAGTCCAGCGTGTGCGCAAACGCACTGACATGCGCGGAAAGCCGGCGCAGAGTGCGGCCATGACAATGAAGAAGCACCCCAGCGAATACAGCGGCCAATCGATGCGAACGGAACTCGGCCGCCGTGGCTTCCTCATGAGTTCCGCGCTCGGTGCCACCGCGGCACTGGCATCCCTTTGTTCGTTGTCGCACGCTGCCGCCGGTGCGCCGTCGCAGCGGATGCCGGTCATCTTCATCGGCCATGGCTCGCCGATGAATGCGCTGGCCGACAACGCCTTCACGCGCCGCCTGGCTGCATGGGGCAGGGAGCTTCCGCGGCCCTCGGCCATCCTGAGCATTTCGGCCCACTGGCTGAGCCGCGGCGCCACCGGCGTCGGAATGCAGGAGCGGCCGAAGACGATTCACGATTTCGGCGGTTTCCCGCAAGCGCTGTTCGACGTCGAGTACCCGGCGCCGGGCCATCCCGCGCTG
Organism: Variovorax paradoxus; assembly: GCF_030815855.1. Taxonomy (NCBI): domain Bacteria; kingdom Pseudomonadati; phylum Pseudomonadota; class Betaproteobacteria; order Burkholderiales; family Comamonadaceae; genus Variovorax; species Variovorax paradoxus. The sequence continues at coordinate 4,112,016 of NZ_JAUSXG010000001.1, read as the reverse complement.
GCACGCGAAGCCGCCGGCGCGGTGAAGCCGACTGCGGTGGTGGGCACCGAGCAATGGGGCCTGGACCACGGAACGTGGTCGGTGCTGAAGCACCTCTATCCGAAGGCCGACATTCCCGTCTTCCAGCTCAGCATCGACTACGACAAGCCAGCGGCGTTTCACTACGCCGTCGGCCGCGACCTGGCGGCGCTGCGCGACAAGGGCGTGCTCGTGATGGGAAGCGGCAACGTGGTGCACAACCTGCGGGCCACCGACCGCGGGACCATCGACGGGCCGAAGGCGAGCCGGCCCTGGGCGCAATCGTTCGACGACGCGGTCAAGGCCGCGCTGGCGGGCCGTGACGACCGCGCGTTGATCGGCTATGAAAAGCTGGAAGGCGCATCGACCGCGGTCGCCATGCCGGACCATTACTTTCCGTTTCTCTACGCGCTCGGCGCGGGAGCGAACGAGCGCGCGAAAACGACCTTCGAAGGCTTTCAGTCAGGCACGCTGAGCATGCGCTGCCTGCAATTCGGCTGAGAAGGTGTGAATGAACCTGCTGCGCTCGCGACGGTTCCTTCACGCCTTCTGAGCGTCCGCTACTGCTCCTCGCTCCACGAGAAGCCGTCGCGCGCAATCATCGCGCTCGAGGCGCTCGGGCCCCAAGTGCCGGCGGCGTAGGGGCGCGGGCCGCCGTCCGATGCCCAGCTGTCGATCAGCGGTTCGACCCAGCGCCAGGCTTCTTCCTGCTCGTCGCTGCGCACGAACAGGTTCAGGCGGCCGTCGATCACGTCGAGCAGCAGCCGCTCGTAGGCACCCACGCGCTCGGCGCCGAAGCGCTTGTCGAAGTCGAGGTCGAGCTGCACCGGCGCCAGCTGCGCGGCGCTCTGGTGGCCGTTGCCGCGGCGGTTGTCCTGTGCCTGCGCGAGCATGTGCAGTTCCAGTCCGTCCTTGGGCTGCAGGTTGATCACCAGCTTGTTGACGGCGCCAGAGGGGGCGCGGTAGATCGCGTGCGGCGTCGGCCTGAAGTTGACCTCGATGCGCGCGTCGCGCGAGGCCAGCCGCTTGCCGGTGCGGATGTAGAGCGGCACGCCGGCCCAGCGCCAGTTGGCGATTTCGGTGCGCAGCGCCACGAAGGTTTCGGTGCGGCTTTCGGGGTCGACGCCGGGTTCTTCCTTGTAGCCCGGCACGCGCTCGCCGTAGGCCGTGCCGGCCGTGTACTGGCCCCGAATGGCGTGCAGCCCCAGTGTCTCGGGCGTCCAGGGCTTGAGCGCTCGCAGCACCTTGAGCTTCTCGTCGCGAATGGCATCGGCATGCGAGTTGATCGGCGGCTCCATGCCGATGGCGCAGACCAGTTGCAGCGCGTGGTTCTGCACCATGTCGCGCAGCGCGCCCGTCTGGTCGTAGAAGGCGCCGCGCTTTTCGACGCCCAGGTCTTCCGCAATCGTGATCTGGATGTTGGCGATGTGCTCGCGGCGCCAGATCGGCTCGAACAGCGCATTGCCGAATCGCATCGCGAACAGGTTCTGCACCGAGGGCTTGCCCAGGTAGTGGTCGATGCGGAACACCTGCTTTTCTTCAAGCACGTTGCGCACCGCGGCGTTGATCGCGCGGTTCGAGGCCAGGTCGTGCCCCAACGGCTTTTCGAGCACCATGCGGGTCGTCGGCCCGTTGAGGCCGGCGGCGGCAATCTGCTCCACCACCTGGGTGAAGAGCGCCGGTGCCGTGGCCACGTACATCACCACGGTGTCGGCATTTCGCTGCTTCAGCAAATCGGCAAGCCGGGCGTAGTCGGCCGGCTTCGACAGATCCATGCGCAGGTAGTGCAGCAGCGAGGCGAACTTCTCGAATTCTTCGGCCGAAGGGCGCTTGGCACCTTCGACGGCGTTGAATCGCGACTGGATCAATTCCCGGTATTGGTCGTCCGAGAGGTCGTCCCGCGCCACGCCGACGATGCGTCCGTCTTTCGGCAGGCTGCCGTGTCTGAAGGCCTGGAACAGCGCCGGCATCAGCTTGCGCCATGCAAGATCGCCAGTACCGCCGAACAGAACGAGATCGAAGCTCATGAGTCGAATTTCCTTTTGTCTTGATGCCGATGGGGCTGTTTCAACCGAATGGTACTTGTACCGATTCATGAAACCTGTACGAAAGCTACGCTCCACCCCGGCCGAAAGGCCTATTTTTGTTTTCGACGCGAGGTTTTCACATGAAGAAGCTTTTTACTGCAGCAGCAATGTTGGCTTTGTCGGCCGCCGCGTCGGCGCAGGGCACGGTCAACGTGATCTGCTCGGTTCAGGCCGAATGGTGCAACGTGATTGCGACCGTGTATGCGCGCACCACCGGTACCCGCATCAACATGTCGCTCAAGGGCTCGGGCGAGGCGCTGGCCCAGCTGATCGCCGAAAAGGACAACCCCAAGACCGACGTCTGGTTCGGCGGCACCGGCGATCCGCATCTGCAGGCGGCCGAACAGGGCCTGACGCTCGAATACAAGTCGCCCACGCTGGCGCAGCTCCATCCATGGGCCCAGCAGCAGGCCAAGCAGTCGGGCTACAAGACCGTCGGCATCTACTCCGGCCCGCTGGGCTTCGGCTACAACCCCGAGCTGCTCGCGAAGAAGAAGCTGCCCGTGCCCAAGACCTGGGCCGACCTGCTCAAACCTGAATACAAGGGCGACATCCAGGTGGCCAATCCCGCCTCCAGCGGCACGGCCTACACGATGATCGCCACGCTGGTGCAGCTCATGGGCGAAGACAAGGCATTCGACTACCTGAAGGCGCTGCACAGGAACGTGGGCCAGTACACCCGATCGGGCACCGGCCCCATCAAGGCAGTGGCGCGAGGCGAAACGGCCGTGTCGATCAGCTTCGTGCACGACGGTCCGGGCGAGAAGATGCAGGGCTTTCCGGTCGAAACCATCACCCCGAGCGACGGCACCGGTGCTGAAATCGGCTCGATGAGCATCATCAAGGGCGCCCGCAACCTCGAGGCCGCCAAGAAATTCTACGAGTGGGCGCTGACGCCAAGCGCGCAGGAGCTCGGCGCCGCCAACAAGCAGTTTCAGCTCCCGAGCAACGCGACCGCCAAGCTCGACCCGCGCATTCCGGACTTCAAGAAGATCAAGTTCATCGACTACGACTACGCGAAGTACGGTGCCAGCGCCGAGCGCCGGCGCCTGATTGCGCGCTGGGAAAAAGACGTCAACTCGCTGCCGCGCTAAGTGGCCGCCGTCCCTGCCGGCGCCGCGCCGGTCAACCCGGCCGCCGCGGCCTCGGCCCGGCGGTCGCAGCGCTGGATCTGGGCCTGGGTGGCGCTGGGCTTCGCGGCCTACCTCGTGCTGCCCTGGTATGCGATCCAGGATTCGACCTGGTACGAGGCCGTTCCCCAGGTGTTCGGCCAGGCGGAGGGCGCCAACGGCCTGATGCAGGCGGCTGTGCAAGGGCGCGGCTGGCTTTTCATCGGGCTCATCGGTCTGGCGATGTGCGCCATCGGCGCCTGGTTGCCGGCGGGACGGGCGCAGGGACGCTGGCTGCTGGCGGGTGGTGCCATCGGCGCCATCGGCCTGGCTGTCGCAGGCTTCAGCATCGGCGCCCGGGGCTGGAGCTTCGCGGCGCTGAATGCGCAGTTCGGCGAATTGGCGATCAACCAGTTCGGTATCGGCGCGGGTGGCTTCGTGGCGCTCACCGCGCTCACGCTGCTGGCCGCCTTCGGTATCGCGCGGCTCGGGCTCTTCAAGGGCGACCTGTTCGTGGCCGCCGCGGTCATCGGCTGCGGCGTGCTGATGGCGCTCTTCATTGCCTACCCGGTAAGCAAGGCGCTGGCCGGCGCCTTCTTCAACGAAGACGGGCAATGGTCGATCAGCGCTTTCATTGCGCGCGTGTTCACCGAGCGCATCTGGGGCCTGGGCTGCATTGCGGGCGGCGTGCGCTGCGGGGTGGCGTGGAACACGCTGGTGCTGGCCTTGCTCACGGCGGCCGGCACCACCTTTCTCGGCACGCTGATGGCGTTGATGGCCGAGCGCGGCAGCAAGCGCGGCCAAGGCGCGCTCAGGGTGCTGGCGCTGCTGCCGATCATCACGCCGCCCTTCGTGGTGGGCCTGGGGCTGATCCTGCTGTTCGGCCGCGCGGGCATCGTCAACCAGCTGCTCGAGAACGTGTTCGGCATCGAGCCGACGCGTTGGTTCTACGGCATGCCCGGCGTGCTGGTGGCGCAGCTTTTCGCCTTCACGCCCATTGCCTTCATGATCATGCGCGGCGTGGTGCAGGGCATTGCGCCGAGCCTGGAAGAGGCAGCGCAAATGCTGCGCGCCGACCGGCGCCGCACCTTCTTCACCGTCACGCTGCCGCTGCTGAAGCCCGGGCTGGCCAACGCGTTCCTGGTCGGCTTCATCGAGAGCATTGCGGACTTCGGCAACCCGGTGGTCGTGGGCGGGCAGTTCTCGGTGCTGTCGACCGATATCTTCTTCGCCATTGTCGGCGCGCAGTACGACCAGGGCCGCGCGGCTTCGCTCGCCTGGGTGCTGACGATCTTTGCACTCGGTGTGTTCGCGCTGCAGCGCGGGGTGCTCGGCAAGCAGAACTACACGACCGTGAGCGGCAAGGGCGACGCCGGCATCGCGATGGCGTTGCCCGACGGCGTGCGCCGCACCATCCAGTGCATCGCGCTGCCGTGGATCGCGTTCACCGCCGTGGTCTACCTCTTCGCCTTCGCGGGCGGCTTCGTGCAGACCTGGGGGCGCGACTACAGCTTCACCCTCAACCATTTCAAGACCGCCTTCGCGCTCGAGTGGGGCCAGTTCGGGCTCGTGTGGGCGGGCACGGCGTGGAATTCGCTCATCACCACGCTCAAGCTCGCGGGCATCTCGGCGCCGATCACCGCGGCGCTGGGGCTGCTGATCGCCTGGCTGCTCGCGCGCAACGAGTTCAAGGGGCAGGGCATCTTCGAATTCGGCGCGCTGCTGGCTTTTGCGATTCCGGGCACGGTGCTCGGCGTGAGCTACATCCTAGCCTTCAACGTGCCGCCGTTCGAGCTCACGGGCACCGGGCTCATCATCGTGCTGTGCTTCATGTTCCGAAACCTGCCGGTGGGCGTGCGGGCCGGCACGGCGGCCTTCAAGCAGCTCGACCGCTCGCTCGATGAAGCCTCGCTGATGCTGCGCGCGTCGACCTCGCAGACCCTGTTCAAGGTGGTGCTGCCGCTTTTGAAGCCTGCGCTGGTGGCCGCGCTGGTCTACAGCTTCGTGCGTGCGATGACGACCGTCAGCGCGGTGATCTTCCTGGTGACGGCCGAGAACGAGTTGGCCACCACCTACATCATCGGCCGCGTCGGCAATGGCGACTACGGCATTGCGCTGGCCTACTGCACGGTGCTCATGATCCTGATGTCGCTGGCGATTGCGCTGGTGCAGTTCGTGGTCGGGGAGCGCAAGCTGGGGCGGCGCGGGGCCACGCCCCCGCACCAGGGACATCACAAAATGGAAAGCCTCGCAGCATGAGCCGCCGGGCCGCTCGCTCCCAAGGCGAATATCGCAGTGCGCAGCACGGAGATTACTGAATGAACGGCATCGAATTCCGCAACGTGACCAAGCGCTACGGCACCGACAGGAACGGTCCGCTGGCCGTCAAGGGCATCAGCTTCGAGGTGCCGGTCGGCACGCTCACGACCATCCTCGGTCCCTCCGGCTGCGGCAAGACGACCACGCTGCGCATGATCGCGGGGCTCGAGTCGCCGACCTCTGGCTCGATCTTCATGGGCGGACGCGATGTGACCACGCTCGGCCCGGCCGAGCGCAACGTGAGCATGATGTTCCAGAGCTACGCGCTGTTCCCGCACATGAACGTGATCGAGAACGTGGGTTACGGCCTCCGCATGAGCGGCGTGAAGAAGGACGAGGCCACCTCGAGGGCGCGCGATGCGCTCAAGGGCGTGGGCCTGGTCGGCTTCGACGAGCGGCTGCCGAGCGAGCTCTCGGGCGGCCAGCAGCAGCGGGTGGCACTGGCGCGTGCGCTGGTGCTGGAGCCCGCGGTGCTGCTGTTCGATGAGCCGCTGTCCAATCTCGATGCCCGGCTGCGCCGCGAGATGCGGGAAGAAATCCGCGCGCTGCAGCAGCGGCTGAAGCTCACGGTGGCCTATGTGACGCACGACCAGAGCGAGGCGCTGGCCGTGAGCGATCAGATCATCGTGATGGACCACGGCGTGATTGCCCAGCGCGGTACGCCCGAGCAACTCTACGGCCGGCCCGAAAGCGAGTTCGTCGCCGGTTTCATGGGCGAGGCGATGGTGTTTCCGGCCACGGCGCAAGCCGACGGCAGCGTCACGCTCGGGCCGCTGCGCCTGCAGCCGCGGTATGCGGTGGCGCCCGGCACGGTGAAGGTGGCGGTTCGGCCCGAGGCCTGGCACATCGGGATGGGCGGGGCCGGCGAGGGACTGCCCGCCACGCTGCGCAAGGCGGCCTACCTCGGCAGCTTCTACGAGTACGGCTTCGACACCTCGCTCGGGCCGGTCTTCGTGGTGTCGACCGATCTTTCGCGCCCGCTGGCTGCCGGCGCAGAGGCCACGCTGTCGCTGGCGGCGCATGGCGTCAGCGTGGTGCCCGGCGCATGAAACAATGGCGCCATGAACGTGGTTTTCGATCTTGGCGCCGTGCTGCTGGCATGGGAGCCCACCCGGCTGGTGCAAACCCATCTTCCTGAGCACGCGCCGACGGAGCTTGCCGCCGCGGCACTGGGGCGGGCGTTGTTCCACCATGACGACTGGATGTGCTTCGACTGCGGCACGCGCTCGCTCGAAGATGCCATTGCGCGCATGGCACAGCGGCTTTCGCTGCCGGCCGCGCGGCTCGACGCCATGCTCGGCGATCTGGGTGAGCGCCTCGAGCCGATTCCGGTCACTGTCGAACTGCTCGAGGGATTGTTCGCGCGCCGCGATGCCGGCGAGGCGTTGCGCCTTTATTACCTCTCGAACATGCCTTCGCCCTATGCGCGCGCCATCGAGCGCCGGCATGGCTTCATGCGGCGTTTCGACGGCGGTGTTTTCTCGGGCGACGTGAAGTTCATCAAGCCGAATCGCGAAATCTACGAGCTGCTGGCGGTGCGCCATGCGCTCGATCCGCAGCAGACGGTGTTCATCGACGATTCGGCCGCCAATGTGGAAGCCGCGCGCGCCTTCGGTTGGCACGCCGTCCATTGCACCCATCCCGCCGCGCTGGCGGCGCAGCTCGGGCGCTACCTGCCGGCTGTTCCGGCGATCTCGGCTGCTCCCGCTGTTATCGGGCGGTGAACATCACCTTGGCGGTGTCGAACCCGAGGCTGGCGGCGTAGTCCAGCTCGGCCTTCAGCACCTCGTCTTCCAGGCGCGGGGCGCGCGAAAGAACCCAGAGGTATTGGCGATCGGGCGTGCCGACCAGCGCCACCTGGTAATCGCGGTCTAGCTTCAGAATCCAGTAGTCGCCCCACACCATCGGCAGCCAGCTCAGCCATGACGGCGCAAAGCGCACTTCGAGCCGGCCCGCGCCGGGCTGGCCCGCCACCGGCACCGTACGGGCCGTTCCCACCGCTTCGTCGAAGTTGCCGTCGGGCCGCACGCAGCGGTTGACCACCTGCACGGTGCCGTCCGGCTGGGGCGTGTACTCGGCGGTCACGGGGCCCGCGCATTGCTTCTGAAAGCGGTTGGGCAGGCGGGCCTGTTCATGCCAGATGCCGGCATAGCGCTGGAGATCGACCGGCGCCACCACCTGCAGCGGCGCGCGCATCAGCGGCGCGCCGTCGGCCGGGCCGGGCAATTGCGCACGGGCAGTGCGGCCGGCGCCCAGTGCGATCCAGGTGGCCACGCCGCCCACGACGAATGCGGTCGCCAGGGTGCCGATGGCGGCGCTGGTGCGGCGATCATCGAAAGGAGCGCGGCGGGAAGCGGCGGGCGCTGCGGTGCGGCGTCGGAAAGACATGGAAAGAGCACTCCTGTGGTCGAAAAGCATCAAGGCGGGAAGCCGCAGGCTAGCCCGCCAACCGGAATACCGCCGTCAGCGGCGGACCACAGCCTGTGTAGGGCAGGGCGGCCGGCGGACAACCCTGTCGGCCGAAGGCCGATGCGGCGCAGTGAAAACCCGTGCTAGGGTGCGCATGAAAACATCGGCCCGAGCGCAACAGCGTGCAGGACTTGTCATCACCCGCACAGGATAATCTTCGCCATGAATCAACTCGATGCTCTCCGTCAATGGACCACCGTGGTCGCCGATACCGGTGACTTCAAGCAACTCAGCATTTCCAAGCCGCAGGACGCGACCACCAATCCGTCGCTCATCCTCAAGGCGGTGCAAAAGCCCGAGTACCGGCCGCTGCTCGACGCCGCCGTCAAGAACCACGCGGGCAAGCCGCTGGACGAGGTCATCGACCGCCTGCTGGTGCGCTTCGGCGCCGAAATCCTCTCGATCATTCCGGGGCGCGTATCGACCGAGGTCGACGCGCGCCTTTCGTTCGACACGGCCGCCACCATCGCGCGCGGCGAGCGCATCGTGGCGCTCTACAAGGCCGAGGGCATCGACACCGAGAAGCGCCTGCTGATCAAGGTGGCCTCCACATGGGAAGGCATCCAGGCGGCACGGGCGCTCGAGCAGAAGGGCATCCGCACCAACCTCACGCTGCTGTTCTCGTTCGCGCAGGCCGTGGCCTGTGCCGATGCCGGCGTGCAGCTGATTTCGCCGTTCGTGGGCCGCATCTACGACTGGTACAAGAAGTCGGCCGGCGCCCAATGGGACGAAACCGCCAGCGCGGGCGCGAACGACCCGGGCGTGAAGTCGGTGCGCGAGATCTTCAACTACTACAAGCAGCACGGCATCAAGACCGAGGTGATGGGCGCGAGCTTCCGCAATGTGGGACAGATCCAGGCCTTGGCCGGCTGCGACCTGCTGACCATCAGCCCCGAGCTGCTGGCCGAGCTGGCTGCGAACAACGAGCCGCTCGAACATGCGCTCGATGGCGCCAAGGCCGCTGCCATGGCCGATGTGCAGAAGGTGAGCTACGACGAGGCCGGTTTCCGCTTCGCGCTCAACGAAGACGCCATGGCCACCGAGAAGCTCGCAGAAGGCATCCGCGCCTTCGCGGCCGACGCCGTCAAGCTGGAAAAACTCATGCAGGAAAGCGGCAAGTAAACATGGCCATGACCCTTCGCTGCGACCGAGCGCCCGCGTGGGCGCAACTGCAGAGCTACTTCGAGACCGCGGGCCGCCAGTTCGACGTGCGCCATGCCTTCGTCGACGACGCCGGGCGTTTCGAGCGCTTCAGCCAAGAGGCGCCCGACCTCTTCGCCGATCTGTCGAAGAACCTGATCGACGCGCGCACCGAGGAAATGCTGCTCACGCTGGCCCGCGAATGCGGCCTCGAGGCGCACCGCGATGCCATGTTCGCGGGCGAGCACATCAACAACACCGAAGACCGCGCCGTGCTGCACACGCTGCTGCGGGCGCCTGCAAACGCCTCAGTGGGCAAGACGGCCGGCGAGCTGCGCGACGTGCACGCCACGCTGGACGCGATGCTGGCCTATGCCGAGAAGGTGCGAGGCGACCACACGATCACCGACGTGGTCAACATCGGCATCGGCGGCTCCGACCTCGGCCCGCAGATGGCGGTGCTCGCGCTGGCCGAGTTCGCCGCGCCGGGCAAGCGCTTTCACTTCGTGTCGAACGTCGACGGCCACGAACTCGCCGGCGTGCTGCTCGACTTGGCGCCGGAGCACACGCTGTTCCTGATCGCGTCCAAGACCTTCACCACGGCCGAGACGATGACGAACGCGCTCTCGGCCAGGCGCTGGTACGAGCAATCGGGCGGCACCGACATCGCCGGCCACTTCGCCGCGCTCACCACCAACGTGGAAGCGGCGAACAAATTCGGCATCGACACCACCTTCGGCTTCTGGGACTGGGTGGGCGGGCGCTATTCGCTATGGTCGGCCATCGGCCTGCCGATTGCGCTGGCCATCGGCGCCGACGGCTTTCGCCGGCTGCTCGCGGGCGCGCATGCGATGGACGAGCACTTCCGCACCGCGCCGCTCGAGAAGAACCTGCCGGTGCGGCTCGGTCTGCTCGACGTCTGGTACCGCAACTTCCATCGCTTCACGAGCCGCGGCATCGCGCCGTACCACAGCGCGCTGAAGCGCGTGCCGGCCTACCTGCAGCAACTCGAGATGGAAAGCAACGGCAAGCAGGTCGACGCCAGCGGCGCGCCGCTGCCCGCGGGCCTGGGCACCTCGCCCGTGCTCTGGGGCGAGCCCGGCACCAACGGCCAGCACGCCTACTTCCAGATGCTGCACCAGGGCACCGACGTGATTCCGCTCGAGTTCGTGGCGGTGCGCGACGCGGCCCACGACCTCGAAGGCCATCATTCCAAGCTGCTCGCCAATGCGCTCGCGCAGGCGCAGGCGCTGATGGTCGGCAAGCTCGATGCCGGCGGCCACAAGAACTTTCCGGGCAACCGGCCGAGCACCTTCTTCGTGTTCGAGAAGCTCACGCCGGAATCGCTGGGCGCCTTCCTCGCGTTGTACGAGCACCGCGTGTTCACCAGCGGCGCGCTGTGGGGCATCAACAGCTTCGACCAATGGGGCGTGGAGCTCGGCAAGGTGCTCGCGAAGGACATCGAGCCTCGCCTCGCCTCGGGCGACATCACGGGGCTCGATGCCTCGACGGCGGGCCTGCTCAAGCGCCTGGGCGCCTGAGTTCCGAGCCGCTGAAAGCCGATTCAGGGCGCGCGTCGAGCCCGCGCATGCCCTGCAAGCCCCTGCAATAGGCCGTTTGTTTGCGGGACCGATAGCCGTTTTGGCCGAGTTTGTAGTTCGAGGACACGCCGATATGATCTTCCCGGGGAAATTTCCCCGGGGATCAATCAAGAGGAGTCGGTCAATGAATTTTCAAACAGCGGTCAAGACCTGTTTCAGCAAGTACGCAGATTTCAGCGGGCGTGCATCGCGTTCGGAGTACTGGTGGTTCGTGCTGGCCGAGGTGGTCGTTCTCATCGTGGCGAGCCTGATCAACCAATACGTCTATCTCGTCGCGGCGCTGGGGTTCCTGCTGCCCGTGCTGGCCGTGGGCACGCGCCGGCTGCATGACATCGGCAAGAGCGGCTGGTTGCAGCTGCTGATGCTCATTCCGATCGTCAATCTCGTGCTGATCTATTTCTACGTCCAGCCGACGCAGCCCGAGTCCAACCCCCACGGCGAGCCGGCGAGCGCCTGAGTTTGGCGGGGCGCCACGCGCGCTGTATCTGCGGGGCCGCGCAAGCGGCCTTTTTCCGTTTTGCTCTGGCCGCAAGGCTTGTGTTGAAGCGAGGCGCTCAGGCCGCAGCAGCTTGCGCCTTCGAGGGCGCCGGTACCGGCGCACTGCCGGCCATGCGCACGCACAGGTCGAAGGCCTGCTGCAATCCCTCGATCTGCGCGATGCCCTTGCCGGCGATATCGAAGGCGCTGCCGCTGGCCGACGTGGCCACCGGCACCGGCAGTCCGCCGTGCAGCGTCACGCCTTGCTCGAAGCCCATGAGCTTCATCGCGATCTGGCCCTGGTCGTGGTACATCGACACCACTGCGTCCACATCGCCGCGCCGCGCGCCGATGAACACCGTGTCGGGCGAGAAGGGGCCGCGCGCGTCGAAGCCCTCGGCGCGCAGCCGTTCGATGGCCGGCGCGATGATTTCGATTTCTTCCATGCCGATGGAGCCGCCGTCTCCCGCATGCGGATTGAGCCCGGTCACCGCGATGCGCGGCTGTGCCACGCCCGAGCGGCGCAAGGCCGAAGCGATGATCTTCACCGCGTCGCTCACGCCCTGCATCGTGATGTGGCTCGCCACCTCTTTCAGCGGTATGTGCGAGGTCACGCGCGAGGTCCAGAGCGAGCCCGTGAGGTTGAACTCGCAAACGAAGCCCGTCACCGCGAAACGCTCCTGCATGTAGCGCAACTCGTCCTCGTGCACGAGGCCGCCGAGCCGCAGCGAATGCTTGTTGAGCGGCGCAAAAAGAATCGCCTCCGCCTGCCCCCGCCGCACGGCCGAGGTGGCGAGCTCCAGCGCTTCGAACGAGGCGCGCCCTGACGCCTCGTTCGACTCGCCGAGCACCGGCTCCCGGCCCGCCATCCAGTCGCGTGCGATCAAGCTCGGCCGGCCGTCCTCGAAGCGCAGGTCGTCGAACCCCGTCACCTGCACCGGGTCGAGCTTTACGCCCGCCACGCGCTCGCCCGCGGCCAGCACGATCGGGTCGGCAATCAGCAACACGCGCGCGGCGTCCAGGTTGCGTTGGCGCGCCAGCAGGTTCACGGCCATTTCGGGGCCGATGCCGCTCGGGTCGCCGAGCAGCACGGCGACGCGGGGTTTTGCGGAGATCGCACTCGGGGTCTTCGATGAGGTTGGCATATCGGCAAGTTGAAGTGAAGAAATGAAGGGCGGCCTCATTCGGCCTTGATGTTGGCGTCGCGCACGAGTTGGCCGTAGTGCTCGAACTCCTGCCGGTTCATCGCTGCGAAGGCTTCGCCGGTGATCGCGCCGGGCTCGCCGCCCAGGCCCTTGATGCGCGCCTGCACGTCAGCCAGCTTCAGCGTGCGCGTGAGTTCGGTGCCGAGCCGTTCCACCACGGGCCGTGGCGTGCCGGCCGTCACGTAGAGGCCGTACCAGGTGGATACGTCCGCGCCCTTGATGCCCTGCTCGGCCAGCGTGGGTACGTCGGGCAGCTCGGGCGAGCGCTGCGGCGCGCTCACGGCCAGCGCGCGGAACTTGCCGGCCTTGATCTGCCCCATGGCGGAGGAGGTGCTGTCGAACATCATGTCGACCTCGCCGCCGATGATGTCGATGTGCGCCTGCGAGCTGCCCTTGTAGGGCACGTGGATCGACTTCATGCCCGTGGCCAGGTTGAAAGCCTCGCCGCCCACGTGCTGCGTGCTGCCGATGCCGGAGGAGGCGTACTTGAAGCCGCCCGGCTTGGCGCCCATGGCCGCCACGAGTTCTTTCACCGACTTGTAGGGCGAGCTGGCCGACACCACCAGCACGTTGGGCATCACGGCCACGAGGCCGATCGGATGCAAGTCTTTCAGCGGGTCGTACTTGAGCTTGAGGATGTGGGGCGCCACCGCCTGCGCGGTGTTGGTGGCGAGCAGCAGCGTGGCGCCGTCGGCCGCGGCACGCGCGGTGAGCTCGCCGGCAATGGTGTTGGAGGCGCCGGGCCGGTTCTCCACCGTGACCGGCTGCTTGAGCACCGGAGCGAACTTGTCGGCCAGCACGCGCGCGAGGATGTCGGTGCCGCCGCCGGGCGAGGCGCCGACCATGATGCGCAGCGGCCTGTCGGGGTAGGCGGGCTGCGCGCCGGCCGCGGCGGCGGCTGTCAGTGCCAGTGCAGCCAGGCTCGCGGCGCGGGCAAGGAAAGAAGGCTTCATCGGGTGTGTCTCCTGCTTGTTTGGCACGAGCGTACGGAGCTTTGCGCGCCCGATCCAATCGAAAAAGTCGGAAGCTCCATATACTTTTGTGCATGACTTCTGGTTCAGGCCTGACCGACGCCTCGCTGATGCTGCATGTGCGGCCGCGCCAATTGCTGCTGCTGGCCCGGCTCGATGCGCACCGCCACCTCGGGCGTGCGGCGGAAGCCATGAGCATCAGCCAACCCGCCGCTACCAAGCTGTTGCAGCAATTGGAAGACTCCCTCGGCGAAAAGCTCTTCGAACGTCTCGCGCGCGGCATGGAGCCCACGCCCTACGGCGAGATCCTGATCCGCTATGCCCGCCGCGTGCTCAGCCACTTCGGCAGCGCGCGCGAGGAAATGCTCGCGCTGCGCTCGGGCCTCAGCGGTTCGCTGCGCGTGGGCAGCGTGCCGGGGGCCGTGCCCGAGCTGCTGGCGCCGGCGCTGGTCGAGTACCGGCGCCGCCATCCGCAGGTGGCCGTGTCGGTGGTGGTCGAGACCAGCGACGTGATGCAGGCGCAGCTGGAGCAGGGCGATGTCGACCTCGTGCTGGGCCGGCTTACCGCGGGCCACGACGAGGCGAAGTATTCGAGCGTGCCGCTGCTGGGCGAGTCGATGGTGGTCGTGGTGCGTGCCGCGCACCCGGTGTTCGAGCGCGCCACCGTCACGCTGGCCGACATGGCGAACTGGTCATGGGTGCTGCAGCCGCCCGGCTCGCCGCAGCGCGGGCGCTTCGAGGCGGCGATGCGGGAGGCGGGCATCCAGGCGCGGCTCGACATCATCGAAACGGCATCGCCCATCGCCATCACGGCCTTGCTCGAGAACTCCGACATGGCGGCCGTGATGCCGGCTTCGCAGGCCAGCCACTATGCCCGGCTGGGCGTGCTGCGCACGGTGCCGCTGGAGCTGCCGGTGCGCGTACCGCCGATTTGCCTCGTCACGCGGCAGGACCGCGCGCTTTCACCGGCCGCGGCGCAATTTCGGCGCCAGCTCCTGGGCGGCACCTGAGGTCTTTGGCTCGCGATTTTCCATGCTGTATTGCATTGACTAGGGATTATCCTAGCCAACTGGTGCATGAAAGTACCATTGCTACCCGCCGCAGTACCAAAACCGCAAGCGCGTTTCTCCAGAATCCAGGCCACGGCGACCCAACCAGAGGGCGTCGCTCACCTCTAGGAGACAACATGCAGCGTTTTCTGAAAGCGGGCCTCGTCCTCGCACTCGCCGGCACGGGGCTCGCGTCCCAGGCCGCCACCGAACTCGTGATTGCGACCGTCAACAACGGCCACATGATCGAGATGCAGAAGCTCACGCCCTTCTTCGAAAAAGCCAACCCCGACATCAAGCTCAAGTGGGTGACGCTCGAAGAAGGCACGCTGCGCCAGCGCGTGACCACCGACATCGCCACCAAGGGCGGCCAGTTCGACGTGATGACCATCGGCCTGTACGAAGCGCCGATCTGGTCGAAGAAGGGCTGGCTCCAGCCCATTGCCACCGACGCCGCCTACGACGCCGACGACCTGCTGCCCGCCATCCGCGCCGGCCTGTCGTACGAAGGCAAGCTCTACGCCGCGCCGTTCTACGGCGAGAGCTCGATGCTCATGTACCGCAAGGACCTGGCCGACAAGGTCGGTTTCCAGATGCCCGAGCAGCCCACCTGGGTGCAGGTGAAAGAGCTCGCCGGCAAGATCCACGACCCCAAGGCCGGCGTGTACGGCATGTGCCTGCGCGGCAAGCCGGGTTGGGGCGACAACATGGCATTTTTGACCACGCTGGTCAACACCAACGGCGGCCAGTGGTTCGACATGCAGTGGAAGCCGCAGATCGACACCAAGCCGTGGAAGGACGCGATCAACTTCTACGTCGACATGATGAAGTCGTATGGCCCGCCCGGTGCCTCGGCCAACAGCTTCAACGAGAACCTCGCGCTCTTCAACGAAGGCAAGTGCGGCATGTGGGTGGACGCGACCATCGCGGCCTCGTTCATCAGCGATCCGAAGCAGTCGAAGGTGGCCGACAAGGTCGCATTCGCGCAGGCCCCCATTGCCGTGACGCCGAAGGGCGCCAATTGGCTGTGGACCTGGAACCTGGCCATTCCCGCCAGTTCGACCAAGGGCGCGGCCGCGCAGACCTTCGTGAAGTGGGCCACCTCCAAGGACTACGTCAACCTGGTGGCCAAGGAGCATGGCTGGGCCACGGTGCCCACCGGCACGCGCAAGTCGACCTATGCGAACCCCGAGTTCCAGAAGGTGGCCAAGTTCGCCGCGGCCGAGAAGAAGGCCATCGACAGCGCCAACCTCAGCGACAGCACGTTGCCCAAGTCGCCGTACGTGGGCGTGCAATACGCAGCCATTCCCGAGTTCCAGGCCATCGGCACCGGCGTGGGCCAGCAGATGAGCGCGGCGCTGTCGGGCAAGGTCACTGTGGACCAGGCGTTGAAGACTTCGCAGACCTTGGCTGAGCGCGAGATCAAGAAGTCGGGTCAGTACAAGTAAGTGCCTGTTTCCCTCTCCCCTCGGGGAGAGGGCCAGGGTGAGGGGGCGGCGTGCCCCTGGGTAGCGCCGCATGCCCTCACCCCAACCCTCTCCCGCAAGCGGGAGAGGGGGCAACAGCCTGAGAGGAACACAAGATGAAACGACTCCTGCCCCGGGCCCTCATGGCGCCCGCCGTGCTCACGCTCCTCCTGTGGATGATCGTGCCGCTTGCGATGACGTTGTACTTCTCGTTCGTGAACTACAACCTCATGCAGCCCGGCGAGCGCACGTTCGCGGGCATCGAGAACTTTCACTACTTCGTCACCGATCCCGACTTCTGGCCCGCGACCTGGAACACGCTGATGCTGATCGGCAGCGTGATCGTCATCACGGTGGTGTTCGGCGTGCTGCTCGCGCTCCTGGTGAACGAGCCCTTTCCGGGCCGCGGCATCGTGCGGGTGCTCTTGATCTCGCCCTTCTTCGTCATGCCCGCGGTCAACGCGCTGCTCTGGAAGCACATGATGATGAACCCCATCTATGGCGTGCTGGCCGACGTGTGGCGCTTCTTCGGCGCCCAGCCTGTCGACTGGCTCACCGACGTGCCGCTGTTCTCGGTGATCGTCATGGTGGCCTGGCAGTGGCTGCCGTTCGCCTGCCTGATCTTCATCACCTCGCTGCAGTCGCTCGACCGCGAGCAGATGGAAGCTGCGCGCATGGACGGCGCGAGTTCGTTCCAGCGCTTCTTCTATCTCACCATTCCGCACCTCGGCCGGCCGATGGCGGTGGTGATCATGATCGAGATGATCTTTCTGCTCAGCGTGTTCGCCGAGATTGCCATCACCACCAACGGCGGTCCGGGCAACGAGAGCACCAACATGACCTACCTGATCTTCAAGCAGTCGCTGATGAATTTCGACGTGGGCGTGGCCTCGGCCGGTGCGCTGTTCGCGGTGGTGCTGGCCAACATCGTCGCCGTGTTCCTGATCCGGATCATCGGCAAGAACCTGGACTGAAGGAGCGACCATGCAACCCAGCAATTTCCTTCCGCAACTGCTGCGCACCGCGAGTGCGTGGGCCGTGGCGCTGCTGCTGTTCTTTCCGCTCGGCTGGCTGTTCCTCACGGCCTTCAAGACGGAGCTGCAGGCGATCCACGTGCCGCCGCTCTTCATCTTCGAACCCACGCTCGACAACTTCGGTGAAGTGCAGCGCCGCAGCGACTACCTGCTGTATGCGCGCAACTCGCTCATCACCAGCCTGGGCTCGACCATCATCGGCTTGCTGATCGCGGCGCCCGCCGCGTACTCGATGGCGTTCTTTCGCACGAAGAAGACGCGCGACATCCTCATGTGGATGCTCTCCACCAAGATGATGCCGGCCGTGGGCGCGCTGGTGCCGATCTACGTGCTCGCGCAGACCGCGGGCATGCTCGATTCGCTCACCGCGCTGACGATCGTGTTCACGCTGTCGAACCTGCCGATCATGGTGTGGATGCTCTACAGCGCCTACAAGGACATTCCGAACGAGATCCTCGAGGCCGCGCGCATGGACGGCGCGAGCCTGTGGACCGAGTTCTGCCATGTCGTGCTGCCGCTGTCGGTCGGCGGGCTCGCATCGACCGGCCTCCTGTGCCTGGTGCTGAGCTGGAACGAGGCCTTCTGGGCGCTGAACCTCACCTCCGCGAAGGCCGGCACGCTCGCAACGCTGATCGCCTCGTACTCCAGTCCCGAGGGCCTGTTCTGGGCCAAGTTGTCGGCCGCCTCGCTGATGGCCATCGCGCCCATCGTCGTGTTCGGGTGGTTCAGCCAGAAGCAACTGGTGCAAGGCCTGACCTTCGGCGCCGTCAAGTAAAGAAAGGGAGACATCTCATGGCCTACCTGCAACTCAAAGACATCAAGAAGAGCTTCGGCGACGTCAACATCATCAAGGGCGTCGACCTCGAAATCCAGAAGGGCGAGTTCATCGTCTTCGTCGGCCCTTCGGGCTGCGGCAAGTCGACGCTGCTGCGGCTGATCGCGGGGCTCGAGCCCATCACGAGCGGCAACCTGCTGCTCGACGGCAAGGACATCACCTGGACGCCTTCGGGCAAGCGCGACCTGGCCATGGTGTTTCAGAGTTATGCGCTCTACCCGCACATGAGCGTGTACGACAACATGTCCTTCGCGCTCAAGCTGGCGGGCGTGTCCAAGAGCGAGATCAAGACCAAGGTCGACTATGCGGCGAAGACGCTCAACCTCACGCAGTATCTCGACCGCACGCCCAAGGACCTGTCGGGCGGACAGCGCCAGCGCGTGGCCATCGGCCGGGCCATCGTGCGCGCGCCGAAGGTGTTCCTGTTCGACGAGCCCTTGTCGAATCTCGATGCGGCGCTGCGCGGCAACACGCGCGTCGAAATCCACAAGCTGCACCGCTCGCTCGGCGCGACCACGATCTACGTCACGCACGACCAGGTCGAGGCCATGACACTGGCCGACCGCGTGGTGGTGCTCAGGGACGGTCTCATCGAACAGGTCGGCACGCCGCTCGAGCTGTACGACCATCCGGCCAACCAGTTCGTCGCGCAGTTCATCGGCATGCCGTCGATGAACATGGTGGCGGCGAGTGCCATACCGAGCTTTTCCGCCGCGACCGGCGGGCGCCTGCCGAGCGACGGCTTCCTGGGCGTGCGGCCCGAAGGCCTGCGCGTGCATCCGAAGCAGGGTGCGGCTGCGGGCGTTCAAGGCCGTGTCGAGTTGATCGAGGCGCTGGGCGCCGACACGCTGATCCACGTCGACGTGGGCGGCGTGCCGCTGATCGCGCGCCAGAACGAACGCACGCCGCTGCATGCGGGCGATGACGTGGCGGTCGAACTCGACCCGTCGGTGCTCCATTTGTTCAACCGCGAAGGCCGTTCGGTCTCCGCCTGATTTCTTCCGGACATTCCCGTGACCCTTGCCACCGCGCCTCTCGATGCGCCAACTCCACCTCTGGCTCCTTCGGAGTTCACGGTGCTTCACCTCGGACTCGGCTCGTTTCATCGCGCCCATCAGGCCGTCTACCTGCAAAGGCTGATCGAAGCGGGTGACACCCGCTGGTCGCTCTCGGGCGCCAACATCCGGCCCGACATGACCGACGTCGTTGCGGCGCTGCAGGCGCAGGGCGGGCGCTACACGCTCGAAACCGTGTCGCCGGCCGGCGAGTACCGCTACGAGCAGATCGAAGCCATCCGCGAAGTGCTGCCGTGGGAGCCTTCGTTGGCCGCCGTGGTCGCGCGCGGCGCCGCGCCGTCCACGCGCATCGTGTCCTTCACCGTGACCGAAGCCGGCTACTACCTCGACACCAAGGGCAAGCTGGACCTGTCGTTCGGCGACCTTGCGGCCGATATCGAGCGCGCACGCCGCCGTGAGGCGGGTGGCGAAGGCGTGACGATCTACGGCGCCGTCTGCGCGATCCTGCGCGCGCGCAAGGCCGCGCAGGCCGGGCCGGTCACGTTGCTCAACTGCGACAACCTGCGCCACAACGGCGAGCGCTTCCACGCTGGTTTGCTCGAGTTCATCGAGCGCGCGGGCGATGCCGAACTGCTCGCCTGGGTGCAAGCGAACACCGCCTGTCCGAACGCAATGGTCGACCGCATCACGCCGCGCCCGCCGCCCGAGCTGCGTGCGCGCGTGAAGACTGCGACGGGCCGCGACGATGCGGCCGCGATCACCGGCGAGAGCTTTATCCAGTGGGTGATCGAAGACAACTTCGTGGCCGGCCGGCCCGACTGGGGCCGTGTCGGCGTGGAGCTGGTCGAATCGGTGCAGCCCTATGAAGAGGCCAAGATCCGCATCCTCAATGCCACGCACAGCTGCATTGCCTGGGCCGGCACGCTGGCCGGGCTGAGCTTCATCCACGAAGGCACGCACCACGCGGCCATCCGCAAGATGGCGTATGACTACGTGACCGATGACGTGATCCCGTGCCTCAATCCGAGCCCCATCGACCTCGCGGCCTACCGCGACGTGGTGCTCGAGCGCTTCGGCAACCCCGCGATCCGCGACACCAACCAGCGCGTGGCCGCCGACGGCTTCTCGAAGATCCCGGGCTTCATCGCGCCCACGGTGCGCGAGCGGCTGGCCGCGGGGCAGCCAATCGACAGCGTCGCGATGCTGCCCGCGCTGTTCCTCGCCTTCTTGCAGCGCTGGCATCGCAGGGCGCTGCCCTATGCCTACCAGGACCAAGGCATGGACGAGGCCGTGGCGCACGCCATCTGCGGCGCCGCCGATCCGGTGCTCGCGCTGTGTTCGGACGCCGGGCTGTGGGGCTCCACCGCAGGCGATGCGCGGCTGATCGATGCCGTGCGAGGCGCGAGTAGGCGCGTGGCAGGTTTCGTGAATTCAGGAGCAACGACATGACCGAACGCTTGAAGAACCGCCACGTGCTGCTGACCGGTGCCGGCGGCGGCATCGGTCTCGCGGTGGCCGAGGCCTGCATTGCCGAAGGCGCGCGCTGCAGCGTGGTCGACCGCATGGCCGCGGCACCCGAAGCGGTGCGGGCTCTGTTGCAGCAGCATCCCGACCGCCTGGCCTACATCGCGGCCGACGTCACCGACACGCAGGGCATCTCGCACCTGCTCGCGGAGGCACAGGTCGCCTTCGGCCCGATCCACACGCTGTTCAACAACGCGGCCGTGTTCGACCTTGCGCCGCTGCTCGACAGCGACGAAGCATCCTTCGACAGGCTCTTCGCGGTCAACGTGAAGGGCATGTTCTTCGTCATGCAGGCCGTGCTGCGCCACATGGTCGAGGCCGGTACGCAGGGCGCGTCGGTCATCAACATGGCCTCGCAGGCGGGGCGCCGCGGCGAGGCCTTGGTGTCGCACTACTGCGCCACCAAGGCCGCGGTCATCAGCTACACCCAGAGCGCCGCGCTCGCCATGGCGCCGCACGGCATCCGCGTCAACGGCATTGCACCCGGGGTGGTCGACACGCCGATGTGGGACCATGTCGACAGCCTGTTCGCCAAGGCCGAAGGGCTGCCGCCCGGCGAGAAGAAGCGGCGCGTCGGCCTCGAGGTGCCGCTCGGCCGCATGGGCGTGCCGGCCGACATCGCGGGGGCGGCGGTATTCCTTGCCAGCGACGAGGCCCGTTACATCACGGCGCAGACCTTGAATGTCGATGGCGGTAATGTGATGAGTTGAGATGAAGGCTTGCTTTTCTGTTCGTCGCGGCGGGAGGCATTCAGGGCGCGCTCCCGCCGACGGGGTACCTTGCTCCGCGAATGTCCTCCGGCCTGCGGCCTCCCCCTTGATTTCGCTGCGCAAGGCACCCCATCAGCGGGAGCGTGATTCAGAGCGGTCGTTGATCGAACGGAACAAGCGCAGCGCTCGGTGTGCACAGGGCATCGGGTGCTCCCCGCAGCGAAATCAAGGAGGAGGCGAAGCCGGGGGACATTCGCGGAGGGGAGTACCCGGTGGCCTGTGCACGCGCCCTGAACAAACCCACCCCGGACAAACGCACCCCGAACGCACACATCCGTTGGCATAGTGCACACCCATGAACGAAGATTTCCATCTGTACCTCGACAGCGCCGACCTGGCAGAACTGCAGACCTGCCTGCCGCACCCCGTGGTGCATGGCGTGACGACCAATCCGACCTTGCTGCAGCGCGCCGGTGTGGGCCGCGGCGAAGTGCCCGGCTTGCTGAAGCGCTGCATCGAGCTGGGTGCACGACAAGTGCAGGCGCAGGTGTACTCCAGCGAAGTCGACGGCATGCTCGAGGACGCGCAGGCGCTGCTCTCGCACTTTGAGCCGGGCCGCCTCGTCATCAAGATTCCCGCCACGCGCCAGGGCCTCGATGCCGGTGCTCGGCTCATTGCGCAAGGCGTGCCCGTGACGTGGACCGCCGTCTACGCGCCCGAGCAGGCGCACTTTGCGGCACAACTGGGTGCCGCCTACGCGGCGCCCTACCTGGGGCGGCTCGAAGACGCCGGCATCGACGGGCTGGCGCTCATCGCGCAGATGCAGGCCCTGGTGGCGCAGCGGCCTTCGTCCGGCACGCGCCTGCTGGTGGCCAGCATCCGCTCGCGCGAGGCGTATCTTTCGCTGCTGGGGTTGGGCGTGGGAGCCATCACGATTCCGCCGCGCCTCTTTGCCGAACTGCTCGATCATCCCGCCACGCTGGCCGCAGAACGCGGCTTTCTGGCCGATGCTCGCGCCCTGTCTTGATCGAGAATCCAGCCACCATGCGCATTGCACTCACGGGCGAAGCCCTGATCGATTTCACCGCCACCGAGGCGGGCACCCTCGGTTTCCTGGGCCACGAAGGCGGCTCGCCGCTCAACACGGCCGTGGCCTGCGCGCGCCTTGGACAGCCGACCGGATTTCTCACCCAGCTGTCGACCGACCTGTTCGGCGAGCGCCTGATGGGTTTTCTCGAACGCAACGGCGTGGATACGGGCTTCATTCTGCGTACCCATGCACCGTCGACCCTGGCCTTTGTCGAGCGCACGCCGCAGACCAACCGCTATGCCTTCTACACGCGCGGCAGCGCCGACGCGACCTGGGCACCCGAGCCGCTGCCGCAGCTGCCGGCGGACTGCCGCTTTCTGCACTTCGGTTCGATCTCGCTGCTGCAGGAGCCCGCGGCCACGCGCATCGCCGAACTGGTCACGGCCAACGCCGGCCGCCGCGTGATCGTGTTCGATCCCAATGTGCGGCCCAGCCTGATTCCCGATATGGCGGCCTATCGTGCGCGCGTCATGAACTGGTTTGCGATGGCCGATCTGGTCAAGCTCAGCGACGAAGATGCCGAACTGCTGGCCCCCGGCTGGCCGGTCGACGCACTGGCGGCGGAGTGCCTGCAGGCCGGCGCGCGCGCGGTGATCGTCACGCGCGGAGGCGCGGGCGCCACGCTCTGGCGCACGGCGCATCCGCCGCTCACCGTGGCGGCGCCGCGCGTCGAGGTGGTCGACACCATCGGCGCGGGCGACACGTTCACCGCGGGCCTCTCGGTTGCGCTGCTCGCACAGGGCGTCGAGCACCCCGCCCAGCTCGGCGAACTGAGCGACGAAGCTTGGCACGAGGTGATGCGCTTCGCGGCCACCGCCGCGGCGCTGAACTGCACCCGCGAGGGGGCTGATCCACCCACACTGGAAGCCGTTCACATGGCGCTGGCGGCAGGAAGACAACCAGTCCGTCGCTTCCCGGCTCTGACCGGTGCTGCCATGACAACGTCCACACGCAAACGCTCGATTCCCCGTCAGCGCCAACCCGAGCTGGAGCGCGACATCGCGCGCTCGCCGTCGCTGGGCTACGAGGCTCCCGAAACCGGCCTGGTGCGCTGTCTGGCGCACGGCTTCCCGAGCCCGCTGGTGCGGTGGCACTTTCATGAAGACTACGAGCTGCACCTGATCACCGAGACCTCGGGAAAGGCTTTCGTCGGTGACTGGATCGGGCCGTTCCAGCCCGGGCACCTCGTGCTCTGCGGACCTCGGCTGCCGCACAACTGGATCTCTCTGGACGTGCCCGAAGGCGGCTCCGAAGGGCGCGACCGGGTGATCCAGTTCCGCCACGAGCCCATCGAGCGCGCCGCGGCCGAAATTCCCGAATTGCGCGAGGTGATGCAGCTGCTCGAACGGGCGCGCCACGGCATCGAGTTCTTCGGCCTCTCGCAGCAGGCGCAAACGCATTGGGACAACATCAAGGCCGCGCGCGGCGTGCGCCGGCTCGGGCTGTTCTTCGAGTTCATGGCCGACCTGGCGCAATGGACAGACTACCGGCTGCTGTCGAGTGTTCAGATGCAGGGCGCACACGGCATCGAAGGCGATGCGCAGGTCGACAAGATCAACGACATCGTCAACCGCATCACCGCCAACATGGCGGAGTCGATCTCGATGTCGGACGTGGCGGCCGAACTCGGCATGAGCGAAAGCCGCTTCAGCCGCTTCTTCAGGCGCTCGACCGGCAACAGCTTTACCGACTTCGTCAACCGCGTGCGCATCAACAGCGCCTGCCACCTGCTGATGCAGACCGATCACTATGTGACGGACATCTGCTACCAAGTCGGCTTCAACAACGTGGCGAACTTCAACCGGCGCTTTCTCGAGATCAAGGGCATGACGCCGAGCGAGTTCAGGCGGCAGGCCGACACCCGCTTCGGCTGACTTCAAGACAACGGCAGCAAGCATTCAAAGCGCAATCAGGGAGCACCATCTTGTATCTGGGACTCGACCTCGGCACCTCCGAGCTCAAGGCGCTGCTGCTTGCCGACGACCACCGCATCGTCGGCGTGGCACGCGCAGCACTCACGGTCGATCGGCCGCAACCGCTCTGGTCGGAGCAGGATCCCGGCCAATGGTGGCAGGCGCTCGAGCAGGTGATGGCCGAGCTACGGGAGGCGCACGCCGAGGCACTGCGCGCCGTGCGTGCCATCGGCCTTTCGGGCCAGATGCACGGCGCCACGCTGCTCGATGCCGCGGGCGAGGTGCTGCGCCCCGCCATCCTTTGGAACGACGGCCGCAGCGGCGCGCAGTGCGTGGCGCTCACGCGCGCCGTGCCGCGCCTCGCCGAAATCGCGGGCAACCTGGCGATGCCGGGGTTCACCGCGCCCAAGCTGCTGTGGGTGCGCGAGCACGAACCTGAAATCTTCAACCGCGTGGCGCGCGTGCTGCTGCCGAAAGACTGGCTGCGCTTCATGCTCAGCGGCGAGGCCGTCAGCGAAATGTCGGATGCGGCCGGCACGCTGTGGCTCGATGTCGGTGCGCGCGACTGGTCCGACGAGCTGCTCGCGGCCACCGGGCTGACGCGCGGCCACATGCCGCGGCTGGTCGAGGGCAGCGAGGTGTCGGCGCGGCTCAAGACTGAACTCGGCGCGCGCTGGGGCGTCGGCAGCGGCACGGTGCTGATCGCCGGCGGCGCGGGCGACAACGCCGCGAGCGCTGTCGGCATGGGGCTGGTGGAGCCGGGGCAGGGCTTCGTGTCGCTCGGCACCTCGGGCGTGGTGTTCGTCTCGACCGACCGCTTTCTGCCGAACCCCGCGCAGGCGATGCATGCGTTCTGCCATGCGCTGCCGAAGCGCTGGCATCAGATGTCGGTGATGCTCTCGGCCGCAAGTGCGGTGAGCTGGGCCGCGAAGACGTTCAAGTTCGCCGATGAGGCTGGGCTGCTCGAAGCTGCGGCATCGGTCGCGCTTGCGGACCGGGCGCGCTGCCCGCTGTTCCTGCCGTATCTGTCGGGCGAGCGTTCGCCGCACAACAATCCGAATGCCCAGGGGGCGCTGTTCGGCCTCACGCATGCGCATGGGCCGGCCGAGATCGCCTATGCCGTGGTCGAGGGCGTGAGCTTCGGACTGCGCGACGGCTTCGACACGCTGCGCCTGCCGGCCGACATGCCGCTGCGCGAAGTCGCGCTGGTGGGCGGCGGTGCGCGCAGCGTCTGGTGGGGCCAGTTGCTGGCCGACATCTTCCAGGTGCCGCTCACGCTCTATGCGGGCAGCGAGACGGGCGGTGCGCTCGGCGCAGCGCGCCTCGCATGGCTGGCCGATGGCGGCACGGTGGCCGAGGTGTGCACGCTGCCGCCGGTCAGGCAGCAGCTGGTGCCTTCGTCCCAAGGGGCCGATGGGCACAAGACGCGGCATGCGCGCTTCCAGGTGTTGTACATGGCGCTGCGAGACCAGTTTCGGTAAAGGTAGCGCGCAATAAAAAAGGGCCGCTTGCGCGGCCCTTTTCGTTTTGGTGAGCGTAAGGCTCAGCCGGACATTACATGCCCATGCCGCCCATACCGCCCATGCCACCCATGTCGGGCATGCCGCCGCCAGCACCCGATTCGTCCTTCGGTGCATCGGCGACCATGGCTTCGGTCGTCAGCAGCAGCGAGGACACCGATGCTGCATTCTGCAGCGCGGTGCGGGTGACCTTCGTCGGATCCAGGATGCCCAGCTCGAGCATGTCGCCGTACGTGTCGTTCGCAGCGTTGAAGCCGTAGTTGCCCTTGCCGGCCAACACAGCGTTCACCACCACCGAGGCTTCGCCGCCGGCGTTGTTCACGATTTCGCGCAGGGGCGCTTCGATGGCCTTCAGCACCAGCTTGATACCGGCTTCCTGGTCGGCGTTGTCGCCCTTGACCGAGTCGCCCACGGCTTGCTTGGCACGCAGCAGAGCCACGCCGCCGCCAGCCACGACGCCTTCTTCCACTGCAGCGCGGGTGGCGTGCAGGGCGTCTTCGACGCGTGCCTTCTTTTCCTTCATTTCGACTTCGGTGGCAGCGCCGACCTTGATCACTGCAACGCCGCCGGCCAGCTTGGCCACGCGTTCTTGCAGCTTTTCACGGTCGTAGTCGCTCGTGGCTTCTTCGATCTGCACGCGCACTTGCTTCACGCGGGCTTCGATGTCGGCCGCAGCGCCCGAACCGTCGATGATGATGGTGTTTTCCTTGCCCACTTCGATGCGCTTGGCTTGGCCCAGATCGGCCAGCGTCACCTTTTCGAGCGTGAGGCCCACTTCTTCAGCGATGACCTTGCCGCCCGTCAGGATGGCGATGTCTTCGAGCATGGCCTTGCGGCGGTCGCCGAAGCCAGGAGCCTTGACAGCCACAACCTTCAGGATGCCGCGGATCGTGTTCACGACCAAGGTAGCCAGGGCTTCGCCTTCGACTTCTTCGGCAATGATCAGCAGCGGACGGCCAGCCTTGGCGACTTGTTCCAGCGTGGGGAGCAGGTCGCGGATGTTGCTGATCTTCTTGTCGAACAGCAGCACGAAGGGGTTGTCCAACAGCGCCGATTGCTTCTCGGGGTTGTTGATGAAGTAGGGCGACAGGTAGCCGCGGTCGAACTGCATGCCTTCGACGACGTCGAGTTCGCTGTCCAGCGACTTGCCGTCTTCGACAGTGATCACGCCTTCCTTGCCGACCTTGTCCATCGCGTCAGCGATGAGCTTGCCGATGGTTTCGTCGCTGTTGGCCGAAATGGAGCCGACTTGAGCGATTTCCTTCGACGTGGTGGTGGGCTTCGAAGCCTTCTTCAGCTCGGCGACCAGGGCCGTGACAGCCTTGTCGATGCCGCGCTTCAGGTCCATCGGGTTCATGCCGGCAGCCACCAGCTTGAAACCTTCGCGAACGATGGCTTGTGCCAGCACGGTCGCGGTGGTGGTGCCGTCACCGGCGTTGTCCGAAGTCTTGGAAGCCACTTCCTTCACGAGCTGCGCGCCCATGTTCTGGAGCTTGTCCTTGAGTTCGATTTCCTTGGCGACCGACACACCGTCCTTGGTCACGGTGGGGGCGCCGAACGAGCGTTCGAGCACCACGTTGCGGCCCTTGGGGCCCAGGGTCACTTTGACTGCGTTGGCGAGGATGTTGACACCCTCGACCATGCGTGCGCGGGCTTCACCGCCGAAGACTACGTCTTTTGCTGCCATGTTTGATTACTCCGGAATCAGTTAATTAATCACTTGGGGACAGAGCAGTCAGCCGCTTCGCGCCTGCCTGGTCTGTCCCGCAAAATCACTTCGCTTCGACGACCGCGAACAGGTCGTCTTCCTTCATGACCAGCAGTTCGTCGCCATCGACCTTGACGGTCTGGCCGCTGTACTTGCCGAACAGGACGCGGTCGCCGACCTTGACGGTCAGTGCGGTCAGGTCGCCCTTGTCGGTGCGCTTGCCCGGGCCGACGGCCAGGACTTCGCCCTGATCGGGCTTTTCGGCGGCTGCGTCGGGAATGACGATGCCGGAGGCGGTCTTGGTTTCGCTGTCAACACGCTTGACGATCACGCGATCGGCCAAAGGACGAAGTTTCATTGCATCTCCTGGATAAGAAACGGGGTTGTGGTCGGGCGCCGAACCGGAGGCTGGCGGCCCATCGACTGGAAGCGAGGCTTGTTAGCACTCATCAGCAGCGAGTGCTAATGATAAGGGCAATCGGCGGAGTTTCAAGGCTCGCGAGTCTGATTCACGCGGCCTACTCCGCTGTCGGTTCTCAGCTAACTCAGAACTCTTCTCAGGTAACTCGGAACTGCACGACCGTGCTTTTTGGGGCGGGTATCACTGCTGGAGGCGGCTGCGGAACGCCATGAACACTTATGAACGGGCCCAGGACTGTCAGGCCGTTCGCTGAAATTCACCCGGACGAAATTTTGAAGGGGAAAGCTCCCAGACTCCGCCAAAACGATTCCTTGGCGTACGGGGCCTTACCGCCGACATTCCTTCGGCCTCTGAAGAATAGGGCCTCAATTTCCGCTCTCGATCAGTGGTCATGCAACATAAGACGCAGCGACCTGTCCAGTTTGAGATCACAGCCACCACACGCGACGCGCTTCAGAAATGGATAGAGGCTGCGGGCCTGAAGTCTGACAACTTCCTGTTCCCCAGCAGACTGCATAGCAGCACCGAGCAGCAAACGACTGAGTTACTCAAACGACTGCTCTCGAATGACGTCCATCGATCGATCCCCTTCGATACGCCGTTGCATGACCTTCAGAGCTTCCTGAGCCCAAGTCGCGATGACCAAATCGGCGTGCCCCGTGAGGCTCTCTGCGAGAGCCAAGTGAGGCGCCAGGGTCTGCGCAAGGCTGCCGGACCAGTGACTCGGGTGAAAATGCTTACTGAAGCCCTGAAGCACGGCTGCTTTGTCAGGTGCGAGTTCCAGAAGGCGTGCCGCCAATGGGCTCAGTCCCACCGCGCTCTCGTCGCTACTCAGTGCCGACACGACCTCCACGGTGCTCTTGGTGGCAAAGATGTTGATTTCCCGAGCCACCAGTGCAGCGCGGGTGTCAGGTGCGGCGCTTACCCACTGAATAAGAATTTCCTCAGGCGCACACTGCACCACAGGACCGTGGCGTGCGACAAATCGGGCGCGGAACCCGAAATGACGCTTGGGATTCGGCTTGCTCAGGAATGCGTCTAGCGCGACCAAGGGCTGCAGCTTGAAGAGGGTGCAGGCCAAGTCGCCGTAGTCGTCACCGTGAGTGCGGTAATCCTCCAGGGCGGCTGCAAACCGGGCGGCGAACTGCGCAGCCGAGTCAGCTGCTTCCGGACCCGAGAAGGCGAGCTTGGCCAACTCATTGACGCGCCAAGCGACGTTGGGCGTGCGGGCGTCGAAGGTGAAGCGCGCGAGCAGATGGCGAGCCATCAGCACCAGTTCAGCGGGAACGGCCGCCTTGCGAGCCTTCCATTGATGCAAATCGGTGCCTAGTTCATCGATGGCGGGGAGGAGGCCATTCTCCATCTGAGAGAGAACTTCCATAGCCTGGCAGAACTTCGCCACTGACAGACCTCCGTCCGTTCCGCGCTGTGTGCGCAAGAGATACCTGTGAGGCCTAGATACCGCGCGCTTCATGGAGGCAATTAGCCGGTCCCCGTCCGCGTCGTTCTGAGGCACGCCGAGCACGGCCGGGTAATGCACGTCGAGCTTTGTGTCGCCTGCGATGCCGTCCAGGATTGCGACGGCGCCTTCGAGGTCTCTTGTGCGCAAGCCGTGGACGAAGCCAGCCAGCACGGCAATGTTCGGCTCGCTGGGTGCCTGCACGAAGGCTTCATGAAGAAGCTTCCAGTGACGTTGCACGTCAGGCGTTCCTCTGCCCAGCCCTTGTCCCAAGAGATGCTGTCGGCCATTCTCATCAGAGAAAAGGTCTGGCAGCACCTGTTGCAAAACGACGTCGTCGGCAGCAAGAGCGGTACCCAGGTCGACGACCCTGTCGTTCACCCGCTCCCATGAGCCGACTGGGTTCTTCTCCTCAGCCTCGTCCGACTCGTCCACGGCATCGGCTACGTCCAGCAGGCCCCCTGCGTGGCCCAAGGTGTACGTTCGGACCTCTTGCACCAGCCCTTTCGGTGCAAGTGCCGGGTCTAGCTCTCTCAATGCTTTCAGCGATTCGGGCGACATCCCGTCACTATCGAACCGCATGGCGCTCCTCGCCGCCACCCATCCCGCGGGCCAACCGTCCGTACCAGTTAGCTCGACCACCAAAGCCGCGAATTGGGCGTTCAAGCCGAAGGCCCATACCTCGCGAAAGTGAGCCGCGACGGTCTGCCGTGCCATCTGCAGACCGTCAGTTCCTTGAGCTGCAACGCGGCGAATCAGCGAGAACGCGCTCTCAAACCATGCCACGATGTCGGCGTTCGATGAGGGCTCCCAGCCGAACCCGTGGGACCGCGCCCCGAACGAGAAATCGTGCGAGGAATTGATGTGATTGACGTCGAGCATAGCGTCGACTGCCGCCCACGTCAGCTCACGCCGCATACCGGTGCTTGCGGCCAGCAGGCGCTCCAACAGCCGAACACGCTGCCCTGGAGGGGCCAACGTCCCCGAGAGCCCGATGCGGAACATTTCTTTCCAGGCGCCGCGGCAGTCGACTGCATTGCCTTCCTCATGCTGCGCAAGGGCAAGGAGCAGAGTCGCGGCCTTATCAAAAGACTCTGGCTGGTAGGCCAGGTGCCGCAAGAGCGTGCTCCATTCGTGCACCGAGTCCTTATGCCGTAGCACGAAGTCGGAACTGCCTTTATCCAATGTGCGCTCCAAGGACGCAAGAACCTTGTCCGGTACCAGTGGAGCGAGGTTGATGAACAGCTTGCGGCCGAACTGGGTTAGTTGCGCGGGGTTGGCTAGCCACTTCTCGTCATCCATCCAGCGGCCGGCAATTGCGCAAGCTTCTTCGCTGTCGTGCAAATACTCGAGGCGGCGACTGAACGAGATGAGAAGGCGCTCGCTGACTTCAAACGCGTCGATGATGTCGGACGCTGGGACTTCCTGGAGAGCCCACTTGGCCAAGCGGTTAGCCAGCGCCGGCGGCAACACTGCACGCCACTTGCTTCGAGACTGCACCAAGTCTCGCCGCTTCAGAGTGCTCACGTGCCTGTACAGCTCCGCTGGCGTCATCTCAGCCAGCTGGGAAAGCGCCCTCATTTCTGCGGCATCGCTTCTGGTGTCCTCGCCATCGAAGGAATAGACGAGCGAGCAGACCTGAGCGGCCCTGAGCAACTCCGGGTCATCGTCTTGCCCCTGCCGGAAGAGCCGGCGAAACAGTTCGGCGTCATTCAGAACCCCAAGGGTCTCGCCCTTCGCAACGGTTCGGGCAAGGGCCAGCGCGATGCGTGCGTTACCGCCAGAGAACTCTGTGATGCGTTGGCGGTCAGGCCCTGAGACGTGAGGTACCAAGCGCTCTAGGATTTCCTCAAGTACCTTGTCCGACGCCGGCGCGAGCTCGTACACGTCTGTCGCGTCAGGGGCGTCGTCATCCGTGACGTCGTACTCGACCGTGAGAAGACTCAGGTGCGCTTTGTTCAGACTGACGACATCGGCCAGCGTCCGGTGCGTCTTCGGATTGCAGTTGTCGACAACGACGATGGCGCGCTGTTCCAGAGCACCCAGACGCAAAAGCATTTCTCGGGCACTTGGCTCAGGATCGTTCCCCAAGTCGGTGTAGAGCACGGATGCCTCGTCAAGCGGCTTGCCGCTTCCGACACCATCCTCAAAGAGCGCTTGCACGAGACGAGTCTTCCCCGTGCCGGACAGCCCGACGATGCGAAGTACGTGACCGGGTTTGCTCAAGGCCGCGCGAAGCCTGCCTAAACCTTCAGCGACTGGTAGCGCTGTCGCCGCGCTGCCTCCCGTACGTTCCACGAGCCTGGCCGTATCGTCAAGCAGGTAGGCAACGCCTTCCGGGCCGGCCCAGGCCCCATAACCTTGCCAGCCCTGCAGGCGCGCGTTCACCCGCCCGCGCAGCCACATCTCGACGCCTGGGTACTGTCGCACCCACCGGGCTAAGCGCTCTCGGTCGTAGAAGTCAACTTTCAACTGGGCATGGTCAGGCTGGTCGGCCACGGCGTCGCGCATCGCCTCGAGGCGCTTTGCAAGGAACGTATCGGCTACTGTCCCCTTTGAGCTCACGATGACATACGCCCCCTTGCGGGCAATGAGCTCCTTGATGGAGTCCCGCAGCACGCCCTTTGGGCGCATCTCGTCGGCGATTCCACCCGCTGGCATGTTCTCGCACTTCACCTGGAAGCCAGTATCTGCACGAGGAACAAAATCAAGCCCGAGAGTCGTGGTCTTAGAGCCATCCGCTGCGCTGGCAACCAGGGACTCAGTGGTGCTCACGGCCTCGGCGTCAAACCCGGCGACTGCGATTCTGGTGTCAAAAGTGTTGCCTCCGGCCTCGAATTGGATGCGAACATCCACTCCCCCATCCGGGGCGGTCTGATTGCCGCCTGACAGCACGACTGAAGAAGGTCGGCCGGTACGACGTAGCTCTGCCTCGCAAAGCTTTACTACAAGCAGCCTAAGGTCCTCGTCGCCAAGCTGGGCGACGTGTTCACCTGTGAGTTCGAGCTCGGGCACGGAAACGCTCCTGACTTAGTATGTATGCGGCGGGCTAGCTCCGTAGCAGCATTCAGGGGACGACGGCGCCGACTCGCTCTTCCATTATTCTGGCGGGAAGTCTCAGAGCTCGTATGGTCGGATGCAATACTCTATTAGCAACTGTGCCGACCCGCGTAACCCATTAGGGGGTAGCCGGCTCATCCTCTAACTCATTCGCGCGGGGGCAGGCGCACGCCGCGGAAGGCTTCCATCTGCTGCAGCGCAGCGCTGCGACGGTCGCCGAGATCTACCAAAGCATCCAGGACATGCAGTAGCTTTCTCGCCAGTTCCGCAGGCAAGGGCTGCCGGCGGTCCGCATGGGCCTGCACGAGTGCCGCCACCGCGGCCGGAATGCCGGTGCCTCGCCACCCCTCGGGCAGGCGCCCATCCACCAGTTGCGCGAGGATCTGGTCGGCAAAGGCCTCTGCCGGGTACGCTGCGCCAGCGCGCTCGCACAGGGTCATGAACTGGGTCGCCACGTACGGTATCCAGCCACCTTTCCGGAAAAGTTTGTCCACCAGCGGCAGCACTTGCGGCAGGTCATCCCACCGCCCGTTGGCGAACCGGGTGGCCCCGTTCGCGCCGTCGATGGCCACACACAGCAATACCTTGATCAATCCGGGCATGTCGAAGCCACTGATGATTCCGTCGCCGTACCCGGACCGGCGGAAGTCGCGGTGCTCCAGCACCCGGACAAGAACTGTGTCCAGGATGCCCAGCACGCCTGGATCCATACGAGGCGCATCTAAGATGGCAGAGGCGGCAAGGGCGCTGGTGAACGGGGCGAGCATACGCATCGCTGTCCCGTCGGGCTGATCCAGGATGGCCGTGAGTAACGTGGCGCGAAACTCTGCGGCAGGAAGCTGCTCTGCGACGCCTGCCAACAACCGGCCCAACTGGCGCTGCCACTGAAACTGGTCCGAACCGTCGCGTCCCCTGCCGCGGCGCTGTTCCGTGCGCCACGCAGGGTTGATGGTGTCCAGGGTCCAATCGACGAACCCCTCCAAGGATTCGACGTAGCGATCCCTCGCCGGACTCTGCATGACAGCCGCCACCGGGACCCGCTTCAACACCTCCGACGCAAAATCACTGAGCCAGATATCGTCCGACCGGCGCCATCCATCCTCTTCCTGGTGCCGGCGCACGTTCCCAGCCTCCCGCGGGGCCTGCGTCCAGGACGGCAGGGGCCGCACCCACGACGGAAAACCCTCGGTGGATACCAGGTCGTCCATCGCCTCGGACAAGGCAAGCATCCTGCGCTCCTCTTCCAATCGAGCGCGGGTCGGTGCATTAAGCCCGTGATCGCCGGGCGCGCTTCGGTATCGCGCAAGGCGAAGCCCGAGGTTGAAGCCGCACCAGGCGAAATGCGGATCATGCGCCCAGCAACTGGCAATTCCATCGAGCGCCGTCAGCGCGACCACCTCGAGAGGGTGCGTCACCAACCGGTAGAGCGCCTCGCGATCAGCTGCGTGCGCCTTGCCGCTTCGGAGGACGGCCGCCAGGGCCCTGGCCACAAACATCTTCGGGTGCCAGGGAATCCGGGACCTGGCGAAGATGTCGTCCCGGGGCGGCTCCACTTGGTCGCGATAGCCCTCTAGCGTGGCGCGGGCCCAGTCGATGTGTTCAGCCGGCCCGTCGAAGCACATCACGACCGCCGCCGTGCCGGCGATGCAACCATGCGCCACCGCATGGTCCGGCATCAGCGACGCCGCCGTTCCCGCGGCGACCGCCGTGGCCATCGCCGTCCCGCGCTCAACGGCTTCGGTGATCGACAAACCCGGCGCCAACGCGTCCGATTCGAAACACTTCTCCACCCACAACCACAGCTGCGACTCACGGGAGACCTCTTCGTAGTGCTGCCGGGCCGCCAGGATGTCCGGAGAGGAATGCCGGGCGCTGCGCAACTCGATGCCGACCACATCGTCCCGGCCGACGATTGGGACGGTGACGTAGTTTTCCTCGCGGCCGAACTCGGCCCACAACTCCGCATCGCGGCGCAGCTCGGCCAAAAGTTCTTCGCTTTGCGCTTGCTCTTCGTACTCCAGCTCCAGTTCGACAGGGAAACGATCCAGGGCGGCCCGCAATGCCCCGCGCAGCGCCGTGTCCGGCCCCAGCGCAAAGAGTTGCGCAAGCCAGCGGATGTCCATGCCTCGCTCCGGCAAGTTGCCCGCCTCGACGACCGCCTTGCGGTGCATGTCGTCGCTATCGAAGCCGATGAGACCGGCCGAGCGTAGCTGTCGCTCCTGCCGACTGCGCTCCACGTCCAGACGCCACAGCCGGTGGCTGGCCACCAGCGGTAGGCTCACGATAGAGACCTCCTTCGATCGCAAGGCGACGAGCACCGCCACACTCAACACAGCGACACTCGAGTGACCCTCGACCACCTCTCGCAAGATCTCGGTGGCGGGCCGGCCCGACGATAGCTGCCCAAGTGCCCAACGTTCCAAGGCCATCGTTGCGCACTGAACCGCATTGGGCCCCCCATGGCCACGCGCCCACATGTAGTGGTGAGCCCCACCCCAAAACTCCTGGCGACCCCACGGAAATGCCAGCACGAGCGGGGCAGGCGTGCCGCCGCGCCCGCTCTGCCGGTGTAGCTGGCGCCAGGCCAACGCCGCCTGGTTCGCCAAGTCTCGCACCAGGGCGCGCCCGACAACCGGTGCGTGCGTCAACAGCGCGTGGAACGGCTCGCGCAGCGGCGATGCCGGAAAGTACCCTTGCAGGTCGCCGCCGATCGATAGCCGGTCCCAATCATGATTCGAAAATGACCGGCCCGACATGAGCGACATCGGCAAGTGGTCGAGCGCGCGTTGTTCGTTGCGGGTCCGCTCCGCCTCCGGCTTGGCCCGGATGGCGGCGATGCGGGTCGCGCGATCCCTCGACTCTCGTCGCTCCCTGGCCTCCTGGTCATCCGGCAGCTCGTTCAGGAAACTCCTGCGAGCGACCTGCGCCAGAAGTTCCGGATGAGTCAGCGCGAGCAGTGACGCGTGCGACATCACCTGTTGGAACGAAGACTCCGTGAACCGCTCGATCGGCTCGATCTTGAGCAAGTAGGCGCGAACCACTTCGGGAAAACAGCGCGCCGCGCGCAGCACGAGAGACCGCAGTTCCGAATCGAGGCCCGAGGGGGCACGCACGGCCGGCGCTTCGGGTCCCTCTTCGTCCGCCGAGTACCACCGCGGGGATGCGCGAACATCCTCGATCGCGTGCAACCAGACAGCGCACTGGTCCACGATCCGCCGCGAGATCGGGTGCGGGAGGTCCATCAGCGGCACCTGCCACGTCATGAACAGTGCCACCAGATCCGGCAGGCAGGCGTCCGGCATTTCGGCGACATGGTCGAGCGCCCAGGTCAGCAAGCGGGCCCAGGCACCGAAGTCCGATGGCCACCCGAGCATGTCAGCGATCCGAAGGCGATCGGTCGGGGTCAGGTTCTCGCCGCCCATCTGACCCGACAGCACGAGCGGATTCGGGGTCGTCTTCTCGGCCCGCATCCATACCAGCAGCTTGCGCAGCAGCCGGTGCTCTTGCGCCGAGAGCGTCGTGGTGAAGGATTGCGCGTGCTCGTTGAAGTCAGGCGAAAACACCGGTGCGATGAGCCATGCCCGCAACCATTGCGGTCGCAAGGTGGGCGCCTCGAGCGCTTGCAGGTGCCGCCCCCACGCCGCCGGGTCGCCGTACATGTTCTGCGACAGCAGTTCCACCGTTCGCGCCAGCGCGGGCGGCTCACCGGCGGCCGTCAAGACGGAGATCCAGTCCTCACCTTCGTCCAGCAGCAGGTGCAAAAGCGCCCATTCGAAAAAGATGTCATGCGCGAACTGCGCCGTGAGGCCGGGCCGGACTTGCTGCACCAACCCATCCAGCTGCAGCGCCGGAAGGACGGCCTGCGTGGCCGGTGAAAGGGCACGAATCCGAATGTCCCGGCCGAGATCTGGCGCACTGCGTTGCGCGAGTTCGATCAAGGCCTGCTGCCGCGCCAGAACCTGCGCGTCATGCGCGTCGTAACCGCCACGTGCCCACCATGCGTTGATCAGGTCGAGCTCGGAACGTGGCACGAAGCCTACAGGGTAGGCCGCGCTTGTGAAGCCTCGGGCCAGAACCGAAGCGAAGAACGGACGGCGCGCGAGCGCCCGAACCCTGTCGTCGCCCCCGATCAAGAGCGGGCGCAATGCGGGCAGGTTCGCGACAAGACCCGCCGCCTCGTCGTCCGACAAATCCTGCACATCGACGTACCCGACACCGCTGCCCGAGATCAGCGCCGGGGGCACCCAGTTGCGCAGCGGCTCGATGCCCGCGTCCCGCGCCGTCGCGACGATTCGCCACTCGGCAAGCGCCGGGCTGGCCAGGATCTGGCCCAGAAGGTCGGTGACGACCGCCCGCTGCTCCGGCGCGATGCGGTCCAGGCCGTCGATGAACAGCACCGCGTGGCCGGTTGCCGCGACTTCGACCAGCAGCGGCTCGATGGCGACGATGGACAGTCCCATCGCGACCGCGTTTTCGGCCCAGCTGCGACCGGAAAGCCGGTTCGCCGTGAGCAACAGGGTGGTTCCATCGATGGAGCACCGCGCCAACAGGTCGCGCAACAGGACCGTCTTGCCGGTGCCCGGCAAACCCTTGATCAGCGTCAGTCGGTGCCGTCCCATTTCGGCCGCCAAGGCCGCCCGAAGATCGGTCCGATCAACGTGCGCGCCGCCGATGTCGTGAGCCTGCTGCGCCAGCCAGTGGCGGCTGCTCTCGCGCAAGACCTGCAAGTCGCCGACCAGGGCCGGGACGCCGGCGAAACGGTAGCCGCTGGGCAGGCGCCGCAGCACGGAGGCGCGGCTGAACTCTTCCCTGCGGCCCGCGCCATCACGCGCGAGTTGCCGCAGGTGGATCCACAGATCCTGCGCCCGTCCCTGCTGCACAGCCGCCAGCGCGCGCTGCAAGCCGGTGAGGACGGACGCCTCCGTGGTCGAGCCCTCGTGCAACAGATCGAACTTGATAAGGACCAGGTGCGAAAGTAGCCTATGCAGGGCTTCGTCCGCCAGCGGGCCGGCGTCGCCCAGCGCGCAAGTACGCACGGCGTCGACGACCGCCTGGTGCGCCTGCGACGCGCCGCCGCCGCAGCCGAATCGCTGGAAGAAGGAAGCCGGTGACTCGGACGCGCGTGCCCACTCGCACACGGTGGTGAAATTGCGGTGCGCGTCATCGGAGATGTTTCCCACGGCCGCACCCACCCGGTCGACTTGCTCGCGAAAATCAGTCTTCTGCAACGTCTGCCAACTGCGCTGGATCACCTCGCGGAAGTCGGTGTTGCTGGCCGCGTCTGAAACCGTCAACGATCGCTTGATCTGGAGCGACAGGCGCATCAGGGAGTTGTCGGCCGGCGCGAGGGCATCGACGATCACATCGTCGAGGGGCTCCCCGGCACCCGCCTGCTGCTGCGCGACGCGCTGCACCACACGTGCATCCAGGCCCGGCGCGGTGGTGCCGCCGACGAGGGCCGCGAGGTAGCAGGCCGCGGCGGCATCCTCAAAGGTAAATCCGGCGCCGCCGGTGAGTTCAGGCGATGGCATGGTGGGCGTTAAGTCGGCTTCAACCCATCATAGGCAGTCGTGTCGCGAACCATGCCTTCGACGTAGGCCAGGCACGCCGCGACGTCCGCACTCACGAAGCAGTCGAACTGCTCAAGAAGCCCCAGGTCGGGCCTGCTCACCAGCGTGCATAACGGGCCTTCCGTGAAGAAGGCGTCGCAGTAGGCAAGCGCCGCACAGGCGTGCTGAAAATCGAACAGATCATTGGCCTTCAGCGCCTGCCCCTTGTTCCACCGCACGGCCGCATGCAGGGTGGTGTTGATGTGCAGCGTGCGCAGGGCTTTCCGGCCCGCCTCCGTTCCAAAGGCGCCCACCAGGAACGCCAGGCACTGCCGATCGACCTCCGCGCGCTCCGGTGTTCCCTCCTTGGGCAAGGGTCCCGCCTCGGGCGGTAGTGTGGGCGCAAGGATGGTGGCCAGTTGACCGGCAAAGAGGTCCAGCACGCCGACCAGTTCGTGCTGGTAGGCAGTCTTCATGTTTTTGAGGCTGTCCGCATGGGCGCGGATCTGCTCGTTCACCCGGCCGGTGGTCTCGCGAAAGCGCAGCGGGTCGGCATGCACGAACTTGTCGCCGAGTATGTCGCACACCTGGATCAGTGTGACGTCGTCCCACATGTGGTCGAAAAAGGCTTTGCGCATGGCCAGGCTGGTGGCTGGGTCGAAGGCCATCGACACCGGATCGACGAAGCCCATCACATAGGCGGGCTTGGACCACACCAGCTCGCGCAGCGGATCGACCGCCTCCGGCGTTCGGGCCGCATGCACGTAGTGCGCGATCTCGGTGCCTACGCGCATGTCGTAAGTGAGGAGGGTGGCGCCAAGGCTCAGTTCGCTGATCAGGTCGGCAGTGGCGGCGCGCGACCGCGGATCGGCCTGCTTGAACATCTCCAGGAAGGTGCTGTCGGTAATCGGGCAAAACACCTGGCCCGCTGCCACGGCGCCGCGCAAGGCACACAGGAGACTCATCATCACCCCAGGCGTTTCGTAACGCGCTGCATCGCGCAAACCGATCCAGAACCGCAGGTCAAGGTACACCGCCTTGCGGGTCATCAGGCTGCGGCCGAAGGCGTGGACGCGCCGGCGCCGATGCTGCTCCAAGCTGACTTCGGGTGAGGCACGGTGCCGCTCGATGGACGAGCCGATCTTGTGCGGGTTCACGCCATGATGGCGGCCGGGAAATGCATGGGCGGACGGGCTGCCCGCATCAGGGGGAGGAGTGGACATGAGACATCATGTTGCCAGCTTCATCATGTCAGGCGCGCTAGCGTTGCAAGCCGGAGCGGTGTGGGCACTGACAGCCGCCGCCACGCGGCTGACTACCTCGACCGCCGGCTGGTTGCTGGATAAGGCCGGCTTCGACAGCGGGCGAACGGCCTGCCAAGCGGGCTGGAAATGCGACCAGCTGACATGCGACCAGACCAATGAGATAGCCCCCCTGATCCCCGGCCCCGTCCGATTATTGCCCCACTGACGCGGTTCTCTCTCTGCATCACTTTTGGATGGCGCTTCTTTGCCACAGAGCTGACGTTCAGAGCACGTCCTCGGCTGGCGGCAGACGCTGCAAAGCAGAAGTCCGGTCCACACGCTCGAAAGGTCCATAGAGGACCACAGGCCTTTCCGATCAAATTCACACCTAGAGCGGCGTGGACCCAGAAGCGATTAGCGCCAGGCGGATCGGAACGCTTTGATCTGCTTCCCGTATACCCGACGGACTTCGGCGATTCGGTCTCCATCATGGAGGCGCAGTTCCGAGCGCTCTTGTACTAACGCAGAATGAATCGCCCCGGCTTTCGTGGAGGCCGGTTGGTTTAAGTCATACCACCGCCGTGGCGGTCTGACTGGCGAGTTGCCGATAGTAGTTTGCCTCAGCTTCTGCAGGCGGGATGTAGCCGATCGGTTCGAGCAGGCGTTGGTGGTTGAACCAGGACACCCATTCGAGCGTTGCGAACTCCACCGCCTCCTTGGTCTTCCACGGTGCTCGGCGATGGATCAACTCGGCCTTGTAGAGCCCATTGATCGTCTCGGCCAGGGCGTTGTCATAGGAGTCGCCTTTGCTGCCTACTGACGGCTCGATGCCCGCCTCGCCCAGCCGTTCGGTGTACCGGATGCTGACGTATTGCGAGCCGCGATCCGAGTGGCAAATCAAGCTGCCGTCGCGCTCGGGCTGACGGTCGTACAGCGCTTGCTCCAAGGCATCGAGCACGAAGTCCGTGCGCATCGAGCTACTGACCCGCCAGCCCACAATGCGCCGGGCGAACACGTCGATCACGAAGGCCACGTAGAGCCAGCCCTGCCAGGTCGACACGTACGTGAAGTCCGAGACCCACAGCTGGTTCGGACGCTGCGCGCGGAACTGCCGGTTGACCCGGTCCAGCGGGCATGGCGCCCTGGCATCGCTGATCGTGGTCTTCACCACCTTGCCGCGCATCACGCCTCTCAGCCCCAAGCGCCGCATCAGCCGCTCGACCGTGCAGCGCGCCACCGCAGTGCCCTCGCGTGCCAGTTGCCTCCAGACCTTGTCGGCCCCATAGACCTGCATGTTGGCCTGCCAGACGCGTTGTATCGCCGTAATGAGGACATCGTCGCGGCGTGCTCGGGCGCAGCGCTTGTGCGGCTCGCGCAGCAGTGCTGCGTGTCGCCGGTAGCCCGACGGGGCAACCTGCAAGACCTTGCAGATCGGCTCGACCCCGAAGGTGGCGCGATGCTTGTCGATGAAATCCCTCAGGACTTCAGCCGGCGGTCGAGCTCCGCCTGGGCGAAAAACGCGCTCGCCAGCTTCAGGATCTCGTTGGCCCTGCGCAGCTCCTTGACCTCGCGCTCGAGTTCCTTCAACCGCTGCGCCTCGCTGGTCGTCACGCCTTCTCGCACGCCGTGGTCGATCTCGTCGCGTTTGACCCATTCGTTCAGCGTCTGCGGCACGCAGCCGATCTTCGGTGCAATCGATTCGATCGCAGCCCATAGCGACGGGTACTCCCCACGGTGCTCCTGCACCATCCTCACCGCGCGCTCACGCACCTCGGGTGAAAACTTGTTCGACTTCTTCATGGCTCAATCCTCTCAGAGTGTTGAGCCTCCACGAAATCCGGGGCGATTCATAGCCGCACCACTTGGCAGAAAAAAGCACCGTGTCGCGAGGCGGCGTGGCCGATGCTCGGGCGTCGGCTGACTTGCGCAGCTGTTCGACGTACGCGAGGGTGTCGGCAGACAAAGGACTGGCCGGCAGATTCTTGAATGTCAGCGTCTTGGAGTCGCGAGCCTGTGGTGGTGGAACATCGCTATAGATCGTTCTTCCATCAGGGCCGGTGGACTTGTAGAGCGTTGTTGCCGACCCATCAGCGGCGGACACTGCGGTTGCCCAGAAGAGCACAAATATGGACCAAAGCCGCATCCGATCCCCCTGAAGTTGATGGCCGTGAGAATAGCATCGGCCTCAATCTGCCGCGTAATAACCAAGATACGCGACCAGATGTCGAGCTAGGCAAAGTTCAGAGTTAAGTGAGACAGATGCGGAAAGATCCCGACTTAGATGAGACAAGAATTCCGCATGAGGTGAGGCAAGTTGCGCTAAGTCGTTGACTTACGAGGGCGCGGGATTCCGAGTTAAACGAACATCGACATCCGCGAGAATCAAGCTGTAAATGGGTACTAACCTATTAAAAAAAGAACAATCAACCTGACCGAGTTGTCAGGATTCCGGCGACCCTCTCTGCTAATCTGCGCAACACATTTGTTACGGGTCGTAATCATGCGTTCAGGGTTTTGCAGTTTTGTTCTGGCCGCTCTCTGTCTGGCGGGTTCTCTCGCCGAAGCCCAACCTACATCCTTGAGGGCCTGGAACACTCATCCTGACGGCTATCCGGTCACAGAGGCCATGAAGAGCTTCATCCAGGAAGTGGATACGGCCACCAAAGGAAAATACAAGATCGAGTTGTTTTCCAACGCCGTGCTGGGTGACCAGACCAAAGCGGTCGCCATGCTCAAGGCCGGCGAGATCGATGTCGCCGAGTTCAATTCGGCGCCCCTGTCCGAGGCCGCACCGGGTCTCAAGGCCTTCAATCTTCCATTCTTGTTCACCGACTCCGCCCATATGTTTCGCTACCTCGATGGTGAGACGGGGGCACGCCTGGAAGAGGCACTGAAGGCTTCGGGCTATGTGGTGCTTGGCTGGTATGACGGCGGCGCCCGCTCGTTCTACTGCGCCAACAAGCCGGTGACCAAGCGCGACGACCTGATCGGGCAAAGAGTCCGGGTGCAGCAATCCGAGGTGTACATCGAGATGGTCA
Organism: Variovorax paradoxus; assembly: GCF_030815855.1. Lineage (NCBI taxonomy): Bacteria > Pseudomonadati > Pseudomonadota > Betaproteobacteria > Burkholderiales > Comamonadaceae > Variovorax > Variovorax paradoxus. The sequence continues at coordinate 4,069,984 of NZ_JAUSXG010000001.1, read as the reverse complement.
AATTGTTGGGCGCCATCCCCGTGGTTGTGCCATACAAGGAAGTGCTCGATGGATTCCAGAAGGGCACCATCGACTGCGCCGAAGGCAACATGGCCTCGTACGAAGCCACCGGCCACTACAAGGCGGCCAAATACATGCTGCTGGACAGCCACATGATCTCTCCCGAAGCATTGGTTGTTTCCAGCAAGCTGTGGAACCGGCTCACCGCCGAGGAAAAGATCGTGTTCCAGAAAGCCGGAAAGAAGTCGGCGATCCTGATGCGCGAACTCTGGGAGAAACGCATCGTCGCCGCGCGTGCGGCGATGACAAAAGAGGGCGTCCAGTTTTCGAACGTGCAGGACTTTTCCCCCTACATCCGAAAGATGTCGCCGCTCTACACCAAATACATGGCAGACCCCGCAACCCGGGGCGCATTGTTCGCCATCGTCGGCAACCAGTAAGGGCTCACGGCTGTGGCCGATCGCGTGGTCGATGGCTGAATCATGTCGATCGAGTCATTCATCATCAAGGCGAGTGGTCGAACGCAGATTCAGTAGCTGGCGCGAAACCAGAATATCTATTGTCGGCGGCCGTTCGTCGGGCCATCCCACTCGCCACCGAGCGCGACGTGGAACACATCAGACTGGCAAATGGTGACTTTCATCCCAAGCAGCTTCCCGGCCCGAGCCCGGCGCCAAACATGCCTTCGAAAGGTGGATCAATGAGCGCCGATATGTTTTTCAAGAAAGTCCGCACCTACGCGGACCTCTCCAAAGAGGCAGAGCACGCTTGGGCATCGCTCCTGCGGCAGCGGCAGTACCGCAAGGAAGAGTCATTCATCGTCGCAGGCGATGTACCGACAACATTTGCGTTCGTCGTGGAAGGTTTGTTTTCGCAACACTATGTCGGCCCAGACGGCGACATGGTCATCAAGTACTTCTTTCCAGAGAGCCGCATCGCCGCGTCCGTCAGCGCGACCTTGCTAGGTCAGCCCGGCCTCTTCACGATCACTGCGATCGAGGACAGTACTGTTCTGGAGTACGAGTTTGCTGCCTTCAAGGCGCTCGTGGCCAGGTTTCCCGATGTCGCAGCCTTCTACATCCGGTATTTGGAGCGTCACTGGATCATCGAAAAGGAACCGGGTGAGATTGCCTTCCGCCACGACACGGCGATGCACCGCTATCGCGACTTCATCCGCAACGAACCGGACCTGCACAAGCGCTTGAAGCAGCACCATATCGCAGCATGGCTTGGCATTACCCCCGAAAGCCTGAGCCGTCTGCGCAAGGCCATTGCGCTAGGGGCTGGGTAGGCCTGAAGCAGCTCTTATCAAACATCAATGCTTGATGAATGGTCGGTCAGTATGGTTCCGCCAGGCAAGCACAAGGGCCTTGCCCCAACCTACGGAGACCTATCATGACCCGATCGATTTTTGTGAACCTGCCCGTGGCCGATCTGCCACGATCCAGAGCCTTCTACGAGGCCCTGGGCTTCACCAACAACCCACAGTTCAGCGACGGCACCGCCGCATGCATGGTCTGGAGCGAAAGCATCAGCGTGATGCTGCTCACTCATGCGAAGTGGCGCAGCTTCACCACTCGCCCGCTTCCGGCCGCTGGCTCGAGCGAGGTGATGCTGGCGGTCAATTGCGACAGCAAATACTCGGTAGACAGGATGAACGACGCCGCAGCAAGATGGGGTGGCACTGCCGATATCAACCCCAAGCAGGATCTAGGGTTCATGTACAACCGCAACCTGGCCGATCCTGACGGTCATGTCTGGGAAGCCCTGTGGATGGATCCGGCTGCGATGTCTTCGCTGCAATGAGCAGCGCCTGACGGGCATCTGATCTTGCCCCCGTATTTCAGGACACGGGCTATTTGCAATGTAGCGTCTGCTCGATCTGAGCAAGGCGCTGGTGGGCAGCGCGATGCTGCCTGAACTCCCTGGGTGATTTCATCTTCAATGCCGAGTGCGGATGCACCTCATTGAAGTGCTCGAAGGCTGCGGCCATCTGCGCCATCACCGTTCTCGCGTCGACAAGGTCCATGCGGCTGACGTAATCGCGCTTGAACGTGTTCACGAAGCTCTCAGCCATGCCGTTGCTCTGCGGGCTGCACACGGGCGTGTTGACCGGCTTCAAGCCCAGTTGTCGAGCGATCTGCCGGGTCTCGGCCGCGATGTACGCGCCTCCGTTGTCCGAGAGGAACTCCAAGGCGTGAGTCTCGGGGACGCCCTCGATGTCGCCGAAGCGCTTCTCCACGGCCTCGATGAGCATCTCGCGCACCGGCTCGCCCGGCAGCCCCTTACCTTCCCACGCCCGGTAAGCCAGGATCTCGCGGTCGCAGCAGTCCTTGGTGAAGGTCGCGGTCACGGTCTGCCCCGAATCACACTTGATCTCGAAGCCGTCCGAGCACCAGCGCATGTCGCTGTGCGCGACGGCCACCTTGCCCTCATGGGGCCGGCTGGACTGGCGCCGTCTCGGCGCCTTCGGTAGCAGCAATGCATGAGCCGCCATCACGCGGTAGATGCGCTTGGCGTTCACGCGCGCAGCGCCGGTGTTGGCTCGATGCCGGTTCACCAATGCGCAGGCGCGTCGGTAGCCGTAAGTCGGCAACTCGATGATTTGCGCCTTGATTTCATCGAGCAGCATGGCGTCGCTTGAGGGCGCCGTTCGTCGTGTGCGGGCATCGATCCACCCCTCGGAACGAACCTGCAGGCGATGAACATTCGAGCGCGCCAACCCCAAGGCCTGGCAGACAGCCTTCACTGGCCGTCCCCGTCCAGCAAGGGCGAGCGCGCAATCCACTTTTTTTCGGCGGCGTACTCCACAGCTTCCTTGAGGATCTCGTTCTCCAGCGTCTTCTTGCCAAGCACGCGCTGTAGCTTGGCGATCTCGGCACGAGCGGCTGCCAGTTCCGAAGCCGGCACCACAGCCTCGTCCGCCGATACAGCCGTCAGCGCCCCTTGCCGCTCCAGCTTGCGCCACTGGAACAGCAGGCTGGCGGCAACGCCTTCCTGACGTGCGACGAGCGACACGCTCATGCCAGGTTCGTAGCTTCGGCGAACCAGTGCGGCCTTCTCTGCAAGGGACCAGCGCCTGCGGCGCTGGTCCCTCATGATCACTTCGACGGTATCCGTATTCCTAGTCGTACTCACAGTCCTACTCCTATCTTTAAAGATAAGCGATAGACCGTGTCCTGTCATTCAAGGGGCCAGCTCACATCGTCCTTCGGATGCAGCTCGCGGCGGAGACTTATGCGTATCCCTGACTGCATTGGTCTCTGAAGAGGACCGGGGTCCGCCGAGACCGAAGGCCCAACCAGGCCAGCTCCTTCGGCTACGTGCCGAGCGAGCCAGGTTGTCACCGCGACGTGCAGGACGGCGTTAGCTACCACTGCCCATGTTTTCCGCCAGCCCTTTGCAGCCAGCCCTGCGGCCGCCGGCGAAACGCCGGTGTAATTCACAGCCGGGCGGCTGCACATCTAGCCCTATCAAAACAAGGCGGCGCGTTGGAGCCGCCCGGAGCCCGCGCGGCCTCGTCTTCACGCAGACGGACGTGATGCCCGCTGCGCCGAACGCCCGGCGTGCACCGTGAGCATCAGCAGGCCGCCCGCCATTGCGAAGTCAGCTGCGCACATGCAGAGATCTTCGCTTCCCGTCGCGTGCTCGCGACCTCAGGCTGCGTTGTGGAGCCTACGCGCGGTAGGCCGCCATGAAGACCCGTACGGCCTCGCGCAGAAGAGCCCTGTTTTCCCGCGAATCCGGCAACTCGAGCTTCAGCAGTCCACGGAAGTGCCCGGAGCCCAGGAACATCGACAGGAACAGGTCCGCGGCCTGAAGCGGGTTCCGCACCTTCAGCGTGCCCGCCGAGTGGGCGCGGCGCAGGTATGCAGCCAGCTCGCTTTTCGCACGCTCCGGGCCTTCCTTGTAGAACGCACGGCAGACTTCCGGCTGCGCCCCCGCGACGCCGTAGACAGAGCGCAACGCGCCCAGGGCGTCGTCCCCGCGCGCCAGTGCGAGAAACCGGTCGCCGATCGCCAGCAGCGCCTTCTCCGGCTGGTCGGGGTCCAGCGCCCCGGCGCCCGGGACGTCAGCCACCACCGTCGCCGTCCTGCCGCGCACGACTGCCTGGAACAGCCCCTCCTTGGAGCCGAAGTTGCTGTACACGGTCATCTTGGCAACACCGGCGTCCGCGGCGATGGCGTCCACGCTGGCACGCTCCAGGCCATGCTCGTTGAAGTGCCTTTGCGCCGCTTCCAGGATGCGCCGCACGCGCTCGGGATCGCGTGGCCGGCCGCGTGGGGGCTTGGGAACGGGAGCTGGGGGACGGGCCATCGGCATATTTAGTGGATTTGACAGTCCACTATAGTTCAGGCGCATTATTGGACTTGAAGTCCAGTAATTGACGGCGACCCGAGGAGCCCCATGACGCAACAGACGATCGACTCGACCTCGCAGCAGGGGTGACGGGCACCACCAGCGACGCCGCGGCGGGCGAGCCGTGAGCCGTGAGCAGCGACAGCAGTGGCCCATCAAGCATGGCGGACTGTGGAATATTAATTGGACTTGACAGTTTACTATTTGCGTATCACATTAATAGACTCATAGTCCAATAATCAATCGACCCATGACTTCCTTCTCCTGACGCAACCGCGGGCCGGCCCCGCTGCCCGTCTCGGGCGCGTAACGCCGGACGATATTTGCGCGCCAAGCCCAGCCCATCTCTTCCATCCAGAACACGGAGCCCATCATCATGAATGACGTCATCATCATCGGCGGCAGCTTTGCCGGCCTCGCCGCCGCTCTGCAGCTCGGCCGTGCCCGCCGCAAGGTCACCGTTCTCGATACCGGCCTGCCGCGCAATCGCTTCGCCGGCCATTCGCATGGCCTGCTCGGCCACGATCACAAGCCACCGCTGGACATCCTGGCCGAGGCGCGGCAGCAGCTGGCGCGTTATCCCGCGATCAAGCTGGTCAGTGCCCGGGCGGACAGCGTCTCCGGCGCCATCGACCATTTCTCCGTCCTCACAGGCGATGGCGAAAGCCTTGGGGCGCGCCGCCTGATCCTGAGCTATGGCGTCGCCGACCAGATGCCTGATGTTCCGGGCTTTGCCGAAAGCTGGGGCACGTCCATCGTGCCCTGCCCCTATTGCGACGGCTTTGAAGTCGCCGGCCAGCATTGGGGCCTCGTCTGGTCCGGCCCGCAGTCGCACAATCAGGCCAGGCTGTTCCTACATTGGACCGACAAATTGACTGTCTTCGCCGATGGTCACGATATTCCGCCCGACATCCAGGCCGATCTGGCGCGCCGCAACATACCTGTCGTCGATGGCCGGATCATCGAGATCGCCCATCACAAGGGCCACATCACCACCGTCAATCTCGCTACCCGCCGCAATATTGCAGTCGATATCCTGTTCGCCCATCCGCGCAACAAGCCGTCCGCAAGCGTCCATGAATCCCTGAACCTCGCCACGGTGGATACGCCTACCGGCATCGTCCTCAAGGTCGACGAGCGCCGCCAAACCAGCATGCCCGGCATCTACGCCGCCGGCGACCTCGCCACGCCGCTCCTGCCCTCGGTCACCCAGGCGTCATCCCAGGGCGCGATGGCGGGTATCTTCGCCCAACAATCGATGGTGGTTTGAGGGCATGGAGATTCCCTTCTCCGGTTGCCGCGGGCCATCGTCAGAAGGGCGATCCCGGCGAGGGCGCGATCCGCAAGACTTGCCGCTGATCAGGTGTGTGCGTGGCGGGTCATGCCGGACGCCAGGCCTCATCATGGAGTGATATGAGTGTGCTTGAACTGAAGGTTCCTCCCCCCATCGTGGCGCTTGTCCTGGGGCTTCTTATGTGGCTGCCGCCAGCCGCCGCGGGCCTTGTGCAGATTCCCTATCCGGCCCGCGTGCTCTGCGCCGTCGTTCTGGTGTGCGTCGGCCAAGGCATCGGCATCGCCGGAATGGTTGCGTTTCGGCGCGCCAGGACCACCGTGAACCCGATCAAGGCAAGCTTGGCGTCCTCGTTGGTCATCCGAGGCGTGTACCGCTATACGCGCAACCCCATGTATGTCGGGCTCTTGCTGACCCTGTTGGCGTGGGCAGTGTTTCTGGCGAATCCGCTTGCTGTCCTGTGGGTTGTCGTATACGTGCTCTACATCACGCGGTTCCAGATCATTCCGGAAGAACGCGTTTTGGCGTCTCTATTTGGGGCGGAGTACGAGGCTTACAAAGGCAGGGTACGCAGATGGGTATGAGGCCTGGCCGAATCGCCCCGGCTTCCATCGAGGCCGGTTGGTTTAAGTCAGGTTGCGATCTGACTGGCGAGTTGCCCTTCACAGCCAAGGCCGTCGCTTCCGAGCACGGCGCTGCGTCGGGAGTTAAACGTCAACGACTATGGCCGACCAGGCACCTGCGGTGCGCCAGCGCGCACCCGACGCCCACGCCGGAATTCTGCCGCGAGTCGATCGGTTGCGCGTGTGCTCGACACGGCTCGATAGCCATGGGGCACCACCAGAACATCGCTGGTGCTATGGCGGAGCACGCCCTTGGCAACGCTTTCGAAAAGAAAGTCCACCGCCGCCGATGAAGGATGCTTGCCGACAACGATGAGATCGGCCCCGCTGCGCTGCTGCTGCACAGCCACCTGCCTGGCCGGGCTTCCGTGCCTGATGGCGGACAGCACACGATTGCGGCGCGCATCATAGGAGTCTGTCAGCCAGAACATGCGGTCTTGTGCGTACCTTTGGCACTCCTCGCGGTACGCCTTGATAGCCTGTTCAGAAACCTCTGCATAGCGTAGCTTGCCCTCATTCGCCGTGCTGATCGCGTGGAACAACTCTACTTGCGCGTCCTTGCTGAGCGCAAATCCGAGCTCGATCAAGCCGCGCGATGCTTCAGAGAAGTCGACAGCCACGAGCATGCTGCGATAAGGCCCGTTGGCCGGTTCCCGCACGACGAGAACCGGCCGCGGGCACTTCCGAAGCATGCCTTCCATCGGCTGACCTCGAAAGAGTGACCGGATTCCTCCGGCCGGCGCGGTGCCCCAGACCAGGAGGTCGGCGCAGCGGGCCGCCGGGAGGATGTCCTCAAGGGTGAACGCGATCTGGTTCACCGAGTGCACGCGGATGCCATGACGCTGACCGAGCTGCAGCGCATGGTGCGCGAGCCGGCATCCGGCATTGGGCGGCGGAGGCTCACCAGGGTATGCCAGGTAGATGAGCTTGAGCGGCGCACCGTGCTCTGCGCACAGCTGTGCTGCACGAGAGAGGGCGTTGTCGCCATGCGCGGAAAAATCGGTGACGGCAAGGATGGAACGTGGGGTCACGGCAGAACTACTTTCGAAATGGCGCGCGCCACGCTTCCGGCGCCAAGCAGGAGCCAGGGAGCTGCGCAATGAAGAGGAGGCTCGAGTGCGAACCGGGGGAATGGGTTTGCTCAACTCCGCTGAGCAGTTGCCCCGTCTATCTCTGGTAGTCGCCAGCGGCCTCGGGCTGGAAGAGGATGGCCGCGACTTCAGCAGCGCAGCTGTCGCCATTCGGCGTCAGCCATTTCGCGACCTCCCCGACCTTCAGGCCCAGCAGGCTGCTGCCAACTGGAGAGAGCACTGAAATAAAACCAGCCGCGGCTTCGGCATCGGCCGGATAGCAGATCGTGAGCGTTTGACGCCGCGCGGTGTGTAGGTCGACGAGTTCCACCCGCGAGTACATCGTCACGACGTCGGATGGCACTGCGCGCGAGCTTGTCACTTCGGCGATCGCCAACAGGTCGGCCAGGCTTGGGGGAGGCTCGCGCCCGAGCAATTTGCTCAGGCGGGCGAAGTCAAGGTCGGTGAGCATGCGCTCGCCGTGAATCGTTGCATGCATTGACGCACTCCATCGAAATGCGAGCGTCGTCCGATGGGACGGCGATCGCTACCGCGCGAGATTTTGTGCCCGGCGGTGGATGGTTGCGCTGAAAGGGGAGAGAGCGGACCGCCGGGCTTAGGAATGTGCGGGCGTCAGCTGACGACGCACCTTCTTTGCGGCAGCACGGGCAGAGGTCGCTGCGAGAAGCAGCGCAGCCAAAGCAACGTGGATGCAAACAACGGTGGCGGTCATGCGGGAGAGTGTAGGCCGCGGGGCGCCGCCGTAGTTGTTGCGCAGGCAATGGCCTCACACCTCTTGCCAGATTAAGCCGCTGGACAATCTGCACCGGAAAGCTCGCGCAACTCGATGGCGCGCCGCAATCACAACTGGTCCGTCGGCACGAACCACGAGAACAGCAACAGCTGCAGGCGCGTGAGCAGGCTGGAGTCGGGCTCGCTGTCGAGCACCTCGTTGTCCACGTCGCCGGTGCCGATCCACTGCACGTTCTTGCCATCGGGCATGAGCACCACCCGGTACACGCCCTCGATGTCGTCGAGCTGATAGGCGTACAGCAGCGCCTGGCTCAATTCGAAACTGCGCACGCGCACGCCGAACTCGGTGTTCAGCAGCGCCGAGCGGGGATCGAGGTTCATGGAACCGAGCAACACCCATTCCCGGTCGACCAAGGCGAGCTTGGCGTGAAGGCGCCCGCGCGCTTTCTTGAGCAGCGTCCGGAACTGGCGGTTGCGCTTGAGCTGCTCGGTGCTGACCTCGTACAGGTTCACGCCGAGCTTCAGCATGTCGACGCGATAGCGGTTGTAGTTGATGTTGACCAGCGGCTCGTCGCTGTCCGCCAGCGAATTGGTGATGACGCTGATGCGCACGCCGCGCGCCCGTCCCTCACGGATGCGCGCCATGCCTTCCTCGCCGGGAATGAAGTAGGGCGAGATCACCACCACGTCCGAGCGCGCGCTCGCCGTCATTTCGTGGAACCGCGCCGCGAGCGATTCAGTTGGTGACGCGAGCGTGCCGAGTGCCTTGTGCGGGCTGTCGGCCGCGGCATGGGCGTCGGCGCGCATCCATCTCACCCGCCCGATGTCGGCCAGCTGGGCGCCGAGGGGTGGGTCGCCCAGCAGGTCCGTGCCGGAGAGGGGGGCGGGCGGCGGCGCGTGGGCCGGTGAGGTCGCGGCTTCGAATTCGGATTTCAGCGCTTCTGCGGTGCCGCTGGCGCCGGCAATCCGCTGGAGCGGGTAGACCACATCGCTGTTCCAGTAGGTGTCGAAGATGCGTGCCGCTTCCGGAACCACGGGCCCGGCCATGATCAATTCGAAATCGATGAAGTTGTCGCCTTCGCTGCGCAGGAAATACTCGTCGGCCAGGTTGCGCCCGCCGGCAATCGCCATGGCGCCATCGGCCACGAAGAGCTTGTTGTGCATGCGGTGGTTGAGCCGGCGGAAATCGCCGAAGAATTCCAGCCAGCGCGTGGCCGAGTGGTCGCGGGCGTTCACGAAGGGGTTGAACAGGCGGATCTCGGCATTGGGTTCCGCGGCAAGGCCGAGCAGCAGGCGGTCCATGCCGGCGGTGTAGAAGTCGTCCAGCAGCAAGCGCACCCGCACGCCCCGCCGCGCAGCATCGCGCAGTTCGCGCAACAGCAGCAGGCCCGTCTTGTCGTTGCCGAGCTGGTAGGTCTGCACGTCGAGGGAGGCTTGCGCGCGCCGCATCAGCTCGAAGCGGGCATCCAGCGCAAAGGAGGCCTCGACCAGCGGCCGGACGCTGGACAGCCCGTCTTGCGCGGCGTCCAGGCTCGCCGCGGCGCGGCCGAGCGTCGTGGCGGGAGTTGCGGCAATCGACAGTGTCGGCGGCTCGGGCGCGCGCGGGGGAAGACCGGCGCAGCCCCCGAGGACAAGGGCAACTCCAAGGCCAGATCCCAGGGCCATCAGCCGCAGAGCCGGACCGCACAGCGCGGGAAATGAAGAGGCAATGAGCTTGAGCATGAGACCTGCCAACACACAGGACGCACAGGATGTGCGGCCGGGGATCGTAGCCGCTTCGCGCTATACCACGGGTGCCTCCGCTGTTTGAACGCCCCTTGCCGCTCCCGGGAAATTGAAACAAATGAGACTTTATAACTATTAGAATGCGAATCGTTCTTAATAATGTTTCGGAGCGGGGCAGGAATGATGAGGTTTTTGGCGGGGCGCAACGTCGCATCGGTGCTGGCAGGCTGCGCGGCAATTTGCGTGCATCACCAGGTTCTGGCCCAGACCACTGCGCCTGGCGCGTTGCCGGAAATCCGGGTCGATGCAAGTGCCGAGACCGAGACCGCGACTTCACCGGTGATCGGTTATCGCGCGAGAAACGCCGCAACCGCGACCAAGACCGATACGCCGCTGTCGGAAACGCCCCAATCGGTGACCGTGGTCACGCGTGACCAGATCGTCGACCAGGGCGCGAACAATCTCCAGGACGCGCTCAACTATGCCGCCGGCGTGCGCTCCGATGCCTATGGCCTCGATTCGCGAACCGATTCCGTGCGCGTGCGGGGCGCCACGCCCGACATCTACCTCGACGGCCTGCGCCAGTCTTACGGCTACTACACGAGCACCACGCGCACCGAGCCCTATACGCTGGAGCGCCTCGAAGTGCTGCGCGGTCCCTCGGGCATGCTGTTCGGCGCGGGCACGGCCGCGGGCGTGGTCAACATGGTCAGCAAGCGGCCTTTGCAGGAGGCGCAGCGCGAAGTAGGCGTGCAGTTCGGCAGCTTCGGCCGCAAGCAGATCCAGGCCGACCTGACCGGTCCGCTGAATGCGGACGGCAGCCTGTCGTACCGGTTGATCGCCCTGCAGCGCAAGTCGGACACGCAGGTCGACTACGTGCCCGACGATCGCAGCGTGATTGCGCCGTCGTTGACTTGGCGCCCCAGCACGGCGACCTCGCTCACGTTGCAAGGCCTGTGGCAAAAGGACAAGAGCGGCAGCAGCTCGCAGTTTCTCCCGTGGGAGGGCACGTTGCTGCCGAACCCGAACGGGCGCGTTCCCTCCAGCCGCTTCATCGGCGAGCCCGGTTTCGACTACTACGACAGCGAGCGCAAGACCTTCGGCTGGCAGTTCGAGCACAAGTTCAACGACAACTGGACCGTGCGGCAGAACTTCCGTTATGCGCAAAACGAAAACGACAACCGCTACCACTATGGCGCGGCGTTCAGCGGGGCGGAAAGCTGGGACGCGACCGACCCCATCTTCAAGCGCGTGCTGGGCCGCTACTACGACAGCTACCTGACGCGCAACCGCACGCAGACGCTCGACAACCATGTCGAAGGGCACTTCCAGACCGGCGCCCTCAAGCACACGCTGCTCGTGGGCGCGGACTTCGCGCGCCAGCGCGAAAACGTCTGGGGCGGAACCACGTTCGACACCATCGACGTCTATGCGCCTGTCTATGGGCATGTCGACGTGCCCGAGCGCACCGCGCTGCCGCGCACCCGCCAACGCCAGAACGGCTTCTACCTGCAGGATCAGATCAAGCTCGACAACTGGATCTTCGTGGCGGGCCTGCGCCACGACAAGGCCGTGTCGAGTGCCGCGGGCAGCGACGCCGAGAAGAGCAGCGCAACGACCAAGCGCTTCGGTGTGATGTACGCCATGCCTTCGGGCTGGTCTCCGTACCTGAGCTACAGCGAGTCGTTCACGCCGCAGTCGCCGCGCAACGGACAGCTCTTCACGCCCTTGCGCGGCGAGCAGTGGGAAGCCGGCGTCAAGTACGAGCCGAAGGATCGCGCACTGGCGTTCAGCGCCGCGGTCTACGACCTGCGCGAGAAGAACCAGATCACTTCGCCGTCGATGAATGTGTACACGCAAGTCGGCAAGACCAAGACCCAGGGCCTCGAACTCGAAGCGAAGGGCTCGATCGGCTCCAATCTCGATCTGGTCGCGCACTACAACTACACCGATGCCGACGGACTGATCGAAGGCCTGCCGAAGCACCAGGCGAGCGTCTGGGCCAAGTACCGCTTTTCGATCGGCGGCCTTAGCGGGTTCTCGGCCGGCGCGGGCGTGCGCATGATGAGTTCGTTCCGCGATCTGCAATCCGGCACGGGCCCGCGGATTCCGGGCGTCACGCTGCTCGATGCGGTATTCGCCTATGAAAATACCAGCTGGCGCTATGCGCTCAACATCAACAACCTGGCCGACAAGACTTACTTCAGTACCTGTCTTTCACGCGGCGACTGCTGGTACGGCTCGCGCCGCAGCGTGGTGGCAAGCGCAACCTATCGCTTTTGATATTCCTCTTTCGACGGGAGCAGTGACGACATGATGAACAGCCGGAAGATCAAGACCTGGGCCTGGGTGCACAAGTGGAGCAGCCTTGTGTGCACCGTGTTCATGCTGCTGCTGTGCATCACCGGCCTGCCGCTGATCTTTCATCACGAGATCGGCCATCTGCTGGGCACCGAAGTCGAGGCGCCCAAAATGCCCGCGGACACGCCCCGCGTGAGCCTGGACCGCGTGCTCGAAACGGCGCGCTCGAAGCATCCCGACCGCGTGGTGCAGTTCGTCTCGCAGCCCGAGGACGACGACGGCCTGTGGCTCGTCACGCTCACGCCGACGCCCGAACCCACGGAGGACTTCAAGTCGGTCGCCATCGATGCGCGCACCGGCGTCGTGCTGGCGCAGCCGAAGTTCGACGAAGGCTTCATGTACGTGATGTTCAAGCTGCACGTCGACCTGTTCGCCGGGCTCGCGGGCAAGCTCTTTCTGGGCTTCATGGGCTTGCTGCTGCTGGTGGCCATCGTCTCGGGCGTGGTGCTTTATTCGCCGTTCATGCGCAAGCTCGACTTTGGCACCGTGCGGCGGGAAAAGCGTCCGCGCCTCAAGTGGCTCGACCTGCACAACCTGCTGGGCATCGTCACGCTGGTGTGGCTGTTCGTGGTGGGCTCCACCGGCATGATCAACACGTGGGCCGACCTGATCATCAAATACTGGCAGTACGACCAGCTCAGCACGCTGCTTGCGCCCTACAAGAACGAGCCGATCGTGCCCGCGGCCGAGCGCGCATCGGTGCAGCGCTCGATGGAGGTCGCGCTGAAGCAGGCGCCCGACATGAAGCTGTCCTTCATCGCGTTTCCGGGGACCTCGTTCTCGAGCCCGCACCACACCACCTTCTTCCTGCGCGGCAACGAGCCCTTCACCTCGAAGTTGCTGAAGCCGGTGCTGGTCGATGCCAAGACCGCCCAGGTGACGGCCTCGCCGGAGATGCCCTGGTACCTGACGGGACTGCTCGTGTCGCAGCCGCTGCACTTCGGAGATTACGGCGGCATGCCGATGCAGATCATCTGGGCGCTGCTCGACATCGCGACCATCATCGTGCTGGGCAGTGGGCTCTACCTGTGGCTCAAGCGCGGCAAAACCGTGCCTGCGCCTTCCCCGGTGCCGGCGAGCCCGGCATCCAGATCCGGGCCGCAGCACGGCGGACAGCAACCTGAACCGGCGCCTGCCATGAAGGTGCAGGCATGAAGCCGCGGCACAGCTTCTGGCACATGTGGGGCTGGCCAATCGTGCTCGGCGTGCTGACCACCCTCGGCCTGATCTCGGCGCTTTTCAGCGACGGCGGGGTGGGGGACGTGCTGGCCTGGTTCGCACTCGGCATTCCCGTTGCCGTGTGCGCCTGGTACGGCTGGCGCCGGGCCTGAGCGGCGCGTACCGCTTCCGACCCGCCGCCAACCGGGTTTCTCCTGCTTACTTGAGGCCGGCTGCCGCGCGCAGGGCGGCCGCTTGCGTGGTCGCTTCCCACGTGAACTCGGGCTCTTCGCGGCCGAAGTGGCCGTAGGCGGCGGTCTTCTGGTAGATGGGGCGCAGCAGGTCGAGCATCTGGATGATGCCCTTCGGACGCAGGTCGAAGAACTCGCGCACGAGTTCGGCGATCTTGTCGTCGGGGATCACGCCGGTGCCTTCGGTGTAGACCGTGATGTTCATCGGCTGTGCCACGCCGATGGCGTAAGCCACCTGGATCTGGCACTGGCGCGCCAGGCCCGCGGCCACGATGTTCTTGGCCACGTAGCGCGCGGCGTAGGCGGCCGAGCGGTCGACCTTCGACGGGTCCTTGCCCGAGAACGCGCCGCCGCCGTGCGGGCAGGCGCCGCCGTAGGTGTCGACGATGATCTTGCGGCCCGTGAGGCCGCAATCGCCCTGCGGTCCGCCGATAACGAAGCGGCCGGTCGGGTTGATCAGGTAGCGCGTGTTCTGCAGCCATTCCTTCGGCAGCACGGGCTTGATGATCTCCTCGATGATGGCTTCGTTGAACGAGGTCTTCATCTTGGTCGGCGTTTCGCTCTGGTCGGGGCTGTGCTGCGTGGAGAGCACCACGGTGTCGATGCTGTGGGGCTTGCCGTCGACATAGCGCATCGTCACCTGGCTCTTGGCGTCGGGGCGCAGGAAGGGCAGGCGGCCGTCCTTGCGCAGCTGGGCCTGGCGCTCGACGAGGCGGTGCGCGTAGTAGATGGGCGCCGGCATCAGCTCGGGCGTTTCGTCGCAGGCGTAGCCGAACATCAGGCCCTGGTCGCCGGCGCCGGTGTTCAGGTGGTCGTCGCTGGCGTGGTCCACGCCCTGGGCGATGTCGTTGGACTGCTTGTCGTAGCAGACCATCACGGCGCAGCCCTTGTAGTCGATGCCGTAGTCGGTGTTGTCGTAGCCGATGCGCTTGATGGTGTCTCGCGCGACCTGGATGTAGTCGACGTGCGCGTTGGTCGTGATTTCGCCGGCGAGCACCACGAGGCCGGTGTTCGTCAACGTTTCGGCGGCCACGCGGCTGCGAGGATCCTGCTCGAAGATCGCGTCCAGGATGGCGTCCGAGATCTGGTCGGCGACCTTGTCGGGGTGGCCTTCGGAAACCGATTCGGAGGTGAAGAGGAAGTCGTTCGCCATTTTGTTCAAAGCTCCTTGAAGTGATTTGGCGCGTTGCCAACTCTGCGGAGCCCTGGCGAACGCTTTAGCAGATGCCGATGAATCGACGGGGCACAATCGCCATGCGCTTGTGTTTGTCGCCCTGCAAGTTGTTCCGTAACTCGGCGACAATTTACATTCTATTCGAGCCGCGCCAATTCGTGCGCGCGCGTCCTGGTATTCACTCCCTGTCAGCTCCATGGTCACTCTGTTCCGCCTGCTTGCCCGCGTACCGATGCCCTTGATGCATCGGCTCGGCGCGTGGCTCGGCTGGATCGTCTGGTGGAGCGCGCCCGGCTACCGCCGCCGCTTCAGGGCCAACGCCGAAAGGGCGGGCTTCACGCCCGACCAATACCGCCCCGCCATCGCCGCTGCCGGCCAGATGGCCGCCGAGCTGCCGTGGCTCTGGCTGCGTCCCCAGGGCGAAAGCGTGCTGAAACGCGTGGTGCGCTGGGAAGGCGTCGAGGCCTTCGAGGCCGCCATGCAGGCGAAAAAGGGCGTGATCCTGGTGGCGCCGCATCTGGGCAGCTGGGAAATGTGCGGCCAAGCGATCGGCGAGCGCTTTCTCGCGGCCTACGGCCCGATCACGGCGCTGTTCCGTCCCGCGCGCAAGAAATGGATGGCCGAACTCATCGCCGCGGGCTCGCGCGACCGGCCCGGCCTGCAAACCCTGCCGACCAACAACACCGGCGTGCGCGGCCTGATCCGCACGCTGCGCAGCGGCGGCTACACCGGGATCCTGCCGGACCAGGTGCCGCCCGCGGGGCAGGGCGTCTGGGCGCCCTTTCTCGGCCGGCCGGCCTACACCATGACGCTGCTGCCGCGCCTCGCGCAGCAGACCGGCGCCGCCTGTTTCCTGAGCGTGTGCGAACGGCTGCCTCGCGGGGCGGGCTATGTCATTCGCTTCGAACCCATCGTGGGCACGGCGCTGACCGACCCCAAGGCCTCCATCGAAGATGCGGCCGCGGCGATGAACGACGGCATCGGCCGCCTGATCCACAGCCTGCCCGGCCAGTACGTGTGGGACTACGCGCGCTACAAGGAGCCGCGCGGCGATTCGGTCGTGGCGGCCACCGCAGACGGGGAGCAGGCACGATGAGTCTCGGATCAAGACTCGGCATCGGCTTCATGCGTGCGATTGCGCCGCTGCCCCTGCCGCTGGTGCGCGGCTTTGGCGCGCTGCTGGGCCGCGTGCTCCACACGGTCGCCGTGCCGCGCCGGCGTGTGGTCGACACCAATCTGGCGGTGTGCTTTCCCGGCAAAACCGAAGCCGAACGCCGCCGCATCGCGCGCGAAACCTTCGTCTATGTGGCGCAGTCGTGGCTCGACCGCAGCTGGCTCTGGCATGCGCCAGAAAAAGTGGTGGCCAGCCGGCTCAAGGTGGTGGGCTCGGCCCAGGAGATTCGCGAGATTGCCGATGGCGACGAGCCGATGATTCTGTTCGCGCCGCATTTCTACGGCCTCGATGCCGCAGCCACGGCGCTGACCATGCACACCGCCCGGCCTTCGGCCACCATCTACACGACCCAGCGCGATCCCATGGTCGACGACTGGATTCGCGAAGGCCGAACGCGCTTCGGCAACGTGGCGGCGCTCAACCGGGTCGCGGGCATCAAGCCGGTGCTCGGGGGCTTGCGCAAGGGCGGCCTCTTGTACTTGCTGCCCGACATGGATTTCGGCCGCGACCAGACGATCTTCGTGCCTTTTTATGGCGTTCAGGCGGCCACCGTGCCGTCGCTCTCGCGCTTCGCGCGGCTGGGCAAGGCCAAGGTGGTGCCGGTGGTGGCAAAGCTCACGCCCGGCGGCTACGAGATCGAGGTGAAAGCGGCCTGGCAGAACTTCCCGACCGACGACGTCGAGGCCGACACCGCGCTCATGAACCAGCGGCTGCAGGGCTACATCGACACGATGCCGTCCCAGTACTACTGGGTGCATCGCCGATTCAAGACGCGCCCCGAAGGCGACCCGTCGATCTATTGAAGCCCGAAGCCTCGTGGCGGCGGCCTCAGTTCCGCTGCAGGAAGGCCTCGATCTCGCGCGCCACCAGCTGCGGCTGCTCGTGCACGATCCAGTGCGTGGCGCCGGGCACCTTCTTGATCTCCAATTTCGGCACGTAGTCCTCCAGGCCCTCGAGCAGGCCCGGCAGCAGCGCCGCGTCGTCGAGCGCCCAGAAGACGAAGGTCGGCACCTCCACCGTGAGCCGTTCGCGCGGCAGCACCGGAATGCCGTCGACGGTCTGGCCCGGCAGCGGCGGCTTCATCGGCGTGACGCGGTAGAGATTGCAGGCGCCCGTGAGGCCCGCGCTCCACACCTCGCGGTACTGCTGCTTCACGCTGTCGGTCAGCCAGCCGAAGCCGTCGGGGCCGGCCTTCATCAAGGTGAAGAAGGGCCACATGCGCTTGAAGTCGTCGGCCGAGAGCAGGGCTTCGGCGTCGGGCCTGGCGAGAAAATTCATGTAGGCGCTGGCTTGCTGCTGCGCCGGGTTGTGGCGCAGTTCGCGCGTGAAGGTGCCGGGGTGCGGCGAATTGATGATGACCAGCCGGCCGACCTGCTGCGGAAATGCATTGGCGTAGCCCCAGCCGAAAGCGCCGCCCCAGTCGTGCGCCACCAGCGCGGCCATGGTGCCGTCGGCGCTTTCGGTGGCAACGAGCTGCTGGATGTCCTGGATCAGCAGATGGGCCTTGTATGCGGCCACCTCGGCCGGCGCGCTCGACTTCTCGAACCCGCGCAGGTTGGGCGCCACGCAGCGGTAGCCGCCGTGGGCCGGCTCGGCGAAGTATTCGAGCAGTTCGTCCCAGATGAACGCGGCCTCGGGGAAGCCGTGCAGGAACACCATCAGCGGCTGACCCGGCTTGCCGGTGGCCCGGCAGCTCAGCGTGGTGCCGTTGGGCAGGCCGCGTTGGAAAGTCTCGATCATGCTTCTTGTCTCCTTGTTGACTGCCGCGATTGCCTTGATAGTGAACTGCGCAGACGAGACGGCCGAAGCCAGCCCTTGCCTCAGGTGTCGTCTTGCGGCGCCGCCTCGGGCGGCTCCGGCGGTTCAGCCGGTGCGGTGCCGCCCTCGGGGTGCACCCAGCGCCACAGCAGCTCGGCCGCCTCTCCGACGCCTTGCTTCTTCAGCGCCGAGAACAGTTTGACCTCGCCGCCGCCGGCCTGGAGTCGCGTAATGGACAGCACCTTGGCGCCCTCGCTGCGGGTCAGCTTGTCCGACTTGGTCAGCAGAATGAGGAACTTGAGCCCCTGCTGCACGCGCGGGCGGATCACGTCGAGCAGGATCTCGTCGAGTTCGGTGAGGCCCTGGCGCGGGTCGCACATCAGCACCACGCCGCGCAGGCTTTCGCGCGTCATCAGGTAGTTGCCCATCACCCGCTGCCAGCGCAGCTTGGCTTCCTTCGGGACGGCGGCGTACCCGTAGCCGGGCAGGTCGGCCAGCACGGCATCGTCGACCTTCTGCTTGCCGACGCCGAAGAGATTGATGTGCTGCGTGCGGCCCGGCGTTTTCGAGGCAAAGGCCAGGCGCGTCTGCTGCGTGAGGGTGTTGATGGCGGTCGATTTGCCGGCATTCGAGCGGCCGACGAAGGCGATTTCGGGCAGGTCGACGGGGGGCAAATGCTCCAGCTGCGGGGCGCTGGTCACAAAGTGGGCGGTATGCAGCCAGCCCAGTGCCACGCGCTCGCGTTCGGCGACCTGCGGGTCGGCGGCAGGGGCTGCGCGGGGAGGATAAGCGGCGGACTTGGCGCGCGGGGAGGTCATCAATGAGCTTTCGGAACGGGCCGCCATTGTAGAATCGCGGGGTTTTGCGCCAATAAATCGAGCCCCCGATATGAAGTTGTTTGCCAATTTTCTGCTTGCAGCCCTCATGGGTGTCGCAGCCAGCGCGAGCCTTGCGGCCGACGAGCATGCCGCCGCACCGGCTGCACCCGCCGCGGCCAAACCGGCCAAGCCCGATCCCGCCAAGGGCGACACGGTGTTCAATTCCGCCGCCCAGGCCTGTGCCTCCTGCCACAACGCGGACGGCAACTCGGCCATTGCGGCCAACCCCAAGCTGGCGCAGCAGCACCCCGAGTACATCCTGAAGCAGCTGCAGGACTTCAAGTCCGGCAAGCGCAAGAGCCCCATCATGCAGCCCATGGCCGCGAAGCTGTCCGACGAGGATATGCGCAACATCGCCTGGTTCGTGGGCTCGAAGAAGGTCAAGACCGGCTTCTCCAAGGAGAAGGACACGGTGGCCCTGGGCGAAAAAATCTACCGCGGCGGCATTGCCGACCGCCAGATTCCGGCCTGCGCCGGCTGCCACAGCCCCAACGGCGCCGGCATGCCCGCGCAGTACCCGCGCCTGGGCGGCCAGCACGCCGACTACACGGTGGCACAGCTTGTTGCGTTCCGGGACAACGCGCGCCAGAACAGCGCCCCCATGACAGCCGTGGCCGCAAAGCTCAACGACCGTGAAATCAAGGCTGTTGCGGACTACATCGCCGGCCTGCGCTGACGCCACGCCCTTCAGCGTGAACTAACCGCCGATAAAAATCCCAAACAAAGGGCGGGCCGATCCAGCTGGATGGCCCGCCCTTTGCTTTTTCCCTATTTCTTTCTTCCCACCGACCGATGTCTGTCTCCACCCATGGCCTTCGCGTCCATCGCGGCCCGCAAGCGCTCCGCGCCGGGGTGGAGCTGTTCTCGTCGATGCGGTTCGCGATTGCGCTGCTCACCGTCATCTGCATCGCATCGATCATCGGCACCGTGCTCAAGCAGCACGAGTCGATCAACAACTACATCAACCAGTTCGGTCCGTTCTGGGCCGAGCTGTTCCGGGCGGCCAAGCTCGATTCCGTCTACAGCGCCTGGTGGTTTCTGCTGATATTGCTGTTCCTGGTGATCAGCACGTCGCTCTGCATCGCGCGCAACACGCCGCGCATTTTTGTGGACCTGAAGACCTTCAAGGAAAACATCCGCGCGCAGAGCCTCAAGGCTTTCGGCCAGCGCGCCGAAAACCAGCTTGCCGAGGAGCCGGCCGCAGCCGCCAATCGCATCGGCCAACTGCTCGTGAGCGGCGGCTGGAAGGTCAAGCTGCAGCAGCGGGAAGCCGCGGACGGCCAGGCCGGCATGGGCTGGATGGTCGCGGCGCGGGCGGGCGGCGCCCACAAGCTGGGCTACATCGCCGCGCACAGCGCGATCGTGCTGGTGTGCATCGGCGGGCTGCTCGACGGCGATCTCGTGGTGCGCGCGCAGACCTGGTTCAACGGCAAGAGCGTGTTCACCGGCGGCGGCATGATCGCCGACGTGCCGCCGCAGCACCGGCTCTCGCCTCGCAACCCGACCTTCCGCGGCAACATCCTGGTGCCCGAGGGCGGGCAGGGCAGCGTGGCCATCCTGCAGCAATCGGACGGCGTGCTGCTGCAGGAACTGCCGTTCTCGATCGAGCTCAAGAAGTTCATCGTCGACTACTACTCGACGGGCATGCCCAAGCTGTTTGCGAGCGAGGTGGTGCTGCACGACCGCGAGACCGGCGCCCAGGTGCCCGCGCGCATCGAGGTCAACCACCCGGCCAGCTACAAGGGCGTGGAAATCTACCAGTCGAGCTTCGACGACGGCGGCTCCAAGGTAAAGCTCAAGGCAGTGCCGATGTCGGCCGCGGCCAAGCCCTTCGAGGTAGACGGCATCATCGGCGGGCCGAGCACCGAAATTACCAATGGCCGCGAAAAGCTCACGCTCGAATATGCCGCGCTGCGCGTGATCAACGTCGAGAACTTTGCCGACGGCGGCGCGATGGGCAGCGGTGCCGACGTGCGCAAGGTCGATCTGCGCCACGACATCGAATCGCGCCTGGGCGCCGCCAACAAGACCAGCAAGCCGAAGGTGCTGCGCAACATCGGTCCGAGCATCGGCTACAAGCTGCGCGATGCCGCGGGGCAGGCGCGCGAGTACCAGAACTACATGGTGCCGGTCGACACCGGCGACGGGCAACCGGTGTTCCTGCTCGGCATGCGCGAGAAGCCCGAAGAGCCGTTCCGCTATCTGCGCGTGCCGGCCGACGAACAGGGCACCATGGACAGCTTCGTGCGCATGCGCACCTCGCTGGCCGATGCCGCGACCCGCACCCGCGCGGTCGAGCGCTACATCGCCAGGGCCGTGGATCCGAAGCGGCCCGAAATGGCCGAGCAGTTGAGCGTTTCGGCGGCGCGTGCGCTCGCGCTCTTCGCCGGCAGCGAGCGCGCCAAGGCCGATGCCACCACGCAGGGCGGCTGGCAGGCGATTGCCGAATTCATGGAGGCCAACGTGCCCGAGGCCGAACGCGAGCGCGCGGGCGCGGTGCTGGTGCGCATCCTGAACGACGTGCTGTTCGAAGTGCTCAACCTGAGCCGCGAAGGTGCCGGAATGGCCGCGCTGCCGAACGATGAGAAATCGCAGGCTTTTCTCACCCAGGCGGTGCTGGCCATCAGCGACGCGCATTTCTATCCGGCACCGGTCGCGATGATGATGACCGACTTCACCCAGGTGCAGGCCAGTGTGTTCCAGGTGGCGCGCGCGCCCGGCAAGAACGTGGTCTATCTGGGTTGCCTGTTGCTGATCGTCGGGATTTTTGCCATGCTGTACGTGCGCGAGCGCCGGCTCTGGGTGTGGCTGACACCCGATGGCGCGGGCCCAGGAGACAACACCACCACGGCCGCCACGATGGCTTTCTCGGTCAATCGCAAGACGATCGACAGCGACCGCGAGTTCGAGCACCTCAAGCACAAGCTGCTTGCCTTGAAAAAAGAAGGACCGGCGTCACCATGAACACCACCACCCTCACGCTTCACGAAAGCTGGTTTTCGCGCCGTAACCTGTTCGATTGGGTATTTGCGGCGCTGGTGCTGGCAGGCGGCCTGTTCGCCTTTGCGCGCCATGCGGGCTCGATGGACTCGTACGAGAAACCCATCCTCGCCGCAGCGATGATCTCCATCATTTCCATCGGCTGGTTCTGGCGCCCGCTGCGGGTGCTGGCCATCGTGGTGGCCGCGGCGTCGCTGCTGGCCATCAGCTCCTACCAGGGCGACCTGGCGCGCGCGGACACGGTGTTCTGGCTCAAGTACTTCCTGTCGAGCCAGTCGGCCATTCTCTGGATGAGCGTGCTGTTCTTCATGAGCACGCTGTTCTACTGGTTCGGTTTCTTCGGCGGCAAGCAGGGCGACACCTTCGACCTGATCGGTTCCCGCCTCGCCTGGGCCGCCATCACCATGGCGCTGATCGGCACCATGGTGCGCTGGTACGAAAGCCACCTGCTCGGGCCGGACATCGGCCACATCCCGGTCAGCAACCTGTACGAAGTGTTCGTGCTGTTCTGCTGGCTCACGACGGCTTTCTATTTGTACTTCGAATCGCGCTACGGCACGCGCACGCTTGGCGCGTTCGTCATGCTGGTGGTGAGCGCGGCGGTCGGCTTCCTGCTCTGGTACACGCTGGTGCGCAATGCGCACGAGATCCAGCCGTTGGTACCCGCGCTGCAAAGCTGGTGGATGAAGCTGCATGTGCCGGCCAACTTCATCGGCTACGGCACCTTCGCGCTCGCGGCCATGGTGGCGTTCGCTTATCTCATCAAGGAGCAGGCGAGCGAAACGCGCTGGTACAAGCTCACGCCGATCTGGCTCCTGGGCGTGGCGCTATGCTTCGTGCCGGTGGCGTTCCGCCAGCGCGTGCAGGAAGCCGGCGGCAGCTACTGGGTGATCTATGCGGGCATCTCCGCACTCATCGCGGCAGGCATTCTGCTCGGGCGCAAGCGCATTGCCGCGAGGCTGCCCGCCAACGAGGTGCTCGACGACGTGATGTACAAGTCGATCACCGTCGGTTTCGCGTTCTTCACCATTGCCACCGTGCTCGGCGCGCTGTGGGCGGCCGATGCCTGGGGCGGCTACTGGAGCTGGGACCCGAAGGAAACCTGGGCCCTGATCGTCTGGCTCAACTACGCGGCCTGGCTGCACATGCGGCTGGTCAAGGGTTTGCGCGGCACCGTGGCGGCCTGGTGGGCGCTGGGCGGCCTCGCGGTCACCACCTTTGCCTTCCTGGGCGTGAACATGTTCCTGAGCGGACTGCACAGCTACGGCACCCTGTAGGCGCCGGCGGCGGGCTTTTCGCGAAGAATTGAAACCACGCGCAGCGATTGCGCGTAACCGAATCAGGGAATTGCACGAACTACCCTGAGCACAACGATTCACGCGAAAGGCCATCACCATGTCGTTCCACTCCCGCCCGCACGGGCGCAGCAGCGGTTTCATCCATCCGCTCTCGAGCGAGATCACGCCGCGCGCTGTCTACGAGAGTCGGCGCGATCTGCTGAAGCTGATGGCCGGCGGCGCGGCCGGTGCCGCGCTGGCGAGCTTTGCCGGGCGCGAGGCCTTCGCCCAGGCGACGGGGCCCCACAAGCTGGCGCTGCTTCCGGGCGCGAAGTCCGTCGTGCCAGGTGCGCAAACGATGGAAAAGCTCACCGACTACAAGGACGCGACGAGCTACAACAACTTCTACGAGTTCGGCACCGACAAGGGCGACCCGGTCAAGAACGCCGGCACGCTCAAGACCCGTCCCTGGACCGTGGAGGTCGAGGGCCTGGTCAAGAAGCCCGGCAAGTACGGCATCGAAGACCTGCTCAAGCTCAGCGCGCAGGAAGAGCGCATCTACCGCCTGCGCTGCGTCGAAGGCTGGTCGATGGTCATTCCGTGGGTGGGCTATTCGCTCGCCGAACTCATCAAGAAGGTCGAGCCGCAGGGCAATGCCAAGTACGTCGAATTCGTGACCCTGGCCGACCCCAAGACCATGCCCTTCGTGGGCTCGCGCGTGCTCGACTGGCCGTACACCGAAGGCCTGCGCATGGACGAGGCTATGCATCCGCTCACGCTGCTGGCCTTCGGCATGTACGGCGAAGTGCTGCCCAACCAGAACGGCGCGCCGGTGCGTCTCGTGGTGCCATGGAAATACGGCTTCAAGTCGGCTAAGTCGATCGTGAAGATCCGCTTCGTCGAGAAAGAACCGAGCACGGCCTGGAACAAGGCCGCGGCGCAGGAATACGGCTTCTATTCGAACGTCAACCCGAACGTCGACCATCCGCGCTGGAGCCAGGCCACCGAGCGCCGCATCGGCGACGGCGGCGGGCTCTTCGCCAAGCGCAACAAGACGCTGATGTTCAACGGCTACGAAGCGCAGGTCGGCCAGCTTTATGCGGGCATGGACCTGAAGAAGAACTATTGAGCCGGCCCCGCCATCGGCCTTGCCCATGAACAAGCTGCTCGTGCATCCGGCGGCCAAGCCGGTCGTCTTCCTGCTGTGTCTGCTGCCGTTCGCGTGGCTGACCTACGGCGCGTTCACGGACGGGCTGGGCGCAAACCCGGCCGAGTTCCTGATTCGCGCCACCGGCGACTGGACCTTGCGCTTCATCTGCATCGTGCTGGCCGTGACGCCGCTGCGCGTGATGACCAAGGCCAATGCGCTCGCGCGCTTTCGCCGCATGCTGGGGCTGTTCGCATACTTCTACGTGGTGGTGCACCTGCTGTGCTACAGCTGGTTCGACATGGGCTTCGAATGGAGCGACATTGCCAAGGACATTGCGAAGCGGCCATTCATCCTGGTCGGGTTCTCCGCCTTCGTGCTGCTGACGCCGCTGGCCGCCACCTCGTTCAACCGCGCGATCAAGGCGCTGGGCGCGAAGCGCTGGCAGATGCTGCACAAGCTGGTCTACCTGATCGCGGGCCTTGGGTTGCTGCACTTCTTCTGGATGCGCGCGGGCAAGAACAACTTCGCCGAGGTGTTCGTCTATGCCGCGATCGTCGCGGTGCTGCTCGGATGGCGTGTGTGGCACTACGCGAGCAAGCGCAAGCCGAAGGAGACCGCGGGCGTGCGCGGCGGCAGCGAGAAGTCGCTGCGCAGCAGCGCAGGCTGACTCCTTCGCTGACCGACGCGGATCAGCCCTCGATCCGCTCGCTGCGCAGCTGGTCTTCCATCGTTTCGCGGCGGCGGATCAGCGTGGCGCTTTGGCCGCTCACCAGCACTTCGGCGGCTCGGCCGCGCGTGTTGTAGTTGCTGGCCATGCTCATGCAGTACGCGCCGGCCGACAGCACGGCCAGCAGGTCGCCGGCCACCACGTTGAGCGCGCGGTCGCGGCCGATCCAGTCGCCGCTTTCGCAAACCGGGCCGACCACGTCGTAGACCGGCGCGTTGCCGGCGCGGATCCGCAGCGGCACGATCTTCTGGAAGGCCTGGTACATCGCGGGCCGCGGCAGGTCGTTCATTGCCGCATCGACGATGCAGAAATTCTTGTCTTCGCCGGGCTTGGTGTAGAGCACCTCGGTCACGCACACGCCCGCATTGCCGACCAGTGAACGGCCGGGCTCGATCACGAGCTTGCGCTGCCCGAAGCCGCGGGCGTCGAGCTTGGCGAGCAGCTGCTGCCAGAGCGCATCGGCCTTGGGGGGCACTTCGCCGTTGTAGTCGATGCCCAGGCCGCCGCCGAAGTCCAGATGATGGATCGGCACGCCGGCCACCTCGATGGCCTCGACCAGATCGAGCACCCGGTCGCAGGCGTCCAGGTAGGGCGAGGCTTCGGTGATCTGCGAACCGATGTGGCAGTCGATGCCGACCACCTCGAGCCCCGGTAGCTTCGCCGCGTGGCGGTAGGCCTCGACCGCCCGGTCATGGGCAATGCCGAACTTGTTGCCCTTGAGGCCCGTGGAGATGTAGGGATGCGTCTTCGGATCGACGTTCGGATTGATGCGGATGCTGATGGGCGCGCGGCGCCCTTCGGCCAGTGCCACTTCGTTGAGCACGTCGAGCTCGGCTTCGCTTTCGACGTTGAAGCAGGCAATGCCCGCCGCGAGCGCCTGCCGCATTTCGGCCCGGGTCTTGCCCACGCCCGAGAAGATGATCTTGGCCGGATCGGCGCCCACCGCCAGCACGCGCGCCAATTCGCCGCCTGAAACGATGTCGAATCCGCAGCCCGCCTCGGCGAACACGCGCAGCACGCCGAGCGACGAATTGGCCTTCATCGCGTAGCAGATCAGGGCATCCCGGCCTTCGAAGCCGCGCTGGTAGGCCGCCAGCGCGTCGAGCATCCATTGCTTCGAATAAACGAACAGTGGCGTGCCGTGTTCGCGCGCCAGCGCATCGAGGCTCAGGCCTTCGACGTGGAGCGCGTCGTCGCGGTGCGCGACATGGGGGTGGCCGGGGAGGAGGGGAGCGTTCGTCACTTCGGCACTCCGGGGCTCGCGGCGTCGCCGCCTGCAGCCGGCGCGCTGCTGGCCGCAGCAGGCTTGGGCGCTGCTTCCGCATCGGAAGCGCGCGGGCCGCCGGGCGTGAGCAGCTGCGGCAAGGTGGCACGCTGGGCGGCTGCCGGATCGGTCGGAAGATAGAGCGGCCCACGCTGCCCGCAAGCGGCCAAGCCGGCCACCGTGGCAGCCAGGCAGACCATGAGCGCAGCGCGGCTGGGAGCGCTCACTAGAATTTGACGAACATTCAACATAGCGAAATTGTAATGACCGACTCCGAATACATGGACCGCGCCGAAGCCGCGCTCGCCGCCATCGAGCAAGGCTGCGACCGCATCAACGATGCGACCGATGCCGACATCGACAACCAGCGCGTGGGCGGGATGATCACGATTTCATTCAGGAATGGCAGTCAGTTGATCGTGAATCTGCAAAAGCCGCTGCAGGAGATCTGGTTGGCCGCACGTTCCGGCGGCTATCACTACCGGTTCGACGGCAAGGCCTGGGTCGATACCAAGACCGGCGAAGAATTCTTCGGGAACCTGTCGCGCGAGGCGAGCCTTCAGGCCGGGCAGCCGCTGGAGTTCGCGGCCGCCTGAGCTGTCGGCCTCAGTTCCTGAAGAGGTCGAGGATGCGATTGCGCTCCTCGGGCGGCGGAGGCGGGCTCACGGGTACGCCGCTCAATGACTCGGCGGGTGGCGCGGAGGGGGTATCGACGCCAAGGCTGGATACGCCGCGGCCCGGCGCATAGTCGTCGTAGTACCACTCGCCGCCGACGCTCACGATGCCGGCCGGCGGCGTGGCGGCGAGATCGGTCACAGGCACGCCCTTGATCGCTGTTTCCATGTAGTTGATCCAGATCGGCAGGCTCAGGCCGCCGCCGGTCTCGCGATCGCCCAGGTTGCGCGGCGTGTCGTAGCCGATCCACGAGATGGCCGTCATGGTGGGCTGGAAGCCGGCGAACCAGGCATCGAGCGAGTCGTTGGTGGTGCCGGTCTTGCCGTAGAGGTCGACGCGCTTCAGCATGGCCTGCGCCTTGGCGGCGGTGCCGGCGCGCGTGATGGATTGCAGCAGCGTGTCCATGATGAACGCGTTGCGCTGGGGAATGGCGCGGATCGTTTCGTTGAGCAGCGGCGGCTGCTTGTCGACCAGTACCTTGTCCTTGTGGTCGGTGATGCGGGTCACCAGATACGGATTGACGCGGTAGCCGCCGTTGGCGAACACCGAGTAGCCCACCGCCATCTGCATCGGCGTGACCGAGCCGGCGCCCAGCGCCATCGGCAGGTAGGCCGGGTGCTTGTCCTTGTCGAAGCCGAAGTTGGTGATCCATTCCTGCGCGTAGCGCGTGCCGATGGACTGCAGGATGCGGATCGACACCAGGTTCTTGGATTTCATCAGCGCGGTGCGCATCGACATCGGACCGTCGTAGCCGCCGCCGTAGTTCTTCGGCTCCCAGGGCTGGCCGCCGGTGGTTCCGGCATCGAAGAAGAGCGGGCCGTCGTTGATGACCGTCGAAGGCGTAAAGCCCTTCTCGAGCGCCGCCGAGTAGATGAATGGCTTGAAGCTCGAACCCGGCTGGCGCCAGGCCTGGGTGACGTGGTTGAACTTGTTCTTGCCGAAATCGAACCCGCCCACCAGCGCCTTGATCGCGCCGTCGCGCGGGTCCATGGCGACGAACGCGCCTTCGACCTCGGGCAGCTGGGTGATTTCCCAGGTGTTCTTGGGCGTCTTCACCACGCGGATCACCGCGCCGCGGCGGATCTTGATGTTGGGCGGCGCCTTGTCGGAAAGGCCGGACTGCGCGGGCTTGAGGCCTTCGCCCGTGATCTGCACCGCATCGCCGTTGCCCCGCACGGCCGAAATTTCCTTGGCGTTGGCCTTGAGCACCACCGCCGCCATCACGTCGCCGTTGTCGGGGTGGTCGGTCAGCGCGTCGTCCACCGCTTCGTCGAGTTCCTTCGGGTCGTTCGGAAGGTCGACGAACTTCTCGGGGCCGCGGTAGATCTGGCGCCGCTCGTAATCCATGATGCCCTTGCGCAGCGCCTTGTATGCGGCCGCCTGGTCGGCGGCCACCAGCGAGGTGTACACCTTGAGGCCGCGCGTGTAGGTGCTGTCGCCATACTGCGCATACATCAGCTGGCGCACGGTTTCGGCCACGTACTCGGCGTGCAGCCGGTTCGGGTCCGCGGCGTCGCGCAGGTGCAGTTCTTCCTTCTTGGCTTCGGCGGCCTGCTCGGCGGTGATGAAGCCCGCATCCTGCATGCGGTCGATCACGTAGAACTGGCGTCCGCGTGCGCGCTGCGGGTTGTTGACCGGGTTGTTCGCGCCCGGCGCCTTCGGCAGGCCGGCCAGCATGGCCGCCTGCGCGATGGAAAGCTCCTGCAGCGGTTTGCCGAAATACGCTTCCGAGGCGGCGGCAAAGCCGTATGCACGGTTGCCGAGATAGATCTGGTTCAGGTAGATCTCGAAGATCTGGTCCTTCGTGAGCAGGTGCTCCAGCTTGAAGGTGAGCAGCACCTCGTAGATCTTGCGGGTCAGCGTTTTCTCGGAACTCAGGTAGACATTGCGCGCCACCTGCATCGTGATGGTCGACGCGCCCTGGCTTTTCACGCGGTTCATATTGGCCAGGCCGGCACGCACCATGCCCTTGTAGTCGACGCCGCCGTGGTCGTAGAAGCGCGTGTCTTCGGCGGCCAATACCGCGTCTTTCACCACTTTGGGAATGGCCGCGATCGGCGTGAGGTTCCGGCGTTCCTCGCCGAACTCGCCGATCAGGGTGCCTTCGGCCGAGAAGACCCGGAGCGGCAGCTTCGGCCGGTAGTCCGACAGTTCTGAGATGTCCGGCAGATTGGGGTAGGCGACCGCCAGGGCGACTGCGAGAACGCACAGCACCGCCAGAATGCCGGCCGCGGCAATGCCCAGTCCCCAGGCCATGAAGCGCAGCAGCCATCTGAGCCAGGCTGGTCGGGAAGGTGGAGGAGTCTTGGTTGGCCCTTTGGGGCGTGAGGTTTCTTGCATGTAGGCCCGGAGAGTCACCCGACATTATAAAAAGCCGCCCTCTTGCCGAGGACCGAACTTTGGCGCATCGTGGCGCGCTAAACCAAAAGTTACTGAATGTGGCTTCAACGTCAGCTTTTGACAACGGTCCCTGCGTTTCGCAGTGCGGGTTGCTTGGTCGCCGGTACACCTGCTGCTAGCATGCAACCGAACGCACTTATTTCCATTAGTTACAAATGCAGGGGTAGAGGGACCTAACTTGGCTGCTTTCGGATCATTGTTTCGTCGTCAGAACGCCCCCATGCTCGGCCTGGACGTCAGTTCGTCCAGCGTCAAGCTGGTCGAGCTCGGCCGTGAGGCCAGCGGCAAGCTGGTTCTGGAGCGCTGCGCGATCGAACCCCTCGAGCGGGGCTGGATCACCGACGGCAACGTCGAAAAGTTCGATGAAGTGGCCGAAGCGGTGCGCCGCGTGGTGCGCAAGAGCGGCACCCGTACGCGCAACGTGGCGCTGGCGCTTCCTCCTTCGGCCGTCATTACCAAGAAGATCATTCTTCCTGGCGGTATGAGTGAGCAGGAGCTCGAACTCCAGGTCGAGTCCGAAGCCAACCAATACATTCCCTTCTCGCTCGACGAAGTCAGCCTCGATTTCTGCGTGACCGGACAGAGCACCGCCTCTGCCGGCGACGTCGAGGTGCTGATTGCCGCCTCGCGCAAGGAAAAGGTCCAGGACCGCGAAGGCCTGGCCGAGGCGGCCGGCCTGAAAGCGATGATTCTCGACGTCGAGTCGTATGCCTCCCGCCTTGCGACCGCTCGCCTGATCGAGCAACTGCCAGGCAAGGGGCTCGATGCGGTCGTGGCGCTTTTCGAAGTGGGAGCCTTCACCACCAGCATGCAGGTGCTGCGCAACCAGGAAGTGCTGTACGACCGCGACCAGGCTTTCGGCGGTGCCCAGCTGACCCAGTTGATCGTCCGCCAGTACGGTTTCTCCGCCGAAGAGGCCGAAGCCAAGAAGCGCAGCGGCGATCTGCCCGACGACTACGGCTCGAGCGTCCTGAAGCCCTTCGTGGAAAGCATTGCGCAGGAAATTGCCCGCGCACTGCAGTTCTTCTTCACGAGCACGCCGCACAACCGCGTTGACTATGTGCTGCTTGCCGGCGGTTCGGCCTCGCTGCCGAGCCTGACCAGCGCCGTCACGCGCCAGACCTCGTTCGCCTGTTCGCTCGTGAACCCGTTCGACGGCATGGAACTGGGCCCCAACATCCGTGAAAAGAAGGTTCGGCGCGAGGCGCCTTCCTATCTGACCTCCTGCGGTCTGGCCATGCGGAGGTTCGTGCAGTGATCCTCATCAACTTGCTTCCGCATCGCGAAGCCGCGCGCAAGCGCCGGCGCGAAGCGTTCTACGGCACCCTCGGCGCCGCGGCCATCCTCGGCGGCCTGATTGCGGGCCTCGGCTATCTCTGGTTCGAGGCGCAAATCTCGGCCCAGCAGGCCAAGAACAATTTCCTCAAGACCGAGATCACCAAGCTCGACGCCGAAATCAAGGAGATTTCGACGCTGCAGGACGAAATTGCAGCGCTGCGCGCGCGCCAGCAGGCGGTCGAAGACCTTCAGGGCGACCGCAACCTGCCGGTGCATCTGCTCAACGAACTGGTCCGGCAGCTGCCCGACGGCGTCTACATCACCAGCATGAAGCAGGACAACCAGACCGTCACGCTGCAGGGCATGGCGCAGTCGAACGAGCGCGTCTCCGAGTTGCTGCGCAACCTGGGCAACAACAGCCCGTGGCTGGTCAAGCCGGAGCTGGTCGAAATCACTTCGGCAACGGTGAACCTGAGCCAGCGCGACCAACGCCGCGTGGCGAACTTCACGATGCGCA
Organism: Variovorax paradoxus; assembly: GCF_030815855.1. Taxonomy (NCBI): domain Bacteria; kingdom Pseudomonadati; phylum Pseudomonadota; class Betaproteobacteria; order Burkholderiales; family Comamonadaceae; genus Variovorax; species Variovorax paradoxus. The sequence goes on along the minus strand of NZ_JAUSXG010000001.1, from coordinate 4,039,121 downwards.
TCGGCCTCAAGCGGCCGACCGACGCGCAGAAGGCCGCGGCCGACAAGGCCCTGGCCGCAGCGGCGCAAGTCAAGGGGTAGACGGATCATGGCAAGCAATCGCCCCTCTCAAAAGATAGACGTCGCCGCCGCAATGCGCGGTTTCGGCGACCAGTTCCGCAATCTGAATCCGAACGATCCGGCCAGTTGGCCGCCGGTGCCCCGCTATGCCTTGTGCCTGGCGGTGACCGCGCTGGTGCTGGTCGGCCTGTGGTTCGTGTGGCTCACCAACTCGAACGACGAGCTCGAAAGCGAGCGCTCCAAGGAAGTCACGCTGCGCGCCGACTATCAGAAAAAGGTCGCGCTGGCCGCCAATCTCGACCTGCTGAAGAAGCAGCGCGAGCAGGTGCAGCAGTACGTGACCTTGCTTGAAAAGCAACTGCCCAGCAAGGCGGAGATGGATGCGCTGCTGTCGGACATCAACCAGGCCGGCCTCGGGCGCAGCCTGCAGTTCGAACTGTTCCGGCCGGGACAGGTTTCGGTCAAGGACTACTACGCGGAGCTGCCGATCGCCGTGCGCGTCACCGGGCGGTACCACGACATCGGCTCCTTTGCCGCCGACGTCGCAGGCCTGTCGCGCATCGTGACGCTGAACAACCTGACGATCGCTCCGCAAAAAGACAAGGACGGCACCCTGACGATGGATGCCACGGCCCGCACTTACCGCTATCTCGATGACGAAGAGCGCGCGGCCCAGAAACGCGCTGCGGCGCCGAAGGCGAAGAAATGAGGACGATCGCCAAACTCCTGTGGCTGGTAGCGGCCGCAGCGGGCCTGAGCGCCTGTGCCGATTCGGAGCAGGAAGACCTGCGCCGCTGGATGGTCGAGCAGCGCGCCCAAGTCAAGCCCACGGTGCCGCCGATCACCGAGCCCAAAAAATTCACGCCCCAGGCCTACACGGAAGGGGCTGCGTTCGAACCGTTCAACTTGCTGAAGCTCACGCAGGCGCTGCGCCGCGAATCGAACCAGCCGAGCACGTCGGAGCTGATCGCGCCCGAATTGGCGCGTCGCAAGGAAGCGCTCGAAGCCTTCCCGCTCGACTCGATGGCCATGGTGGGCAGCATGAACCGCCACGGCCAGCCGGTCGCGCTGGTTCGTGTCGACAAGCTGCTCTACAAGGTGCGTGTGGGCGAGTACCTGGGGCTCAACTACGGGCGCATTACCCGTATCAACGAAACCGAAGTCGCCTTGCGTGAAATCGTGCAAGACGCCGCCGGTGAATGGATCGAACGCGTGGCGACATTGCAGCTGCAAGAGAGTGCGAAATGAATCATAAAAAATCAACAATGGCACAGCGGCTGCGAGCTGCCGGGCTGGGTCTGCTGGCATTCGGCGCGTTCGCTATCGCGCATGCGCAAAACGCCATCGAAGCGGTAACCAGTTCGACGCAATCCGGCGCCGAGGTCATCCGCATCGATCTGGCGCAGCCGCTGACGGCAGTGCCGACCGGTTTTGCCGTTCAAACGCCCGCGCGCATCGCGCTCGACTTTCCGGGCGTCACGAACGCCATCGGGCGCTCCGCCATCGAAGTGAACCAGGGCAACCTGCGTTCCGTGAACGTGGTTCAGGCCGGTGAACGAAGCCGCGTGGTGCTGAACCTCAAGCAGGCGACAGCGTACAAGGCCGAGATCCAGGGCAAGTCGCTGCTGGTGATTCTGGAGCCGGTGGCCGGCACGGCGCTGGCGTCCTCCACGCCCACCGTCTTCGCCGAGAACCGCAACCGCGACACGCTGCCGCTGCGCGACGTCGACTTCCGCCTCGGTTCCGACAACACGGGCCGCGTGATCGTCGACCTGCCGAACAACCAAGTGGGCGTGGACGTCAAGCAGCAAGGCAAGAACCTGGTGGTCGAGTTCACCAAGTCGACGCTGCCCGAGGGGCTCCGCCGGCGCCTGGACGTGGCCGACTTCAACACGCCGGTTCAGCTGATTACCTCGCAACAGTCGGGCGACCGCGTTCGCATGACGATCGAGGCCAAGGGCGATTGGGAGCACAGCGCCTACCAGAGCGAAAACCAGTTCGTCGTCGAGGTTCGTGCCCGCAAGGTCGATCCGACCAAGCTGACACAAGGCGTCGGCTACAACGGCGAGAAGCTGTCGCTGAACTTCCAGAACATCGAAATCCGCTCGCTGCTGCAGGTGATCGCCGACTTCACGAACTTCAACATCGTGACTTCCGATTCGGTCACCGGCGCTCTGACGCTGCGGCTGAAGGACGTGCCCTGGGACCAGGCCTTGGACATCATCATGCAGGCGAAGAACCTCGGCATGCGCAAGAACGGCAGCGTGCTGTGGATTGCGCCCAAGGACGAAATCAACGCCAAGGAAAAGCTCGAGTTCGAGGCCAAGGCCGCGATCGAGAACCTGGAGCCGCTGCGTACCCAGTCGTTCCAGCTCAACTACACCAAGGCGATTGCCATTGCCCAGGGCTTGACCGGAACCGGTGCCTCGTCGGGCGGCGGTGGCGGCTCCGGCACCACCACACGCATCCTGAGCCCGCGCGGCAGCGTGATCGCGGAGTCGCGCACCAATCAGCTGTTCGTCTCCGACGTTCCCTCGCGCCTCGCGCAAGTGGCCGACCTGATCCAGAAGCTCGACATCCCGGTTCGCCAGGTGCTGATCGAAGCCCGGATCGTGGAAGCATCCGACACCTTCGGCAAGTCGCTGGGCGTGCGGTTGGGCGGCGGCATTTCTGGCGAGCGTGTTGCGTCGTCGGGTGGCAACCGGGCCTTCGGCACCGTGGGCGTGATGCCTGTCACGGGCACAGGCACCACCGGCCCGACCACCACCTGGACCAACTCCAACTTCATCAACCTGCCCGCAGGCGATGCCGGCGGTACCGGCAATGCGGCAGGCGCCTTCGCGATCTCGCTGTTCAATTCGAGCTTCTCGCGCATGCTGAACCTCGAAATCTCGGCGCTCGAAGCCGACGGCAAGGGCAAGCTGGTGTCCAGCCCGCGTGTCATTACCGCCGACCAGACGAAGGCTTTGATCGAGCAGGGCGAAGAAATTCCCTACCAGCAGGCCACGTCCAGCGGCGCCACCTCGATCTCGTTCCGCAAGGCGGTGCTGAAGCTCGAAGTCACGCCGCAGATCACGCCCGAAGGCAACATCATCCTGACGCTCGACGTGAGCAAGGACGCCCGCGGCGTTAACACGTCGGCCGGCCCGGCCATCAACACCAAGCACGTGCAGACGGAGGTGCTGGTCGAGAACGGCGGCACGGTCGTCATCGGTGGTATCTTCGAGCTCACCGAAACCAATGACGAATCGCGCGTGCCGGTGCTGGGTGAAGTGCCCTATCTCGGGGCACTGTTCCGCAAGCGCGAACGCGTTGCCAACAAGACCGAAATGCTCGTCTTTATCACTCCGAAGATGATTACCGACCGCAACGCCGCGCGCTGACGCGCAGGCGTAGCAGCCACCGCGTGGCGGTCGCACTTGTCGGCTTGCCCGGCGCCGGTAAATCCGCAGTGGGGCGGCGCCTGGGCGCACGCCTGAACCTGCCGTTCGTCGATACCGACCACGTCATCGAGCAGCGCATCGGCTGCTCGATTCGCGACTACTTCGAACGGGAGGGCGAAACGGCCTTCCGGGATCTCGAGCAGACCGTCATCGCGGACCTGGCCGCGCAGCCGCATGGCGTGTTGGCCACCGGCGGCGGCGCGGTCCTGCGGGAGGTCAACCGCAAGCAGTTGCGAGATCGCTTTCATGTGATCTACCTGCGCTCTTCCCCCGAAGACCTGTTCCGGCGCTTGCGCCACGACGTCAAGCGGCCCCTTCTGCAGGTGGCCGATCCGCTCGGGCGACTGCGTGAATTGCACGATGCGCGCGACCCGTTCTATCGGGAAACGGCCCATGACGTGGTCGACACGGGCCGCCCCTCGATCGCCATGCTGGTGAACATCATCGTGATGCAGCTGGAGCTCGCCGGCATCGTTGCGCCGGGTGCTCACCCGGAAGAGCCCTCCGCCTGAGCAACCGGCCCGCAGCGCCTAAACTCGCTGCCATGCCATTGCCCGCACACTCCGCACCGCCAGAACGCGTCGACATCCAGCTCGGCGAGCGCAGCTACCCCATCCTGATCGGCGCCGGCCTGCTCGGCGACCCGTTGAGCTTCGCCGCAGCGCCCGCCGCCGCCAGCGCGCTGATCGTCAGCAACACCACGGTGGCACCGCTCTATGCCAAGGCTCTGCGCGCCGCGCTGGCCAACCGCTTTCGCACGGTGCATCTGCTCGAGTTGCCCGATGGCGAGGTGCACAAGAACCTTGAGACCCTGAACCTGATCTTCGACGCCTTGCTTGGCCACGGCAGCGATCGCAAGACCGTGCTGTTCGCCTTGGGCGGCGGCGTGGTGGGTGACATGACGGGCTTTGCCGCCGCCAGCTACATGCGCGGCGTGCCTTTTGTTCAGGTGCCGACCACGCTGCTGGCGCAGGTCGATTCGTCGGTCGGCGGCAAGACCGCCATCAACCACCCGCTCGGCAAGAACATGATCGGCGCGTTCTATCAGCCGCAGCTCGTGGTGTGCGACCTGGCCACCTTGCAGACTTTGCCGCCGCGGGAACTCAGCGCGGGCCTGGCCGAAGTCATCAAGTACGGCCCGATCTACGACATGGCTTTCTTCGACTGGATCGAGGCGAACATCGATGCGCTGGTCGCCCGCGATGCGGCCGCACTGGCCTATGCGGTCAAGCGCAGCTGCGAGATCAAGGCGCTGGTCGTCGGCCAGGACGAGCGCGAGACCGGCCTGCGCGCCATCCTCAACTTCGGCCACACCTTCGGCCACGCGATCGAGTCGGGCCTCGGCTACGGCGAATGGCTGCACGGCGAAGCGGTCGGCTGCGGCATGGTCATGGCGGCGCATCTGTCGCAGCGGCTCGGCGGCATCGACGCGGCATTCGTCGAACGGCTCACGCGGTTGATCGAACGCGCCGGCCTGCCGACCGTCGGCCCTGCCCTGGGGGCCGACCGGTACCTCGAGTTGATGCGGGTCGACAAGAAGTCCGAAGCCGGTGAAATCCGCTTCGTGGTCATCGACAAGCCGGGCTCCGCCGCTGTCAGCAGCGCACCCGATGCGCTGGTGCGCGAAGTGCTCGCGCAGTGCTGCAGCGCGGGATGAGCGCAGCGCCAAGGGTGCGTCGATGAGCCTTGCGGCCTATGCCTGCCACCCCGCGCGCTCGCGCGGGCGCCGCCATGCCGAACCCCCGGCGCCGACGCGCGATGCCTTCCAGCGCGACCGCGACCGCATCGTGCATTCCACGGCGTTTCGGCGGCTGGTCTACAAGACGCAGGTGTTCCTGAACCACGAAGGCGACCTGTTCCGCACCCGGCTCACGCATTCGCTCGAGGTTGCGCAACTGGGCCGTTCCATCGCGCGCGCCTTGCGCCTCAACGAAGACCTGGTCGAAGCGATTGCCCTCGCGCACGACCTCGGCCACACACCGTTCGGCCATGCGGGGCAGGACGCGCTCAACGCCTGCATGGAAGGCCACGGCGGCTTCGAGCACAACCTGCAGAGCCTGCGCGTGGTCGATGCCCTGGAGCACCGCTATCCGCAATACGACGGCCTGAACCTCGGCTTCGAGACCCGCGAAGGCATCTTGAAGCACTGCTCGCGCGCCAACGCGGAGCGCCTGGAGCTCGCCGAGCCCCACGGTGTGGCGCGGCGCTTCCTCGACCGCACGCAGCCGGGCCTGGAGGCGCAGCTCTGCAACCTGGCCGATGCAATCGCCTACAACGCGCACGACATCGACGATGGCGTGCGTTCGGGGCTCGTCAGCGTCGAGCAGCTCGGCGAAGTGGACCTGTTCGAACGCTACCGCCGCGAGGCGCTTGCCGAGCATCCCCGGTTGGAAGGGCGGCGCGTGTTGTACGAGACGATCCGGCGCATGCTGAGCGCCCAGGTCTACGACGTGATCGACGCCACCCGCGCGGCGCTCGAAACGCTGAAGCCCGCCGATGCAGACGGCGTTCGGAACTCGCCGCCGATCGTTGCGTTCAGCGACGCCATGCAGGCGCAGTCCAGCGAACTCAAGAGCTTTCTGTTCCACAACCTCTACCGGCATCCGCAGGTGACGCAGACCACCGATCAGGCGCAGCAGGTCGTGCGTGAGTTGTTCGGGGCGTATCTCGAACGCAGCGCCGAGATGCCCGATTCCTATGCGGGCCGCAGCGACCGGCACCGTGCCGTCGCCGACTACATCGCCGGAATGACCGATCGCTTCGCCATGCGCGAGCATGAAAGGCTGACCGGCCGGCGGGGAATTGCATGAGTTCGGCGGCCGCGGCTGCTGTGCGCGTTCCCGCCGCTGCGTTCGCCGTTCTTCTGGGCGGAGTCAGCGCGGCGCTGCACCTGGGCAAGCTGCCGCCCGCCGTGCCGGCGCTGCAGGCATCGCTCGGCATCGGCCTGGTCGAGGCGGGTTTCCTGCTGTCGCTGGTGCAGGTGGCCAGCATGGTTCTGGGGTTGATGGCCGGGCTCGCGGCCGACGCCATCGGTCTGCGGCGCAGCATGCTGACGGGACTTGGGGTGTTGACGGCGGCCAGCCTGCTCGGCGGAGCCGTCGGTGCCGGGTTTTTCGGCGATGCTCATGCGGTGCGCTGGCTGCTGGTTCTGCGTGCCGCCGAAGGCATCGGCTTTCTGCTGGCGGTCATGCCGGGCCCTGGGCTGATCCGCGCGTTGACGCCGTCCGGTGCGGACAAGGCCGCGCTGGGGCTGTGGGGTGCGTACATGCCGCTCGGCGTCGCACTCGCGCTGCTGCTGGGACCGGCCTTGATCGCCTGGGGCGGGTGGCCCGACTGGTGGTGGGCGCTGTCGGTCGTTTCGGCGGCCGCGGCGCTCTGGCTGTGGCTGGCCGTGCCCGCGGACGGGGTCCGTTCCGCCGCGGCGGGCGGCGCGGCCGAGGGGTGGTCGTCGCGGTTGCGCGCCACTGTGGGCGCACGCGCCCCCTGGATGATCGCGCTCACCTTTGCCGTGTATTCGGCCCAGTGGATGGCCGTGATCGGCTTCCTCCCGGCCATCTATGTCGGCGCGGGCGTACCGGATGTCTGGAATGCGGTGCTCACCGCCATCGCGGCCGCGATGAACATCGTCGGCAATGTGGCGGGCGGGCGCTGGCTGCAGCGCGGTGTCGCGCCCGAGCGCTTGCTGAAGTGGGGTTTTGCGGCGATGGCGCTGGGCGGCGTCGCGGCTTTTGCGCAAGTGGGGCAAGGAGCCGACGCGTTCGGCCTGCCGCCCGCGCTCCGCTATGTCGCGGTCTGCGCCTTTTCGCTCGGCGGCGGGGTGGTGCCGGCCACCCTGTTCCTGCTCGGGGTTCGCCTCGCGCCTGGGCCCCAGACCGTTTCCACGACCGTCGGGCTCATGCAGCAGGCCTCTTCTCTGGGCCAGTTCCTGGCGCCACCCGCGGTGGCCTGGGTCGCGCACCGGGTCGGCGGCTGGCACTGGACATGGACGGCCACGCTGGCCTGCTCGCTGGCCGGCATGGCCATGGCGCGGCAGCTCGGACGAATACGCCCTTCGGCGGCAGTGGCATGACAGGCACGGCGACAATCGGAGCCATTCAGGCCGAAGCCGATACGCGGCGCTGGCTCGAGCGCGCGGTCATCGGGCTCAACCTGTGTCCGTTCGCGAAGGCGGTGCATGCGAAGGCGCAAATTCATTACGCCGTGTACCTGCCGGCCGACGACACGGCGCTGATCGACATGCTCCTCGCCGAGGCCCATGAACTTGCCGCGCTCGACGCCTCGGTGCGCGACACCACCTTGCTGATAGCACCCAATACCTTGGCGGATTTTCTGGACTTCAACGATTTCACGGCGCGCGCCGAACGCAAGCTTGCCCGCGCGGGCTTCGACGGCGTGTTCCAGCTCGCGAGCTTTCATCCGCAGTTTCAGTTCGGCGGCACCGAGCCGGACGACATCACGAACGCCACCAATCGCGCGCCGTATCCGACGCTTCATTTGCTGCGTGAAGACAGCGTGAACCGCGCGGTCGAGGCGTTTCCCGAAGCCGAAGCCATTTTCGAACGCAACATCGAGACGCTTGAAGCGCTGGGCCCGGCGGGCTGGGCCGCGCTCGACGTGGGACCCGGGAGTGCCCGATCATGACGACGCAGACGGCCAAGGCCGTAAAAACGAACAAGGCCGCCAAGGCCGACGCCGAGCTGTCCGAGGTGCTGCGGCCGGGCCAGTCCGTCGAGCTCCTGAAGGAATTGCACATCCTCACGCGCGAGGGCCGGCTCAACCAGGACTCGCGGCGCAAGCTCAAGCAGGTGTACCACCTGTTCCAGTTCATCGAGCAACTGCTGCGCGAACTCCCGGACGGCGGCGCCGAGGCCACGCTGGCCGACCACGGCGCCGGCAAGTCGTACCTTGGCTTCATCATCTACGACCTGTTCTTCCGGTCGCGCGAGGGCGGCCATGTCTACGGTATCGAAACGCGAAGCGAGCTGGTCGAGAAATCGCGCGCGCTGGCACGGCAACTCGGCTTCGGCCGGATGTCGTTCCTGAATCTCACCGTGGCCGAATCGGCGCAGGCAAGCGAACTGCCCGAGCGGATCGACGTGGTCACCGCGCTGCATGCCTGCGACACCGCCACCGACGACGCGATTGCCTTCGGGCTCGCGAAGAAGGCGCGCTGCATGGTGCTGGTGCCGTGCTGCCAGGCCGAGGTGGCGGCGTGCCTGCGCGAAACCAAGGCGCTGGCCTTGTCGCGCACGCCGTTGGCCGAGCTCTGGCGCCATCCGCTGCACACCCGCGAAATCGGCAGCCAGCTGACCAACGTGCTGCGCTGCCTCTATCTCGAGGCCAACGGCTACAGCGTCACGGTCACAGAGCTGGTGGGCTGGGAGCACAGCATGAAGAACGAACTGATCCTTGCGCGCCACACCGGGCAGCGCAAGGCCAGCGCCGCCGCTCGGCTTGGCGAACTGCTCTCGCAGTTCGGGCTCGATGCCTTGGGCGACACGCGCTTTCGCCTGTCCTGATCTTTTTTTCAAGCGCGCGCCGCTGTCACGCCATGGCCCGTCTGCCCCGCCTCACGCTCGCCGACATGCCGCACCACGTGATCCAGCGTGGCAACAACCGCCAGGCGATCTTTGTCGACCGCGCGGACCACGAACGGCTGCTCGGTCTGCTGGCCGACGCCGCCCCTCGCTTCGGCATTGCGCTGCATGCCTATGTGCTGATGGACAACCATTTCCATCTGCTGGCCACGCCCGGCACCACCACCGGGCTGCCGCAGTTCATGCAGTCGGTAGGGCGCAGCTATGTGCGCTACTTCAACGACCGCCATGGCCGCAGCGGCACGCTGTGGGAAGGGCGCTACAGGTCGACGCTGATCCAGACCGATCGCTACCTGCTGACCTGCATGGCGTACATCGACCTCAATCCCGTGCGGGCGGGCCTCGTGTCCGACGCGCGCGACTTTCCCTGGTCCAGTTACGCGCACTACGCCGGCCTGCGGCAGGACAAGCTGCTGACGCCGCATCCGCTGTACTGGGAACTGGGCAACACGCCTTTCGCCCGCGAAGCCGCGTATGCCGAACTGGTGCGCGCGGGCGTGCGGGCGGCCGACCAGGGGACGCTTACCGAGGCCACTTTGCGAGGGTGGGCCGCCGGCGATGCGAATTTTCTCGCGTCGCTTCAGAAATCGACCGAACGACGCGTGGCCAAGGCCAAGGCGGGGCGTCCGCCGTCGGCTCCGGGTTCCTGAGTCGACGGGCGTGCGGCCGGTAACGCAGCTCCCCGCCTTCAACTAACATGTCCCCAATTTAATGCCGACCAGAAAGCTCGGGATTTAATGGGAATCTGACCCCCAATAAAGTATTTGGCATTCTTTGTGCATCGCAATATCCTTCTCTTCCCTGCGAAAAACTGAAGGAGTGCGCCATGACGACGGCTGCCGAGATCGAACATCTCCAACAACACGGTCTGTATTCCGGTGCCGACGAGCACGATGCCTGCGGCGTCGGCTTCGTGGCGCACATCAAAGGCGAGAAGAGCCACGCCATCGTGCTGCAGGGCCTGAAGATCCTTGAAAACCTCGACCATCGCGGCGCAGTGGGCGCTGACAAGCTGATGGGCGACGGCGCGGGCATCCTGATCCAGCTGCCCGACCATCTGTACCGCGAAGAGATGGCCAAGCAGGGCGTCACGCTGCCGCCGCCTGGCGAATACGGCGTGGGCATGATCTTCCTGCCGAAGGAACACGCCTCGCGCGAAGCCTGCGAACAAGAGATGGAACGCGCCATCAAGGCCGAAGGCCAGGTGCTGCTGGGCTGGCGCGACGTGCCGGTGAACCGCGACATGCCCATGTCGCCCACCGTGCGCGCCAAGGAACCGCTGCTGCGCCAGGTCTTCATCGGCCGCGGTAACGACGTCATCGTGCAGGACGCTCTGGAACGCAAGCTCTACGTCATCCGCAAGACCGCCAGCGCCAACATCCAGCGCCTGAAGCTCAAGCACAGCAAGGAGTACTACGTTCCGAGCATGTCGAGCCGCACCGTGGTCTACAAGGGCCTGCTGCTCGCCGACCAGGTGGGCACCTACTACCTCGACCTGCAGGACAAGCGCTGCATCTCGGCCCTGGGCCTGGTGCACCAGCGCTTCTCGACCAACACTTTTCCCGAGTGGCCGCTGGCCCACCCGTACCGCTACGTCGCCCACAACGGCGAAATCAACACGGTCAAGGGCAACTACAACTGGATGAAGGCGCGCGAGGGCGTCATGTCCTCGCCCGTGCTCGGCGCCGACCTGCAGAAGCTGTACCCCATCAGCTTTGCCGGCCAGTCCGACACCGCCACCTTCGACAACTGCCTCGAGCTGCTGACGATGGCCGGCTACCCGATCAGCCAGGCCGTGATGATGATGATTCCCGAGCCCTGGGAACAGCACGCCACCATGGACCCGCGCCGCCGCGCGTTCTATGAATACCACGCCGCCATGCTCGAGCCGTGGGACGGCCCGGCTTCCATCGTGTTCACCGACGGCCGCCAGATCGGCGCCACGCTCGACCGCAACGGCCTGCGCCCCTCGCGCTACTGCGTGACCGACGACGACCTGGTCATCATGGCGTCGGAATCGGGCGTGCTGCCCGTGCCCGAGCAGAAGATCGTTCGCAAGTGGCGCCTGCAGCCCGGCAAGATGTTCCTGATCGACCTGGAGCAGGGCCGCATGATCGACGACGAGGAGGTCAAGGCCACCCTCGCCAACAGCAAGCCGTACAAGCAGTGGATCGAGAACCTGCGCATCAAGCTCGACAGCGTGAAAGCCGAGCCGGTCTCGGCGCCGCTCTCGCAAGTCGCGCTGCTCGACCGCCAGCAGGCCTTCGGCTACACCCAGGAAGACATCAAGTTCCTGATGAGCCCGATGGCGCAGGCCGGCGAAGAAGGCATCGGTTCGATGGGCAACGACAGCCCGCTGGCCGTGCTCTCGAGCAAGAACAAGCCGCTCTACAACTACTTCAAGCAGTTGTTCGCGCAGGTGACCAACCCGCCGATCGACCCGATCCGCGAAGCGATCGTGATGTCGCTGGTGTCGTTCATCGGCCCCAAGCCCAACCTGCTCGACATCAACCAGGTCAATCCGCCGATGCGGCTCGAAGTGAGCCAGCCGATTCTCGACTTCGCCGACATGGCCAAGCTGCGCGATATCGGCAAGTACACGCAGGGCAAGTTCAAGAGCTACGTGCTCGACATCACCTACCCGCTCGCCTGGGGCGACGAAGGCGTCGAAGCCAAGCTGGCGTCGCTGTGCGCCGAGGCGGTGGACGCCATCAAGGGCGGCCACAACGTCCTGATCGTGAGCGACCGGGGCGTGAGCCCGACGCAAGTCGCGATTCCCGCCGTGCTGGCGCTGTCGGCAGTGCACCAGTACCTGGTGCGTGAAGGCCTGCGCACCACGGCCGGCCTGGTGGTCGAAACCGGCTCGGCGCGCGAGGTGCATCACTTCGGCGTGCTCGCAGGCTACGGCGCCGAAGCCGTGCACCCCTACCTCGCCATGGAGACGCTGGCGGCCATGCACGCCGACCTGCCGGGCGACATGAGCGCCGAGAAGGCGGTCTACAACTACGTGAAGGCCATCGGCAAGGGTCTGTCGAAGATCATGTCGAAGATGGGTGTCAGCACCTACATGAGCTATTGCGGCGCGCAGTTGTTCGAGGCCATCGGCCTGAACACTGCCACGGTCAACAAGTACTTCACCGGCACGGCCAGCCGCGTCGAGGGCATCGGCGTGTTCGAGATCGCCGAGGAAGCCATCCGCATGCACAAGGCGGCGTTCGGCGACGATCCGATCCTTTCCAACATGCTCGACGCCGGCGGCGAATACGCTTGGCGCACACGCGGCGAAGAGCACATGTGGACGCCCGACGCCATCGCCAAGCTGCAGCACAGCACGCGCTCCAACAACTGGAACACGTACAAGGAATACGCGCAGCTCATCAACGACCAGAACCGCCGCCATCTCACGCTGCGCGGCCTGTTCGAGTTCAAGCTCGATCCGGCCAAGGCCATTCCGGTGGACGAGGTCGAGCCTGCGGCCGACATCGTCAAGCGTTTCGCCACCGGCGCGATGTCGCTCGGCTCGATCAGCACCGAGGCGCACGCCACGCTCGCGATTGCCATGAACCGCATCGGCGGCAAGAGCAACACGGGCGAAGGCGGCGAAGATCCGGCGCGCTACCGCAACGAGCTCAAGGGCATCCCGATCAAGCAAGGCGACACGCTCAAGAGCGTGATCGGCGCGGCCAACGTCGAGGTCGACCTGCCGCTCCAGGACGGCGACTCCCTGCGTTCGCGCATCAAGCAGGTGGCCTCGGGCCGCTTCGGCGTCACGGCCGAGTACCTGCATTCGGCCGACCAGATCCAGATCAAGATGGCGCAGGGCGCCAAGCCGGGCGAGGGCGGCCAGCTGCCGGGCGGCAAGGTCACCGAGTACATCGGCAAGCAGCGCTACGCTGTGCCGGGCGTGGGCCTGATCTCGCCGCCGCCGCACCACGACATCTACTCGATCGAAGACCTGGCGCAGCTGATTCACGATCTGAAGAACGCCGCGCCGCACGCGAGCATCAGCGTCAAGCTGGTGAGCGAAATCGGCGTGGGCACCATCGCGGCCGGCGTCGCCAAGTGCAAGAGCGACCACGTGGTGATCGCGGGCCATGACGGCGGCACGGGCGCATCGCCCTGGTCGTCGATCAAGCATGCGGGCAGCCCGTGGGAAATCGGCCTGGCCGAAACGCAGCAGACGCTGGTGCTCAACCGCCTGCGCAGCCGCATCCGCGTGCAGGCCGACGGCCAGATGAAGACCGGCCGCGACGTCGCCATCGGCGCGCTGCTGGGCGCCGACGAGTTCGGCTTTGCCACGGCCCCGCTGGTGGTCGAGGGCTGCATCATGATGCGCAAGTGCCACCTCAACACCTGCCCGGTGGGCGTGGCCACGCAAGACCCGGTGCTGCGCAAGAAGTTCTCGGGCAAGCCCGAGCATGTCGTCAACTACTTCTTTTTCGTGGCCGAGGAAGTGCGCCAGATCATGGCGCAGCTGGGCATCCGCAAGTTCGACGACCTGATCGGTCGTGCCGACCTGCTCGACATGCGCAAGGGCATCGAACACTGGAAGGCTTCGGGCCTGGACTTCAGCCGCCTGTTCGCGCTGCCGACCGTGCCGGCCGACGTGCCGCGCTTCCATGTCGAGAACCAGGACCACGGCCTCGAGCGCGCGCTCGACGTCAAGCTCATCGAGAAGTCGCGTCCCGCCATCGACAAGGGCGAGAAGGTGCAGTTCATCGAGGTGGCGCGCAACGTCAACCGTTCGGTGGGCGCCATGCTGTCGGGCGCGCTGACCAAGGTACACCCGCAAGGCCTGCCCGACGATTCGATCCGCATCCAGCTCGAAGGCACGGGCGGCCAGTCGTTCGGCGCCTTCCTGGCCCGCGGCATCACGCTCTACCTGATCGGCGATGCCAATGACTACACGGGCAAGGGCCTCTCGGGCGGCCGCGTGGTGGTGCGTCCGAGCCTCGATTTCCGCGGCGAAGCCATTCGCAACACGATCGTCGGCAACACCGCGCTCTACGGCGCGACCACCGGCGAAGCCTATCTGTGCGGCGTGGCCGGCGAGCGTTTCGCGGTGCGCCTTTCGGGTGCCACGGCGGTCGTCGAAGGCACGGGCGACCACGGCTGCGAATACATGACCGGCGGCACGGTCGCGGTGCTCGGCAAGACCGGCCGCAACTTCGCGGCCGGCATGAGCGGCGGCGTGGCTTTCGTCTATGACGAAGACGGCCAGTTCGCCACGCGCTGCAACCTCTCGATGGTGTCGCTCGACAAGGTGCTGACCTCGGCCGAGCAGACCGCGAGCGTGCATCGCAAGATCTGGCATGGCGGTGAGACCGACGAAGCGCAGCTCAGGAAGCTGCTCGAAGAGCACCACCGCTGGACCGGCAGCAAGCGCGCGCGCGAACTGCTCGACAACTGGGCCGTGGCGCGCACCAAGTTCGTGAAGGTGTTCCCGAACGAATACAAGCGTGCGCTCGCCGAGCTGCACGACCGCAAGGTCGAACTCACGAGCAGCGGCAACAACGCGCACATCGGCCTCGAGCCGCACGCGCTGGCCGCACCTGCCGCGACGGCCGCCGTCTGAGCGCGGCAACAGATACGAAGAACAGAGGAACCGCGATGGGAAAGATCACTGGCTTCATGGAGCATGAGCGTGTCGAAGAGGGCTACAAGCCCATCGAAGAGCGCGTCAAGCACTACAAGGAATTCGTCGTCGGCCTGAGCAACGAACAGGCCAAGGTGCAGGGCGCGCGCTGCATGGACTGCGGCACGCCGTTCTGCAACAGCGGCTGCCCGGTCAACAACATCATTCCGGACTTCAACGACCTCGTGTACCGCAACGATTGGCAGAACGCCTTCGCGGTGCTCGACTCGACCAACAATTTTCCGGAGTTCACCGGCCGCATCTGCCCCGCGCCCTGCGAGGCGGCCTGCGTGCTCAACGTGAACGACGACCCGGTCGGCATCAAGTCGCTGGAACACGCGATCATCGACCGCGCCT
Source organism: Variovorax paradoxus (assembly GCF_030815855.1). Classification (NCBI taxonomy): domain Bacteria; kingdom Pseudomonadati; phylum Pseudomonadota; class Betaproteobacteria; order Burkholderiales; family Comamonadaceae; genus Variovorax; species Variovorax paradoxus. Next base: position 4,024,030 of record NZ_JAUSXG010000001.1, on the reverse strand, counting down.
GGGACGAAGGCTGGGTGGCGCCGCGCGTCGCCAAGCACAAGACCGGCAAGAAGGTGGCCGTGGTGGGTTCGGGCCCGGCCGGCATGGCGGCCGCGCAGCAGCTTGCACGCGCCGGTCACGATGTGACGCTGTTCGAGAAGAACGACCGCATCGGCGGCCTGCTGCGCTACGGCATTCCCGACTTCAAGATGGAGAAGACGCACATCGACCGCCGCGTCGAGCAGATGAAGGCCGAGGGCGTGACCTTCCGCACCGGCGTGATGGTCGGTGCCGCGAAAGACCCGCTGGGCAAGGGCTCCAAGGTGACCAACCTCGCCAAGGAAACCGTCACGCCCGAGCAACTGCAGAAAGAATTCGACGCCGTGCTGCTCACCGGCGGCGCCGAGCAGTCGCGCGACCTGCCGGTGCCGGGGCGTGACCTCGACGGCATTCATTTCGCCATGGAGTTCCTGCCCCAGCAGAACCGCGTCAACGCGGGCGACAAGGTCAAGGGCCAGCTGCGCGCGGACGGCAAGCACGTCATCGTCATCGGTGGCGGCGACACCGGCTCCGACTGCGTGGGCACGAGCAACCGCCACGGCGCGGTCAGCGTTACGCAGTTCGAGCTGATGCCCCAGCCGCCCGAGGAAGAAAACCGCCCGCTGACCTGGCCCTACTGGCCCATCAAGCTGCGCACCAGCTCCAGCCATGAGGAAGGCTGCGAGCGCGAGTTCGCGATCTCCACCAAGGAGTTCATCGGCGAAAAGGGCAAGATCACGGGCCTGAAGACCGTTCGCGTGGAGTGGAAGGACGGCAAGATGCAGGAAGTGGCCGGCAGCGAACAGATCCTCAAGGCCGACCTCGTGCTGCTCGCCATGGGCTTTGTCAGCCCCGTGGCCGCTGTGCTCGATGCCTTCGGCGTCGAGAAGGACGCACGTGGCAATGCCAAGGCCACGGTCGATTTTATCGGTGGCTACGCCACCAACGTGCCAAAGGTGTTTGCTGCGGGCGACATTCGTCGCGGCCAGTCGCTCGTCGTGTGGGCGATTCGCGAAGGCCGTCAGGCTGCGCGCTCGGTGGATGAGTTTTTGATGGGATTTAGCGACTTACCGCGCTGATTTTTGTTTCAATTTTGCGGGGCCGGTCACGGCCCCGCTATCATTTGCGGAAACCGCATGCCGGGATGCCTGTCAAGGCGCCCGGCTTTTTTATTGAGATGGACCCAGCCGCACAGCCACACCCTTTTGTAGAGTTCCGCGACGTCACGTTCGGCTATGGCGCGCGCGCGATCCTCGACGGTGTGTCCTTTGCCGTTCCGCGCGGCAAGGTCACGGCGCTCATGGGAGCCTCGGGCGGTGGCAAGACCACCGTGCTGCGTCTCGTCGGCGGACAGCAGCGGGCGCAGCGCGGCGAGGTGCTTTTCGACGGCCAGGATGTCGGCAAATTCGACGCCGGGGGCCTCTATGCGGCGCGGCGCCGCATGGGCATGCTCTTTCAATTCGGGGCCTTGTTCACCGACATGAGCGTGTTCGACAACGTGGCGTTTCCGCTCCGCGAGCACACACAGCTGTCGGAAGCGCTGGTGCGCGACATCGTGCTCATGAAGCTCGACGCGGTGGGTTTGCGCGGCGCGCGCGACCTGATGCCCAGCGAAGTTTCCGGCGGCATGGCGCGCCGCGTGGCGCTGGCGCGCGCCATTGCGCTCGACCCCGACCTCGTGATGTACGACGAGCCGTTCGCCGGACTCGATCCGATTTCGCTGGGCACGGCGGCGCGGCTGATTCGCCAGCTGAACGACACGCTCGGGCTGACCAGTATCGTGGTCTCGCACGATCTCGAAGAAACATTCCGCATCGCCGACCACGTGATCGTCCTCGCCAACGGCAGCATCGCCGCGCAGGGGGCGCCCGATGAAGTGCGGCAGAGCGCCGATCCGCTGGTTCACCAGTTCGTCAATGCCTTGCCCGATGGGCCGGTGCATTTCCATTACCCGGGCGTCGGCGTCGAACAAGATTTCGGCAATGAAGGGGGAAGGGCATGAGCGCAGCGCTGGGCCGCCCCGAGCAAGCGACGGCCCCCTCGGGGGGCAGTGAGGACACGAAGTGCCGAACGTGGGGGCTCATATGACTTGGTGGAAGCCCGCCGATGTCGGCTTCGCCGTTCGCAGCAAGCTCGCCGACCTGGGCTATGGCGCCAAGCTGTTCATGCGCCTGGCATTCCAGGGCGCGCAGAGCCTCCGGCGCTTCAGCCTGGTGCGCGACCAGATTCACTTTTTGGGCAACTACTCTCTGGCGATCATCGCGGTGTCGGGCCTTTTCGTCGGCTTCGTGCTGGGCCTGCAGATGTATTACGCGCTGCAGCGCTACGGTTCTTCCGAAGCGCTCGGCCTGCTGGTCGCCCTGAGCCTGGTGCGCGAACTCGGCCCCGTGGTGGCGGCCCTGCTTTTCACCGGGCGGGCCGGCACGTCGCTGACCGCGGAAATCGGCCTCATGAAAGCCGGCGAGCAGCTCAGCGCCATGGAAATGATGGCGGTCGACCCCGTGCGGCGCATTCTCGCCCCGCGTTTCTGGGCCGGCGTGATCACCATGCCGCTGCTGGCGGCCGTGTTCAGCGCAGTTGGCATCATGGGCGGTTATGTGGTGGGCGTGCTGATGCTGGGTGTCGACCCGGGCGCCTTCTGGGGCCAGATGCAGGGCGGCGTCGACGTCTGGCGCGACGTGGGCAACGGCGTGATCAAGAGCATCGTCTTCGGTTTTACCGTGACCTTCATCGCGCTGCTGCAGGGCTACGAAGCCCAGCCCACGCCTGAAGGCGTGTCGCGCGCGACCACGCGCACCGTGGTCATGGCGTCGCTTTCGGTGCTCGGCCTCGACTTCCTGTTGACCGCCATGATGTTCAGTATTTGAAGGGGCTTTGCTCCCATCGTTCTAGAGAGTGCAAACCATGCAACGTTCCACCAACGACATCTGGGTCGGCCTGTTCGTGCTGATCGGCGGCGCGGCGCTGCTGTTCCTCGCGCTGCAGTCGGCCAACCTGCTGAGCCTGAATTTCCAGAAGACCTACAACGTCACCGCGCGCTTCGACAACATCGGCGGGCTCAAGCCGCAAACGGCGGTCAAGAGCGCGGGCGTCGTGGTCGGGCGCGTGGAGTCGATCTCGTTCGACGACAAGTCTTTTCAGGCCAGCGTCACGCTGGCATTACAAAACCGTTACAGTTTTCCCAAGGACAGCTCGCTCAAGATTCTGACCAGTGGCCTGCTCGGCGAGCAGTACATCGGAATCGAAGCGGGCGCCGAGGAGAAGAACCTGCAAGCCGGCGACACCATTACCGCGACGCAATCGGCCGTGGTATTGGAAAACCTGATCAGCCAGTTCCTCTATAGCAAGGCGGCCGAGGGAAATACTTCGACGCCGGGAACAGCCAACAAAAAATGAAAACAAGCCTTTTTGCCTCGCACGCTATCAATAACGTAGCGAACCATGTCCGCTGGATCAGCGCGACAGCCGTTTTTGCGGTGATCGCAGGCTGCGCAAGCGGCCCCCACGCCAATCCCGCGGACCCCTTCGAACCGATGAACCGCGGCGTCACTCGTTTCAACGATACGGTCGACGAAGCGGTGCTGGTGCCGGTGGCCACGGCCTACACACGCGTGCTGCCTTCCATGGTGCGTACCGGCGTGAGCAATTTCTTCGGCAATCTGGGCGACGTCTGGAGTTTTGCCAACAGCGTGGCCCAGCTCAAGCTGCAGAACAGCGCCGAGACCTTCATGCGGGTCAACGTCAACACTTTCTTCGGGCTCGGCGGCCTTCTCGATATCGCCACCGAGGCGGGCATCGATCGCCACGAGGAAGATTTCGGCCAGACGCTCGGCCGCTGGGGTGTGGGTGCCGGCCCGTATGTCGTGTTGCCGCTGTTCGGTCCCTCGACCCTGCGCGATACGGCGGCACTGCCGGTGGACCGCGCGGGCGGCGTGGTGTCGAACATGCACGACGTGGCCTGGCGCAATTCGCTGTCGTTCGTGGAAGCTGTGGACACGCGGGCGAAGTACCTGCGCGCCGGCCGCCTGCTCGATGACGCGGCCCTCGACAAGTACACCTTCACGCGCGACGCCTTCCTGCAGCACCGCCGCAACGATGTCTACGACGGCAATCCGCCCGATGACGAAGGCGGGAAGTAGGGGCCGGAAACGCGCAGAGAAGAGGCTGTTCACCGCCGGATGAGGCGTTTTCTGCTTGCATCCGGTTTCAAGGCTTCACCTGCGCTTCAGGGAACCCGGTCGTCTCCAGACCCGTCGAACACGTTCTTTCCAGCAGGCGCGCCTTTCGCGTGGGCCTTGTGGATTTTCAAAACTTGAGGGAATTGACATGAACAACAATATCTTGCAGCGACGCAGCCTTGGCCGCCTGGTACTCGCGAGCGCATTGCTCTTTGCTGGCGCCGCGGCCTTCGTGCGTCCGGCACACGCCGCGGATGAAGCGCCCGACGCATTGGTGAAGCGCCTGTCGACCGACGTGCTCGAAACCATCAAGGCCGACACCTCCATCAAGGCAGGCGACATCAGCAAGATCATGCTGCTGGTCGACAGCAAGATCATGCCGAACGTCAACTTCCAGCGCATGACGGCTTCCGCCGTCGGCCCGGCATGGCGTCAGGCCACGCCCGAGCAGCAAAAGAAGCTGCAGGACGAGTTCAAGACCTTGCTGGTGCGCACCTACGCCGGCGCGCTCGACCAGGTGAGCGACCAGACCGTCACGGTGCGTCCGTTCCGCGGTTCGCCCGAAGACACCGAAGTGCTGGTGCGCACCGAGGTCAAGGGCCGCGGCGATCCGGTGCAACTCGACTACCGGCTCGAGAAAACGCCCGGCCAGGGCGGCGGCTGGAAGGTCTACAACCTCAACGTGCTGGGCGTCTGGCTGGTCGATACTTACCGCACCCAGTTTTCGCAGGAGATCAACGCCCGCGGCATCGATGGCCTGATTGCGGCGCTGGCAGCGCGCAACAAGGGCAACAGCGGCAAGAACTGACGCCATGCTGGTGCTGCCGACGAAACTCACCCACGAGGAAGCTCCCGCCTGCATGCGCATGCTGCAGCAGGGGCTGGCAGGGCAGACCGACACGTCCACCGTGGTCGACGCCAGCGCCTTGGCGCACTTCGATTCCTCGGCGCTGGCTGTGCTGCTGGAGTGCCGCCGCGAATCGAGCGCCCTCGGCCGCGGCTTCGCGGTGAAGGGGCTTTCGCCGCGGCTGCGCGAACTGGCGGCCCTGTACGGTATTGCGGGCCTTTTGCCGGCGGCGCCCTGAGCTGAGCCGCGGCCGCGTCAGGCCATCCGGCCGCTGCGCAGCAGTTTGCGGGGCGGGCCCGTAAAATCGCCGGCTCTCATGCCCGCGATCTCATTCCAATCGGTCTCCAAGACCTACCCCCCCTCCAGACAGCAACGGGCCCAAGGCAAGCAAGGGCTGCGCGCCGTCGACGAGGTCAGCTTCCAGATCGAGCCGGGCGAGTTCTTCGGCTTGCTTGGCCCGAACGGCGCGGGCAAGACCACGCTCATCAGCATGCTGGCCGGCCTGTCGCGTCCCACCGCCGGCGCGATCAGCGTGCACGGCTTCGACGTGCAGCGCGACTATGCCGAGGCCCGGCGCCAGCTGGGCATCGTGCCGCAGGAACTGGTGTTCGACCCCTTCTTCAATGTGCGCGAATCACTGCGTATCCAGTCGGGCTATTTCGGCATCAAGAACAACGAAGCCTGGATCGACGAACTGCTGCAAAGCCTCGGCCTGGCCGACAAGGCCACTGCCAACATGCGCCAGCTCTCGGGCGGCATGAAGCGCCGCGTGCTGGTGGCGCAGGCGCTGGTCCACAAGCCGCCGGTGATCGTGCTCGACGAACCCACTGCCGGTGTCGACGTCGAGCTGCGCCAGACGCTCTGGCAGTTTGTCGCGAGGCTCAACAAAGAGGGCAGCACCGTGCTGCTCACCACGCACTACCTCGAAGAGGCCGAGGCGCTGTGCAGTCGCATCGCCATGCTCAAGCTGGGCCGCGTGATCGCGCTCGATCGCACCAGCGACCTGCTGAAGTCCGCCGCCAGCAACGTGCTGCGCTTCAAGACCGACGCCATGCTGCCCTGGGCCATTGCCCAGCATGCGCGCATCACCGGGCGCATCGTGCAGCTGCCGGCGCAGAACGCGCATGAAGTCGAACAACTGCTGGCTGCCATCCGCGAAGCCGGCGTCGCGGTGGAAGACGTGGAAATGCGCAAGGCCGATCTTGAAGACGTGTTCATCGATCTGATGGCGGGTGAGCAAACACCGCTGGAGGTGTCGCGATGAGCGCCGCGCCGGGCCGCCCCAACCAAGCGAAGCTCCCCCTCGGGGGGAGGCGAGGACACGCAGTGCCGAGCAAGGGGGCTCTATGATGGCCGTTACGGGGTGGCGCGCGCTTCTCTACAAAGAAACTCTGCGCTTCTGGAAGGTCGGTTTCCAGACCGTCGGCGCGCCGGTGCTTACCGCGCTGCTCTACCTGATGGTGTTCGGCCATGTGCTCGAAGACCACGTCAAGGTCTACGGCTCGGTCGGCTACACCGCCTTCCTGGTGCCGGGCCTCGTGATGATGAGCGTGCTGCAGAACGCCTTCGCCAACAGTTCCTCGTCCATCATCCAGAGCAAGATCATGGGCAACCTGGTGTTCGTGCTGCTCACGCCGCTCTCGCACTGGGGCTGGTTCTTTGCCTACGTGGGCTCGTCGGTGATCCGCGGGCTGGCCGTGGGGCTCGGCGTGTTCCTGGTCACCATGTTCTTCGCCATGCCGAGCTTCGTGGCGCCGATCTGGATCCTGGTGTTCGCGCTGCTGGGCTCCGCGATGCTCGGCACGCTGGGGCTCATTGCCGGGCTCTGGGCCGAGAAGTTCGACCAGATGGCCGTGTTCCAGAATTTCCTCATCATGCCCATGACTTTTCTCTCGGGCGTGTTCTATTCGATCGGTTCGCTGCCGCCGTTCTGGCAATCGGTGAGCCATCTCAACCCGTTCTTCTACATGATCGACGGTTTCCGCTACGGCTTCTTCGGCGTGAGCGACGCTTCGCCCTGGCTCAGCCTGGGCATCGTCGGCACCGCCTGGCTGGTGATCAGCGCCATCGCGGTTCATCTGCTGCGAATCGGCTACAAAATCAGAGGCTAGAACGTGGCTCTCCCCCAGTCTTCGCGCACTTCGTGTCGCTTCGCCAACCCCCTTCCGGGGGCAACACCTGCGGCCCGGCAAAGCCGGTTCCGCGGTGTTCCCCAGTAAATGCTCATCCCATGACCGCTGACCAGCTCCAAGCCATCATCACCGCCCACCTGCCGTGCGAGCACATCTCGCTCGAGGGCGACGGGCGCCACTGGTACGCCACCATCGTCTCGGCCGAATTCGAGGGCAAGCGCGCCATTCAGCGGCATCAGCGGGTCTACGCCACCCTCGGTGCGAAAATGCATACCGACGAGGTGCATGCGCTCTCCATGAAGACCTACACGCCGGCCGAATGGGCGGCGTTGGAAAAATAACTCTCCGGCCCCGCGGGGCCCTGATTCGCTGGAAATTCGATGGACAAACTTCTGATTCGCGGCGGGCGCCAGCTTCGCGGCGAGGTACTCATTTCCGGCGCCAAGAACGCAGCCTTGCCGGAGCTTTGCGCCGCGCTGCTGACCGACCAGCCCGTGACGCTGCACAACGTGCCGCGCCTGCAGGACGTGTCGACCATGCTCAAGCTGGTGCGCAACATGGGCGTCGTGGCCGAGCGCGATGACAACGGCACGGTGCAGCTCAATGCCGGCGACCTCGGCAACCCCGAGGCGCCCTACGAACTGGTGAAGACCATGCGCGCCTCGGTGCTGGCCCTCGGCCCGCTGCTCGCGCGCTTCGGCCGTGCCAAGGTCTCGCTGCCGGGCGGCTGCGCCATCGGCTCGCGGCCGGTCGACCAGCACATCAAGGGCTTGCAGGCCATGGGTGCCGAGATCGTGGTCGAGCACGGCTACATGATCGCCAGCCTGCCGGCCGGGCGCACCCGCCTGAAGGGAGCGCGCATCCTGACCGACATGGTCACCGTGACCGGCACCGAGAACTTCCTCATGGCCGCCGCGCTGGCCGAGGGCGAGACGCTGCTCGAAAACGCCGCGCAAGAGCCCGAGATCGTCGACCTGGCCGAAATGCTGATCCGCATGGGCGCCAAGATCCAGGGCCATGGCACCAGCCACATCCGCATCCAGGGCGTCGAAAAGCTGCACGGCTGCGAACACGCCGTGGTGGCCGACCGCATCGAGGCCGGCACCTTCCTGTGCGCCGTGGCGGCCACGGGCGGCGATGTGTTCCTGCGCCACGCGCGCGCCGAACACATGGACGCCGTGGTCGACAAACTGCGCGACGCCGGCTGCACGGTCGCCTCGGAAGAGGGGGGCGTGCGCATCCGTTCCAAGGCCCCGGCCAGCGAGCACCTGAAAGCGCAGAGCTTCAGCACCACCGAATACCCGGGCTTCCCGACCGACATGCAGGCCCAGTTCATGGCCCTGAACGTGGTCGCGCGCGGCGCCTCGATGGTCACCGAAACGATCTTCGAGAACCGCTTCATGCACGTGAACGAAATGGTGCGCCTGGGCGCGACCATCCACGTCGAGGGCAAGGTGGCGATGGTCGAGGGTGTGCCGCAGCTTTCGGGCGCCACCGTGATGGCCACCGACCTGCGGGCCTCCGCGAGCCTTGTGATCGCCGGCCTCGTGGCCGAGGGCGAGACGCTGATCGACCGCATCTACCACCTCGACCGTGGTTACGACCGCATGGAAGCCAAGCTGCGCGGCATCGGTGCCGACATCGAGCGTGTGGCGGGAGCGTCCGCATGATCACCCTGGCATTGCAGGAGTCGCAATCATGATCACGCTTGCTCTGTCCAAGGGCCGCATCTTCGAAGAGACGATGCCCCTGCTGGCGGCCGCCGGCATCGAGGTCACCGAAGACCCCGAGAAATCGCGCAAGCTGATCCTCGCGACCACGCGCCCCGACGTGCGCGTGGTGCTTGTGCGTGCCTCCGACGTGCCCACCTACGTGCAATACGGCGGCGCCGACCTCGGCGTGACCGGCTCCGACGTGCTGCTCGAGCACGGCAACCAGGGCCTGTACCAGCCGCTCGACCTGCGCATTGCGGCCTGCCGCCTCAGCGTGGCAGTGCGCGCCGATTACGACTACGCCTCGGCCGTGAAGCAGGGCTCGCGCCTGCGCGTGGCGACCAAGTACGTGGGCCTGGCGCGCGAGTTCTTTGCCACCAAGGGCGTGCACGTCGACCTGATCAAGCTCTACGGCAGCATGGAGCTCGCACCGCTCACCGGGTTGGCCGACGCCATCGTCGACCTGGTCTCGACCGGCAACACGCTCAAGGCCAACCACCTGGTCGAGGTCGAACGCATCATGGACATCAGTGCCCGCCTGGTGGTCAACCAGGCCGCGCTCAAGCTCAAGCGCGAGCCCATCCGCCGCATCATCGACGCCTTTGCGTCGGCCATTCCTCGGCCTTGAGGAGCACCGTGTCCGAAGAGAACAAGAGGAGCTTTTTTTCGAAACTCGACAGCCACTACGCGGCAGTCGAGATGATCAGAGACGCCTCCAAGGCACTCTGGATCATTGCAGCGCTGCAAGCGATCTCGGCGCTGATCGGCGACAAGGTCGGATTGGTGGATGCCGCGTTGAATGCCGCCTGCGCATTTGGCATTGCCCGCTTCCGTAGCCGGGTTGCCGCGAGCATTGCGCTGGTATTCGCGCTCGGAACCTTGATCTTTGCCGGATATGGCATTGCCGCGGGTGGCCGGGTCAGCGGGGCGGGCGTGTTGATCGCGATATTCGCCGTTTGGGGCGCGGCCCGCGCGCTTGAAGCGACCGTCAAAATACGCGGTACCTTGGCCAACAAACCCTCGCGTCTTTCGATCGACCTCGAATGAACAGCCGTCCCGTTGGACATTTTTCTCGATACATGCGATGAAACTGAAAGCAGCCCCCGCCCGTCTCTCCACGACTTCAGCCAGCTTCGACGCTGAATTCAAGGCGCGGCTGCATTGGTCCGCGGACGCGGACGCGGCCATCGAGAAGGTGGTGGCCGACATCCTGGCCGATGTGCAGAAGCGCGGCGACGAAGCGGTGCTGGAGTACACCCACCGCTTCGACAGGCTGGGCGCCGCGGCGTTGCCCGAACTCGAGCTCACGCAGGCCGAACTGAAGGCCGCCTTCGAATCGCTGCCCGTCACGCAGCGCGACGCGCTCGAAGCCGCCGCGCGCCGCGTGCGCAGCTATCACGAGGCCCAGAAGAAGGCGAGCGGCGAGAGCTGGAGCTACCGCGATGCGGACGGCACGCTGCTTGGACAGAAGGTCACGCCGCTCGACCGCGTCGGCATCTACGTGCCCGGCGGCAAAGCGGCCTATCCGTCGAGCGTGCTGATGAATGCGATTCCGGCGCACGTGGCCGGCGTGGCTGAAATCGTCATGGTGGTTCCGACGCCGGGTGGCGAGAAGAACCCGCTCGTGCTCGCCGCCGCCTACGTGGCCGGCGTTACGCGCGCCTTCACCATCGGCGGCGCCCAGGCCGTGGCCGCGCTGGCCTACGGCACCGCCACCATCCCCGCGGTCGACAAGATCACCGGCCCCGGCAACGCCTACGTGGCGGCCGCCAAGCGGCGCGTGTTCGGCACCGTGGGCATCGACATGATCGCGGGCCCGAGCGAGATCCTGGTGCTGGCCGACGGCACCACGCCGCCCGAATGGGTGGCCATGGACCTGTTCAGTCAGGCCGAGCACGACGAACTCGCGCAGAGCATCCTGCTGTGCCCCGATGCGGCGTATATCGACCGCGTGCAGGCCGAGATCGACCGCCTGCTGCCTGCCATGCCGCGAGCCGAAATCATCGCCGCATCGCTGAACGGCCGCGGCGCGCTCATTCACACGAAGAGCATGGAAGAGGCCTGCGACATCAGCAACCGCATCGCGCCCGAGCACCTCGAAGTCAGCAGCAGCGAGCCGCAGCGCTGGGAGCCGCTGCTGCGCCACGCGGGCGCGATCTTCCTCGGCGCCTTCACCAGCGAAAGCCTGGGCGACTATTGCGCCGGCCCGAACCACGTGCTGCCGACCAGCGGCACGGCGCGCTTTTCAAGCCCGCTCGGCGTCTACGACTTCCAGAAGCGTTCCAGCCTGATCGAGGTCAGCGAAGCCGGCGCCCAGGTGCTCGGCCCGATCGCCGTGACGCTGGCCGAAGGCGAAGGCCTGCAGGCGCATGCCGAAGCCGCCCGCATGCGACTGCGTAAGATCTGAAGCTCCACAAGAACCCGTTCCCGGGAGGAGCTGTCCAGATGATTCACGGTCTTTATCGTTCGCGCTTTTTCAAATTCGCCACAGGCCTCGTTGCAGGCGCAGCCTTGCTCGTCGCCTGCAGCCAGATGCCGCAGGTTCCGCGCAGCGAATCGGCCGCCTTGTCCGCAACGCCCAGCGCCGCCGCGCCCGCGCCGGTCCAGCTCGGCACCCAGTGGGGCGAGGGCATCGAGTCGAAAACCCGCTCGGTCTCCGCCAAGCGGCTGTCCGCGCAGCCCGACGAAGTGGCTTCGCTCGGCTACAACGAAGCGTCGGCCGTGCGCCGCGAGGCGGGCAACAACCCCGAACGCCGGCTCAACCTGCAACTGGCGCAAGGCGATGTCGAATGGTCGGTGCTCGACGAGAGCGACCGCCCCCTGCCGCTGCAGCGCGCGCGCCGCAGCACCGACATGTTCCGCCTGGCCGGCGTCGAAGGTTCGCGCTACACCCTGCGCTTTCGCAACCTGAGCGACCGCAGCTACGAGGTGATCGCCACGGTCGACGGCCTCGACGTGCTGAACGGCAAGCCCGGCAGCCTGCGCAACGGCGGCTACGTGCTGCGCCCGCAGCAGGTGCTCGACATCGAAGGCTTCCGCAAGAGCCAGAGCGAGGTCGCGGCCTTCCGCTTTGCCGCGCCGGGTCGCGCCTATGCGGCGAATACCGAGGCCGGCGACGTGCGCAACATCGGCGTGATCGGCGCCGCTCTGTTCGAGCTCGAGCAGCCCGAGGCGCCGCGCCGCCCGCGCCGTGAAACCACGCCCCCGCAGCCCAGCGCCTTTCCGGCCGACAGCGCGTACGCGCCGCCGCCGCGCTACCGCAAGTAAGAGCCGTGAAGCGCACCGCCGTCCTGCTGCTGCTCGCACTGCTGGCCGGCACCGGTGCGCGGGCGATGAGCATTCGCGAACTGCGCACGCTCGAAGCCAATGAGAAAGACGGCAAGGCCTATGCGAGCTACTACCTCGTCGGCGTGCTCGAAGGCTTGCGCGAAGGCGTGGAAGCGTCGCAGCGCAACGGCCAGAAGCCGGTCTTCTGCGTCGAAGGCCGCCGCCTCGAGCCTTCGATGGCGCGCTCTCTCTATCAAACCGAGCTGACGCGCAACGCCGACAGCTATGAAGCCGACATGCCCGTGCAACTGGTCATGTCCGGCGCCCTCAGAAACAGCTACCGCTGCACCCGATGACAACCACCCCCGCCGCTCGCCCGATCGATCGCATCCGCCCCGACGTCCAGTCCATGCGCGCCTACGCCGTGCAGGACGCACGCGGCTTCGTCAAGCTCGACGCCATGGAGAATCCCTTCGGCCTGCCGCCCGCGCTGCAGGCCGAGCTTGGCGCGCGGCTCGGCGCGCTGGCGCTCAACCGCTACCCGGGCGAGCGCGGCGCCGATCTGCAGCGCGCGCTGGCCGCGCATGCGCAAATGCCCGAAGGCTTCGCGCTGATGCTGGGCAACGGCTCCGACGAACTGATTTCGCTGCTGGCCATTGCATGCGCCGTGCCCGGCGCCGCGGTGCTCGCGCCGCTGCCCGGCTTCGTGATGTACGCCATGAGCGCGCAGCTGCAGGGCCTGCGCTTCGTCGGCGTGCCGCTGACGGCCGACTTCGAGCTCGACGAGGCCGCCATGCTGGCCGCCATCGCGTACGAGAAGCCCGCCATCGTCTACCTCGCCTACCCGAACAACCCGACGGCCAATCGCTGGGACGATGCCACCATCGAGAAAATCGTCGAGGCGCAGGGCCGGCAGGGCGGCCTGGTGGTGATCGACGAGGCCTACCAGCCCTTCGCCGCCCGCAGCTACATCGATCGGCTCGCGAAGCATGGCCATGTGCTGCTGATGCGCACGCTCAGCAAGTTCGGGCTGGCCGGTATCCGCCTGGGCTATCTCATGGGGCCGGCCGCGCTGATCGCCCAGATCGACAAGGTGCGCCCGCCCTACAACATCAGCGTGCTCAACTGCGAATGCGCACTGTTCGCGCTGGAGCACGCCGAGGTGTTCGAGGCCCAGGCGAAACAGATCCGCGAGGAGCGCGATCGCCTGATGACGGGTTTGGGCCGCCTGCCGGGCGTGAAGACATGGCCGAGCGACGCCAACATGATCCTCGTGCGCGTGCCAGATGCCACCAAGACCTTCGAGGGCATCAAGGGGCGCGGAGTTCTGGTGAAGAACGTTTCTAAAATGCACGAACTGCTCGCAAATTGCCTGCGCCTCACCGTCGGAACGGCCGACGAGAATGCGCGAATGCTCGCGGCACTCGAAGCCTCACTATGACCACCCCCCAAATCGCCGACACGGGCACCGCCGCGCGCACCGCCTCGGTGACCCGCAACACCGCCGAAACCAAGATCACCGTCAGCGTCAACCTCGACGGCACGGGCAAGGCCAAGCTCGCCACCGGCATCGGCTTCTTCGACCACATGCTCGACCAGATCGCGCGCCACGGCCTGATCGACCTCGACATCGACTGCCAGGGCGACCTGCACATCGACGGCCATCACACGGTCGAGGACGTCGGCATCACGTTCGGGCAAGCCGTGGCCAAGGCCATCGGCGACAAGAAGGGCATTCGCCGCTACGGCCATGCCTACGTGCCGCTCGACGAGGCGCTGAGCCGCGTGGTCATCGATTTCTCGGGCCGCCCGGGCCTGGTGATGCACGTGCCGTTCACGAGCGGGATGATCGGCACCTTCGACAGCCAGCTGACCTACGAGTTCTTCCAGGGCTTCGTCAACCACGCCTTCGTCACGCTGCACATCGACAACCTCAAGGGCGTCAACGCGCACCACCAGTGCGAAACCGTGTTCAAGGCCTTTGCACGCGCGATGCGCGGCGCGCTCGAGCTCGACCCGCGCTCGGTGGGCGTCATTCCCTCGACCAAGGGTTCGCTCTGAAATCCTCCAGCGGACAGCCATGAAATCTGCAGCAAATACCGTCGCGGTCGTCGACTACGGCATGGGCAACCTGCACTCGGTGTCCCAGGCTGTGCGGCATGCGGCCGACCAGGTGGGCGTCGAGGTCTTCGTCACCTCCGACCCCGAGGTGGTGCGCAAGGCCACCCGCGTGGTGTTGCCGGGGCAGGGCGCCATGCCCGACTGCATGCGCGAACTGCGCGACTCCGGTCTTCAGGAATCGGTGCTCGAAGCCGCGGCGAACAAGCCGCTCTTCGGCGTGTGCGTGGGCATGCAGATGCTGCTGTCGCGCAGCGACGAAGGGCCGACCGACGGCCTGGGGCTCATTCCCGGCGAAGTCGTCAAGTTCGACCTGGCTGGCCGGCTGCAGCCCGACGGCAGCCGCTTCAAGGTGCCCCAGATGGGCTGGAACCAGGTGCGGCAGGCCCAGCCGCATGCGGTCTGGGCGGGCATCCCCGACATGAGCTATTTCTACTTCGTGCACAGCTTCTACGCGCGGCCGTCGGACGTCCGGCACAGCGTGGGCGAGGCGGATTACGGGGCATGCTTTACCGCAGCCATCGCACGCGATAATATTTTTGCCACCCAGTTCCACCCGGAGAAGAGTGCGGACCACGGGTTGCAGCTCTACCGAAATTTCCTCCACTGGAATCCCTGACCTTATATTTCCGCCCGGGCCGAATCTTTCTCAGCCCGGATTCCGCACACTCGCGTCACTTCCATGCTCCTCATTCCCGCCATTGATCTCAAAGACGGCCACTGCGTTCGCCTCAAACAAGGCGACATGGACCAGTCCACCATCTTCAGCGAAGACCCTGCCGCCATGGCCCGCAAGTGGGTCACGGCCGGCGCGCGGCGGCTGCACCTGGTCGACCTGAATGGCGCATTCGCCGGAAAGCCGCAGAACCACGCGGCGATCAAGGCGATCCTGAAGGAAGTCGGCGACGACATCCCGGTGCAGCTCGGCGGCGGCATTCGCGACCTCGACACCATCGAGCGCTACATCGACGACGGGCTGCGCTACGTGATCATCGGCACCGCCGCGGTCAAGAACCCCGGCTTCCTGAAGGACGCCTGCGTGGCCTTCGGCGGCCACATCATCGTGGGGCTCGACGCCAAGGACGGCAAGGTGGCCACCGACGGCTGGAGCAAGCTCACGGGCCACGAGGTGGCCGACTTGGGCAAGAAGTTCGAGGACTACGGCGTCGAATCGATCATCTACACCGACATCGGCCGCGACGGCATGCTCTCGGGCATCAACATCGATGCCACCGTCAAGCTCGCGCAGGCGCTGACCATTCCGGTGATCGCCTCGGGCGGCCTGTCGAACATGGCCGACATCGACCAGCTCTGCGCGGTCGAGTCCGAAGGCGTCGAAGGCGTGATCTGCGGCCGCGCCATCTATTCGGGCGACCTCGATTTCGCGGCGGCGCAAGCCCGCGCCGACGAGCTCGCCGGCGCCTGAGCCACTTCGCATAGCGCGGCGTGCTCTCCGCGCTTGCCATTGCCAATTACCGGTCGCTGCGCCAGCTGACGGTGCCGCTCGGGCGGCTCACGGTTGTGACCGGGCCCAACGGCAGCGGCAAGTCCAGCGTGTACCGCGCGATGCGGCTCCTGGCCGACATTGCCAACGGCGGCGTGATCCGTTCGCTGGTGCGCGAAGGCGGGCTCTCTTCCACCCTCTGGGCCGGTCCTGAGCGCTTTTCGGCCGCCATGCTGCGCGGCGACGCGCCGGTGCAGGGCACCGTGCGCAACGAGCCGGTGAATCTGCGGCTCGGCTTCTCGGGTGTCGAAGCGGACGACTTCGGCTACGCCATCGACATCGGCTTGCCGCCGCCGGTGCCGCCGACGGCCTTTTCGCGCGACCCGGAAATCAAGCGCGAGGCCATCTGGAGCGGCCCGGTGCTGCGGCCTGCCACGCAACTGGTCGACCGCAAGGGAGCCTCGCTGCGGCTGCGCGGCGAGCGCAGCGGAAGCTGGGAGCCCGTAGGCCGGCCCATCGCCCATTTCGCCAGCATGATGACCGAGTACGCCGACCCGCACGCCGCGCCCGAGATGCTCACGCTGCGCGAGCAGATGCGCTCCTGGCGCTTCTACGACCACTTCCGCTCCGATGCCGATGCGCCCGCGCGCCAGCCGCAGCTCGGCACCTACACGCCGGTGCTCGCCAACGACGGCTCCGACCTGGCCGCCGCGCTGCAGACCATCCGCGAAATCGGCGACAACGACGCACTCGACCGTGCCGTCGACGATGCGTTTCCAGGCGCCCGTGTCGAAGTGCGGGTCAACGAAGACCGTTTCGAAACACTGATGCACCAGCACGGCCTGCTGCGGCCCCTGACCGCGGCGGAACTCTCCGACGGCACCTTGCGCTATCTGCTCTGGATCGCCGCGCTTCTCACGCCCCGTCCGCCCGCGCTGCTGGTGCTCAACGAGCCCGAGACCAGCCTGCACCCCGACCTGCTGCCGGCGCTGGGCCGGCTCATCGCGCAGGCCGCGCGCGAATCGCAGGTCATCGCGGTGTCGCATGCAGCGCGGCTGATCGCCGCGCTCGAAGACAGCGACGACCTGCAACCGGTGGTGCTCGAAAAGCGCCTCGGCGAAACCCGCATCGCCAACCTCGACATGAGCGAGATACCGCATTGGGCGTGGCCGGCGCGCTGACCGCCTGGGTCCCGTTTTCACTCGCGCCGCCGGCCCGGCTACTCCGCCTTCACCGACATCGTCTGGATGATCGCTTCGAGCTGCGCGCTCATCGGCAGGTTGATGCTCTCCCCCGTCGGCAGCTTGCGCAGGAACCAGCGTTTGTACTGGCGCTCGATTTCGCCGTCCTCGGCCAACACCTGGAAGGTGTCGTTGATCACCTTGGCCAGCTGCGCATCGCCCTTGCGGTACATGATGCCGTAGGGGTCGTAGGAGAGATAGTCGCCGACCACTTCGTACTCGGCCTTGGCGGCGTCCCGTGCGATCAGGCCGTAGAGCAGCACGTCGTCGGTGGCAAAGGCATCGGCCTGGCCGCTCTTCACGAGCCCGAATGAATCGGCGTGGTCGCGCGCCACCACCAGATCGATCCCGAGCCTGAACTTCTGCGAAAGCTCGCGCAGCGTCTTCTCGTTGGTGGTGCCAGCAGTCACAGCGACCCGCTTGCCGGCCAGGTCGCGAAACGACTTGATCGGCGAACCCTTCTTCACCAGCACCTTGGTGCCCGAGACGAACATCGTCGGCGAGAAGCTCACGCGCTTCTGCCGCTCGAGGTTGTTGGTGGTCGAGCCGCACTCGAGATCGACCGCGCCGCTCTCGACCGCGCCGATGCGCGAATCGGAGGTCACCGGCACCCACTTGATCGCGAGGCTCTTGTTCACCGCGTCCTCGATGGCCGTGACCAAGGCGCGGCAGAGCTCGATCGAATAGCCGATCGGTTCGTTGCGTGCATTGAGAAAAGAAAACGGCACCGACGATTCGCGGTAGCCGATGGTGATGGCACCGGTCTGGCGCGCCTTGGCGAGGGTGCCGGTCAATGTCTCGGGGGCTTGCTGCTGCGCCCGCGCCGGGGCTGCGGCGACAAGCGCGGCGGCCGCCAGCAGGCCGGCAATGAGAACCGGCAGCGCGACCTTGAGCTTCATGGCGCGCCTCACGCGTGGGCCGGATGGGCGAGCGTGGCGGCGGCTTCATCGTCCAGCGCCTTGGCGTTCACCGCTGCGTCGCTCTCGGAGAGCAGCTCGCCTTCCCACTTGGCCACCACGGCGGTGGCGATGGAGTTGCCCACCGCGTTCGTGGCCGAGCGCCCCATGTCGAGGAAGGTGTCGACGCCCAGGATCAGCAGCAAGCCGGCCTCGGGAATGTCGAAGTGGTTGAGTGTGGCGGCAATCACCACCAGCGAGGCGCGCGGCACGCCCGCCATGCCCTTGGAGGTGAGCATCAGGATCAGCAGCATGGTGATCTGCGTGCTGAGCGGCATGTGGATGTCGTAGGCCTGCGCGATGAACAGCACCGCAAAGGTGCAGTACATCATCGAGCCGTCGAGATTGAACGAATAGCCCATGGGCATCACGAAGCTCGAGATCTTGCGCTTCACGCCGAAACGGTCGAGCGCCTGCAGGATCTTCGGGTAGGCCGCTTCCGAACTCGCCGTGGCGAACGAAAGCAGAAAGGCCTCCTTGATGAGCACCAGCAGCTTGAAGACGCGCGGGCCCAGGAAGGCAAAGCCCGCGAAGATCAGCACGCCCCACAGCACGAAAAGGCCCAGGTAGAAGTCGCCCATGAAAACGGCGAACTTGAGCAGGATGCCCAGGCCGTTCGTCGCAACCGTGGCGGCCATGGCGGCCATCACCGCGAGGGGCGCCAGCTTCATCACGTAGCCCGTGATCTTGAGCATCGCGTGCGAGAGTTCGTCGATGGCGGCCACCAGCGTCTTGGCCTTGTCGCCGAGCGAGGCGAGCGCCACGCCGAAGAACATCGAGAACACCACGATCTGCAGGATCTCGTTGTTGGCCATCGCCTCGGCGAAAGACTTCGGAACCATGTGGCTCACGAAGTCCTTGAGCGTGAACTTCGCAGTGGCCAGGTTGGCCGAAGAGCCGATGTCCGGCAGCGGAAGCCCGAGGTTCTCGCCAGGCTTCAAGAGATTGGCCATCACGAGGCCGATGACCAGCGAGATCAGCGATGCCGTGAAAAACCATCCGAGCGACTTGCCGAACACGCGGCCCACCGACTTCGCATCGCCCATGTGCGCGATGCCCACCACCAGGGTGGAGAACACCAGCGGCCCGATCAGCATCTTGATGAGACGCAGAAACACGTCCGACACGATCGAGACATAGCCCGCGATCTGCGCGGCAGCCTTCTTGTCAGGGAAGCTCGCGAAGATCATGTAGCCGACGAGAATGCCGAGCACCATGGCAATCAGGATCCAGGCGGCGGCCGGCAGTTTCTTTCTCATGGTTGTCCCTTTGACGTGTGTGTGGTTTTGGGGCGCGAGCGCATCGGCCGCCACCCTCTCCTTGTGCGGCAGGCAGAGGGTATCCAAGAAGGTCCCCTGCGTGCAACCGGCACCGGCGCGGCGGTGATGAAGTCTTAAGTCTCCAATGCCAATTTCGTGCCACGGAATTTCGCTGCCTACAATTCTCCAATGGACATCTGCTCGATCGAGTTTCGCGGCCAGCCGGCGCTTCGTGCCACCGGCGGCGACGGCAGTGCCTTCACCGTGGCTCTACACGGGGCGCAGCTGCTTTCCTGGACCACGGCCGACGGGGCCGAGCGGCTCTATCTGAGCCCGCGCGCCGTGTTCGACGGGGCGGCGGCAATCCGCGGGGGCGTGCCCATTTGCTGCCCCCAGTTCAACCAGCGCGGCATGTTGCCCAAGCATGGTTTCATGCGCAATCTGCCTTGGGAAAACCGGGGCATCGACGCCACTTCGGGCGAACTGACCTTGCGGCTGCGCGACAGCGAGGCCACGCGCAAGCTCTGGCCGCACGCTTTCGAGGCACGGCTGCAGGTCGGCATGGGCCCGGGACGGCTTCGCGCCGCGCTGACGCTGCTCAATGTCGACCATGCGCCATTCAGCTTTGCGGCGGCGCTGCACACCTACCTGCGCGTCGACGACATTGCCGAAGTGCGCCTGGAGGGGCTGCAAGGCGCCAACCGCTGGGATTCGCTGCGCGACGACCGCCACGTGGAAACGGCGCCGGCGCTGCGCTTCGATGCCGAGTTCGACAGTGTCTATGCCGCTCCGGCCAAGCCGCTGCGCCTGGTGCAGCCGAGCGGCACGCTCGAAATTTCGCAAAGCGCGAGCTGCAGCGAAACCGTGGTCTGGAACCCGGGCGCCGCGCTGGGTGCGAAACTCGCCGACATGCCGGAAGACGGCTACCGGCACATGCTGTGCGTCGAGGCCGCGCGCATCGACGAGCAGGTGCTGCTGTTGCCCGGTGCCCAGTGGCAGGGCTGGCAGCAGCTTCGCGTGCTCTGATTTTTCTTCTTACGACCGACCATGCTCGCAAAACGCATCATTCCCTGTCTCGACGTTACCGGCGGCCGCGTGGTCAAGGGCGTCAACTTTCTCGAGCTGCGCGATGCCGGCGATCCGGTCGAAATCGCCGCGCGCTACAACGCGCAGGGCGCCGACGAACTCACTTTTCTCGACATCACGGCCACCAGCGACGGCCGCGACCTGATCCTGCCGATCATCGAGGCGGTGGCCTCGCAGGTCTTCATTCCGCTGACGGTGGGCGGCGGCGTGCGCACCGTGGCCGATGTGCGCCGGCTGCTCAACGCGGGCGCCGACAAGACCAGCTTCAACTCGGCGGCCATCGCCGATCCGAAGGTAATCGAGGACGCGTCGCAGAAATACGGCTCGCAATGCATCGTGGTCGCCATCGACGCCAAGCGCCGCGGCCCCGAAGAAGCCGCTACGCGTGGCGCGGGCTGGGATGTGTACAGCCATGGCGGCCGCAAGAACACCGGCCTCGACGCCGTGGCATGGGCGACCGAGATGGTGCGTCGTGGCGCCGGCGAAATCCTGCTCACAAGCATGGACCGCGACGGCACCAAGAGCGGCTTCGACCTCGAGCTCACCCGTGCGGTGAGCGACGCCGTCAACGTGCCGGTCATCGCATCGGGCGGGGTGGGCAATCTCGACGACCTGGCCGACGGCATCCAGAGCGGCGGCGCCGACGCGGTGCTGGCCGCCAGCATCTTCCACTACGGCGAACACACGGTCGGCGAGGCGAAAGCCCGCATGGCCGCGCGGGGCATTCCCGTTCGGATGTGATCCGCTTCCCGGCCGCCCGGGGTGGGACAATACCTGCCATGAATTGGCTTGACGAAGTGAAATGGGACGCGAACGGCCTGGTGCCCGTGATCGCGCAGGAACAAGGCAGCAACGACGTGCTGATGTTCGCCTGGATGAACCGCGAGGCGCTCGAGAAGACCGCCGAGCTGGGCCGCGCCGTCTATTTCAGCCGATCGCGCGCCAAGCTGTGGTTCAAGGGCGAGGAATCGGGCCATGTGCAGACGGTCCACGAAATCCGCCTCGACTGCGACAACGACGTCGTGCTGCTCAAGGTCACCCAGCTGGGCCACGAGCCCGGCATTGCCTGCCACACCGGCCGCCACAGCTGCTTCTTCAGCAAATACGAAAACGGCCGTTGGAACGCGGTCGAGCCGGTCTTGAAAGACCCGGAGTCGATCTACAAATGACGGCCACAGTGAACACCGCCGACGCTCTCGCACGTCTGGCTGCCGTCATCGAAAGCCGCCTGCCCGCACGCGGCGGCGATCCCGACAAGAGCTACGTGGCGCGCCTGCTGCACAAGGGGCCTGATGCCTTTCTCAAGAAGATCGGCGAGGAAGCCACCGAGGTCGTCATGGCTGCCAAGGACGCCGACCATGGCGGCGACCGCACGAAAATAGTGAACGAAGTGGCCGATTTGTGGTTCCACACCATGGTGGCGCTGGCGCACTACGGTTTCTCGCCCAGTGAGGTGATTGCGGAGCTCGAGCGCCGCGAGGGCACCAGCGGCATCGAGGAAAAAGCCCTGCGCAAGGCGCAGGCCCGCGAGGCATCCAACGATTGAAAGGACATCTCCAATGGCCAACGACATCGTGAACGTGGAACCCGACGACTCCCTCAAGACCTGGGGTTGGGTCAGCTATGTCCTGCACCTGATCGTGGCCGTCGGCGCGGTCCTGCCGGGCGCACAAGCTTCGGTGCTCCTCTTGCTGCTGGCGCTGGTGATCGATTTCGTCAAGCGCGACGACGCCGCCGGCACTTGGCAGGCGTCGCATTTCAGCTGGCGCATCCGGTCGGTGCTGTGGGCCGGCCTGCTGTACGTGGTCACGTCATGGCTCTGGCTGCTGTTTCTGGTGCCGGGCTGGATCGCCTGGAGCCTGATTTCGCTGTGGTTTCTCTACCGGATCGTGAAGGGCATGATCCGCATGAACGCCAGCCGCCCCATGGAACCCAAAGATGTCATCTGATCCGAACTGCGTCTTCTGCAAAATCATCGAAGGCAAGATCCCCTCGCGCAAGGTCTACGAAGACGACGAACTGTTCGGTTTTCACGACATCTCGCCCTGGGCGCCGGTGCATTTCATGCTGGTGCCCAAGAAGCACATCGCCTCGATGGCGCAGCTCACGCCCGACGACGCCGCGCTGATGGGCAAGATCATGACGCTGGCCCCGAAGCTGGCGCTGGAGCAGGGCTGCAGGCCCTATCCCGAAGGCGGCTGGCGCGTCGTCATCAACACGGGCACCGAGGGCGGACAGGAAGTTCACCATCTCCATGTCCATGTCATGGGCGGTCCCCGGCCATGGCTTCGCGGCTGAACATTAGGCCAAACTGTCACATTTAGCCCGACTAAAATCGGACACATTCTTAGGAGTCTTCCATGGGTTCATTTTCAATCTGGCACTGGCTGATCGTGCTGCTCGTCGTGGTCATGATCTTCGGCACCAAGAAGCTGCGGAACATGGGTTCCGACCTCGGCGGCGCCGTCAAGGGCTTCAAGGACGGCATGAAGGAAGGCGGCACCACCGACGCATCCGCTGCTTCGTCGGCCCCCGCTGCCCAGGTGACCGGCCAGCCGGCCAACAGCGACAAGTCGGCGATCGACGTCGAAGCGCGTCAGAAGTCCTGAGCGCGGGTCCTAAGTGCTCGACCTCGGTATTGAGAAGCTGGCGCTGATCGGCGTCGTGGCGCTGATCGTCATCGGCCCGGAAAAGCTGCCCCGGGTGGCGCGTACGGTCGGCACCTTGCTAGGCAAGGCGCAGCGCTACGTGAACGACGTCAAGGCCGAGGTCAATCGCTCGATGGAACTCGAAGAGCTGCGCAAGATGAAAACCACCGTGGAGGATGCGGCGCGCGATGTCGAGCACAGCATTCATACCGGCGCGACCGATCTCGAAAAGCAGTTCTCCGGCTCGGGCGAAACCCTCTCGGCCCTGGCCGAACCCGAGCCTTCGGTGCCTGAATACAGGCACCCGCGCAAGAACTGGCGTCTGAAGCAGGGCGCCACGCCGCAGTGGTACAAGGCCCGCAACGGCGTGCGCACCAAGGCGCTGTCGGGTGCCGCGCGCGTCGCCCGTTTCCGCCCGCACAAGATCAACTAGCGGCTTTCACTTCCCGCGTCCTCGTGCGCCGCACGCCGGCCGAAGCCACGCTTTCTCCTGCTCCTTTTCCTTCCAATGGCCGATTCCGACAACAAGAACAAAGACGCAGAAGACGAGTTGGCGGGCACCGAACAGCCGTTCGTGCAGCATCTGGTCGAGCTGCGCGACCGCCTGCTCTATTGCGTCTACGGACTCGTGGTCGCGGGCGTGCTGCTGGCCATCTGGCCCGGCCCGGGCGGGCTGATCGATCTCATCGCCGTGCCGATCCAGGCCCACATGCCGCCGGGCGCCAAGCTCATCGCGGTGGGTGTGTTCTCTCCCTTCTTCGTGCCGCTGAAGGTGCTGGGCATGACGGCCGTGCTGTTGGCGCTGCCCTGGCTCATGTACCAAATCTGGATGTTCGTGGCGCCGGGGCTCTATAGTCATGAAAAGAGGTTCGCGCTGCCGCTGATCTTGTTCGGCAGCCTGCTGGCCTACGTCGGCATCGGCTTCGTGCAGTTCTTCGTGCTCGACAAGATGTTCGGCTTCATTCAGAAATTCACGCCGCCGAGCGTGAATGCCACGCCTGACATCTCGTCGTACGTGGAGGCCATCTTGTCGCTCTACATCGCGTTCGGCGTGGCGTTCCAGGTGCCGATCGTCGTGATGCTGCTGGTGAAGTTCGAGATGGTGACCATCGAAAAGCTGAAGTCCTTCCGCGGCTACTTCATCGTGGTGGCCTTCGTGGTGGCGGCGGTGCTCACGCCGCCCGACGTGGTGTCGCAGCTTGCGCTGGCGGTGCCGATGTGCCTGCTCTACGAGGTGGGCATCATCGGCGCGCGCTACTTCGCGAGCGGCAAGAAGACCGAAGAGGAAGAAGAAAGCGCCGATTCATCGGCGTAACTGGCTCACCCCCAGTCTTCGCGCACTTCGTGTCGCTTCGCCAACCCCCTTCCGGGGGCCACACCAGCGGCCCGGCAAAGCCGGTTCCGCGGTGTTTCTGGCGAAGAGGTTGCCCGGTATGGGCTGCTCCGATACCTACTCGGGCTGGTTGGGCACCTGCCGCACCGGGCTCTTGGGCCGCAAGCCCGGCGTCACGTCCAGTTCCATCTTGTCGGTGCCGCGCTGCAGCGCAAAGCGTGCGGTGCTGCCCGGCTTGAGTCCGGCCACCGCGGTCAGCAGGGCCTGCACGTTGTCGGTCTTCTTTTCGCCCACCGAAGTGATCACGTCGCCCGGACGGATGCCGGCCTTGGCTGCGGGTCCGTTCTGGAGCACGCCGGTGATGATGACGCCGGTATCGGCCTTCACGCCGAACGTCTCGGCCAGTTCCGGCGAGAGCTCGTTCGGCTCGACGCCGATCCAGCCGCGGCGCACCTGGCCTTCCTTCACGATGCCTTCGAGCACGATCTTGGCCATCGAGACCGGAATGGCGAAACCGATGCCCATGCTGCCGCCCGAGCGCGAGTAGATGGCGGTGTTGATGCCCTGCAGGTTGCCGTTGACGTCGATCAGCGCGCCGCCCGAGTTGCCCGGGTTGATGGCGGCATCGGTCTGGATGAAATTCTCGAAGTTGTTGATGCCCAGCTGGTTGCGTCCGAGCGCCGAGACGATGCCGCTGGTGACCGTCTGGCCCACGCCGAACGGGTTGCCGATGGCCAGCACCTGGTCGCCCACCTGGAGCTCGTCGGAATTGCCCAGCACGATGGCGGGGAGCTTGTCCATTTCGATCTTGAGCACGGCCAGGTCGGTGTCCGGGTCGGTGCCGATCACCTTGCCGCGCGTGTGGCGGCTGTCGTTGAGCGTGATCTCGATTTCGTCCGCGCCCTCGACCACGTGGTTGTTGGTCAGTACGTAGCCGTCGGAGCTCACGATCACGCCGCTGCCCAGGCCGACCTGGGGCTGATCGCCCTGGTCGCCGAAGAAAAACCGGAACCACGGGTCGTTGCTGCGCGGATGGCGCTGCGCCGCCTTGCTGGTGTTGATGCTGACGACCGCGGGCGAAGCCTTCTTCGCCGCCGCGCTCAGGCTCCCGGGGGCTGCTATCGCGGCCGTGCCGGCCGGTGCCTGGACGACCGACACCACGCCGCCCAGCGAGGTGGCGCGCCGGTTGATCCACTCGGGCTTGAGGGTGGCAACGACGAAGTAGGCCGCCAACAGGACGGTCACGGCTTGGGCAAAGAGCAGCCAGGTGCGTTTCATGGAATCTTGTGAACGGATAAGCACGCCGCGTCCAGTGCGGCGCTATGGGCCGATTGTCCCTCAAGCCCCGTTCGGCAGAAACCGCGCCGCCCGGTCGAGATTGACAAAGGTCACATGCGCCAATAAGGGATAACCCGTAGCATCGTGAAGCGAGCCCACCCGGCTCCGAACTCCGGCCTTCCGCAATCGCCCACCCGGCGGACGCGGCCAGGTGTTTCGCCGGCGCGCTGCCTTCCGCTTTCAATCCCTTCTGCGACCCGGTGCGCGGCAATGACCTCCCTGCCAGCCATGACCTCTCACGCAATTTCTCCGGACGGCGCCCAGCCGGTTCCGGCCCGCACGCTCGACGCGCGCGACTACAAGACCCTGGCCCTGTCCGCTCTCGGCGGAACGCTGGAGTTCTACGACTTCGTCATCTACGTTTTCTTCGCCACCGTCCTGGGCGCGCTTTTCTTTCCGGCCGACATGCCCGACTGGCTGCGGCAACTGCAGACTTTCGGCATCTTCGCCGCCGGCTACCTGGCCCGGCCGGTGGGCGGCATCGTCATTGCGCACTTCGGCGACCTGCTCGGCCGCAAGCGCATGTTCACGCTCTCGATCTTCCTGATGGCGGCGCCGACGCTGGTCATCGGCCTGCTGCCCACTTACGCGAGCATCGGCATCGCGGCGCCGCTGCTGCTGCTGGCGATGCGCGTGCTGCAGGGCGCGGCCATCGGCGGCGAAATGCCCGGCGCGTGGGTGTTCGTCGGCGAGCATGTGCCGGCGCAGCGCTACGGCTTCGGCATCGGCACGCTGACCTCCGGCATTACGGGCGGCATTCTGCTGGGCTCGCTCGTGGCCGTGGCCATCAACCGCTACTACCCGCCCGCCGAGGTGAGCGGCTTCGCCTGGCGCATTCCCTTCGTGCTGGGGGGTGTGTTCGGGCTTGTCTCGGTGTACCTGCGCCGGTTCCTGCACGAGACACCGGTCTTCAAGGAGCTGGCGGATCGCAAGACCGTGGCGCGCGAACTGCCGCTGCGCACGGTGCTGCGCGAGCATCGCGCGGCGAGCGTCTATGTGGGGCTGCTGACCTGGGTGCTGTCGGCCGCCATTGTGGTGGTGGTGCTGTACACGCCCACCTACCTGCAGAAAGTGCACCACATTCCGGCCGCGCTGGCGCTGGAAGCCAATGCGCTCGCCACGCTGACCCTGACCATCGGCTGCGTGTTGGTCGGCTGGGCCAGCGACCGCATCGGTACGCGCGCCGTCATGCTCATCGGCTGGGGTGGACTGTTCGTGACGGCGTATCTGTTCTACACAGGGCTGCCCGGCACGCCGGCCACGCTGTTCTGGCATTACGGCCTGGTGGGCTTGTTCGTGGGCACCATCGCCACGGTGCCGATGGCCGGCGTGCGCGCGTTTCCGGCACCGGTGCGTTTCACCGGGCTTTCGTTTGCCTACAACATGTCGTATGCGGTGTTCGGCGGACTGACGCCCGTGATTCTCACCGTCTGGCTGCAGCACGACACCATGGCACCGGCGCACTACGTGGCCGTGCTGGCAGCCCTGGGCTTCGTGCTGGCCCTGTGGCCCCTGGCGGCACGCGGCCATGCGATGCGCGGCGGTGAACGGAGCGCGACAATGTCGCGATGAGCACCACTCGCCACGAATTGCTGCACGCCTTCGACCTGCTTCTTGCGCCCTCCCGCTTCAAGGACTACGGACCCAACGGCCTGCAGGTCGAGGGCCGCACCATGGTGCGGAAGATCGTCTCGGGCGTGACCGCGAGCCGCGCGCTCATCGAAGCCGCCATCCACGCCGAGGCCGACGCCATCTTTGTCCATCACGGCCTGTTCTGGCGCGGGCAGGACGCCTGCGTCACCGGCTGGATGAAGCAGCGCCTGGGCCTGCTGCTGGGCGACGACGTCAACCTGTTCGCGTACCACCTGCCGCTCGATGCGCACCCCGAGCTCGGCAACAACGCCCAGCTCGGCCTGCAACTCGGATTGCTGGCCCATGCCGGCTCGACCGGGCGCTTTGGCGACCAGGAGCTCGGTTTCCTGGGCGCGCGCGACAACGGGGAGAGCTTTGCCAGCGCAAAGGAACTCGCCGCGCACGCCGAAAAGGTTCTCGGGCGGCCCGTGACCCTGGTCGATACCGCCCACAAAGCCATCAAGAACATCGCGTGGTGCACGGGCGGCGCCCAAGGTTACTTCGAGGCCGCCATTGCCGCCGGGGCCGATGCCTTCATCACCGGCGAGATCTCGGAACCCCAGGCTCACTACGCACGCGAGATGGGCGTCGCCTTTCTGGCCTGCGGCCACCATGCCACCGAACGCTATGGCGCCCCGGCGGTCGCCGCGCATGTGGCGGCCCAGCTCGGGCTGAAGCACGAGTTCATCGACATCGACAATCCGGCATGAGCGGCCAGGCCCCCCTCGCTTCTGTCGCCGCCCCCATCGCCATCACGCTGGGCGACCCTGCGGGCATCGGCCCGGAAATCATCGTCAAGGCTTTCCAGCAGGCGCCCGACGCCACGCACGGCGCCTTCGTGGCCGGCGACGTGGCCACGGTGCGCCGCGCATCGCAGGCCCTGGCGCTGCCCGGGCAACCGGCGTGGCCGGTAGCGGAAATCGAACACGTGGCCGAAGCGGCCGACGCCCCGCCGGGTTGCATCCCCGTGCTGCAGGTGGTGGCGCCGCCGCGGAACATCGTGCCCGGCCGCATCAGCGCCGAAGCCGGACGCGTGGCCGGCGACTGCGCGGTCTGGGCTGCGCGCGCCGCATTGCGGGGCGACATCGCCGCCCTCGTGACGGCGCCGCTGCACAAGGAAGCGCTGGCGGCGGCCGGCTTTCCGTATCCCGGGCACACCGAACTGCTGCAGGCCGAGGCCGCCGCCCATGCGGGCCTTGCGGTGGACGGCATGCCGGTGCGCATGATGCTCGCCAACGACGAGCTGCGCACCGTGCTGGTCAGCATCCACATGTCATTGCGCGACGCCATCACCGCCGTGAGCTTCGGCGGCGTGCTGGAGACGCTGCGCATCACCCACCGCGCGCTGCACCGCATGCTCGGACGGGCGCCGCGCATCGGCGTGGCCGGCCTCAATCCGCATGCGGGCGAGGGCGGCCTGTTCGGCTCCGAAGAGCGCGACATCATCGCGCCGGCCATTGCGGCAGCTCGTGCCGAGGGCATCGATGCCGACGGACCGCATGCGCCCGACACGGTCTTCATGCGCGCGCGCACCAAGGCGGGCGCGCCCGGGAGCGGCGAGTTCGACGTGGTGGTCGCGATGTACCACGACCAGGGGCTCATTCCGGTCAAGTACCTCGGCGTGGAGAAAGGCGTGAACGTGACGCTGGGCCTGCCGCTGGTGCGCACCAGCCCCGATCACGGCACCGCTTTCGACATTGCGGGCACCGGCCGGGCCGACGCCTCGAGCCTCGTCGAGGCCCTGCGCATGGCCAGAACGCTGGCAGGGGCTTGAGGAGAGGAGCCCCCGGCGCGCCTAAGGACGATTCTTCAGGCTGTCGCGAATCTCGCGCAGCAGGGCGATGTCTTCAGGCGGTGCCACCGGAGCCGCGGGCGCGTCGGCATGGACCTTGCGCAGCTTGTTGATCTGCTTGACCATCATGAAGATGATGAAGGCAAGGATCAGGAAGTTGACCGCGATGGTGATGAAGTTGCCATAGGCCAGCACCGGCACGCCCGCCTTCTTGAGGTCGGCCAGGTTGTTCGCCACGCCCGCCGGCGCGGCACCCAGCACCAGGAACAGATTGGAGAAATCGAGCTTGCCGAACACCACGCCGACCACCGGCATGATGATGTCGCTCACGAGCGAGTCGACGATCTTTCCGAACGCAGCGCCAATGATCACGCCCACCGCGAGATCGATGACATTGCCCTTGACGGCAAACTCCTTGAATTCACTGAGGACGCTCATGATTTTGAGGTGCGGGGCGCACGGGCGTTGAAGATGCCGCGAGTATGCCTGCGGAACAATCCGCCCGCCTGGAACTCGATCGACACGTGGCTGTAGTCCGAAAGAGTTCCCCGGCGGACCGGGGCTTCAACAATAACGAATCAATCGCCGGCCCTGCACCGAGAAGGCGCAATTCCAATTAAATCGATGAATAGTTTCTGGTTAATGGTCACCGGGCTCGGTGACAGCGGCTTTCTATTGCCCGCCGCACTGTGGATCGCAATTTGGCTGGCGGTCCACCGCAGCACGCGTCCGGCGGCGGTGCATTGGGCGCTCTTATTCGGTGGATGCGGCTTTGCCGTGATGTTGTCCAAACTGGCTTTTCTGGGCTGGGGAATCGGCAGCGCCCGGTTCGATTTCACCGGCTTTAGCGGACACACCGCATTGGCAACGAGCGTCTGGACGGTTGTCTTCTGGCTTGTGGCGATGCGGTTTGCACCATTCTTGCGCATTGCGGCGGCCATCGCGGGATGGGCGTGGGGCGTCGCCATCGGAGTGTCGCGGCTGGCGCTTGAAGTGCACTCCACCGCAGAAGTGGTGACAGGCGTGGTGCTCGGCACGGTTGTGAGCGCAAGCTTCGTTTGGCTGCAGCGCAACAGCCTGCCCATCGCGTCATTGCGCACGCCCCGCTGGCTTGCCGCGGGCGTGGTGGTGCCGTTGTTGTTGTTCGTCACCGTGGGGCGGCCCGCACCCACTCAGTACGCGCTTGAATCCGTTGCCGCCTGGATGGCGGGCATCGAGCGCCCGTACAGGCGCAGCGATCTTCTGCACAACCGCGCACCTGCCCGCGCACCCGGATCGAATTCACAGGTGCTTACAAAAGAGCAAACCTTTTAGCCGACCGGCCAATGCGCACCAATTGTCGCTTGGATGCCACAATTGATCCGTTTAATGGTTAATTGATAGTTCACATTTGCAAACCGTGCGCAGCGGCTTTGCATGTCCACCGAAGGTTTTCATTCCCCAATGAAGAACCGCCCTTCGGCATTGCAGTCGAACATTCCCCTGCACGACCTCGGGATATTCCACAGATAGACACATTTTTTTCGTCTATTCAACGGAAAACAGGTGATGCGCGGGCAGCGACAATTCGCGCGGTGCGCCTGACGGCAACGCGCAGGCCCGCTTTCACGAACCGTGACAAAAAGGTCCCGGCCCAAATACGGATTGGGCTCGGGCCTTGCATATGAATCGCGGATGTTGAAAAACCAATTTGTGCAATGGGGATCAATTGACACGCTACGTGCACCCGATGGGGTGGGGTTTTGCCCTAATCGGCGCGTTATTGCTGCAGGGTTGCGCGCCGGGTTTCAGTTCCGTGGCCGCCTACGAGGCGGACCAGAGCCTGCCGCCTGAGTTCCAGTACCTGCCGGCCGACGGCGCACCGGACGGGGTCATCACGTCGATTTCGCCCGCCCTGATCCGTGCCATGGCCGAGGCGCAGCCGACGGCCGTTCCGATCGATGTGAAGGCTCTTTTCGGCGAGGCGCCGGTCTACACCATCGGGCCGGGCGACGTCGTGGGCGTGATCGTCTACGACCACCCGGAACTCCTGCCCAATGCGGGCGCGGTGATCACGCAGCAGGCGGACCCGACAGGCATCAGCGTGGCGCCCGGCTTCATCGTCGGCGCGGACGGGCAGATCACCTTTCCCTACATCGGCCGCGTCAAGCTCCAGGGGTTGACCGAAATCGAGGCTTCCGACCTCATTGCGAAACGCATCGCGACCTACATCAAGGACCCGCAGGTGACGGTGCGCATCCAGTCCTTCAGAAGCCGCCGTGCCTTCGTCGAAGGCGAGGTGCGAACCCCCGGCCTGCAGATCTTCACCGACGTCCCGATGACGCTGGCCGAGGCCATCAGCCGGGCCGGAGGCATCACGGCGAACGGCGACCGTTCGTTCGTGACGCTGCAGCGCGGCGGCAAGTCCACGCTCATCAACTTGCCGAACCTCCAGGACCTGGGCGCCGACGCCAGCCAGATTCCGCTGCGCAATGGCGACGTGGTCCAGGTGCGGCACCGCGACGAGAGCAAGGTGTTCGTGATGGGCGAAATTGCCCGTCCCTCGGCCTTGCTCATGCACAACGGGCGGCTCAGCCTGAACGAAGCGCTGGGCGAGGCCGGCGGTCCCAACCTGGCTGCGGCCAACACGGGGCAGGTTTACGTCATCCGCAACAACGCGAGGGGCCTGCCCGCCATCTTCCACCTGAACGCGAAGAATCCGGCCGCATTGGCGTTGGCCGAGCGCTTCCCGCTGCAGCCGCGCGACGTGGTCTACATCGACTCCGTGCCGCTCGTGACCTGGAACCGCCTGGCCAGCCTGATCCTGCCGGCAGCGCAAGTGATCAATGCCGGCGACGAAGTCTGGAGCCGCCACAGATGAAATCCGTCCTGACAGTCTGCATCGGCAACATCTGCCGCAGCCCGATGGCGGAAGGGCTCCTGGCAGCGGGGCTTCCGCATCTGCGCGTGGCCTCCGCCGGCATCGGCGCGCTTGTCGGCAAGCCGGCCGATGCCACGGCGCAAAAGCTCATGCAGCGGCGCGGCGTCGACATTTCCGGCCACGTGGCGCAGCAGGTCAGCCAGTTGCTGTGCCGCCAGGCCGACCTGATCCTGGTGATGGACGCGGAGCAGCGCCGCTATCTCGAATCGACCTACCCCTTCGTGCGGGGCAAGGTCTTTCGCATTGCCGAGGCGGCCAAGCAGGACGTGCCCGATCCCTACCGAAAAGACGAGGCGGCCTTCGAGCATGCCCTGGCACTCATCGACGTGGGCGCCAGGACCTGGATCGATCGCATTCTGAAAATTACAAAACCCGAGCAGCAACCGACATGAACGCACCCCAGCAAGCCGCCCTGCCGATGCCAGCGCTGGAAGAGGAGAGCGACGGGGTCAACCTCGTCGAGTACCTGGACATCCTTCTCGACAACCGCTGGCTCATCGCCATTGTTGCCGCCGCGGCCTTGTTCCTCGGCGTTGCCTATGCCCTTTTCGGAAAGCCCATGTACGAAGCCAACGTGGCGGTGCAGGTCGAAGACTCCGGCAACTCGGCAGGCAGCTTTCTGGGCGATGCCGCTTCTTCGCTGCTGAGCGTGAAAACCCCCGCCGCGGGCGAAATCGAGATCGTCAAGTCGCGCGCCATCCTTGCGCAGGCCGTGGAGAACACCAAGCTCTATATCGGCGCGCAACCCCGCTATGCACCCGTCGTGGGCAGCTGGCTTGCGCGGCGCGCCACCGATCTGTCGAACCCCGGCTTCATGGGGCTCTCGGGCTACGTGACCGGGACCGAGAAGATCGTCGTTCCCCAGTTCGACGTACCGGCCGATCTCGAAGAGCAACAGTTCTTGCTGACTGTACAAGCCGGCAACCGCTACGAACTGGCTCATCCCGCCATCGAAACTCCGCTCAAGGGCGTCGTCGGAATGCCGCTGACCGCCAACCTTCCGGGCGGCAACCTGCGGTTGTTGATCAGTTCCATCAGCGCCAAGCCCGGCGCCCAGTTCCAGCTGGTCCGCTTTTCGAAGCAGTTGACGCTCCTGTCGTTGCAGGACGGCCTCAAGGTGGTCGAAAAGGGCAAGCAGTCGGGCGTGATCGACGTCAGCTGGAAGCACCCCAGTCCCGAGAAGCTGACCCAGCTGCTCAATGAAATCGGGCGCCTCTACGTTCGCCAGAACATCGAGCGCAAGGCAGCCGAGGCCGAAAAAACCCTGGGCTTCCTCGATACCGCGCTGCCCCAGTTCAAGAAGCAACTCGAGCAATCCGAAGACCTCTACAACCGCTATAGAAACGAGAACGGCACCGTCAGCCTCGACGATGAGGCGAAAAATGCGCTGACCCAGACGGTCGACCTTCAATCGAAACTGCTCGAGGCGCAGCAGAAGCGGCGCGAACTCTCCGCGCGCTTCACGGACAAGCATCCAAGCATCCAGACACTCGATACGCAAATTGCGGCATGGAGGGGCGAGATCGCATCGGTCGATTCGCGAATCCGAAAGATGCCGCTGCTCCAGCAGAACACCGTGCAGATGCAGCGCGACATCAAGGTCAACACCGACCTCTACGTGTCGCTGCTCAACAGCTCGCTGCAGATGCGGTTGGCCAAGGAGGGCAAGGTCGGCAACGTGCGCCTGCTGGACGACGCCATCGTCCCGGAAGAACCGGTCTGGCCCAAGCGGCCGCTGATCGTCGCCATCTCGCTGCTCCTGGGGCTGATGGCCGGGGTTGCCGCGGCGATCGCCAGAAACTCGTTCTTCGGCGGCATTCGCAATCCGAGCGAAATCGAGATGCACACAGGGCTCAACGTCTACAGCAGCATTCCCCTGAGCGGCGCGCAGCGGATGATCGACAGGAGCATCGAAAGCAAGGCGCCCGGCGTGCATATCCTGGCGCTCCAGCATTCCGAAGATCCGGCGGTGGAAAGCCTGCGCAGCCTGCGAACCGCCCTGCAGTTCGCCATGCTGGAGGCACCCAACAATCGCCTGCTCATCTCCGGGGCGACCCCCGGGGTGGGGAAGACTTTTGTTTCCGTCAATTTCGCGGCAATTACCGCTGCATCCGGGAAAAAGGTTCTTCTGGTCGATGCCGATTTGCGCAAGGGCCGGGTTAATCAGTTCTTCTCAATATCCCGATCTTCCGGTTTATCCGAATTGATCGCCGGCACATTGAGTCTGGAAAAAGCCGTTCGCTCGTCGATTCTGCCGAACCTGGATGTGATCACGACCGGCGTGCTTCCACCCAACCCGGCCGAATTGCTCATGAGCGAGTCTTTCTCGCAAATTTTGGAAAAATTGTCGCCGGCCTACGACTTGGTCATCGTCGATACGGCGCCGGTGCTGGTGGCGGCCGACACGGCTTCGGTGGCACCGCTCGCAGGCTCGCTCCTGCTCGTTGCCCGAGCGGAGAAAACCCAGCTCGGCGAATTGAACGAAAGCGTCAGAAGGCTGGCGCATGCGGGTTGTTCGGCCAATGGCGTAATTCTGAATGCTATGGACTTATCTCGACGTCACGCCGGCAGCAGCAGCTACAAATACGGTGGTTACCGTTACATACACTATAAATATAAAAACAACAGGGATATCACCTAGTCTTTGCAGATTCTTCTGTGAAAATTAGACCAGAGTGTGAGATTTATCACTCAGTGCACTCAATCGGTGCCTGTGCTCAGAAGCTAATAACAAAGACCTAGGGTCAAGTGCTTCGTTCTTTTGTATTACGTGGTTGAGTCGCTTGGATGGCGCAATGTTTTCTCCACGCGACATCCTGCAAGGCTCCCGGGCAAAGCCGTAATGGCTTGAAGCCCTGGCCGCAACTTATCACCGACCCGAGAGGGGCAAGCGCGTGCTTGTAAGACGAAAGGTGCTCCAGCAATGAGAGTTCTCAAGTTAGAAACTTGTCTCTGCTTCAAATGTGAGAATGGGGCATTCCAATGACCAATTTTCGCCAAGAGGAATTGACCGAGCCAAGAAGCGAGGAAATGCGCAGCGAATTTGCAGATGCGGCGTGGATAAAAATCCGCCATCCGACCATGCTGCGCGCTGGCAAGAGAGCGGTGGATATTGCTGCTTCTTTGTTCTTTTTTACGGCTTTCGGCTGGCTGTATGTTTTGCTGGCAATTGGTGTTTTTCTCAGTTCCGGGGCCCCCGTGTTGTATTCGCAGCCGCGTTTCGGCCGGGGTGGGCGCGTGTTCAAGTTCTACAAGTTCCGCTCGATGCTGCCGAACTCCGCCCAGATCCTCGAGGAACACCTTCGGAAGGATCCCGTGGCGCGCCAGCAGTGGGACGACTACCAGAAGCTCGAGAACGACCCGCGCATCACCCGGTTCGGCAAGTTCATTCGGAAAACGAGCCTGGACGAGCTGCCGCAGTTCTGGAATGTGCTGGTTGGCGACATGAGCTTGGTCGGCCCTCGGCCGTGCATGCTCGATCAGAAGGGGCTCTATGGCGCCGACTGGTCGTTCTATTGCGCCGTGCGGCCCGGAATCACCGGCCTGTGGCAAGTCAGCGGCCGCAACCAGCTGAGCTACAAAAAGCGCGTGGCGCTGGATGTCGCTTATGTCGAGACGCTTTCCGTCGGAAGGGATATCGGCATTTTCATCAAGACCATCTGGGTGGTTGCCGTGGGCCACGGTTCGCGGTGAGACAGATTCAAAGATGAAAAAGATTTTGATTTGCGCCGTGCCTTTCAGCGACAACCTGGGCGACGGGGTGATCGCCGCATCGTTGGCTCATATTGCCGGGCTGAAGTACCCGCGGGCCAGCGTCGAGTTTCTGGACATTGCCGGCCGCCTCGGGTTCGAGGAGGAAAATCTGCGGGGGGGCGGAGCCTTCCGTGTGTTTGCAAAACTGCCATCCTTGCTGCGATCGCTGATTGTCTTTCTGTACTGCCTCAAGGGCTATTTTCTGGGCTGGCAAAAAAACTGGAAGGCCGCGGTCAGCGATGCCGATCTGATCGTCATCGGAGGCGGGCAGTTGTTTTGCGATGTGGCGCTCAACTTTCCGGCCAAACTGTTTCTCCTGAGCCGGCTGCTGCGCGGAAAGCGGGTGGTGATCGTGTCGGTCGGCGTGACGGCGCGGTGGTCTTTTATGGGCCGGTTCCTGGTCAAACGCTTTTTCAGGAATGCACGGCCGGTGTTCTACGCCACGCGCGACAAGGAGTCGGCCAACAACCTGCACACGCACTTCGGAATTCCGAGGGGAAGCATCAGGGTCGTTCCCGATCCCGCGCTTGTTTGTGCCGATGCGTTTGCTGAAGGGCTCTCGCGCGAGAAGAACTGGGACATCGGGATTTGCGTCAGCAGCCTCGATGCGCTGGTCATGAATTCCGAATATGCCAATTCCAATTCGACGGAATCGGCCCGGTTTTTTTCGACGCTCGCCGAATCGCTGCGGGCCGAAGGAAAGCGGGTGCTTTACTTCACGAATGGCGCGTCCGAAGACAACAAGATCTTGAATGAGATTTTTTCGGAAGCCGGTGCGAAGGAATCCAATTTCCTCGTTCCCCGCCATCCGGACGAACTCGTTTCGCTGATCAGCGCCTGTTCATGCATTGTTGCCCACCGGCTCCATGCCAACATCGTTGCCTACAGCCTGAACATTCCTTCCATAGGAATGAATTGGGACAAGAAGGTCGAATCGTTCTTCGAATTGACCAAACGGAAGCGCTATCTCTTCGATTTGTCGCCCAAGGTGGAAAAACTGGAAGCCTCGGTGCTGGGGCTGCTGAGCGAAAAGACTCCGGACCGGCAAACGCTCGACTTGCTGAGAGGCGAGGTGGTTGCCGGAATTCATGCCTTGATCTGACTGCGCAGGCCATGAAAATATTGCACGTTGCCGAAACGCTCAAGGGCGGGCTGGAGACCTATCTTCGGATGGTTTCGGGCTTCCAGCAGAGCTCTCCCGTCATCAGCCAGGCGAAGTTCATTTTGCCGGGACCGGTGGAATGGCTGAGTTCGCAGGACACCCACGTGGTTCCCACCGCGCGCAGTCCGCTGGCGCTTGCGAGTTATGCCGCCGAAGTCAGGAAAATCATCCGGACCGAGCGGCCCGCCGTTCTTCATCTTCACAGTTCGATTGCCGGCGGAGTGGTGCGCGCGATGGCCTTGCTGGGCCAGGTGCCGCAGGAGACAAAGATCGTCTATTGCTCGCACGGCTGGGCATTCGACCAGATCGGTCCTTCGTACAAGAAGTCGATCTACCGCTGGGTCGAATGGCTGCTGTCGTACTGGAGCGACGCGATCATTTGCATCAGCGACCATGAACTGCGCATTGCGGAAAAGTTCGGCATCAAGAAGTGCCGGTGCATTCCGAACGGAATCACCCCGGCAGCGCCGGCGGTCCCCGATCAGCAAGCGGCGGTTGTTCCCAAGGAAGAATCGCAGAGGACCCGAAGAGTTTTGTTCGTGGGCCGGCTCGACCGGCAAAAGGGTATCGACGTATTGCTCGATTCCTATGCCCGGGTTCGGCCGAAATTCAAGCTGACCATCGTCGGCGGCGCCGTTCGAAACGATCTTTCCCTGGCGCCCTCAGGCGATATCGAGTTCAAGGGCTGGCTCGAGAAGGAGGCGCTCGACGCCGCTTACAAATCCTGCGACGCGGTCATCGTGCCGTCGAGATGGGAAGGCTTCGGCTTTGTCGCCGTGGAGGCCATGGCGCGGAGCAAGCCGGTTTTCGCCTCTGCCGTTGGGGGCCTCGTCGACATCGTCGAGGACACGATCAGCGGGCGGCTGTTTCCGCTCGACCGCCTGGACGAAATGCTGCGCGAAATCGACCAGACCCCGGACGTGGACCTGGTGCGAATGGGACAAGCCGGGCGAGAGATTTTCGAAAAGAAATACACCGCTGACCGAATGAATTCGGCCATCGTCGATCTCTACAAGGAGTCGGTCCTTTGACCAAGTTTTCATCCCTTGTTCCTGCCTCGGGGCGCCTGTCCGGAATCTTCGGGTTGTTCTGCGTCTTTGTGGCGGTTGCTGCCATTTCGGTCTCGGCGCAGGCCCGCGGCGTCAGCGGGTTGAGCACGGAGTACCCGACGGCCCTGAGCGTACAGATCGACCCGGCCACCATTTCGAACGAAGACCTGAACGAAATCAGGGCCGCGGGATTCGAGTTCGTTCGATTCGGCGTGCGGCCTCCGTTGAAGAGCGTCAACCCGGCACTGATCGACTATCCGAACCTGATCCGGCGCGTGAAGAACGCCAGGTTGGAGGCCATCGTGACGCTGTTCGGAGGCAGGGAGATCTGGGGCCACGATCCCTCGGACCTGGGTGCCGGCGGCCAAAGGGAAAAGCTGTTCGCGAACTTCGCTCTCGACTTCATGAACGCGCACGCCGCCGACGTGGCGGTTTGGGAACTGTGGAACGAGCCCGACCACAAGACCTTTCTGAACCCCGCGCTCTTTTCGGACTTTCAAACCGCGACCGCGGAGTTCTGCCGCAGCATCGCGCAGATGAAGACTCCGCCGAACGTCGTCATGGGCTTTGGTTTTGCGAAGCTTCCTTTCAGCCAGGGCCAGGTTCCTCTGCAACTCGAAAACGCCTTCGTGTCGGCGGCCAAGGCCAACTGCCTGACGGACATCTCTATCCATCCCTACCGCTCCGTGCCCGAAACGGCCGTGGCCGACTATGGAAAGCTGCGCGGCAAGCTGGACGAGCTGCAGCTCGGAAAAGTCGGCATCGTCGCTTCCGAATGGGGCTATGCGTCGTACCTGCCGGTGCGCGACCGCAACACCCAGGCTTCGCTGATCTTCCGCGAGTACCTCACCAACGTTGCGGCCGGCATCAAGCTTTTGAACCTCTACGCCTGGCAGGACCGGGGAACGTCGGCGATTTCGAGAGAAGACAATTTCGGTCTCAAGTCGAAGGGCGGCGAGAAAAAGGAAGCCTTCTCGAGCCTCAGCGAGTTTCTCAAGATCGCCAGGAATTCCAGGAAGGTTTCCTACGAGAGCGGCTCCGGCTTGAACAAGCTGGTGCTGAGCCGTGGAAATTCGCTGCTCCACGTGGTGTGGACGCAAAGCTCGGAGCAGAACGTGGTGGTTCCGGCCGCCAAGGGAAAGAAGTGCACGCGCGTCGACTTCTTTCCGCAGGTGCGCCATGGAACCTGCGGCAATCCAGTGGACGGGGGCTTTGCGGCCAAGGCAACCGCCTATCCGTTCCTGTTGTCGATTTCTGATTAGGGATGGCGTCCTTCTCGGGAATTCGAAAGCGCCTTGGACCGGTCTATGCCGTTGCAGATCAATGCATCTATAGCGCGAGCCAGCTGCTGCTGAGCTTTGCGCTGGCCCGGGTGCTGTCGCCCTCCGACTTCGGTATTGCGTCGGCTTTCCTCGCGATCGTCAGTTTCCAGTACATCCTGCATACGGCGGTGGTGCATGAACCGCTCTTGATCAAGCGCTACTACGAGGATCGCTCCGCCGCCTGGTGGAGCTGGGCGATCGTCGTCGCGGTATCCGTGGCCGGCTTCCTGGTCTGGCAATTCACGGGGTTCCCGGGGCCTCTCAACTGGGCCGGCGTGGCCTTGATCGTCGGCTACGAGATATTCTGGATTTCTCGCAGCGTCCTGCTCGTGGGGCGCCGGTTCGCGGTGCTGTGCGTATCGGGTGTCCTGATCTGCATCGGCTATGTGGCGGTCCTGATCGGCTTGCGGCCTGCCTCGTGGACGCAGGCCTTGCTGTGGATTGCCGTGATCCAGCTGCCGTTCCTCGCGTTGATTGCCGGGAGCCTGAAGCATGTGATTGCGCCTCTTCCGGCGCCGGCCGACTCGCAGGCCCTGACCATCCGGGAAGCCACCGCCTATGGCTGGAAAGCCAGTCTGTCGCAGCTCATGAGCTGGATCATGACCGGGGGCGCCATCTTGCTGTTGGGCTCCTCGGCGGATTCAGCCCAAGGCGGCTTGCTGAAGATCTACATCACGTTCCTGCTGCCCATGCAATACGTGCTGCTTGCGTTGGGCTACTACATCCTGCCGAAGCTCGCGGCCAGCTGGAAATCCGACGACCGAAGAGAGGCGTTTCGCCTCTTCATCAAGTTCGTCGTTTTCGGATTCCTGGTTGCGGAGATCGGCGGCGTGGTGCTGGGGCTGCTGGGGCCTTACCTCGTGGTTCTGGCGTTCGGCAAGAACTACGGCGGAATGGATTTTTCGCCGTTCTTCTATGCGCCCGCCATCTTCGGCCTCACGATGTGCCTGAGAACGGGGTTCAGGGCGGCGGCGCGTCCGGGTGCTCTCCTGTGGTGCTCGATCTTCGGTGCGCTGGTGTTCGCGGCGCGCATGCTCATCGCGAAGCCCCCGATTTCCTACATCCAGACCATCAACGCCATGACGCTGGGCTTCGCCTGCATGGCGGCCCTGATGATCGGCTGGCTGTTCTTCATCATGCGCGGCGCCGCTGCGCCGACGGCCCGCTGAACCGGCAACGCATGAAAACAGCCCCGCCCTGATTCAGAAACACCGCGGAACCGGCTTTGCCGGGCCGCTGGTGTTGCCCCCTTGAGGGGGGAGTCGAGCTACACGAAGTGAGCGAGGGACGGGGGTGGGTCGTCCTACCGCCTTTCGAAGTTCAGGATGTTGTCGCCCGTGCCCGGCGCGCCGCTGTCCGGCGGCGCGAACTTGAAGGCACTCGGGTCGCGGGCGGATGTCATCTCGTAGAGCGGATGGATCCGACCCAGTCGTGCGCCGCCGTCGCGCACCAGCGGTGCCCACGCGAAGTTGGCGGTGAACTTGTTCGAGCGCGGCAGCAGCGCGTCGAAGGGCACGGAAATATAAATGCCCTTGTCGAAGCTGCCCTCGCCGAACTGCCTTGCCGACACATTGGTCTTGGTGGCGTAGGCGCCAAGCACCACGCCGTTGTCGAAGCGGCGGCTGATGTCGATGGTGACGCCGCGATCGCCCGCCAGGTACTGGCCCGCGCTGATCTTGGCCAGCACGCCGTTCCAGCCGGTATCCCAGTACAGGGTGGCGTGGCCGGTGTTCACCTTGTAGTCGCGCAGACCGAAGTCCTGCTCGAAGTCGCGCTGCCGCACGTGGTTGAAGTCGACGCCAATCGCCATGCGGCTGCGCCATGGCCGATAGAGCCATTCCGCCCCGACGCCCGCATACATGCTTTCCAGCGCACCGCCGTACACGCTGTAGTACTGGTTGTCGGTCAGCTTGCCGACGTGCGTCAGCTGCAGCACCGGCATGGTCAGGCGCTTGGAAGTGACGTACTCGCGCTGGAGGGTTCGCACGCGGGGCAGGTTGCTGGGCGCGGTGTAGGTGAACTTGTCGAAGTTGTCGACGAGGCGCAGGTTCAGTGCGCCGTTGACCCAGGTGCTCGGGGTGAAGCGGTATTCCGCCACCGCCTGCACGCCGATCTGGTAGAGCACGAATGCATTGGGGCCGCCGAGAATCTGGCCGAGGCTGGGTGTGAGCCCGATGCTGAACTTCGAGCTGCGGCGCTCCCATGGCGCCAGTGCCTTGTTGTCGTCCACGATGCCGGAGGCGTCTCTGGATGCGACGGCGGCATTGGCGCTGTCGCCCTTCGAAGCGCCGGAGGCCGCGTCGTCGGAGCCGATAGGCGGCGGTGCGTAGTCGCGCTGGCTGGCCGCGCGGGCCTCGCTGGGCGTCTGCGCCTGGTAGTGCGCCGTGACCCATTCGTTCCGGTCGACCACTTGCGCGTGCATCGACAAGCCTCGTTCCGAATAATGGATGACGAAATTCTTGATCGAGCCCGGCGCATCGCGATGCAGCACGGCGATGATCTGTTCGACGCGGGCGTTCCGGTACACGGTGGCGCTTTCGGTGATCCAGACGTGCAGCATCTGGCCTTGCGGCGCAATGCGTTGAACGGTCCATTCCGTGCGGCTTTCGATGTCCGCCGCAGTGGCCGCCCAACCCGGGGACTCGGCGGGTGGTGTCGGCGAAAAGCGCGGCGCCGGAGCATCCGCCGTCTTGGCCATCTGCATCGTCGCCAGATTGGTCTGCAGCGTAAGGCCCACCATCACTTTGTTGCCGCGCTCGAACCCGGCGGAGAACGTCACGCCGGGGGCATAGCGGTATTCCAGGCCGATGTTGAACGGGGAGCGCCGCGGCTGGTTGTTGTTGAGCGGCTCGTTCTTGTAGTCGTTGCCTTCGAATTCGAGCTTGAGCGTCAACGGGTCCCAGGGCGTGCGCCATTGCACGCCGCCAAAGAGTGCGGTGGGCCCTCGGAAGAGGCGGCCGAAGTTGGCGCCGCCCCACGTCGTCTCGCTGACGCGGGTCTTGAAGCGGCTGCTCAGTACGCCGAAGGGGTTGCTGATGGTCCCGCTGCTTCCCATGTAGCCCCAGCCGATGCCGAGACTGAAATCCAGGTCGCCATGGCGCTTGCTTGCCACAAGGTACTCGGAAGAAAAGAGACCGGTGCCGCCGATGTCGCGAAAGCCCAGGGCCACTTCGGGAAGGTAGGCCGATTCTTTCCACAGCCGCGCCTTGAGGTCGATGCTCTTGTCCTTGTAGCCCTGGTTGCTGAGGCCGATGCCGTAGATCCGGTTGCTGATGGACGTGTAGCGGAAGCCGGCTTCCAGCCAGTCCAGCGGCTGGAACATCACGTTCAGCCGCGTATAGGGCCAGACGTGGGTGATCGACGTGCGCATGTCTCCCGTTTGCCCCATGCGGGCCGAGGGTGTCTGCAGCAAGCCGGTTTCGCCCCAGTCATTGCCGCTGGACTGCAACGCGCGGTACTGCGGCGCCGCCTCGGGACGCACCGAAACGACGGTCGGCCGGAATGGCGCGGCCGCCGGTGCCGCGGGCTCGGACGAAAGCCCGGCCTGCGGCATGGGCGGTGGTGCCGCAGCCGCAGCTTCAGCGGTCACGGGGGACGCTCCGGTCATGGCCGCCATGGCGCCGCCTTGCGGCGACGGTCCCTGGGTGGCCAGGAACTTGATCATGCCCTCGGAAACCGTCTCCAGGTCGTCCATGCCGCGAGGCGCCGCCCAGACCCATGCGCCCGGTGCCGGCTCGTCCGAAAGATGCGCGTTCCACTTCGCCATGCCGACGCGGGCGGTTCGGCCGTCGGGCTGCGCCACCCATGCCCAGTCGTGCTTGCCTTCGGGGTCGCAGGCGGCGACATAGTCCCACGCCGTGCGGCCGGGCTCATGAGCGACCTGGCAGAGCTGCCCATCGGGTTGCACCACCGAAATCGTCTTCACGGCGGGCGGAGGCGCAATGAGCTGCTGGCCCGCCGTCAGCACCGGGTCTTCGTCCGGATGCGCTTCGAGCCAGCGTGGATCGACGATGCCGAGTGCGACCCGTCCGGTCACGGGGAGGTTCTGCAGCCATGTGATCAGCTGCAGGCGCTGACCCTGCTCTTCCCGGGGCGCGCGCCGCCTCGCGGCCTCGAGCCGCAGCAGCACCTGGTTCTTGAGGAACTGCTGCGCCAGGCGCTCCTGCGGAACGCGCCACGCCAGGCCGGGCGCCGCCGTCTCGGCGGGCTGGCGAAGCAGCCAGGCACTCAGCCGCTCGCCGGGGCGAATGTCTGCATCGTTGGCGGGAGTCTTGTTGTCGACGGGATTGCCGCCGACTGGCTGGGCGCCGGCGGTGCAGCTCGCCGCGAGCGCGCAGGCTACCGCAGCGCGGAGCGGCCAGGGATGTCTGCGAAAGCCACGGGGAAGCAAACCGCTCATGTACCAGCGCTCGCCGCTGCGACGGGTGCTGGGGAGGAGGAAGAAGGCGTCCACTGCTCGAAGCTCATACACAGATCATT
The DNA here is from genome assembly GCF_030815855.1 of Variovorax paradoxus. NCBI lineage: Bacteria > Pseudomonadati > Pseudomonadota > Betaproteobacteria > Burkholderiales > Comamonadaceae > Variovorax > Variovorax paradoxus. The sequence goes on along the minus strand of NZ_JAUSXG010000001.1, from coordinate 3,980,344 downwards.
GGAAATACATTGCTCGGAATAAACGACCCGAGGGGTTCCGCCCGCTTGCGAAACGCCGAAGCGCGCGGGAGGCAACGAGGCGGTCGCCGGGCGAGAAACGCTGCGCTCTTCATACCAGCGCAGCGAAGCAGCAGCCGTGCCAGCCAGGGCCGCTTGCTGCGGCGCGGCAATGGGCGTCAGCACGATTTCGTCGCGAATGCCGAAGCGGTAGCCCGGCATCATGTCGCGCTGGCGCTGATAGGTTTTCGCGATGGGCGGGCTGCTCGCATCGGCGGTCCACGCGGGCAGGCCGGAAAACCGCACCTCCCGCCAGTCGGTGGAAAGGCCGGTGGTTCCCACAAGGCGCCCGTCGAGCAACCTGACAACCTCGCCGCTGCCGCTGTACCAGACTTCGACAGCACCTTCGGGGCGCTGGTCGATATAGCCGAGCACCATGAAAACCGCTTCGTCGCCCGTCGCTACGCGCAAATAGCGGTAATTCGGATTGAAGGTGGGTTGGGGGGCGGCGGGTTTGCCGCTATAGATATGCCGCGCCGTCGCCAGCATGGCAGAGGATCCGGAAGAACAGCCGCCAACGCCCAAAAGAAATGCCGCCAGAAGACAGCATTCAACAAGTCGCGTGGCGTGGCCAACGCGCGGACTTTTCAGCGAATGCCCTCCCGCGAGGAGGGCCCGCACGATTAATTCGTGCCGGTCGTGCCTGTACCGCCCGTGCCGCCCGTACCACCGGTGCCGCTGCCGCCACCGCTGTTGCCGCCGTTGCCGCTCGCAACAGCAGCGGCCAGTCCGACACTGGCTGCGACGCCGCCAGCCTGACCGGCGGTAATGCGGCCGAATGCGGAATTGGTGGCGCCCGTGGCGCTTGCCGGCTGCGGGCCGGGCGTTTGAACCGGAGGCGGGGTTTGGGCCAGCGCCGAAGAAATACCCAGCGCGGCGACGACTATGACGGTTGCGGAAACCAGTGGCTTGATTCTCATGGCAAACATCCTTCGAATTGACGATTAACAATTGGGTCAAGATTAGCAGCTAGCGAAGTGTGCCGCAACTAATTTAGCCCTTTGTCGCCCCTTTGAACGTGCAAATCGGTGTGTCGAAATGTCTTGTTAATAAGTTGCAAATCAATACTAATTAATTGTTCTTAATAGCGCTTGCGAGTGGCTGGGCGAGGCGCATTCGCGCGTGCTCCGAACCGGCGGCGTTGAATATGCCCGCAACAGCCCGCTACAATCGCCGGTTGACCCTGCTCCAGCGAAGAAGACTTAGAGGATCCCCATGAGTGACATGACCTCCGGTTCCCCCCGGATCGACACAAGCAAGCGGACGTGGTTGATCGCATCCAGCTGTGCCGGCGTAGCGGGAGGCGTGGCCACCGCGATTCCCTTTGTGAGTACATTCCAGCCCTCCGAAAAGGCCAAGGCCGCGGGCGCCGCCGTCGAAGTGGACATCGGCGGCCTCAAGGTCGGCGAGAAGATCACCGTCGAGTGGCGCGGCAAGCCCGTCTGGATCCTCAAGCGCTCGAATGAGCAATTGGAAGAGCTGGCCAAGCTCGACGGCCAGCTGGCCGATCCGCTTTCCAAGCGGCATCCCGACGAATTCACCCCCAAGTACGCGCAGAACGAGCACCGTTCGATCCGGCGCGATGTGCTGGTGGTGGTGGGCATCTGTACCCACCTCGGCTGTTCGCCGGTCGACCGCCTCCAGGCCGGTCCGCAGCCTTCGCTGCCGAACGACTGGGAAGGCGGCTTCCTGTGCCCTTGCCATGGCTCCACCTTCGATCTGGCCGGCCGCGTCTTCAAGAACAAGCCCGCGCCCGACAACCTGCCTGTGCCCCCGCACATGTACCTGTCGGACACCAAGCTCCTGATCGGTGAAGACTCCAAGAAGGCCTGAGGCAGAAGAAGAACATGGCTGAATTCCACGAAATTTCCCCCAACGCGCCCGCGGGCGAGAAGCTGCTCAACTGGGTCGACAACCGTTTCCCGCTGACCAAGCTCTGGAACGACCAATGGGGCAAGTACTACGCGCCGAAGAACTTCAACTTCTGGTACATCTTCGGCTCGCTCGCGATGCTGGTGCTGGTGATCCAGATCGTGACCGGCATCTTCCTCGTCATGCACTACAAGCCCGACGCGAACCAGGCGTTCGCTTCGGTCGAGTACATCATGCGCGACGTGCCCTGGGGTTGGCTCATCCGCTACATCCACTCGACGGGCGCCTCGGCGTTCTTCATCGTGGTGTACCTGCACATGTTCCGCGGCCTCATGTACGGCAGCTACCGCAAGCCGCGCGAGCTGATCTGGGTCTTCGGATGCGCGATCTTCCTGTGCCTGATGGCCGAAGCCTTCATGGGCTACCTGCTGCCGTGGGGCCAGATGAGCTACTGGGGCGCCCAGGTGATCGTGAACCTGTTCGCGGCCGTTCCGTTCATCGGTCCTGACCTGGCGCTCTTGATTCGCGGCGACTACGTGGTGAGCGACGCCACGCTCAACCGCTTCTTCAGCTTCCACGTGATCGCCGTGCCGCTGGTGCTGCTCGGCCTCGTGGTGGCCCACCTGATTGCGCTGCACGAAGTCGGTTCGAACAACCCCGACGGCATTGAAATCAAGGCCAACCGCGGTCCCGACGGCCACCCCCTCGACGGCATTCCGTCGCATCCGTACTACACGGTGCACGACATCTTCGGCGTGGTGGTGTTCCTCACGATCTTCTCGGCCGTGATCTTCTTCGCGCCGGAAGCGGGCGGGTACTTCCTCGAGTACAACAACTTCATTCCGGCCGATTCGCTCAAGACGCCGAACCACATCGCTCCGGTCTGGTACTTCACGCCGTTCTATTCGATGCTGCGTGCAACCACCGACGACATGGTCAACGTGTTTGCGCTGATCATCGGCCTGGCCGCCATCCTGAACTTCGTCAAGGGCAAGTCGAGCACGGCACTGAAGATCGCAGTCGTCGTCGTGGCCGCCGTGGCGATCTTCCTGCTCAAGGCCTTCGACGCCAAGTTCTGGGGCGTGGTCGTGATGGGTGGCTCGGTCATCATCCTGTTCTTCCTGCCTTGGCTCGACAAGAGCGAAGTCAAGTCGATCCGCTATCGCCCGAGCTGGCACAAGTATGTCTACGGCGTCTTCGTGTTCTTCTTCCTGATCCTGGGCTATCTGGGTATCCAGGCGCCCGGCGTCTGGGGCAGCCTCGTCATCGGTTCGTTCGCGCTGGACATCGCGCAGACCATTTCCCAGATCGGCACGCTTTTCTACTTCGGTTTCTTCCTGCTCATGCCCTGGTGGAGCAGCAAGGGCGAGTTCAAGCCCGTGCCCGACCGCGTGACCTTCGCCGCCCATTGAGAAGCCCCAAAGAGCTCGAGAGAAACACGATGAAGAAATGCATTTCTGGCTGGCTCGCGGTTGTGGGTCTGGCGCTGGGCCTGACCTTTTCCGCAGCCGCATCGGCCGAATCCGGCGGTATTGCGTGGGACAAGGCGCCCAACAAGACCACCGACGTGGCCTCGCTTCAGAACGGCGCCAAGCTGTTCGTCAACTACTGCCTGAACTGCCACTCGGCAGCCTTCATGCGCTACAACCGCCTGCAGGACATCGGCATCACCGAGCAGCAGATCAAGGACAACCTTCTCTTCTCGACCGACAAGGTCGGCGAAACCATGAAGGCCAACATCGACGTGCGCCAGGCCAAGGACTGGTTCGGCACCACGCCGCCCGACCTGACGCTGGTTGCGCGTTCGCGCGCCGGCCACGGCGGCACCGGCGCCGACTACCTGTACACCTACCTGCGCACCTACTACCGCGACGACACCAAGGCCACCGGCTGGAACAACCTCGTGTTCCCGAGCGTCGCCATGCCCAATCCACTGTGGGAACTGCAAGGCGAACGCCGTCCGGTCTACACCAAGGTCGAGCAGCACGGCCATGCCACCGAAGTGTTCAAGGGCTGGGAGCAAGTCACTCCCGGCACCATGACGCCGCTGCAGTTCGACAATGCGGTGGGCGATCTGGTGAGCTACCTGCAATGGATGGCCGAACCGGCACAGAACACACGCATCCGCATCGGCGTGTGGGTGCTGCTGTTCCTGGTCGTGTCCCTGGTTTTCGTGTGGCGACTGAACGCCTCGTACTGGAAAGACGTCAAGTAGTTCCGTCCACGCCGACCGGGCGCGCCATGCGTCCGGTCCCACAGAGTGGGTTGCCAACGCGACCCACTCTTTTTGATTTTTAGGAGTCTCTCGCCATGATGGTCTTGTATTCAGGAACGACCTGCCCCTTTTCCCACCGCTGCCGCTTCGTGTTGTTCGAGAAGGGCATGGACTTCGAAATCCGCGACGTCGATCTCTACAACAAGCCCGAAGACATCAGCGTGATGAACCCGTACGGCCAAGTGCCGATTCTGGTCGAGCGCGACCTGATCCTGTACGAGTCGAACATCATCAACGAGTACATCGACGAGCGCTTTCCGCACCCGCAGCTGATGCCCGGCGACCCGGTCGACCGCGCGCGCGTGCGCCTGTTCCTGCTCAACTTCGAGAAGGAACTGTTCGTTCACGTGGCCACGCTCGAGAACCGCACCACCAAGGGCAACGAGAAGGCCATCGAAAAGGCCCGCTCGCACATCCGCGACCGCCTCACGCAACTGGCGCCCGTGTTCCTCAAGAACAAGTACATGCTGGGCGACAACTTCTCGATGCTCGACGTGGCCATTGCGCCGCTGCTCTGGCGCCTCGACTACTACGGCATCGACCTCAGCAAGAATGCGGCGCCGCTTCTGAAGTACGCCGAGCGCATCTTCTCGCGCCCGGCCTACATCGAAGCACTGACTCCGTCCGAAAAGGTCATGCGAAAGTAAGTAAGCTGCGTGCTTGCTTCCATCGCTTTTCGCCGTCTTTCATGATCAACGCGCTCGAGTCGTCCTCCACCCGCCCCTACCTCATTCGGGCGCTGTACGAATGGTGCACCGACAACGGGTTCACGCCCTATGTCGCGGTGCAGGTCGATGACACCGTCCAGGTGCCGCGCGAGTACGTGAAAAACGGCGAGATCGTGCTGAACATCAGCTTCGATGCGACCAGCTCGCTCAAGCTCGGCAACGATTTCATCGAGTTCAAGGCACGTTTTGCCGGCAGCGCGCGCGAAATCATCGTGCCGGTGGGCCGCGTGATTGCGATCTATGCGCGCGAGAACGGGCAGGGCATGGCTTTTCCCGCTCCCGTGCCGGCCGGCAGCGGCGCCGAGGGCGGTGCTGCTTCCCCGAATGCGGGATCGCCCCAGGGCCCCTCCCGCATGCCGCTGCGCGACGCGTCGCGCGGCACCGAGGGCGATGCCGGCAAGATCGTTCATCTGGTCACAGGTGAAGACGCGGACGAAACAGTCGATGTTGGAGACGACATCGGTTCGCCCAGCGAGCCCACCGACGAGCCGCCGCGTCCACCGGCCGGCGGCGGCAGCCGTCCGTCGCTCAAGCGCGTGAAGTAGGCCGGCTCCGCACCGCTAAAATCCTTCAAGAGAATTCGTGCCGCTTTAGCTCAGTTGGTAGAGCACCCGCCTTGTAAGCGGAAGGTCGTCAGTTCGATTCCGACAAGCGGCACCACATCGAAATCCCGGACGGCACTCGCCTGGACCGGCAAGCAAGAAGCGGCGATCTGCTCGCCCCCTTCTCGCCCATTCCCCTGCTGTTTCCCGTAGCTGCTGAAGATCAGATCAGCAGCGTCCCTTCTTGGCCTGACCCGGAGGGCAGTGGTGTCCGCCACCGCCACGATGGTCATCGCCGTGATCGGCGTGGCGAGGCTGTTCCGCACGGCGCCAGTTGCCTTCCATCCACCGCCATCCGCCGTCTGCCTGAACCCAGCGACCCGGTGCATAGGCGTAGTCCGGCCGTGCTGCCTGCCAGAAACCGGCGTGCCAGACGTAGGCGCGTTCGTTCCATTGCCAACGCCCCGGCACCCACACCTGGCCCGCTCTTGGTCCGGGCATGGGCTCATAGCGAGGCGCGGGAGGCGCCACCTGGATCAGGCCGGGCAGATTGATGTTGACCGACACCTGTGCCGCGGCGGGCAGGGCCGACGCGACCAACGCGGCGGCCACCAGAAGAGCTGAGACTTTCATTGGAACCTTTGGATATGTGAACACGTATGCACAACGCAGACCGGTGCAAAGTGTAATCAGCACATTCCTCAGGGCGGCCGCATGAAAACCATGGTATGCAGCGTCTGGCCCAGCTGCCAATGCTAGAGTCCAAGTGCAAGTTGCACGCTGATGCGCAGACTCCGCTTTCTTACCCACCGGCACCGCGCCCCTTCCACGAATCGGGCGCTCGGCCTGTTGCTGGCCTTCAACGCCGGTGCGGTCAATGCGGGCGGCTTCCTGGTGCTGCACATGTACACCTCGCACATGACGGGCTTTGCGTCGCAGTTCGCCGACGGGCTGGTGTTGGGCAACACCAAGCTGCTGCTGAACGCGCTGGGCGCCATCCTGGCCTTTATTTCGGGTGCAGCCGTCTGCGCGATCCTCGTGAACTGGGGTCGCCAGCATCACTTGCGCAGCGTCTATGCGGTCCCACTTCTGCTCGAGGCCGCGCTCATGTTCCCTTTTGGCCTGATGGGCGCCATCACGCTGACATGGTCCACGCCGTTCGCCGTGCCGCTCACCGTGCTGCTGCTGTCCTTCATCATGGGCCTGCAGAACGCCGTCGGATCGAAGACCTCCGGCGGCAGCATCCGCACCACGCACATGACAGGCAACATCGCCGATCTGGGCATGGAACTGGGCAAGCTGCTCTACTGGAACCGCCATGCGACACCGGCGCGCGCGATGGTGCGCCACAACCGCCGCCGCATGCAAGCGGCGGGCGGGTTGATCGGCATGTTCGTGCTCGGCGGCGTCGTCGGGGCGCTCGGCTTCAGTTACGTCGGCTTCGTGTGCGTTGTGCCGCTCGCGGCATTGCTGCTTGCCATCTCGGTGCCGCCCCTCACGCGGGACGTGCCGCGCTCCAGAACGCTGCAGAAACTCCTGAGGGCATTCAGACGGCACCCACACTGCCAGTGACCGGCAGCACGATGCCCGTGATGTAGCTGGCGCAGCTCGGCGCGGCCAGGAACACGTAGGCTGGCGAGAGTTCTTCGGGTTGTGCCGGTCTTTGGATGTCGGTGTTCTTGCCGAAGTCTTTCACCTTCTCGGGCGGGCTGTCCGCCGGGTTCAGAGGCGTCCACACCGGCCCCGGCGCCACCGCATTCACGCGGATGCCCTTGGGCAGCAGGTTGCTGGCCAGCGACTTGGTGAACGCATGGATGGCGCCCTTGGTGGTCGAGTAGTCGAGCAGGTGCGCGCTGCCCTCCAGGCCAGTGACCGAGCCGGTGTTGATGATCGACGAACCCTGGCCCAGATGCGGGACAGCGGCGCGCGCCATCTGGAAGTAGCCGAAGACATTGGTCCTGAGCGTCAGCTCGAAGCGCTCGTCGGTAATGTCCTCGATCGAGGCCGCGTGCAACTGGAAGGCCGCGTTGTTCACGAGGATGTCGAGCTTGCCGAAGGCTTCGAGCGTCTTGTCGACCGCTTCGCTGCAGAACGCCGGGTCGCACACGTCGCCTTTGATCGTGATGCAGCGCGTGCCCTCGGCCTCGACGTAGCGCCGGGTTTCCTCGGCGTCCTCGTCTTCTTCCAGGTAGGCGATGGCCACGTCCGCGCCCTCACGGGCATAGAGCAGCGCGACGGCGCGTCCGATGCCGGAGTCGCCCCCCGTGATCAGCGCCGTCATGCCCTCGAGCTTGCCGCTGCCCTGGTAATCCGGCGCCTCGAAGCGGGGGCGCAGCGCCATGTCGGCTTCAAGGCCCGGCTTGCTCAGGTGCTGCGCCGGCATCGGGTTGACCGGCTGGGGGCGCGAGCCTGCCTGCGCGGGTTGGCTGGACTTCTTGGCGGCGGGTTTCGCGCTGTCCTTTTCATCTTGCGCGCGCTGAACTTCCCGATGCTTGGCTGCCGTGTGGGCTGCTCCCGCGGATTTGGATGACTTGGCGGATTTCGGGGGTGATGCGGTGGTCGATTTCATGGTGCCTGGGCTCCTCATGCAAATGACCACCGTAAAACTCCCCGGCCCCGCCCGCGTAGGAATCGGTCGCGACCGCATGCCCGCCGTGTCGCGCGCGAGCCAGGAGCGTTAGATCTCCGCGCCCTCGACCAGGAAGCGCACGCGCCGCACCCCCTGCCATTCGTCGGCATCGAGCCTGAAGGCGAGCTTCACGCGCGCAGGCAACGGCTCGGTGTGGCCGAACCAGATGCCGTCGACCGGCTGCCCCTGGTGCCGCAGCTTGAGCGCCAGGTGCTTCTCGCCCACGAGGCGCTGCGACACCACTTCGACTTCCTCGCTGAAGGTGGGCGGCGCGAAGCCCTGGCCCCACACTTCGCGGTGCAGCGTGTCGACCAGGTCGATGCGCATGTACTCGCGCGCGATCGGGCCATCCGTTTCGATCTGGCGCGTGAGCGCGGACGCAGCCAGCCACTCGTGCGCTACTTCGGCCAGCGCGCGCTCGAACACCTCGAACTTCTCGCGCGCCACGGTGCAGCCGGCGGCCATGGCATGGCCGCCGAAGCGCAGCAGCACGCCCGGGTGCCGCTTGGCCACGAGGTCGAGCGCATCGCGCAGGTGAAAGCCCGGAATCGACCGGCCCGAGCCCTTGAGCTCGTGCTCCTTGCCGGGCGCGCCGCTGGCGGCAAAGACGAAGGTCGGGCGGTGGAAGCGGTCCTTGATGCGCGAGGCCACGATGCCGACCACGCCTTCGTGGAAGTCGGCATCGAACACGCTGATGGCCGCGGGTGGTGCCTCGCTGCCGTCGGCCGCGGGGCCGAACAGCGACTCGGCCAGCAGCAGCGCCTGGTCGCGCATGCCGCCCTCGATGTCGCGGCGCTCGCGGTTGATGCCGTCGAGCGTGCGTGCGAGCTCGTCGGCGCGGCCTGCGTCGTCGGTCAGCAGGCATTCGATGCCCAGTGTCATGTCGGCGAGCCGGCCGGCGGCGTTGATGCGCGGGCCGAGCGCAAAGCCGAAGTCGAAGGTGGTGGCCACCGCGGCGTTCCGTCCGGCCGCCTTGAACAGCGCCGCAATGCCCGCCGGCAGTGCGCCGGCGCGGATGCGCCGCAGGCCCTGCGCGACGAGGCGGCGGTTGTTGGCGTCGAGCTTCACCACGTCGGCCACCGTGCCGAGCGCGACCAGCGGGAGCAGCGTGTCGAGCTTCGGCTGCGTGGCCGCGGCGAAGACGCCACGTTCGCGCAATTCGGAGCGCAGCGCCAGCAGCACGTAGAACATCACGCCGACGCCGGCGATGCTCTTGCTCTCGAAGCCGCAGCCGGGCTGGTTGGGGTTCACGAGCACGTCGGCCGCCGGCAGTTCGGGGCCGGGGAGGTGGTGGTCGGTCACCAGCACCTGCAGGCCGCGCGCCTTGGCGGCGGCCACGCCCTCGACGCTGGCGATGCCGTTGTCGACGGTGATCAGCATGTCGGCGCCGCTGTCGGCCACGCGCTCGGCAATCGGCGGCGTGAGGCCGTAGCCGTCCACCACGCGGTCGGGCACCAGGTAGCTCACGTTTTTTGCGCCGAGCAGGCGCAGGCCGCGTACCGCGACCGCGCAGGCGGTGGCGCCGTCGCAGTCGTAGTCGGCCACGATGCACAGGCGCTTGTCCTGCGCCATCGCATCGGCCAGCAGCACCGCCGCTTCGCGCGTGCCGTGCAGCGTGCCCGGCAGCAGCAGGCGCGCCAGGCCATCGTCGAGCTCGTCCTTGGCCAGCACGCCGCGCGCGGCGAACAGGCGGGCCAGCAGCGGATGCACGCCGGCCTGCTCGAGTGCCCAGACCGAGCGGGGCGGAATTTCTCTCGCAATGATCTTCACAGGGCCTCCAGCACGCTGGCGGCGCGCGGCCGGTCGAACAGGCTCCGGGCCCAGCTCATGAGCCCGCGCTGCTGCACCGCATAGCGCTGCGCTGCGCGGTCGCCGCACAGCGTGAGCGTGATGTCGGCACCGGCGGTGTAGTCGGCCAGCAGTCCCGCGATGGCGCCTGTGTCCAGCGCCTGCCAGGCTTCGGCCCAGGCCGCGCCATCGTCGCGCAGCGCGGCCACGCGCAGCGCATCGCTCACGGTCGGTGCGGTCGTGTCGGCCAAAGGAACGCCGGCCTGCAGCGCGCCCGTGCCGCTGAGCCAGAAAGAGTTGATCGGCGGTACGCCGCGCGCGGCGCGGTCGTCGTTCACGCGCTGGGTGTAGAGCAGCATCTGCATTTCATTCTGAAGGCGGCGCAGCGGCCGCGCGGCTTCGGCCAATGGCGACCATTGCGAAATCGGATGGCCCACCGCGCGGTCGATCGACGCTGTTGCCAGGCCGTTGAAGATGGGCGCGCGCGCCAGCCAGCGGCCCGGCGTCCGCGAGGGGTGCAGCGCAATGCCGTCTTCCTCGAAGAAAGGGTGGGCGGCGGCGAGCAGCGCGGCCGATTCGGCGGCGTCGATCTCGATGGCGGCCGGGTCTCCCAGCACCACGTCGTCGATGCCCACCTGCCAGTTGCACAGCGCCACCAGGCCCCAGCCTTCGCGGTCGCCGGGCTCGGCGATGCCGATCTGCCTTGCTTCGAGCGCGGCCCAGGGAATGCAGCCGTCGGGTGCGGAAACACCGAGCGCTTTTGCCAGCGCCCGTTCGTGGGGCGGTGAGCGCGTGCTTTCGTCCTGCATATCGGTCTCCACGAGCGAGAGCCGGGAGAGCAGGGACTCGAGGCTGGGCAGCCGAAGCGAGGGCAGGGCCGCGCGGCATGCAGGGGAACCGCGGCCGGCAAAGGGAATCAACAGATGACGTGGGAGAGGTTCGGCCATTTCCCTATTGTCCGGGAATGCCACAATCCCGAGGATGCAACGCCCCGAAGCGCCCTTGGCGCCGGAAGCGCGTTAAACAACTGAAAATATGCGACTTCCTTATGAACTGCAGCTCGGCTGGCGCTATACGCGCGCTGGACGGGCGACGCGGCGCAACGGCTTCATCTCTTTCATTTCCGGCGTGTCGATGCTTGGCATCGCATTGGGGGTGGCGGCGCTGATCATCGTGCTCAGCGTGATGAACGGCTTCCAGAAAGAGGTGCGCGACCGCATGCTCGGCGTGGTGTCGCACATCGAGATCCTTTCGCGCGACGGCCAGGCCCTGCCCGACATCGATGCCATCACCGCGGCCGCACGCAAGAACCCCGAGGTGATCGGCGCCGCGCCCTTCATTGCCACGCAGGCGCTCATTGCGCGCGGCGAGGACATGAAGGGCACGCTGGTGCGCGGCATCGTGCCCAAGCTCGAACCCGAGGTCACCGACATTGCCACCACCGCGCAGAAGGGCACGCTCGACAAGCTGGTGCCGGGCCAGTTCGGCATCGTGCTCGGCGGCGAGCTGGCGCGATCGCTCTTCGTGCAGCCGGGCGACCAGGTCACGCTGGTGGCGCCCGGCGGCCAGGTCACGCCCGCGGGCGTGGTGCCGCGGCTCAAGCAGTTCACCGTGGTGGGCACTTTCGATTCGGGCCACTACGAGTACGACTCGGCACTGGCCATGATTCACGCGGAAGACGCGCAGCGCGTGTTCCGGCTCGACGGGCCCACCGGCATCCGCATCAAGCTCAAGGACCTGAACGAGGCACGCGACGTGGCCGACCAGATGGCCGTCACGCTCCCGGGCCAGTTCCTGATCCGCGACTGGACGCGCCAGAACAAGACTTGGTTCGCGGCCGTGCAGGTCGAGAAACGCATGATGTTCATCATCCTCACGCTCATTGTGGCGGTGGCCGCTTTCAACCTGGTGTCCACGCTGGTCATGACCGTGACCGACAAGCGCGCGGACATCGCCATCCTGCGCACGCTGGGCAGTTCGCCGCGCAGCATCATGGGCATTTTCGTGGTGCAGGGAGCCATGGTCGGCGTGATCGGCACCGTGGCCGGGTTGCTTCTGGGGCTGGGCATTGCCTACAACATCGACGTGATCGTGCCGGCGCTCGAGCAGCTCTTTCACGCGAGCTTCCTGCCGAAAGACATCTACCTGATCAGCAAGATGCCGAGCGATCCGCAGCGCAGCGACATCATGCCGATCGCGATCATTTCCCTTGTCCTGGCCTTCCTGGCCACGCTGTATCCGAGCTGGCGCGCGAGCCGCGTCAACCCCGCCGAGGCCCTGCGCTATGAGTGAACAACAAGATACCGCCACGCCCGGCAACGGCGTGGTGCTGAAGGCGCGCGGCCTCACCAAGCGTTTTCACGAAGGGCGCATCGACCTCACTGTGCTGCACGGCGTCGACCTCGATGTGCGCGCCGGAGAAACGCTGGCCATCGTCGGCGCCTCGGGCTCTGGCAAGAGCACGCTGCTGCACCTGATGGGCGGGCTCGATGCGCCCACCTCGGGCAAGGTCGAACTGCTCGGCAAGGACATCGCGCACGCCGATGCGGCCGAGCAGGGGCGGCTGCGCAATCAGCACCTGGGCTTCGTCTACCAGTTTCACCACCTGCTGCCGGAGTTCAGCGCGCTCGACAACGTGGCGATGCCGCTCAAGATCCGGCGCACCGAACCCGCGCAGGCTGCGGCCGCGGCCACCAGAATTCTCGAAAGCGTGGGCTTGGGCGGCCGCCTGCACCACCGGCCGGCCGAACTCTCGGGCGGCGAGCGCCAGCGCGTGGCCATTGCGCGTGCGCTGGTCACGCAACCGGCCTGCGTGCTGGCCGACGAGCCCACGGGCAACCTCGACCGCAACACGGCCGACACGGTGTTCGCGCTGATGATCGAGCTTGCGCACAAGCACCGCACGGCCTTCGTGATGGTCACGCACGACCAGGAGCTTGCAAAGCGCTGCGACCGCGTGCTGCAGCTCGTGGCAGGGCGGCTGGCGGGCTGAGTTTCCGGTGCCGCTTGCCACGGCCCATGGAATGTCGCGAAACTGTTCGCCTGTCCGGCAAGATGCCGTTCAATCACAGGAGTGCTTCTTCATCATGGAAACCGACGACGACACCACGCCCGCCGCCACCGCGGAGCCGCGCAATTCCTACCTGGAAGAAAAAGCCTTCAAGTCGCGCACGCTGCTGATCTTCGGCAGCATCACCGACTCGGTGGCCGCCGACGTGACGCGCAGGCTCATCGCGCTCGACGCCGACAGCCCGGAGAAGCCCATCGACATCCTCGTGAGCTCGCCCGGCGGCCACCTGGAGTCGGGCGACGCCATTCACGACATCGTGCGCTTCATTTCCGCGCCGGTGAACATGATCGGCACCGGGTGGGTGGGCAGCGCCGCCACGCACCTCTACCTGGCAGTGCCGCGCGAGCGGCGCGTGTGCCTGCCGAACACGCGATTCCTGATCCACCAGCCCAGCGGCGGCGCGGGCGGCCAAGCGACCGACATCGCGATCCAGGCGCAGGAAATCATCAAGGCCCGGCAGCGCATCGCGCACGAAATTGCGCGCGAAACGGGCAAGCCCATCGACGTGGTGCTGACCGACATCGAACGCGACCGCTGGCTCTCGGCTGCGGAAGCGGTCGAATACGGGCTCGTCTCGCGGATCATCCAGCGCAAGACCGAGCTGCTGTAGCAACCGATTTACTTGGGCTTGTAGGCCACGACGTCGATCTCGACCTTGGCGTCGACCATCAGGCGCGCCTCGGTGGTCGAACGCGCCGGCTTGTTTTCACCGAAGTAGCCCATGTAGATGCGGTTGAACGCACCAAAGTCGCGCGCGTCCTGCAGCCAGACGGTGCTCTTGCACACGTCGTCGAGCGTGGCGCCGGCCAGCGCGAGCACCTTCTTCAGGTTTTCCATCACCTGGCGCGTCTGCGCCTCGATGCCGCCCACCACGATCTCGCCCTCGGCATTGGCGGGCACCTGGCCCGACACATAGATGAAATCGCCTGCGCGCACGGCCGGGGAAAACGGGCGAGCCTGACGGTCCGAGGCGATGGGCGGGGCGCCGAGGTATTCGAGCGGCATGGGGAAACTCCTGAAGTGAAAAAGAAGAAAAAGAGGATCGCAAGTATCGATCCAATCTGAAAATTAGTTTCAGAAAATTCTTAAAACAAGGGTTAACACGGATGATTTGGCATGGATACTGCTTCAAAGTCCGGGCCGAAAAGAAAATTTCTTTCACAACCTGCCCGCCCCATGAAGGAGTTCCCCATGCCTCACGCCGGTCTTGTCCAGCGCCTGCCGCACCTGTCGACGCGCAGCCTGCTGGGTGCTTCCCTGCTCGCACTGCTGTGCGCCGCGCTGCCCCATCAGCCGGCCCAAGCCCAAGGCCCGCGCAACTTCGCCACGCTGGCGATGGTGGCCGAGCCGCAGACGCTCGATCCCATGGCATCGACCGCCGACCTGGTCGGAACCATCATGCAGCACGTGTACGAAACGCTCTACACCTTCGACGCCAAGTGGAACGTGGTGCCCATGCTGGCCGAGACGATGCCGAAGATCTCCGCCGACGGCAAGACCTACGCCATCACCCTGCGCAAGGGCGTGATGCTGCACAACGGCCGCGAACTCACGGCCGACGACGTGGTGGCCAGCCTGCAGCGCTGGATGGACCAGTCGCCGCGCGGCAAGGCCGTGGGCAAGGAGATCGAGAGCCTCAAGGCCAAGGGCCCGCTGGGCGTGGAAATCGTGCTGAAGGCGCCGTATGCGCCGCTGCTCTCGCAGCTTGCGCTGCCCAGCGGCATGGCGGCCATCATGGCCAAGGACTCCATCGCCTCGCCGTTGAAGGATTTCGTCGGCACCGGCCCCTACAAATTCAAGGAGCGCCGCCCCGACCAGTTCGTGCTGCTCACGCGCTTCGACAAGTACACGGCGCGCAAGGAGCTGGCAAGCGGCTACGGCGGCAAGCGCGAGGCGGCCATCGAAGAGCTGCGCTTCGTGCCCGTGCCCAACGCCAGCACGCGGGTCGAAGGCGCCCTGGCCGGCCAGTACGACTTTGCCGACCTGCTGCCGGTGGAAGCCCTGCCGCGCCTGGAGAAGGCGGGCGGCAAGACCGTCCCGATCATGACGCCGTCGTTCGGTTTTCCGTACCTCGTGCTCAACACCAAGGAAGGCGTGGCCGCCAACCAGGCCCTGCGCCAGGCGATCCAGTCGGCGCTCGGCGAAGGCGAGATGCTCGCGGCCGGTTTCGGCGACACGCGCTTCTTCGTGGCCGAAGGCAACCACTTCCCCAAGGGATCGCCTTTCTATTCGACCGCCGGCACCACGCTCTACAACGAGCGCAACGCATCCAAGGCCAAGGAGGCCGCGGCCAAGGCAGGCTACAAGGGCGAGCCGATCCGCGTGCTCACCAGCCGCCAGTACGACTTTCACTACAACATGTCGCTGCTGATGGCCGAGCAGCTCAAGCGCGCCGGCTTCAAGGTCGACCTGAACGTGGTCGACTGGGCGACGCTGGTGCAGCGCCGCAACGACCCCAAGCTGTGGGACATCTACGTCACGCACTCGGGCCAGTTCCCCGAGCCGATGCTTTCGCCGCCGCAGCTGGGCGACGGCGCACCCGGCTGGTGGGATTCGCCCGCCAAGAAGGCGGCATTGCAGGCCTTCAATGTCGAGAGCGACCCGGCCAAGCGCGGCGCGCTGTGGGGCAAGGTGCAGCAGGTGGTCTACGAAGAGGTACCGTACATCAACGTCGGCAAGTTCAACGGCCTCTCGGCCAAGAGCCCGGCGCTGGACAACTACCAGCCCGCGACCTGGCCGTTCTTCTGGAACGCGAAGATCAAGTAACGCGGGAAGGAACAACGCCATGCCATCGCGTCGCCAACTTCTGCAAGCCAGCGCACTGGCCTCCGGCCTCGGAGCCCTCGGCCTCTCGGCTTCTTCCGTGCAAGCCGCCACATCCGGTCCTGTGTACGCCTACGTCGGTACCTACACCGATGGCGGCAAGCCGTGGCGCGGCGGACGCGGCCTCGGCGTGCACCAGTTCGTGGTGGACGGCGCAACCGGTGCGCTCAAGCCCATTCCCGGCGCACCGCCTGCCGTGGCGAGCACCGGAGACGACGCCAAGCTGCGCAACCCCGCATCGCTCGCGCGCCATCCGACGCTGCCGCTGCTCTACGCCGCCAACGAATTCGAGGCCGGCTCGGTGTCGGCCTTCCGCATCGGCGCGAACGGCGCGCTGTCGTTCGTGGCCGAGATGGCCTGCGGCGGCAAGGACCCGGCGCACATCAGCGTGCATCCCGATGGCCGCTTCCTGTTCACGGCCAACTACGCGAGCGGTGACGTCAGCGTGATCGCGCTGCGCGCCGATCGCGGCTTCGAAACAGACCGCGCGGCGGTCGTCTACAAGGATGCGGCCGCTTGCGGCGCGGCGCCCTGCAAGCCCGGCGCCGACGCGGTGCCGGCCGCGGCCCGTTCGCACGAAGGCTTTGCCACCAGCGACCACGACGGCCCGCATGCGCACATGGTGCACAGCGATCCCGGAGGCAACTTCGTGCTGGTGGCGGACCTCGGCCTGGACCGCGTGATCTCATACCGCTTCGACCGTGCGACCGGCGTGCTGAGCCAGCCCAGCACCGTCGCCGTTTCCGAAAGCTCGGGCGCGCGCCACTTCGTTTTTCACCTGAACGGCAAGTGGCTCTACCTCGTGAACGAAGAGGCCTCGACCATCGCCTTCATGCGCTATGACGCCGGCACGGGCGTGCTCACGCCGGTGAGCGAAACCTCGGCGCTGCCGAAGGGCTTCAAGGGCACCAGCTATGCATCGGGCATCCGCATGCTGCCGGACGGCCAGCACTTCGTGTCGCTGAACCGCCTGCACGATTCGATCTCGCTGTTCAAGATCGATGCCCGCACCGGCGCCCCCACGCTCGTGCGCGAAGAGTGGTCGCGCGGCAACTACCCGCGCAGCTGCACGCTCGACCCGAGCGGCCGATTCCTCTATGTGTGCCACAACAAGCAGGGCGACAACGTGACGGTGTTCCGCGTGCAGAAGGGCGACATCAAGTTCACCGGCCAGTACGTGGCGGTGGGCAGCGCGGCCGCCATCGAGTTTTCCGCGTGATGAAGAAGTCTTCGCTTCGCTACATCGCCTCGCGCGCGGCCGGCATGCTCGTCGTGCTCGCCATCGTGGCGGTGCTCGTCTTCGTGCTCACGCGCGCGGCCTCGGGCGACCCGGTCTCGGTGCTGCTGGGTGACCAGGCCACCGCGGCCGACATCGCCCGCGTGCAGAAAGAGTACGGCCTGGACAAGCCACTGCCCGTGCAGTTCGGCTACTGGCTGCGCGAAGTGTTGCAGGGCAACCTCGGCACCTCGATCTTCCTGCAGCGGCCGGTGACGCAGGCGCTGTGGGAGCGCGCCGAGCCCACCACGCTGCTCGCGCTGATGGCGGTGGCCATCGCCGCGCTGATCGGTGTGCCCTGCGGCATCGTTTCGGCCGTGTTCCGCGGACGGGTGGTCGACCAACTGTTCACCGGCGTGGCGATGCTGGGCGCGAGCATTCCGAGCTTCTGGCTGGGCATCGTGCTGATCCAGGTCTTTGCGGTGTCGTTCGGCTGGTTCCCGGTGTCGGGCTACGGCGCGCCCGATGCGGCACTGGCCGAGCGGCTGCATTCGCTGGTGCTGCCGGCCACGGTGCTGGGCTTGTTGAATTCAGCGCTCATCATCCGCTTCACCCGCGCCTCGATGCTCGACGTGCTCGGCGAAGACTATGTGCGCACCGCGCGCTCCAAGGGTTTGAGCGAAAGCACTGTCGTGCTCAAGCATGCGCTGCGCAATGCGCTGGTGCCCATCGTCACGGTGATCGGCCTCACGGTCGCGCTGATGATCGGCGGCGCCGTCATCACCGAAACCGTGTTCGGCCTGCCGGGCGTCGGCAATCTCGTGGTGAGTGCGGTCCTGCGGCGCGACTATCCGGTGATCCAGGGTGCGCTGCTGGTGATCGCCGCGATCTACGTGCTGATCAATTTCTCCATCGACCTGCTGTACGCCGTCGTCGATCCGCGCGTGAAGGTCTGAGGGAAGAACAAAATGCAGATGCCCCGAATGCTCCGCCAGCTGATGCACCGGCGCATCGTGATGGTCTCCGCGATGGTGCTGCTGGTGATCGCGGTGCTCGCCATCGGCGCGCCGCTGTTCGCCTCCATCGATCCCAACGACACCGCCGTGCTGCAGCGCTTGAAGGGTCCGAGCGCCGAGCACCTGCTGGGCACCGACGAGCTCGGCCGGGACATGTACTCGCGCATCGTGCACGGTGCGCGCTACTCGCTGGCCATCGCGGCGCTCACTGCGCTCGGTTCGGTCGTCGCCGGTACCGTGCTCGGCCTGATGGCCGGCTTCTTCCGCCGGCTCGACACGCCGCTGATGCGCGTGGTCGACGCGATGATGTCCTTCCCCGACATCCTGCTGGCCATCGCGCTGGTGGCGATCCTAGGGCCATCGCTCGTCAACACCGTGCTCGCATTGGTGCTGGTCTACACGCCGCGTGTGGCGCGGGTGGTGCGGGCATCGACACTGGTGGTGCGCGAGCTGCTGTTCGTCGAGGCGGTGCGGGCATTGGGCGTGCGCACTTCGCGCATCCTGTGGCGCCACATCCTGCCGAACCTGATGTCGCCGATCCTCGTGCAGGTGTCGTTCATCTTCGCCTACGCCATCCTGGCCGAGGCGGGCCTCTCGTTCCTCGGCGTCGGCGTGCCGCCCGAAATTCCCACCTGGGGCACCATGGTGGCGGGCAGCCAGCAGTACGCGCACCAGGCCTTCTGGGTGGTGCTGTTCCCGGGGCTCGCCATCATCTTCACCGCGCTTTCGCTGCAACTGCTGGGCGATGGCGTGCGCGACCTGCTGGACCCCAAGCTGAAGAAGACCGCGTGATGACGAACGCCACGAACACCCCACGCCTCACGGTCAACAACCTGAGCACCAGCTTTCCCACCGAGGACGGCCTGATCCGTTCGGTGGCCGATGTGAGCTTCTCGATCCAGCCCGGCAAGACGACCGCGCTGGTCGGCGAATCGGGCTCGGGCAAGTCGGTCACCAGCCTCACGCTGATGCGCCTGTTGCCCAAGACCGCGAATGCGCAGGTCAGCGGCTCGGCCTCTTTCGTCACCCGGGAAGGCAAGGTGCTCGACCTGCTGCAGATCGGCGAACGCGAGATGCGCAGCTTGCGCGGCAACCAGCTGTCGATGATCTTCCAGGAGCCGATGACCAGCCTGAACCCGGTCTTCACCATCGGCGAGCAGATTGCCGAAAGCGTGCGGCTGCACAAGGGGCTGGACCGCAAGGCGGCCATGGCCCACGCGCTGCGCATGCTGGAGCTGGTCGAGATTCCGGCGGCGGCGCAACGGATCCACGAGTACCCGCACCAACTCTCGGGCGGCATGCGCCAACGCGTGATGATCGCGCTGGCCATGGCCTGCGACCCGACGCTCCTGATTGCGGACGAGCCCACCACGGCGCTCGATGTGACCATCCAGGCGCAGATTCTCGAGCTCATGCGCCGGCTGCAGGCCGAGACCGGCATGAGCATCCTCTTCATCACGCACAACCTCGGCGTGGTCGCGCACCATGCAGACGATGTGGTGGTGCTCTATGCGGGCCGCGTGGTCGAGAGCGCGCCGGTGCGGCCGCTGTTCGCGCAGCCCGAACATCCGTACACGCAGGGCCTGCTGGCCTGCCTGCCGGGCAAAGCGCGCCTGCCGGGGCAGCCCAAGCCCAAGCGGCTGTTCGCGATTCGCGGGCAGGTGTCGAGCCCGCTTGCGCCGCCGCCCGGTTGCGCCTTCGAGCCGCGCTGTGACCACGCACTGCCGGCTTGCAGGGAAGAGATTCCGCCGTTGATCGATATCCGCCAAGACCGCCAGGCGCGCTGCATTCGCGTGCAGCCGGACGCCCGACTCGCGAGGGTCGCATGAGACGCCCGCTGCTGCCCCTGTCTTGCTCCCTCCCCTTCCGGGGGAGGGCTGGGGTGGGGGCACGCGGCCATTCCATCTTCGCGACGGTCTCCACCGCCCAGAGCCCCCACCCCAACCCTCCCCCGGAAGGGGAGGGAGCCAATCCCCCATCCCCACGATGACCACCGCCGCCCCTCTCATCGAAGTCCGCGGACTCAAGAAATACTTCGGCAGCAGCGACCGCCCGGTGCGCGCGGTCGACGATGTGTCGTTTGCCATCCGTCCCGGCGAAACGCTGGGCCTTGTCGGCGAATCGGGCTCGGGCAAGAGCACCATCGGCCGCACCGTGCTGCGGCTGGTCGAACGCACCGAGGGCCAGGTGCTCTACCGCGGCGACGACATCGGCGCGCTCTCGGGCGAGCGCATGCGCAAGCTGCGCAGCAAGCTGCAGATCATTTTCCAGGACCCGTATGCAAGCCTGAATCCGAAGATGCGCATCAGCGCCATCCTCGGCGAGGCGCTGTCCACGCACGGCCTGCACAAGGGCGCCGCCGCGCGCGACAAGCGCATTGCGGAGCTGCTCGAAACCGTGGGCCTGCGCGCCGAGCACGCGAGCCGCTTTCCGCACGAGTTCTCGGGCGGCCAGCGCCAGCGCATCGGTGTGGCACGCGCGCTTGCGGTCGAGCCGGAGTTCATCGTGGCCGACGAGCCGCTCTCGGCGCTGGACGTGTCGATCCAGTCGCAGGTCATCAACCTGCTGGCTGACCTGCGCGAGCGGCTCGGGCTCACCATGCTTTTCATCTCGCACGACCTCGACGTGGTCGAGTACCTGTGCGACCGGGTCGTGGTGCTGTACCTCGGCAAGGTGATGGAAGTGGCCACCACCGATGAGCTGTTTGCGCGGCCCTCGCACCCCTACACCCAGGCGCTGCTGGCCGCGAGTCCGAAGCCCGACCCGACGCTTGCCACCGAACGCATCGCACTCAAGGGCGACATTCCCAGCCCGATCTCGCCGCCTTCGGGTTGCGTGTTCCGCACCCGTTGCCCGCACGCCATCGAAGCCTGCGCGCAGACGGTGCCGCCGCTCGACGAGATTTCTCCCGGACACTACAGCGCTTGCATCCGCAAGGAACTGCTTTCCCACATTGCCGCATGACCATGACCGACACAGCCGCTCTCGCCGACAAGGACTTCAACGACCCGATGCTGGGCAGCAACTTCAAGGGTTACCCGCGCACCCAGCCGCCGCGCCGCCGCAGCGAGGTTGGCGCCGCGGGCTGGAACGTGCTCGCGGGCGACCTGCCGCTGCCGCTGGCCGTGCTCAAGCGCGAGGCACTCGAGCACAACCTGGCCTGGATGCAGTCGCGCGTGCGCGAATGGGGCATCGACCTCGCACCGCACGGCAAGACCACCATGTCGCCGCAGCTCTTCCAGCGCCAGCTGAATGCGGGTGCCTGGGGCCTGACCTTCGCCACGGTGACGCAGCTTGCCGTGGGGGTGGCGGCCGGCGCGCGCCGCACGCTCATCGCCAACCAGGTGGTCAGCGACGAAGACCTGGCCGGCATCCAGCTGCTGCTGCAGGCGCATGCCGACCTGCGCGTGGTGTTCCTCGTCGATTCGCTGGCGCAGCTCGCGCTGGTCGAAGACTGGTCGAAGCGCCATGCCGAGAGCGTGCCGTTCGAGGTGATGCTGGAGATCGGCGTCGAAGGCGCGCGCACCGGCTGCCGCACGCATGAGGAGGCGGTGGCGCTCGCCACGCGCCTGCGTGCCAGCGATGCGGTCAAGCTCGTGGGCATCGAGACCTATGAAGGGCAGGGCGCCACCGGTGCCAGCGAACCCGACACGGCCTACGCCGACACACTGATGGACCGCGTGGAAGCCATTGCGCGCCATTGCGACACACAGCAGCTGTTCGAGGCCGACGAGGTGCTGGTCTCCGCCGGCGGCTCGGCCATCTTCGACCTGGTGGCCGGCCGCCTGAAGCCCGCGCTCGGTTCGCCCGTGCGCGGCCTGCTGCGCTCCGGCTGCTATGTCACGCACGATCACGGCTTCTACAAGCGCATGGTGAGCGCGGTGGACGAGCGGCTGGGCTGCCATTGCGGCGAGAGCCTGCGCCCCGCGATGGAAGTGTGGGCCACGGTGCAGTCGCGTCCCGAGCCCGGCTTGGCGATCCTGGCCGTGGGCAAGCGCGACATCTCCTTCGACCTTTCGATGCCGGTGCCGATCGCGCGTGCCACACGCGGCGTGCTCGAAGCGCAAGGCGTGCCCGAGGGCTGGAAGATCACCGCACTCAATGACCAGCACGCCTACCTGCGCTGGGACGCTTCCGAAGAAGCACAGGCACCCGCGGTCGGCGACCGTGTCGGCCTGGGCATTTCGCACCCCTGCACCACCTTCGACAAATGGCACTGGATGCCGGTGGTCGAAGAGAACTACCGCGTGAGCGACGCCGTCGCCATGCACTTCTGAACCACATCCACCGATGACCCCCTCATTGCTTCAGAAGATCGGCGAAATTCGCAGCAGCGCACCGGCCACGCGCCGCGCGATTCTGGATCTGATCCTCGAAGACCCCGACCGCGCCCTCGAGGAAAGCTTCGAGCAATTGGCCGAGCGCTCGGGCAGCTCGGTGCCCACCATCATGCGCACCTGCCGCGATCTGGGCTTTGCGGGACTGCGCGAGTTCAAGCTCGCGCTCGCGCAAGAGCTCGCGCTGGGCGGCTCGCCGCTGCACCGGCGCGTGAACATCGAGGACGCGGCCGATGAAGTCGTCAGCAAGATCGCGCGCAGCGCGGCGGCTTCGGTCTCGGGCGTGCGCGGGCAGCTCGACATGCAGGTGCTCGACGGTGCCGTGGCCGCCATTGCGGCCGCGCCGCACGTCGACTTGTACGGCGCGGGCGCCACGTCGTGGTTCATGGCCAACGACCTGCAGGCGCGGCTCTTCAGGCTCGGCCTCTCGGCCAACGCCTGGGCCGACTACCACCTGCAGCAGGTGGCGGGTGCGGCGCAGCGTCCGGGCGGCGTGGTCATTGCCATCTCGCACGTGGGCGGCATGCCGTCGCTGCTTGACGCGGTGGACATTGCGCGCGGCCAGGGCGCCAAGGTGGTCGCGCTCACGCGCCCTGGTACGGCGCTCGCGGCCAAGGCCGACTTTCTGCTGGGCCTTTCGGTGCCCGACGATGCCGTGATGCACGTGGGCATCGATGCCTACCTGACGCATCTCACTGCCATCGAGATTCTCACGGTGCTGGTGGCGCAGCGGCGCGGCGAGCCCGCGGTGCAGCGCCTGCAGCGCGCGCGCGAAGCCTTCCAGCGCCACGGCATCGACGCCGCCACGCACCCGCTGCAAAGCTGGGACGGCGGCGGCATCAACACGGGAGGCCGCGCATCGTGAGCGGAGCCAAAGCCATATTGCTCGAGGCGGGATTGGTGGTCGACGGCTCGGGTGGGCCTTCATGGACCGGCGACGTGCTGCTGCAGGGCGATCGAATCGTTGCGCTCGGCGAAGGACTGCGTGAGCGGCTGCCCGAGGGACTCGCGCTGGCCGATATCGACATCGTCGACTGCCGCACCAAGGTGATTGCGCCCGGCTTCATCGACGCGCACACGCACGACGACGCCATCGTGCTTCGCGACCCGCTGTGCCTGCCGAAGGTATCGCAGGGCATCACCACCGTGGTGACCGGCAACTGCGGCATCTCGCT
Source organism: Variovorax paradoxus (assembly GCF_030815855.1). Lineage (NCBI taxonomy): Bacteria > Pseudomonadati > Pseudomonadota > Betaproteobacteria > Burkholderiales > Comamonadaceae > Variovorax > Variovorax paradoxus. The sequence continues at coordinate 3,956,816 of NZ_JAUSXG010000001.1, read as the reverse complement.
CGCGCCGTACCGCACGCCGCAGTCCAAACCGCCGCTCACGCTGCTGGGCGCAGAGTCGTTCAAGCACGCCACCATGGCCGAGTACCGCGCGGCTGTCGATGCGACGCAGCCCGCACTCAACGTGGCGGCGCTGGTGGGCCACACCACGCTGCGTTTCGCGGCGATGGAGGCGCTCGATCGCCCAGCGAGCAGCGACGAACTGGCGCGCATGGCGGCCCTGCTCGACAGCAGCATGGCCGAAGGTGCGCATGGCATGTCGTCGGGCCTGTTCTATGAAGAAGCGTTTGCCGCACCCGCCGAGGAAGTGACTGCGCTCGCGCGCGTCGTCGCAAGGCACGGCGGCGTCTACGCGACGCATCTGCGCAGTGAAATGCAGCAGATCATCGAGGCGCTGCACGAAGCGGGCGACACCGCCTTCAGCGCCGGCGTGCCGCTCGTCATCTCGCACCACAAGTGCGCCGGCCCCGCCAACTGGGGCCGCACGAAGGAAACGCTGCCGCTGATCGAGGCGCTGGCGGAGCGCCAGCAGATCGCAATGGACGTGTACCCCTACGTGGCCGGCTCCACCGTGCTGCGCGAAGACCTGGTCGACGGCGTCATCGACGTGCTGCTGACCTGGTCCGATCCGCACCCCGAGATGACCGGTCGGCTCATCTCCGACATTGCGCGCGAGTGGGGCACCACCGAGCAGGAGGCCTGCCTGCTTCTCAAGCCCGGCGGCGCCTGCTACTTCCAGATGCAGGAAGAAGACGTGGAGCGCGTCATTGCCCACCCGCTCACCATGATCGGCAGCGACGGCCTGCCGCACCGACCGCCATCCGCATCCGCGCCTGTGGGGCGCATTTCCGCGCGTCTTCGCGCGCTACTGGCGCCAGCGCCGCCTGTTCACGCTGGAGCAGGCCGTGCACAAGATGACCGGCATGACCGCGCGCAACCTGCGGATTGCCGACCGCGGGTTGCTGCGCGTGGACGCCATGGCCGACGTGGTGGTGTTCGACCCCGAAACCATTGCCGACACCGCCACCTATGACAAGCCGCATGGCGTGAGCCTGGGCGTGGAACGCGTGTTCGTGAACGGCGTGCTGGCGTATCGCGGAGGCCAAGGTGCGCCGGCGAGCGTGCTCGCGCGAGCCGGCCGCATGCTCACGCGCGCGAGCGCATAGCAGCCGCCTTGGCGCGCGCCGGTAGGATGCGGTGCATGAACGCCATTCACCGCCGGCCAGTCCCGCTCGCCAAGGCTTACCGCCTGCTCAACCACGGCCCCACCGTGCTCGTGAGTGCCGCCCATGGCGGCCAACGCAACATCATGGCCGCGGCCTGGGCCATGCCACTGGACTTCGACCCGCCCAAGGTGGCCGTGGTACTCGACAAGAGCACCTGGACACGCACGCTGCTCGAGGGCGCCGGCACCTTTGCGCTGCAGGTGCCCTCACGCGCCCAGCTCGACCTGACGGAAGCCCTGGGCAACAGCTCGGGCCGCGAGATCGTCGAACGCGATGGACACGACAAATTCTCGGCCTACGGGCTGCAGACTTTCGCAAGCGAGGCAACCGATGCGCCCCTGCTGGAAGGCTGCGTGGCATGGCTCGAATGCCGGCTGCTGCCAGAGCCGCAAATTCAGCAGCGCTACGACCTGTTCCTGGGCGAGGTGATCGCCGCGCAGGCCGATTCGCGTGTGTTCGCAGAGGGGCGCTGGAACTTCACGGGGCATGACGAACTGCGCACGCTGCACCATGTGGCGGGCGGTCACTTCATCGTCGACGGCGAGGCGGTGGATGCGCGGCCGTTTCCGCCCGTGCAAGCCTAGTTTCCTGAAGGATGGGGCGCGGGTTCAGGGCGCCGGCCTGCGCGCAATGGGCGCCATCAGCATGTGCCGCAAAGCCAGCACGCCGCACGCGGTCGCCAGCACGATCAGCAGCAAGGCCAGCGCGGTGTCGGAGAGAGAAATGGTTTCGGGCAGGTCGCTCGCGAAGATGGTGCCGGTGTTGTAGGCCGCATGCAGTGCGATGCAGGGAATGAGCGAGCGTGTGCGCTCATAGAGCCATCCGAGCACCGTGCCCATGACCAGGCCCACCACGAACTGATAGATGTTCAGGTGCGCGGCCCCGAAAAGCAGTGCCGAGCCCACGATGGCCTGCCACCTCGAATAGCGCTGCAGGAACCCGCGCAGCACGATGCCGCGGAACAGCATTTCCTCGAGCAGGGGCGCCATCACGCATACCGCCAGCGTGGCGGCAACGCTGCCGTCGGCCATGCGGCTGAACATCGATTCCTCCCAGGCGGAAAGCGGCACGACCCGCATCAGCAGGTTCATCGCGGTCACGATCACCACCATCAGCCCCGGCACGAGCAGCAGAACAGGCGGCACGATCAGCACCAGCGTGGCCCTGGCAGAGGCCGGCGACTGGTGGAACAGCTCGCGGTAGGTGAGCTGCTGGAAGTGCATGACGCCCGCGAACACGCAGCCGTTGCCCAGCACGGCGGAAAGCACGCCGAGTTGCATGTCGTTGAGTCCGAGCCATCGGTTGGCGTCGCGCAACGCAACGGCAATGACGAATTCGCACAGGAACAGCGCCAGGAACAGGAGCGCGGCCTGTACCCCGCTGGGAAAGCCCGGGCTTTTCACAGCACGAACGGAATGAAGCGCCGCGTGCGGCGCATGTACTCGCGGTACGCGTCGCCAAAGTGCGCGATGCATTCCTTTTCGTCGCTGCGGGCCGTCAGAAACAGGAGCGCCGTGGCCGCCAGCACCAGCGCAAGGGTCAGCCAGGTGAACTGCTTGAGGAAGGCACCCCAGGCCAGCAGCATCAGTGCCGTGTACATGGGGTGGCGAATGTAGCGGAAGGCGCCAGCGGTCACGATCGACGAAGTCTTCTCGAAACCGTAGAGGGCCGGGTCGTCGTTGCGGGCCTCGGTCGGTTTGCCCTGCGCCTTGAGCAGCTTCACCGCGTGGATCGGCAGCCAGATCGAGAGCGCCAGGAACACGCAAGAGAGCAACTGGGTGAACGACAGCGGGTCGACATGCCACACCGGCAGGTTCACGATGATCAGCGCCAGCATGCATTCCCAGGCGAAAAAGCGGTAGAAGCCGTGCGATCCGGGCTGGCTCAGCGGACCGCGCGAGACGTACAGCAGCGCGACCGTGCCGGCGACAAAAAGAAAGATCTGAAACCAGAGAAGCATGGCGGCCGAATTTACACGGCCCGCCCGACTTCAGCCAGAGATGGAAAATCCGCCGTCCACGGGGATGGCTGTACCGGTCACATAGTCCGAGGCCTGACTTGCGAGAAACACCGCGGTGCCGGCAATGTCGGACGGCTGGCCCCAGCGGCCCGCGGCGGCGCGGGCGACCACGCGGTCGTACAGGCCTGGAATCTGGCTGCGTGCGCCGTCGGTCAGCTCGGTTTCGAACCAGCCGGGGAGAATCGCGTTGACCTGGATGTTGTCGGCCGCCCACGAAAGCGCGGTCGACTTTGTGAGTTGTACGATGCCCGCCTTGCTCGCGGCATAGGCCGGGGCATAAGGTGCGCCGAAGATCGACATCATCGAGCCGATGTTGATGATCTTGCCGCCCGCCTTCTTCAGATGAGGATGCGCGGCGCGGCTGCACAGAAAGGCGCTGGTGAGGTTGGTGTCCATCACCTTGTGCCACTCGTCCAGCGCGAGCTGGTCGACCGGCTTGCGCACCGTGGTGCCGGCGTTGTTGATGAGGATGTCGAGCCTGCCGCAGCGTTCGGCCGCTTCGTCGAAGGCCTTCTGCACCGAGGCTTCGTTGGCCACGTCGACTTCGAGCGCGAAGCTGTCGCTGCCCAGCGCCTTGAGCGCCTCGACCGCGGCGGCCGATTTCTGGGCGTTGCGCGCGGCCACGATGACGCGGGCGCCAGCCTTGGCAAGGCCCTGGGCCATGCCCAGGCCGATGCCGCCGTTGCCGCCGGTGACGAGCGCTGTTTTTCCTGTGAGATCGAACATCAGGTGGATTCTGGTTTCTTGGAGACGAGGGTCAGGATATCGTAGCTCGCGACCAGTTCGCCGTCCTGGTTCGTCACCTCCACGTCCCAGGCCACCACGCCCTGGCCCTGGCCGCTCGCGTCCTTCTTGTTGCGGTCGATCTTGCGCTTGCAGGTCAGGCGCGCGCGGATGGTGTCGCCAATGCCCACGGGCTTGACGAAGCGCAGCGTGTCGAGGCCGTAGTTGGCGAGCACCGGCCCCGGCGCGGGCGAGACGAAGAGGCCTGCGGCGGCGGACAGCACGAAGTACCCATGCGCGATGCGCTTGCCGAAGGGCGACTCCTTGGCCGCCACCTCGTCGAAGTGCATGTAGAAATAGTCGCCCGAGATGCCGCCGAAGGCCACGATGTCGGCCTCGCCGACGGTGCGGCGGTGCGTGAGCAGCGAGTCGCCGATGCGCAGGTCTTCGAAATAGCGGCGGAAGGGATGCACCTCGCTCTCGCGCACGGCCGCGCCGCGCACGTGCTCGCCGGTGATCGCGGCCAGCATGGTGGGCGAGCCCTGCACCGCGGCGCGCTGCAGGTAGTGCTTCACCGCGCGCAGGCCGCCGAGCTCTTCACCGCCGCCCGCGCGGCCGGGGCCGCCGTGCTTGAGCTGCGGCAGCGGCGAGCCGTGGCCAGTCGATTCGGCGGCGGCTTCCCGGTCGAGCACCAGCAGGCGGCCATGCCACGCGGCAGCGACCGGAATGGCCTTGGCCGCGATGGCCGGGTCGCGCGTGACCAGCGTGCCGACCAGGCTGCCGCGGCCGCGTGCGGCCAATGCCAGCGCTTCGTCGATGCCGTCAGTGCTGTCGTAAGGCATCAGCGTGCTGACGGGGCCGAAGGCTTCGACGTCGTGCGCGGCATCGTGTTCGAGCGGCTTGCGACTCAACAGCAGCGTGGGCGCGAAGAACGCACCTTCGCTCACGCCGTCGCCTACGGGCGAGAAGCCGTCGCGCTCGCCGTAGACCAGTTCTGCGCCTTGCAGCAGCGTGGCCACACGGTCGGCCACGTCGGACTTTTGCGCATGCGAGGCGAGGGCGCCCATGCGCACCTCTTCGCGCGAAGGATCGCCGACGACGGTCTTGGCAAGCCGCGCGCGCAGCCGCTCGGCCACGGCATCGAGGTGCTGGCGCGGCACGATCGCGCGGCGGATGGCGGTGCACTTCTGGCCGGCCTTGATGGTCATTTCGCGTGCCACCTCTTTCACGAAGAGATCGAACTCCTCGTCGTCGGGCGTCACGTCAGGCGCAAGGATCGCGCAGTTCAGCGAGTCGGCCTCGGCGTTGAATGGAATCGAATGGCGCACCAAGTTCGGGTGCACGCGCAGCCTGGCCGCGGTGTCGGCCGAGCCGGTGAAGGTGACGACGTCCGGGCCTTCGAGCCGGTCGAGCAGGTCGCCCGTGCCGCCGACCACGAGCTGCAGGCTGCCTTCCGGCAGGATGCCCGACTGCACGATGAGCCGCACCAGCGCTTCGGTCACGTAGCTTGTCGCGGTGGCCGGCTTGCCGATGCACGGCATGCCCGCGAGAAAGCTGGGCGCGAATTTTTCGAGCAACCCCCACACCGGAAAGTTGAACGCATTGATGTGCACCGCCACGCCGCCGCGCGGCACCAGGATGTGCGTGCCCGCGAAGCCGCCCTTCTTGCCGAGCGGGAAGGCCGGGCCTTCATGCACCAGGTTTCCGGAGGGCAGCTCGTTGGTGCCGATGCCCGCGTAGGCGCTCAGGGTGCCGGCGCCGCCCTCGATGTCGATCCAGCTGTCGGCGCGGGTCGCGCCCGTGTGGGCCGAAATGGCGTAGAGCGTTTCCTTGTTGGCCGCAAGGTATTTGGCCAGCGCCTTCAGGCGCTCCGAGCGCTGCTGGAAGTCGAGCGCCATCAGCGCGGGCAGGCCGGTTCTGCGTGCGTGGTTCAGCGCCTCGGCGAAGTCGATGGCCTCGGCATGCGTGCTGGCCACGGGCTGGCCGTTGACGGCGCTGCGCAGCTGCTGGGCGCTTTCCTTGCCGATCCAGCGGCCGGCGATGTAGCTTTGAAGAGTGGTCATGGTGATGTCCTTTGGCTTTGTATTGGCTCCTTCCCCTTCCGGGGGAAGGCTGGGATGGGGGCAGGCGGCGTTCGTTCGGCGCAGTGCTTTATCAAGTGCCGTCGTGCCCCCACCCCGACCCTCCCCCGGAAGGGGAGGGAGAAAGGCAGGGAAAGGAAGACCGTTCAGTGTTTGTTGCCGATGCCCAGATAGGTGTCGATGATTCGCTGGTCGTGCAGCAGGTCTCCGGCCTTGCCTTCAAGCGCCACGGCGCCCATCTCGAGCACATAGGCGCGGTCGGCCACCTGCAGCGCGGCGCGTGCGTTCTGCTCCACCAGCAGCACCGAGACGCCGTGGCTGCGCAGTTGCGACACCACGCGCAGCACTTCGCGCACCACCAGCGGCGCCAGGCCCAGCGAGGGTTCATCGAGCATCAAGAGCCGGGGTCGCGCCATCAGCGCGCGGCCGATGGCCAGCATCTGGCGCTCGCCGCCCGAGAGCGTGGAGGCCAGCTGCGGCTTGCGCTCGCGCAAGCGCGGAAAGATCTCGAACACTTCTTCCATGCGCGCACGCTGGTCGCGCTTGCCCTTGCGCCATTGATAGAAGCCGCCGAGCAGCAGGTTGTCTTCGACGGACATGTCGCCGAACAGCTCGCGCCGCTCGGGCACCAGTGCCACGCCGCGCGCCACCAGGGTCTCGACACCGGGCCGGGCAATGCGCTCGCCGTGCAGGGCCAGCGTGCCGGTGGAAGGAAGCAGCCCCATGGCCGCGCAAAGCAGCGTGGTCTTGCCCGCGCCGTTGGGCCCGATGACGGTGACGATCTCGCCTTCGTTCACATGCAGGCGCACGCTGTGCACGGCCTCCACGGTGCGGTAGGCGACGCAGAAACCATCGAGCTGAAGCAGCGGATGGCTCATCGTGCGTGCTCCAGCAGCTGGTCGTCGGCGCCGCCCAGGTAGGCCTCGAGCACGCGCGGGTTGGCCTGCACTTCGGCCGGCGTTCCGGTGGCGATGACGGTGCCGAATTCGAGCACGGTGATGCGGTCGGCAAGATTCATCACAAATTCCATGTCATGTTCCACCACGAGAATGCCGAGGCCTTCGGCGCGCAACTGGCTCAGCAGCACGGAAAGCGCGCGCTTCTCCAGGTGGCGCAGCCCGGCGGCGGGTTCGTCGAGCAGCAGCACCGAGGGCTGGCCGGCCAGCGCGCGCGCAATCTCGACCACGCGCTGCTGGCCGAGCGAGAGCGATGCGGCCGGCGTATCGGCATGCGCGCCAAGGCGGCAGCGTTCGATCTGCCGGCGGGCTTCGGCCATCAGCGCGGCTTCTTCCGCGCGGTCCAGCCGAAGCATGGCGGCGAGCCAGCCCCGCCTGGCACGCAGGTGCGCGCCCAGTGCCACGTTCTCGACCACGCTGCGCTGCCCGAGCAGCCGCACATGCTGGAAGGTGCGGCCCAGCCCGAGCGCGGCAAACACGCGCGAAGGCTTGGCCCCCATTGGCTGGCCTGCCAGCCGCACCTCGCCGGAGCTCGGATCGTCCACGCCCGAGATCATGTTGAAGAAGGTGCTCTTGCCCGCGCCGTTCGGCCCGATCAACGCGTGGATCTCGCCGGCCGCGAGCGTCATCGAGATGTCGTTGTTGGCCACGAGGCCGCCGAATCGCTTGCTGACGCCGGTGGCCTGCAGCAGCACCTCTCCCTTGGCGGGCAGGTTGCGCTGCGCCAGTCGCACCGCGGGCGCGGAGGGCTGCGAAGCGTCGATCTCGGCACCGGCATGTGGGCGCACCCAGCGCCTGGCAATGCGCGCGAGCGTCGGCCACAGGCCATCGGCAAAGCGCTGCAGCACAAAGAGCATGAGCAGGCCGAACACGATCACCTCGAAATTCCCGCTGCTGCCGAGCAGCGAGGGCAGCACGTCCTGCAGCTTTTCCTTCAGCAGCGTGATGAGCGCCGCGCCCAGCACCGCGCCCCACAGGTGCCCCGCGCCGCCGACCACCGCCATGAACAGCAGCTCGATGCCGATGTTCAGGTTGAAGGGCGTGGGGTTCACGAAGCGCTGCAGGTGCGCATAGAGCCAGCCCGACACGGCCGCCAGCAGGGCGGCGAGCACGAAGAGCTTCACGCGGTGGCGGGCCGTGTCCACACCCATCGACTCGGCCATGAGCCGCCCGCCCTTGAGCGCGCGGATGGCACGGCCTTCGCGGGAATCGAGCAGGTTGTGCATGGCCCACAGCGCCAGCAGCAGCACGGCCCAGATCACCACGCCAAGCGCACGCGGCGTGGCCAGCGAGAAGCCTGCAATCACCAGCGGCGGCACGCCGGTGATGCCTGTTTGTCCGCCGAGGAAATCCATGTTGCCGAACAGGTAGTAAAGGCTCAGCCCCCAGGCAATGGTGCACAGCGGCAGGTAGTGCCCCTGCAGCTTGAGCGTGACCGCGCCGAGCGCCCATGCTAGGGCGAATGTCAGCAGCAGGCCCAGCAGCAGCCCGGCCCACGGCAGCAGGGCGGGGCCGACGATGCTGCCCATCCATGCCGCCGCCGTTGGCGACGTGCAGATCCAAGCGGTCGCGTACGAGCCGACGCCCACGAATGCGGCCTGGCCGAAGGACGTCATGCCGCCCACGCCGGTCAGCATGACCAGCCCGACCGCAACCAATGCATAGAGCCCGATGTTGCTGAGCACCGACACCGTGAACTCCGGGAGGAAGCCCCAGGCCGCTGCGAGCAGCACGACAAAGCCGAGCGTGAGCTGCCGCGGCGTGACCAGCGTGCGGCCACTGGGCGGCGGCGCGGCCGCGGTGTTGTTGGCGGAGGTGTCGTTCATTCCTCGTCCTCCACATGATGGCTGTGCAGCGAACGCCACCACAGCACCGGAATGATCAGCGTGAAGACCAGCACTTCCTTGAACGGGCTGGCCCAGAACGAAGCGAAGGCTTCGAGTTGCCCGACGAGCAGCGCGCCCGCCAGCGCCAGCGGATAGCTCGCGAGCCCGCCCACGATGGCGGCGACAAAGCCCTTGAGGCCGATCAGGAAGCCGGTGTCGTAATACACCGTGGTGAGCGGCGCAATCAGCAGGCCCGAAATTGCGCCGATGAGCGCCGCGAGCGCAAAACTCAAGTCGCCGGAAAGCTCGGTCGGAATACCCGACAGCCGCGCCCCGACCCGGTTGATGGCGGTGGCGCGCAGCGCCTTGCCGATCATCGAGCGGCCGAAGAAAAGGAACATCGCAATCACCAGCAGCAGCGTGACACCCACCACCACCAACGATTGCCCGCTGACCGGAATGCCGCCAAGGTCGAAGCGCTCTTCGGAAAACGGCGCGGTGCGGTAGCCTTCGGCGCCGAAGAAGAGCAGGCCGAGCCCCACCAGCACGCCGTGCAGCGCGACCGAGACGATCAGCAGCATCAGCACGCTGGCGTCGGCCAACGGCCGGTAGGCGAGGCGATACAGCAGCGGCCCGAGCGGCGCGATCAAGACCAGCGTGGTGACGGCCTGAGCCGCCATCGAGGTGGGCTTGAGCAGCATGACCAGCGCGGCCGCGGCCAGCGGCAACACGACGCACCACGCAAGTGCGGAAGCCCAGTCGACGACCGCGCCGCGCTTCCAGCGCCAGAACTCGACCACCAGCACCATCGCGGCGAGCGCAATCAGCAGCCACAGCGTCGCCGGCACGCGGCCCGTTTGCAGCATGGCCATCGACAGCGCCCCGAAGGCGACGAACTCGCCCTGGGGAATGAAGATGACGCGCGTGACCGAGAACACCAGCACCAGGGCGAGCGCCATCAATCCGTAGACGGCACCGTTCACGATGCCGTCCTGCCCCAGCAAAAGGGCGATCTGCAGATCCATAGAAAACCTTTGGGCTCAGCCCTTGTATCGAATCAGTGCCTGCATTGCTCCTTCCCCCTTTGGGGGAAGGTTGGGATGGGGGCGGCCCCCGCGTTCACGGCTGCACGAAGGTCGATGCCGTCGTGCCCCCACCCCGACCCTCCCCCGGAAGGGGAGGGAGCGAGACCAGGTCAGGGCTGGTATTTCCAGGCGCCGTTTTCGATCTTGACCATGACGCGCGCACGCTGGTCCAGGCCCAGGTGGTCGTTGGCGGTCAAGTTGAATACGCCGTGGGCACCGGCCACGTTCTTCACCTGCTCGAGCGCGTCGCGCAATGCGGCGCGGAATTCGGGGGTGCCCGGCTGCGCCTTCTTCAGCGCCACCGGCACGGCGGACGTCATCAGCAGGCCCGCGTCCCATGCGTGCGCGCCGAAGGTCGACACCGTGTTCTTGCCATTCGCGCCCTCGTAGGCGGTCACGTAGGCCATGGCCGATTTTTTTACCGGATGGCTGGCGGGCAGCTGCTCGGCCACCAGCACAGGCCCCGCGGGCAGGAAGGTGCCTTCCACGTCCTTGCCGCCGACGCGCAGGAAGTCGGCGTTCGCCACGCCGTGGGTCTGGTACATCTTGCCGGTGTAGCCGCGTTCCTTGAGCGTCTTCTGCGGCAGCGCGGCCGGCGTGCCCGAGCCCGCGACCAACACCGCGTCGGCCTTGGCCGCCATGATCTTCAGGGCCTGGCCGGTCACCGAGGTGTCGGTGCGCGCATAGCGCTCGTTGGCCACGATCTTGAGCTTCTTCAGTTCGGCCGCCTTGGCGAACTCCTGCGACCAGCCTTCACCGTAGGCATCGGAAAAGCCGATGAAGGCCACCGTCTTCACGCCGCTGGCGGCCATATGCTCGGCAATGGCCAGCGACATCATGATGTCGTTCTGCGGCGTCTTGAAGACCCACTGCTTCTTGGCGTCCATCGGCTCGACGATGCGGGCCGAGGCAGCGATGGAAATCATCGGCGTCTTGGCTTCGCTCACCACGTCGATCATTGCGAGCGAGTTGGGCGTGGTGGTGGAGCCCAGAACGATGTCGACCTTGTTCTCTGCAATGAGCTTGCGCGTGTTGGCCACGGCCGCCGTGGTATCGGAGGCGTCGTCCAGCACGATGTAGTTGATCTTCTGGCCGCCGATGGTCTTGGGCATCAGGGAGATGGTGTTCTTCTCGGGAATGCCGAGCGAGGCGGCCGGGCCGGTGGCCGAGAGCGTCACGCCGACGTTCACATCGGCCCAGGCCACGGCGGCTGTGGCGCACAGCGCGGCAATCGCCAGGGGCTTGAAGAATTTCATTTTGGTTTGTCTCCGGGTTGAAAAATCGTTGTTGTGGTCTCAGCGCTCGTCGAACGACAGGGTGACGCGTTCCGTCAGAGGGTGCGCCTGGCAGGTCAGCACGAATCCTGCGGCCACTTCATTCTTGTCGAGCGCAAAGTTTCTTTCCATGCGGACTTCCCCCTCCACCAGCTTGGCGCGGCAAGTGCCGCATACGCCGGAGGTGCAAGAGAAGGGCACTTCGAGCCCCGCCGCCGAGGCCGCGTCGAGGATGCTCGGCTGGCCTTCGGTAAAAGCGATTTCGCGCTGCAGGCCGTCGCGCACGATGGTGATGCGCGCCTGCTTGGCATCGCCGGGCAAGGCCTCGTGCACCACGGCTCCGACCTGGGCTGACGTGGCCGAAGGCAGCGCGATGCCGAAGCGCTCGATGTGGATGCGCTCCTCGGGCACACCCGCGGCAAGCAGCGCGGCCTCGGCCTCGTCGTTCATCTGGAACGGACCGCAGACGTAGACGTGATCGATGCTCCGGGCAGGAACCACGGCCTGCAGAAACTCGCCGATCTTTTCGCGGTTCATCACGCCGCGGCCCAGCGGCGAATCGGTGTGCTCGTCGGAGAACACATGCTGCAGCACGAGGCGCGTCATGTAGCGGTTCTTCAGGTCCTCGATTTCTTCCTTGAACATCGTGGATTGGAGCTGCCGGTTGCCGTAGATCAGCGTGAAGCGGCTCCGGGGTTCGCGCGCCAGCACGGTCTTCATGATCGAGAGAATGGGCGTGATGCCACTGCCGCCCGCAATGCCGACATGGTGGCGCGCGGCGCCGGGTTCGATCGGCACGAAGAAGCGGCCCTGCGGCGCCATCACCTGCACGGTGTCGCCGGGCTGCAGGTGCGCGTTGATCCAGTTGGAGAAAACGCCGCCGCGCACCTTGCGCACGCCGACGCGCAGCTCACCGTCGTCGAGGCCGGCGCAGATCGAATACGAACGGCGCAGGTCCTGCCCGCCGACGTCGCGGCGCAGCGTGAGGTATTGGCCCTGGGTAAAGCCGAAGGTTCCCCGCAGGTCGGCCGGTACTTCGAACGAGACGATGACGGCCTCGGCCGTGTCGGGCTCGATCGCCTTCACGCGCAGCGGGTGGAAGAGGGTGCTCATCGCTTGTCAGATCGGCTTGAAGTGTTCGAAGGGTTCGCGGCAGGCCATGCAGCGGTAGAGCGCCTTGCATGCGGTGGAGCCGAAGGCGGAGAGACGTTCGGTGCGCTCGCTCGCGCAGCGGGGGCAAGCGATGCGTTCGCCGCCGGCCATGCGGCCGAAAAGGCGGATGGGCATCGCCGTGTGGGCCGCGGCTTCTGGCGTGAGGTGCGCGGGCGGCGCGATGCCGTAGGCCTTGAGCTTGGCGCGGCCTTCGTCGCTGATCCAGTCGCTGCTCCAAGCGGGTGCGCGGCGCAGCGTGGCGCGTGCGCGGCCGAGGCCGGCCTGCTCGATGGCGGCGAGCACGTCGTGCTCGATGGCTTCGGTTGCGGGGCAGCCGGAGTAGGTCGGCGTGAGCACGATCTCCAGTCCGTCGTCATGTTCGATCACCTCGCGCACGATGCCGAGGTCGCAGACGGACACGGCCGGCACCTCGGGGTCGAGCACGGTGTGCAGCACGGCCCACGCCGCACCGACGCGCGAGGCGACGGCGTTCACCACACGCCTCCCGGGTAAGAGCGCTGCAGGTGCTGCATCTCGGCCAGGATGTAGCCCATGTGCTCGCTGTGCACGCCGTGCTTGCCGGTGCTGCGAAAGGCGGCCTCTTTCGGCATAGGGAGGCCGGCTGCATCGAGTACTTGCTGCATGTCGGCGAGCCACGGTTCGCGCAATTCGCTCCAGGCCGGACCGAGCCCGCTGGCGCTGGCTTCGGCATCGACCGCATCGCTTTCGAACAGCTCGGGCATGTAGAGCCACAGCTGTTTGAGGGCCTTCTCGGTGCGGCGGCGCGATTCTTCGGTGCCGTCGCCGAGCCGAACGACCCAGTCGCCCGAATGCTGCTGGTGATAACGCGCCTCCTTCACGGCCTTGCCGGCGATGGCGGCCACCTCGGCGTCGTTCGATGCGGCAAGGCGCTGCCACAGCAGCTTGAGCAGCGTGGCGACCATGGTGTTGCGCACCACGGCAAAGGCGAAGTCGCCGCGCGGCAGTTCGACCAGCGTGAGATTGAAGTAGTCGCGTTCGTCGCGCAGGTAGGCCAGCTGGTCTTCGTCATGCGCGCGGCCTTCGCCTTCGAGCTTGCCGGCATGGGTGAGCAGCGCGCGGGCCTGGCCGACGAGGTCGAGCGCGATGTTGGCCATCGCGATGTCTTCTTCCAGCACGGGCGCATGGCCGCACCATTCGCCGAGGCGTTGAGCGAGCACGAGGCATGTGTCGCCTATCCGCAGCAGGTATTGCACGGCGGGGGTGCGGTTCAGTTCGATCGAGGCTTGCATTCAGTGGCTCCAACTCTGTCTTGCTCCCTCTCCCCTTGGGGAGAGGGTGGGGGTGAGGGCGTGGGCGGTGGAAGAAACCCGTCGGTGGCGAGGGCCGGCGGCCCTCACCCTGGCCCTCTCCCAGAGGGAGAGGGGACGACACGAAGTCCACTCGCGCGCGCTCATCAAGGTCTCACATGTGGTCGACCGACTTCGGCAGCGCATAGAAAGTCGGATGCCGGTACACCTTGTCTTCCGCCGGATCGAAGAACATGTCCTTGTCCCCCGGGTCGCTCGCCGCGATCTGGTCCGAGCGCACCACCCAGATGCTGCTGCCTTCCTGCCGGCGCGTGTACACGTCGCGTGCCAGCTGGATCGCCATCTTCGGATCGGCCGCGTGCAGGCTGCCGCAATGCTTGTGGTCGAGCCCCGCCTTGCTGCGCACGAACACCTCCCACAGCGGCCACTCTTGTTGGACATCGGCGCTCATGCGGCCTCCTTCATCGGTTGCTTGTTGGCGTGGGCCATGGCGGCTTCGCGCACCCACGCGCCTTCTTCCCAGGCGTCGACGCGGGCCTGCAGGCGCTCCCGGTTGCAGGGACCGTCGCCGCCCACCACACGCCAGAACTCGCTCCAGTCGATCGCGCCGAAGTCGTGCGCCTGGCGCTCTTCGTTCCACTTCAGGTCGGGGTCGGGCAGGGTCACGCCGAGGATGCGCGCCTGCTCCACGGCGGCGTCGATGAACTTCTGGCGCAGCTCGTCGTTGCTGAAGCGCTTGATGCCCCAGCGCATCGACTGCGCCGAGTTGGGCGATTGGTCGTCCGGCGGGCCGAACATCATGATCGAGGGCCACCACCAGCGATTGACCGCGTCCTGCACCATGGCCTTCTGCGCCTCGGTGCCATGCGTCATCATCGTCAGCAGGGCTTCGTAGCCCTGGCGCTGGTGAAAGCTCTCTTCGCGGCAGATGCGCACCATGGCGCGCGCATACGGCGCATACGAGCAGCGGCAGATCGGCACCTGGTTCATGATGGCCGCGCCGTCCACCAGCCAGCCGATGGTGCCCATGTCGGCCCAGGTGAGCGTCGGGTAGTTGAAGATCGAGCTGTACTTGGCCTTGCCGCTGTGCAGCGCATCGAACATCTGGTCGCGCGAGGTGCCCAGCGTTTCGGCGGCGGCGTACAGGTACAGGCCGTGGCCGCCTTCGTCCTGCACCTTGGCCAGCAGGATGGCCTTGCGCTTGAGCGTGGGCGCGCGGCCGATCCAGTTGCCCTCGGGCAGCATGCCCACGATTTCGGAATGCGCGTGCTGGCTGATCTGGCGCACCAGCGTCTTTCGGTAGTGCTCGGGCATCCAGTCCTTCGCCTCGATGAATTCACCGGCGTCGATGCGGGTGTCGAAGCGTTCTTCGAGCCGCATTTCGTCGGCGGAGCGCACGGTTTTTTTCTTGCCGTCGTCGCCCGTGTCCTTGCCCATGGTGTCCATTGCCTGGGTGTACATGTGCGTGTCCTTTGTCTGCAAAAAGAGAATGGAAAACGGTGTGCGTTCAGCGCGGCCGTGTATCGATCACGCGGCGGGCCTTGCCGGTCTGCGTGCGTTCGATGGAATCGGGGTCGAACACGCGCACCGTGGTCGAAATGCCGACCAGCGTCTTCACGCGGTCCTGCACCCAGCCGGCGATGGCCTCGCGTTCGGCTTCGTCGATGGCGGCGTTGCGGTGGTCGAGTTCGCAGTGCACTTCGACCTCGTCGAGCAGGCCCTCGCGGCGCACGTGCACCTGGTAAAGGCCCGAGAGGCGCTTGTGCGCCAGAACGACTTCTTCCACCTGCGTGGGAAACACGTTGACGCCGCGGATGATCATCATGTCGTCGCTGCGCCCGACGATCTTGCCCATGCGGCGGAAGGCGCGCGAGGTGGGCGGCAAGAGGCGCGTGAGGTCGCGCGTGCGGTAGCGCACGATCGGCATGGCCTCCTTGCTGAGCGAGGTGAAGACCAGTTCGCCTTCTTCGCCGTCGGCCTTCAGCTCGCCGGTGTCGGGATCGATGATCTCGGGGTAGAAGTGGTCTTCCCAGATCACCGGGCCGTCCTTGCTCTCGACGCATTCGCTGGCCACGCCGGGGCCCATCACTTCGGAGAGGCCGTAGATGTCGACCGCGTCGAGGCCGGCCTTGCCTTCGATGTCGCGGCGCATGGCCTCGGTCCAGGGCTCGGCGCCGAAGATGCCGATCTTGAGCGAGCTGTTTCTCGCGTCGAGGCCCTGGCGCTCGAACTGCTCGATGATCACCTGCATGTAGCTGGGCGTGACCATGATGATGTCGGGCTTGAAGTCTTGAATGAGCTGCACCTGCTTTTCGGTTTGGCCGCCCGACATCGGAATGACGGTGCAGCCCGCGCGCTCGGCCCCGTAGTGCGCCCCGAGACCGCCGGTGAAGAGGCCGTAGCCGTAGGACACGTGCACCATGTCGCCCGGCCGCCCGCCCGCCGCGCGGATGGACCGCGCAACAAGGTCGGCCCAGGTGTCGATGTCCTTCAGGGTGTAGCCCACCACGGTCGGCTTGCCGGTGGTGCCCGACGAGGCATGGATGCGTGCCACCTGCGTGCGCGGCACGGCGAACATGCCGAAGGGATAGTTATCGCGGAGGTCGCTCTTTACCGTGAACGGAAATTTCGACAGATCGGCGAGCGACTTCAGGTCTTGAGGGTGCACGCCCTTGGCATCGAAGGCCTTGCGGTAGTGCGGCACGTTGTCGTACGCGCGCTGCAGCGTGGTGCGCAGGCGGCTGAGCTGCAGGGCGGCGATCTCGTCGCGGCTCGCGGTTTCAATGGGCTCGAGCTCGCCGGGCGCGGGGTGTCTGGCTGTCATGGTGCGTGTGTCTCCTCAGGCGGCAACGGCGGGTCGGCCCTTGGCGGTGTACGAGCGGCCGCGGAACATTGCGATGCGCTCGCCGCGCTGGTTGGTGATTTCGGTGTCGTAAACGCCGGTGCGCCCGGCCTTCGAAACTTCGAAGCAACGCGCGGTGAGCACGTCGCCTTCGCGTGCCGGTGCAATGAAGTCGATGGAGAAGCCCGAGGCCACCGTGAGTTCGTTGTACGAGTTGCAGGCGAATGCAAAGGTGGAATCGGCCAAGGTCGCCATGAAGCCGCCGTGGCAGATGGCGTGGCCGTTGAGCATGTCTTGGCGCACCTGCATCTGCAGGGTGGCCTGGCCGGGGCCGACCTCGACGATGCGCATGCCCAAGCCCTTGGTGGCGTTGTCGTTCGCGAACATGCCGTCGCGGACGTATTCGGCTGTCTGTTGCGGGGTGCGGGTGCTGTCGGTCATGGCTCAGCGATCCTTGAACACCGGTGCACGCTTGGCGCGAAAGGCTTCCACGCCTTCGCGGTAGTCGCCCGCATTGCCCAACTCGCGCTGAGTGCGTGCTTCTTGGGTGAGTGCCGTGTCGAGGTCCATGTCTTGCGCGGCTGCCATGGCCTGGCGGGTGGCGACCAAGGCGCGGGTCGGCATGGCGGACAGCTTCGACGCGAGTGCGGCGGCCGTATCGGCCAGTGCCGCATCGTCCACGCACTGCCATATCAGTCCGATGCGCGCCGCTTCTTCGGCCGGGAGCTTGTCTCCCAACATCGCAATGCCGAGTGCGCGCGCCGTGCCCACAAGCCGGGGCAGCAGCCAGGTACCGCCCGTGTCGGGCACAAGGCCGATCTTGGTGAAGGCCTGGATGAAGCTTGCCGACCGCGCGGCCACCACCAGGTCGCAGCACAGTGCAAGGTTGGCACCCGCACCGGCGGCCACGCCGTTGACGGCGGCGACCACGGGCACCGGCATCGAACGCAGGCGCGCGACCAGCGGTGCGTAATAAGTGGAGATGACGTGACCCAGGTCCTTGGGGCTGGCGCCAGGCGTGAGGTCGGGTGCGACCGAGGGATCGGCCAGGTCCTGCCCGGCGCAGAAGGCGCGGCCGGCGCCCGTGAGCACCACGCAGCGCACGCTGTCGTCCTTGGCTGCGAGTTCAAGTGCCGCCATCAACTCCGCATGCATTTCCGTCGTGAAGCTGTTGAGCGCGGCGGGGCGGTTCAGGCTCAGCGTGCGGACGGCTTCGGCGTCGCTGGTGAGAACTAAAGGTTCTGGCATGGGCTTGTCTCTCATCCTTGTTTTGGCGGAATCGGCATGCAAACACTATTGACCGACCGGACGGTAGATTTTAGGATCGACCTTGAATCCCGCACAAGCGGGGTTGATTCAGGGCAAACCCTGAGCCCCTGAAAAAAGGAGACCGACCGAATGCCCAGCTATTCCATCGACGGCGTCATACCCGTCGTCGACCCCACCGCCTATGTGCATCCCAGTGCCGTGTTGATCGGCGACGTGATCGTCGGCGCCAACTGCTATGTGGGCCCGTGCGCCAGCCTGCGCGGGGACTTCGGACGCATCGTGCTGGAAGAGGGCTCCAACGTGCAGGACCATTGCTGCATCCACGGCTTTCCCGACCAGGATACGGTGGTCGAGGTCAACGGGCATATCGGCCACGGCGCCATCCTGCACAGCTGCATGGTGCGGCGCGATGCACTCGTGGGCATGAACGCGGTGGTGATGGACGAGGCCGAAATCGGCGAACAGGCGATCGTGGCGGCCTGTGCCTTTGTGCCGGCCGGCATGAAGGTGCCCGCGCGGTCGCTGGTGGCGGGCATTCCCGCCAAGGTGAAGAAGATGCTGAGCGAGGAAGAAATTGCCTGGAAGCTCGAGGGCACGCAGACCTACCAGGCGCTGACAGTTCGCAGCCTGGCGAGCCTGCACGAGGTGGCGCCGCTACGGCAGATGGAGCCCGATCGCCCGCGGCTGCCTGCCGCTGAGGTGCGTTCGCTGATTGCGACCCGGCGCGGCTAGCCGGCGCGCTTCATGCAAGATCGCGGGTTGCCCGCAACTCCAATCAAGGAAGAAAGAAGACCCGATGCCGCGTGGAAGATCCGCAACCTACGACGACCAGCGCGAGTTCATCCTTGCGCAGGCCGCCCAACTGTTCGCGCGCAGCGGCTATCCCGCCACCTCGATGAACCAGGTGGCCGAAGCCTGCAATCTCTCCAAGGCCACGCTGTATCACTACTACAAGGACAAGAGCAGCCTGTTGATCAGCATCGCCGAAACGCATGTCTCGAAGCTCGCGGCGCTGGTGGCTGAAGAGGAAGCATCGACGCACACCGATGAAGAGCGGCTGCGCCGCTTCATCTACCGCATCGTCGAGGAATACGCCGGCGCGCAGGACGCGCACCGCGTGCTGACCGACGACGTGCGCTTTCTCGAAGAGGAAGACCGCGAGCGCGTGCTCGACAAGGAGCGCGAGGTGGTCGCGGGCTTTGCGCGCGCCGTCTCGGCGCTCAGGCCCGGCGCGCCGAGCGACGACCTGGCCAAGCCGCTGACCATGCTGCTGTTCGGCATGATCAACTGGATGTTCACCTGGATGAAGCCGGGCGGAAAGCTCGACCACGCGGCCATGGCGCCTATCGTGGCCGACCTGTTCCTGGGCGGCATCGGGGCGGTGAAGTCGCCGGACCGCACCGCGATGGCCGCGCAGGCCGATCAGGCCGTCGCCAAATAGCGCGCGGCCGGCTTGCTGGTCTGCGAAGCGCCGAACAGCTTGGCGCTCGCGTCGGTAAAGCCGGTGAGCAGGGCGGCGTCGTTCACCGACGGCAGCGTGATCGCTTCGCCCAGGTCGAGGCCGGCCAGCGCGGCGTCCACGCACTCTTCGGCCTGCATGACGGTGCCCTCGGCCAGCGCCGACACCGGCACGCCCGAGAGCTCCCAGATGTCGGTGGCCGTGGCCGCCGGCAGCACCAGCTGCACCTTCACGCCGGTGCCCGCCACCTCTTCCTGCAGCCCGCGCGTGAACGCCACCACGAAGGCCTTGGTGCCGCTGTAGATGCTGCTGATCGGCAGCGTGTAGAAGCCGAGCACCGAGCCGATGTTCACCAGCGTGCCGCGGTCGCGCGCCTTGAAGGCGGTCAATGCGGCACGGCTCAGGTGAGCGAGGGCGTTGATGTTCACGTCGAGCATGCTCTGCAGCTGCGCGCTCGTGGTCTGCGCGACGGGTGCGAGCGTGGAGAGGCCGGCGTTGTTGATCAGCAGCGTGATCGACGGGTCGGTGGCAACGGCCTTGGACACGCGCTCGAGGTCGCCGGCGACGGCGAGGTCGGCTGCGAGCGTTTGCACCTTGACGCCATATTGGGTTCGCAGGGAGGCCGCGACTTCTTCCAGCAGGTCGGCGCGACGCGCCACCAGCAGCAGGTCATGGCCCCGACGGGCCAGGCGGTCTGCGTAGATCTTGCCGAGGCCGGCCGAAGCGCCGGTGACGACGGCGGTGCCGAGGGTTGCTTGTTCGCTCATTTTGAATCCGTTCAAAGGTAGGTTGGAGGCGCTGTCTTGCTACAAGCATGATGACCATCATGTTTGAGGTGTCGAAGCATGATGGTTATCATGCTTAGCGTCAAGCCATGCCTTGAAGTACCCCGGAACAGAAAGAGGTCACATGCGATACCCCGCAGCGGAAACCGCCGAAAAGCACCAGAAGATCCTTGCCGAGGCCTCGCGCCTCTTCAAGGAGCGCGGCTTCGACGGCGTGAGCGTGAGCGAGATCATGAAAGCCACCGGGCTCACGCACGGCCCGTTCTACAACCACTTCGACTCGAAGGAGGCACTGATGGCGGAGTGCATTGCCCACTCCGGGGGCGCCGCGCTGGCAGACCTCGATGCGGCCGGCAAGACGCCCGAAGGCATGCGCGCCTATGTGCGGAGCTACCTGAGCCCCGAGCACCGCGATAGCCGCGCCCGCGGCTGCCTCGTGGCGGCGTTTGCCGCGCATGCGGGGCAGCCGGGGAGTGAGCAAGCCATCGGTGCGCCGCTGACGGCCTACTTCAAGCTGTTGATCGACCGGTTTGCCAGCAAGTTTCCATGGCGATCGAAGAAGAACCCCCGCGGCGACGCGATCCGCATTCTGGCGTCGATGTACGGCGGCGTGGTGCTGGCCCGCGCCATGGACGACAAGGCCTTGTCCGAAGAAATCCTGCGCGAGGTGCTCGCCGGCCTGCCGGCCGCCGCCAAGGCCGGAGCTAAAGAATCCGGTTGAACCAGAGCAGCGACAGCCCCGCCGACAGCAGCGTGAGAATGGCCGCACCCAGCGCGAACAGCGCCGAGATTTCGGTTTCCTTCTTCTCGACCGTGAGCTTGGAGCTCAGCGTTTCGTACACCTTCTTCAGGTCGGCGGCGGTGCCCGCATAGAAGTACTCGGCATTGGTCTTGTTGGCCACGGCCTTGAGCGTTTCCTCGTCGAGCCGCACGCGCATCGACCAGCCTTCGAAGCCGATGGTTTCGCCGTCGACCGTGCCCACGCCCACCGTGTAGATGCGCACGCCGCGGTCGGCCGCGGCCTTGGCGGCATCGAGCGGATCGACGCCCGTGGTGCGCTGCCCGTCGGTCAGCATGATGACCGCGGCCGAGGTGTAGGAGCCCGGCGCCACCGGCGTGAATTCCTTCGCCTGCTTTTCCGTCTGGTCGATGGGCGTGCCGCGCTGGCGGCTCGGTGCGCTGAACTGCGACACGTCGATGCCCGCGTCGGGAAACAGCGTGGCAAGCGACACCACGATGGCGTTGCCCGTGGCCGTGGCGCGCTGCAACTGGAAGCTGTCGATCGCGGTCACCAGGTCGTCGTGGTTGGTGGTGGGCAGTTGGGCCACCTGCGCACTGCCCGCGAAGGCCACGATGCCCACCTTGACGTGGCGCGGCAGGTCCTTGATGAAGCTCTTGGCGGCTTCCTGGGCCGCGACCAGCCGGTTGGGCAGCACGTCGGCCGCGCGCATGCTGCCCGACACGTCCATCGCGAGGATGATGGTCTGCTGGTTCGAAGGCAGCAGCACCACGGCCATCGGCCGCGCGGCGGCGACCAGCATCGCGGCCATGGCCAGCAGAAACAGCAAGGGCGGAATGTGCCGGCGCAGGCTCTGGCCGGCGCCCATGGCTTCGCGCACGATCGACAGGCTGGCATAGCGCACCGCCAGCTTCTTCTTGCGGCGAATCAGCCAGATGTAGAGCAACACCAGCAGCGGCAAGGCCGCCAGCAGCCAGAGGAATTGAGGCCAGAGAAATGTCATGCTGCCACCGCCTTCACGCTGCCCGAACCGATGCGCGTGCGGCGCTTGCGCATGTCGGCAAAACGAACGATGGCTTCCACCAGGTCGTCATTGGTGGAAAGCTCGAGGGCGTCGACACCGGCCTTCGCGAGAGAAGCACGCAGCGTGGCTTCGCGCTCGGCCGCCAGACGCGCGAAGCGCTTGCGAAAACCGGCATCGTGGGTGTCGACCCAGAGCTGTTCGCCGGTTTCGGCATCGCGCAGCGGCACCAGGCCGAGGTCGGGCAGCTCGAGTTCGAGCGGGTCGAACAGGCGCACGGCAATGACTTCATGCCGCTGCACCAGCTGGCCGAGCGGGCGTTCCCAACCGGGCTCGCTCAGAAAGTCGGACACCACGAACACGGTGGAGCGGCGCGGCATCAGCGTGGCGGCCGACTTCAGCAGGTCGGCCAGCCGCGTCATGCCTTTTTGGGTGGGCGCTTTTTCGATCTTGTCGGCACGCCGTTCCATGGCGTGCAGCAGGTGCAGCACATGCCGGCGGCCGCTGCGCGGTGGAATCACGGCTTCGAGGTCGCTGCCGTAGACCAGCGCGCCGACCCGGTTGCCGTGGCGCGTGAGCAGGCGCGCGAGCACGCCGACGAAGCCGGCGGAAATTTCGCGCTTGGCCTTCAGGCCTGAACCGAAATCGACCGACCGGCTCAGGTCGAGCACGAACCACGCCGACATTTCGCGGTCTTCGGTGAAGACCCGCACATGCGGCGTCTGCAGCCGGGCCGTGACGTTCCAGTCGATGTGGCGCACGTCGTCGTGGTGCTGGTACTCGCGCAGGTCGGCCAGGTCGAGCCCGGTGCCGCGCATCAGCGTGCGGTAGTCGCCCTGCAGCAAACCGTCGAGACGGCGGATGACGGTCCATTCAAGCCGGCGCAGCGCGCGCTCGGCACCCCCGGCCTCGGCGATGAGCCGTTCGTCGTTCGCGGCCGCAGGGGCCTTACGCCACCAGCTTTTCATGTTCCAAGGGTTTAGGGGGAGCGGGGACGGCCTTCATGATCTTCTCGATCAGGCTGTCGGGTGTGAGGCCTTCGGACAAGCCTTCGTAGGAAAGCGTCACGCGGTGGCGCAGTACGTCGGGCACCAGCGCGGTCATGTCTTCGGGCAGCGCATAGCTGCGGCCACGCAGCAGCGCCAGCGCGCGTGCGCCTTCGGTGAGGCTGATGCTCGCGCGAGGGCTCGCGCCGAAAGTGATGAAGCGGCGCATGTCCTTCAGGCCGTGCTTCTCGGGCGTGCGCGTGGCCGATACGAGCTTGACCGCGTACTGGATGAGCGAAGGGTCGACGTACACGCGCCGCGCCTCGGCCTGCAGCGCTGCAAGCTGCTCGGTCGTCGCAACAGGATTGACCTCGACCATCGTGCCGATCACGCGCTGGACGATGACGAACTCTTCCTCATCGCTCGGATAGTCGACCAGCACCTTCATCATGAAGCGGTCGACCTGCGCCTCCGGCAGTGGATAGGTGCCTTCGGTCTCGATCGGGTTCTGCGTGGCCATGACGAGAAACGGGCGCGGCACCCTGTGCGTTTCGCCGGCAATGGTGACCTGGCGCTCCTGCATCACTTCGAGCAGCGCACTCTGCACCTTGGCCGGCGCGCGGTTGATTTCGTCGGCCAACAGCAAGTTGGCGAACACCGGCCCGAGCGAGGTGCTGAACTCGCCGGTCTTCTGGTTGTAGATGCGCGTGCCCACCAGGTCGGCCGGCACCAGGTCGGGCGTGAACTGGATGCGCTTGAACTGGCCGCGCACGGTCTCGGCCAGCGTCTTGATGGTGAGCGTCTTCGCAAGACCCGGAACGCCTTCGACCAGCAGGTGGCCGCCCGCGAGCATGGCCACCATCACCCGCTCCAGGAAGCGGTCCTGGCCCACCACCACGCGCTTGACTTCGTAGAGGATCTGCTCCATCAGCTCGGCCGTGGCGGTAGAGGTGGAAAAGGGGGTCTCGGTGCTCATGCGATGGCCTCTCTGTAGACAGTCGGAAATGCGAAGTGGCGAAGTGCGGTCCTAGAACGGCGGCGAGCCGGCGGCCGAGGCCGCGTTCTCGATCGGCACGGCAAAACCGATGCCTATGAAGGTGCGCTGCTGTGTTGGATTGAGGATGGCGGTGACGATGCCGAGCACCTCGCCGTCCATGTTGATCAGCGGGCCGCCCGAGTTGCCGGGATTGGCTGCCGCGTCGAACTGGATCAGGTTGCCGAGTTCCTGCTTGCCCTCGGGCGAGCGGAACGAGCGCTTCAGGCCCGACACCACGCCGGCCGACACCGACGGACCGATACCGAACGGAAAGCCGACGGCCACCACCTGGTCGCCGGATTGCAGGTCGGCCGTTGAGCGCATCACGGCGGGAATCAGGTCGTCGGGAATTTTCTGGGCCTGCAGCACCGCGAGGTCGTTCTCGGGTTGCACGCCGGTGATGGTGGCCACGGCCTCGAGGCCGTCGGAAAAAGTGACTTTGATGGTCTCGGCGCCGGCCACCACATGCAGGTTGGTGAGGATGACGCCCTTGTCGACAATGACCACACCGGTACCGACGCCGCGCTCGACCTCGCCCGGCGGGGCATCGGCTTCGGGCGGCTTGCCCTTGGCGAGATTGCGGCCCCGCTTCTGGATCTTGGCCTCGGGCGTCGCTTTCTCGGGACCGTAGCCGACCACGCGCACCACCGAAGGCCGGACGATCTCGGCGGCCTTGGCGGCGGGCGAGGGGAGCGTGTGGGTCTGCAGCGTGCGCAGCACGGCCGAATCGATGTCCTTCTGAGTCAGCGCCTTGGCCCCGTGGCGGGGCCACCATGTGGCGCCGCCCGCAGCGAGTGCGGCGCTGAGCACCACCATGAAGGCCAAGCTGCGCCGGCCGGGCTGCCAGCCCGGCTTGGCCGCTTGCGGGGAGTTTGGCTGCGCGGTATTGCCTCCGCCATCGGGAGACGGCACGGCCTCATCGGCGGCCGCGGAATCGGCCGCTCGAGGCAGCGTGCGGGGCGAACGGCTGTAGAAAGCGGGCCTGCGCATCGAAACACCTCCGGCAAAGGATGACGGGTGAGGGGGTCACAGTAGCACGCTTTCTTCTGCCTTGCATCCCTTCGGGCATCATCTCGCAATGGCTGTATTCATCGACACCCACTGCCATCTGGACGCGCCCGAATTCGGTGCGGGAATGCCGACCATCCGCGCCCGCGCTGCTGAACGGGGCGTGGCGCTGTGCGTCATTCCGGCCGTGGCCGCGTTCAATTTCGCAACCGTGCGCGAATTGGCGCACGTGCAGGGCGATGCCTATGCGCTCGGAATCCACCCGCTGTGCACCGGCAATGCGCAAGAGGCCGACCTGGAGGCGCTCGACGCCGAGCTGTCCACGCGCATCGGCGATCCGCGGCTGGTCGCGGTCGGCGAAATCGGCCTCGACTATTTCGTGGAAGGACTGGACAGCGACAAGCAGCAGCACTTCTTTCACACTCAGTTGCAACTCGCACGCAAATACGAGTTGCCGGTGCTCATTCATGTGCGCCGCTCGGTCGACAAGGTGCTCAAGCATCTGCGGCAGACCGCGGCCGGCCGGCCATGGCAGGGCATTGCGCATGCGTTCAACGGCAGCGAGCAGCAGGCCAGGGCCTGTATCGACATCGGCCTGAAGCTGGGATTCGGCGGCGCCGTGACCTTCGACCGCGCGTTGCAGCTGCGCCGGCTCGCGGCCACGCTGCCGCTCGAATCGATCGTGATGGAAACCGACGCGCCCGACATCCAGCCGCACTGGATCTACCGCACAGAGGCGCAGCGCGCGGCCGGCGAAGCGCAGGGCCGCAACGAACCGGGCGAACTGCCGCGCATCGCAGCCGTGGTGGCGCAATTGCGCGGTATCGGCACCGACGAACTGGCCGAGGCCACGACCCGCAACGCCCTGGCAGCCCTGCCTCGGCTCGAAAGCCTTCTTTCCATGTCGGAAGGCCGGCCGCACCGCGCGTAGGCCGATGCCCCGTCTTGCGATTACGCAAGAGAGGCGTGCACTTTTACTGTCATCCTCGGCGTTCGAAGTGGCGTTGTTTGTTCAGTGGCAAGTTCGTCACTCCGACACTTCATCCAAAAAGGAGTCTTTACATGACCACATCTTTCATTCGCACCGTGCCCGTCGTGCTCGCCCTCGCGCTTGCTTCCATCGGCGTGTCCGCCGTGGCGCAAACCGCCGCACCCGCAACGACCACCGCCGAACCCACCACCACCGAGAAGGTGAAGGAAGCCGGCAAGGACGCGGTCGATGCCACCGCGCGCACGACCAAGAAGGCCGTGAACGCCACCGAGCGCGGTACCAAGAAGGCTTGGAACGCAACCAAGCGCACCACCAAGAAGGCGGCCGACGCCACCAAGAACGTGGCCGCCAAGACCGGCGACGCTGTTGAAACCGCAGGCCACAAGACGGCCGACGGCATGCGCAGCACCGGCAAGGCCATCGGTGAAAAGGTGCCCGGCACCGCCGAACACGAAGCCGCCAAGAAATAACTGGCGATTGCCTTCAGCACAACCCGCTTCGGCGGGTTTTTTCATGGGCGATCGAAATTGCCGACAGTGCCAAGATAGAGGCTGTTCATGAAACCACCAACTGCACCCGACACCACAAGCGCAGTGCTCACGGGCCTTGCGCCCATCGTCTCGCCCGCCACGGTCGTATTGATACTCGGCAGCTTCCCGGGCGTTCGGTCGCTCGAGCAGCAGCAGTACTATGCGCATCCGCAAAATCAATTCTGGAAAATCTTGCAAGCCGTTTGGCCCCACCACCTGCTCCCGATGGGCGCAGACAGCTATCCCGAAAAGAAGAAGTGGTTGCTCGCGCGCGGCCTGGGCGTGTGGGATGTGTATGCGGCTTGCGAACGCGAGGGCAGCCTCGACTCGGCGATCCGCGCACCTGTTGCCAACGACATCGCGGGGCTGCATCTTCCCAAGCTCGCCGCTATTGCGCACAACGGCGGCGAGAGCTTCAAGCATGCGCGCCACACGCGCACCCTGGGGGTGCCGGTCTATCAGCTGCCTTCCACCAGTCCCGCCAACGCGTCTTGGAGCTTCGAGCGCAAACTCGCAGCCTGGCGCGAGGTCTTTGTCGCCCACCACCTTCTTTGATGGCCACGAGCAAAACTCCCGTTCTTCCCGAAGTCAACTTCTCCGACTGGGGCGACATTCGCTACCTGCACCTTGGCACCGAATGGGTCCAGGGCTCGATGAAACTCGATGCGCCGTTCGAAATCGAGCTCGAATACGTGCAGCGCATGATGGCCTGGCTGCTGTTCGCCGACCCGAAGAGCGTGGCGAGCCGCCATGCGATGCAGCTCGGCCTCGGCGCGGCCACGCTCACCAAGTTCTGCCGCAAGACTCTGCGCATGCGCACCACCGCAGTCGAGCTGAATCCGCAGGTGGTGTCGGCCTGCCGCGGCTGGTTCAAGCTGCCCGCGGACGATCCGAAGCTGCGCGTGGTCATTGCGGATGCGGCGCTCGAGATTCGAAAAGCCGAATGGCACGGCACGGTCGATGCGTTGCAGGTCGACCTGTACGACCATGAAGCCGCCGCGCCGGTGCTCGACAGCGAAGGCTTCTATGCCGATTGCCGCGCGCTGCTCACCGAAGACGGCTGCATGACGGTCAATCTCTTCGGCCGCTCGTCGAGCTACGAGCGCAGCCTGGAGAAAATCGCCGGCGCATTCGGCGCGGACGCAGTCTGGGCCTTCAAGCCGACGCGCGAAGGCAACACGGTGGTGCTGGCGCAGCGCACGCCAAGCCGCCCGAAGCGCGAAGCCCTTGCCGAGCGCGCCCAAACGATCCAGACTCGATGGGGACTTCCCGCGCCGAAATGGCTGCGCGTGTTCAAACCGCTGAATCCCACTCTCACCCGACCTTCCGGCTCATGAGCGCTGTTCCCGCCGCTTCCGCACCCAAACCCTCGGCCGACCGGCATGAAGGCCCGCTCGACCTGCGCCGGCTGATCGAATGGCTCGCCACCGACGGCGTCATTTCCCCGATGGAAGCCAAGCGCACCATCGCGCGCTGCGCCCAGGCCGAGAGCCGGCAGGCGCCGCTGGTCCGGCTGGCCAACGTGGCCATGACGCGCGAAAGCGACGGCAAGCCGCTCGATCTCG
Source organism: Variovorax paradoxus (assembly GCF_030815855.1). Lineage (NCBI taxonomy): Bacteria > Pseudomonadati > Pseudomonadota > Betaproteobacteria > Burkholderiales > Comamonadaceae > Variovorax > Variovorax paradoxus. The sequence continues at coordinate 3,928,956 of NZ_JAUSXG010000001.1, read as the reverse complement.
AAATGCTCACGCAGTGGCTGGCCGGCCGCGCGGGGCTCACCTATTTGCGCATCGATCCGCTCAAGGTCGACGTGGGCAAGGTGGCCGACACCATGAGCGCGGCCTATGCCGAGCGCCACAAGGTGCTGCCGATACAGGTGTTGCCCAACGAAGTGGTGGTGGCCACGGCCGAGCCTTTCCTGACCGACTGGATCGCCGAGGTGGAGCGCCAAGCGCGCCGCACGGTGCGCCGCGTGGTGGCCAATCCGACGGACATCCAGCGCTACACGGCCGAGTTCTTTGCGCTCGCCAAGTCGGTGCGCGCCGCGCAGAAGGCCGGTGGCAATACCGGCGGCGCGAGCTTCGAGCAGCTGGTGGAGCTGGGCAAGAGCACCAAGCAGCTCGATGCCAACGACCAGAGCGTGGTGCAGGTGGTCGATTGGCTCTGGCAATACGCCTTCGACCAGCGCGCCAGCGACATTCACCTGGAGCCGCGCCGCGAGCAGGGCGTGATCCGCTTCCGCATCGACGGCATCCTGCATCCGGCCTACCAGATGCCCATGGGCGTGATGAACGCGATGGTGTCGCGCATCAAGCTGCTGGGCCGCATGGACGTGGTCGAGAAGCGCCGCCCGCTCGACGGCCGCATCAAGACCCGCAACATGCGCGGCGACGAGGTCGAAATGCGCCTGTCCACCTTGCCGACCGCGTTCGGCGAGAAGATGGTGATGCGGATCTTCGACCCCGACACGGCGGTGAAGGACCTCGATGCGCTCGGCTTCTCGCAGCATGACGCACACCGCTGGGAGCAACTCGTCACGCGGCCCAACGGCATCATCCTGGTGACCGGGCCCACGGGTTCGGGCAAGACCACCACGCTGTACTCCACGCTCAAGCGCGTGGCGACCGAAGAGGTCAACGTGAGCACGGTCGAAGACCCAATCGAAATGATCGAGCCCTCGTTCAACCAGACGCAGGTGCAGCCGCAGCTCGACTTCGGGTTTACCGAAGGCCTGCGCGCGCTGATGCGGCAGGACCCGGACATCATCATGGTCGGCGAGATCCGCGACCTTGCCACGGCCGAGATGGCGGTGCAGGCCGCGCTCACCGGCCACCTGGTGTTCAGCACGCTGCACACCAACGACGCGCCGAGCGCCATCACGCGGCTGATGGAACTGGGCGTGCCTTCGTACCTCATCAACGCCGTGATGCTCGGCGTGCTGGCCCAGCGGCTGGTGCGCACGCTGTGTCCCAACTGCAAGCAGCCCGACGACACCGTCACGCGCGAGAAGCTCGAAGCCATCGTCAAGCCGTGGCAGATCACCGGCTCGGTGCGCGCCTACAAGCCGGTGGGTTGCGTCGATTGCCGCATGACGGGCTACATGGGCCGCATGGGCCTGTACGAACTGCTGAGCATCAGCGAAGACTTCAAGGCCCAGGTCACCAAGGAGCCCAACCTCGCCGGGCTGCGCCGCCAGGCCGTGATCGACGGCATGCGTCCGTTGCGCCTCGCGGGGGCCCTGCGCGTGGCCGAGGGCGTGACGACCATCGAAGAAGTCCTGAGCGCGACGCCTCCCCTGGAATGAGCCTGGCAGAGCCGATTCCGCGGTGTCGCGGGGTCGGGCTCTGTGAAGTCTTTCGGGTTATCCCTAGGCCTTTCGTTAGTGGAATCCACATCGGCCTGACCACCAGCTGACTCGACAATCTCGCATCGAAATTTGTTCGAGGAGACTGTTCGTGAAAATCAAGAGTCAGAAAGACTTTTTCTCGGGTCTGATGTTTACGGTCGTGGGCGTGGCGTTCGCATGGGGCGCCACCACCTACAGCGTAGGCAGCGGCGCCCGCATGGGGCCGGGATACTTCCCGTTGATGCTGGGCATCCTGATGGCCGTCATCGGTCTGGGAATCATGTTCAGCGGCCTGACCGTTGAAACCACCGACGGCGAAAAAATCGGCAAGTGGGCCTGGAAGCAGGTCGTGTTCATCCTGGGCGCCAACCTCGCGTTCGGCATTCTGCTCGGCGGCCTGCCGAGCATCGGCGTGCCGGCCATGGGAATGATCATCGCCATCTACGCGCTCGTGATCATCTCGAGCCTCGCGGGCCACGAGTTCAAGCTGCCGAGCGTGCTGATCCTGGCCACCGTGCTGGCCATCGGCAGCTATGTGGCCTTCATCTGGGCGCTCAAGCTGCAGATCCAGGTCTGGCCGACCTTCATCACCGGTTGAGAAGAAAGCGCTCTCATGGAATTGTTTGAACACCTCTCGATGGGTTTTGGCGTTGCCTTTACCTTCACCAACCTGCTGTACTGCCTGGTCGGCTGTATTCTGGGTACGCTGATCGGCGTGCTGCCGGGCATCGGCCCGGTCGCGACCATCGCAATGCTGCTGCCCGCCACGTACGCGCTGCCGCCCGTGTCGGCGCTGATCATGCTGGCCGGTATCTATTACGGCGCGCAATACGGCGGCTCCACCACCGCGATTCTGGTCAACCTGCCGGGCGAATCTTCGTCGGTGGTGACCGTGATCGACGGCTACCAGATGGCGCGCAAGGGCCGTGCAGGTCCGGCGCTCGCCGCGGCCGGCCTGGGTTCGTTCTTCGCGGGTTGCGTGGGCACGCTGATTCTTGCTGCCTTCGCACCGCCGCTGACCGAGCTGGCCTTCAAGTTCGGCCCGGCCGAATACTTCTCGCTGATGATCCTGGGCCTGATCGGCGCCGTGGTTCTGGCCTCGGGCTCGCTGCTCAAGGCCATCGCGATGATCGTGCTGGGCCTGCTGATGGGCCTGGTCGGCACCGACGTGAATTCGGGCGTGGCGCGCTACAGCTTCGACATTCCTGAACTGACCGACGGCATCGGCTTCGTTGCCATCGCCATGGGTGTGTTCGGTTACGGCGAAATCATTGCCAACCTCTCGCGTCCGGACGACGAGCGCGAAGTGTTCACCGCCAAGGTCTCGGGCCTGTTCCCGACCAAGGAAGACTTCAAGCGCATGGTGCCTGCTGTTCTGCGCGGCACGGCCCTGGGTTCGGCGCTCGGCATCCTGCCCGGCGGCGGTGCGTTGCTGGCGGCCTTTGCAGCCTACACGATCGAGAAGAAGACCAAGCTGAAGCCGGGCGAAGTGCCGTTCGGCAAGGGCAACATCCGCGGCGTGGCGGCACCCGAGTCGGCCAACAACGCCGGCGCGCAGACCTCCTTCATTCCGCTGCTGACGCTGGGCATTCCGCCCAACGCCGTGATGGCACTGATGGTGGGCGCGATGACGATCCACAACATCCAGCCCGGCCCGCAGGTGATGACCAGCAACCCCGAGCTGTTCTGGGGCCTGATCGCCTCGATGTGGCTCGGCAATGCGATGCTGATCATTCTGAACCTGCCGCTGATCGGCATGTGGATCAAGCTGTTGTCGGTGCCTTACAAGTACTTGTTCCCCGCGATCGTGCTGTTCTGCGCCATCGGCGTGTACTCGACCAACAACAACACCTTCGATATCTGGATGGTGGGGATCTTCGGTCTGGTGGGCTACACCTTCTTCAAGCTGGGCTGCGAGCCTGCACCGCTGCTGCTGGGCTTCATCCTCGGCCCGATGATGGAAGAAAACCTGCGCCGTTCGCTGCTGCTGTCGCGCGGCGACTGGAGCGTGTTCGTCACGCGTCCGATCTCCGCCAGCCTGCTCGCTGCGGCCGCGCTGCTGCTCGTGATCGTGCTCTTGCCGGCGGTGAAATCGAAACGCGAGGAAGCGTTCGTCGAGGAATAACCCACCCGTCCCTCGCTCACTTCGTGTAGCTCGACTCCCCGCTCAAGGGGGCAACACCAGCGGCCCGGCAAAGCCGGTTCCGCGGTGTTCCACGAAGAATTCGACGGCGCCTTCGGGCGCCGTTTCTTTTTTCAGAGCTTGTTTGCGCGCGGCGGCTTCATGTGCTGCCGAGCCATGGCCAGGAAGGCCAAGGCGGCAGGACTGAGCGGATGCTTGGCCAGCCGCACTGCGACAACCGGATACTCCAGGACGGGACGCGTCACCGCCACGGCGCGCAAATTGCCCGGCATCAGCACTTCCACATAGCGCGGCAAGAGCGCCACGCCCGCGCCGGCCTGGATGAGGCCGAACGCCGTCGACAGCATCGACACGTGATGGACCACGCGCGGGTACACGTTGGCCACGCTCGAGAGTTGGCGGCTCACGGCGCGCCACACGTTGGCATCGGGGTTGACGTGAATGAAGGGCAACGCCTCCAGATGCTTCGCATCGACCACCACGCGCTGCGCCAGTGGGTGGTCGTCGCGCACGAACAGGGCCATGCGTTCGGAGAAAAGCGGCTCCGTCGCCAGTTCCGAATGCTTCTGCCCGATGTCCGAACCAAAGCCCAGGTCGGCCTCCTGCGAGAGGATGCGCGAGATCATCTGCTCCGCGGTGCTGTCGAGCAGCGTGGTGGCCAGCGTGGGGTGCTTCTGGGAAAAAAAGCTGAGCATCGGCGGCAGCAGGGCGCCGGCTGTCAGGTGCCCCACCGCGAGCACCACGCGCCCTTCGCGCAGCTGCGACTGCGAACGGCACGCATCCACCGATTCATCGATGAGCCGCAGCGCGCGCACGGCCGTCTCGACCATCACCTGCCCCGCGCTGGTCAGCTGGATCCGGCGGCCCCGCACGACCAGCGGTTGCCCGAGCTCTTCCTCCATGCGCTTGATCAGGTGGCTGATGGCGGGCTGCGTCAGCTGCAGGGTCTCCGCCGCTCGCGTGAAGCTGCCCGATTCGGCCACCGCCGCCAGCGCGCGCAGCTGCTGCAACGAAACCTCTTCGGCGGCATTCTTTGTCATAAGCAGGGCTCATAGTTGAATAAGCGGCATTATCTGGCTTGATGCGCGGCGGCTGCATAGCATGCAAGGTTTCTCCACCGGGCCAGAATCCAGCACCATGAAACGAATCCAGTTCCTTCAAGGGGTGGCCGCCGCGCTTTGCATGGCTGCATCGACGGCCAGCATCGCCCAGGGCTATCCAAACAAGCCGGTGCGGCTCGTCGTGCCGTTCCCGGCTGCGGGCGCCACCGACCTTTTTGCCCGCACGCTCGGGCAGAAGATGAGCGAAAAGCTCGGCACCACGCTGATCATCGACAACAAGCCCGGTGCCGGCGGCGCCATCGGGTCCGACCTGGTCGCGAAGGCGCCGGCCGATGGCTACACGCTGCTGCTGGCCACCACCAGCACGCATTCGATCGGCCCGGCCATCGCCAGCAAGCTGCCCTACGACACGGTGCGTGATTTCTCGCCCATCGCGCACGTGGGCGATGCGCCGAGCATCATGCTGGTGCCGGTCAATTCGCCCGCGAAGACCGTGCGGGAATGGATCGATTTCGCAAAGAAGAACCCGGGCAAGCTCAACTACGCCTCGAGCGGCAACGGCACCATCGTGCAGCTCACGGCGGAACTCTTCAAGGCGCAGGCGGGCGTGTTCGTCACGCACATTCCCTACAAGGGCACGGCGCTCGCCATCCCCGACCTGATCAGCGGCAAGATCGATGTGCTGTTCGACTCGCTTCCCACCGGCATGCCGCACGTGCGCGACGGCCGCTTGCGCGCGCTCGGCGTCACCACGCTGAAGCGCAGTCCGCTCGCGCCTGAGTTGCCGCCCATTGCCGACACGCTGCCGGGCTACGAGTCGAACACCTGGTTCGGCTTCTATGGGCCCAAGGGCTTGCCGGCGGACATCGTGGCGCGCGTCAACAAGGCGGCCAACGAAGCGCTGGCCGACTCCGAAGTGAAGGACAAGCTTTCGCGCCTGGGCATCGAGCCCGCCACTGCCGGAACGCCCGAGCAGTTCGCCAGGATGGTGGCGGCCGACGCCGCCAAGTGGAAAAAAATCGTGGTCGAACGCAAGATCACCAACGAGTAGCGAGACAAACCGACATGAACTTCGATTTCAACAATCCTTATCTCTCCACCCGCATTCCGATCTTCGCGCGCAACGTGGTGTCGACCTCGCACCCGCTCGCGTCGCAAGCCGGGCTGCGCATGCTCCAACAGGGCGGCAATGCCGTGGACGCGGCCATTGCCACGGCGGCCGTCATGATGCTGGTCGAACCGGTGAGCAACGGCCTTGGCAGCGACGCGTTCTGCATCCTGTGGGACGGCAAGGAGCTGCATGGCCTCAACGCCTCCGGTCCCGCACCCAAGGCCTGGACGCCTGAATACTTCAAGGCGAAGTACGGCGCCGACGCGGTCACGCCGCCGATGCGCGGCATCGACTCGGTCACGGTGCCGGGCGCGGTGCGCGGTTGGGTGGCGCTGAGCGATCGTTTCGGCAAGCTGCCTTTCGCCGACCTGCTGGCACCGGCCATCGACATCGCCGAGCGCGGCTATCTGGTGCCGCCGGTGGTGCAGGGCAAATGGGTCGCGGCCACGTCGCTGCTCGAGTCGCAACCGGGGTTCGCGCAGACTTTCCTGCCTCGCGGCCGCACACCGGAGATCGGGGAGCTGTTTCGGTTCGCCTCTGCCGCGCGCGCGCTCAAGGCCATTGCGCGCACCAAGGGCGAGGCCTACTACAGCGGCGAGATCGCCGAGGCGCTCGCCAAGTTTTCGAGGGAGCAGGGCGGCTCGCTCACGGTGGCCGACCTGTCGGCCTACCAGCCCGAATGGGTCAAACCCATCTCGCGCGACTACCGCGGCCACACGCTGCACGAGATTCCGCCCAACGGGCAGGGCATCGCGGCGCTGATCGCGCTCGGCATTCTCGAGAAGTTCGACATCGCCTCGCTGCCGGTCGACTCTGTCGCTTCGCAGCACCTGCAGATCGAGGCGATGAAGCTGGCTTTTGCCGACGTGTACCGCTACGTGTCGGAGCCATCGTCGATGACGGTGACCCCCGCGCAAATGCTCGATGACGCCTACCTGGCATCGCGTGCGAGACTCATCGACGTGAAAAAGGCACAGGACTTCAAGGCCGGCAACCCCGTGAAGGGCGGCACCATCTACCTCACGGCCGCCGACGAGAGCGGCATGATGGTGAGCTTCATCCAGAGCAACTACATGGGCTTCGGCTCGGGCTGCGTCGAGCCCGAGTTCGGCATCAGCCTGCAGAACCGCGGCCACGGCTTCAGCCTCAAGGCCGAGAGCCCGAACGTCGTCGCACCGGGCAAGCGGCCCTTCCACACCATCATTCCAGCGTTCCTGACCAAGGACGGGCAGCCGGTGATGAGTTTCGGCGTGATGGGCGGCAACATGCAGCCGCAAGGCCACATGCAGACGCTGGTGCGCATGCTCGACTACAAGCAGAACCCGCAGGCCGCCTGCGACGCGCCGCGCTGGCGCTTCAACGCGGGGCTCGAGATCAACGTCGAGGCCGCGATGAACCCGAACACCGTGCAGGGCCTGCGCGACCTCGGCCACCACCTCGACGTGATCGACGACTCCTACCAGGACTTCGGCGCGGGCCAGTTCATCTGGCGCGCGGGCGACCCGTCGGTGGAAGGCTATGTGGCCGCCAGCGATCCTCGCCGCGACGGCGTGGCTGCAGGGTTTTGACGGCCACGCGATGATCGAGGGATGACCAAGTCCGCCGTACAGACCGGCATCCCCCCTTCGCAGAGCGGCGCAAAGAGCATTGCGTCCGGCCTCGTCCTCGCTTCGCTGGGCGCCATCGCGTTCAGCGGCAAGGCCATCATCGTCAAGCTGGCCTACCGCTATGGCGTCGATGCCATCACGCTGATCATGCTGCGCATGTTGTTCGCGCTGCCGCTGTTCGCCGTGATGGCGTGGTGGGCCGGCCGCGGCAAGCCTGCGCTCACCTTGCGCGACTGGCTCGGGGTGATCGGGCTCGGTTTCTCGGGCTATTACCTTGCGAGCTTTCTCGACTTTGCCGGGCTCGCCTACATCTCGGCCAGCTTCGAGCGGCTGATTCTTTATCTCAACCCCACGCTGGTGCTGCTGTTCGGCTGGCTCCTGTACCGGCGGCGCGCGACGCGTCCGCAGGTGCTGGGCATGATCGTGAGCTATGCCGGCGTGCTGCTCGTGTTCGGGCACGAACTCTGGATCGGCAGCGGCGGCAAGGGCGGCGGGGCGGCGGCCTGGGGCGCGTTTCTCGTGTTCCTGAGCGCCGTGAGCTATGCGGGCTACCTCGTCTACAGCGGCGAGTTCGTCAAGCGCCTCGGCTCGCTTCGGCTCGTGGGCCTGGCCACCACCGTCGCCTGCGTGCTGTGCATCCTGCAGTTCGTGCTCACGCGGCCCATGAGCGTGGCGATACAGGTGGCGCCTGAAGTCATCTGGCTGTCGGTGCTCAATGCCACGCTGTGCACGGCGGTGCCCGTCCTGATGGTCATGATGGCCATCGAGCGCATCGGGCCGGCCATGGCCGCGCAAACCGGCATGATCGGGCCTCTTTCGACCATCCTCATGGGGGTGGTCATACTCGGCGAGCCGTTCACCGCGTGGATCGCGGCCGGCACGGTGCTCGTCATTGCGGGCATCTTCGTTTTCACACGCACGGGGCGCTAGCGTCCCTGCAGTTCAGGAGCAGCAACATGGATTTGGGCATTGCAGGCAAGACCGCGCTGGTATGCGGCGCGAGCAAGGGACTGGGCTACGGCTGCGCCGAAGCGCTGGTGCGCGAAGGCGTCAACGTGGTGATCGTGGCGCGCGGCGCCGAGGCGCTCGAAGCCGCGGCTTCCAAGCTGGCCGCCGCGGCCGCCGGTTCGCCCGCGCCGTTCGTCAAGCACGTGGCAGCGGACATCACCACCGAAGCGGGCCGCGCGGCCGTGTTCGCACTGGGCCACGAGTTCGACATCGTCGTCACCAACGCCGGCGGCCCGCCGCCCGGCGACTTCCGCAACTGGGACCGCGAGGCGTGGATCAAGGCGGTCGACGCCAACATGCTGACGCCCATCGAACTCATCAAGGCCACGGTCGACGGCATGGCCAAGCGCGGCTTCGGGCGCATCGTGAACATCACCTCGAGCTCGGTGAAGTCGCCCATCGACATCCTCGGCCTCTCGAACGGCGCGCGCAGCGGGCTCACCGGCTTCGTGGCGGGCGTGGCACGTACGCCCATCGCGGCGCAGGGCGTGACCATCAACAACCTGCTGCCCGGCTCCTTCGACACCGACCGCCTGAAGGGCACCATGGCCGGCGCGGCGCAGAAGTCGGGTCAGGATTTCGACACCGTGTGGGAAGCCCGCAAGAAGAACATTCCGGCCAAGCGCTTCGGCACGCCCGCCGAGTTCGGTGCCATCTGCGCCTTTCTCTGCAGCCTGCAGGCGGGCTACATGACCGGACAGAACGTGCTGGCCGACGGCGGCGCCTACCCCGGCACGTATTGAGCTCGCCCCCAGGCTTCGCGCACTTCGTGTCGCTGCTCCTGCTCCTTGCCTGAAGCAACACCAGCGACCCGGCAAAGCCGGATCCGCGGTGTTCGCTTGAAAGGGGCGCTGTCCGATCAGCGCCGTGACGAGACCACGATGCCGCCCGCGATCAGCAGAAACGCCGCGCCGTGGTACCAGTGCGGCGGTTCGCGCAAAAAGGCGGCCGACAGCAACGCGGCGAACAGCGGCGTAAGGTTCAGGAAGAAGCTCGCCGCCTGCGGCCCCGCATGCTGGACGCCGCTGCCCCAGCAGCGGTAAGCCAGAACGGCCGGTCCGATGCCGATGAAAACCAGGGCCGCGAAAAGGGGCCAGCCCATCACGATGCGGGCGTCGGTCAGCGTCCACTCCCCGGCCGCGAACACGCCGGACCACGCGACGCCGAATACCAGTTGCGCCATCAGGAACGCGGCCCAGTCCTGCCGCACCGCTTGCGGCTCCCGCGTGCGCACCAGCATCCAGCTGTAGAACGCCCAGGCGATGGTGCCGAGGATCATGTACAGATCGCCCGGCACCAGGCGCAACGCGAGCAGCTGCCGCCATTCGCCCCGGCTCAGCACCAGCAGCACGCCCAACATCGAGAGCAGCGCGCCGCCGATTTCGCGCCCGCTGACACGGGCTCCGAAGAAGAGGGCGCCTGTCGCGAGCATCCACAGCGGCAAGCTGGAGCCCACCAGCGTGACGTTGATCGGCGTGGAGGTCTGCAGCGCCAGGTACTGAAACGCGTTGTAGCAACCGATGCCGAGCAGCCCCAGTACCGCGTAGCGCTTCCAGTGCACCCACATCGGGCTGGCGCCGCGCAGCACCGGCCATGCGAGCGGCAGCAGCAGCACGAAGGAAATCGCCCAGCGCACGAAGTTCAGCGTGAGCGGCGACACCAGGTCGCGCACCAGGCGGCCGACCACGGCATTGCCGGCCCACAGCAGCGGCGGCACGGTGAGCAGGAAGACGGTGGAAGGCGTGAGGCGCTGCGAGGTCTGCATGGCCGCCGACTCTAGCGGGCATTGCCCGCCGTCGCCGCGGAAAGGCCAAACGTGGCACGATGCGCGTCTTCTTTTCCGTGTGCCTGGAGACTGCAAAGATGATGAGCAAAGCCGTTCGTATCGACCGCCATGGCGGTCCCGAAGAACTGAAGATCGTCGACGTGGAGGTCGGCGAGCCCGGCCCCGGCGAAATCCGTATCCGCCACAAGGCCGTGGGCCTGAATTTCATCGACACCTACCAGCGCAGCGGCCTCTACCCGTTCCAGATGCCCTTGCAGTTGGGCATGGAAGCCTCGGGTGTCGTCGAGGCCGTGGGCGAGGGCGTCACGCACCTCGAGGCGGGCGACCGCGCCGCCTATGCGAGCCAGCCGCCCGGCGCTTACAGCGAGCTGCGCGTGATGCCGGCCAAGAACGTGTGCAAGCTGCCCGATGCCATCTCCTTCGAGACCGGCGCGGCGATGATGCTCAAGGGCCTGACCACGCAATACCTGCTGAAGAAGACACTGCCGGCGGAAGGCCTGCAACCGGGCGACTTCGTCCTGTTCCATGCAGCGGCCGGTGGCGTGGGCCTCATCGCCTGCCAATGGGCCAAGGCGCTGGGCCTTCGGCTGATCGGCACCGCCGGCAGCGACGCCAAGTGCAAGCTCGCACTCGAATACGGCGCGGCGCATGCCATCAACTACAGCACCGAAAACTTCGCGGCCCGGGTGAAGGAGATCACGGGCGGCAAGGGCGTGAAAGTGGCGTACGACTCGGTCGGCAAGGACACCTGGGAAGGCTCCATCGACTGCCTGCGCCCGTTCGGCCTCTTGGCGGTGTTCGGCAACGGCTCGGGCCCCGTGCCGCCGATCAGCCTGGGCACGCTCGCGTCCAAGGGCTCGCTCTACGTGACACGGCCGACGCTGTTCACGCACATGGCCACGCGCGAGAGCACGCAGGCCATGGCGGACGACCTGTTCGCGGTGGTCCAGAGCGGCGCGGTGAAGATCCCGATCGACCAGCGCTATGCGTTGGCCGACGTGCAGCAGGCGCATCGCGACCTGGAAGCGCGCAAGACCACCGGCTGCACGATCTTGACGCTCTGAACATGCGCAATGGCTGGCCCGCCGGCAGGCCAGCGTTGTCCTACCCGCGATGGCGTGTCATGCCTTCGTCTTGTGCCAGGCGCACTTTGTAGCCTCCATCAAAGCTCGAGAAACGCCGCTGCCATGGATACCGTCAGAACTTTCGTCGTCGAGGACAACCCCACCATCCGCGAAAACCTGATCGGCACCCTGCGCGAGGTGGCACGGGTCGATCCGGTGGGACAGGCGGAATCGGAACAGGAAGGGACGCGCTGGCTGACAGGCAACCTGTCGCTGTGGGACTTGGCGATCGTCGACCTGTTCCTGAAGGACGGCACGGGCTTCAGCGTGCTCGAAGCGTGTCGCAACCGGGAGCCGGCGCAGAAGATGGTGGTGCTCAGCAACCACCTCACGCCGGAGATGCGCCGCAAATGCGCGCAGTTGGGTGCCGATGCCGTGTTCGACAAAGCCACGGAAATCGACGACCTGATCGACTTCTGCCTGCGGCGCCGACAGGAGCAGTTCACGGCCGCGCCGCTCGGCGCGGCGCACTGACCCGCTCGCAGCCTCTTTTCCGGCAGGCGAATCAGCCCTCGATCTTCCCCAGCCGCGATTCGCGCAGGCGGCTCGGCGCCAGCGCGCCCGCCGATTCCAGAATGGGATAGGCAATGGAGCAGATGTGCGAGTTGATGCGCTTCAGATCGCTGATCAGGTCGATGTGCAGCGAACTCGTCTCGATGCTCAGCGTGGTGCGGTCTGACAGCCGATCGAGGTGGGTCGTGGCATAGGCGCGTTCGAGATCGCGGAAGCGGGCTTTTTCTTCCAGCAGCTTCTGCGCATCGCGCACGTTGCCGTTGAGAAAAACGCTCATGCTCAGCCGCAGGTTGGCGACCAGCCGGCCGTGCAGTTCCACGATTTCCGCCGTGCCCGCTTCGGAGAAGTTGCGCTGCGGTTTGATCTTCTTGTCTTCGATGTCGATGATCACGCGCTCGATGATGTCGCCGATCTGCTCCATGTTGATCGTGAAGCTGATGATGTCGGTCCAGCGCCGGCTTTCTCCCTCGCCCAGGGCCTCGCGCGAGATGCGCGTCATGTAGTACTTGATGGCCGAGTACAGCTCGTCCACGGTGTCGTCGAGCTGCCGCAGTTCCTGCGACAGGCGCAGGTCGTTGTGGCGGATCACGTCGAGCATGCCGATGAGCATGGTCTCCACGATGTCGGCCTGGTGCAGCGCCTCGCGCGCGGCGTTCGAAATGGCGAGCGAAGGCGTCGAGAGCGCCGAGGGATCGAGGTGGTGCGGCCGCATGGAGGTGGTCGGTTGCTGCGGCACCGGCAGCATCTTGGTGACCAGCTTGGCGACCCATTGCGTGAGGCCGATGAAACCCACGCTGATGATCACGTTGAACGCCAGGTGAAACAGCACCACGCCGTGGGTCGCATTCGGCACGTGCGGCTGCACATAGCGCAGCCAGAGCCCGACGAACGGCGCGACGATGGCCACGCCGAGCGCCTTGAAAAGCAGATTGCCGACCGTGACCTGCCGCACCGGCACCGCCGACTTGGCGGTGGTCAGCACGGCCAGCAGGCCGCTGCCGAGGTTGGCCCCGAGCACCAGCCCGAGCGCGACATCCAGTGGCACCACGTGGGAGCTCGCCATGGCCGCCACCAGCAGCACGACCGCCAGGCTCGAGTACGCCACGATGGCCAGCATGGCTCCGATGGTGATTTCGAGCAGCACGTCGCTGCTGAGCGAGGCCAGCAGGGCCCGCACGGCCGGTGCCGAGAAGAGCGGCTCGGTGGCTTCCACGACCAGTTGCAGCGCCAGCAGCATCAGCCCCAGGCCGATGAGCACCCGGCCCACACGGCCCGCCACGCTGGCCGAACGCGAAATGAAGAGCACCACGCCCACGAAGATGAACATCGGCGAGAGCCAGGAAAGGTCGGCCGAGAACAGCACCGAGATCAGCGCCGTGCCCACGTCCGCGCCGCGCATGACCGCCAGCGCCGCGGGCAGCGTGACCAGGCCCTGCCCGACGAAGGAAGAGGTCATCAGCGACGTGGCTGTGCTCGACTGCACCAGCGCCGTGACGCCAATACCCGACAGCGCGGCCGTGAAGCGGTTGCGCATGCTCTGCACCAGGATCTTGCGCAGGTTGGCCCCGAACACGCGCAGCACGCCCGTGCGAACGAGGTGCGTGCCCCACACGAGCAGTGCGACGGCGGCGAGCAGATTCAGAAGGTGCTTCATGGGTGCCGGTTTCTATCCTTTTCGTTTTAGTTCGTTTTCGCCCCCATTTTCCACATGTATGGGCTCAGCCGATCAGCGCCTCGTTGCCGTGGAAAGGAAAAGGGCCTTCAAATGTGCCGGAAGCCGCTGAATGAGTCACCAGCCGTGCGTTGCGCGCGGTCCAGGCATGGCCCCCCTGAGTCGGACTTGGTTCCCTCTCTACCGCTCCCTCAAGAGAGGATTGGGGCGACGGGAGCGGCATCAAGCCCACAACAGGCGTCCGGTAGGTGGTGCGGTGTGGGCTGTGCTGCCCCTCTGTGCCGCCGAGGAGCGCCGCGTTTCGCGGATCAGGGCTCGCAGCTGTTTGAGCCGAAGGCGAGTTCTGCGAGACGCCGCTAAACGCGAGACCGCAGGAGAGCCCGAAGGGCCGGCACAGTGGGACCGACCGCGCCGTACCGCCGGCCCGGCGCCCCTCAAGTCGTCATTTCCCTCGACGAACCCGCCGGATCTCGTCCACGATCAGGCAGATCGCCCCAAGCGTGATGGCACTGTCCGCCGCATTGAAGGCCGGAAAGTACCAGTTCCCCCAATGGAAACTCAGGAAGTCGACGACGTAGCCGTGCATCATCCGGTCGATCACATTCCCGATCGCCCCGCCCAGGATGCAGGCCATCGCGAAAGAGAACAGCTTCTGCCCCGCGTGCGACTTCAGCATCCACACGATAAACACCGCGGCCGCCACGCCAATGGCCGTGAAAAACCAGCGCTGCCACCCCGAATGGTCGGCCAGGAACGAGAACGCGGCGCCCGTGTTGTGCGCGCGAACCACGTTGAAGAAGTTCGTCACGTAGGTCGCGTCACCGAGCTTGTAGTAGCCCAGGATCAGCGTCTTGGTGAACTGGTCGATGATGAGGATGATCACCGCCAGCCCGAGCCAGGGCCAGATGCCCAGGCTGCCACCGCGCGAACGCGATGCCGATGCGGAGCGTGCGGCCGCCATCAGGCAAAGCTCCGCGGCTCGCCGGCACCGAACAGGTTGCTCGTGCACCGGCCGCAGATCGTCGGGTGCGCCGGGTCGTGGCCCACGTCGTCGCGGTAGTGCCAGCAGCGGTCGCACTTCTGCGCGGCGCTCGGCTTCACCACGGTAGACAGCGCCTCGCCCGCCGCCAGTTCGATGGCGGAAGTGATGAAGACGAACCTCAGGTCGTCGCCCAGCGTGCCCAGCAGCGCGAAGTCTTCCGCCGCTGCGCTGAGCTGCAGGTTGGCCTGCAGCGACGAACCGACCTTGCCTTCGGCGCGCACGGCTTCGATGTCCTTGTTCACCACGTCGCGGATCTCGCGGATGCGGCCCCACTTGGCGAGCAGTGCTTCGTCGGGCGCGGCGAACTGGCTGAACGTCTGGGCAAAGATCGATTCGCCCGGTTTGCCCGTGTTCACGAACTTCCACGCCTCTTCGGCGGTGAAGCTCAGGAACGGCGCCATCCAGCGCAGCATGGCTTGCGAGATGTGCCAGAGCGCGGTCTGCGCACTGCGGCGCGCGAGCGAGCCCGGCGCCGTCGTGTAGAGCCGGTCCTTCAGGATGTCGAGGTAGAAACCGCCCAGGTCTTCCGAGCAGTAGATCTGCAGCTTGGACACGACGGGATGGAACTCGTACACCTTGTAGTGCGCGAGGATCTCGGCCTGGAACTGCGATGCGCGCGCGAGCGCATAGCGATCGATCTCGAACAATTGGTCGAGCGGCACCGCATCCTTCGCGATGTCGAAGTCGCTGGTGTTCGCCATCAGGAAGCGCAGCGTGTTGCGGATGCGGCGGTACGAGTCGACCACGCGCGCCAGGATCTTGTCGTCGCCCGCGATGTCGCCCGAGTAGTCGCTCGCGGCCACCCAGAGGCGGATGATTTCCGCGCCCAGCTTGCTGCTGATTTCCTGCGGGTCGATGCCGTTCTTGAGCGACTTGCTCATCTTGATGCCCTTGGCATCCACCGTGAAGCCGTGCGTGAGCAGGCCGCGGTACGGCGCGCGGTCTTCCAGCGCGCAGGCGATCAGGAGCGACGAGTGGAACCACCCGCGGTGCTGGTCGTGGCCCTCCAGGTACAGGTCGGCTTCCGGCCCCGTCTCGTGGTGCACATTGGGGTGCGTGCCGCGCAGCACGTGATAGAAGGTCGAGCCCGAGTCGAACCACACCTCGAGGATGTCGGTGCTCTTGGTGTAGTGCGGCGCGTCCTCGGCGCCGAGGATCTCTAGAGCCGTGACGCGGCTCCAGGCCTCGATGCCACCCTTCTCGACGATGTCGGCGGCCTGGTCGAGGATTTCCATCGTGCGCGGATGCAGCTCGCCCGAATCCTTGTGCAGGAAGAACGGGATCGGCACGCCCCAGCTGCGTTGGCGGCTGATGCACCAGTCGGGCCGGTTGGCGATCATGTCGTGCAGGCGCGCCTTGCCGTTCTCCGGATAGAAGCTGGTCTGTTCGATGGCTTGGAGCGCGGTCTGGCGCAGCGTCTTGGGCGCCTTGTCCTTGGTGAACACGCCTTCGCCTTCGTCCATGCGGATGAACCACTGCGCCGCGGCGCGGTAGATCACCGGCGTCTTGTGGCGCCAGCAGTGCGGGTAGCTGTGGGTGATCGTCTCGGTGGTGAGCAGGCGGTTGGCATCGCGCAGCGCGGCGATGATCACCGGCACGGCCTTCCAGATGTTCTGGCCGCCGAAGAGCGGGAAGTCGGGCGCGTAGCTGCCGTTGCCCTGAACTGGGTTCAGGATGTCGTCGTACGCCACGCCATGGGCGATGCAGGAGTTGAAGTCGTCCACGCCGTAGGCGGGCGAGGAGTGCACGAGGCCGGTGCCGTCCGTGGCAGTGGCGTAGTCGGCCAGGTACACGGGCGACAGGCGCTTGTAGCCAGCGTCGACGTCGTACAGCGGGTGCTCGAACTCGAGCCCGCCGAGCTTCTCGCCCTTGACCGTGGCCAGCACCTTGCCGTCGAGCGCATAGCGCGTCATGCACATCTCGACCAGCGAGTTGGCGAGGATCAAGAGGCCACGTTCGGTGTCGACCAGCGAATACTCGATCTCGGGGTTGAGGTTGATCGCCTGGTTGGCCGGGATGGTCCACGCGGTGGTGGTCCAGATCACGGCAAAGATGTCACCGAGGATCGTATGGTCGGTCTCGAAGGCCTTGAGCACCTTCTCGCGGTCGTGCGCCTTGAAGGCCACGTCGAGGGTCTGGCTCTTCTTGTCGGCGTATTCGATCTCGAACTCGGCCAGCGAGGAGCCGCAGTCGAAGCACCAGTACACGGGCTTGAGGCCGCGGTACACGAAGCCGCGCTCGATCACGCGCTTGAAGGCGCGCAGCTCGCCGGCTTCGTTGGCGAAATCCATCGTCTTGTACGGGTGGTCCCACTCGCCCAGCACGCCCAGGCGCTGGAAGTCGAGCATCTGCTGCGCGATCTGCTCGGTGGCGTAGGCACGGCTCTTGGCCTGCATCTCGTCGCGGCTCAGGTTGCGGCCGAACTGCTTTTCGATGGCGTTCTCGATCGGCAGGCCGTGGCAATCCCAGCCGGGCACGTAGAGCGCGTCATAGCCTTCGAGCTGGCGCGCCTTGTTGATCATGTCTTTCAGGATCTTGTTCACCGCGTGGCCCATGTGGATCTGGCCGTTGGCGTACGGCGGGCCGTCGTGCAGGATGAACTTGGGCGCGCCGTGGCGCGCGTCGCGCAGGCGGTGGTAGCGGCCTTCGTCGTTCCATTCCTTGACCCAGCCCGGTTCGCGCTTGGGCAGGTCGCCGCGCATCGGGAAGGGGGTGTCGGGCAGGTTCAGCGTGGAACGGTAGTCGGTGGGGGAAGCAGCGTCAGACATGTTGGGGTGCGAAACAGAGGGGGCTTCGACAGGCTCAGCCCGAACTGCATTGAGCGGTCGGTGCGGAAGAAAAGCCGTTCGCCCTGAGCTTGTCGAAGGGCGGCAGCACGGGGCGTGCAGGGCTAAATTCGGTCGCGCGTGGTCTGGCGGTGGGTTTCGGCGTGGGTCGAGGCAAAGAACGCACGCGCGTCGCGCCCATCCTTGGCGATGCCCGCAGTCAGGGCCTCGAGGCTGGTGTAGCGCAATTCGTCGTGCAGTTTGTGCAGGAGTTCCACGCGGACGATTTTACCGTAGGCTCCTTCGGCCCCCAGATGCGCGGGCCACTCCAGGCAATGCGTCTCCAGCAGCACCCGGCCCGCATTGACGTCGTTGGCGTCCAGCGAGGGGCGCACGCCGAGGTTTGCCACGCCGGGCAGCGGCTGTTCGGCCAGCCCGTGCACCAGCACCGCGAAGATGCCGCTGGCGGCCGGCTTCCAGTGCTTGAAGCGCAGGTTGAGCGTGCGAAAACCGTCGTCCTTGCCCGGTGCGGAGGCGCCCAGCGCGCGGCCCAGCTTGCGGCCATGGACCACATGGCCCGAGATCGTGTAGGGCCGGCCGAGCAGGGTCTGGGCGTCGGCCATGCGGCCCTCGGCCAGTGCCTCGCGCACGGCCGAGCTGGAAACGCGCAGGCCGTGCCCGTCGCCGGGCCGCCCCAAGACGGGCGCGCCCTCTCGGGGGGCCGCGGGGCGCAGCCGCGCGTGAGGGTCCGATATTTCGTAGCTGTTCATGCGCGCCACGTCGAAGCCATGGGCATCGCCGGCCGCGTCGAGCATGGCGTAGTCGCCCGCCCGCTTGGCGCCGAAGCGGAAGTCGTCGCCCACCAGCACATAGCGCGCACCCAGGCCGTCGACCAGCACGCTCTGGATGAAGTCTTCGGGCGACTGGGACGCCAGGCGGCCATCGAAGGGCAGCACGATGGTCTGCGCCACCCCACAGGCCGCGAGTTCGGTCAGCTTGTCGCGCAGGGTGCCGATGCGCGCCGGCGCCAGGTCGGGTTTCTTGGTGACGGCGGCAAAATAGTCGCGTGGGTGCGGCTCGAACGTGAGCACGCAACTGGGCAGCCCGCGATGGCGCGCCTCGGTCTGCAGCAGCGCCAGCATGGCCTGGTGGCCACGGTGCACGCCGTCGAAATTGCCTATGGTGAGAGCGCAGGCCGGAGCCACGCCCGGGTGCCGGAAGCCGCGGAAAACCTGCATCGGTGATTATCTTTTTGATAGCGCCTTTTGCCCGTCGAATGGGCAGATCAGGCCGTTTTGTCACAAAGCCGGTATATTGTGACTCAGTGCGTCGCTTGAAGTGGTCTCCGGCGTGCTCCGTGTCCCTGGTCTTTCCGTGATTCTTCCCTTTTTGAGGAGGCGTGTGGTGAAGGTCTTGAAGCTGTCGGCCCAAGGGCTGCCCCAGTCATGGATATCGCTCGAACAGGCGGTCATCCACTATGCAGCGGACGAAGTCCGCTGGGAGGTGGGCGCGCAGGTGGCTGTGTTCCGTGGCGGCCACAACGCCATCACCGGCCAGCAGTCGCAGATTGCCATCAACAGCATCATCGGCACCAAGGGCGTGCCGCGGATCAACCCCTTTACCCAGCGTCCGGGGCTCACCAACAGCAAGCTGTTTGCGCGCGACCGCAACGTTTGCGCGTACTGCGGCGGGCATTTCCACGAAGACGAGCTCACGCGCGAGCACATCATTCCGTTCGCGCAAAAGGGCATCGACACCTGGATGAACGTGGTCACGGCCTGCAAGCCGTGCAACCACCGCAAGAGCAGCCGCACGCCGGAGCAGGCCAACATGCCGCTCTTGTATGCGCCCTACGTGCCCAGCCTGTGGGAAGATTTCATTCTGCGAAACCGCCGCATCCTGGCGGACCAGATGGAATTCCTGATGGCGCACCTGCCGCAAAGTTCGCGGCTGCACGACACCTAGCGTTTCCAGTCGGGCGGGCGCTTCTCGATGAAGGCCTGAACGCCTTCGAGCGCGCTCTCGTCCATCATGTTGCAGGCCATGGTCTGGCTGGCGTCGGCCAGCGCGGCCTCGATGCCGGTTTCGAGCTGGCGATAGAAGAGGGCTTTGCCCAGCGCGAGCGCCTGGCGCGGCTTGGCGACGATGCTGGCGACCAGCGCCTCCACCGCGGCGTCGAGCTCGCCGGGCGCGGCCACCCGGTTGACCAGGCCCTTTTCGCGGGCCTCCTGCGCGCTGATGAATTCACCCGTCACGAGCATCTCGAAGGCCTCCTTGCGGCCGAGGTTGCGCGACAAGGTAACGCTCGGCGTGGCGCAGAACAGCCCCACGTTCACGCCGCTGACCGCGAAGCGCGCCTCGCTCGAGGCCACCGCCAGGTCGCACACCGCGACCAGTTGGCAGCCCGCGGCCGTCGCGATGCCGTGCACGCGCGCGATCACCGGCACGGGGAGCCGCTGGATCGACAGCATCATCGCGCCGCAGCGCTCGAAGAGCCGCTGGTAGTAGCCGAGCGAGGGCTCCGCGCGCATTTCCTTCAGGTCGTGGCCCGCGCAGAAGGCCTTGCCCGCCGCGGCGATCACCACGGCGCGCACCGTGTCATCCGCCGCAATTTCGCCGAGCGCCTGTTCGAGCGCGCCGAGCATGCCTTCGGAGAGGGCGTTGAACGAGGTCGGGCGGTTCAGCGTCAGCGTGGCAACGCCGCGTGCATCGCGTGTCGCCAGCACGAAGGGAGAAGCCGTGTCGCTCATGTCCTTGGCCCTCGTGGATCGGTCAATACGTCAATTCGAGCACCGTCACGTGCTGCTGCGCCGCAGGCCAGGTCAGGCCCGTGATGCGCTCCGCGTTGAATTCACCGGTCACGGCGCGCTGCGGTTGCGCGGTGGTCACCCGCACTCTGGAGCTCGACACGCCGGAGCCTTTGGGCGGCACCCCGGGCGGGGGGCTCTGGCCGTCGAAGCGCATGGTGTCGCGCTCTGCATCGAAGTAGCCGCGCGGACGCGTGAAGACAACGACCGCCTGGGCGCTGCCGTCGGCAGCCACGAGGCGTTCGGGCCGCAGGTTCACGACGCGGCTGCTGCGCGCAAACGGGCTGCGGTAGATGTGCGTGATGCCGTAGCCGGGCGCGCTGAGCACGAACTCGTAGGCCGTGTCGCCGCGCGCGTTGAGCGGACCCCAGCGGCCGTCGGCGCCGATGCTTTTGCTGTGCACCGCCTCACCGCGCCGTGCGCCCGTGGCCGGATCGACGGCGTACACGGTGACCTGTCCGCCGTTGAGCGACAGGTTCTCCGCGCCCACCGCCCGGCCGTCGAGCACAACGTTCGCCTCGGGTGCCACCGCCGTGCTGCGCGGCGGCTCGCCGGTCAGGAACTGCCAGGTCGCTGCGAATGCGGCGGGCGAGAAAGAGGTCTCGCGATGATCCACGCGCGGTAGCACGACATTGGTCGCGCCCTTGAGTGCTGGCCCGTCGAAGCCGATGTTCGTCGGCTGGCCCGGCACGCCGATCCACAGGCCGTCGGGCTGTGCGTACTTGTCGTTGTTGTCGGAACGCAGCGTGAGCCACTTCACGCCCGGCGTGACCTCCTCGCCGTTCGGCCCCTTCGGCGTATTGAGCTGCTGCATGAACCCCGAGAGCCCCGAGAACTCGTTGTTCTCGCGGAAGCCCTTCACGGCCCAGATGCCGTGTGCCGGATTGCCGCCCAGCACCACGTGGCTCACGACGGCCGCGCCGCCGCCGTTCTGCACGTAGTTTCGAATGGTGTTGCCGCCACGCGAATTGCCGATCAGCACCACCTTGCCGGCACCCGTGGCTTTCAGCACCTTGTCGACCTCGCCCTTCAGGAAGACGGCCGAATCGGTGGTCGAACTGCGGCCCGGCTGCGCCACGGCATCGTCGTCGCGCGCCAGCGGATAGGGCTGGTCAACCGCGAAGAGCCGGTCGCGCGGCCAGCCGTTCGACTCGAAGCGCCAGATCGTCGTCAGCCAAAGCGCGGCCGAATCGCCGTTGCCGTGCATGAAGACGATCGGCGGGCGCTCGGCGTACGAGGGCGAAGGCGCTGTGGCGCAAGCGGTCAGCATGGCGGTCGATGCGAGCCCGAAGGCGAGAAGAGTGCGGCGTGATGGCATTGTTTTGTTCCTGGCTGGTTCCAAGTAAAAACGCCCGCCGGCACGAGGCGGGCGGGCGTTGGATGCTATGGGAAAAACACCATCAGGCGAAGACGCCGGCGGCGTCCTGCATGCGGGCCGACACTTCGCCCAGGTGATGCAGCGTGTCGCCGAAGGTCATTTCGAGCTGCGTGAGCTTGCGGAAGTAGTGGCTGCCGATGTATTCGTCGGTCACGCCGATGCCGCCGTGCAGTTGCACCGAGTTCGCGGCAACGTAGCGCATCGACACGCCCAGCTGGTACTTGGCGCGCGCCAGCGCCTGGCGCCGCTCCTCGGCCGGCGCGTTGAGCTTCAGCGTGGCGTAGTAGCTCATCGAGCGAGCGAGCTCGAGCTGCATCTTCATGTCGGCGACGCGATGGCGCAGCGCCTGGAAGGTCGAGATGGTCACGCCGAACTGCTTGCGCTGATTCATGTACTCGACCGTGAGGGCCACGGTCTTGTCCATGACGCCCACAGCTTCGGCGCAGGTGGCTGCAATGCCGACGTCGACCGCGTACTCGAGCGCCGCCAGTCCGTCTGCGGTGATCAGCGTGGCGTCGGCCTTGTCGAACACGACCTCGGCCGCGCGGCCGCCGTCCTGCGTGCCGTAGCCGCGTGCCTCGACACCGCTGGCGCTGCGCTCGACCAGGAACAGGGCGATCTTGCCGTCGGCCTGCGCGGGCACGATGAACGCGTCGGCTTCGTCGCCCACCGGCACCACGCTCTTGGCGCCGGTCAGCGACCAGCCGCCGCCCGCCTTCACGGCCTTGGCCTCGCACACGTCGAGCCGGTAGCGCGCCTTGCGCTCCTGGTAGGCCAGCACCACGATGGCCTGGCCGCCCGCAATGCGGGGCAGCCAGTTGTCCTTGAGGTCGGCGCCGGCATGGCCACCGAGCACGGCGCCGGCGATCAGCGTCTGCGCGAAAGGCTCCAGCACGATGCCGCGGCCCAGCTCTTCCATCACGACCATGCCGGCCACGGGGCCCATGCCCAGGCCGCCGTCGTCTTCGGCGATGTAGAGGCCGCCGAGGCCGAGCTCGGCCAGTTCGTCCCAGGCCTCGCGCGAGAAGCCGCCGTTGGCCTCGATGCCGCGGCGACGCTCGAAGCCATAGCCCTTGTCGACCCACTTGCGAACGGCGTCGCGCAGTTGTTCCTGGTCGTCCGAAAAATTGAAATCCATGTTCTTGTCTCCTCAGCCGAGAACGGTTTGAGCGACGATATTTCGCTGCACTTCGTTCGAGCCGCCGTAGATGGTGGTCTTGCGCATGTTGAAGAAGGTCGATGCCAGCGGTGCCAGGGCCGGGTTGCCGCCGGGGAAGTCGCCTTGCCAGCCGGCCTCCATCGCTTCGCGGACGAGAGGCAGCGAGTACGCGCCGCCGGCCAGCATCATCAGTTCGCTGTAGCGCTGCTGGATTTCGCTGCCGCGGATCTTCAAGAGGCCTGCGACGTCGAGCGAGTTCTTGCCCGAAGTGGCGGCCGAGAGCACGCGCAGCACCATCATCTCGAGCGCGACGATATCGACTTCGAGCTTGGCGATTTCGTCGCGGAAGCGCAGGTCGTCGTAGACGCCTTCGCTCTTGGCGATGCGCTTCAGGCGCTCGAGTTCGCGCTTGGCGCGGTTCACGTCGGCGATGTTGGTGCGCTCGTGCGAGAGCAGGTGCTTGGCGTAGGTCCAGCCCTTGTTTTCTTCGCCGATCAGGTTTTCGGCCGGCACCTCGACGTTGTCGAAGAACACCTCGTTGACTTCATGGCTGCCGTCGAGCAGCTTGATGGGCCGCACAGTGACGCCGGGCGATTTCATGTCGAGCAGCAAAAAGCTGATGCCGGTCTGCGGCTTGCCCTCGCTGCTGGTGCGCACGAGGTTGAACATCCAGTCGCCGTACTGGCCGAGCGTGGTCCAGGTCTTCTGGCCGTTGACGATGTACTTGTCGCCTTGTCGCTCGGCCTTGGTCTTGACCGACGCCAGGTCGGAGCCGGACCCCGGCTCGCTGTAGCCCTGGCTCCACCAGACTTCGCCGCTCGCGATGCCCGGGAGAAAGCGCTTCTGCTGCTCGGCATTGCCGAAAGCCATGATCACCGGGGCGACCATCACCGGGCCGAACGGCACGATGCGCGGCGCACCGGCAAGGGCGGTCTCTTCCTCGAACAGGTGGCGCTGGATGGCGGTCCAGCCGGGGCCGCCGAATTCCTTCGGCCAGCCGTAGCCGAGCCAGCCCTTCTTGCCGAGGATCTTGGCCCAGCCTTGCAGATCGTCGCGCGTCAGCTCGAGCGCGTTGTGCACCTTGTGCGAAATTTCCTTGGGAAGGTTGTCCTTGACCCAGGCGCGAATTTCTTCGCGGAACTGCTGTTCTTCGGGCGTGAAGCTCAAATCCATGCGTGCCTCGCTGTGTTGATCGGTTCACCGCCATCGCACCGAGGGCGGTGTGTCTCCGGAATTTCTATTTTTAGCACGGTCGTGCTGCGAACCGGTGTCCGCGCCGCGACAAGTCGACCACAGATAATCCCGCGTCCCATGAAGAACATCGTGATCCTTATTTCCGGCGGCGGCTCCAACATGGCGGCCATCGTGCATGCCGCCGAGCGCGGCCGCTGGGCCGAGCGTTTCGGCGCCCGCATTGCCGCGGTGGTCAGCAACAAGGCCGAGGCCGGCGGGCTGGCGCTCGCCAGAACGCGTGGCATCGAGACCGCCGTGGTTCCGCACAAGGAATTCCCGACCCGCGAGGCTTTCGACGAGGCGTTGGCGCAGGCCATCGACGCGCATTCGCCGGCGCTGGTGGTGCTGGCGGGTTTCATGCGCATCCTGACGCCGGGCTTTGTCGGCCGCTACGCCGGGCGCCTGATCAACATCCACCCCTCGCTGCTGCCGGCGTTTCCGGGGCTGAACACTCACCAGCGCGCCATCGACGCGGGCTGCAAGGTGGCCGGCGTCACGGTGCACCAGGTGACGACCGAGCTCGACCACGGCCCGATCCTGGCCCAGGCGGTGGTGCCGGTGCTGCCGGACGACACGGCCGCCACGCTCGCCGGCCGCGTGCTGGCGCAGGAGCATCAGTTGTATCCACGCGCCATTGCCGAATGGCTTGCAGATACAACAAGTCACATTCGTTAAAGTTGTTTATATTCGCGGGTTTTCGGGAGAAGACAAGTTGAAAACCCAATCACTACTGTTCATCGTTGCCGGCGCTGTCCTGACGACGGCTTGCGCCACCCAAGGCTCTACCAGCACTTCCGCCCCCGCTGCAGCTGTTCCGGCGCCTGAGCCAGTATTCCAGTGCAACGCCGATGGCGCGCGCTTTGCCGTCGGCCAGCCGTTGTCGCCCCAGCTCGAAGCCGCGGCCCGCGTTCGCGCCGGTGCGGGGACGGTGCGGGCTCTGAAGCCCGGCGAGGCGGTCACGATGGAGCTCAACGGCGGGCGCCTCAACCTCGACGTGGATGCGCGCGGGCGCGTGACGGACGTTCGCTGCGGCTGACACGCGTCGGCGCTATCGAATAAGTAGCAGCTAGATGTAGTTTCTCAACACGTTGTTCCCGTCGAAGCCAAGGCGAGTGATGGGAGGGCGATGAGAAGTAGCGGAGTGTGGCCGATGGAAGTTGTAGTGGTACATCCAGGGCTGCAATTCACGCGTTCGGTGCTCTGAGGTTGGGTAGATGAAGGCATAGGCCCACTCGCGCAGCAAGGTCTGGATGAAGCGTTCGGCCTTGCCGTTTGTTCGGGGCGTGTAGGGCCGGGTGCGGATGTGCTTGATGCCCAGGCGGCGCAGCAGCTTGGCGAAGCGCCGCGACTTGTAGGCCGAGCCGTTGTCGGTCATCACGCGCTCGACCTTGACGCCCAAAGTCTTGTAATAGCGCAGCGCCCCCAGCACGAAGGCGCAGGCGCTCTTGGCCGTTTCGTCGGCCAGCATCAGGCTGAAGCCCACTCGGGAGTGATCATCGATGGCCACATGCAGCGCCTGCCAGCCGGCACGCGGCGTGTTCTGCGTGCGGTCGCCCGTGACGCGATGGCCGGGCTTGTCGAATCGCCCCAGCTTCTTGGTGTCCAGATGCAGCAGTTCGCCGGGCGACTGACGCTCATAGCGGCGCACCGGCACCGCATCCTGCAGCGCGGGCAGGCGAGCCACGCCTGCCGCCTTGCACGCACGCGCCACAGTGCTTCGCGACAGGCCCACGCGCTCAGCAATGCACTCGTAGGTCAGCCGCTGGGTGCGCCGCAGCGCCACGGCTCGCTCGATCTTGCTGGCCTGGCTGCGCCGGGGACAGCGCTGCGGCCGGGAGCTTCGGTCCAACAACCCGCCCGTTCCCTCGCAGGCATGGCGCCTGTGCCACTTGCGCGCAGTGCGCTCGCTCAAGCCGGCGGCTGCAGCCGCCGGCTTGAGCCCGATGCGATCAATCTCGCGCACCAGGTGTGCTCGACCTTTGGGTGTCATTGAGGCATTCTTGTGGATGTTCATCCGGGGAGTCCTGAGGGAGGTTGGCTGGCGTGAGAACCTCCATCTTCCTTCACCTCGGGTGAACAACCTCTTGGGAAACTACAGCTAGACCGGCGCGAAGCGCAACTGGCGAACACCGTCAACGTCCACGGTTTCGCCAAACATCGCGGCCGGGCGAACCCACAGTCCCTGGTCGCCGTAAAGGGTGCGGTAGAGCGTCATCGGCTCCAGCGTTTCGCTGTGGCGCACGGTGCCCAGCACTTCGTATTCGCCGCCCTTGTAGTGGCGATAGCGGCCGGGAGGTGTCTCTATCAGCGGCGGCAGGCCGTTGTCGTTCATGGTCTTGCTTCTTTCAAAACGGTGAGGTGGAGGAAAGTCGGATGGATCGCGCTGATTTTGTTCATCTTGTCCGCCTGAGCGAGCATGCCAGTGCAGACGACAGCGCGCGCTACCGGCGCAGCGTCGCGGCCTTTGCCGCGCTCGGCTACCTCTGGGTGCTGGCGTGCCTGGCGCTCTCCGTCGGCATCATCGCCTGGGTCGCGCTGGCGGCCGGACGTGGCCGTTTCAGCTTCACGCGCGGGTGGCTGCTGGTGTTTGCCCTTGGGTTGCTCTGGGCCACGCTGCGCGCGCTCTGGGTGCGGTTCGACGAACCCGAAGGCAGGGAGCTTTCGCGCGCGGACGCCCCGGCGTTGTTCGAGGCGCTCGACCGCATCCGCAAGAAGATCAAGGGGCCGCCGGTCCACCGTGTCTATCTCGACGATGAGTTCAACGCCAGCATCCGGCAGGTGCCCCGTTTCGGGCTGTTCGGCGGCGCGGTCAATTCCCTCAGCATCGGCCTGCCGCTGCTGATGATGCTGGACCGGCGGCGGCTGCTGTCGGTGCTTGCCCACGAGTACGGGCACTTGCGCGGCAACCACGGCAAGCTCAGCGCCTGGATCTATCGCACGCGGCTCTCGTGGCTCAAGCTGGACGCCAGCCTGCAGCGCGACGAAGGCGTGATGGCGCTGGTGTCCCAAGGCTTCTTCCGCTGGTACTTCCCCCGCTTCGCGGCCCGGACCTTCGCGCTCGCCCGACAGGACGAATACGAGGCCGACCGCATTTCGGGGCGGCTGCTGGGCACGCCCGTTGCCGCGGCCGCATTGACGGAAATTGCGATCAAGGCGAGCTGGTACGCCGATGAATTCTGGTCTTCGCATTGGGCACGCGCCGAACGGGAGCCCCAGCCGATGGGCCCTTTCAAGGCGTTGAGAGAGCTTGCCGGTACGCCGCCCAGCGACGAATTCGCGCGCCAGGCGCTCCGTGACGCCATGCGGCGCGTCAGCGATCTCGAAGACACCCACCCAGTGTTGCGCGACCGGCTCGAGGCGCTCGGCCAGAAGGCCGTAGTGCCGCCCTGGTCGACCGAGCCGGCGCTGGGCATGCTGGCCGACAGCGCGAAGTGGATCGAGCATTTCGACAACCAATGGCGCCGCGCCCATGCCACCGACTGGAAGCAGCATCACGCCCACCGGTCGCGCATCCGCGAACGGATCGGGGTGCTGGCCGCGCAGGGCGAACGCAATACGCCCGATGAAATGGTCGAGTGGGCGGACTCCGAGCGGCGGCTCGATCCGGCGGCTCCGGTGCGCGACCGCTATGCACGCGTGCTCGGGATCGCTCCCGAACACCCGGGCGCCCTGCGGGGAATGGCCCAGATGCTCCCCGTGCGAGATCGCGCATCGCGCCTTGCCGTGCTCGAGCGCCTGCACGCGGCCAGTGTGGCGAGCCGGTGGTGGGCCGCGAAAAACGCCGTGGCCGCGCTCGAGAACCCCGAGGCCGGCGCGCACGACGAAGAGGCGCTCAAGCTGTGGCGCGGCCGGCTCAAGGAGGCGGAAGAAGCCGAGGCCCGGGCTTGGGAGGAGATCACCGAGACGCCATTCTTCAGCCAGATCGCGCGGCACGACCTGAGCGACTACGAACTGGGCGAACTGCGGGCCGATCTGGCGCGGTGCCTTCCCATTTCGCAGGCCTGGCTGGTGCGCAAGACGCTGCGTGAATTTCCGTGGCGCCGGGCCTACATCGTGTTCGTCGACCTGCCGGGCATGGACGACGAAGACCGCTGGCAGCTCTGCCGTCACCTCGAGCACACCTTGAGCCTGCCCGGAGCGGCGCTGGTTCTGTGGGCCGGCCATTCGCCGACGCTGGCCGATATTGAGCGGCAGGCTTTCGGGCCGATCTGGACGCGCGAGGCATAGGGGCCGCTCGGCTGAGACAATCGGGGCATGCACCCCAAAGCCCTGTTGGAGGCCACCGCCGATCTGGTCGGCCTTGTCCTGAAATTCGATCACCCGGCCGACCAGGTCGTTTCGCGCTTTTTTCGCGACCACCGCGAGTTCGGCCCCCGCGAACGCGCCACGCTTGCCGAGACGGTCTACACCGTGCTGCGCAAGAAGCTCCTGTTCGACCACCTCTCACCCTCGGGCAGCGGCTCGAAGGAGCGCCGCATGGCGATCCTCGGCTTTCACGGCCCGCGCGACTTTTTGAAAAGCGCGCTCAACGACACCGAAAAGCGCTGGCTCGACAACTGCGATGCCGTCAAGCCGGACGACCTGCTCGAGCGCCATCGCCATAACCTGCCCGAATGGCTGGTCGCGCCACTCAAGGCCCAACTGGGCGACGGTTTCTGGCCGCTGGTCGAAAGCCTGCAGCAGCCCGCGCCGCTCGATCTTCGGGTCAATGCCCTGACCGACAAGCGCGCTGAAGTCAAGGCGGAGCTTGCCAAGGCTGCTATCAAATCTGAAGCGACTCCGTTCTCGCCATGGGGCCTGCGCATCGACGGCAAGCCAGCGCTGACCAAACTGGACGCTTTCGCCCGAGGCGCGGTCGAGGTGCAGGACGAGGGCTCCCAATTGCTGGCGCTGTTGCTGGACGCCAAGCGAGGCGAAATGGTGGTCGACTTCTGCGCCGGCGCGGGCGGCAAGACGCTGGCCATCGGCGCCACCATGCGGAACACCGGCCGGCTCTATGCCTTCGACACGTCGGCACACCGGCTCGATGCGCTCAAGCCGCGGCTGGCGCGCAGCAAGCTCTCGAACGTGCATCCGGCCGCCATTGCGCATGAGCGCGACGACCGCATCAAGCGTCTGGCCGGCAAGATCGACCGGGTGCTCGTCGACGCCCCTTGCTCGGGGCTGGGCACGCTGCGCCGCAATCCGGACCTGAAGTGGCGCCAGTCGCCCAAGTCGGTCGAGGAACTGACGGCCAAGCAGGCCGCCATCCTGCAGAGCGCCGCGCGCCTCTTGAAATCGGGCGGGCGTCTCATTTATGCCACCTGCAGCGTGCTGCCCGAGGAAAACGAAGCCATCGCCGAGGCTTTCAGCGCCGCCAACCCCGATTTCGTGCCCCAGGACGCCGCAGAACTGCTGCAGGGCCTCAAGGTGGAAGGTTTCGAGGCCCTCTGCACCGGCGGAGAGGAAGGCCGCCGCTACCTGCGGCTGTGGCCCCATCGCCATGCCACGGACGGTTTCTTTGCGGCGGTGTGGAACCGCAAATAGGCGCTGCACTCCAAAGTAGGGTAAATCTGCGCTATTAAGGAAGGGTAAAAGGCCTCATTTTGGCCTTGCCACCTTAAAATCATGGGTTAACTGAAGGCTGCACCTTCGTGTGGCCATGGAGTACTTAATTCAATGTTGATTCCTGACTCTGCCGTTTTGAGCGCGGCCCTCCAGTGGCTCGGACACGGCTTGTGGGACCTGACATGGTGGCAAGTCGTGTTGTACACGCTCGTCACCACGCACATCACGATTGCCGCGGTCACCATCTTCCTGCACCGTACGCAGACGCACCGGGCCATGGATCTGGGGCCGATCCCCTCGCATTTCTTCCGTTTCTGGCTCTGGCTGGGCACCGGCATGGTCACCAAGGAATGGGTCGCCATTCACCGCAAGCACCACGCCAAGTGCGAATCCGAAGAAGATCCGCACAGCCCGCAGGTCAAGGGCATCGACGAAGTTCTGTGGCGTGGCGCCGAGTTGTATCGCGCCGAGTCGAAGAACAAGGAAACAATGGAGCGCTACGGCCACGGCACGCCCGACGACTGGATCGAGCGCAACCTGTACACGCGCTACAGCTGGCAAGGCGTGGGCTTGATGCTGGTCATCAACCTGGCGCTGTTCGGTGCGCTCGGCCTGACCGTCTGGGCCGTGCAGATGCTGTGGATTCCCATCACCGCCGCCGGCATCATCAACGGCATTGGCCACTACTGGGGCTACCGCAACTTCGAGGCGCCTGACGCCAGCCGCAATGTCTCGCCCTGGGGCCTGATCATTGGCGGTGAAGAGCTGCACAACAACCATCACACCTATCCCACGTCGGCCAAGTTCTCGGTCAAGAAGTACGAGTTCGACATCGGCTGGGTCTACATCCAGATGATGCAGGCGATCGGCTGGGCCAAGGTCAAGAAGGTGCCGCCGAAGATGCAGATGGGCGACATCCAGCCCGTGGCCAACGAGAAGACCCTCGAGGCCGTCATTGCCAACCGCTATGAAGTCATGGCTGGTTACGCCCGCGAAATGCGCCGCGTCACCAAGGCGGAGCTGGTTGCACTGAAGACGAAGGGCGGCGATATCTCGGTGCTCAAGGCCGCCAAGAACTGGCTGCATCGCGACGACGACAAGGTGCCCGCATCGGCCCGCACGCACCTCGTGCAGGCGCGCGCGGCCCACCCGGTCATCGACAAGATGGTCACGATGCGCGAAGAACTGCGCCAGCTATGGCTCAACACGTCGCAGTCGCGCGAGCAACTGGCCGCCGATCTGGCCGCCTGGTGCCATCGCGCGGAAGCCAGCGGCATTGCCGGGCTGCGGGAGTTCTCGACCCGTTTGCGCGCAGCGCGGGCCTGATCGCCCTTCGAGAGGCGGGCGTCACGCCTCCTCCCATAAAAAGCCGGTCTCTGGACCGGCTTTTTTACGCCCGCCTTTTCCCCGCTGCACGGAGCAAGGCGGGGAAGAAGGAAATGGCACGGCGAGGGAGAAGGGGAAGAAGGGAGAGGAGCAGGCAACAAAAAACCCCGCTGAGCAAGCCCGGCGGGGTTTTTTGTTGGGGTGAAACCAGTGCTGAATTACTTCAGCTTGATTTCCTTGTATTCGACGTGCTTGCGTGCCTTGGGGTCGAACTTCATGATCGACATCTTTTCAGGCATCGTCTTCTTGTTCTTGCTGGTCGTGTAGAAGTGGCCGGTACCCGCGGTGGATTCCAGCTTGATCTTTTCGCGTCCGCCTTTGCTCGTTGCCATGATTCAGCTCCTTAAGCTTGGCCGCGTGCACGCAGGTCTGCGAGCACGGCGTCGATGCCGTTCTTGTCGATCAGGCGCAGCGCGGCGCTCGAAACACGCAGGCGAACCCAGCGGTTTTCAGTCTCGACCCAGAAACGGCGGTATTGCAGGTTCGGCAGGAACCGGCGCTTGGTTTTGTTGTTGGCGTGGGAAACGTTGTTTCCGACCATCGGGCCTTTGCCCGTTACGTCGCATACGCGTGCCATGTGGACACTCTTTCTTGAACAGCTGGCACCGGCGCAATCGTGGAGATTGCAGGGTGTTTTGCAGCTTGACCTCGCCAGAAAACGGGTGGCGGTACCCCGGCTTTGCCTGGATGCTCGGAACCTCGTGAGAGGGCCCTATTTCGGCAAAGCCTCGGATTATAGCCCTTTTGGGCGCCGCCCAGTCTAGAGGGTGCCGTCCTGCTCGAGAAAGCGTTGCGCATCCAGCGCGGCCATGCAGCCGGTGCCGGCGCTCGTGATGGCCTGGCGGTACACGTTGTCCTGCACGTCGCCGGCGGCGAAGACGCCCGGAATGCTGGTCATCGTGGCGAAGCCCTGCAGGCCCGAACGCGTCAGGATGTAGTTGTCCTTCATTTCCAGCTGGCCCTGGAAGATGTCGGTGTTGGGATGGTGCCCGATGGCAATGAAGCAGCCCTTGAGGTCGATCTGCTCGGTTGCGCCGGTTTGCGTGTTCTTGATGCGGATGCCCGTCACGCCCGTCTGGTCGCCCAGCACCTGGTCGAGTTCGCTGTGCAGCTTCAGCACGATCTTGCCTTCGGCGACCTTCTCCTTGACCTTGTCGATCAGGATGGGCTCGGCGCGGAACTTGTCCCGCCGATGAACCAGCGTGACCTTGTTCGCGATGTTGGCGAGGTACAGCGCTTCCTCGACCGCGGTGTTGCCGCCGCCGATCACGCAGACTTCCTGCTCGCGGTAGAAGAAGCCGTCACAGGTTGCGCAGGCCGAGACGCCGCGGCCCATGAACTTCTGTTCCGAATCGAGCCCGAGGTATTTGGCGGAAGCGCCCGTGGCAATGATCAGCGAATCGCAGGTGTAGGTGCCGCTATCGCCCGTCAATGTAAATGGACGCTTGCTAAGGTCTACTTTGTTAATGTGGTCGAAAACAATTTGCGTCTTGAAGCGCTCGGCGTGCTCGAGAAAACGCTGCATCAGGTCAGGCCCTTGCACCCCGTGCACATCGGCGGGCCAATTGTCGACTTCCGTGGTTGTCATCAATTGCCCACCTTGGGCAATGCCGGTAATGAGCAAAGGCTGGAGGTTCGCGCGTGCTGCATAAACGGCAGCGGTATAGCCGGCCGGGCCGGAGCCCAGAATCAAAACCTTGGCGTGTTGGGGAGCGGACATGAGTAGAAAACCTAGGATTTGCGCTGCGTCAGCGTGTACATTTTCAGGGTGGTAGCGATATATGTGGAGTATCACCGCTCGGTTCAACACCGGGTGCACGGTGTTTTCAATGCGCGCGATTGTAGTAATCCATCGGCCTGCTGGTGGGCGGGCTCACACGCGCCGTATCAGGGATTGATAAATGTCGATGCTGTCCAATCTTGAATTGCTGCGGCGCGTTCCGCTGTTTGCTTCGCTGACATCCTCGCAGTCGGCGAGCATTGCGGATGCGATCATCAAAAAACGCCTCAAGCGAGCGGAAGTCATCGTGGAGCAGGGCAAGAAGTCCGACGCGCTCTACATCATTCTGACCGGGCGCGCGCGCGTCACCAGCGCTGACAGCCGTGGCCGCGAAGTGATTCTCGCCACGCTGCAGCCGGGCGACTACATCGGCGAAATGAGCCTGATCGACGACGAGCCGCACTCGGCCACGGTGCGCACCGAAATCCAGTGCGACGTCCTCATGCTGGGCCGGGACGCGTTTGCGCGCTGCCTGCCCGAAAACTCCTCGATGGCCTACAACATCATGCGCGGCCTCGTGCAGCGCCTGCGCCACGCCGACCGCAAGATCGAGTCGCTCGCGCTGATGGATGTGTATGGCCGCGTGGCGCGGTCGCTGCTCGAGTTCGCCATCGACGACGGCGCGGGCAATCTCAAGGTGCGCGACAAGATCTCCCGCCAGGATCTCGCGAAAATGGTCGGCGCCTCGCGCGAAATGGTGAGCCGCGTGATGAAGGATCTCGAGGAACGCGGTTTCGTCCAGTCCATGGACGACGGGTCCATGATCGTCAAGGAACGGCTCCTGTCCCTGACTTGAGTCCGCGGCGTTCGGGCGGCCAAGTCATTTTGTTGTAGTGTTCGGGCCTCCAGTCGCCGCTTCCAGGGCTGGGTGCTGTGTTTTTCAATGACCTATTCGCTCAATACGCTTCAATCTTCTTCTGCCGCCGAGGGGCAACCCGTGCGCATGCGCGCCATGCGCTTCGCCCACGAGATCACGCTGATCGCCGGATTTGCGGCATTGCTGTTCTGGCTGCTCGCCATGCTGAGCTTCACGCCTTCGGACGCGGCCTGGTCGACCTCCGGCACCGGCGGGGACATCAAGAATTGGGCTGGCCGTGTCGGTGCCTGGCTGGCCGACGGCAGTTATTTTCTGGCCGGCTACTCGGTGTGGTGGTGCCTTGCCGCGGGGTTGCGGGCGTGGCTCTCTTCCTTGGCGAACTGGCTGCGTGGCGGCGAGCCCGCGCCTGCCGAGCAGCCGGTGCGCGGCCGCTTCAATCGCAGCCGCCTGGCGTTCTGGTTCGGCCTTGTCCTGCTGTTGTGCGCGAGCACGATGCTCGAATGGTCCCGCCTGTACCGCCTTGAATCGCATCTGCCGGGTTCGGGCGGCGGCGTGCTCGGCTACCTCGTCGGCCCTGCAAGCGTGCGCTGGCTCGGCTTTACCGGCTCGGCGCTGGTGGCAATTGCCGCCGGCGTGATCGGCTCGGCGCTGGTGTTTCGTTTCTCGTGGACCCTGATTGCCGAGCGCATCGGCTCACGGGCCTATTCGCTGTTCGAGTCGCGCCGCGAAAAGCGCGAACTGGCGGCCGACATCGCCATGGGCAAGCAGGCCGCCCGCGAACGCGCGGAGGCCGAGGAGCCCGCGTTCTCCCGTGAAATGACCGGTGCCGGCGAGCCGATGGGCGCCGACGACGACGAAGAACTGCGCATCGAGCCGCGTCCCAAGCGCCGGGTGCCGTCGCCGCCGGTGCAGATCGAACCCGCGATGACCGAAGTGCCCAGGAGCGATCGCGTCGTCAAGGAGCGCCAGAAGCCGCTCTTCAAGGAACTGCCCGACAGCAAGCTGCCGCAGGTCGACCTGCTCGACGCCGCGCAGGCCCGGCAGGAAACGGTTTCGCCCGACACGCTCGAGATGACCTCGCGCATGATCGAGAAGAAGCTCAAGGACTTCGGCGTCGAGGTGCGTGTGGTGCTGGCCTCCCCGGGCCCGGTGATCACGCGCTACGAAATCGAGCCCGCCACGGGTGTCAAGGGTTCGCAGATCGTCGGCCTGGCCAAGGACCTTGCGCGTTCGCTCTCGCTGGTGTCGATCCGCGTGGTCGAAACCATCCCGGGCAAGAACTACATGGCGCTCGAGTTGCCGAACGCCAAGCGCCAGTCGATCAAGCTCAGCGAAATCCTCGGCTCGCAGGTCTACAACGAAGGCAAGTCGTTCCTGACGATGGGCCTCGGCAAGGACATCATCGGCAATCCCGTGGTGGCCGACCTCGCGAAGATGCCGCACGTGCTGGTGGCCGGTACCACCGGTTCGGGCAAGTCGGTCGGTATCAACGCGATGATTCTTTCGCTGCTCTACAAGGCCGAGGCACGCGACGTTCGCCTGCTCATGATCGATCCGAAGATGCTCGAAATGTCGGTCTACGAAGGCATTCCGCACCTGCTGGCGCCCGTGGTCACCGACATGCGGCAGGCCGCGCACGGCCTCAACTGGTGCGTGGCCGAAATGGAGCGCCGCTACAAGCTCATGAGCAAGCTGGGCGTGCGCAACCTGGCCGGCTACAACACCAAGATCGACGAAGCCAAGGCGCGCGAGGAGTTCATCTACAATCCCTTCAGCCTCACGCCGGACGATCCCGAACCGCTCAAGCGCGAGCCGCACATCGTGGTCGTGATCGACGAATTGGCCGACCTGATGATGGTGGTCGGCAAGAAGATCGAAGAGCTCATTGCCCGCCTTGCGCAGAAGGCGCGCGCCGCCGGCATCCACCTGATTCTTGCCACGCAGCGGCCCAGCGTCGACGTGATCACCGGCCTCATCAAGGCCAACATTCCCACCCGCATCGCGTTCTCGGTGGGCTCCAAGATCGACAGCCGCACCATCCTCGACCAGATGGGCGCCGAGGCGCTGCTGGGCATGGGCGACATGCTCTACATGGCCAGCGGGAGCGGTCTGCCGATCCGCGTGCACGGTGCGTTCGTGAGCGACGAGGAAGTGCACCGCGTGGTGGCCTACCTGAAAAGCCAGGGCGAGCCCGACTACATCGAAGGCGTGCTCGAAGGCGGCACGGTCGACGGCGACGGCGACATGCTGGGCGAGGGCGGCGATGCCGAGAAGGACCCGATGTACGACCAGGCGGTCGAGGTCGTTCTCAAGAACCGCAAGGCCAGCATCTCGCTGGTGCAGCGCCACCTGAAGATCGGCTACAACCGCGCGGCGCGGCTGGTCGAAGACATGGAAAAAGCGGGCCTCGTCAGCGCCATGAGCGGCAGCGGGCAGCGTGAAATCCTGGTGCCTGCGCGCGCCGAATGACCGGCGAATACCTGCGGACCCTGGCGTTACGCGCTGACAGGCAGGTTGCAAAAGCTGCAATAACGTTGCACAACTTCATGAAGCCCGCACACGGCGCAATGCGTGGCGGGGTATGGTCGCGTCAACGCCATCGCTTCCCAAGGAATCCAAATTGAAAATGCGTCATTGGCTGTTGATCGGCCTTCTCTCATCCGCCAACGCCTGGGCTGGCGGCCTCGAAAGTCTCGAAACCTTCGTGAAAACGGTCAAGTCGGGCCGTGCCGAGTTCACCCAGACCGTCACCGCGCCACCGCGCGAAGGGCAGCCCGGCCGCGTCAAGACGTCCACCGGCACCTTCGAATTCCAGCGCCCCGGTAAATTCAAGTTCGACTACCAGAAGCCGTTCGCCCAGCTCATCGTGGCCGACGGCAAGACGCTCTGGCTGTACGACGCCGACCTGAACCAGGTCACGCAGCGCGCCCAATCGCAGGCGCTGGGCTCCACGCCCGCCGCGCTGATTGCCGCGGCGCCGGACCTGCGCGCGCTGCAGGCCGATTTCACGCTCGAGGCCGCGCCCGAGCGCGACGGGCTTCAGTGGGTCAAGGCCACACCCAAGAACAAGGACGGCCAGCTGCAGAATGTGCAGGTCGGCTTCCAGGGCGACGCCCTGGCGGTGCTTGAAATTCTCGACAGCTTCGGCCAGCGCTCGGTGCTCAAGTTCAGCAAGGTCGAAGTGAACCCGGTGCTGGGCGTCAACGTGTTCGAGTTCAAGGCGCCGGCCGGTGCCGACGTCATCAAGCAATAGCAAACCAGACAAGCAGGCTTGGCCAACAGTTCGCACCAACCCCTCGCCGAGCGCCTGCGTCCGAAGACGCTGGGCGAGGTCATTGGCCAGCAGCACCTGCTGGGGCCGGGCATGCCGTTGCGCATTGCCTTCGAGTCGGGCCAGCCGCATTCCTGCATCCTCTGGGGCCCGCCCGGCACGGGCAAGACGACCATTGCGCGATTGATGGCCGATGCCTTCGATGCGCAGTTCCTCAGCATCAGCGCGGTGCTCGGCGGCGTGAAGGACATCCGCGAGGCGGTCGAACGCGCCACCGCCGCGCGCGACGGCCTGGAGCAGCGGCGCACGATCGTCTTCGTCGACGAGGTGCACCGGTTCAACAAGAGCCAGCAGGACGCGTTCCTGCCGCATGTGGAATCGGGCCTGTTCACCTTCATCGGCGCGACCACCGAAAACCCCTCGTTCGAGGTCAACTCGGCCTTGCTTTCGCGCGCGGCGGTGTACGTGCTGCAGCCGCTCACGGAGGGCGACCTGAAGCAGATCGTGGCCAAGGCGCAGGCCATCCAGGCCGTCCCCGCCATCGAAGATGCGGCCATCGACCGGCTCGTCGCTTATGCCGACGGCGACGCGCGGCGCCTGCTCAACACGCTCGAAACACTGGCTGTGGCGGCCAAGGCCGAAAAGCTCGACACCATCGCCGACGAATGGCTGCTGCGCGTGCTCGGCGAGCGCATGCGGCGCTACGACAAGGGCGGCGAGCAGTTCTACGACACCATCAGCGCGCTGCACAAGTCGGTGCGCGGCAGCGATCCCGACGCCGCGCTCTACTGGTTCGTGCGCATGCTCGACGGCGGTGCCGACCCGCGCTACATGGCGCGCCGACTGGTGCGCATGGCCAGCGAGGACATCGGCCTGGCCGATCCGCGCGCGCTGCGGCTGGCGCTCGATGCCGCCGAGGTCTATGAACGGCTCGGCACGCCCGAAGGCGAGCTCGCGCTGGCCGAGTGCGTGATCTACCTGGCGATGGCGCCCAAGTCGAACGCCGTCTACACCGCCTACAACGCCGTGCGTGCCCTCATCAAGAAGGACAGTACGCGTCCCGTGCCCATGCACCTGCGCAACGCCCCCACCAAGCTCATGAAGGAGCTCGACTACGGCAAGGGCTATCGCTATGCGCACGACGAGGAGGGCGGCTTTGCCGCCGGCGAGCGCTACCTGCCCGAAGGCCTCGAGGGCCAGGTTTTCTACCAACCCGTGGAGCGCGGACTCGAAATCCGCATAGCAGAAAAACTGCGCGAACTCCGCCAGCTCAACAGCCAGCGCGAGGAGTGATGCATCGCATGCACGCTGGCGTGCATGCGATGCATGGCTTCACTTACATCTGGCATGACTTGAGCGGGTAAACCCCGGTGAGCGCGCACCAAATCGGCACTGGGGCTTGCTTACAATCCCGCCCACAAATCAGCCAGCGGCACATGCTGGCTGGTTTTTTGCTTATCAAGCCAAGGTGCCAAACCGGTGCCAAGGTGGGTGAATGGCACCCCGCAACGGTGCAAAAAATAGGAACGCGTTATGGAAATATTGCTGCAGCAGATCATCAACGGTCTGGTACTCGGCAGCATGTATGCCTTGATAGCCTTGGGCTATACCATGGTGTACGGCATCATCAATTTGATCAACTTTGCGCACGGCGAGGTGCTGATGGTGGGGGCGCTCACGAGCTGGACCATCATCGGGCTCATGCAGGAATCGATGCCGGGCACGCCCGGCTGGCTGGTGCTCATCATTGCGCTGATCATTGCCTGCGTGGTTGCGGCCACGCTCAACTTCGTGATCGAGAAGGTCGCCTACCGGCCCCTTCGCAACAGCCCCAAGCTTGCGCCACTCATCACGGCCATCGGCATGTCGATCTTGCTGCAGACGCTGGCCATGATCATCTGGAAGCCCACCAACAAGGCGTATCCCAACCTGCTGTCGACCACGCCCATCGAGGTGGGAGGCGCAGTGATCTCGCCCACGCAGGTCATGATCCTGAGCGTCACGGCGTTCTCGCTCGTGGTGCTGATGTGGCTGGTCAACTACACCAAGCTCGGCCGCGCCATGCGCGCCACCGCCGAGAACCCACGCGTCGCGGCGCTCATGGGCATCCGGCCCGACATGGTCATTTCGGCCACGTTCATCATCGGTGCCGTGCTCGCGGCCATCGCGGGCGTCATGTACGCCTCGAACTACGGCATTGCGCAGCACGCCATGGGCTTCCTGCCCGGCCTCAAGGCCTTCACCGCGGCGGTATTCGGCGGCATCGGCAACCTGGCCGGCGCAGTGGTCGGCGGCATTCTGCTCGGGCTGATCGAAGCCATCGGCTCCGGCTACATCGGTTCGATCACCGGCGGCGTGCTCGGCAGCAACTACAGCGACATCTTCGCTTTCATCGTGTTGATCGTCATGCTCACGCTGCGGCCCTCGGGCCTGCTCGGCGAGCGCGTGGCGGACCGGGCCTGAGGAGCGGCACACCATGAAAAACAGCAAGAACCTTGCTCTCTACGTTCTCGGCGTCGTCGCCGTGCTTGCGCTGCCGATCTTCCTGCAGAGCCAGGGCAATGCCTGGGTGCGCATCGCCGACATCGCGCTGCTTTACGTGATGCTCTCGCTCGGCCTGAACATCGTCGTCGGCTACGCCGGCCTGCTCGACCTCGGCTATGTCGCCTTCTTTGCCGTGGGGGCCTACCTCTTCGCACTGATGGGCTCGTCGCACCTGTCGGAAACGTTCCCATGGTTCAAGGCCATGTTCCCGAACGGCCTGCACACCTCGCTGCTCATCGTGGTGCCGCTGGCACTGGTGGTGGCCGGGGTGCTGGGCGTGATGCTCGGGGCGCCCACGCTCAAGCTGCGCGGCGACTACCTGGCCATCGTGACGCTCGGCTTCGGTGAAATCATCCGGGTGTTCCTGAACAACCTCGACCAGCCGATCAACATCACGAACGGGCCGAAGGGCATCACCGCCATCGACTCCATCAAGTTCTGGGGGCTCGACCTCGGCAAGGCGTGGAAGTTCGACGGCTTCACGATTTCGTCGGTCACGCTCTACTACTACCTGTTCCTCGCGCTGGTGATTGCCACGATCATCATTTCGCACCGCCTGCAGATTTCCCGCATCGGGCGCGCCTGGATGGCCATCCGCGAAGACGAAATCGCCGCCAAGGCCATGGGCATCAACACCCGCAACATGAAGCTGCTGGCCTTCGGCATGGGCGCCAGCTTCGGCGGCGTGTCGGGCGCGATGTTCGCGGCCTTCCAGGGCTTCGTGTCGCCCGAGTCGTTCAGCCTCATGGAGTCGGTGATGATCGTCGCCATGGTGGTGCTGGGCGGCATCGGCCACTTGCCGGGCGTGATCCTGGGCGCCGTGCTACTGGCCGCCTTGCCTGAAGTGCTGCGCTACGTGGCCGGTCCGCTGCAGGCCCTGACCGACGGCCGCCTCGATGCGTCCATCCTGCGCCAGCTCTTCATTGCGCTGGCCATGATCATCATCATGCTGGTGCGCCCGCGCGGCCTCTGGCCTTCGCCCGAGCACGGCAAGACATTGCAGCGCAAGGGCGTCGCCCCCGGCACGCCGGTGGCGCCAGGTTCGCTCCAGACCCATGCGCCGGGCATTGAAACGCCCGCCGATGAACTGCCGGGCGACGCTTCGCGTCCCATGTCGATCAATCCGTGAGCCGAAGGAAGCCATCAACATGACGACAGACACCATCCTCGACGTCCGCGGAATTTCCAAGCGCTTCGGCGGCCTGCAAGCTCTTTCCGATGTCGGTATCACCATCAAGCGTGGCCAGGTCTATGGCCTGATCGGCCCCAACGGCGCCGGCAAGACCACGTTCTTCAACGTGATCACCGGGCTCTACACGCCCGACAGCGGCAGCTTCGAACTCGCCGGCAAGCCCTACCAGCCGACGGCCGTGCACGAAGTGGCCAAGGCCGGCATTGCCCGCACCTTCCAGAACATCCGCCTGTTCTCCGAAATGACGGCGCTCGAGAACGTCATGGTCGGGCGCCATATCCGCACCCATTCGGGCGTGTTCGGCGCCATGCTGCGCACGCGTTCGTTCAAGGCCGAGGAAAAGGCCATTGCCGACCGTGCGCAGGAACTGCTCGACTACGTGGGCATCGGCAAGTTTGCCGACTACAAGGCGCGCACGCTGTCGTACGGCGACCAGCGCCGGCTCGAAATTGCGCGCGCGCTGGCCACCGATCCGCAGCTCATCGCGCTCGACGAGCCCGCGGCCGGCATGAATTCGACCGAGAAGGTGCTGCTGCGCGAGCTGATCGACCGCATCCGCAAGGACGACCGCACCATCCTGATCATCGAACACGACGTCAAGCTCATCATGGGCCTGTGCGATCGCGTCACCGTGCTCGACTACGGCAAGCAGATTGCCGAAGGCACGCCGTACGACGTGCAGAAGAACGAGAAGGTGATCGAGGCTTACCTCGGCACCGGAGGACACTGAAATGGCGACGACGATGACGAGCGCAGAAGAAACAACGACGGCAACGGCAACTGCAACCCCGCCCAAGACCGCTGCCAACGCCCCCGGCAAGACGCTGCTCAAGGTCAGCGGACTGAAGGTCGGCTACGGCGGCATCCAGGCCGTGAAAGGCGTGGACTTCGAAGTTTCACGAAGGCGAACTGGTGTCGCTGATCGGCTCCAACGGCGCCGGCAAGACCACCACGATGAAGGCGATCACCGGCACGCTGCCGGCAGGCGCCGGCACCATCGAATTCCTGGGCCGCAACATCAAGGGCCGCGGTGCCTGGGACCTGGTGAGCGAAGGCCTCGTGATGGTGCCCGAAGGCCGGGGTGTGTTCACGCGCATGACGATCACCGAGAACCTGCAGATCGGTGCGTACATCCGCAAGGACAAGGCCGAGATTGCCAGCGACATGGAGCGAGTGTTCGTGACCTTCCCGCGCCTGCGCGAGCGCAAGGACCAGCTCGCAGGCACCATGTCGGGCGGCGAACAGCAGATGCTGGCCATGGGCCGCGCGCTCATGGCGCGCCCCAAGGTGCTGCTGCTCGACGAGCCCACCATGGGTCTCTCGCCCATCATGTGCGACAAGATCTTCGAGGTGGTACAGAACGTGGCCGCTCAGGGCGTGACCATTCTGCTGGTGGAGCAGAACGCCAACCGCGCGCTGCAGCTGGCCGACCGCGGCTACGTGATGGAGTCGGGGCTCATCAGCATGACGGGCGACGCCAAGGAACTGCTGCGCGACCCGCGCGTGCGGGCCGCCTACCTGGGAGAGTAGCCCGCGAGGGTCGTCAGTCGACCCGGGCGCCGGTTGCCTTCACGACGGCTTCGTACTTGGAGAGCTCGCTCTTCATGAACGCGCCGAACTGCTCCGGCGAGCTGGCCACCGGCTCGGCCAGCAGCGAGGCAAAGCGGGTCTTCGTTTCCGGTGCATTCAGCGCCGCCACGAAGGCCTGGTTGAGCTTCACGACCACGTCGTGCGGCGTGCCGGCCGGTGCGACCAGGCCCCACCAGGTGTCGATCGAAAAGCCCTTGAGCGTGTCGGCCACAGGCGGCACATCGGGCATGGCACTGCTGCGCTGCAGGGTCGTGACGGCAATGGCCTTGAGCTTGCCCGAGCGGATGTTCGGCGCCGCCGTGGCGAGGTTGTCGAAGTTGAAGTCGACCTGGCCCGAGAGCAGCGCCAGCTGCGCCGGATTGCCGCCGTTGTACGGTATGTGCAGCGCGAAGATGCCGGCCTGCTTCTTGAACAGTTCGCCCGCGAGGTGCCCGGCGCTGCCGTTGCCGCCGCTGCCGTAGTTCAGCTTGGCCGGATTGGCCTTGGCGTAGCGGACCAGGTCGGCCACGGTGTTGATCTTCAGCCGCTGCGCCGTCTCGGCATTCATCACCAGCACGTTCGGCACGCGGACCATCTGGGTGATGGGGGCGAAGTCGGTCGCCGCGTTGAACGGAATCTTGCTGTAGAGCCACGGATTGACCGCATGGGTCGCGGTGGCCGCAATGCCGATGGTGAGTCCATCGGGCGCGGCCTTGGCCACGGCGTCGGCGCCGATGTTGCCGCCTGCGCCCGGCTTGTTGTCGATGATGACCGTGCCCAGGGAGTCCTTCACGCGCTCGGCCAGGATGCGAGCGGTTACGTCGATCGGGCCGCCCGCGGCATACGGCACCACGAGGCGGATAGGGCGTTGCTGCTGTGCTGCGGCGTGGCCGGTGACGAGCAGCGTGGCGCTCGCGAGCAGCGTGAAGAGGAAGTGTCTCGTTTTCATTTTTCTGCGTTGTCTCGGGGGAATCGGATCAGGGAAGCGCCTTGTCGGCCTCGGTGGTGAAAGCGTCGGCAAAGAATTCTTCTTCGGGCAAGCCGGCGAGCGCCACGTAATCGTGCTTGGCCGAGTCGACCACGATCGGCGCGCCGCAGGCGTACACCTGGTGACCCGAGAGGTCGGCAAAGTCTTCCAGCACCGCGCGATGGACGAAGCCCGTGCGGCCGGTCCAGTTGTCTTCTGGCGTGGCGTTGGAAACCACCGGCACGTAACGCAGGTTCGGCATCTCCGCCAGTTGTTCGCGCACCCAGCCGTCCATGTAGAGGTCTTCGGGCCTGCGGCCGCCCCAGTACAGCGTGGCGGGCCGGTCGATGCCCTTGAACTTCATGTGTTCGAGCAGCGCCTTGATGGGCGCGAAGCCCGTGCCGGAGGCCAGCAGGATCATCGGCTTGCTGGAATCTTCACGCAGGAAGAAGCTGCCGTAGGGGCCTTCGATGCGAAGGATTTCCTTTTCCTTCATCACACCGAACACGTGGTCCGTGAACTTGCCACCCGGCAAATGCCGCAGGTGCAGTTCGATGCCCGTGCCCGGCTCTCCCAGCGTGTGCGGCGCATTCGCCATCGAATAGCTGCGGCGCGCGCCGTCGCGCAGAATGAATTCCACATACTGCCCCGCATGGAACTGCAGCGGCTCGCCGGCCGGCAGCTGCAGGCGCAGCTTCACCACGTCGTGCGACAGGCGCGTGAGCGCCAGCACCCGCACCGGCATCTTGCGGATCGGGAAGGCCCCGGCTTCCGTGACCTGGCGGGATTCGAGCACCACGTCGGTCTTGGCACGGGCGCAGCAGGTCAGCACGAAGCCCGCCAGCTGCTCCTCGGCGCTCAGGGCCTTGCTTTGGTGCGGGCCCAGTTC
Organism: Variovorax paradoxus; assembly: GCF_030815855.1. NCBI lineage: Bacteria > Pseudomonadati > Pseudomonadota > Betaproteobacteria > Burkholderiales > Comamonadaceae > Variovorax > Variovorax paradoxus. The sequence continues at coordinate 3,884,978 of NZ_JAUSXG010000001.1, read as the reverse complement.
GACCTCGCCGGAGAGCTTCTTGCACTTGCACGAGCCGCAGGCGCCGTCCTTGCAGCCGTAGGGGAGGCCGATGCCTTGCCGGATGCCGGCCGCGAGAATGGTTTCGTCACCATGCACCGCGAAATGACGCCCGCTGGGCTCGACGGTGATGGAAAAGCCCGCGTCATGCGGCGCTGCAACAGTCATCGGTATTCTTCGGCTTGTTTCAGCCTGGAGCAGAAAAGAGAAAAAGGGAAAGGAAACCGGATTTTGCCCTCAATCAATAGCCCTTCCGGCGCGCTGCCGGCCCGCTTCCGGCGCGAACGCCTGCTTATCGTCGGATGCGGAGACGTCGGCCAGCGCGTGGCGCGCGATCTGCGTGGCCGTATGCAGCTGGTGGCGCTCACTTCATCGGCCGAGCGGGTGCCCGCTCTGCGGGCGGCCGGCATCCGCCCGCTCACAGGCAATCTCGACGATCCGGCCACGCTTCGCCGCCTGGCCGGCGTGGCCACCCGCGTGCTGCACCTGGCCCCTCCGGCCCGCGACGGCGGCGCGGCCTGGTGGCGCGACCAGCGCACCACCGCGCTGGCGCGGGCGCTGCGGCTGCGTTCCATGCCGCGTGCCTTCGTCTACGGCTCCACCAGCGGTGTCTACGGCGATTGCGGCGGCGCGCGAGTGAGCGAGACGCGCGCCGTGCGGCCGGACACGCCCCGCGCGCACCGCCGCGTCGATGCCGAGCGCGCCGTGCGATGGCTCGGCCGCAGCGCGGGCGTGCGCGCGAGCATCCTGCGCATTCCGGGCATCTATGCGCCCGACCGCGAGGGCGGAACGCCGCGCCAGCGCCTCGCGCGCGGCACGCCCGTGCTGCGGCGCGAAGATGATGTGTTCACCAGCCACATTCACGCCGACGATCTCGCGCGCGCCTGCGTAGCGGCGTTGTTCCGCGGCCGGCCGCAGCGCATCGTGCACGCCGCCGACGACACCGAACTGCGCATGGGCGACTACATCGACCTGGCGGCCGACATGTACGGCATGCCACGCCCGCCGCGCGTGGCAAGGGACGAAGCCGAGCGCCAGCTGCCGCTGCAACTGCTGAGTTTCATGGGGGAATCGCGCCGGCTCGACAACACGCGGCTCAAGCGCGAACTGCGCGTGCGGCTGACACATCCGACGGTGCATACAGGGCTGAGCGAAAAAGGCTGAAGCCGCGCCCCGCAACCGCGGGGCGCGGCTCGCTCGCTCACTCGGCGGTGGCCGGGTCGATCACGCTGTACACCCGGTCCACCCGGTTGGCCGGAAAGCCGCCGAGTTCCGCATGCCGGCGCACCAGGGCCTCGTCGGTGGCCTGGTAGACGCAGTAGATCCGGTCGTCGGTCACGTAGCTGTGGACCCACTGGATCTCTGGGCCCATGCTGCCCAACACGCCGCAGGACTTTTGCGAGATGGCTTTCAGGTCCGACGGGGTGAACTTGCCGGCGCCGGGGATGTCTCGTTCGATGATGAATTTGGGCATGGCGATTACTCCTGGTGTCTAGAATCGGTCGAAGGCGACCAAGACCTATGGTGCCGACGCAAGGCCTCTGCGTATTGCCCGCTTCTCCGGACTTATTGACTGAAACCCCGCCCTCGCTTGCCTGAGAGGTGACCATGGATGTCTTGTCGGACGTGCTGCGGACCATCCGCCTGGAGGGCGCGTTGTTCCTGAACGGGGACATGCATGCGCCCTGGTGCTTCAAGGTGCCCAAGGGCGCGCACATGGCACAGCTGCTCAAGCCCGGCGCACAGCGGATGGCCATCTGCCACCTGGTGCTGCAAGGCGAATGCTGGGCCCAGGTCGATGGCGGAGAGCCGGTCCGCGCTTGCGCCGGCGAAGTGATCGCCGTACCGCACGGCGACTCGCATGTGCTGGGCAGCGGCCTGCACCATGCGGCAGTGGACGTCGAGCACGTGGTGAATCCACGGGCGCCGGAGCTGGAGCGCATCCGCTACGGCGGCAACGGTGACCGCACCTTGCTGGTGTGCAGCTGGTTCGCGTACGAAGGCGATGTGCCCAATCCCCTCATGGCGAATATTCCGCGTCTGTTCACCACGTCGTTGCGCAGCAGGCCGGCAGGCCCATGGCTCGAGCAATCCGTCAATTTCGTGTTGGGCGATGCGGCTTCGCACGCGCCCGGCTCGGAGATGGTCGCGGCCAAGGTGGCGGAGGTGCTGTTCGCCGAAGTGCTGCGCGGCTATATCGAGTCCGTCCCCGCCAACAATCCTGGGTGGCTGGCCGGCCTGCGCGACCCTCATGTGAGCCGCTGCCTGGCGCTGATGCACGGCGAGCCTGCGCGCAACTGGACGGTCGACGCGCTGGCGCAGGAAACCCACGTCTCGCGCAGCGTGCTCGCGGACCGCTTCGCCGAACTGGTGGGCGCGCCGCCGATGCAGTACCTGACGCGCTGGCGCATGATCCTGGCCGCCGGCATGCTGCGCAAGGACCAGGGCAACCTGGCGCGCATCGCAGAAGGTGTCGGCTACGAGTCGGAAGCCGCTTTCAACCGCGCATTCAAGCGCGAGTACGGGGTGTCACCGGGGGTTTGGCGGCATAACGGGGCTTAGCTGCGCATCGGGCGCCTAAGTGGCCATGCCGGCTCGACATGACTGAAGAGCCGTGGTGCCCGGGGCCGGAATCGAACCGGCACACCTTTCGGTGGGGGATTTTGAGTCCCCTGCGTCTACCAATTTCACCACCCGGGCAGGGTTCTGAACGAAGCCCAAAATTATGGCACAGTCGCTGCCATGAATTATCCGACGATCGAAGACGCCATCGGCAAGACCCCCCTGGTGGCACTGCAACGCATCGATGCGGCCGAAAATGCCAGGCGCGGCAACGTGATCCTCGGAAAGCTGGAAGGCAACAACCCGGCGGGTTCGGTGAAAGACCGCCCCGCGCTCTCGATGATCAAGCGCGCCGAGGAGCGCGGCGAAATCAAGCCTGGCGACACGCTGATCGAAGCCACCTCGGGCAACACCGGCATTGCGCTGGCCATGGCGGCGGCCATCAAGGGCTACCGCATGGTGCTGATCATGCCGGAGGACCTGTCCGTCGAGCGGGCCCAGACCATGAAAGCCTTCGGCGCAGAGCTGGTGCTCACGCCCAAGAGCGGCGGCATGGAATACGCGCGCGACCTCGCCGAGCAGATGGTGGCGCAGGGCAAGGGCCGGGTGCTCGACCAGTTCGCCAACCCCGACAACCCGCGCATCCACTACGAGACGACGGGCCCCGAGATCTGGGCCGACACCAAGGGCAAGGTCACGCATTTCGTGAGCGCCATGGGCACCACCGGCACCATCACCGGCGTGTCGCGCTTTCTGAAGGAAAAGAACCCCGCGGTGCGCATCATCGGCGCGCAGCCGGCCGAGGGCTCGCGCATTCCGGGCATTCGCAAGTGGCCGACGGAATACCTGCCCAAGATCTACGACGCGAGCCGGGTCGACGAAGAAATCAGCGTGAGCCAGGACAACGCCGAGGAAATGTGCCGGCGCCTCGCGCGCGAAGAAGGCATCTTCGGCGGCATCTCGGCGGCCGGTGCGCTGTGGGTGGCGCTCGAGGTCGCAAAGACGGTGGAGAACGCCACCATCGTGTTCGTGGTGTGCGACCGCGGCGACCGCTACCTGTCGACCGGCGTGTTCCCGGCCTGACCATGCCCCATCCCAAGTTTTGCCAGGCCTGCGCCACGCCGCTCGAATGGATCGCGCTGATGGAGGACGGCGGTCCCAAGGAGCGCCTGCGCTGTCCGAATTGCGGCCACACACACTGGAACAACCCGACGCCCGTGCTCGCGGCCATCGTCGAGTACCGTGGCCAGGTGCTGCTGGCGCGCAATGCGGCCTGGCCGGTGAAGATGTACGCGCTGATCACCGGCTTCATGGAAGCCGGCGAAACGCCTGAAGAAGGCATTGCGCGCGAGGTGAAGGAAGAAACCAACCTCGACGTGAGCGCGACCAAGCTCGTCGGCGCGTACGACTTCCAGCGCATGAACCAGATCATCATCGCCTACCACGTGGTGGCCGATGGCGAGGTGAAGTTGTCGCCCGAGCTGCTGGACTACCGCCTCTACGACCTGCCCGATCTCAAGTGCTGGCCCGCGGGAACCGGCTATGCGCTGGCCGACTGGCTGCGCACCCGGGGGCACGAGCCGGTGTTCTTTACCGCGGCGGAAAACGAAGAGCGGCGGCGCGGCCTGAACTTGCCGGCCGAGGAGCCGAAGCATGCAAATTGATCGCGAGCTCGACACGCGGGGCCTGAACTGCCCGCTGCCCATCCTCAAGGCGAAGAAGTCGCTCAACGAGATGGCCAGCGGCCAGTTGCTGAAGGTGGTCTCGACCGACCCGGGTTCGCTGCGCGACTTTCAGGCCTTTGCGCGGCAGACCGGCAACGAGCTGGTCGAGCAGCAAACCGCCGGCACCGATTTCATTCACGTGCTGAAGAGACGCTGACCCGTGAAAGAAAAGGGCCCCGACGGGGCCCTTTCTTCTTTCAGAGCTCCAGGCTCTTCAGGTATTCGCGGAATTGCGCGCCCACTTCGGGGTGCGCGAGCGCCAGCTCCACCGAGGCCTGCAGAAAGCCTTCCTTGCTGCCGCAGTCGTAGCGGATGCCCTTGTAGGCATAGGCATAGACCGCTTCCTTCTTCATCAGCGCCGCGATGCCGTCGGTGAGCTGGATCTCGCCGCCGGCGCCCTTGGGCTGATTGCGGATTTCGTCGAACACGCCGGGCGTGAGGATGTAGCGGCCCGCCACGCCGAGGCGCGAAGGTGCCTTGTCCGGCGATGGCTTCTCGATCATGCGGTCGACCTTCACGAGATCGTCGCCGATGGATTCGCCCGCCACGATGCCGTAGCGCTTCACATGTTCGAGCGGCACTTCCTGCACTGCGAGCACCGAGGCGCCCAGCTTGCCGAAGGCGGCCGTCATCTGGGCCAGCACCGGCGCGCCGCCAACGGGGCCGACCATCAGGTCGTCGGCCAGCAGCACGGCGAAGGGTTCGTTGCCTACCAGGTGTTCGGCGCAGAGCACCGCATGGCCAAGACCCAGCATGCGCGGCTGGCGCACATAGGAGCAGGTCATGTCGTCGGGCATGACCGACCGCGCGATGTCGAGCAGTTCGAGCTTGCCGTTGGCTTCGAGCTGGCTCTCGAGCTCATAGGCTGTGTCGTAGTGATCTTCGATGGCACGCTTGTTTCGGCCAGTTACGAAAATCATGTCGCGAATGCCCGCCGCGTAGGCTTCCTCAACCGCATATTGGATGAGTGGCTTGTCGACAACCGGCAGCATTTCCTTTGGCTGCGCCTTGGTGGCGGGCAGAAAGCGGGTGCCGAAACCTGCAACAGGAAATACGGCCTTGCGGATGCGTGTCGAGGGAGTGGGCATGGACAATTTGGGCGTCTAGTCGTTCAGTTGAAGAATAAGGTTTTACGGTCAACGACGGCGCGGAAAAGCCGTCGTTGCCATGCTAAACCTTGCCCAGATCCAAATGTGTCAGCCGAGGCGCACAAGCTGGTCGCGCAGACGCTCCAGCGTGGTGCTGAAATCGGCCAGGCGCTTGCGCTCCTGCTCGATGACAGCGGGAGGTGCCTTAGCTACAAAGGCCTCATTTCCCAGCTTGCCGTTCACCTTCAGGATCTCGCCCTCGATGCGAGCAATTTCCTTGCCGATGCGCGCACGTTCGGCGGCCTTGTCGATCTCCATGTGCAGGCACAGCCGTGCCGTGCCGACCACCGCCACGGGCGCCGCTTCGGCCGCCGCCGACCACGACGCCTCGTCGTCGAAGACCTTCACTTCCTTGAGCTTGGCCAGGGCCTGCAGCACCGGCGCCGCATCGCGCAAGAACGCCGCGCCTTCGGCATCGTCGGCCACCGCGTAGAGCGGCAGGCGCACGGCGGGCGACACGTTCATTTCGCCGCGCAGCGTGCGGCAGGCATCGACCAGCGCCTTCAGGCGCGCCACATGCGCCTCGGCCGCTTCGTCGATTTTTTCGGGCTGGCTTTTCGGATAGGCCGCGACCATGATCGATTCGCCCTCGCGTCCGGCCACGGGCGCCACCTTCTGCCACAGCTCTTCCGTGATGAACGGAATCACCGGATGCGCAAGGCGCAGCAGCGCTTCGAGCGTGCGGATCAGCGTGCGGCGCGTGGCGCGCTTTTGCGAATCGTCGCCGGTCTGGATCTGCACCTTGGCAATCTCCAGGTACCAATCGCAGAACTCGTCCCAGGCAAACTGGTAGATAGCGTTGGCCACGTTGTCGAGCCGGTATTCCTCGAAGCCCTTGGCCACCTCGGCCTCGACGCGCTGCAGCTGCGAGGCGATCCAGAAATCGGCGCGGCTGAACTTCAGGTAGCCATGCGCCGGGCCGCCGACCGCGCACTCTTCCTTGGTGTGCTCGCGCAGGCCGCAGTCCTGCCCCTCGCAGTTCATCAGCACGAAGCGCGTGGCATTCCAGAGCTTGTTGCAGAAGTTGCGATAGCCCTCGCAGCGCTTGCTGTCGAAGTTGATGCTGCGGCCCAGCGAGGCCAGCGACGCGAAGGTAAAGCGCAGCGCATCGGCGCCAAAGGCCGGAATGCCTTCGGGAAATTCTTTCTGCGTGTTCTTGCGCACCGCGGGTGCCGTCTCGGGCTTGCGCAGGCCCTGCGTGCGCTTGTCGAGCAGTTCGGGCAGCGCGATGCCGTCGATCAGGTCAACCGGGTCGAGCACGTTGCCTTCGGACTTGCTCATCTTCTTGCCCTGCGCGTCGCGCACCAGGCCGTGGATGTACACGTCCTTGAACGGCACCTTGCCGGTGAAGTGCTTGGTCATCATGATCATCCGGGCGACCCAGAAGAAGATGATGTCGTAGCCCGTCACGAGCACGGTCGAGGGCAGGTACAGCTCGAGGTCCTTGGTCTTCTCGGGCCAGCCGAGCGAAGAGAAGGGCACCAGCGCCGACGAATACCAGGTGTCGAGCACGTCTTCATCGCGGCGCAGCTTCTTGCCCGGTGCCTTGGCCTCGGCCTCGGCCTCGTCGTGCGCCACGTACACGTTGCCTTCGTCGTCGTACCAGGCCGGAATCTGGTGGCCCCACCAGAGCTGGCGCGAGATGGTCCAGTCCTGGATGTTCTCCATCCAGTGGTTGTAGGTGTTGACCCAGTTCTCGGGCACGAAGCGCACCTCGCCGGTCTTCACCACGTCGATGGCCTTCTGCGCGATCGACTGGCCATCGGCACCGGGGCGCGTCATGGCCACGTACCACTGGTCGGTGAGCATCGGCTCGACGATGGCGCCCGAGCGCGCGCAGCGCGGCACCATCAGCTTGTGCTTCTTCACCTCGACCAGGAGGCCGAGCGCCTCGAGGTCGGCCACGATGGCCTTGCGCGCCACGAAGCGGTCCATGCCGCGGTACTTTTCGGGCGCGTTGTCGTTGATGGTGGCGTCGAGCGTCAGGATGCCGATCACCTCGAGCTTGTGGCGCTGGCCCACTGCGTAGTCGTTGTAGTCGTGCGCGGGCGTCACCTTGACCACGCCGGTGCCGAATTCCTTGTCCACATAGTCGTCGGCAATGATCGGAATCAACCGGTCCACCAGCGGCAGCTTCACGCGCTGGCCGATCAGGTGCTTGTAGCGCTCGTCTTCGGGGTGAACCATCACGGCCGTGTCGCCCAGCATGGTTTCGGGGCGGGTGGTGGCCACGGTCAGCGTGCCGCTGCCGTCCTCCAGCGGGTAGGCGATGTGCCAGAGCGAGCCGTCTTCCTCTTCGCTTTCGACTTCGAGGTCGCTCACCGAGGTCTTGAGCACCGGGTCCCAGTTGCCCAGGCGCTTGCCGCGGTAGATCAGGCCCTCTTCATACAGCGAGACGAAGGTCTGCGTCACGACCTTCGAGAGGTCGTCGTCCATCGTGAAGTATTCGCGGCTCCAGTCGACCGTGTCGCCCATGCGGCGCATCTGGCCGGTGATGGTATTGCCGCTCTTTTCCTTCCACTCCCACACCTTGGCGACGAAGTTCTTGCGTGCCTCGGCCGGCGTCGGGCCCATGTCGTGGCGGCTGATCTTCTGTTCCTGCAGCTGCCGTTCCACCACGATCTGCGTTGCGATGCCCGCATGGTCGGTGCCCGGCACCCACAGCGTGTTGTCGCCCTTCATGCGGTGGTAGCGCGCAAGGCTGTCCATGATGGTCTGGTTGAACGCATGCCCCATGTGCAGCGTGCCCGTCACGTTGGGCGGCGGCAGCTGGATGGCGAACGAATCGGCGCCTTCCTTCGGCTGCTGCGTGCCGCGGAACCCGGCCTTGGCATAGCCGCGCTTTTCCCACTCCGGGCCCCAGTGCGCCTCGATGGCGGCGGGTTCGAACGATTTGGACAGGCTGTCCAGTCCAGGTTGGGCGGTGGGGGTGGTGGGTTCGCTCATGGGGAGAATGCAAAACGGCACCCGCGGGTGCCGTCGGTCACAGGGTGGGAATGGCGGCGATTTTACCGGCGCGGTACCCCGTCATCGGTGCGCCCGATAATTCCGCGATGCTGTTTCTGCTCTCCCCTGCGAAGTCGCTCGACTACGACACGCCCGTTCCCGATGAAATCCCCGCCACCCGACCCCATTTCGAGGCTCCCCGCGGCCCTTCGGTCGAACTGATCAAGCTGCTGCGCGAAAAATCGCCGCAGCAGATTTCCGAACTCATGCACCTGTCGGACAAGCTCTCCACCCTCAACGTGGCGCGCTACCAGGCCTGGGCCGGTAAAAGCACGCCGAAGAACGCCCGCCAGGCCGCTTTCGCATTCGACGGCGACGTCTACGGGGGCCTCGATGCCCGCTCGCTCACCCCGGCTCAGCTGGCTTGGGCGCAGGAGCACGTGTGCATCCTGAGCGGCCTCTATGGCCTTTTGCGGCCGCTCGACCTGCTGCAGCCCTACCGGCTGGAGATGGGCACGCCGCTTGCCAACGGCCATGGCAAGGACCTGTATGCCTTCTGGAGCTCGCGCATTGCAGAGCACCTCAACGAGCGTCTAGCCGCAGACCGCACACCCGTGGTGGTCAATGTCGCCTCGCAGGAATACTTCAAGTCGGTCGACCGGAAGGCGCTCAAGGCGCGCGTGGTCGAATGCGTGTTCGAGGAATGGAAGGGCGACAGGTACAAGATCGTGAGCTTCTACGCCAAGCGCGCGCGCGGCCTGCTCGCACGCTGGGCCGTGCTGCACAAGGCCGCCACGCCCAAGGCGCTGGAAAAATTCGATCTCGAAGGTTATGGTTTCGACGCCGAGGTGTCGAAAGCCGACAGGCTGGTATTCCGAAGGAAGACTTGAAATGTCACAGGCGATCAGTCCCGAGTTGAAGGAATGGCTGGTGTCGCAGCTCGCGGCAGGACATTCGGTGCCCACGCTGCGCGCCTCGATGCGCGCGGCCGGCTGGCAGGACGCGGCCACCGACCTCGCGCTGGCACAGCTCGAAGCCGGGTTTCCCCACGTGGAAGTGGCCAAGCCGAAGCGCACCGACATGCCCGGTCCCAACCTCGAAGGCGCGCCGCTCTACATCGATGCCGGCGACCGCCGCGTGCAGGTGCTGCACACCATGCAGCATCCGCGTGTCGTCGTCTTCGGCAACCTCTTGTCGCCCGAAGAGTGCGAAGGCCTGATTGCCGCGGCGCGGGTGCGGCTTGCGCGCTCGCTCACGGTCGAGACCCGCACCGGGGGCGAGGTGCTCAACGTCGACCGCACCAGCGACGGCATGTTCTTCGAGCGCAGCGAAAACGAGATCGTCACGCGCCTCGAGCAGCGCATTGCCGTGCTGCTGCGCTGGCCGGTGGAGTTCGGCGAAGGCCTGCAGATCCTGCGCTATGCGCCCGGCGCGCAGTACCGCCCGCACTACGACTACTTCGACCCCGGCGAGCCCGGCACGCCCACCATCCTCAAGCGCGGCGGCCAGCGTGTGGCCACGCTCGTGATGTACCTGCAGGAGCCCGAGCAGGGCGGCGCCACGACCTTCCCCGACGTGGGCTTGGAAGTGGCGCCCGTACGCGGCACCGGCGTGTTCTTCAGCTACGACGAACCCGACCCGGCCACGCGCACGCTGCATGGCGGTGCGCCCGTGCTGGCGGGCGAGAAGTGGGTGGCCACCAAGTGGCTGCGCGAACGCGAATTCAAATAGAAGACAGCAGAACCCATGAAGCTCCAGGCCAACGGATTGCAGATCGAGGTCGAAGACACCGGCGGCGAGGGCCGCCCGGTGGCCTTGCTGATCATGGGTCTGGGCATGCAGCTCGTCGGCTGGCCGCAAGCTTTCGTGCAGTCGCTGGTGGACGCCGGGTTTCGCGTGGTGCGCCACGACAACCGCGATATCGGCCTGAGCCAAGGCTTCGACCATGCGGGCACCGGCAACATCGTGTGGGAGAGCATTCGCCAACGCCTCGGCCTGCAGGTGCGGTCGGCCTACACGCTGCAAGACATGGCGCGCGATTCGCTGGGCGTGCTCGACGCACTGGGCATCAAGCATGCGCACGTCATCGGTGCCTCGATGGGCGGCATGATCGCGCAGCACCTGGCCGCCGAAGCACCCGACCGCGTCACCAGCCTCGTGAGCATCATGAGCTCCAGCGGCGCGCGCGGCCTGCCCGGGCCCAAAAGCGACGTGGCCGCCATGCTGCTGCGCCGACCGCTGGGTGGCGGCGAGGCCGAACTGGTGGCGCACAGCGTCAGGCTGCTCAGGCTCATCCAAAGCCCCGCCTATCCGCAAAGCACCGAGGAACTCACCGAGCGCCTCACCTTCAGCATGCGGCGCGCCTACCGCCCGGCCGGCATGTTCCGCCAGATGCTCGCCATTGGCGCCGATTCGCGCCGGCCCGAAGTGCTGCCGCGCATCAAGTGCCCGACGCTGGTGCTGCACGGCGAAGCCGATGCGCTGGTGCCGATGGCGTGCGGGCAAGACACCGCCAAGCGCATTCCAGGCTCGAAGTTCATCAGCATTCCCGGCATGGGCCACGACCTGCCGCCCGAGGTGTGCGCCATTCTCGTCAATCACATCGCCCCGTTCCTGCACGCGGCCGAAGAACACCACAAGCCATGAGCCTGGACAACATCCCCCCTAACCCGAACACGCCCGAGCAGTCGCAACTGGGCCGTGCCTCGGCCTACGCGGACAAATACGACCCGTCGCTGCTTTTTCCGATTGCGCGCGCCACCCAGCGCGAGGCCATGGGCATCGCCGCCGGTGCGCTGCCCTTCTTCGGCGCCGATCTCTGGACTGCGTTCGAAGTGAGCTGGCTCAATCTGCGCGGCAAGCCGCAACTGGCCATCGCGCACTTCACCATCCCGTGCGAAACGCCCAACATCATCGAGAGCAAGTCGTTCAAGCTGTATCTCAACAGCTTCAACAGCACCGCTTTCGCGAGCATCGACGCCGTGCGTGACCGCATGCGCACCGACCTGGCCGAAGCGCTCTGGCGCGGCAGCGACCAGTCCGCCGGCATTGGCGTGAAGCTGCTCGCCCCCGACCTGTTCGACCGCGAGCCGGTGCACGAACTCGACGGGCTCGACCTCGACCGGCTCGACATCGAGTGCACGCACTACCAGCCCGCGCCCGAGCTGCTGTCGAGCGACGCCACGCAGGTGCACGTGAACGAAACCCTCACCAGCCGCCTGCTCAAGAGCAACTGCCTCGTCACCGGCCAGCCTGATTGGGGCAGTGTGCAGATCCGGTACAGCGGCCCACCGATCGACCAGGCGGGCCTGCTCGCGTATATCGTGAGCTTTCGCAATCACAACGAATTCCACGAACCCTGCGCCGAACGCATGTTCACGGACATCTGGAGCCGCTGCAAACCGACCAAGCTCGCGGTGTATGCGCGCTACACGCGGCGCGGCGGGCTCGACATCAATCCGTTCCGCACCAGTTGGCCGCAGGCGCTGCCACCGAACATCCGGACGGCGCGCCAGTAAGCGAGCGCCGCCGAAGCCCCTCTTCGGAAATCAGAAACCCGCAGCGCAGCCCCTGTGGCATTCTGGATCTTCTGCCTGCGACACTGCGGGCAGCTATCCGGAGCAGACACACATGGTTGAAGGAAAAGTAGTTGTCGTCACCGGCGCGGGCGGCGGCATCGGCCGCGACATCGCGCTGGCCATGGCCAAGAGCGGCGCCAAGGTGGTGGTCAATGACATCGGCGCCGCGCTCGACGGCGAAGGCGGCAGCGCCGGCCCCGCGCAGCAGGTGGTCGACGAAATCCGCGCCGCGGGCGGCCAGGCCGTCCCCAACACCGACAGCGTGGCCGAGGCGGCCAGCGCGGCGCGCATCGTCGAATGCGCGGTCGAGAGCTTCGGCCGCATCGACGCCGTGATCAATAACGCCGGCATCCTGCGCGACCGCTTCTTCCACAAGATGTCGGTCGACGAATGGGACGCCGTGATCAAGGTGCACCTCTACGGCGCCTACTACGTGAGCCGCGCCGCGGCCACGCACTTCAAGGAGCAGAACTCGGGCGCCATGGTGCACATGACCTCGACCTCGGGTCTCATCGGCAACTACGGCCAGGCCAACTACGCCGCGGCCAAGCTCGGGATCGCGGCGCTGTCGAAGTCGATTGCGCTCGACATGCTCAAGTTCAACGTGCGTTCCAACTGCATCGCACCCTTCGCATGGAGCCGCATGATCGGCGCCATTCCCACCGACACCGACGAGCAGCGCGCCCGCGTCGACAAGATCAAGCAGATGACGCCCGCCAAGGTGGCGCCGCTCGCCGTGTACCTTGCGAGCGATGCGGCCGGCGCGGTCAACGGCCAGATCTTTTCGGTGCGCAACAACGAGATTTCGCTCATCAGCCAGCCGCGGCCGGTGCGCTCCATCCACCGCTCCGAAGGCTGGACGCCGGAGAGCATTGCCGAGCACGCCATGCCCGCCATGCGCGCGAGCTTCTATCCGCTGGACCGCTCGGCGGACGTGTTCAGCTGGGACCCGGTCTGAGGTCAAACCCCGAGAAGGGCGCACACGGCGCCATTCGCCCGACAATGCACGCTTCTTTCCTTTCTGGCGCGCTTGTCCGGTGAACCTGCATTTCGACCTGTTCGACCTGAAACTGTTCGTCTACGTGGCGGATGCGCGCAGCCTCACGCGCGGCGCCGAGAAAGCCTGCATCTCGCTGGCGGCGGCCTCCACCCGCATCAAGCAGATGGAAGAGGCCGTGGGCGGCAAGCTGCTCCATCGCAGCGCGCAGGGCGTGACGCTCACGGCCGCGGGGCAGGCCGTGCTGTATCACGCCAAGCGCGTGATGCAGCAGATGGAGCACCTGCGCTGCGACATGCAGGATTTCGGCAAGGGCATCAAGGGCCATGTGCGCGTGTTTGCCAACACCACGTCCATCACCGAATACCTGCCGCAGAAGCTCGCCGGTTTTCTCACGCAGCACCCCGCCGTGCAGGTCGATTTGCGTGAATACCTGAGCGAAGAAATCGTGCGCGCGGTGGCCGACGGCGAGGCCGACATCGGCATTCTGGCCGGCGACGTGCACACCGGCGAGTTCGATGCACGACCGTTCGGCCGCAACCAGCTCGTGCTGGTGGTGCCCGCCACGCACCCTCTCGCGGGCGCGGCCTCGGTGGCCTTTGCAGACACGCTCGACGAGCAGCACGTGGGCCTGCACCACGGCAGCGCCATCCACCGCTTTCTGCAGCGCCGCGCCGAGCTGGCGGGCCGGGGCTTCAATCCGCGCATCCAGGTCAGCAGCTTCGAGGCGATCTGCCTGATGATCGAAGCGGGCGTGGGCGTCGGCGTGCTGCCGGCCTCGTCGGCACAGCGGCTGTCGATGGCGATGCGGATTTCAACCGTCGCCCTCAGCGATGCCTGGGCGGAGCGCGAGCTCAAGCTCATCGCGCGCAACCGCGAACAACTGCCGGCCTCGGCGCGCGAGCTGTTCGACCACCTCGTCGCGCCTTAGCGCTGTCGCGGATGCTTGCTGTCTTCAGGGCAGCCAGCGTTCCACGCGTGGGGCATCGGCCAATTGCCAGATGCGCTGGCACAGCGCCTTGGCCTCGTCGGCCGTGGCGCCCTCGCCGTAGTGCGCGAGGCGCTGCATCTTGTCCTCGATCTCGGCGCGGCTCAGGGTGTTGCCCGGGTCGCCCTTGGGTTCGTCCACACGGCCCTGCAGCGTGCGGCCATCCGCCGTCTCGACGCTGACCTTGCCGATCCAGCGCGCGGGATAGGCGGTGTCGACCTCCGCATCGAGCTGCATCGCCACCTTGTCGCGGAACGCCGCCACCTCGGGTGCGAGAAAGTCGCGGTCGAATTCGCCGAGCCCGGCGCGGCCATGCACCGCGATCAGGCCCAGCACCGTGCCCATCGAGAACTTGCCCTGGTGCACCGTGGCCGGCACGGTGACGCGGCCCAGCACGTCGATGGCGCCCTGGTGCACGTGCGTGGTCACGCGGGTCACGTCGGCAGGCTTCAGCTTGTGCTGCGTCATCACCTGCAGCAACGCATCGGCTGCGGGATGCGTGTGGCGGCAGGAGGCGTGGAACTTGAACGAGGTCTCGGCCAGTGCCCAGCGCGTGCCGAGGCGGTCGGTAAGCCGTGCCGGATCGGCATCGCTCGACATGCCGACCCCGAGCCCTTGCGCGCCCTCGAGCACTTTCGCGGCGCCCGTGAAGCCGTCCTGCGCCAGGTACGCCGACATCAAACCGCTGGCGGCCGCATGCGCGCAGTGCAGCTGCTTCGAATCCGCGGCATCGCGCAGGAACTCCCACAGTCCGGCCGATTGCGTGCCGGCCGAGCCGAAGGCATGCAGCATCCGCTGCGGCGTGAGGTTCAGAAGAAGACCCACCGCCGCAGCAGCGGCGAGCGTGCCCGCCGTCGCGGTGGTGTGAAAGGTCTTGTAGTGCGAGCGTCCCAGGAACTCGCCGACACGGATGCCGACCTCGTAGCCCGCCACCACCGCGGTCAGCAACTGCGCGCCGCTGGCTCCGATGCTCTGCGCCACGGCCAGGGCGGGCGCAATGACCACGGCCGCGGGGTGGAACACCGAGCCGTTGTGCACATCGTCCTGTTCCACGTAGTGCGAGGCCGCCGCATTGACGAGCGCGGCAAACACCGGCGAGCTGGTGCGACGCGAAGTGAGTATTTCGCTCGGCCCATCGGCGGGCCCCATCATCTGCGCGAAGCGCTCGATGCTGCGCACCGGCCGCGCCGTGCGCGCCGCGAGCACCGAGCCCAGCCAGTCGAGCATCAGGTCTTCGGTGCGGCGCAGCACGGGTGCGGGGATGTCCGCGAACTTCAGTTCGGCCGCAAAGGTGGCGAGCACCTGGCTCGGATGGTTCGAAGCGGTCATGGGGTGCGGCTCCTTCAGAACGAACGTGGAAGGCCGAGCATGTGCTCCGCCACATAGCTCAGGATGAGGTTGGTCGAGATCGGCGCCACCTGGTAGAGCCGCGTCTCGCGGAACTTGCGCTCGATGTCGTATTCGCACGCAAAACCGAAGCCGCCATGGAACTGCAGGCAGGCATTGGCCGCCTCCCAGCTGGCCTTGGCCGCCAGGTACTTGGCCATGTTGGCCTGCGCGCCGCAGGGCTCGCGCGCATCGAACAGGCGGCAGGCTTCATAGCGCATGAGGTTCGCGGCCTCGATCTCGATGAAGGCCTCGGCAATCGGAAACTGCACGCCCTGGTTCTGGCCGATGGGCCGGCCGAACACCACGCGTTCCTTGGTGTAGGCGGTGACTTTGTCGATGAACCAGTAGCCGTCGCCGATGCATTCGGCCGCAATCAGCGTGCGTTCGGCATTGAGCCCGTCGAGGATGTACTTGAAGCCCTGGCCTTCTTCGCCGATCAGGTTCTCGGCGGGAATCTCGAGGTTCTCGAAGAACAGCTCGTTGGTCTCGTGGTTGACCATGTTGAGGATGGGCCGCACGGTCATGCCCTTGCCGATGGCTTCTCGCAGGTCGACGATGAAGATCGACATGCCCTCGGACTTCTTCTTCACGTCCGCGAGCGGCGTGGTGCGCGCCAGCAGGATCATCAGGTCCGAATGCTGGATGCGCGAGATCCACACCTTCTGCCCGTTGATCACGTAGCGGTCGCCTTTCTTCACGGCCGTGGTCTTGATCTTGGTGGTGTCGGTGCCGGTGCTGGGCTCGGTCACGCCCATCGACTGCAGGCGCAGCTCACCGGTGGCGATGCGTGGCAGGTATTCGCGCTTCTGGGCCTCGCTGCCGTGGCGCAGCAGCGTGCCCATGTTGTACATCTGGCCGTGGCAGGCACCCGAGTTGCCGCCGCAGCGGTTGATCTCTTCCATGATGACCGAGGCTTCGGTCAGCCCGAGGCCGGAGCCGCCGTACGCCTGCGGAATGAGCGCGGCCATCCAGCCCGCCTTGGTGAGCGCGTCGACGAACTCGGCGGGGTAGCCGCGCGCCTCGTCGATCTTGCGGAAGTATTCGTTGGGAAACTCGGCGCACAGGTCGCGCACGGCGTCGCGAATGTCGGAAAAACGGGCGTCGTTGCTGTTGTTCACGGCTGTTCAATCCCGGCGCGGGAAGTCTGGTCTTGGATCTTGGTCATTCACCGAATCTATGCCTCTCTCGCGCGAGACGGGTCTGTGATTGCGAAACCCTCCCTTCGGCAAATGCAAATGTTGGCGGCCGGGATGTTCTGTCACGCTGCGGCAATGGATATCGAATCACTCTCCGCCATGCGCGAGGCCGCGCTCGACTACTTCGTTCGCAGCCGCTCAATCCAGCGGCGGCGCGAGCGCATGGAGCGGCCCGGTGCCGATGAAGCCCAGGGCTGGAGCGCGCTCGCCGAATTGGGCTGGACCGGCATGCTGGCGCCCGAGCTGGCGGGCGGCCTGGCGCTGGGCCTCACGGGCGCCGCGCAAATCCTGCGGGCCGCGGGCGAACACGTGGCGCCCGAACCGCTGCTGGCCGTCGCGGGCCTCAGCGCGCTGCTTCTCGCGCAGCTCGACTCGCCGCGTGCGCAAACCCTGCTCGCGGAACTCGTTGCCGGCCGCAGCCTGCCGGCGCTCGCCTGGCAAGAGAGCGCAGGCGACCTGAGCGCCGTGCCACTGGCCTGCGGCTGCGAGCCGCGCGCGGGGCATGCCGACGGCGTGTTGCTGCAGGGCGAAAAACTCATGGTGCTGCCCGGCGCTGCGGCCAGCGGCTGGCTGGTGTCGGCGAGGGGCAGCGACGATGCGGTACTGCTGTGGGTGCCGCGCGGCACGGCCGGGGTCAGCGAAACCCTGATGCCGTTGGTGGATGGAAGCCAGGCCGCGAGCCTGCGCTTTGAACAAGTGGAGCTGCCGCCGGACGCGGTGCTGGCCGAGGGGCCCGGCGCGCAGGAGGCGCTGCGCCATGCGCTCGCAGCCGGGCAGATCCTGCAGGCCGCCGAGCTGCTGGGCGTGGGGCAGGCCATGCTCACCCAGACGCTGGCCTACCTGCGCACACGCTCGCAGTTCGGCAAGCCCATCGGCAGCTTCCAGGCGCTGCAGCACCGCTGCGTGGACATGTTCATTCATCTCGAAGTGGCGCAAGCCTCGTTGGCGGAGGTGCTGGCGCTGGCGGGCCAGGGGCTTGCTGCCGAACGGCTCGAAGCCGAAGCCAGCCGCGTGAATGCCCGCTGTACCGCCGCGGCACTGCAGGTCTCGCGCGCGGCGGTGCAGCTGCATGGCGCCATCGGCTACACGCAGGAGTGCGACCTGAGCCTGTACTACAAGCGCACGCTGTGCCTTTCGGCGTGGCTCGGCAATGTCACGGCGCACCAGCGCCGCCATGCGATGCTGGCCGAAGGTGGGGACCCGCGAACGGGCGAGGCCGAATGGCAAGGCGAATTTCCGCGCATGGCCGACTGGAGCGCCATGCCCGAGGCGGAGTTCCGCCGCATGGTGCGCGGCTTTCTGCAGCAGCGGTACCCGCAGCCGCTGCGCTACCTTTCGCACCGAGCCCGCTGGAGCGAGATACGCGACTGGTATCTCACGCTCTCGGAACAAGGTTGGATCGCACCGGCCTGGCCGCAGGCGCACGGCGGCATGGGGCTTCCGGCCGACAAGCTCATTGCATGGATCGAGGAACTCGAGCAGTACGGGGTCGCGCGCACGCCCGACCAGGGCATCGTGATGATCGGGCCGCTGTTGATCCAGCACGGCACGCCAGAGCAGCAGGGCCGTTTTCTGCCGCGCATCCTGAGCGGTGAGCATGTGTGGTGCCAGGGCTATTCGGAGCCCAACGCCGGCTCCGACCTGGCCGGGCTGCGCACCGAAGCCGTGGCGGGGCACGACGCGGAGGGCGATCACTTCATCGTCAATGGCCAGAAGATCTGGACCACGCTGGCGCAGGACGCCAACCACATCTTCATGCTGGTGCGCACCGACAAGGCCGCGCGCAAGCAGGAGGGCATCAGCTTTCTGCTGTGCGACTTGCGCACGCCGGGCATCACGGTGCGGCCGATCCACACGCTCTCGGGCGAGCCCGAGTTCTGCGAGGTGTTCTTCGACAACGTGCGCGTACCGGCCGAAAACCTGGTCGGCAAGCTGCACGGCGGCTGGACCATCGCCAAGGCGCTGCTGGGCTTCGAGCGCATCTTTCTCGGCAGCCCCAAGCAGTCGCAATACGCCCTGGGACAGCTCGCGCGGCTGGCAGAGGCGCGGCGCCTCTTTGCCGACCCGGTGTTCGCGCAGCGCTTTGCGGCGCTGCGGCTCGACGTGCTCGACCTGTCGGCCGCGTACACGGGCTTTGCCGACATCGTGCGTGCGGGCAAGCCGCTGCCCGCGTCGGTGTCGCTGCTGAAGATATGGGCCAGCGAAACCTACCACCGCATCGGTGCGCTGCTGGTCGAGGCTGGGGAAGAGCAGGGCGCCGTGGCCGGCGACCAGGTGCTCGACGGGCAGAGCTTCAACGTGCTGTCGCCATTGATCGGCTCGACGGCCGCAATGATCTACGGCGGCACCAACGAGATCCAGCGGAACATCCTCGCTCGGCAGGTGCTCGATCTGGCAGTTTGAGCAGGGCGCGTCGACTCGAGAAATAAACAACGGAGACAAAGCCAATGGAACCCACCGACTTCACAAGGCGGCATGCCGTCGCCGCGCTGGCAAGCAGCGCATTGCTGGCCGCACTGCCTACGCGCGCCTTTGCGCAGCAGCCACAGCAGATGCCGCCTCTCATCAAACTCGTGGTCGGCTACTCCGCCGGCGGCCCGGTGGACGGTGCGGCGCGGCTGCTCGCGCCCGCACTGAGCCAGGAGCTCGGCACGCAGGTCATCGTGGACAACCGGCCCGGCGCCAGCGGCTCTGTGGGCGGCGATGCGGTCGCCAAGGCTGCGCCCGATGCCGCGATGCTGTTCTTCGGCGCGAGCCCGACGATCACCATCAACCCGAACATCCAGCGCAAGATGCCGTTCGATCCGATGAAGGACCTGACACCCATCGCACCGCTGGTCGACTACACCAATGTGCTGGTGGTCAACAAGGATTTGCCGGTGCACAGCGTGGCCGAGCTGCTGGCCTACGCGAAGGCCCGGCCCGGCAAGGTGTTCTACGGATCGGCCGGCATCGGCGCGTCCAACCACCTGAGCGGTGCCCTGCTCGAGAAGATGACCGGCGTGCAGCTCACGCACGTGCCGTACAAGGGCAGCGCGCCCGCGCTGGCCGACGTGATGGGCGGCACCGTGACGATGATGTTCGACATCATCGCCACCTCGCGCCCGTTCATTCAGTCGGGCAAGCTGCGCGCGCTGGCCGTCACTTCGCGCCAGCGCAACCGCATGCTGCCCGACGTGCCGACCATGATCGAATCAGGCGTCGCCGGCTACGACCTGGGCGGGTGGTTCGGCCTTTACGGACCTGCGCGCATGGACCCGGCGCTGGTCGCCCGCATCAACGCGGCCGCGCACAAGGCGCTGGCGCGCGAGGAGATTGCCAGTCGCCTGCGCGAGCAGGGCTACGAGGTCTGGAGCGGCGGCGCGGACCTGCTCGCGGCCAAGGGCCAGTCCGACCGCAAGCTCTGGGCGACAGCGTCCAAGGGCATCGAGGCGGAATAGCCGATGGCGCCCACGCGAATCCACGAACTGCTCGAGGCGCGTGCGGCGCGCTCGCCCGACGCGGCTTTTCTCTTCGGGCCTGCGGGTAGCGTGTCGTATGCGGAGTTGCAGGCCATGGCCGAGGCAGCAACGCAAGACCTGCTTGCGACCGGCGTGCAGCCGACCGACCGCGTGGTGCTGGTGGCCGAGAACTGCGCCGAGCACATTGCGCTGATCATGGCGTGCAGCCGCGTGGGGGCTTGGTCGTGCGGCGTCAATGCGCGCATGTCCCCCGGCGAGATTGCGGCGATTGCCGAGCGCGCCGACGCACGTCTGTGCTACTTCACCACCGGCGCTTCGGAGGCCGCGCTCCAGCACGCGGTGCGCGCGGGCGCCACCTCGTCGGCACTGCCCGGCGTGATGCGCTCGCCCCCGCGCGCTGAGGCTCGCCCGGAGGCCGACCCTGCGCTGGCGGCCGCGGCCGCCATCATCTTCACGTCCGGCACTTCAGGCACGCCGAAGGGCGTGATGGTGTCGCATCGCGGGCTGCTGCATTTCGGTCGCGTGTCGGCGCGCGTGCGCTCGCTGGGCGAGCGCGACCGGGTCTACGCCTTCTTGCCGATGACGCACATCTTCGGCATTGGCACGGTGCTCATGGCAGCGCTCACCGGTGGCGCAGCGCTGGTGCTGCGCGCGAGCTTCTCGCCGGCCGACATGCTGCAGGCGCTGGCGCATGAACAGGTGTCGAACCTGCTCGGCCCTCCCACCATGTATGCGCGCCTGCTGGCGCACATCGAGGCGGAGCGCACCGCGCCGCGCTTTCCGTCGCTTCGCTATGTGTATACCGGTTCGGCACCGCTCGACCTGGGGCTCAAGCAGCGCGTCGAGACGCTGTTCGGCCAGCCGCTGCACTATGGCTACGGCCTGTCGGAGTACGCCGGTTCGGTGTTCCTGACGCGCGTCGAGGCGCCGCGCGCGGACACGGCCGCGGGGTACCTCGTCGAAGGCGGCGAGGCGCGCATCGTCGGAGCCGATGGCAACGATGTCGCGCCGGGCGACACAGGCGAGATCTGGCTGCGCGGCCCGGGCCTCATGCTCGGCTATTTCCGTGATGCGGCAGCCACGGCGCAGGTGATGCGCCCGGGCGGCTGGTACGCGAGCGGCGACCTCGGGCGCTTCGATGCCGACGGCGCGCTGTTCGTGGTCGGCCGGCTCAAGGAGATGATCATCCGCTCGGGCTTCAACGTCTATCCCGCGGAGATAGAAACGGTGATCGGCCGCTTCGAGGGCGTGCATCTTTGCGCGGTGGTGGGCGTGCCCGAGGCCGACGGCAACGAGCAGATCGTCGCCTTCGTTGAGATGAAGCCTGGTGCGGTGCTGGACGAGCCCGCGCTGCGCACTTACCTGACGGAGCATCTCTCGCCCTACAAGCGCCCGGCGCGCATCGAAACCATCGACGCCCTGCCCACCACGGCCAACGGCAAGGTGCTCAAGCGGGAACTGCAGGCACGCTGCGGCCAGTAGGTACCCCTCGCTGCTCGGACTTTTCCTGCATGCGGCCGCGCCGCCGTCCTCCAGTCCGGCGCCTCGAAAAGTTGCATCGTGGCTGCATCACCTAGCAAGCATGAGAACACCATGGCAGACGATCCGAGCAAGCGCGGCCCGCAAGACCGGAGCCGCATCAATGTCAATGAGCCGCACGAGGTGCGCTACTGGACCCAGACGCTGGGCGTCACCGAGGCGCAACTGCGCTCGGCTGTGGCGGCAGCGGGCGTCGAGGTCAAGGACGTGCGGGTCTATCTCGGCAAACCCTAGCTTCGCCTCGCAATTCCGCCGATGGCCTGTTTTTGCAATGCCCAAGAGCCGAAAGCGTAGGTGCGCTCCTACACTCGGCGCGGGAGGTGGAGCCGATACTTCTTGACTTTCCTTCGCTTGAGGAAGCGCAAAGTGAACGTGCCCATTGCCGCCCCCCGACCTGCAGGCCACAGCCGCCTGCCGGCCTCTGCATCGAACGAGGCGAAGCCTTCGGCTGCCGCCGCGCAATGAAGGCCTCACCCGGAGCCCGCAGCTGGATTGCCGCCGGCGTACGCCATGAACTGCTCACGCGTGCGCTGCCGGCATTGCGCCACGACATGGCGGCGCCGGTCTCGGTCATACGCATGGCGCTGCTGATGCTCAAGCGCCAGGTCAGCGTGCCGACCATCGATGCGCCCGCATGCGAGGAGCGCGTGGCGCTGATCGACAACCAGGTGTCCGAACTTGTCGAAGGCATACGCTCGCTGCGCGACTGGGAACTGGCCACGACCGATGAAGGCATCACGCGCAGCGCGTTGGTGATGCAGTGCGTGGGCCTGATGCGCGCGGCCTTCGACATGCATGGCGTGGTGCTGGACGTGGACCCCGCGCTCGATCCGCGCGAGGACGAAGCCCGCCGGCCTCAAGGGGCGGCGTTGCGCTACCTGCTTCTCGGCGCGCTCGGCTATCTGCATGACGGCCCGTCCGAAGCCGGCGCCATACGGATCGATGCCGACGGTGCCGACGCGCTTCGGCTGAGCGCCTTGCCGCGCGAGTCCGGCGGCGTCAGTCCCGTGCTCGACGCGCACCGGGCGCCGCGCGCGCTGGCCATCGACGCCATCGCGCTCCAGAGCCTGGCCGAAGACCTGGGCTACACGCTGGCGCTGGAGCGCGACAGCGTGCGTTTTTCGCTCGCTCCGGGCTGAGGCCTTCGCCGCGCCGCGGTGCGGCGATGGTGCGGCAGGGCCTTGGCGTTGCGCTTCGTGTCCGCCTTGCGTGCCTCGCGCAGTTCGCGCGCCTGGCTTTGCCCATGCGCCCGCAAAAAGGCGAGCAGCCGCTGTTCCGCGGCATGGAGGCCGCGCGTGCGCCGCGCTGCGGTGCGCGCCGACATCTTCCGCAGCACCTCCGCCGATGCGTCCTCGCCATCGCGATCGCCCGCGAGCGCGCTGCCCAGCGCCAGCACGGCGGGATGCACATAGGCCTTCCTGCACACGGCGGGCGTGTTGCCGAGCTGTTTCGCGACCGCGGCAAGGATTTCCTTGGCGCTGTAGCGGCTGCCGTCCGCGGCCGTGCGGCCCGGCTCGCAAGCCAGCCGCGTGAGCTCCAGCGCCTGCACGGTGCCGTGCCAGGTGCGAAAGTCTTTAGCAGTGAAGCGCTCGCCCGGCGAGGCTTCGGCCAGATAGTCGTTCACGTCGGTGGACGACACGCTGCGGAGTTCGCCGTCTTCGTCCTGATACTGGAACAAGGCCTGGCCGGGCAACTGCTGGCATTGGCGCACCACCTTCGCCACCCGCGGGTCGTCCAGCAGGGCTTCGTGCATCACGCCGCTCTTGCCGCGAAAGCGCAGCCGAAGCGCCGCGCCCTGCACTGCGGCGTGCCGGTTGCGCAGCGTCGTGAGTCCGTAAGAGCCGTTGCTGCTCGCGTACTCCTCGTTGCCCACGCGAAGCAGCGTGGTGTCGAGCAGGCGCACCAGCGCGGCCAACACCTGCTGGCGCCCCGGCGGCGCCGTTCCGCTGCCCTGCTGCAGGTCGCGCGCCACGCGCGCGCGGATGCGCGGCAGCGCGAGCCCGAAGGCTTCGAGGCGTTCGAACTTGGTTTCGTCCTTGAAGAGCCGCCAGTCCGGGTGGTAGCGGTATTGCTTGCGTCCGCGCGCGTCGATGCCGGTGGCCTGCAAATGGCCGTTCGGCAGCGGGCAGATCCACACCTGGGTGTAGGCCGGCGGAATTGCCAGCATCCGGATGCGCGAGAGCTCGTCCGCATCGCGCACCCATCGGCCCTGTGCATCGCGATAGCGAAACCGATCGCCTTGCTTCAGGCGCCGGATGCCCGGCATGTCGGGGTTCACATAGACGAGGCCGTTGGCGATCGGCGTCGGCTTTGCAGGCAGTGGTGGCGGGGAGGGCGGTGAAGGCGATGTGGAGCGTGCCGGCATGTGGTTTCCGTGGAAACGGTACCCGTCGCTTGTGCCTGCACCGGCAACCGCCGCCTGTAGGACGACGCACGCGCCGCCGGTGCGATGGAGGCTCTTTGTTCCTGGAGTCAGGGCCGGACCGGCTCCAGGTGCCACACCACATTGAAATCGAACGGCGTCCACCGGCTCACCTTGACCCCCGCCTGCCGCAGGCCACGCCCGGTCCAGGTGTTGCAGGTCTCAAAGAGGTGGTAGCCGCCTTCGGCTTCGTAGAAGGCGTCGTTGTTGCCGTAGTGAGTGCCGGCGATGGGCGTTGCGCGACCCGAAGGCAGCGCGGCGCGCACGTAGCCCGCGAGTTGCGCGTACTGCGCTTCCGAGAGCGGCAGGCGGAAGGCGTTCTTGCGCAACGAGGCGCGCGAGAGATAGCTCACGTGCAGCAGCGCGCGGTTGCCGCCAAGCATCGCGCCGAGCGCGCGCGAGGCCGTCAGGTCGCCCCAGGTGGGCGTGTTCAGGTAGAACTCGCGGTCGCCCCAGCCGATGGCGATGAACTCGGCATCGGGCGGCACGGCCTTGAAGTGCGCGAGCGGAAAGAGCTGCCTCCAATCGACACCCGTCGAGCGGATCGGAAACACCAGGTCGGTGTGCACCCCGTTGCTCAGCACCCAGGCCTGCACCGCGGTCGTGTTCTCGGCGACAGTGGCCGAGGGCCCTGCGTTGGCGGGCCAGAACATCAGCACGCAGGCCGTGCCCACATACAACCCGACCAGGGCCACGAAGCCCAGCAATGTGAATGCGGCTCGCCTGAGCCAACGTCCGGCCATGGGATCAGAACAGCGACGCGGTGGTCGCTGCCGCTTCCGGCGGCACGCGCTGCGCACTCGCTCCGGTGAGTGCCGCCGCCTCGGGGCTGCCGGCCTTTGCGAGCGCGCCCACGCGCACGCCCAGGAGGCGCAGCGGACGCTCGAGCGGCACGCGCTTGAGGCACAGTCCGCCGATCTGGCGGATGGTCTTGCCGTCGGCGGTGTAGCGGTCGATGGTCTGGTCGCGCGTGGCAATCTTGAAGTCGTCGTAGCGCAGCTTGATGCCGATGGTCTTTCCCACATAGCCCTTGCGCTGCAGGTCTTCGGCCAGCTTCTCGCACAGGTGGGTGAAGATGGCGCCGAGCTCCGCACGGTCACGCACCGCATGCAGGTCGCGGTCGAAGGTGGTTTCGCGGCTCATCGACACGGGCTCGCTCTCGGTGACCACCGGCCGGTCGTCGCGGCCCCAGGCCACTTCGTGCATCCACGCGCCGGTGGATTTGCCGAAGTTCTGGATCAGCCAGTCGCGGTCGCGCGCCGCGAGCTCGCCCACGGTCTCGATACCGAAGCGCTTGAGCTTCTCGTCGGCC
This sequence comes from Variovorax paradoxus, assembly GCF_030815855.1. Classification (NCBI taxonomy): domain Bacteria; kingdom Pseudomonadati; phylum Pseudomonadota; class Betaproteobacteria; order Burkholderiales; family Comamonadaceae; genus Variovorax; species Variovorax paradoxus. The sequence goes on along the minus strand of NZ_JAUSXG010000001.1, from coordinate 3,859,698 downwards.
TTGGGGCCGATGCCGTTCACCTTGCGGCAGGACAGCGGCCAGATGCGCGTCTGCAGGTCGTCCTCGTAGACGATCGAAATTCCATTGGGCTTGTTGAACTCGCTCGCCATCTTGGCAATGAGCTTGTTGGGCGCCACGCCGATCGAGCAGGTGAGACCGGTGGCGTCGTGAATGGTCTTCTGGATCAGCCGCGCCAGCGAGCGCCCGCCGTCGCGCTGGCCGCCGGGCACGTCGGTGAAGTCGATGTACACCTCGTCCACGCCGCGGTCTTCCATCAGCGGCGCGATCTCCCGGATGATCTGCTTGAAGCTGCGCGAATACTTGCGGATCTCCTCGAAATCCACCGGCAGGATGATGGCCTGCGGGCACAGCTTGGCGGCCTTCATCAGCCCCATCGCCGAGCCCACGCCGAACTGCCGCGCCGGGTAGGTGGCCGTGGTGATCACGCCGCGGCCCGCGTAGTCTTTCAGCCGCGGAAAAGCCTCGATCGGAATGTCGGCCAGCGTGCCGCCCTCCGGCACATGGCGAATCGCCTCGTCCACGCTGCGCCGTCCGCCGCCGATCACCACCGGCAGCCCCTTGAGCTGCGGATAGCGCAGCAGCTCGACCGACGCGAAGAAGGCGTCCATGTCGAGGTGGGCGATGCGGCGGATCGGAGGCGTTGGCACGGGCGGGGAACTCACGGCACCGATTGTCTCGCGGCCGGCCCGTGTCTGCGCGCCGGCGCGTGCATGCATGCCAGAATGCGGCGGACCGCGGTTTTGACCGTCCGATGGCATCGAAGGCATGGGAAGGAAAGGGATCTGGCATGGATGACGAAGTCGAAGGATTGAGCGTCGCGCTGACACCGGTTCAGATGGCGGCGGTGTTGGGCGACCAGGAGGTGCCCGAATCCGCGAGCTTGAGCAATCGGCTCTGGGGCACCGTGGGGCTGGTGGGCGGCGTCGTGGAACTGCTCGGCGCCGGCGTGCTTTGCGTCGCACCCGAGCCCACAATGATGACCAAGGCCGGCTGCGTGGTGCTGGGCGTGCACGGCTACGACACCCTGACAACCTCGAGCCGCCAGGTCTGGACCGGCACCCCACAGCGCACGGTGACCGCCGTGACGGCCAGCTCGGCGGCCGAGGCGCTGGGTGCTTCGCGCGAAACGGCCGACGGCATCGGTCTTGCGGTGGACATCGCGGTGCCGCTGGCCGTGGCTTCCGGGTTGGTCGTCGCGCGAGTGATCGCGGTGCGCGCCGGCCGGTTTCGCCTGGAGCCGGTCGACCTGTTGCGGCATGAAGGGCCGCTGAACACCAAGATCGGCGGCCACACGATCCGCGAGCATGTCGGCAAGACTGAGGTAGAACTTTTCGAGCGCTTGGTGAAGAAGCCGTCGCTGCCCAAGGTGTCGTCGTTCCACAACCTCGACATCGCGGAGCGCGCCATTAGCGCCACCGTTCGTGCCAACGCCAGGGCCATCAAGGCGTGGTCGCGCTCGGCCGCCACCGGCTCAAAGCCCATGGTGTTCGAGCACAACGTGGGCAGCGTGGTGGGCATCGGCGTACAGCGGGGCAGCAGCACCGTCAGCCAGCTGAGCAGCGTGCGCGTGATCCTGAACATGAAGAGCTACAACGGAATGCCGTACTACATACTGACGGCGCACCCCTTCTGAAGCCAGCAGTCGAATCGCCATGAAACGCTACGAACTCATCGATAACCTCACCAAGGTCTATTTCGGCCAAGATTACGATTACTTCGGCGAGACCGGTGCCGAAGTCATGGCCGAATACCGGAAGGCCTCCACGCCGGCCGAACTCGAAGCGCTGCGCGCCGAGATCATCCATTTCATGCGCTCGCACCCGGACCTGGAAGCCGAATTCCCGCGGCGGTTCGAGCGGCCCGCCCAGCCGGAAGACTTCGGATCCACCATGCGCGAATTCCTGGAGAGCGTGCTCGCCGCACTGAAATAGCAGCGGGCGCTCCGCCCGATGCCTCAGCGCACGATGCAGGCAGTTTTCAGTGCAGATCGAGCGCCCCAGCCGGCTGCACCTCGCCATCAAGCCATGCATCCGGTCCAAGCTCTTTTGCAAGCCGGGCCACGAGCTTCACGGTGCGCTCGCGCAAGGGGGCAATGCGGGCCTGCAGGCCGGCCCTGGGCACCGCAACGGCTTGGCCGGGTTCATTATCGGAATCGTCGGGGTCGTTTTCGCGAATGTAGAGCGTACCGTTGCGGGCCCAGACCTCCACCGCCCAACCCTGGTCCTGGTCGTCGTAGATCATGCCTTCGTCGTTCCCGACCACGGCGGCGAGAAAGTGATCCATGGCGGCGAAGCTGTCGTACCAGGGGAAGGACAGGTGCACGTTCGCATCGTCGTTGTCGAGCCGCAGATCCATCCGAAAATACTGGCGCACCTGATCGAGTTTCAGCGTGTGCCGCCGGGCCAGCGCGGCCACCCGGCCGTAGTACGCGGCGAGTTCCGCCTCGTGTCCGATCACCTCCGAGGTGCACGCCAGCAATCGCGAAGCGCGCGGGAATTCCGGCAACGCGAGCGGTTCGGCCCGCCCGCCCATCGCAGGATGAAACTCGTCCTGCAAATGAAACGCGATCTCGGGCTCCAGCGAGTCGATCGGCTTGGTATCGGCGAACCAGGGTGCCATTCGCACGCTCCTTTGAATGTCGAGCGAATGATGTTAGCTCGCCGTGCGCGATAGGAACGCGCTTTTCGGCGCGGCGGGCCTGGGACTCAGCGCGTCTCCACCGTCGTCAGCAGCGGCGATTCGAACATCGCCACCGGCGAGATTACGGGCTCGTCCATCGGCACCTTGTCGCCGTAGCGCTCGCGCATCTTGGCGCGCACTGCGGGGTCGCTCAGATTGAAGCTGCGAATTTTCTGCAGCTCGCCGATGCGCACACCCAGCGCGCGCTGGTAGAGCTTCCACACGAGTTCGGAGCAGTAGATGCGCTGGTCCGACCATTCGAAGCTCAGGTCGTAGGGGCGGCCTTCGTAATCCGCGGAGCCCGCGTGCAGGCGCGCCACGGCGCCGGGCGTCAGCAGTGCATCGGCGTTGCGCAGCCGCTTCGCCACATAGTGCCCGCCGTCTCCGCGTGCGGTCCACTGCGCGAGCGGCGTGTAGCGCACCGTCGACACCGCTTCGAACACATAGGGCTTGCCGCCGCGCAGCAGCACGATGCCCATGTGGCTGTAGCGCGAGCCGGTGGCGCGCTGAACCGCCACGCTCTGGGCCGAGCGCGAGGTGTGAAAGACGATGTCGCCGTCTTTCAGCGCGGCATGGGCCGGGGCGGCGAACAGGGGGAGCAGAGCGGCTATCAGCAGGGCTGCGGCGGAGAGATGGATTTTCTTCATGTGCGGCGCATTGTGACAAGGCTTGCCTGTTGCGCCCGCTGGGGCCATCATCCGCGCCATGCAAACCGTCGCTTCCATTCTGTGGCGCAGGCTCGATGCACCGGGCCACGACGCCTGCCGCCTCGAGCGCAACGCCAACGCGTGGCAGCTCGACGGCGCCGCCGTCTTTCGCCTCGAGGACCACCGCATCGCGCAACTGCACTATCGGGTGCGTTGCGATTTGCACTGGCATGCGCAATGGGGCACCGTGCGCGGCTGGCTCGGCGGCACTGCCATCGACCTGTCGATCGCCCGCGACGCGCGCGGACACTGGAAGCTCAACGACGAGGCGGTGCCCGACCTTTCGCATTGCGTGGACCTCGACCTCGGCTTTACGCCCGCCACCAACCTGCTGCAGTTGCGCCGGCTCAATCTTTCGAAAGGCGAGGGCGCCGATGCGCCGGCGGCCTGGGTCGATCTGGACGGCGGCGGCGTGCTCAGCGAGTTGATGCAGCGCTACGAGCGCACCGGCGAGGACGAATACGCCTACGACGCGAAGCGCTTCGACTACGCGGCGACATTGCGCGCGACGCCCGAAGGCTTCGTGCGCGACTACCCCGGACTCTGGAGCGCCGAGGCGTAGCACCTCAGTCGAACTGCGACCGATCCCCCGTCACCAGCGCGCGGTTGCGCCGCCGGTCGATGGCAATCTCCTGCGCAAAGTCTTCGATGCTGCCGCCGGCCGGAATGTTGTAGGCGTCGCGCAGGCGGGCGCGCAGCGGCTCGGTTCGCAGCAGGCGGTTGATCTCCGCATGGAGGCGCTGCACCACGGCGGTGTGCGTGCGTGCCGGCGCAAAGATGCCGAAGAGCGAATCGCGGTTGGCCTTCTCGAAACCCAGTTCCGCGAGCGTGGGCACCGAGGGCAGCGCCTCGATGCGGGCGGGCGCGCCCACCGCCAGCGCGCGCAGCCGGCCGCTTTCGATGTACTGCAGCTGCTGCGCCGCAACGTTGGTCGACAGCACCTCGAACTGCGCGCTCAGCGCATCGTTGAGCTGCGGACCGCCACCCTGATACGGAATGTGGGTGATCTCGGTGCGGCTTTGCATGCGCACCTGCGCCAGCACCATGTGGCCGATGGTGGCCACGCCCGAGGTGGCCCAGCGCACGGCCCCCGGCTGGCTGCGCGCCATGGCGATCAGGTCGTCGAAGCTGCGGCCCGCGAAGGCGGGCGTGCCGACCACCAGCACCGGCGTTCGCATGACGCTGGCCACGGGCGCGAAGCCGCGCAGCGCGTCGTAGGGCACGCGGGCGAGCAGCGGATGCAGCGTGAGCGGGCTGATGGCCGAGAAGGCGAGCGTGCAGCCGTCGGGCGCCGAACGCGCGAGCGCATCCATGCCCACGCTGCCGCCCGCGCCGGCGCGGTTTTCGATGAGCACAGGAACGCCCAGCGCCTGTGCGAGCGGCTCCGCCAGCGCGCGCGCCATGCCGTCGCTCACGCCCCCGGGCGGATACACGACGATCAACCGGACCGGCCGATTCGGCCAGGGCGGCGCAGCAGCGTGCAGCAGCCACGGAGCAGCCGCACACGCGGCGGCGAGCGCCGTGCCCAGGTGGCGCACGAAGCGGCGGCGCTGGACTCGCGGGCTCACGGGTGCACCCTTGGCGCTGCGCTCACGACCGCGGGCTCTCGCTCGCGAGCCGACGCAGCAGCGCGGCAAAGTGCTGGGCGGGCAGGTTGTCTTCCTCGGCGCGCGACACCAGCGTAAGCGGCGCATCGAGCTGGCCGCCGTCGGCCAGCCGCGCATAGGCGATGGCATGCGCGTGCACGCCGGTCATCGAGGCCGGCACCACCGAGAGGCCGACACCCGCGGCCACGAGGTTCAGGTTGGTCATCATGCGATCGACTTCGGCCACCACGCGCGGGCGCAGGCCCTTGGCATGGCACAGCGCGAGCAGCTCGGCGTAGAGGCCGGGCGCGCCGGGGCGCCGCACGAGGATGATGCCTTCCTCGCACAGCTTCGCGAGCGGCAGCGGGCGCGAGCCCTTGCCGCGCGAGAGGGCCAAGCGATGGTCGCTGGGCATGGCCACCAGCACCGGTTCGCGCAGCAGCGTTTCGAACACCAGGCCGTCGGGCCGCGCCACCGGCACGCGCAGCAGGCCGCAGTGCAGGCGGCCGGCGGCCAGTGCGTCGGTGAGTTCGGCGGCGTTGTCTTCGCGCAGCTGCAGCGCCACGCCCGGGTGCGCGCGGCGAAAGGCACGCAGGGCTTCGGGCATGAAGCGATGCGCCGCCGCCGAACTCGTGAAGCCCACGGCCAGCGTGCCGGCCTGCCCCTCGGCCACGCGCGCCATGCGCTGCTTCATGGCCTCCATGTCGTGGAGCATGCGCAGTGCTTCGACCTGGAACAGCCGGCCCGCATCGGTGAGCGCCACGCCGCGCGGATGCCGCCTGAACAGCAGCACGCCCAGCTCGCGTTCGAGCGCCTTGATCTGCTGGCTCAGCGGCGGCTGCTGAATACCGAGTTGCTCTGCGGCACGCGTCATGTGGCCGCTCTCGGCCACGGCCGCGAAGTAGCGCAGCGCTCTGATGTCCATATGTTTTTCGTATTGAAAGTGCTTTGTTATTTTATTTGACCCGAAGTCACCTGTGCACCTATCGTCCGGCTGCTGGCAACGAAGCAGAGCCTGGCGGCGGGCGCGGCCGACTGCAGCTACGCCATGGCCAGCGTTCAACCACTGCGTTCTCGGCTTCGTCTCCAGATCGGGGACGGTCGCGGCGCCGGAACTCGGAGCACGGCATTGATGAACAACAGGAAACCACTTCTTCGCACATTCGCTTTCGCGCTGCTCGGCACCATAGCCGCGCTCGCGGCCGAGGCCGCCGCCTGGGGCCCCAAGCCCACGGCCTGCCCGGCGCCGGTGCCTGCGCAAACGCGTTGCTACACCGGCGACGATGGCGCCGGCGCGCTCTACTGGATCGCCATCCCGGAGGCATGGAACCGCGTGCTCGTCATGCACGCCCATGGCGGCCCCGAGACCGGTCCGCCCAGGCTCGAACGCAGCGAGGAAGACCTGAAGCGCTGGGCCGTCACCGTGAAGGCCGGCTACGCATGGGCCGGCTCCACCTACCGCCGCGGCGGCTACGGCGTGACCATGGCCGCCGAGGACACCGAACGCCTGCGCCGCATCTTCGTGCAGCGCTTCGGCCCGCCGCGGCGCACGCTGCTGCATGGCCAAAGCTACGGCGCGGGCGTGGCCGCAAAAGCCGCCGAGCTTCATGCGCCGGCGGGCGATGCGAAGAGCCCGTACGACGGCCTGCTGCTCACCAGCGGCGTGCTCGGCGGTGGCAACAGCGCCTACGATTTCCGGCTCGACCTGCGTGTGGTCTACCAGTACGTGTGCCGCAACCATCCGAAGCCCGATGAACCGCAATATCCGTTGTGGCAAGGCTTGCCGATGGATTCGACGCTCACGCGCGCCGAATTGGCAGCGCGCGTCAAGGAATGCACCGGCGTCGGCATGCCCGCGGCGCAGCGTACGCTCGAGCAGGCGGCGCGGCTCAAGACCATTCTGTCGGTCGTCAAGATCCAGGAGCGTTCGCTGGTGGGCCACCTGAACTGGGCCACCTGGCTGTTCCAGGACCTGGTGCAGCAGCGCCTGGGCGGACGCAATCCCTTCGGCAACATCGGCGTGGTCTACCAGGGCTCGGCGGACGATGCGGCGCTGAACGCCGGCGTGGCCCGCTATGCCGCCGATCCGCAAGCCAAGGGCGCGCTCGCCGCCGACAGCCAGCCCACCGGCCGCACGGCGCTGCCCACCGTGGCCCTGCATGCCATCGACGACCCCACGGCGTTCGTCGAACTCGAGAACGCCTACCGGCGCATCCGCGATGCCGCGGGCACGGGCGGCACGCTGGTGCAGAGTTTCAGCGCCGAGCGCGAGCACAGCTACCTGAGCGATTCCGAATACCCGGCGCTGTTCGGCGCCTTGATGGACTGGATCGACAAGGGCGAGAAGCCCACGCCCGCGAGCCTGGCGCGGCGGTGTGCAGCGCTGATGCCGCGCTACGACACCGATGGCAAGAACGGCTGCCACATCAAGCCCGAGTGGCAAGCGCCCGCGCTCGAAACCCGCGTGCCTGCGCGGGCGCCCTGATTTTTTCTTTATTCAACTCGTTGGAGACCCCATGAAAAAGCTGTTCGCCCGCCGGCCACTGTGCTGAAGAAGCTCGGCGACGCGCTGAAGACCGCACTCAAGGACCCCGACTTCATCAAGCGCGAAGAAGCGCTGGGCGCGGTGGTGGCCACCGATGGCCGCATCGAACCCGAGGGGCACAAGAAGTTCGTGGCCGCCGAGATCGCCAAGTGGAGCCCCATCATCAAGGCCGCGGGCGTCTACGCGGACTGACGATGAAGCAGGCCCGGCCTCAGTGGTCGTGATGCAGGTAGGCGGCTTGGCGCGGCAGCCGCAAGCTCACGAGGAAAGCAATCACCATCATGGCGCTCACGTACCAGAAGAACGCCGATTCATGCCCCAGCGACTTGAGCCCCAGCGCCACGTACTCGGCCGAGCCGCCGAAGATGGCGTTGGCCACCGCATAGGCCAGCCCCACGCCCAGTGCACGCACTTCAGGCGGAAACATCTCTGCCTTCACGATGCCGCTGATCGAGGTGTAGAAGCTCACGATGGCCAGCGCGACGATGATCAGCACGAAGGCCACCACGGGGCTGGTGGTGTGCTGCAGCGCCGTGAGAATCGGCACCGTGGCCAGTGCGCCGAGGCCGCCGAACAGCAGCATGTTGTTGCGACGCCCGATGCGGTCCGACAGCATGCCGAATACCGGCTGCATGCACATGTAGACGAAGAGCGCGCCGGTCATCACGTAACTTGCGGTCTTGATGGGCAGGTGCACCGTGTTCACCAGGTACTTCTGCATGTACGTGGTGAAGGTATAGAAGATGAGCGAGCCGCCTGCCGTGTAGCCCAGCACAGTGAGGAACGCCGGCGTGTGGTGCTTGAAGAGTCCGGCCATGGTGCCGGCTTCCTGGTTGGCCTTGGCTTCGGCGCTTTGGGTTTCGTGCAGCGTGCGCCGCAGCAGCAGCGCCACCACGGCGGCCACCGCGCCGATGACGAACGGAATGCGCCAGCCCCAGGCCTTGAGCTCGGCCTCGGTGAGCAACTGCTCGAGCACCACGATCACCAGCACCGCGAGCAACTGTCCACCGATCAGCGTGACGTACTGGAACGACGAGAAGAAGCCGCGCTGCCCACGCAGCGCCACCTCGCTCATGTAGGTGGCGGTGGTGCCGTATTCGCCGCCGACCGAAAGGCCCTGGAACAGCCGGCAGACCAGCAGCAGGAACGGCGCCCACGCGCCGATCTGCGCGTAGGTCGGCAAGAAGGCGATGACGAGCGAGCCGCCGCACATCATGGTGACGGAGATCAGCATCGAGGTCTTGCGCCCGATCTTGTCGGCAATGCGGCCGAACAGCCAGCCGCCGACGGGCCGCATCAGGAAGCCGGCCGCGAACACGCCGGCGGTGTTCAGCAGCTGTACCGTCGGGTCCGACTTCGGAAAGAAGGCCGATGCGAAGTACAGGGCCGAGAAGGCATACACATAGAAATCGAACCACTCGACCAGGTTGCCCGAGGAGGCCGCCATGATCGAGAAGACGCGGTGGCGCTTTTCTTCGGCCGTGTAGTGCTGGGGAGGGGGTGCGGAGGCCGAGGGACTTTCCGTGACAGGCGTGACTGCGCTCATGATGGGTTCTGTCGCCCATGCGGGCGATGTTGTTGGAAACAACATTTTCCGCAGGCACGCATTTGCGCGCTGTCAGCCAGCGCCGCAAGCCTCTCGCCCGAGGGGGCTTAGAAGGTGCCCGGCAGCAGAATGCCCGAATCCACGTTCTCGATATCGGTGCGGCCGCAAAAGGCCATGGTGATGTCGAGTTCCTTGTGGATGATCTGCAGCGCGCGCGTGACGCCGGCCTGGCCGTAGGCGCCCAGGCCGTAGAGAAAGCTGCGGCCGATGAGCGTGCCGCGGGCGCCGAGCGCGCGGGCCTTGAGCACGTCCTGTCCGCTGCGGATGCCGCCGTCCATCCACACCTCGATGTCGCTGCCCACGGCGTCGACGATGGCCGGCAGCGCCGAGATGGAGGAGGGCGCGCCGTCGAGCTGGCGCCCGCCGTGGTTGGAAACGATGAGCGCATCGGCGCCGCTGTCGGCGGCCAGGCGCGCGTCTTCGGCGTCCATGATGCCCTTGAGGATCAGCTTACCGCCCCAGCGCTTCTTGATCCACTCCACGTCGGCCCAGCTCAGCGCGGGGTCGAACTGCTCGGCCGTCCACGACGACAGCGACGACAGGTCTTTCACGCCCTTGGCATGGCCCGCGATGTTGCCGAAGGTGCGGCGTTTGGTGCCCAGCATGCCCAGGCACCAGTGCGGCTTGGTCGCCAGGTTGATCATGTTGGCGAGGGTTGGCTTGGGCGGCGTCGAGAGGCCGTTTCTGATGTCCTTGTGGCGCTGGCCGAGAATCTGCAGGTCGAGCGTGAGCTGCAGCGCCGAGACGTTCGCCGCGCGGGCGCGCTCGATCAGCCGCTCGATGAAGTCGCGGTCCTTCATCACATAAAGCTGGAACCAGAACGGATGCCGGCCGGTGTGCTCCGCAATGTCTTCCAGCGAGCAGATGCTCATGGTCGACAGCGTGAACGGAATGCCGAAAGCCTTGGCCGCGCGCGCACCGAGGATTTCGCCGTCGGCGTGCTGCATGCCTGTAAGGCCGGTGGGCGCAATGGCCACCGGCATGGCCACGTCCTGGCCGATCATGGTGGAACGGGTGGAGCGGCCCTCCATATTCACCGCCACGCGCTGGCGCAGCTTGATCTTCTGGAAGTCGCTCTCGTTGGCGCGGTAGGTGCTCTCGGTCCACGCGCCGGAGTCGGCATAGTCGTAGAACATCTTCGGCACGCGCCGCTTGGCAATCACCCGCAGGTCTTCGATGCAGGTGATCTTGGAAAGGTCGGGCACGAGGCGGTCTCCTGTTGGGTTTTTTATGGTCGAGCAAGGCAAAGCCATTGTCTGGCCCGCACGCAACGCCGCCGAGTGTGATTCACCCGCCTGCCGCCGACCTGAAATTTACCCGGCCCTGGCCTGAAAAGAATTCAGCTGGCTGCGCAGCGCCTCGCGCAGCCATTCGACGAAGGTCGCGCATTCCCAGCGCTCCATCGCACCGGGCCGCCAGCAGATGAAATAGGCATTGGGCGAGGGAACGCTCACATCCGAAAGCCGCACCAGCCGGCCGCTCTCGAGCCAGGCGCTGCCCAGCTTCAGGTGCATGAGCACCACGCCGAAGTCTTCGGCCGCCGCATCGAGCGCCAGGCCCAGGTCATGGAACTGGTGGCCGGCGGCCGGCTCGGGCAGTCCGATGCCGCAGGCCTTGAACCAGGTGCGCCAGGCTTCCAGCGGCGTTCGCAGCAACTGCGCGCGGGCAACCTCCGCATCGGTGGAAAAACCGTCGAAGGGGCCGTAGCGCTGCAGGTAGGCCGGGCTGCACACCGGCGAAACCTCGTCCGCCAGCAGCTGAAAAGACTCGCGGTCGTGGAACGGCCCGGTGCCGAAGCGCAGCTCGATGTCGGCCTCTTCGGCCGTCATGTTGCGCACCGGCGTGGTCACCTGCAGCATGAGTTCGATGTTCGGGTAGGCATCGCGGAACAGCGCGAGCCGGGGCAGCAGCATCTGGCGCGAGAAGGTGGGCGTGACCGCCACGCGAAGCCGCCTCACCTGCGACTCGGGCTCCCGCCCGGGCACCTGCTGAAGTGCCGCAATGGCCTCGCGCACACGGGCCAGGTAGGCGATGCCGTCGGCGCTCAGGCTGAAGTCGTTGCCGCTGAAGAACTTGAGCGCCAGCTGCGATTCGAGCTGCCGTATGCGGTGGCTCACCGCGCTGGGGGTGACGCTGAGCTCCTCCGCTGCAAGGTTCACGCTGCGCAGCCGTGCCACGGCCTCGAAGGCCTGCAGGCCCTGCGTCGAGGGAAGTCGCGTTGAAGCCATGTGTGTTGCCGTGTCCGGAGCGGATGTTATCGGCTCGCGGCCGGTGCCGGCGCGGCAACCAGGGCTTCGAGCAGGCGGCGCAGATCGTCCACGGCTTCGCGCGCCATGGCCGGGCCGCCCATCTGCGCCTTGACGATGGCACCGTCCACTCCGAGCGCGGCAGCCTGCGCGAGCGCCATGCGCGACGCAGCGCCGGCAGGCAGCAAGCCCGCGATGACCTCGACCATTTCACGCTTGTGTTCGCGCGCGCGCTCAGTAGCGCCCTGCACGCTGCCGCCCACCTCGGCCACCGAGTTGATGAACGCGCAGCCCCGAAAACCCGGGTCGGCGAACCATTCGGCCATCACCTCGGGCAGCAGCAGCAAGGCACCCGCATTGCCTGCACGTTCATGCGCGCCGCGCCGGCCCAGCGCATCGACGAACCATGCCATCCACCGTGCATGGCGGTGATCGAGAAACTCGCGCACCAGGTCGTCCTTCGACGGAAAGTGCCGGTAGAAGGTGACCTTGGTCACGCCCGAGGCCGCAATGACGCGGTCGATGCCCGTGGCGCGAATGCCGTCGGCATAGAAGAGGTCGTGCGCCGTGTGCAGGATGCGCTCGCGCGCGGGCAGTTCGGAGGTGTCCATGGGCGTATTGTAGGCGTGTAGACAGGTCTGTCTACATGTGGCACATTGCAGCCTTCGCCATCCCTCCATCCCTTTGTCGAAGAAAGACCACCATGGACTCCCGCCCGCCGCTGCCCCCCTTCACCCTCGAAACCGCCACGAAGAAGGTGCAGGCCGCCGAAGACGCCTGGAACACGCGCGACCCGGTTCGCGTGAGCCTGGCCTACACGCCGGACACCGAATGGCGCAACCGCGCCGACTTCGTCAACGGCCGCGAAGAGGTGGTGCAATTTCTCACCCGCAAGTGGGAGCGCGAGCACGACTACCGCCTGAAGAAAACGCTCTGGGCGTTCATGGACAACCGCATTGCCGTGCGCTTCGAATACGAATGGCACGACGCGGCGGGCCAGTGGTTCCGCAGCCACGGCAACGAGAACTGGGAGTTCGCCGACAACGGCCTGATGCAGCGGCGCTACGCGAGCATCAACGACCAGCCCATCGGCGAGTCGGAGCGCAAGTTTCGCTGGGAGCGCTGAGCACCCGGTTCAGGAACGTTTGTTGCTTTCTTTTGGTGCATGGAGACACCCGTACTGAACCCCACCGCCAGCCACCCGCTCTGGCAGCACCAATTGGGGTTGCTGCTCGAGTCCACCGGGGAGGGCATCTTCGGCATCGACCTGGACGGCCTTTGCATGTTCATCAACCGGGCCGGCGCGCAGATGCTGGGCCACGAGGCGCGCGATGTGATCGGCAGCAACATGCACGAGCTCACGCACCATTCGCACCCGGACGGCTCGCACTACGCCGACACGGACTGTCCCATCTTTAACGCCTTTCGCCGCGGCCTGCCATGCCGCATCGACACCGAGGTGTTCTGGCGCCGCGACGGCAGCGCCTTCGCGGTGGAGTATTCGAGCCACCCGATCATGGACGGCGCCCAGGTGCGCGGCGCCGTCATCACCTTTGTCGACATCACCGAGCGCCGCCGCCAAGCCGAGGCGCTGCAGCAGGCCAAGGACGAGCTCGGCCTGCGCGTGCAGGAGCGCACGCGCGAACTCAGCGATGCGCTGGTGCAGTTGCGCGAGCTTTCGGCCTGGCTCGACAAGGTGCGCGAAGACGAGCGCACCCGCATTGCGCGCGAGGTGCACGACGAACTCGGCAGCCTGCTGGTGGCGCTCAAGATGGACGTCAACTGGATCGGCAAGCGCCTGGGCGAACAACAGGAGCGCGCACCCGACGCAGCGCAGGCCATGCGCGAGCAGATGCGCGGCAAGTGCGGCAACATGAGCCAGCTGATCGAACGCGCGGTCGACAACGTGGGCCGCATCATCACCGACCTGCGTCCGAGCATCCTCGACCACCAGGGCCTGTGGGCGGCGCTTGAATGGCAGGCGCATGAGTTCGTGCAGTCGGCCGAGCTGGCGCTGCAGTGGCACCTCGACGTGCCGGCGGGCGTGGAGCTTCCCGAGCCCGCGGCCATGGCGGTGTTTCGCATCTTCCAGGAAATGCTCAGTAACGTCGGACGCCATGCCAGGGCGCGCAGCCTCGACATTCGCATCGATGTTCGAGAGCGGCACTTGCGCATCTGCGTGCGCGACGACGGCATCGGCGCGCCGGCGCAGGCTTTCGAGGCGACCACCGCCTATGGCGTGCTCGGCATGCGGGAGCGCGCACGCCATTTCGGCGGGCGCATCGAGATCGAAAGCCATGTGGGCGAGGGCAGCAGCTTTTGCCTCCATCTGCCGTTGCCGGTGTAGGCTCGACGAGATGAACGACATCCGTGTACTCATCGGGGACGACCACCGCATCGTGCGCGAAGGCCTCAAGCAGATGCTGGGCGACGTCTCCAACGGCCTGCCCTCGATGACAGTTCGCGCCGAGGCGCAGACGGGCCCCGAAGTGCTGGCCGCCGTACAGGAACTCGGCGGGCCCGAAGGCCTGGACGTGGTGCTGCTCGACATCGCGATGCCCGGCAGGGACGGCCTCGACGTGTTGCAGGCCCTGCGCAAAGACTGGCCCACGCTGCCGGTGCTGATGCTCAGCACCTATCCCGAAAAGCAGTACGCGGTGCGCTGCCTCAAGCTCGGCGCCTCGGGCTATTTGAACAAGAGCGCGGACGCCGACGACATGGTGGGCGCGGTGCGCAAGGTGGCGGCAGGCGGCCTGTATGTATCGGCCGCAACGGCCGAAGCGCTGGCTGTGGCCGTGGGCCGCAACGCGGGCAACGGGCCGGAACAGCTCTCGCACCGCGAGCACCAGGTGTACCGCCTGCTCAGTACCGGGCGCAGCGTGAGCGAAATTGGTGCGCAGCTGGGCCTGGCGCCCAACACCGTGAGCACTTACCGTGCGCGCATTCTCGAAAAGACCGGTACGAAGAACGACGTGGAACTCGCGCTCTACGCCGAGCGTCACGGCAAAACCGCTCCCGCGGCCTGAAAACGAAGCGGGCGGGCACCGCCGTGTAGTGCCACCCCTACACGGCCTCGACAGCGGCGGCACGATCTGTGGTCCGTGGGCCTTTCGGCCTCGCTTCCGGCCCGTGCCTTGCATCGTGGCAAGCATCTTTTCACCGAGGTGCACCACCATGTCCAGCCCGTCCGATTCGACCGCCTGCGATCTCTACGACGCCGACCGGCCACTGAACATGCGCTGCGCCTGCGGCCGCAACCATGGCCGCGGGGCGGAGATCGGCGTCGGCCCCGGCGACAAGCTCGAGGCCAGCCTCATGAAGGCGCTGTTCCCCGACGACAGCGTGCGCCGCAACTTCCTGCGCGCCGTGGGCGCCAGCACCGCGCGCGCCGCCATTGCCTCGGTGCTGCCGCTGGGCACGCTGCAGGCCATGGCGCAAGACAAGGCGCCGCTCGAGAAGACCAACCTCAAGATCGGCTTCATTCCCATCACCTGCGCCACGCCGCTCATCATGGCGCACCCGCTGGGCTTCTATCAGAAGCAGGGGCTCAACGTCGAAGTGGTCAAGACCGCAGGATGGGCGCTGATCCGCGACAAGATGCTCAACAAGGAATACGACGCCACGCATTTCCTGTCGCCCATGCCGCTGGCCATTTCGATGGGCGCTGGCTCGAACCAGGTGGCGATGAATGTCGCCACCATCCAGAACACCAACGGCCAGGCCATCACGCTTGCCAACAAGCACAGGGACAGGCGCGACCCGAAGACGTGGAAGGGCATGAAGTTTGCCGTGCCCTTCGAATACAGCATGCACAACTTCCTGTTGCGCTACTACGTGGCCGAGGCCGGCCTGAACCCCGACACCGACATCCAGATTCGCGTGGTACCGCCGCCCGAGATGGTGGCCAACCTGCGCGCCGGCAACATCGACGGCTACCTCGGCCCCGACCCTTTCAACCAGCGCGCGGTGTTCGAGGAAATCGGCTTCCTGCACCTGCTGACCAAGGACCTGTGGAACGGCCACCCGTGCTGCGCCTTCGGCACCTCGACCGAGTTCATCGAGAAGAACCCCAACACCTTTGCCGCGCTGGTGCGCTCGGTGCTCACCGCCTCCGCCATGGCGCGCGACCCGAAGAACCGCGAACTCATCGCCAAGGTGATTGCGCCCGCGCAGTACCTGAACCAGCCGGAGACGGTGATCAACCAGGTGCTCACCGGCAAGTTCGCCGACGGCCTGGGCAACATCCGCACCGTGCCTGACCGCGCCGACTTCGACCCGATTCCGTGGCAGTCGATGGCGGTGTGGATGCTCACGCAGATGAAGCGCTGGGGCTATGTGAAGGGCGACGTCAACTACAGGCAGATCGCGGAGAAGGTGTTCCTGCTGACCGACGCCAGGAAGCGCATGAAGGAGCTCGGCCAGAGCGCGCCCGATGGCGCCTACCCCAAGTTCACCATCATGGGCAAGGTGTTCGATCCCGCGAAGCCTGACGACTACGTCAAGAGCTTTGCCATCAGCAGGATGGCCTGAGCGATGAACGGAAAGAAGAGCCTTTCGCTCAAGGCGGCGCTGGTGTCGTTCTTGATGTTCCTGTTGCTTGTCGGCGCGTGGCAGCTGGCCACCCTGCCCGCGGCAGGCACCGGCGCCGCTGCTGGCATGACCGCCGAGCAGATCGAATACCAGAAGATGCTCGGCAAGGACCCGGGCGGCCAGGTCAAGAGCTCGGGCTTCCCGGCGCCGGCGGAAATGGCCGCGACCGCGTGGAAGCATCTGTCGAACCCCTTCTACGACAACGGGCCGAACGACAAGGGCATTGCCATCCAGCTGGCGTATTCGCTCGGGCGCGTGGGATTGGGCTTTCTGCTGGCCTGCGCGGTCGCGGTGCCGCTCGGCTTTGTCATCGGCATGTCGCCGCTGCTGCACAAGGCCTTCGATCCGTTCATCCAGGTGCTCAAGCCCATCTCGCCGCTCGCGTGGATGCCGCTTGCGCTCTACACCATCAAGGACTCGTCGGTCAGCGGCATCTTCGTGATCTTCATCTGCTCGGTGTGGCCGATGCTGCTCAACACCGCCTTCGGCGTGGCCTCGGTCAAGCGCGAATGGCTCCACGTGGCGAGCACGTTGGAGGTAAAGCCGCTGCGCCGCGCGTTCCGCGTGATATTGCCCGCGGCCGCGCCGACCATCCTCACGGGCATGCGCATCAGCATGAGCATCGCGTGGCTCGTCATCGTGGCGGCCGAAATGCTGGTGGGCGGCACGGGCATCGGCTACTTCGTATGGAACGAGTGGAACAACCTCTCGCTCACCAACGTGATCTTCGCAATCCTGGTGATCGGCGTCGTCGGCATGCTGCTGGACCAGGCCTTTGCCGGGCTGCAACGAAAGGTGACCTATGTGGAGTGATCGATCGGCACGAGGCGCCCTCATGACAGCTGTTCCCAACCCATCGTCGCCCGCTACCAGCGGCTTCCTGCGCATCGAGGGGCTTGCCAAGGCCTTCGCGCCCGCGCGGCCGGTGTTCGCCGACGTGTCGTTCACGCTCGACCGCGGCGAGTTCGTCTGCATCATCGGCCACTCGGGCTGCGGCAAGACCACCATCCTCAACGTGCTGGCCGGGCTCGACGAGGCCAGCGCCGGCCACGTGTTCATGGACGGCCGCGAGGTGGCCGGCCCGAGCCTGGAGCGCGGCGTGGTGTTCCAGAGCCACGCGCTCATGCCCTGGCTTACGGTGCGAAAGAACATCGCCTTTGCCGTGAGCTCGCGCTGGCCCGACTGGCCGGCCGCGCAGGTCGATGTGCAGGTGCGGCGCTTCGTGGCCATGGTGGGCCTGGAAGCCGCCATCGACAAGAAGCCCTCGCAGCTTTCGGGCGGCATGAAACAGCGCGTGGGCATTGCGCGGGCCTTTGCCATCCAGCCCAAGATGCTGCTGCTCGACGAACCCTTCGGCGCGCTCGATGCGCTCACGCGCGGCACCATCCAGGACGAGCTGATGGCCATCGTGCGCCAGACGCAGCAAACCGTCTTCATGATCACGCACGACGTGGACGAGTCCATCCTGCTGGCCGACCGCATCCTGCTGATGACCAACGGCGCCGACCAGCCTGGTGGTGGCTGGCGCCCCGGCAACATCGCCGAAACCGTGGCCAACCCGCTGCCGCGCGAACGCACGCGCGCCTCGCTGCACCACCTGGACGGCTACTACGCGCTGCGCAACCACATCGTCGATTTTCTCGTCACGCGCGCCAAGGCGTCGTGACTTTCACTTCACCCATCCAACCCATCAGGAGCAACCCCGCATGAACCGCAACGACGTTACCGAGAAGATCATCACCGTGAAGGTGTCCAAGGGCATTCAATGGGCCGACGTGGCCAGGAAGGTGGGCCTTTCCAAGGAGTGGACCACCGCCGCATGCCTGGGGCAGATGACGCTCGACGACAAGCAGGCGAAGATCATCGGCAAGATCTTCGGCCTGACCGTCGAGGAGCAGAAGTGGCTCAAGGTCGTGCCCTACAAGGGCTCGCTGCCCACGCCCGTGCCGACCGACCCGCTGATCTACCGCTGGTACGAGGTGGTGAGCGTGTATGGCACCACCATCAAGGAACTGATCCACGAGGAGTTCGGCGACGGCATCATGAGCGCGATCGACTTCAGCATGGACATCCAGCGCCAGGCCGACCCGAAGGGGGACCGCGTCAACGTGGTGCTGTCGGGCAAGTTCCTGCCTTACAAGACCTACTGACGCGGCCCGCCGGGATGCCGGCTCAGAACGCGTGCTCGGCCGGCTTCGGCCGCCAAACCGGCCGCCGCGGCGCCGAGATGCTGCTGCCTTCGATGGCGCCGGCAATCGAGCGTGCGACGGCTTCCACCGGCACCGCGATGCGCCGCCGCGTGACCATGCGCTCGAAGGTGCTGCAGGCGGCAATGCGGTCGGCGAGCGTGTTGTCAGCCTCGCTCAGGTCGGGGCGCACCACCGTCACGCGCACCCGTCCCGCATGCTCTTGCCGCAGCCCTTCGGAGATGGCGTCCACCGCGTACTGCGTGCCGCAATACACCGCCGAGTTGGGCGACACGCCGTGCGCGGGCACCGGCGCCACATTCACGATGTGGCCCCAGCCCTGTTCCTGCATGGTCGGCAGCACGGCCGCAATGCCCAGCAGCACGCCGCGCAGGTTCACGTCGATCATCAGTTCCCACTCGTCGATCTTGCGCGTCCACAGCGGCGAACGCGGCATCACGCCCGCGGCGTTCACCAGCACGTCGATGCGGTCGTGCGTCTCGAGTGCGAACTCGGCAAAGGCTTCCACGTCGGGCCGGTAGGTCACGTCGAGCCGCTGGAAGCTCGCCGTTCCGCCGGCCGCCGTGATTTCGTCGGCCAGCGCCTCGAGGTGTTGGGTGCGCCGCGCGCCGAGCACCACCTTGGCGCCGCGCCGTGCCAAGAGCCGCGCGGCCGCTGCGCCGATGCCACCGCTTGCGCCGGTGATGAGGACGACTTTTTCCTGGATTGCGCTCATAAGAAACTCCTCGTGCGGGTTGGGTGTGAACCATGGCGCAACGCTGCGCCGGCATGGTGACAAGTCTCGCGCCGATGACGCCTCGGGCGTTATCCGAATCGAACGGCGTTCTTGCCCGATTCTGCAAAACGCGTGTGTCCGGCCTCAACGCCGCGGTGTACTTTCGCGGTAGAGCACCATTCCGCCGTGGTACAGCACGCCGTCGCGAAAGTCGCCGTCGGCCGTGAAGCCGGTGTCGTCGACGTAGTCGATGTGATCGCCGCGGAGCGTGTAGCGGCCCTGGTAGGCGCTGCGGCGGTTGCCGCGCGCCTCGTCGTAGCGGCCGCCGGGCAGCAACTCATGGCGGATGTAGCCGTCCTTGGTGACCCACATGCCGACATAGCGGTTCTGATCGGTCGGCGCGCGCACCGATCCGGTCTGCGAATGCGATGGTGCCGAAGCCATCGCCAGCGAGAGCGAGAGGGCCGCGAGGGTGCTGCCGCCGCGGTGCGTGGTCGTGCCGGTGGACATGGTGTGCGCCTTTCTTTCGATGGTGCGGATCGATCGGCCGGATTGGCTTTTCGTGCCGGACCATTGTGAAAAGAGCGCCCCTGCGAGCGTTATCCGCTTCGTGTCGATTCCTTGCCCGATCCTGCGGAAGCTCTGGGCGGCGGCCCGCGCGAGCGGCACTCGGGAAAGCGATCCGTCTTTCTTCGCCTTTCCGACCACACAATGTGCTGTTCTGAGGCTCGCTGTTGAAAACCGCTGGACGTAGAACCATGCATATCGTTCTGGGAGTCGCTGCATTCGCCGCGTTCCTCGTGCTCGCGGGCGTCGTCTACGAGCGCCTCGGGCAATACCGGGCCGCGCGGGACTTTCCTCCCGCCGGGCAAATGGTCGACATCGGCGGCCGGCGAATCCAGCTGGATTGCCGGGGCGCGGGCTCTCCCACCGTCGTGTTCGAGGCGGGGCTCAGTGTCGAAGGTTCGCTGAGCTGGTCGGCCGTCCAGCCGAAGATCGACGCTCACACGCGCGCCTGCGCCTACAGCCGCGCGGGCCTGATGTGGAGCGATTCTTCAAGCGCCCCTCACAGCGCGAAGCAGGTGGTGCAAGACCTTCATGCGGCGTTGACGAACGCCGGCGAGCGCGGACCTTTCGTGCTGGTGGGCCAGTCGCTTGGAGCCCTCTACGCCATGGACTTCACGAGGTACTTCGGTCCGGATGTCGCAGGGCTTGTGTTCGTCGATCCCTCGCATCCCGATCAGGTCGAGCGGGTGGCGGACTTCATGACCGAATCGCGTTCCATGTTGTCCCGGGTCGGTGTGGCGCTCGCGTGGACGGGTGTGCTGCGCGCGGCGGCTCCCGTGCTGCTGCCCCGGCCGCCGCAGCGGACGGCAAGCGATGCACAGGCCATGCGGGCGATATGGGCCTACGCGCCCAGGTCATTGACGACGCAGCTTGCGGAGAGTGATTCAACGGACAGCACGCTCGCCGAGACCCGGGGCTTTCGGGAACTGGGCAATCGCCCGCTGGTGGTGCTCACGGCCATGGCTCCCTACACCACGGCCGAACTCCGGGGGATGAAGATCACGCCCGAGCAAGGCAGGCAGGTTCAAGTCATCTGGAAGCAGCTGCATGAGGAGGAAGTGACCTGGTCGTCTCGAAGCAGCCACCGGGTGCTGCCGAATTCAGGGCACAACATCCAGCTCGAAGATCCGGATGCCGTGATCGAAGCGGTGCTGTCGGTCGTGCGGGCGGTGCGAGCGGGAGGACCTGCCGAGGCCCCGTGAGCGCCGCACTGCAGCGGACCGATTCACGACGATGTTGTTACTCCCCACTGCGCCGCTGGGTGAATAGAGTTGCCTTGCGGCGCCATCCGAAGTGCGCCTCAAGGACCGGCGATGACCCGCAAGAGAAGCGAAGACCGCATGAGCTGCGAAAAGCAAGCTCCCGGCCGAGTTGCATTGGCGCTCGAAATCCATCAAAGCATTGCGGCATGCAATGAGCATCTGGCGCGGGGCAATGACGTCCATGCGCTCACGGCGGCGCTCATGCTGCCCTGCTATGTGGCCGAGTTCAGGAGCCTGGTGGTCGGACTGACCGAGGCGGAGGAGAACGAACTCAGGTCCGCCCTTGCAAGCTATTCCCGGGCTTCTTCGATGGAGTCGTCCCACTCGGCGCCAAGCGCGACCCGAATGTGCGATGCCACGGCCGAAAGGCGCGCGTCCGAGACGGCGACGGGTGGTGCATCGTCCAGGTGATTGGCAATGACCTCGAGTTCGGCAGCTGCCTGCGGCACGTACTTCAATACCGAAGCCAGGCATGTGGTCAGCGCGAATATGCGGCTTTCCGCAGCTTCCAGGCGGCGGGTGACTGCGTCGAGGTCCATTTTTTTTCTTTGCCTCGCGCAGAGGCCGTAATAGGAGACCTCAACGCTACAACGCGGGTTCGGCCAAATATGTCGGCGAACATCCGGAGAGCGTGTCGGGTATTCCCCCTGCCGGCATCTCGGGATTGACACGCTCATCCACAACGCGATCAGCCGATCCTCTCAGCTCGCAGATCAATAAGGCGGCGCCTTGCGCGCCCGCTGCTCGCGCGCGGCCTCGGTCCACCAGGCCAGGTCGTCGGCAAAGCGGCCGAACGAGCGCTCGAGAGATTCGCCCGCACTGCCCGTGGGCTTGCCGCCGGCGTCCAGCGTCTGGGAGATCGGCCCGACAGCCAGCGTGCTGGAGACGACGACCATGCCCATCTCCGACAGGATCGAATGCCACACGGTGCCTGAGCGCACGCCCGAAAACCGGCCGGCCGAATAGCTGGCAACCGCGGCGGGCCGCCAGAACCATTCTTCGAGAAAGTGGTCGGTGAGATTTTTCAGGCCCGGTTGCGGGCCCCAGTTGTATTCGCCCGTCACGAAGACGAAGGCGTCCGCGCCGCGAATCTTTTGCGCCAGCGCTTCCATGGGCGCGGGCGCGGTGCCCTTGGGATACTCCTTGTACATGCGGTCGAGCATGGGCAGGCCGACGGCTTGCGCATCGATCAACTCCGCATCGGTGCCTCGCGACCGGAGGCCCGCCACCAGGTAGTCCGCCAGGCGAATGCCCATGCGGTCCGATCTGTAGGAACCGTAGAACACCAGGATCTTGTCAGCCATTCGTCGCTCCGTTGCAGGCCGGGGTGGCCATGGGCGCGAAGGCTACAACATCGGAGGCGTTCGCGCGGGTGTTGCGGCTGTTGCGACTGGTTGCGCCCGATTGCCGCAATTGGTAGCAGCATCTTTCAAAGGCTCTGGCTACCATCCCGCCATGAGCAAGCTGCCTGCCTTTCGCACCGCCGCCTGGACGCTTGTCGTGCTGCTGACGGGCCACGTGTCCGCCGCACCTTCGGCGCAGGTTTTCGATGCGGTCAGAAAGCCGCAGTCGGTCGATTCGGAGTGGCGCGCGCGTTTATGTGCGCTGCTGCCGCAGCCCTGCGATGCGCAGGCGCTGGGTTTGTACCGGGTGCGCGGCGCCGCGGCAAGCGACTACGTGGTGCTTTCGGTGGAGCCGCTGGCCATGGCGCGCATCAAGCGCGACAAAGACGCCAAGACCTGGCGGGTGAACCGCTTGCATGACTTCGGCAGCTATGCGGCCCTCATGAAAAAAGACACCGGCACAGGCATGTCCGACGTCCGGCTTTCGCTCGCACCGGCGCTCTACCCGCTGGCCGAAGGGCAGTGGGCCATGGCCGTGCTGCAGACCGTTTCGGAGATGTACTCGGGCGGCGGCGCCTCGTTCAGCAAGGCCGACTTCGTGCCGCTCAACGACACCAGGGCCGTGCACGAAGGCATTCCCTTTTCTTGCTCGAAGATGATCCGCGCCTGCTTCAGCGAAAAGGAATACAAAAGCTCGAAGCATTGCCATGACGAAAGCAACGGCAGTCTTCGCATCGCCTACGAAGAACCCGGCAAGCCAGGCGGCCCCTACAGCTGGCAATACACGTGGCTGCAGAGCGAGTGGCCCGCAAACACGGCCGCAAGCGGTAGCACCACCACGCGTCTTCACTTCACCGCCAGGACGACCGAAAGGGTGAGCTTCTGCGGTGGGCCCCAGTAGCTTGCCTCAGCGCCGGGGAACCGTCACCGCGCCCACGTGCATCGCGCGACCCGCGCCGAGGCCCGCAATCACCAGTGCAATGCCCAGCCCGATGAAGAGCCACGACGATGCGCGGAAGCTGCCGGTCCAGCCGTGCAGCAGGCCGGCGGCCAGCGGACCGCACGCGGCCACGACGTAACCCACGCCCTGCGCCATGCCGGAGAGGTGCGCCGCCACGTGCGAATCGGCTGAGCGCAGCACCATGAACGTGAGCGCGAGGGCAAAGGTGCCGCCTTGCGCAATGCCCAGCAGCACGGCCCAGAACCACACGCCCGAGAGTGGCGCGAACAGCATCGCCAGCATGGCGGCCAGGGTGAGCATGGCCAACCCCACGGCAAGGCCGCGCTGGTTGCGCAGCCTGACCGCCACCGCCGGAACGACGAGGCAGGTCACCACCTGCGTCATGACGGCGAGCGACACCACGTATCCGGCGGTTTCGCCGCCAAGCCCGCGCTCGCGCAGGATCGGCGCGAGCCAGCCCATCACGATGTACGCAAGGGCCGACTGCAACCCCATGAAGAAGGTGACCTGCCAGGCCAGCCCGTCGCGCCACAGCCCGCGCACGGTAAAGCCCGATTCGCTGGCCACCGGCTTCAGCGGCAGGGCCTGCGGCGCCCAGATCAGCGTGACCAGCAGGGCCGGTAGCGCCCACATGGCCAGCGCGGTGGTCCAGCCGCC
The DNA here is from genome assembly GCF_030815855.1 of Variovorax paradoxus. Lineage (NCBI taxonomy): Bacteria > Pseudomonadati > Pseudomonadota > Betaproteobacteria > Burkholderiales > Comamonadaceae > Variovorax > Variovorax paradoxus. Next base: position 3,836,006 of record NZ_JAUSXG010000001.1, on the reverse strand, counting down.
GCCCAGCGCATGTTCGAGCGGCACCGTGAGCCCCGCGGCGCTGGCCGCGCCGCCGCACACCGCCATGGTGTAGAGGCCCATCATCAGCGCCGCCTGTCCGGCGAAGTCGCGCTTCACGAGGCCGGAGAGCAGCACGTTCGACACCGCGATGCCGCTGCCCGCGACGGCCGACGCCAGGAACAGCAGCGGGATGTTGCCGGTGCCGCGCAGCGCGGTGCCCACCAGGATGAGCACCATGCAGCCGAGCAGCGTGCGCTCGGTGCCGAAGCGCCGGCCCAGGCCCGGCGCGAGCGGTGCGAACACGCCCAGGCAGACGATCGGCAGCGTCGTCAGCAGGCTCGCGGCGGTGGCGGAGAGACCCGTGGCCGCCATGATGTCGGGCAGCATCACCGAGAGGCTGGCAAACACCGGCCGCAGGTTGAAGGCAATCAGCACCACGCTCGCGCCCAGCAGGATGCGGCGGGCCAGGCTGTCCGCGGGCGTGGGCCGCGGCGCGGGCACGCTGTCGGCCTCGGCGTCGATCAGCAGCCCGTCGGAGGCACGGCGGGGGGACAGCGGCAGCGCGCTCATCGGTGCGCCCTTGCCGCGGCGCGCTTTCTTGCCGAGCCCCTCATGGCGCACCCTGCGACAGCATCTCGATCATCGGCGACATGAAAGCGCGAACCGCTTCGGCGGCACGGTCGGGGTCGCGGCTTGCAATGGCTTCGACGATGGCCTCGTGCGCGGCGATGTCGGGTTCGGGCAGGCTGGTGCTCATCGTGCTCGCGATGGTTTCCTTGATGTAGCCCGCGATGAAGCGGCAGGTTTCGGCCAGCGCCAGGTTGCCCGAGATGTCGACGATGGCCAGGTGAAAGGCCAGGTCGCGCTCGATGAAGCCCGCGCCGCCATCCTTCGCATCGGGAACGCCGCGCTTTTCGAGCAGGCTCTTGAGGTTGCGCAGGTCCTTGGCGGTGTGGCGTATCGCGGCCAGCCGCGCGGCCTCGACCTCGAGCGCGCGGCGCACTTCGAATTGGTCGCGCAGGCTGGCGCGCCGCATCTTCTGCAAGCTGACCGAAGGGTCGAAGCCCGAGCGCACATAGGTGCCGGAGCCCTGCCGCACTTCGAGCAAACCGCGCGAGACCAGTGTCTTCACGGCTTCGCGCACGGTGCCGCGGCTGACGCCGAGCAACAGGGCGAGCTGCGGTTCGATGGGAATGCGGGACCCGACGGCCCAGCGGCCGGCCGCGATTTCGGCACGGATGCTGTTTGCCGCGCTGTCGGCCAGGGAGGTTCGGGGAGCTTGGAGGAGCATATGAATAAGAAAGACCTAATTCATTGAATCATTGGATGAATTGTCACGCATTCGCATTGCCGCAGTCACGCGCAGGGGATTCGGCAGCTGCGCGCCGCCGTTACCAGCTGCCTGAGGCTCCGCCGCCGCTGCTGGAGCCGCCGCCGCCATCGGAGGAGGACGAGGACGAAGAGGAGGACGACGACGAGCTGCTGCTGCTGCTGCTCGACGAACTGCTGCTCCACCCGCTGTCGCTGTCGTCGCTGCTGCTTCTGCCGCTACCGCTCCCGAAGGGAAAAAAGGCGAACAGCAGCGCGATGAAGCTCGCCAGCCCGACGGGAATCCACCTTTCATCGGGTACCGGCCCCGGCTGAGCTGTCGACACCATGAAGGCGAAGACCCCCAGCACGACCAGCAGGCGGACCATGAAGCCCGGGACACTGCGCTGCCAGGCGTTGCGCATGCACACCGCGATGCCCACGATGGCCAGGCCGGCGCCGCCGAGGCCCAGGGCCCACAACAGCCCCCACCAGAACGGCTGGCCGACCGCCAACGCGACGGCAACCAGTGCCGCGGGCACCAGCGTGATGCCGCCCATCACGTAGCTCACCTTGCGCCAACGGCCGCAGGCATAGCCGATGCCGTAGGAGAACGCGGCCGGCGTCGCCAGCAAGGCTGCCATGGGCGGGTTCAGCAGCCCCGCGGCGGCGGCCATCGGACCGGCGCCGAGCAGGCCCAGTGCGATGCGCCAATCGGGTTTGCGCGGCGGCGCGGACGGTTCGATCGCCTTCACGGCGCCGGCCCAGGGCTCGGGCCGCTGTCCCATGGCTTTGCCCTTGCGCCGGCGGCCTGTTTTCTGCACCGCCGCTCGCCCACGTGCGTTGGCGGACACGCCGCGTCCGTACCAGATGCCCAGCAGCAGGCTCCACAGCGCGACCCCGAGCAGGCCCCAGGCCTCGCGCGTGACATGCATGCCGTTCGGCTCGGGTTCGGGTTCGGACGGGGTTTCCACCTGCATCTCCGTCGATTCGCCCGGCTCGGCCGGTTCGGCTTGGTCGGAGAGTGGAACGGCCGCGGGCTCGCCGATCAGCTGCGTCAGCGACTGCACCGCCGCTTCGATGCCGCCGGCGAAGTCGCCGCTGCGAAAGCGCGGCGTCATCTGTGCATCGATGATGCCGGCGGCCTGGATGTCGGTGATCCGGCCTTCGAGGCCCGTTCCCACTTCGATGCGCATGCGCCGGTCCTTGAGTGCCACCAGCAGCAGCACGCCGTCGTCCTGGTTCTCGCGGCCCAGCTTCCAGCGCCCGAACACGCGCGTGGCGTACTGCTCGATCGAGTCTTCGCCGGTGGTCGGCACGATCAGGACGGCGAGCTGCGCCTGGGTGTCGCTTTCGAGCACGGCGATCTGTCGCCGCAGGTCTTCGCGGGCCGACGCCGGCAGCGTGTTCGTCAGATCGACCACGCGCGTCTGCATCGGCGGCACGGGCACCGGCTTGGCCCCGGCGACCGGCATCCAGGCCAGCAGGGCGGTGCACGCCAGCCAGAGAAGAAGGCCGGACCAGGAGGAGCGCGCCGCCTTCATCGGCGCGCGCTTTTCGTGACCACGCCCGCGCCGCGCACTTCGAGCTTGCGCTGGTCGACCACCTTGCCCGTGGCGTCGACGAGTTCGATCACGTGCCGTCCGGGCCACGGCAGCCATTGCGCGCTGTTGCCGCGTGCAAAGTGCTTGCCGTCGATGCGCCACTGCACGCCGCGGCCTTCGGACTCGAAGTGCACGCGCTGGTGCAGCGGCGGAATGTCGGGGTCCAGCGCGAGGATGGTGCCGTCGGCCGGCGCGGTGATGCGTGCGGCCGCGGCGCCTGCCGATGCGCCGGTACCGGTGTCGAGCGCGAAGAGCGGCTGCTCCGTGCCTTCGAGGAACCACTCGCTGCGCGCAGCCTCGAGCGGATTGCCGTCGGCACCGGGCCCGAACGCGACGCGTGCCTCGGTGAGCCCGGCGGGCGGATGGGGTGCGCGGCTCGGCTCGCGTGCGTGCAGGAAGCGCATCACTTCGGCCCAGACCGGGGCCGCGCCGCTGGTGCCGCTCACGTCCCACATCGAGGCGCCGCTCGCGTTGCCGACCCACACGCCCACCGTGTAGCGCTGCGACCAGCCGACGGCCCAGTTGTCGCGCATGTCCTTGCTGGTGCCGGTTTTCACCGCGGTCCAGAAGCGGGTGGAAAGAATGCTGTCGAGCCCGAAGGTGCGTGTGCGCGCATTCGCATCCGACAGCACGTCGCCGACGATGAAGGCCGCGCGCGGATCGAAGAGGGGCGCGGCAGCGGAGGCGCCGGCCTTGGCTGTCGGGCCCGGCGTCGGCGCGGGATGCCGTGCGATCAGCGTCGTCGGTCCGAAGCGCCCGCCGTTGGCCAGCGCGCGGTAGGCATTGGCGAGCGACAGCAGCGACACCTCGGCGCTGCCCAGCGCGAGGCTGTAGCCGTAGTAGTCGCCGCTTTCGCGCAGCGGCAGGCCGACCGCGCGCAACCGCCGCGCGAACGATTCGGGCGACACCATCACCAGCGTGCGCACGGCCGGTACGTTGAGCGAGGCAGCCAGTGCGGTGCGCACCGACACCGGCCCCTTGAACTTGCGGTCGTAGTTCTGCGGAATGTAGAGCCCGTTCGCGGTGTTGATCTGGGCCGACGAATCGTCGATCAGCGATGCCGCGGTGAGCCGCCGCTCGGCAATGGCCTGTGCGTAGAGCAGCGGCTTGAGCGTGGAGCCGGGCTGGCGCAGGGCGGTGACCGCATCGACCTCGGCCGCCTGGCTCAGCGGGCCCGACGAGCCGACCCAGGCGAGCACTTCGCCGCTCGCGTTGTCGAGCACCACGAGTGCGCCGTCTTCCACATGCCGGCCGCGCAGTTCCTTCAGGTGGCGCTGCAGCGCATCGAGCGCGAAGCGCTGCAGCGGCGCGCGCAACGAGGTGCGCACTGCGGCTTCCTTGGGGGCCGCTTGCCGCGACGCCGCTGCGGCAGGCGCGGCGGCGGTCGCTTCGCCGGCCTCGCGCAGCTCTCTCAAGACACGCCGCGCCGCATGCGGCGCAATGCCTTCGTTCGCATCGAACGCGCGCCGCTGCACCGCTGCGCTGGTGAACATGTCGAGCGCATCGCAGTCGATCTTCTGGCCCGGTTCCATGACGCGCATGACCTCGCAGGCGCGCTGCGCCACCATCGCGGGCTTCGCGTTGGGCGCGCGCACCAGCGCGGCGGCCACGCTGGCCTCGCGCGCGTCGAGGCCGCTCGGCGCCTTGCCGAACAGCGTGCGCGAAAGCGCGTCGATGCCCACGATCTCGCCGCGAAACGGCACCGAGTTGAGATAGGCCTCGAGGATCTGGTCCTTGCGCCAGCTGCGTTCCAACTGCGTGGCCGCCACGGTCTGGCCGATCTTCTGCGTGAAGGTGCGCCCGCTGTTGGCGCGGCGCAGGTCTTCGTCGAGCAGGCCCGAGAGCTGCATCGTGATGGTCGACGCGCCGCGGGTGCGGGTGTTCCACAGGTTGGCCCAGGCGGCGGACGACACCGCGCGCCAGTCGATGCCGCTGTGCTCGTAGAAGCGCCGGTCCTCGCTCAGCACCATGGCCATGCGAAGCGCCGGCGATACATCGGCCAGCGCAATCCACTGGCCGCGCCGCACCGTGGCATCGGTGCGCACGCGCTGCAGCAGCTCGCCGTTGCGGTCGAGCACCGCGGTATCCGAAGAGCGGAACTCGCGCTTCACTTCGTCGAAGCTCACGCCGCCGGCGGCCACCGCAAGCGCCGGCTGCGCGCAGGCCGCCACGATCAACGCGGCGACGAGGCGGCTGGCGGTGGAGGACGTGCGGTGCATGAAGGGGCTTGGCGTCGGAGCAGAAGAATCGATGGCGGGGCGGCGCCATTCTCGGCGATGCGCCTGCGGGAACTGCGCCTACTCCGAGACGGGCGCACCGCCGCCTCTCTCGGAAAGGAATTACCTCCAAAGTTCGCAGCACGGTCCCACATCCGGTAACGAACTTCACGCCCGAGCGTCATTCGGGATACGGAGCCGAGACGGAGGTGGCCTTCAATGCAAACGTCGGCTTGCGGAGGCAGGCCGCGTTTCAAAACTCCAAGGAGAAATCATGAAGAAGACATTGGCCGTTCTGCTTGCCGCATCGGCTGTCCTGGCCGGCTGCGTGGTTGCGCCCTATGACCGTCCAGCACCGCGCCCGGGCTACGGCCATGGCTATGGAGATCGGGACCGCGACGGCGTACCGAACCGGTACGACCGCGATCGCGACGGCGACGGCGTGCCCAACCGCTACGACCGCAGCCCGAACAACCCGTACCGTTGACCTTGGCGGGAGCGCACCTCAGGCGGGCCGGCGCGCGAGCAGCGCCCACACGCCCGCCGCGCTCAGCAGCGAACCGCCCGCCAGGTTGAAGCGCCGCTGCGCGCGCGGCGATGAAAGCAGCTTGCGGGCCGATCCCGCAAACACCGCGTAGAGCGTGGCATTGAGCGCGGCCATGGCCACGAAGGTGACCGCCAGCACCCAGAGCTGGCGCGTCATGTCGGCTGCAGGACTCAAAAACTGCGGCAGGAACGCCACGAAGAACACGATGCCCTTGGGGTTCAGCGCCGTCACCAGGTAGGTGTTGGCGAACAGTCTCCAGCGCGAAGCAGGCGCCGCCGGCGCCGCGATTTCGGACGATGTGATGCCCGCGCGCAGCAGCTTGATGCCGAGATAGAGCAGATACAGGCCGCCCGCCCACTTCACCACCGTGAACCAGAATGCCGATGTGGCCAGCAACGCACCCAGGCCGAGCAGCGAAACCACCAACGCCGTCGAATCGCCGAGTGCCACGGCCGCAACCAGCGGCACATTGGCGCGCCGCCCGTGCGACATCGAATAGCTGATCACCGTGAGGATGGTCGGGCCGGGAATGATCAGCAGCACGGCCGATGCGGCGACGAAGGCGAGCCAGAGTTCAACGGGCATGAAGAGTCTCCATAAAAAAAGAAGTTGTCGTCGCGTTCAGGTGCCGAAGCGCGCGGCCGACCTCGCCTTGGCACGCTCGGCTTCGATCGCGCGGTCGCGCGGCTCGGCGGTGGTGACCAGCGAGTCGATCAGGCGCGCCGCCGTTGCAGCCACTTCGTCGACCGCACGCTCGAAGGCTTCCTGGTTGGCCTTTGAGGGCACACTGAAGCCGCTGAGCTTGCGCACGAATTGCAGCGCGGCGGAGCGAATTTCCTGCTCGGTGGCGGGAGGCTCGAAGTTGTAGAGGGTCTTGATGCTTCTGCACATGGGAACTCCATTCGGCAGTGGATGCACGCGCCAGTCTAGCGAAGCAGCGCCATCGCGTGCGCGTCGTGGTAGACGCCGTCGATCAGGCTGGCGCGGCGCACCAGGCCTTCGTGTTCGAAGCCGAATCGCTCGTACAGCGCTTTCGCATTCAGGTTGTCCGCGCGAACGGAGAGCTCGATGCGGGTCAGTCCTCGCGCCCACGACTTGTCGATCGCCGCCTGCAACAGCTTCGCGCCGAGCCTGCGGCCGCGTGTTTCAGGCAGCAAGGCGACGCCCAGCAGGCCGATGTGGGCGCGCGAATGGCCGAAGACCGGCGATACGTCGCACCAGCCCACGACCTTGCCCTGGCCATCGACCGCCACGAAATGAGGGAAGCCCTTGGCCAGCACGTTGCGATAGAAGGAAAGCGATTGCTCCCAAGGCGGCGCTTGAGTGAGCGCGAGGTATTTCTGTTCGCGTGCCACGATGTCGAGCGCCTTGTGGAGGCTCTCGAAGTGGTGCTCCTCGGTGGGAACGACGGAATGGTTCACTGGTGCACCCTTGGCGCTCCTTGGCGCTGCGCTCATGCGCGCGAACCGAGACGCGTGTTCACTCGATCAGCCCGCGCTCGACAGCCTGCGCCTGGTTCTCGAAGACGGCCATCGCGGTCTTCATGCGCCTGAAGCCGAACTTTTCGTAGAAGGGCTCCTTGCCGGCCACCGCATAGAGGATGATCTTGCGGTGTCCGCTCGAGAGCGCCATGAGCCGCGAGACGATCTCCTTGCCAAGGCCCGTGCCCTGATGCGTGGGGTGCACGGCCACGTCGCAGATGTAGGAGCAGTCGAGCCCGTCGGCCATGGCGCGCCCTGCGCCGACCAGGCGGCCGTCGTCATGCACGAAGCACTTGAACATGCTGTTGGAGAAAACGAGCTTCAGACCGTCGGGCTGCTTGTTGCCGAGCGGTGCGGCCTGGTAGAGCCGCGAGAGTTCTTCCCAGTCGATGTCTTCGAGCGAATGGCGCCATTCGAGCGTCATGGTGCGTGCCTCCTTTTTCCGGCCGGTCACCCGGCGGCGTTCAATCGCAGGATGGCGTCCGCCACGGCTTCGATGCCTTTGTCCGTGAGGTCCGGTGCCGCCACCTGCTGGCGCAGCGGCCATTTCTCGAAATGGCGTGCCTGCGAGCGTTCGTAGTGGGGATCGTAATGAAGCGCCATCAGTTCGGCAAAGAGTTGAGGCAGGTCGCCCTGGAGCGCCCATTCCTGCCAGCGCTGCACCACCGCCTTGCCCTGCATTTCCTTCAGCCTGTCGAGCTGGGCCGCCAGGGCGGCGCGGTCGTCGCCGAGGTAGGCGTAGTCGCGCAGCAGATAGTCGAGCCGCGATGCCGCATCCGCCTGGATCTCGATGCATGCGGCGGCGCGCATGTGCGCGACCAAGGGAATGGGCACCGAGAGCTTGCCGATGCGCGCGCTTTCGCCTTCCACGTACAGCGTGCGCGAGGCGTCGAGCGAATCGAAGCAGGTGGCGATGCGGGTCTCGAACTGCTTTTGCGATGGCTGCGGCACGCCGGGCAGCGCGCCCAGCAGCGAGCCCTTATGGCTGGCGCAATGCTCCAGGTCGAGCACCTGTTCGCCGCGCGCGGCCAGCGCTTGCAGCACGCGCGTCTTGGCGCTGCCGGTGGCGCCGCAGATCACCTGGAGCCGCAGCTTCGGCACCGTGGCCTCGATCTGCGCCAGCACATGGTGGCGAAAGCTCTTGTAGCCGCCGGCGAGCTGTTGCGCGTCCCAGCCGACAAGGCGCAGCCAGGTCACCATCGAGCCGCTGCGCAGCCCTCCGCGCCAGCAATACACGAGCGGGCGCCAGTTGGCGGGCTGTTCGCCGAAGCGTTCGCGCAGGTGCCGCGCAAGGTTGGCGGCCACCATCGCACCGCCGACGCGGCGCGCTTCGAACGCACCGGTCTGCTTGTAGATGGTGCCGACGATGCGGCGCTCTTCGTCGTCCAGCACCGGGCAGTTGATGGCACCGGGAATGTGGTCGAGCGCGAACTCCGAAGGCGAGCGTGCATCGATGACGGTGTCGAACCGGTGCAGGTCGGCCACGCGCGTGGGCTGGTGGCGCGGGTTGTCGTGTTCACGCATGGGCATGCCCCAAGTTGCGCCGCAGCCGGCCGCTTGCCAAGTCGACAAGGGCCACCAGGACGAACATTGCAATCAATACGGTCATGGCCTGCTGCTGTTGAAAGATCGACAAGTGGAAGTAGAGAAGCTGGCCCAGGCCGCCGCCGCCGACAAAACCCAGCACCGCGGCCATCCGGATGTTCATTTCCCAACGATACAGCGCATAGGCCACCCATTGCGGCAGCACGAGCGGCAGGCTGCCGTAGCCGAAGGCCGCCGCGGCGCCGGCGCCGCTGAGCGCTAGCGCCTGCTCGGGTTCGCGAGGCGCGTTCTCCAGGCTTTCGGCGAACAGGCGGCCCAGCACGCCGGTGGTGTGCAATGCGAGCGCGAGCGCGCCGGCGAACGGGCCGATGCCCGCGGCCAGCACCATGAGCGCTGCCCACACGAGTTCGGGCACGCTGCGCAGAAAATTGAGGACGAAGCGGCAGCCCTGCCGCACCAGCAGGCCCGACCTGCCCGAGGCCGGCAATGCCAGCGCGGCGGCACCTGCGGATGCCAGCAGCGTGCCCAGCGCCGACACGGCCAGTGTCTGCAGCGCGCCCCAGGCCGTCTTGGCAAGGAAGGCGCTCGAAAAATCGGGCGGAAAGAACTCGGCGATGAACTTGCCCATGAGGCCGATCGACTCCGCCGTGAACAGCGCACGGTAGTCGATGGCCAGGTAGACGAAGCTGGCCACCACAGCGGCCAGCACCAGCGCCGATGCAATCCAGCAGCGGTGGCAGCGAGGTGGCCGGCTAAATTGCGCGGGGGCGTTCATGCCAGCAACCGCCGCAATGCATTGCTCAGCGCATCCGCGAGCAGCACCAGCACCAGGAACACCAGCAGGATGCTGCTGGCTTCGCCGCCGTTGAGCATCTTCATCGACTGGTCCATGAGCTGGCCCAGCCCGCCCGCGCCCACAAAGCCCATTACGACGGAAGCCCTGACGGCGCATTCCCATCGGTACACGGTGTAAGAGATGAGCTCCTGCGCGCAGTTCGGCAAAAGGCCGTAGGCGAGCGCGGCGAAGCGCCCGCCGCCGCTTTCCATCAATGCACGGGCGGGCCGCGTGTCGGTCGATTCGAGCACCTCGGCATACACCTTGCCGAGCATGCCGCCATAGGTGATGGCCAGCGCCAGCACGCCGGCTGCGGGGCCCAGGCCGAGCGCGCGCACGAAGACCAGTGCCCAGACAATTTCTGGGATGGCGCGCAGCACCATCAGCACGGAACGCCCGGCCTGCCGCACCACCGCGGCCTGTGCGCGTCCCGGGCCGGGCCCGATGCGCGAGACCGAGAGCGCGCGCGTGGTCACGAAAGCCAGCGGCGCGCCAATCACGAATGCCAGCGCGGTGCCCGCGGTGGCCATCGCCAGCGTCTCCAGCGTGGCCTTGCCCAGCATCGCGAGAAAGTCCGGTGCGGTTTCGGGCGGCAGAAAGCCGGCCAGGAAACCGCCGATCACCTGCAGGTTGCCGGGCGCGAACAGCGCGGAGGGCGCAAAGCCCGACAGCTGGAGCATCGGCCATGCAATGACGAGCGCGGCCAACAGCCACACCACGCGGCGCCGCGCCAGCGGATCGCGCAGCGCTGGGGCTGTACGCGGCGGCAGTGGCTGCACGGTGCTCACAGGCAATCCGGTCGTTCGACGGAATTCGCCGGGCCTGCAACGAACGCACCGGATGCGATGTCGAGCGGCCGTTCGCGTGCCTGCATCGGCAGCCCGCCTTCGCTTGCATAAAGCGCCGTGAGCATCGGCTCCGTCACATTGCCGACGGGCTCGTCGAACACCACCTGCCCGCTGCGCATGCCCACGATGCGCGGAAACCAGCGCAGCGCCAGGTCGACCGCATGCAGCGAGGCCACGAGCGTGGCGCCCGTCGCTTCGCTCTGTGCCACGAGTTGCTGCAGCGTGGCATCGGCCAGCGTGGGGTCGAGCGCGGACACCGGTTCGTCGGCCAGCAGCAAGGCGGGCCGTTGATAGAGCACGCGTGCAATGCCCACACGTTGCAGCTGGCCGCCGGAGAGACGGTCGCAGCGGTCGAACAGCCGGTCTTCGAGCGAGAGGCGCGACAACACCTCGTGCGCGCCTGCAAGGTCTGACGGACGCAGCAGCGAGGCCAGTGCGCGCATCGCGCTCCATTGCCCCAGCCGCCCCGAGAGCACGGCGGTGACCACGCGCAGGCGCGGCGCAATCGGCGGGCTCTGGTGCACGGTGCCGATGCGCGCGCGCAGCTTGCGCAGGCCCGGTGTTGCCAGGCTCCATGGCGCGTCGCCGAGCAACTGCACCGTGCCTTCGCCGGGCCGCAGCGCGGCGCCGAGCACGCGCAGCAGCGTGGTCTTGCCCGCGCCCGAGGGCCCGATGACGGCCACCCGCTCGCCCGCACGCGCGGCGAACGACACGCTTTGCAGCGCGCGATGGCCGTTCGGGTGGATCAGCCCGACCTGGCCGAGCGAGAAACTCACGCGACGGCTCCGCTGGCGCGCCGCAACGACATCACTTGACCAGGCCCGCCGCCTTGGCGGCAGCTTCGATGCCGTCGTAGTTCGACGACTTGGTGGCAATGAACTTGCTCGCACGCTGCAGGTTCATGATCTCCTTCATGGCGGGGTTGGCCGGGTCCAGCTTCAGGAAGGCTTCGGTGAGCTTCTTCGTCAGTGCCGGATCGAGGCCGGGGCGCACCGTCCAGTTGTAGTCGTAGTAGGTGGGCGTGGTGGTCAGCACGCGCACCTTGGCGGCGTTCGGGTTCTTGCTTTCGACCAGCTTGTCCCACACCGATGCGTTCAGCACGCCCGCCTCGGCGCGCGATGCGGCCACGAAGGCCACGGTGGCATCGTGCGCGCCGGAGAATGCCACTGTCTTGAAGTCTTTCTCGGGGTCGATGCCCGCCTGCATCAGGAAGTAGCGCGGCATCAGGCTGCCCGAGGTGGACGAAGGCGCACCGAACGCGAAGGTCTTGCCCTTCAGGTCGGCCAGCGTCTTGGCGGTGCTGTCCTGCGGCACGATGAACTTGCTGGTGAACACCTCGTCTTCCGCGCGCTGCACGATCGGCACCGCGCCGCCGTTGGTGCGAATGCGCGCCTGCACGAAGGTGAAGCCGCCGAGCCAGGCCAGGTCGATCTTGTTCGTGGCCAGGCCTTCGACCACCGCGGCGTAGTCGGTCACGGGCGTGAACTGCACGTCCATGCCGGTTTCCTTCTTCAGGTAGTCGCCCAGCGGCGTGAACTTGCGCTGCAGCTCGGTGGGCGCCTCGTCGGGAATGGCGGACACGCGCAGCACCTTGGCCTGTGCTGAGGCACCCAGGGCGAAGGCGGACAACGAAAGTGCAAGGGCGATGCGAAGGAGGGTTTTCATAGGTGGCGCGGCCTGGCGCAGGAAAGAAGGGACAACCCTCGATTGTAGAAACCCGCTCCCGGGCGTGCTTTGGGGCGGGCTTCGATAATGGGCGACCGCCCCGATTCGAATTGCCCCATGACCGACATCCCGACGAATCCCCCGCTTTCCGTGCTCAACCCGCTGGCCCCGCTGCGGCTCACCAGCTTCTCGCATGGCGGTGGATGCGGCTGCAAGATCGCACCGGGCGTACTGTCTGAAATTCTGAAGAACAGTGGCGGCGGCCTGATTCCGCCGGAGCTGATGGTGGGCATCGAAACCGCCGACGACGCGGCTGTGTACCGCCTGAACGACAAGCAAGCGCTGATCGCGACGACCGACTTCTTCATGCCCATCGTCGACGATCCGTACGAGTTCGGCCGCATTGCCGCGACCAACGCCATCAGCGACGTCTACGCGATGGGCGGCAAGCCGATCATGGCGCTGGCGCTGGTGGCAATGCCCGTCAACCAGCTGCCGGTGGAAGTGATCGGCGACATCGTGCGCGGCGGGCAGGACGTGTGCCGCGCGGCCGGCATTCCGATTGCGGGCGGCCACACCATCGATTCGGTCGAGCCGATCTACGGCCTGGTGGTGATGGGCCTGGTCGACCCGGCCCACGTCAAGCGCAACGCCGAGGCGCGCGCGGGCGACGTGCTGGTGCTGGGCAAGCCGCTGGGCGTGGGCGTGCTCTCGGCCGCGCTCAAGAAAGAAAAGCTCTCGCTGGCCGGTTACCGGCAACTCATCGACAACACCACTCGGCTCAACACGCCGGGCATTGCGCTGGCCACGATGCCGGGCGTGCACGCGCTGACCGACGTCACCGGCTTCGGCCTGGCCGGCCATGCGCTGGAACTTGCACGCGGCGCCAAGCTCACGGCCGTTGTCGAGTGGCCGCGCGTGCCGCTGCTCGAGGGCGTGACCGCGATGGTGGCGGACGGCTTCGTGACCGGTGCCTCGGGGCGCAACTGGGCCGGCTATGGCGAAGAGGTCGAACTCGCGGACGGCCTGCCCACCGCCGCGCAGGCGCTGCTGAGCGACCCGCAGACCTCGGGCGGGCTGCTCGTGAGCTGCGCCGCCGAGTCGGTGGATGCCGTGCTGCGGGTGTTCCGCGACGAGAAATTTGCGCATGCCGCCGTGATCGGCCGCATGGAACAGGGCCCCGCGTGGCTGCGCATCTCGCTTTGAGGAGCGTACCGGTGCCGCCGCAAGGACCGACTTCGGGCCAGAATGCGGCAAAGCGGAAACACCGGAAGACTTCGGCAGCCAACAACGAGGGACGCATGATGCGCACAACGGTTCTTTTCATCTCGGTCTTTGCTGCCGCGGCCATGGGCGCGCATGCCGCGGACGTGGTTCGCTGCACCGACGCCGGCGGCCGCATCGTCTACACGGACGGCCAGTGCCCTGCCGGCAGCAAGCTCTCGCGCCAAGTGCCCATTGCCGAGCCGCTGTCGGTGGTGCCGCCTGCTTCGCCCGAAGAAGTGCGCCGGCCGGCGTACACGCCGACGCCCAGCGCGGCGCCGCCGCAGCCTCTGGCCGGCAACAACGCGCCACAGGGCCCCGCCATCATCCCGCGCAACGTCGACGAGCCGCGTGTGGCTCCCGAGCCGCCGCCGGTCTACAGCTGGGGCCCCGACCCGTACTACGACGGCGGCCGTCCGGTCGTCCGTCCGCGGCCGCAGCGGCCGCAAGACCCGGGGCCGCCTCCAGGCCAGCGGCCTTGCCAGAACCTGGCGGGCATCAAGCGCAGCAACTGCTGAGCCGACGCAGCCGATGCCACTTCGCCCCTGGACCGTGTACTGCGACGGCAGCGCCATGCCGAACCCCGGCCGCATGGGTGCCGGCGCCGTCGTCACGGAGCCCGACGGCACCCGCCACACCTTGTCTCTGGCCAGCCATGCCATCGGCTGCAACAACGAAGCCGAGCTCAGGGCGCTGACCCTCGCGCTCGAGGAGCTGAAGGCCAGGGGCGCGACAGCGGTGCTGGCCTATACCGACAACAGCATCCTCGTCGAACAGCTCGGCGAGCCCGGCGCCAAGCCCATCGCGCGCATGGCGGGCTTGTTCGAAGACGCCCGCGCGCTGCTCGGCTCGTTCGAAGAAGCGAGCCTTCGGTGGGTGCCGCGGCACCGCAACCAAGAGGCCGATGCGCTCGCGCGCGCCTCGCTGGGGTTTGCGCCCAAGGCGCCCGCCAAGGCAACAAAGAAGCGGCGTTAAGCTGCGCGCTGCAGTTTTTCAGATAGATAGATAACCGTTTATTCCATGACCGAAGCCAATTCCCTTCCGCCCCTTCCCGACCACCTGTCCACCGACCCACGCAGCCCCCATCACGTGGCGGCGGTTTTCGAGCACGACATCGGCATCCGCTTCAACGACAAGGAACGCCTCGACGTCGAGGAATACTGCGTCAGCGAAGGCTGGATCAAGGTGCCCGCCGGCAAGACGGTGGACCGCAAGGGCAAGCCGCTGCTGATCAAGCTGAAGGGCAGGGTCGAGGCGTTCTATCGGTAAGAAAGGTCGAACGGGCAGGTGCTTGTATTTAGCTAATTAGCTAAATACAATGCCGCCATGAAAGAAGAAAACGTTTTCGCAGCGCTCGCTTCGACGCCCCGCCGGAAAATCCTCTCGTACCTCTCCGAGACGCCGCTGACGGCGGGGGAGATCGCCGAGCGATTCGAGATGACGAAGCCCTCTCTTTCCAAGCATTTGCAGATCCTGGAGCATGCAGGCTTGGTAAAGAGCGAAAAGCGCGGACAGTTCGTTCACTACAGCCTGGCGGACGACAACCTGCTCGGCACTTTGCACAACTACCTTGCGGCGTTTTGTCCCGTCGGCGGTCCGCTCAAGAAGGAAAGCGCCGAGCTGGCGAAGACCAGAAAGCCAGCGGCGCCCGGCGGCAATCTCAAGAAGAACTGAGGGATCGATTCATGACTCCCTCGCTTTCGGTGCCTTCGATCCCCGCCGCCCGGGTGACCCGTCGAACCGCGACCTTCCCGTTCGTGGCATTGCCGACACGGCCGGACTGCGTACCCGTCGAAGTGAGTCTGGTTGCGCGCCTGGGCCACGGCTCGGGGACCCAGCTGTTCCACGAGGCGCTCGCGCGGCAACGGGCGCACAGCCGGTTTGTCGACGAACTCGATGAACCCTCTGCAAAGCTTGGCGGCAGCGATTTCTCCAGGGGAGACGCAACCGCGCTCTATTCATTCGGAGTCGGCCGGGGAGGCCATCCCTTTCATCGGCATGCGGGCCATCGCGTCTTCACCGCCATCTCGGGGAGCGGGGGCTCGCAACTGCGCTTTTCGAGCGCGACGCCGCAAGACATCGAGGCGGACCCGGCCAGCTTCGTTCGCGCGCTCCGCCATGTCGATGTACCGCCGGACTGCATCTTCACCGTTCGCTTCTCCGGTGAAACCTGGCATCAGTTCGTACCGCTGGAGCCGGGCTCGAGCCACCCCGCGTTCTTTGCGTTGTCGACTCACACCAATGAACTCGGTGGCCAGCTGAGCGACGAGTTGCGCTTGCAGGTCCTGCAAGACAAGGGAAATATCCCCTCGCTCACGCAACTGCTGCCCCAAGCGGTCATCGATTTGCTGAAGGCGTCACCGGTCCAGCGGGGTCAGGTACCGACTACCCAACTGTCGCTGGGCGACCGGCCTGGCGGACTCATGGAGGCCGCCTGCAAGCACTACCGCTCGGCGGCGGGCCACCTTCGCGGCATGCTGGCGCGCACCCGCGTTCGTCCCGGCTTTATCAGCGAGCCAAGTCCAGCGTCCGTTCAAGAGCAGAGCGAACTTCCCGTGCATTCGTTGCTGCGGGCTGAACTGAACGACCGAACGATTCATCACCAGGATCGTTTCTCGATCATCGTGCCCGCCGCCGCGCTCGGTGTGCCGGCGGAGGCCGACGCTGCCAGGCTGCTCTCCAGTCTGCTTGGCAGCTTCCTGGCGCATCGGCACCACGGCGTTTCGCTTCTCATGGGTTTCAGGAACCTGGTCGTGCGTCCGTTCAAGCTGCGCACCTCGCCGCTCGCCTGTCCGGTCTCGTCCCTTCTCTCGGAAGCTTCAGGCAATGTCTTTGCCGGGCGCTACCCGGTGCACTCGTACCGGGTGTCGGAAGACGGGCGCACTGCACAGGTCATCCTGGGCGCCGACGACAAGCACCTCGTGTTCCGTTCAAGCGTGGAGGCGGCCTGCCTGCCGGGCGGACGCGTCGAGTTTTCGTTGTCCACACGTGTCGCTTGCAGAAACCTGTTCGGCCGTGTCTACATGGCGCTCATTTCCGCGGCCCACCGCAAGTACATCGCACCAAGGCTTCTGAAGGTAGCCGTGGAATCCATGCTCCGGCATTGAGGGAAGCAACAAGACTGCGCAGCAGGAGCAAAGTCATGCACACACCGCTTCGCGCCCTATGCGACGACATCACCACGCTGCAGGTCGACGCCATCGTCAATGCGGCGAATTCGTCGCTGCTGGGCGGAGGCGGTGTCGATGGCGCGATCCATCGCGCCGCCGGCCCCGAGCTTTTGCATGAGTGCCGCCTGCTGGCTGGGTGCAAGACAGGCGACGCCAAGTTGACCAAAGGCTACCGGTTGCCTGCCCGGTTCATCATTCACACCGTCGGGCCGGTCTGGCATGGCGGCTCGCAGGGCGAGCCGGAGCTGCTGGCATCGTGCTATCGAAAGTCGATGGAAATCGCGGGGCAGCAGGGCGTTCGGACCCTCGCGTTTCCGTCGATCAGCACGGGCATCTACGGCTACCCGATCGAGCTCGCGGCGCCCATCGCGGTCGCCACGGTCCGGTCGGCGCTGGCCGAGAGCGCCAGCGTCCAGGAGGTCACGTTCTGCTGCTTCTCGGACGCGGACCTTGCCGTGTACGAAGCGGCGCTTGCAGCGGCCGGGCCTGCCTAGATAAGCAGGCCCGCCGCGGCTTACTTCGCCGCCTCCACCTTCACCCGCGCATTCGGCGTTTCGCCGAACATCTCGGGCGCATACATCGCTTCGACGCGGCTCGGCGGCAGCGCGAAGTCGCCCACGTTGTTGAGGCGCACGGTGTACTCCATCTTGACCACGCCCTTGGGCAGGTACTCGTAGTAGCTGCGGAACGCTTCGAAGCTGCGCTCCTCGAAAGCCGGCCAGCCGGCGCCCGACTTCTTCTCGCCTTGCGTGGCGATCTGCGAATCGCGGCCCAGGCCGCTGCCCAGGATGGTGGCGCCGCCGGGAATCGGATCGCTGATCACGACCCAGGTCATGTCGGCGCTGGCGTTCACCTCGACGGTCACGCGCAGCACGTCGCCGCGCGTGTACTTGCCCGCGGTGGCCTGCTCGACCGGGGTGATGGTCTTCTTGAGCGCGTAGCCGGCGGCGAAAGGCGCCTTCAGCTGCACCGCGGCAATCGACTGCAGCGTGAGCCACGGCTTGCCGGTGCCTTGCTGCGTGACCAGCAGCGTGTCGCGCGCCGGTGCGCCCGACGGCGAGGCGGCCCAGGGCAGGAACATCGTGTTGTTCCTCAGGTTGCCCGGCGACGCGGGCGCGCCGAAGAAGGTGCTCTGGTTGGGTGCACCGGCCGCATCGGTGGTCTTCACGCGCTCGACCTTGCTCCAGTCGACCTGCGCCTTCGCGGCGCCGAGGGTGGCGGCGGTCACGCCGGCGACGGGTGTGCTTTCGAACACCTTCGAGAACTTCTCGAGCGCGAGCCCGCCCCACAGGTTGGCGGTGGTCGTGTGCCAAGCGCCGTTCTGCTGGCGACCGATGAAACCGTTGGCGAGTTTGCCGATGTCGTCCTTCCAGGCCGGGTCGTCCATCACGCTGAGCAGCAGGCGCGCGGTGTTGACGTCGCCGTTGGTCATGAGCCACCACCAGTAGTCGTCGCGTTCGGTGCTGAAGACGAGCTTGGTGCCCTGGTACGACAGGCGCGCCTTGAGCACGTTGTTGGCCTCGTCCAGCCGCTGCTGGCGCTGTGGCACGTCCTGCACGCGCTTGAGGATGTTGAGCCAGTCGATCACGGCGCTGGTGGGCCACTGGTTGGGCGCGATGGTGATGCTGCCCAGCATGCTGCCCTTGGCCGTGCCGTAGCGCGACAGGGCCTCGAGCGCGGCGAGCTTGCGCACGTCCAGGTCTTTGCGCGGGCTCCAGAACTCGCGCTGGATGCGGCCTTCGACAAAGGCGATGAGGCCCGACTCCATCGGCGCGCGCGCCGCGTCGGGCAGCGCGAAGGCGGGGTTCAGCGCCGCCGCCTCGTGCGTGGCCGCCAGCAGGTACGAGGTGAGGATGTCGCTGCCGCGGTTCGATTCGCCGTCGCGCGGCGGAAAGTAGCTGGCCAGGCCGTCGCTGTCGAGGTAGGTGGGCAGCTGGGCCAGCACGCCCTGCCACATCTTCGCGTCGCGCAGGCCGACCGATTTGCTGGTCTTCTGCTCGAGGCAGCTGAAGGGATAGTTCGCGAACCAGTCGCGCACGCCCGGCAGGCCTTCGGCCAGCTTGGGCTGCAGGGCAAGCTTGAGGCCGCCGCGGCCGGGGAGGGCGTCGGTGGGCGGTGCCACGTCGATGGTGAAAGGGCCATCGAGCTGCGCCAGCGTGGCCTGCTGCACCGTGAGCGGCACCGAGGGCACGATGCGCTGGCGCACCTTGAGTGCATCGCGTGCGCGGCCGAGCGTGTCCTTGGCTTCGATCTCCCACAGGATGGCTTCGGCGCGCATCTGCGCGAGCTGCGCTGGCGCGGTGACGGTCCATGCCACTTCGCGCGCTTCGCCGGCGGGGATGTCCACCGTCTGCGGCTCGAGCGTGAGCAGCGTGGCGCGGGGCGTGGCCTCCACCTTCATCGGCTTCTGCGTGGTGTTGCGCAGCGTGATCTGGGCGCGGAACTGGTCGTCCTCGCGCACCAGCGGCGGCAGGCCGCTGATGATCTGCAGGTCTTGCGTGGCCTGGATGCTGGCCTGGCCGGTGCCGAAGAGGCTGGTGCCCGAATCGGCCACCGCCACGATCTTGAAGGTGGTGAGTGCATCGTTGAGCGGCACCGTCACCACGGCCTGGCCGTTGGCGTCGAGCACCACCTTCGGGTTCCACAGCAGCAGGGTGTCGAGCAGTTCGCGCGTCTGGCCCTTGCCGCCGCCGCCGCCCGCGGGCACGGCCTTGCGCCCGTAGTGACGCCGGCCGACGATTTCCATCTGCGCGGTGGAGGTGGAGACCCCCCAGCTGCGCCGCTGCAGCATGGCATTGAGCAGGTTCCAGCTGTCGTTGGGCATCAGCTCCAACAATGCTTGGTCCACTGCGGCCAGGGCCACTTCGGCACCGGCCGCGGGCTTGCCGTCGGGCAGCTTGGCGGAGATGGTGATCTGCGCTTTGCCGCGCACCGGATAGCTCGGCTTGTCGCTCGTGACGGTCACGTCGAGCTGGTGCGCGCGCGTGCCGACGCGGATCTCGGCCATGCCCAGGCGGTAGGCGGGCTTGCTCAGGTCGACCATCGCGGTGGGCGCGACGTATTCCTTGCCTTCGTACCAGAAGGCGGTCCACCACTCGCGCGGTGCCTTGAAGCCCCAGGTGAAGAAGCTGTACCACGGCACTTCGCGCAGGCGGCCGCGCAGGGCGAGCACGCTCACGTAGGCGTTCGGGCCCCATTCGGGCTTGACCTGCAGGCTCACGGTCGGGTCCTTGCCGTCGAGCTGCACCACGTGGGTCTCGATGATGCCTTCGCGTTCCACCGACACCAGCGCGGTGGCAAAACGGAACGGGCTGCGCACCTGGAACTTGGCGAGTTCGCCGGGTTGGTAGCTCTTCTTCTCGGGCAGCACGTCGATGCGGTCGTTGTCCTCGCCGCCGAACCAGAGTTCGCCCTGTTTGGTCACGTACACCGTGCTGGCGGCGCGGCTGTCGCGGCCTTCGCTGTCGGTGGCGCTGGCCACGAGTTCGACCTCGCCGGGTTCCTTCAGCTCGGACTCGCACAGCAGCAGGCCGCGCGCATCGCTCTTGCCGCTGCACACGGTGCCGATGTCCTTGGTCTCGGTCTTGTTGTCGTAGGTATAGAAACCGCCCACCATGCGCTTGCGGCTGGTGGTGGTGATGCGTGCCACCGCGCGCACGTTGAGTGTCACGCCGGCCTGGGGCTTGCCCGAAAGGTCGAGCGCGAGCGCCTGGTACTTGAGCTTCTGGCTGGTCGAAACCCAGCCCTCGGTCTTGATGCCGGCGATGACCGAAGCGGGCCACAGCGTCTGCGTGCTGCGGAGGGTCTGCACCTCGCCATTGGGGTCGGCGTAGGTGGCTTCGAGCAGCAGCTCGCGCGCGGCCTTGACCTTGGGCACCTTGTCGATCGTGACCTTGCCGGCACCGTCCTTGTTGAGCGTGAGCGGCAGCTTGTCGGCGATCACGCGGGTGTCGCTGACGCTGTTGATGTCTTCCTCGCCGGAAGACTCGGCTTCGGCCGCGGGCGCTGCCGCCGGCGAACCGTCGGCCTGCACGCGCGGCGGGTTGAAGCTGAAGGCGTCGTGGTCGGCAAAGCTCAGGCTCTTGCCGCGCACCATGGCCGAGACACGCACCGGCAGGTTGGCGGCGCCGCCGCCGGCTACGTAGTTGATCTGCACGTCGGCCGGCACCGAGGCCACGCTCACCAGCGGTTTCTTGTCGGTAGGTGCGATGCGGCCTTCGAGCACGGGCAGGCGGAATTCCTCGACCCGGAACTGGCCGGTGGAGAAATTGCGGTTGTAGTCGCCGTCGTCGCTCTCGGCGCTGTCCTTGCCGTTGCCGTTGCCGGCGCGCAGCATGACCTCGTACACGCCGAGCTTGGCGGCCGGCGGAATGGCGAAGGTGTTCTCCGCGCTCAGGCCGCCAGTTGCGGTCTTGCGCCAGGCCAAGGGCTGCGTGAAGCGCTGGCCGCTGCCGGTGTGGGTCACCACCAGCGTGTCGGGCCGGTTCTCGGGCAGGCCGAAACCCTTGCTGGTCTGGGTGCGGATCAGGTGCTTCATCGACACCGTTTCGCCGGCGCGCAGCAGCGTGCGGTCGAAGATGGTGTGGGCCACGCGGTCGGGCTCGGCCTGCAGGCTGGTGGGCACGTTGAAGCGCCAGGGCTCGATGCCGCGCTGCCAGTCGCTCCAGGTGAAGGCCAGGTCTTCGATGCCCTTGTCGTCCTTGGCGCGCGCGCTGACGAACCATGCGCCCGCGTTGTATTCGTCCGGGCCGTTGCAGTTCGGCGCTTCGGGTGCAATGCCGGCCAGCCGGACGACGCCGCTGGCGTCGGTGGTGCCCGATGCCACCGCGGTACCGCGGCAGTCGGACACGCGCACCTCGGCATTCGGCACCACCTTACCCTTGTCGAGCGTGGTGACCCAGGCCATCGAGTTCTCGCGGCCGAGCTTGAAATGCACGGCCAGGTTGGTCGCCAACGCGGTGGTTCGCACGTACATCGTGCGGCTGGCGCCGTAGCGCTCGTCGAGCAGCGCATCGCCGAGCTTCTGCGATGCGATTTCGAGCACGTGGAAGCCAGGCGTCAGCGGAATGCCGATGACTTCGAACGGACGCGGATCGCCGCTCTCGGCCTTCGGCATGTCGAGCGCTTTCACGCCGGCCTGGCCGGCGAGCAGAGACAGCATGCGGGTCTGCAGGCTGGTGCGGTCGTCCTTGTCGATGACCGGCGGCAGCGCGCCCTTGATGTCCTTGCGCGCCTGTTCGCGCGAGACGGTGTAGTTGTCATAGCGGCGCACCTTGCGGAACCACGCGATGATCTCGGCGTCAGTCTTGGGGTTCATGTCGCTGACCTTGCCGGGCGTCAGCGCCTGCACCATCAGCGCCGGTTCCACGCGTCGCACGGTCACCGGCATCATGGCCGGCGTGCCGGGTTCGGCGAGCCGCTCGACCACGCCGAAGGGCGAGGCGGCGAACTTGGCCAGCGGCGGCATGGCGCCGGTCGCCACCTTCAGCGGAAAGCTGCCGGGCGAAGCCAGCGGGCGGCCCGATGCGTCTTCGAACTTGGCGGGCAGCTCGATGGTGAACTTGGTGTCTTCCGCGAACGGCGGCGCGAAGCTCGCGGAGCTGACCACGTCGTCTTCGCTCGGCGTGCCGCCGTCGTTCTCGAGCGTGGCGGCGACGGACTTGCCGCCGCCCTTGAGCTGGATCTGCGCGGCCATCTTGCGCGTGACCGGCGCATTGAACTGCAGCTGCATCGGCCGCAGCGGCAGGCACGCGGCCTGCGCGTTCTCGCGCTCGCAAGTGAAAGACACCGCGAACGGTTCGCGCACCTGGAAGCTCAGGCGCCGTTCGACGTTGTTGACGACGCCCGAAGGCGTGGCGACACCCTTGCCATAGACGATCTGCACCTTGCTACCGGGCGTGAGCGTGCGGTTGCACTGCAGCGCGATGAAGCGCAGCGGGTCCTTCGCGGCCTCCTTGTCGCGGCCGAAGGCCTTGAGCAGGCCGGTGCGCTGCTCGCCGTCGAGCAGCTTGACGGGAATGCGCTCGCCGAGGCCGTCGGCGGCGCACCAGACGTTCTGGCGCACGCTTTCCAGCGTGGCCGCGCCGTTGAGCTCGAGCATGAACATCTGCTGCTCGTCGATCCGGCCATAGCTGCCGGGCATGAAATTGCGCACGAACGGGCCACCGCTATTGAACTGGTAGCGCTCCGGCCCGGTCAGCTCACCGCCGGCGCTCGGCTTGAAGGTGGAGATTCGCGTGACGGTGCAGCGCACGCCGGGCGGCAGGTCGTTCTCGAAGTCGTAGACCCATTGCTTGGCATCGGTCCAGCGGCCCGTGCCCTTGCCGGCCTGCGCGTCGGTGCAGCTCACGGCCAGCGGCGCGGGCGCCTTCGGGTCGCCGAAATTGACGGCGGCCTGGTCGAACTTGGCGACGATCTGGCGCACGCGCGCCACCTCGCCTTGGGGCGTCAGGCTGGTGATCTGGAGGGCAAGAGCCGGGCCGGCAAAAAAGGCGCCGGCGGCCAAAAGCAATGTTGGAATCGTTCTTTTCAATTTTTTCTCCGCCTTGAAGCACCGCGCAGCGTAGCCGATTTGAAAGGCGCTCCGGCACTGCCAGGCGTCATATGCCCCGGCGCTCTTCATACAATCGGCACTGTCGTGCGTGCGCCGCGCGGACCGCCACCAAGACCTCGCCGCCGACCGATGAAACGCTACTGGGAAATAGACGCCTTGCGCGGGCTGATGCTCGTGCTGATGACCGTCACCCATCTGCCGACGCGCCTCACCGATCCGTTCGGCCAGCCTTTCGGTTTTGTCTCGGCCGCGGAAGGCTTCGTGCTGCTGTCCGCCTTCGTGGCCGGACTGGTCTACAGCCGCATCGGCTACCAGCGCGGCGTCGACTCGATGCGCACGGCCTTCTGGCGGCGCGTGGTGAAGGTCTACCTGTGCCAGGCGGCGATCCTGCTGTTTCTCTTCACGGTGATTGCGGCGCTCGGGCTGCACATCGACCAACCGGCCGTGAAGAACCTGGTGTCCTACTACCTGGCCGAACCGCGCGAAGGTTTTCTTTTCGGGCTGCTGCTGATCTACGAGCCCGCGCTGCTCGACATCCTGCCGATGTACATCTTCTTCATGCTGATGAGCCCGTGGGTGCTGGCCTTCGCCATGCGGCACGGCTGGACGCTGGTGATGGGCGCCAGCGCCACCGTGTGGGCGCTCGCGCAATTCGACCTGAGCGAATGGATCTACGGACTGGCCGTGCACTACCTCGGCCTGTCGGTTCCGTTCCACGAAATGGGCGCCTTCAACAGCTACGCCTGGCAGTTCCTGTGGTTCGCGGGGCTTTTCCTCGGTGCCAGCCGCAACCTGCCCGGCGCGCGGCCGCTGCGCTTTCCGGTCTGGGTGTGGTTGCCCGCACTCGCCATTGCGCTCTATGGCTTCTGGTGGCGCCACCACGGCATCAACGGCCAGGCGCCGTTCGGCGGCGACGTGGAGCTGAACCTGCTGTTCGACAAGTGGCAACTGGGGCCGCTGCGCCTCGTCAATCTCGTCGGGCTGGGCATCCTAGCGGTGCGCTTCGGGCCATGGCTCATGCGCAAGATTCCGCGCCTGCACTGGCTCGAAGCCATGGGCTCGGCCTCGCTGCCGGTGTTCTGCGCGCACTTGGTCGCGGTGCTGCTGGTGCTGGCCTTCTACGGGGACAGCCAGACCGCGCGGCCCTGGTGGGGCGACGGCCTGCTGCTGCTCGCGGTGTTCGCGGGCATGTACGCGGTGGCGCGCTTCACGCGCGGGGCCGACGTGCCCCCGCCCGCGGACGACGTGCCGACCGAGCCGGCACGGGCCTGAGCCTCTTCAGGGCAGCGAAGCCGCGGGCGGGGTTGCCGGGGCCGGTATCGGGGAAGCGACCGGTACGGCCCCCGGGAGGCGGGCCGCGATGATCGACTGCCAAAGCCGGTAGCCCTCGTCGGTCATGTGCAGCCTGTCGCTTCGGAACAGTTCCAGCCGCGGCCGCCCGTCGGCGCCGAGCATCGGCGTGAAGATGTCGATGTACTCGCTGTCGGGCAGCCGGTTGAGGTAGGCCGAGATCACGTTGTTGGTTTCGCGGATCAGCGGCATCAGGTGCTCGCGCGAGGGGCTCGGCTTGACCGAGATGAAGCTGATGCGCGTGTTGGGCAGCTCGGCGCGCACCGCATTGGCAAAGCGCGCAAAGCTTTCGAGCACCTGCAGCGGCGTGCGGCCTTCGGCCAGGTCGTTGTCTCCGGCGTACACCAGCACCTGCCGCGGCTTGTAGCGCACCACCAGGTCGCGCGCGAACAGGCTGCAGTCGGCCATCGTCGAGCCGCCGAAGCCGCGGTTGACGATGCCGGGCACCTGGCGGAAATCCTGTGCGAGGCTTTTCCACATGCGCACGGTGGAACTGCCCACGAACACCACGCCGCCGGGCGCCGGAAACTGCTGCTGGTCGGCGCGGGAAAAGGCTGCGAGCTCGTTGTGCCAGCGTGCCTTGGCGGCCAGGTAGTCGGAAGACGTATCGACCGCCGTGCTGTCCAGCGATTCGTAGGGCAGCACGGCATTGTGGTTCTGGGCATGCGAGGCGAGTGCCGCGGTCAGCAGCAGGGCCGCGGCCAGCGCGGTTTTCATCGAAGGCATCGGAAGCAAGGCGGAACGCAGGTCAGATGGTTTTTTCAATCAGCGCGCCCTTGAACAGCACGGGGCCGGTGGGGCCGCGCTCGCTGGGCACGCCGCCCTTGGGCTCGAGGCTGATCGCCAGCGTGGGCACGCGAACATCCGATTCTGACGCAGTCAGCCGGAGGGCCGGCGCATTCTCGAGCACGCCGAGGGATCGCGGCGCGCCGCCCGGCGGCAGGGCCCAGAGCTGCAGCGACTTGTCGGCGCCTTCGTTGTAGCTGCCGACGCGCTGCAGCACCAACTGCCGCTTCTTGGGGTCGAAGGTCACGAGCATCGAGGCGGCGGCCTTGTCGTCGGACAGCACGGCCACGTACTGGATGGCCGGCGCGTTCTGCAACTGGTCGCGCAGGTTCAGCCCGACACCTACCGCCATGACGGTGGCCAGCGCACCCGCCGCCGCGGCGCCGCGCCAGAGCGCCAGGCTGCGCAGCCAGCCGCCCCGTTCCGGTGCGGCGACGGGAGCCGCATGGCGTTGCCGCTCGATGGCGTGCTGCGCCTGCTCGGCGTCGATCATGTTGCGGATCCGGGTCCACACCGCGGCGTCGGGAACGACCGGGGTCTGCAGCTCGGTCATGCTCGCAAGCCGGCTCTGCCACACCAGCGCCGCGGTGCGCACGGGCGCCTGCTCGCGCGCCAGCGTTTCGAAGCGGCGTCGGGCGCCACCGCGCAAGGTGCCGAGCGCATGGCTCGCGGCCAGGAGTTCGAGCAATTCGGGGTGGGCGATGAGGTTCATGGCGCGGTGGCTTTCTTGTCGCCTACGCAAAGCGTGCCATGCAGATGCGCAGCTTTTCGAGTCCGCGCCGGATCCAGGTCTTGACCGTGCCCAGCGGCAGCTTGAGCTGCTCGGCCAGGTCGCCGTGGCTCAGCTCGCGCAGATAGGCCAGGCTCACGACCTCGCGCTGGCGGCCCTCGAGCTGGCTCAGGCACTGGTGCAGCGCCCAGGCCTGCTCGCTCGCATCGGCGGTGTCGGCGGGGTTGGGTGCATCGGATTCGAGCGTTTCGGCCATCAGTTCGTCGAATTCCTGCGTGAGCTGGGCGCGGTCGGCGGTGCGGCGGCGCAGCAGGTCGAGCGCGCGGCTGCGAACGATCAGGCCCAGCCACGCGAGCGGCGGACTCAGTGTGCCCCGGTAGTCGATGGCCACGCGCCAGACCGTCATGAACGACTCCTGCAGCACGTCCTCGGCCCATTCGCGCTGCCGCACCACGCGCATCGCCAAGCCCATGAGCTTGGGCGCGGTGCGGTCGTAGAGCAGTCGCAGGGCGGCTTCGTCGCGGCGGCCGATGCGATCGATCAGCGCGATCAGTTCGGCGTCGGGGCTGGGGGCTGTCATTCGCGGATTGTGGGGCATCGGCCTGCATGCAAGTGGTACGGGCGACCCGTTCGGGCGGATTCAGTCCGCCAGGCCTGAATCTATTCGCGGCCGGCGTGCGTAGAAGCATGCGAGACGTTCCGGACGCACGGCGCCGAGGCACGGACTCGCCCTTCATTCACCTCTCGCTCATGCGACAAAGGAACCGACCATGACCATCCGCACCTTGACCGTCCTCGCCGCCGCTGCCGGCCTTACCGCCTGTTCCGGCATGGGCGCCAAGCCTCCGATGTATTCCCAGGCCGGCCTGCCGGACGCGGTGAAGGTGCCGGCCGGCCACGCCGTGGCCATGGAAACGGTGGGCGCGGGCGACATCACCTACGAGTGCCGCGCCAAGGCCAACATGCCCGGCCAGCACGAGTGGGTCTTCGTCGGCCCGGACGCCACGCTGGTGGACCGCGCCGGCCACCTGGGAGAGCATGGACGGCTCCAAGCTCACTGCCACGCAAGTGGCTGTGGCGCCCAACGGCACCGGCAACCTTCCGCACCAGCTGGTAAAGGCCAACCCGGCCATGGGCACGGGCGCGATGCAGGGCGTGAGCTACATCCAGCGCGTATCGACCCAGGGCGGCGTGGCGCCGGCGGCGGCTTGCGGCGCCTCGAACATGGGCCAGAAGCAGGTCGTGAAATACCAGGCCGACTACATCTTCTATCGCGCCATCTGAGCGCCTTCTAGGCCCCGTTTGCCGCCTCAGGAAACATTCGGCAACGTATACTGCCCCGCAAAATCGGAGCGGAGCGCACCATCGTGCGGGGCAGGGAATGAAGCAAATAGCGATCGTTGTTGCGCTCTGCGTGGGCGCGTGGTTCTTCTTCATCGGCGGGCGCAAGCTCGACGAGTCGATGGTGCGCAAGTACTACGAGAAGGAGGCGCACGCCATCTACTCGCGCGACGCGGAGAAGCTGTGCAAGCAGCTCAGCAAGAAGGCCGTCATCCAGAGCAAGACCATCATGATGGGCCGCACGCAGGAGACCACCAGCGATCGCGACCAGGCCTGCGAAGGCATTCGCAAGTCTTTCAAGATGTTCGAGGTGGTGGGTGAGGGCATGGGCGGCATTCTCACCATCGAGTACGAGTACCACATCGACAGCATCGAGGTGGCCAGCGACCGCAAGAGCGCCACCATCGAAGGCACGAGCGTGCTGAAGATGGGCGAGGCGGCCATGCAGTTCAAGAGCAATTTCACGCAGCGGCTGGAGCGCGAACTGGGCCAGATGCGGCTGGTGCGCGCCGACGATGTCACGGTGGTGCGCCTCGGCGGGCGCGGCGCCATGAGCCAGAGCGACTTCTTCAAGTAAGCAGGCACCGCCATCATGCTCGTCAACGACTCGCTGCCGACCCCGCCGCCGTTCTGGCACCGCCTCAACAGCTTCTTTGCTTTTCCGTTCCAGCTGCGGCCGTTGATGTACGGCCTGGCGCTCGCGTTTTGCAGCCTGCTGTTCGAGGCCATTCCTTTTCTGCACCCGGGACTGTCGCTGATCGTGATCGAACTGGGCATCGTGCTGGCGGCCAGCCGCTACGGCTTCAAGGTGACGGCGCTGGGTTCGCAGGGCATCTGGCGTTCGGAAGATTTTCCGCGCCAGCTCAACGAGGATTGGGTCAACCTGCCCTGGAAGCTGTTTGCCATTTCGGTGGTGCAGGGCGCGCTGATCGGCTGGCTGGCCTGGTACGAGCCGGTGCTGGGCACCGTCGCGGTGTTCGTGGTGTCGTTCACCTTTCCGGCCGCGATGATCGTGCTGGTGCAGTCGGGCAGCTTCTTCCAGGCCATGAACCCCGGCCACGTGATGGATGCGATGCGCATCATCGGCTGGCCCTATGCGCTGCTGTGCTTCTTCCTGTTTCTGCTGAGCGCGGGCGCGCAGATTGCCATCGGCATGGTGCTGCCGATGATCGACGGCCTCATCGTGCTGCCGATCGCCAATTTCGCGTTCATCTACTTCGGCTGGGTCATGGCCAGCCTGCTGGGCTACGTGATGTACCAGCACCACGACGCGTTCGGCATCGACCTCTTGCCCGGCGGCGGGCTGGACGACGGCGCGCCGGCAGACCGCCGCACGCCGGAGCAGATTGCCGCCCAGCGCATGGATGCCGAAGTGGCGCAGCTCGTGACCGACGGCGACGTGGCCGGCGCGCTCGGCGTGGCCTACGAGGCACAGCGCGTGGCGGCGCCCGACGACCTGGCCGCACAGCGCCGCTACCACCGCGTGCTGCTGCTCATGCCCGACAAGGCGGCCACGTTGCTCGACCATGCTCGGCGCTACATTCCGCTGTTGCTGCGGCGCGACCTGGCCTCCGACGCGCTCAAGGTCTTCAAGGCCTGCCGAGAAAAGGACAAGGCTTTTGCGCTCGACGATGCGCCCACCGTCATGACGCTGGCCAAGGCCGAATGGCGCAACGGCGATGCGCATGCCGCGCTGGCTTTGCTGTCGGGCTTCGACCGGCGCTTTCGCGGGCATGCCGCCATTCCGCAAGCCTACGAACTGGCCGCCAGGGTGCTGGTGCAGGGGCTCGGCCGCGCCGACATGGCACAGCCGATCTTGAAGACGCTCGAATCGCGTTTTCCGGACAGCGAGCAGACGCAGGAAGTGCGCTGGCTGCTGCGGCCGGCGGCCTGATTTCCGCCTGTAGCTAGGCGCGCTCGAGGGCGCGCGTCACCATGTCGTTGGGCGCGAGCCGCAGCAGATGCGGCAGCCAGCCCATGGCCATGTCGCGCTCACCCGCGTGCAGCAGGCCGTTGGCACAAGCCGAGAGGGTGTCGGCCAGTTCCGGGTGGTCGGGCGCAGTCTTCAGCAGCACGCGGCACAGCTTGTCGGCGTCCTGGAACTGGCGCACGCGCGTGAAGCGGCGCGCAAGCCGGGCCATGTCGTCGGGCTTCAGGCGGGCGCCGGGCTTGGCCTGGTCGAGGTAGGTGGTGTAGCTCGCGTGCTGCAGGGCCAGGGTGTCCGGGTCGGTGGCGGGCAGGCGGAAGATGCGGCGCGCGGCCTGGTGGAAGTCTTCGCTCGCGGGCTGCAGCCGCGCGGTGTTGAACCAGGCGCGCAGCGTGTCGGTGTCGCCGGGCTGCAGTGCGGCGGCGGCGCGCCATTCGGCGGTGGCGGCCTCGAACTTCATCGCGGCGCCCAGCCGGCGCGCCGCGGCCACGTGGAGTTCGAAGTCGGCGTTGTCGGGCGCTTGTTCCGATGCGACGGTCTCCGGCGTCTTCACGCGGTTCAGCGCCATGGCGCAGGCCATCAGCGCCGCGCCGGTCAGCAGGCCGCCCAAGTGCGCCATGTAGGCAATGCCCTGGCCGCCGACCGCGTGCTGGAGCAGCTCGTTGGCAATCCACGCCGGCAGCAGCAGCAAGGCCGGCGCGGTGACATAGTTGAAATAGAAGAAGAGCTGGTAGAAGAACCGGATGCGCCGCAGCCGGTACATCACGGCGTACATGCCCATCAGCGCCGACACGGCGCCGGAAGCGCCGAGCCCGTAGCTGCCCTTGCCCGCATAGGCCCAGTCGGCCAGCATCGAAGCGCCCACCGCACCGAGGATGTAGAAGCTCAGGTAGGTACCGCGGCCCAGCGCCAGCTCGACCGAAAACCCGAACAGGAAGAGGAACAGCATGTTGCCCAGCAGGTGGCCGGTGCTGCCGTGCAGGAAGGCCGCGGTGACCCAGGTCCAGGGCTTGAATTCGGCGTCCTTGGTGTAGTCCTGCGCCCAGCGTTCGGTGAACGGTGCGGGCCGCATCGAATCGTATTGCTGGCGGTCGCGCTTCCATTCGCCGTACCGTGGGTTCGCGGGCGTGACGACGGCGTCGGCCCGCAGTTTCTGCAGGAACACCTTTTCGCGCTGCATCCCGTCGAGCAGCATCCCTGTTTCCTCATGCGCCAGCAGGCGCCGGGCGGCCTTGGCGCGCGGGGAGCGCGTTTCTTCGAGCCAGGCCACGAAGGGCGGCAGCTCAAGTTCGGGCAGCACGCTTTGCGCGTAGTAGTGGGCCGCGCGTTCGTCGGCCTTTTCTTCACTGCGCTGCGGCCCCCAGAACACGATCATGTTCACGAGGATCAGCAGCACCGTCATCCACGGTGGATTGCGCCAGCTCGGCTTGTTTTCGAGCGGAATGGCGTAGAACAAGTGGGGCCTTGAAGGTCAGGCAAGCCGTGCGCGATGGCGCGCGATCTGCGCCTTCACTTGAGCCGGCGCGGTGCCGCCGAGGATGTTGCGTGCATTGAGCGAGCCGCGCAGGCTCAGCACGTCGTACACATCCTTCTCGATGTTCGGGTTGAACTGCTGCAGCACGGCCAGCGGCAGCTCCGCGAGGTCGACCTTGTGGGAGGTGGCCGCCTTCACCGCATGGGCCACGGTTTCGTGTGCGTCGCGGAAGGGCAGGCCCTTCTTCACGAGGTAGTCGGCCAGGTCGGTGGCGGTGGCGTAGCCGCGCAGGGCGGCGGCTTCCATGGCCTCGGGCTTCACGGTGATGCCGCCGATCATCTCGGCGAAGATGCGCAGCGTGTCCTTGAGCGTGTCGACGGTGTCGAACAGCGGCTCCTTGTCTTCCTGGTTGTCCTTGTTGTAGGCCAACGGCTGGCCCTTCATCAAGGTGATGAGCGCCATCAGGTGGCCGACCACGCGGCCGGTCTTGCCACGCGCCAGCTCGGGCACGTCGGGGTTCTTCTTCTGCGGCATGATCGAAGAGCCGGTCGTGAAGCGGTCGGCGATCTGGATGAAGCCGAAGTTCTGGCTCATCCAGAGAATGAGCTCTTCGCTCATGCGGCTGATGTGCACCATGCACAGGCTGGCGGCGGCGGTGAACTCGATGGCGAAATCGCGGTCGCTCACGGCGTCCAGGCTGTTCTGGCACACGCCGTCCATCTTCAGCGTTCTGGCGACCAGTTCGCGGTCGAGCGGGTAGCTGGTGCCGGCCAGCGCGGCGGCGCCCAGCGGCAGGCGGTTGACGCGCTTGCGCACGTCCTGCAGGCGCTCGGCGTCGCGGCTGAACATTTCCACGTAGGCCAGCATGTGATGGCCGAAGCTCACCGGCTGCGCCACCTGCAGATGCGTGAAGCCGGGCAGGATGACCTCGACGTTCTTCTCGGCGATGTCCACCAGCGAAACCTGCAGCGCCACGAGCAGTTCGGCAATCAGGTCGATTTCGCCGCGCAGCCACAGGCGCACGTCGGTGGCGACCTGGTCGTTGCGGCTGCGGCCGGTGTGCAGGCGCTTGCCGGCGTCGCCCACGAGCTGCGTCAGGCGGGCCTCGATGTTCAGGTGCACGTCTTCCAGGTCGAGTTTCCACTCGAAGGCGCCCGATTCGATTTCGCTGCGAATCTGCGCCATCCCACGCTCGATCTCGGCGTGGTCCTGCTTGGCGATGATGCCCTGGGCGGCGAGCATGCCGGCATGCGCCAGGGAGCCTTCGATGTCGGCCTGCCACAGCCGCTTGTCGAAGAACACGCTCGCGGTGTAGCGCTTCACAAGGTCGCTCATGGGTTCGGAGAACAGGGCCGACCAGGCTTCGGATTTCTTGTCGAGTTGGTTTTGAGTCATGGGAACCGTGCTAGAGGCAA
Source organism: Variovorax paradoxus (assembly GCF_030815855.1). Taxonomy (NCBI): domain Bacteria; kingdom Pseudomonadati; phylum Pseudomonadota; class Betaproteobacteria; order Burkholderiales; family Comamonadaceae; genus Variovorax; species Variovorax paradoxus. The sequence continues at coordinate 3,803,948 of NZ_JAUSXG010000001.1, read as the reverse complement.
TAATGGGTTGGTTACCCAATGTATCTGTGATGCGCAATCCGGCGATTTTATCGGTCAGCTCCACCCCCACGCCTCCGGCGCCGCCGGAAAGAGGGCGTTTGCCTGCGCGCGGCAGCTCCGGGCTGTTCGACGCCTGCCAGATCGGGGTGGTTCTGCGCACTGTTCTCTTCGTCGAAGCCCTGGTGGCGGCCGCCACGCTGTTCGTGTCGTCTTCCCCGGGCGAATGGCTGGTGCAGACCGCCACCGTCACAGGCGGTGCCCTGCCTGCCACCCTGCTCTGGCTGGTGGCCGCCTGCGGGCTCAAGAAGCCACTGGGGCGGCTGCCGCGGGAGGCGCAGTACGCGGCCGGTTCCGCGCTCGGCGCCGTCTCGTCGTTGTACGGCTGCGGCCTTTTGAGGCTGACAGGCGTCCTGGGCACGGCGCCGTGGCTCGCCAGCGCCGTGGCGGGCGCCTTCGTCGCGGGCATGGTCATGGCCGCGATGGTGCTGCGAGCGCGCGGCCAGACGCCCGCCGCGATGACGGCCCGGCTCGAGGAGCTGCAATCGCGCATCCGCCCCCACTTCCTGTTCAACACGCTCAACAGCGCCATTGCGCTGGTGCGCGAGGAGCCAGCCAAGGCCGAAACCATGCTCGAAGACCTGGCCGAGCTGTTTCGGCAGGCGCTCGCCGACCCCGGCGAATCGGGCACGCTGGCCGACGAAATCGCGCTGGCCGAGCGCTACCTCGCCATCGAGCAGGTGCGTTTCGGCGACCGCCTGCGCATCCGCTGGGACCTCGATGCCGCGGCCAGCAGTGCGCGGCTGCCGCCGTTGCTGCTGCAGCCGCTGGTGGAAAACGCCATCAAGCACGGCGTGGAGCCCAGTCCTGAAGGCGCCAGGCTGCGCATCCGCACCGAGCGCCGCGGCGACGTGGTGGTGATCGAGGTGGTCAACAGCCTGCCGCCCCTGCGCTGGGCCGACGAGCCCTTGCCGCGCGGCCACGGCATTGCGCTGGCCAACGTGCGAGACCGGCTGCGGCTCTTGCACGACATGCAGATGCAGTTCAGCGCCGGCATGGACCAGAAAAACTACCGCGTGCGCATCGCCATTCCCGCTGAATCATGAGCCTCAAGACCCTGATCGTCGACGACGAAGCCCTGGCCCGCTCCCGCCTGCGCACCTTGCTGCGCGACTGCAGCGCGCCCGCCGCCGAGGTGGTGGCCGAAGCCGCGCAGGGCGCCGAGGCGCTGGAGTACCTTGCCGCGATGGGCCTCGACCTGGTGCTGCTCGATGTGCACATGCCCGGCATCGACGGCATCGAAGTGGCGCGCACCCTGCGCGAGAGAGCAGATCCGCCGGCCGTGGTGTTCGTGACGGCCCATGCGGCCCATGCGGTCACGGCCTTCGACCTCGATGCGGTCGACTACCTGACCAAGCCGGTGCGGGCCGAGCGCCTGCAGCAGGCGCTGCAGAAGGCCGAACGTTTTCTCAAGGAGCGGCGCGCGCTGCAGCCGGACGCCGCGCAGGAAAGCGTGCTCATCCAGGACCGCGGCCGCGCCGAGCGGGTGCCGCTTTCGGAGGTGCTTTACCTGAAGTCGGAGTACAAGTACCTCACGGTGCGCACCGCCGCGCGCAGCCACATCCTGGACGGCTCGCTCAACGAGTTCGAAGAGCGGTACCCAGGGCGCTTCCTGCGCGTGCACCGCAATGCGCTGGTGGCGCGCGCAGCCATCCGCGCGCTCGAGAAGTACGACGACGGGGAAGATGCCGAAGGCTGGGCCTTGCGGCTCGACGCGATTCCCGAACCCGTCGCGGTGTCGCGGCGGCAATTGGCAGCGGTGCGCGAAGTGCTTAAGGAGCCGCGATGAACGACGACAAGAAAACAACCGAAGAGACAAGGGCAGAGCCGCCAGCCGCACCGGACGTGGAGCCTCCGCCCGAGCTGCCCCCTGAACCTGCGCCGGAGCCCGCGCCGCAAGCCACGGCCGCGCAGCCGCAGCAAAAGCCCGAACCCGAACCGGAACGCTTGCTGCTGCACATGCCGGTGGACGTGCGCAGCGCATCGCTGGTCGTGCTCGCCGTGCTGGCCAGCGTGTTCGCCTTGCGGTGGGCGTCGGCGGTTTTTATTCCGCTGATGCTGAGCCTGCTGCTGAGCTATGCGCTGTCGCCGCTGGTCGACCGGCTCGAGCACTGGAAGGTGCCGCGCTGGATCGGCGCGGCGGTGATCCTGCTGGGCGTGGGCGGAGGCCTGGGGTGGACCGGCCATTCGCTCTCGACGAGCGCTTCGGAGCTCCTCGATGCCCTGCCGGTTGCGGCGCAGAAGCTGCGCCAGGCCACCCGCAGCGACAAGAATGCCAACGCCACGCCGCTCGACAACGTGCAGCAGGCCGCCGCGCAGCTCGAACGCGCGGCCGAGGAGAATTCGGCGCGCGTCGCGGCGCGCAAGGGCGTGGCGCGCGTCGTCATCGAACGGCCGGCCTTCAATGTGCGCGAATACCTGTGGAGCGGCACCGTGGGGCTGCTCGCCGCCGCGGGGCAGCTCACCTTGGTGACGTTCCTGACCTTCTTTGCGCTGTGCTCGGGCAACACGTTCCGGCGCAAGCTGATCAAGATCACCGGCCCCAGCCTCGAAAAGAAAAAGATCACCGTGCACGTGCTGGACGACATCACGCGCAACATCGAACGCTACCTGCTGATGCAAATCCTCACCAGCGTGCTGGTCGGCCTTGCCACGGGGCTCGCGTTCTGGGCGCTCCGGCTGGAGAACGCGGCAGTGTGGGGCATCGTGGCGGCGGTGACCAACCTCATTCCGTACATCGGCTCCGTCATCGTCATGGCCGCCGCGGGGCTGGTGGCTTTTCTGCAGTTCAACACCATTGAAATGGGGCTGCTGGTGGGCGGCACGTCGCTGCTCATCCACACCCTGGTCGGCAACCTGCTGCTGCCGTGGCTCACCAGCCGCACCAGCCGCATGAACCCGGTGGCGGTGTTCGTCGGCGTGATCTTCTGGGGCTGGCTCTGGGGCGTGTGGGGGCTGCTGCTGGGCATTCCCATCACCATGGTGGTCAAGTCGATCTGCGACCGGGTGGAAGACCTGCAGCCGATCGGGGAGCTGCTGGGGGAGTAATTGGCCGTTGCATGAGCACGGTGTCGACCCACTGCCCAAACTTGAAGCCGACGTTGCGCAGCACGCCCACCGTTTCGAAGCCGAGGCTTTCGTGCAGGCGTTGCGATCCGGCGTTGGCACTGTTGCCGACCACCGCGACCATCGACCTTGCATTGGTCACGCTGCCGGCGGCGGGCCGCTCGCTGAACGTGCTGCCGGTGCTCGACGACGAGTTCGTCGCCATCGGCCGCGGCGATCTCGCCCCGCCGAAAGCCCGCGTGGGGCCCGCGGACCTGGCCGCGCTGCCGCTGGTGCTGCTGGGCTACGGCATCGTGCCGCGCATGTCCATGGCGGGCCGCGGCGCCCACCCCGACTTGAAGACAAGCCGCCTCAACCCCGGCATGCACCGCACGCTGGCCATTGTGATCCGGCGCGACAAGCCGGTCAGCAAGGCCCTGCGCGTGGTGCTCGATGCGATTCTTGCGGCGGGCAAGAAGGGGAGTCCGGTCACTCCGGCGAAAAGCTCGAAGACCGCGAAGAGGTAGCCAGCGCCGCGCCGCCGCGCGCGCGACCGAGTGTGCCGACGATGAGCGCGGCAACCAGCACCAGCGCGCCGCTGAGCACCATCGCGCTCGAGATGCCGTAGTTGTCGACCGTCACGCCGCCGATCAGCGCGCCGGAAGCAATCGCCACCTGGAAGCCGCTCACGAGCAGTGCCTGGCCGGCTTCGGGTGCGTCGGGCACCGCTTCCATCATCCAGCCCGTGAGCGCCACCGGAATCAGGCCGAAAGCCACGCCCCAGATGAAGACCACGACCGCGCCCGCCACGATGCCGCTGCCGATCACCGTCGAGAGCAGCAGCGCCGTGGCGAGCATCAGCGCCGCGAGCAGGGTGGTGCCGCGCACGCTGCGCGCCACCAGGCTGCCGCCGAGAAAGGTGCCGATGAACCCCACGGCGCCGTACACCAGCAGCAGCATGGAGACGGAGTGCGGCGCCAGGCCGAACACCTGCTGCAGCAGCGGCTTCAGATAGGTGTAGGCGGCGAAGTGGCCGGCAATGAAGAACAGCACCGCAAGCAGGCCCACCTGCGCCATGCGGCGCGTCAACGGCGTGAGCAGGTCGCGTGCGCCGATGGCGCGCAGCGGCGGTATCGCGGGCAGCAGCCACAGCTGCACCAGCAGCACGGCCGCTGCAAGCGCGCCGGTGACCGCGAACGAGGCGCGCCAGCCGAACAGCGTTCCGAGGAACGAACCTGCGGGCACGCCGAGCACCGTGGCGGCCGACACGCCCGCCAGCACCAGCGACATGGCGCGCGCCTTCGAGGCCTCCGGCACCAGCTGCGTGGCCGCGGCCGGCGCAAAGGTCCAGAAGCCGCCCACGCACAGGCCGAGCATGAGCCGGGCGATCAGCATGGTGGCAAAGTTGGGCGCAAAGGCGGCCAGCAGGTTCGAGGCGATCAGCAGCGTGGTGAGCGCGATCAGCACGGTGCGCCGGTCGAGCCGGCCCGAAGCGACGATCAGCCCCGGTCCGGCGAAGGCCGCGAGGACGCCGGGCATGGTGATCATGAGCCCGGCCGTGCCGTCGGACACATTGAGCCCTCGAGCGATGTCGGTCAGCAGGCCGATGGGCATGAACTCGGTCGAAACCATTGCGAAGGTGCCGACGGCAATCGAGCCGACGGCCAGCCAGGCGGAGCGGGTCGTCCTGGCCGGCTCGCGTGCCAGATCGTCCACGCAGGGGTTGCCGGTGGGTGAATTCATCATGAGAAAGGTCCTGGAGTCGCATCGGCCAAAAAAGCGCGCGCCGATGCGTTGTTGCGAAAGGCCGTCCAGTGTCGAAGCGGATGCCTTCGTGACAAAGGGGCCTCAGGGCAGTAGTCAGTTTCCCCAGGGCGAACAATCGGCCCCTTTGCGATCGGATGGCGATCGGGTGGCGGTCGAGTGCCGGTTCGAGCCGTCATGAGGGTGGCGATCGCCACCCGGCTTCGCTACCGGGCCGACAAGACCCGGCCGTCGGCGATGAACGAGTCGTCCACCAGTACACGAAAGGCCGCACCCACGGGAAACCTGGCCCGTGCGATGTCCGGCGCCAGCAACTCGATGTCGAGCGCATGCGGCTTTCCGCGTTCGAGCTGCGTTCCGTGCGGCACGAGCCAGCGCGCGGAAAAACCTTCGTTGTCGACCACCAGCGCGCAGCGGTACTCGCCGGCGGCCAGCGGCACGTCGTGCGAAGGCAGCGCCGGCGGGCGCAGCGTGAGCTCGACCGAAAGATGCCGCGTGAATGCGCGCGCCGCGTCGAAGGTCGCAGGCTGAGCGGGTGGCGCACGCCGCGGCAGCTTGCCGATGAGCCAGGCAATGACGTTGCCGATGATCGGCACCCAGAGCACCATCAGCAGCGTGCCGATGTCGCGCGTGGTCGTGCCCGGTGTCGCGTAGTGCCGCACGAGGCCTCCGCCGACCGCGACGCAGAGCAGGATGGCGACGATGAGCTTGCGGCGGGACTGGATGGTGCTCATGAGCGGGCGGTTGCTTGTGGCCTCATTCGCATCAGCCCGTGTTGCGCAAGCCGGCCGCCACGCCGTTGATCGAGATGTGGATGCCGCGCTGCAACCGCTCGCCGCCTTCGCCCGCGCGGTAGCGCCGCATCAGCTCGACCTGCAGGTGATGCAGCGGGTCGATGTACGGAAAGCGGTGGCGCACCGAGCGCTGCATTTCGGCATTGCCCTCGAGCCGCTGCTTCGCGCCGGTGATCAGCGTGAGCGCATCGGAGGTGCGGTGCCATTCGGCATCGATCATCGAGAACACCTTCTGGCGCAGCTTGCGGTCGTTCACCAGTTCGGCATAGCGCGACGCGAGTGCGAGGTCGCTCTTGGCCAGCACCATGTCCATGTTGGAGAGCAGGGTGCGAAAGAACGGCCACTGCACATACATGCGGCGCAGCAGCGCCACGCGTTCCTTGCGGCCCGCCGGGGTGCCGGCCGCAGCGAGGAACTGCTCCACGCCCGATCCGAACCCGAACCAGCCCGGAATGGTGAGCCGGCACTGGCCCCAGCTGAAGCTCCACGGCACGGCGCGCAGATCGTCGATCTTGTGGCTCGGGTTGCGTGATGCGGGGCGCGAGCCGATGTTGAGTTCCGCGATCTCGCGGATCGGCGTGGAGCCGAAGAAGTAGTCGCCGAAGCCGGGGGTTTCGTACACCAGCTTGCGGTACGCCGCCATGCTCGCCGTCGACAGCTCGCCGGCTGCCGAAAGAAAAGTCGACGGCGCGGACTTGCCCTGCGGCAGCAGCGTGGCTTCGAGCGTGGCGGCGACCAGCGTTTCGAGGTTGCGCCGGCCGATTTCGCGGTTGGCGTATTTCGAGCCGATGACCTCGCCCTGCTCGGTGAGGCGAATCTGTCCGCGCACCGTGCCCGGCGGCTGCGCGAGGATGGCCTGGTAGCTCGGGCCGCCGCCGCGTCCCACCGTGCCGCCGCGGCCATGGAACATGCGCAGGCGAATCAAGTTGGTTTTCTTCTTCTTGTTGAGCTCGTCGAACAGCGCCACCAGTGCGGTGCCGGCGCGGTAGAGCTCCCAATTGCTCGTGAAAATGCCGCCGTCCTTGTTGCTGTCGCTGTAGCCGAGCATCACGTCCTGTTCGGCGCCCGAGCGTTCCACCAGCGCGGCAATGCCGGGCAGGGCGTAGAAGGCGCGCACGATGGGCGCGGCGTTGCGCAGGTCTTCGATGGTTTCGAACAGCGGCACCACGATCAGGTCGCAGGTCGCGTTGCCGTTCATCGCGCCGCGCAAGAGGCCCACTTCCTTTTGCAGCAGCAGCGCCTCCAGCAGGTCGCTCACCGTTTCGGTGTGGCTGATGATGTAGTGGCGGATGGCTGCTGCGCCGTATCGCGCACGCGCCGTGCGCGCGGCCGCGAAGATCGCGAGTTCGCTCTGTGCCAGCGGCGAATACTCGGCGTCGGGCACGCGCAGCGGACGTGCGTCGTCGAGCAGCTTGAGCAGCAACTGCTGCTTGGCTTCTTCGTCCAGCGAGGCGTAGGCGGGCTCGATGCGTGCGGTGGCGAGCAGCTCGGCGATCACGGCCTCGTGCTTGTCGGAGCTTTGGCGCAGGTCGACCGTCGCCAGGTGGAAACCGAACACTTCGACCGCGCGAATCAACGGCCGCAGCCGCGGTGCGGCCAAGATGCTGCCGTGCTTTTCGGCCAGCGACTGTTCCAGCGTATGCAGGTCGGCCAGGAATTCCTCGGCCGCGGCGTAGGGGTTCTGCGGCGGCACGGCATGGCGCGCCGCTTCACCACCCGTGAGGTCGCGCAGCGTGGCAGCAAGCCGCGCGTACACGCCGGTGAGTGCCCGGCGGTAGGGTTCGTCCTTGCGGTGTTCGCTGGTATCGGGCGAGCGCTCGGCCAGCGCCTGCATCTCGACCGACACATCCACCAGCGCGGCGGAGAGCGAGAGCTCGCCGCCGAGGTAATGCACCTCGGTGAGGTAGTGGCGCAGTGCCAGTTCGGCCTGGCGGCGAAGCGCGTATTCGAGGGTTTCGGCCGTGACGTTGGGATTGCCGTCGCGGTCGCCGCCGATCCACTGGCCCATGCGCAAGAAGGGCGCCACCGAAGGCACCGTGCCGCCCTGGCCCAATGCCTTTTCGAGATCGGCGTAGACACGCGGAATTTCGCGCAGGAAGGTGGCTTCGTAATAGCTCAGCGCGTTCTCGATCTCGTCGGCCACGGTGAGCTTGGAAAAACGCAGCAGGCGCGTCTGCCAGATCTGCGTGACGCGGATGCGCATTTGCGTTTCGTTCTCGGCAAATTCGAGCGGCGTGAGGGCGTCCTTGCTGCCCGCATAGGCGCTCTGGCGCAGCTTGATTTCGTCGCGCGTGGTGAGCAATTGCGCAATGGCGCGCTCCGCGTCCAGGATGCTCTTGCGCTGCACTTCGGTCGGGTGCGCGGTCAGCACCGGCGACACGTAGCTGTGCGCGAGGGACTCCACCACCTCGTCGGGCTTGATGCCGGCTTTGCGGATGCGCGCGAGGGCGGTCTGCAGATCGCCGTCGGCGCTTTCGCCGGCACGCTCGACCTCGGTGCGGCGGCGGATCAGGTGCCGGTCTTCGGCCAGGTTGGCCAGATGGCTGAAGTAGGTGAACGCGCGAATCACGCGCACCGTCTCGGCCGCGCTCAGGCCCTTGAGCAGTTGCTTGAGCGCGCGATCGGCGGTGTGGTCGGCGTCGCGGCGGAAGGCCACCGACAGCGTGCGAATCTTCTCGACCAGCGCATAACTCTCCTCGCCCTCCTGTTCGCGGATCACGTCGCCGAGGATGCGGCCCAACAGCCGGATGTCGTCGATCAGTGGCTGGTCTTCGGCTTGCCGGCGCTTGGGAGGCGCAGGAGTCTTGCTGGCTTTCATTCGATGTTTTTCCTGGACTAGAAAGGAGACGTCGCCTGCGTTGCTGCGGCGCAACATGCTAGCATTCCAGAGGTCTGAAACATGTACTTTTTGGGAGCGATCTTGAGCAATATCGTGATCGCCACGCGCGAAAGCCGGCTGGCCCTGTGGCAGGCCGAACACGTGCAAGCGCTGCTGCAGGAAAGAGGCCACACGGTCAGCCTGCTGGGCATGACCACGCGGGGCGACCAGATCCTCGACAAGTCGCTCAGCAAGGTGGGCGGCAAGGGCCTCTTCGTGAAGGAGCTCGAACTCGCCCTCGAGGAAGGCCGCGCCGACATCGCGGTGCATTCGCTCAAGGACGTGCCAATGGATTTGCCCGAGGGCTTTGTCCTGGCCTGCGTGCTGGAGCGCGAAGACCCGCGCGATGCGCTGGTGTCGCCCCGCTATGCCTCGCTCGAAGAATTGCCGCAGGGCGCGATCGTCGGTACGTCCAGCCTTCGGCGCGTGGTGCTGCTGCGGGCCATGCGGCCCGATCTGCGCATCGAGCCGTTGCGCGGCAATCTCGACACGCGCTTGCGCAAGCTCGACGAAGGCCAGTACGACGCCATCGTGCTCGCGGCGGCCGGGCTCAAGCGGCTCGGCCTCGAAGGGCGCATTCGGGTCGCCTTCGATCCCGACACCATGCTGCCGGCCGCGGGGCAGGGCGCGCTCGGCATCGAGGTGCGGGCCGACCGCGCCGACCTGATCGCATTGCTGGCTTCGCTGTCGAACCGGGGCGATTGGCTGGCCACCGCCGCCGAGCGCGCGGTGAGCCGTTCGATGGGCGGCAGCTGCTCGATGCCGCTGGCGGCGCACGCGCGCTGGCAGGCCGACGGTACGCTGCGCATCGATGCCGCGTGGGGCGACCCCGAAGGCAGCGCGGCGCTGGTGCGGGTTCATGCGCAAGCCGAAGCGCCCGACTTCACGCAGGCCGGCGCGCTCGGCGAACGAGCCGCCGACTTGCTGCGCAACGCCGGCGCCCGCTGAACACCGCCCGAGAGAAGATGGCCGCGAAGCCCGTCATCGTCACGCGGCCAGCGCGCGAAGCCGCGCAGTGGGTGAGCGAATTTCGCGCCGCGGGGCTGAAAGCGGTGGCGCTGCCGCTGATCGTCATCGAACCGGCGGCAGACGCTGAACCGCTGCGCGCGGCCTGGAACCGTTTGCCGGACTATGCGGCGCTGATGTTCGTGAGCGCCGCGGCCGTCGAGCACTTCTTTCTTCACGCCGACAGAAACAAGGTCGCCGCGACCGGTTCGCGCTTCTGGGCCACAGGACCAGGCACGGCGCGTGCCTTGCGGCGTGCCGGCGTGCCGGATGAAGCCATCGACGCGCCGCCGGCCGATGCGGTGCGCTTCGACTCCGAGGCATTGTGGGAACGGGTGAGAGGCCAGGTCTCTGCCGGCGTGCGCGTGCTGATCGTGCGCGGCGGTGACGCGGCCGGCGATCCGAATGGACGCGACTGGCTCGCCAACGAGATCGAAACCGCGCGTGGCCTGCGCGACACGGTGGTCGCCTACCGCCGGCTCGCGCCATTCTTCGGCGACGAGGAGCGTGCGATTGCGCTCGAGGGTGCCGCGGGGCGCGCGGTCTGGTTGTTCAGCAGTTCCGAGGCGATCTCCAATCTGCGGCAGGCGATGCCCGGCACCGGCTGGCAGGCGGCCGGCGCGTTGACCACCCACGCGCGCATCGGAGAAGCCGCGCGGGCCGCGGGATTCGGTTCGGTGCGCGTGTGTACGCCGCTGCGTGAGGCCCTGATCGCGTCGATAGAATCCTTCACATGAGTGCCGCGTCTCCGTCCGACGACTTCTCCCCCCCATCTGCCGCCGCGCCGGTGCCCGCCACGCTCGTGGTGCCGCAGTCGCCGGAATCGCTCGCGGCGGCCGCGGTGACGCTCTCCCGCATCGGCTTTGGCCTGCTCGCCATCGTGTCGCTGCTGGCGCTCGTGATAGCCATTGCACTCTGGCAGAAAGTCAGCGGCATGCAAGAGCAACTCGCACGCCAGAGCGCCGATGCGCAGGCCCAGTCGCTCGAGGCGCGCACGCTCGCCCGGCAGGCCATGGACACCGTGCGCGACACCGCGGCACGCGCCGCGCTCACCGAAACGCGTGTCGCCGAAGTTGCGTTGCAGCGCTCGCAGCTTGAAGAGCTGATGCAAAGCCTCTCGCGTTCGCGCGACGAGAACCTCGTGGTCGATATTGAATCCGCCGTGCGTCTTGCCCTGCAGCAGGCCCAAGTCACGGGCAACGCGGAGCCATTGCTCGCAGCGCTCAAGTCGGGCGATTTGCGCATCGCGCGCGCTGCGCAACCCCGGCTCGCGCCGTTGCAGCGCGCCATGCAGCGCGACGCCGACCGGTTGCGCAGCAGCGCGAGCGTCGACAGCGGCGAGGCACTGCAGAAACTCGACGAACTGATGCGCAGCGTGGACGACCTGCCGCCGCTCAATGCCGTGGCCACGCGCGGTGCCGGGCTCAACGCCTGGCAGCCCGAACCGATTCCGGCCGATGCGGCCTGGTGGGAGCGGGCGCTCCTGACGGTGCGCGCCGAAGTCCGATCGCTGGTACGTGTCGGCCGCATCGAGCGGCCCGAAGCGGTGCTGCTGGCGCCCGACCAGACCTACTTCCTGCGCGAGAACCTCAAGCTCAAGCTGCTCAATGCGCGGCTTTCGCTTTTGTCCCGGCAGGTGGATACCGCGCGCAGCGAACTCGCCACGGTGTCCGCATCGCTGAACCGCTATTTCGACCCTGCGTCGCGCCGCACGCAGGCGGCGGCCACGCTGCTGCAGCAGCTGCAGGCACAGGTGAAAACCTCCGAACCTCCGCGCATCGACGACACGCTGGCCGCGCTGGCAACCGCAGCGGCGGGACGCTGATCATGCGGGCGGCCCTCTGGCTTCTGGCGCTGTTCGCCATCGCCGCGGCGGTGGCGCTGTTTGCCGGCAACAACCAGGGCACGATCACGGTGTTCTGGCCGCCATGGCGGGTCGATCTTTCGCTGAACCTGGTGCTGGTGATCCTGCTCGGTGCCTTCGTTCTGCTGCACCTTGCGCTGCGCGGGCTGTCGGCGTTGTTCTCTCTTCCGACCCAGGCACGCCAGTGGCGGCTGCAGCAGAAGGAGCGCACCCTGCATACGGCTTTGCTCGACGCGATGGTGCAACTGCTGTCGGGGCGTTTCTCGCGCGCACGCAAGGCCGCGCAGGCTGCGCTGGTGCAGGAGAAAACGCTGGCGGCCTTGGGCGCCGATCTTCCGCAGGCGCAGCAGGTCCGCGTGATCTCGCATTTGCTGGCCGCCGAGAGCGCGCAGGCGCTGCAGGACCGGCCGGCGCGGGACGCCCATCTGCAGCAAGCCCTCAACGAAAGCGCGGACCGCATCATGCTGGCAAGCCCGGAGGCGCGCGAGGGCGTGCAACTGCGCGCCGCGCGCTGGGCGCTCGAAGACCGCGACCCCGCCGGCGCATTGACGCGGCTCGAGGAGCTTCCCCAAGGCGTGCAGCGGCGAACGCTCGCATTGCGCATTCGCCTGAAAGCGGCGCGCCAGGATCGGCGCACGCTCGAAGCGCTGGAAACGGCACGCCTGCTCGCCAAGCACCGCGCGTTTTCCGATGCCGCGGCGCAGAGCATCGTCCGCGGCCTGGCCACCGAACTGCTGTCCGGTGCGCATGACCCGGCGCAACTGCTGCGCGCCTGGGCCGAGCTCGATGCGGCCGAGCGCGAAATGCCCGAGGTGGCGATCCATGCCGCGCAGCGCATGGTCGCGCTGCGCGGTGACCTGGCATCGGCGCGCGGTTGGCTGCTGCCGGCCTGGGAGCGGATGGTGTCGCAGCCCCGGGGTCTCGGCGATGCGCTGCGCGTCAAGATGGCCCGCGCGCTCGAGGCCGGGCTCGATTCGGTCGATGCTGATTGGCTCGCCCGCATCGAATCGGCGCAACGTAACAATCCGAGCGATCCGAACCTGCAATACCTGGCCGGCATGGCCTGCATGAAACGCCAGCTGTGGGGCAAGGCCCAGCAGCTGCTCATGCAGGCGGGCCTGGGCCTGCAGGACACCGATCTTTATCGCCGTGCATGGCTGGCATTGGCCGAGTTGGCCGAAACGCGCGGCGACGCGGAGCAGGCCGCTGCGGCCTGGAAGCGCGCGGCGCAGACCGAGAAGGTCTGAGTCACCGGGCCACCGGGTCTTCCGGGTGAATGCGGCTCGCGCCTGCGTGTTCCGGCAGGCAGGCAAGGCGGCAGGCATCCTCTGCCTCTTTCCTTCCCTCGTTCTCCAATAAAAAAGGCGCCCATGACGGCGCCTTTTTTTGTGCTCTCAGGCCGTGAGGCCTGAGCTTCTTCAGTTCACGCCTTGCGTGTCGGACGGAGCCTTTTCGAAAGGCAGCGTCATCGCGCCGAGTTCGCGGCGGGTTTCAACCAGCACCAGCGGGCCTTCGTCGAGCGTGATGACGGGCGGGCGCTCGCGCGGCACGTGCACCGGCTTCGGCTCGGCCGCCATGGCTGCGCGAGCCTGTGCAATCCGCTCGGCGTCCGAGTTCACCCACTGCAGACCCGAACCCTCGGCGATTTGCGCGAGTTCGTTCAACGGCAGTTCGAAGGGCTGGACCTTCGGCAGCAGCGCGCGGCCGTTGGCGGCAGGCTTGCTGCCGCTGCTCTGGGCGGCGATGGGCGCAGCGACGGGAGCCGGAGCGACGGGGGCCACGGGAGCCACAGGAGCGGTAGCAGCGACAGTTGCCACGGCGGCGGGCGCCGATGCAGGGCGGTCGAAGTAGCTGCGCGGTGCCGGTGCGCGGGCTTCTTCGGGCTCGGCGGCGCGGGCTTCGGCGTGGTCCGCCACCAGCGGCAGCTGATGCTGCTGGCGGGCGGGCGCTTCGTTCGCCTCGACATTGTCGGCCGATGCGCCAGCCGCATTGGCTTCGCTGTCGTCGCGCGGACCGCGTTCGCGGCGGTCGCGTCCATAGCGGTCACGCGAACGACCGCGGCGCTCTTCGCCTTCGCGGCGAGGTGCCTGCTCGTTGGTGTCGACATCGCCTTCGTTGCCCGGTGCGATTTCGGTCGACTCGGCGGCACGGAAGCCCGCTTCGTCGGCAGGAGCCGCTGCTTCGCCGTTGGCGAAACGCGGCTGGCCTTCATTGCGGCGCTCACGGCGGCCATCGTTGCGATCGCCGCGCGGAGCGCGCTCTTCACGACCGCTGCGCGGTGCGCGTTCGGCTTGCGAGCCGTCCTGCACGGAGAGGCTGTCGTCGCCGGACGTTTCGCGCGGCGCATCGGTGCCATTGCGTTGTTCGCTGCGCTCACCGCGTTCGCCACGGTCCGCCCGATCACCGCGCTCACGGCGTTCGCCGCGGGCGCGGGGCGCGCGCTCTGCCGGCGTATTGCCTTCGTCGCCGGTGGGCGCGAGTTGCTGCGCTTCGAGGTTGCTGTCGATCAGCTCGGCCGATGCGGGCCGTGCTTCGCGGCCTTCGCCTTCGCGGCGCTCACCGCGGCCACCGCGGCGTTGTTCGCCTTCGCGCGGGCCGCGTGCTTCACGGGGTTCGCGCTGCTCGCGTGGCTCGCGTTGTTCACGCGGCTCACGTTGCTCGCGCGGTTGCGCGGCTTCGTTGCGCAGTTCGCCGCTGCGCCCTTCACCACGGCGCTCGCCACCGCGACCGCCGCGGCGTTCACCGTCGCGACCGCCGGAGCGGCCACCGTTTTCGCTGCGGCCTTCGCCGCCGCGGCCAGCACGGCGCTGTTCGCCGTCGCGCGCACCGCGCGTTTCGCCGTCGCGGCCCGAGCGGCCACCGTCACGGCGTGCGGGCTTCGGGGCCTCGACGGGAATCACGGCCGGTTTGGCGGCCGGTGCCGGCGCACCGCCGAACCAGCTCTTGATGCGGGCAAAGAAGCCCATTTCGGCGGGTGCCGGTGCGCTCGCGACAGGCGGAGCGACCGGTGCCGGAGCCACGGCGGCAGGCGCGCGCACGGCTTCGGGCCTGGGTGGCACCACGGGCGCCGGCGCATCGGGCAGCACGCCCTTGATGACCGGCGTCTGCTTGTTGGTGGGTTCCTGCGAACGGCGGGTGACGGCGGTCGGGTCTTCGATCTCGTCGGCCATCTTGTAGCTGGCTTCGATGTGGTCGAGGCGCGGATCGTCGTGCTTCAGGCGTTCGAGCTTGTAGTTCGGCGTTTCGAGCGTCTTGTTCGGAACCATCAGCACGGTGACGCGCTGCTTGAGTTCGATCTTGGCGATCTCGGGGCGCTTTTCGTTCAGCAGGAACGACGCCACTTCGACCGGCACCTGCACATGCACCGCGGCCGTGTTGTCCTTCAGGCACTCTTCCTGAATGATGCGCAGGATCTGCAGCGCGCTCGATTCGGTGTCGCGGATGTGGCCCGAGCCGCCGCAGCGGGGGCAGGGGATCGACGAGCCTTCGCTCAGCGCCGGCTTCAGGCGCTGGCGGCTCATTTCCATCAGGCCGAACTTGCTGATCGAGCCGAACTGCACGCGGGCGCGGTCTTGCCGCAGCGCATCGCGCAGGCGGCTTTCGACTTCGCGGCGGTTCTTCGACTCGTCCATGTCGATGAAGTCGATGACGATCAGGCCGCCCAGATCGCGCAGGCGCATCTGGCGGGCCACTTCGTCGGCGGCTTCGAGGTTGGTGCGGGTGGCGGTTTCTTCGATGTCGCCGCCCTTGATGGCGCGGGCCGAGTTCACGTCGACCGAGACCAGCGCCTCGGTGTGGTCGATGACGATGGCG
The DNA here is from genome assembly GCF_030815855.1 of Variovorax paradoxus. Lineage (NCBI taxonomy): Bacteria > Pseudomonadati > Pseudomonadota > Betaproteobacteria > Burkholderiales > Comamonadaceae > Variovorax > Variovorax paradoxus. The sequence goes on along the minus strand of NZ_JAUSXG010000001.1, from coordinate 3,788,728 downwards.
CCGCCCGAGGGCAGCTGCACGGTGCGGGCGTAGGCCGATTCGATCTGGTGCTCGATCTGGAAGCGGCTGAACAGTGCCGCGTCGTCGCGGTAGCGCTTCACGCGGGCGGCATGCTCGGGCATGACGTGCGCCATGAACTGCTGCGCCTGCTCGTAGATGTCGTCGGTGTCGATCAGGATGTCGCCGATGTCGTGATTGAAGTAGTCACGAATGGCGCGGATGACGAGCGACGATTCCTGGTAGATCAGGAAGGCGCCCTTGGCTCCCTTGGAGGCGCCGTCGATGGCGCTCCAAAGCTTGAGCAGGTAGTTCAGGTCCCACTGGAGCTCGGGCGCCGAGCGGCCGATGCCGGCGGTGCGCGCGATGATGCTGGCACCCTTGGGGTACTGCAGCTGGTCCATCGCCTCCTTGAGTTCAGCGCGGTCGTCGCCTTCGATGCGGCGCGAAACGCCGCCGCCGCGCGGGTTGTTGGGCATCAGCACGACATAGCGGCCGGCCAGCGAGATGAAGGTAGTGAGGGCTGCGCCCTTGTTGCCGCGTTCTTCTTTTTCGACCTGGACGACCAGTTCCTGGCCTTCCTTGATGGCGTCCTGGATGCGCGCCTGGTTGGCAGACACGCCTTCGGCGAAATATTGCTTGGAGATTTCCTTGAACGGCAGGAAGCCGTGGCGGTCTTCGCCGTAGTCGACGAAACAGGCTTCGAGCGAGGGCTCGACGCGCGTCACGACGGCTTTGTAGATGTTGCCCTTGCGCTGTTCGCGCCCTTCGATCTCGATTTCGTAGTCGAGGAGCTTTTGCCCGTCGACGATGGCCAGGCGGCGTTCTTCGGCCTGCGTGGCATTGATCAGCATCCGCTTCATGATGCGTTGTCCTTATATGTATCGTTCTACAGGCCCATGACGGGCCAACGATGCACGGACGACGCCCGCGAAACGAGGGGAATTGCCGCTTGGCCCCGGTTGCTGCCACTGCCGCGACGAGCGCGAACAGGCCTCTTGAGCGTCAGCTCAAGAAGACAGCCGGGGTGGGGGCGCGTGGATGGGCGCGAGCCAGATTCGGTGTTGAGCAGCTATCTTATTGATAGCTGGTTGCGCAATGGTGGCGCGCGGTGCGGATGATTCAATGCCTGAGGCCGCTGGCAAAAGCCAGGTGGGCCAACGCAGGCACAGTTGAATCAGCAGCATCAACACAAGGGACTCGCTTCGATCCGCCGGCAGCTTGGAAGCTGCAGGCTGGGTATTCCGTATCGGTGTTTCGTGGGTGTCGGCTTGACTCGGGTACCTGGCTTGCCACTTTGCGCAATTGCGCGGGGTTTGCAGCTCGGCGCCAAAGCGGCATCGACCTCACAGCGTGGTCCTGGGCGTTTGACTGCAGTGATCTAAACTTCTGTCTAATCAAGCACTTACACGACCGCGCTGGTGAAAAACATTATAGGTGCGAAGCAAAGCCCCTCGGGGGCTCCAAATCCCTCAGATTCAAATGCGGGAACCGAGACCGGCACGCCGCACGCGGCCATCAAGTTCATCACCGTCGACGCGGAATCCGCGGGGCAGCGGCTCGACAACTTCCTGTTCCGCCACCTGAAGGGCGTGCCCAAGACGCATGTCTACCGGATCATCCGGTCGGGCGAAGTGCGCATCAACAAAGGGCGCGCGCAAGCCGAAACCCGCATCGAGACCGGTGACGTGCTGCGGTTGCCGCCGGTGCGGATATCGCCGCGCGCCGAAGAAGGCGCCACGCCCCTGGCGCCGGCACGCGAGTTCCCGGTGCTGCTGGAGGACGACGCGGTGCTGGCCATCGACAAGCCCGCCGGCGTGGCGGTGCATGGCGGCAGCGGGGTGAGCTTTGGCGTGATCGAGCAACTGCGAACCGCCCGGCCCGGCGCGAAATTCCTCGAACTCGTGCACCGGCTCGACCGCGAGACCTCGGGCATCCTGCTGGTCGCCAAGAAGCGCAGTGCGCTCGTGGCGCTGCAGGATCAGTTCCGCGAGCGCGAGACGGGCAAGACCTACCTCGCGCTGGTCGAAGGCGCCTGGCCTGCCAACAAGAAGGTGCTCGATGCGCCGCTTGCCAAGTACCTGCTGCCGGGCGACGGCGCGGGCGCCGGCGAGCGCCGCGTGCGCGTGGTGGCCAAGGACCATCCCGACGCGATGCGCGCGGTGACGCTGGTGCGCGTGCTGGCACGGCTCACGCTGCCGGGCGATGCTGCGCCGCTGTCATTGCTCGCGGTCACCATCAAGACCGGCCGCACGCACCAGATCCGTGTGCATCTTGCGTCGGCCGGCCATGCGATTGCGGGCGACGACAAGTATGGCGACTTCGAGCGTCAGCGCGCCCTGCAAAAACTCGGCCTCAAACGCATGTTCCTGCACGCCTGGCGCTTGCAGTTCAATCATCCCGCCACCGGCGAGCGCGTGGCGCTGCAGGCCGGACTGCCGCCCGAACTGCACGCGTTGATGCCGCCCCAGGCGCTCGAAGCGCTTGCCCAACACCCCACTCCCACGGCCAATGACTGATTCCTCCAGACCCCTGCGCTTCGACCTGATCGCCTTCGATTGGGACGGCACGCTTTATGACTCCACGCGCCTGATCGTGCGCTGCATCCAGGCGGCCGTGATCGACGTCGGCGGTGCCAAGCCGAGCGAGAACGACGCCGCGTGGGTCATCGGCCTGGGCTTGGCCGAGGCCCTGGCGCGTGCCGCCCCCGACGTGCCGAAAGAGAAATACGCCGAACTCGGCGCGCGCTACCGCTATCACTATCTGCAGCACCAGGACGACCTGGTGTTGTTCGACGGCGTGCTGCAGATGATCGACGCGCTGCGCGCGCGGGGCCACAAGCTTGCCGTGGCCACCGGCAAATCGCGCCGCGGCCTGAACGAAGCGCTGAAGTCGATGGCGCTGCGCGACCGTTTCGACGCCTCGCGCACCGCCGACGAAACCTTCGGCAAACCGCATCCACGCATGCTGCTGGAACTGATGGAAGAGCTCGAGGTTCCGGCCGAACGCACCCTGATGATCGGCGACACCACGCACGACCTGCAGCTCGCCCTCAATGCCGGCTGCGCCAGCGTGGGCGTGAGCTACGGCGCGCACGAGCCCGAGAGCTTCGACGAACTGAAGCCGCTGTTCGTTGCCCACTCCGTGGCCAGCCTCGAAGCATGGCTTCTGGACAACGCCTGACTGAAAATCTCGCGATGAGCGAAGAAGCACCCATTCCCTTGTGCAACACCTCGGACCTGGTCGAAGGCGGCCGGGCCGTGCCTTTCGATGTGGTCTACGGCGGCGAAACCTGCCGCGCCTTCGCGGTGCGCTTCGAAGGACAGCCGCATGCCTACCTGAACCGATGCAGCCATGTGGCGATGGAGCTGGACTTCCAGCCCGACCGCTTTTTCGACGACAGTGGCCAGTGGCTGCTCTGCGCCACCCACGGCGCGGTCTACAAGCCGGACACCGGCGAATGCGCCGGCGGCCCTTGCCGCGGCGGCCTCGTGAAGATCGCCCTCAGCGAGCGTGACGGCGTGGTGCACTGGCATACTGCCTGGAACCTCCATCCCCTGAGCTTTTGACAATGACCGACCCGAACCGCACGGAACCCGAAGGTTTTGATCCTTTTGAGCCGGCCACTCCCATTGCGTCCTCCGAGGGCGCGCCCAGAAACATGGCCAAAGACCCTACGCAACGCCCCGGGTGGGAGCGCGCAACGCTCGAAAAACTCGCCTTCGCTTCCCTGAACGAACAGAAGGCCGCGCGCCGCTGGAAGACGTTCACGCGTCTGTCGTGGCTCGCCTTCTTCATCTTCCTGGTGTGGCTCGCCATGTCGCGCAGCACGCCGAGCACGGCCAAGACCACGGCCCACACCGCGGTGGTCGAAATCAAGGGCGAGATCGCCAACGGCGGCGACGCGAGCGCGGAATTCGTGGTGGCTGCAATGAAGACCGCCTTCGAGGACGAGGGCGCCAAGGGCATCGTGCTGCTGATCAATTCGCCCGGCGGAAGCCCTGTGCAGGCCGGCATCATCAGCGACGAAATCAAGCGCCTGAAGGCCAAGCACAAGAAGCCGGTCTACGCCGTGGTCGAGGAAACTTGCGCGTCGGCGGCGTATTACATTGCCGCCGCCACCGACAAGATCTTCGTCGACAAGGCCAGCATCGTCGGCAGCATCGGCGTGCTGATGGACGGTTTCGGCTTCACCGGCGTGATGGAAAAGGTCGGCGTCGAGCGCCGGCTGCTGACGGCCGGAGACAACAAGGGCTTTCTCGACCCGTTCAGCCCGATGAGCGATGCGCAGCGCGCGCATGCCCAGACCATGCTGAACCAGATTCACCAGCAGTTCATCAACGTGGTGAAGGCGGGGCGCGGCGACCGGCTCAAGCTCGACACGCCGGGCCTTTTCAGCGGGCTGTTCTGGAGCGGCGAACAAGCCGTCCAATTCGGCCTGGCCGACCAGCTGGGCAATGTGGACTACGTGGCGCGCGAAGTCATCAAGGCCGAAGAGGTGACCGACTACACGCGGCGCGACAACGTGGCCGAAAAGCTCGCGAAGAAATTCGGCGCGGCCATGGGCGACGCCACTGTGCGCTCGCTGCAGACCACCACGCCGGCGCTGCGCTGAACCAGCGGTTCAGGCCGTGCCGTCGCTGCCCGTGAAACGGGCCGAGGCGGCCAGCGCAACGGCGAAAACCACGACCACATAGAGCGCGGCGGTCAGCGAGCTTGCCCGCGCGAGCAGGCCGATCACCGCCGGACCGGCCATGAACCCCAGATAGGCCACGGCCGAGACGGCAGCAATGCCGATGGCGGGCTCGACGCCGGGCACGCGCGCCGATGCGCCGAACAGAATCGGCACCACGTTCGCGAAACCGATACCCACGCCCGCGAAACCGATCAGCGCGAGCCAGGGCAGGTCGGTGAGCAGCACCAGCGTCATGGCGGCGGCCGCCAGCAGGCCGCTGCCGCGCAGCAACGCAACCGGCGTGAAGCGGGCGCGCATCGCATCGCCGCCGAAGCGCGCGGCAGCCATGGCCGCCGAGAAGCTCGCATACGCCAGCGCGGCCTGCTTCTGCGGACTGCCGAGTTCCTGCTGCATGTAGAGCACGCTCCAGTCGTAGATGGCGCCTTCGGCAATCAGGCCCAACGCCGCGAGCACGCCGAGCACCGCGAGCGCGCCGCGGGGCAACCGGAATTTGCGGTCGACGGGCGCCGCGTCGGTTGCGACGGGCGGTTTGGGCAGCATGCGCATCGACGACACAGCCACCACCAGCGCCATGGCCGCCGCAACCCACAGCAGATGCGCCTGCGGGCCGAGCCCCGCGGCCAGCGCCGCGCTGCCGCTCGCGGCCCCGGCCATGCCACCCAGGCTGAACATGCCGTGCATGCCGCTCATCAGCGGTGTGCCGCCGTGCAGTTCGAGTTGTGCCGCTTCGGTGTTGATGGCCACGTCGAACACGCTGGTGACAAGGCCGAAGGCCGCCAGCAAGAGCAGCAGGGCGAAGTAACCCGGCATCGCGATCAACCCGGCCAGCAGCAGCGCGTAGACGCAGCCGCATACGGCCGCCATGCGCCGCGGGCCGTGACGGCCGATCCAGCGTCCGGCGCTGGTCAGGCCGAACATCGCCCCGGCACCGGCCGCGAGCAGGGCCAGCCCCAGTTGGGCTTCGTCGATGCCGTAATGCGCCTTGACGGTGGGGACGTGCACGCCCCAGGTCGCAAAGATGAAGCCCGACGAAAAGAACTGCGCGCGCGAGGCCCAGCGCGTGCCGGCGGTCACCACCATCGTCAGCGCCCGATCGCGAACACGGCTGGCAGGCGTTCGTCCGTGGCGCTCTGCGCCTTGGCGCGCCAGGCTTTCACCGTTTCGCTGCGCACATGGGCGGTTGCAAGCGTCAGGCCGCGCGCCACGGCGAGCCGGGTGTTGTGCTGCAGCGTCTGCACCAGCGCCTGCAGCATCGCCGCATTGCGATAGGGGGTTTCGATGAACAACTGCGTCTGGCCTGTCTTGAGCGCCAACGCCTCGAGCTCGCGGATGCGGGTTTGGCGCTCGGCCGAATCCTGCGGCAGGTAACCGACGAACGCGAAGTTCTGGCCGTTGAGACCGCTCGCAGCCAGTGCCAGCAGCAGCGAAACCGGACCGGTGAGCGGCACCACGGCAATGCCCAGGTCATGCGCGGCGCGCGCCACCGAGGAACCGGGGTCGGCCACCGCCGGCATGCCGGCTTCGCTGAGCAGGCCGATGTCGTGGCCTTCGAGCGCCGCGGCCAGCAGCGGCCGAGCGTCGAACTGGCCCGCGTGGTCGCCTTTCTTGTGCACCTCGCGCGGCAATTCGCGGATGTCCTGCGCCTGCAGAGGGGCGGCCAGCGGAACCACCGCATCGATCCGCTTCAGATAGGCGCGGGCTGATTTGGCGTTTTCGCAGATCCAATGGGTGAGGCCGGCGGCCGCCTGCAGCGTGCCGAGGGGCAGGGCGTCCTGGAGCGGCGCCTGGATGTCGCAGCCGAAGTCGAGCGGCGCGGGCACGAGATAGAGCTTGCCTGGGGTCGTCACAGCAGTTCGACTCCCGCGGAACGCAGCATGCGGCAGGTGCGGATCAGCGGCAGGCCGACCAGGGCCGTGGGGTCGTCGCTGTCGATGGCGCCCAGCAACGCGATGCCGAGCCCTTCGCTCTTGGCGCTGCCCGCGCAGTCGTAGGGTTGCTCGGCCTGCAGGTACCGCTCGATGGCCGCGTCGCTGAGTTCGCGAAACACGACCCGCACCGGCGCCAGGTCGCGCTCGACGAAGCCGGTGGCTTGGCAGACAACCGCCACGGCGGTCTGGAATATCAGCGTCTGGCCGCGCATCTTGCGCAGCTGGGCCGTGGCGCGCGCGTGGTCGCCGGGCTTGCCGAGCGCTTCGCCGGCGAGGTCGGCCACCTGGTCCGAGCCGATGACCACGGCCTCGGGAAAGCGGGCGGCCACGGCGCGGGCCTTTTCCAGCGCCAGGCGCTCGGCCAATTCGCGCGGGGTTTCGCCGCTGAGTGCGGTTTCGTCGACTTCCGGAGGCTGCACATCGAAGGGCAATTGGAGGCGGGTTAGCAGTTCGCGCCGGTAGCGCGAGGTCGAAGCGAGGATCAAGGGGCGTTGCATGGAGACGATTGTGCGTGAGCCCGCAAGAGCCTTTGGCCGTGCCCCGCCAATTCCCCCGGCCGGCGCGCTAGACTGGTGCGGATGAAGAGAGAATTTGTTCCCCAGCGGCTTGACGTGGCCGCCTTTGCCGCTGAAGCCGCGGTGCTTTCAGCTGACGACCCGGTTCCTGATTACGCCCGGTTGGCGCAAGAACTGGCCGCGCCGGCGCCAGCCGCCTTGGTGCACTGGGAGGCGACCGGCGAACAGCGCGCCGGCGCTGACGGCAAGGCCGAACCCTGGCTGCACCTGACGACCGAAACGACCGTGCCTCTGGTGTGCCAGCGCTGCCTGGCACCGGTGGAGACACTTGTTGCATCGGACCGCTGGTTCCGTTTTGTGGCCGATGAGGCCACTGCCGATGCCGAAGACGACGAATCCGAAGAGGACCTGCTGGTCGTGAGCCGCGATTTCGATCTCCATGCCCTCATCGAGGACGAGCTTTTGATGGAAATCCCCGTCATGCCGGTTCACGAAGTCTGCCCGACGCCCCTCCAGCTTTCGTCCAGCGACGAGGACTTCAAGGCGGCGGAAGAGGCCAAGCCCAACCCGTTTGCGGTGCTCGGCGCGTTGCGTTCACGCAAGCCGGAAGAGGGCAAGTAGCCCTTTCTCGCAGGCTGGGCTATAATCATGGGCTTCGCGCGCGCCGCCGTGAGCAGCAAGACAGATGAATCAGTCGAGGGCATTCCATACATGCCGTTGAATTTCCTGTATTGCCACCGCAAAAGAGCGCATCCAATCACTCACCTAACAGTCCAGGAGCCATCATGGCCGTCCAGCAAAACAAGAAGTCGCCTTCCAAGCGCGGCATGCACCGTTCCCACAATGCGCTGGTCGTGCCCGGCATTGCCGTGGAACCGACCACCGGTGAAACGCACCTGCGTCACCACATCAGCCCGAACGGTTTCTACCGTGGCCGCCAGGTTCTCAAGAGCAAGTCCGAAGCCTGATTTCGCATCCCAAGGCCGAGGCCCGAAGCTACTTTTGCTGTAGCGTCGGGCCTTTGTTTTGATGGTTACGTCTTCCTCCTCCGAATCCTCCGCCGCGCCCGCCGCAATCACGCTTGCCGTGGATTGCATGGGTGGCGACCATGGGCCGCGCGTCACGCTCGCGGCCTGCCGCGCGTTTCTCGAGCGGCATGCGGAAGCGTCGCTGCTGCTGGTCGGCGCGCCCGCTGCCCTGGCCGGTTTTGCCAAGCATCCGAGAGCCCGCATCGTTGCCGCCAGCGAAGTGGTGGGCATGGACGACCCGATCGAGATCGCGCTGCGCAAGAAGAAGGACTCTTCCATGCGCGTCGCGATTCAGCAGGTCAAGGACGGCGCCGCACAGGCTGCCATCTCGGCCGGGAACACGGGCGCGCTGATGGCCATTGCGCGCTACCTGCTCAAGACGCTCGACGGCATCGACCGGCCCGCGATTGCGCCGCAGCTGCCCAACATCAAGGGTGGTGCCACCACGGTGCTCGATCTGGGGGCGAACGTCGATTGCGACGCTGAAGACCTGTTGCAGTTCGCCGTGCTCGGTTCGGCACTGGTCTCCGCGCTGACGGGCAACGAGTCGCCCTCGGTCGGTTTGCTCAATGTGGGCGAAGAAGCCATCAAAGGCAGCGAAACAATCAAAAAGGCCAGCCAACTGCTCCGTACAGCGGCGAACTCGAAAGATTTGAACTTCTACGGGAACGTGGAAGGCAACGATATTTTCAAGGGAACGACCGACATCGTCGTGTGTGACGGTTTTGTCGGAAACGTCGCCCTGAAGGCGAGCGAAGGCGTCGCGTCGATGATCGGCGAATTCATTCGTGTCGAATTTTCCCGGAGCATTTTCACCAAGGCTGCGGCGATCGTTGCCTATCCGGTGCTAAAAGCGTTTAAAAACCGCTTGGATCATCGCCGGTACAACGGCGCGGCCCTGTTGGGCCTGCGCGGGCTGGTTTTCAAGAGCCATGGCTCGGCTGACGAAGTGGCTTTCGGTCATGCGCTGGATCGCGCTTATGATGCCGCTCGCAACAACCTGCTCGATCGCGTGCGGGCCCGCATCGCCCACGCCGCGCCTTTGCTCGCGCGGCAAGAGTCGGCGGTGCCAGCGGACGCGACGGCCCTTCACGCTTGATGAGCTCTTATTCACGCATCACCGGCACCGGCAGCTATCTGCCTCCGCGCCGGGTGACCAACGACGACCTTGCCAAGGAATTGGCAACGCGCGGCATCGAAACTTCGGATCAATGGATCGTCGAGCGCACCGGCATCCATGCGCGCCACTTTGCGGCGCCCGAGGTGACGAGCAGCGATCTCGCCCTCGAGGCCGCCCGCCACGCGCTCGAAGCCGCGGGACGCAAGGCGGAAGAGATCGACCTGATCATCGTCGCCACGTCGACGCCGGACATGGTGTTTCCATCGTCGGCCGCCATTCTTCAGAACAAGCTCGGCATTGCCGGCTGCCCGGCGTTCGACGTACAGGCCGTCTGCAGCGGCTTCGTCTATGCGCTGACCGTGGCCGACGCCATGATTCGCACCGGCACCGCGCGCTGCGCGCTGGTCGTCGGCGCCGAAGTGTTCTCGCGCATCCTCGATTTCAATGACCGCACCACCTGCGTGCTGTTCGGCGACGGCGCTGGCGCCGTGGTCCTCGAGGCGAGCGAAGAGCCTGGCATCCTGGCGAGCGACCTGCATGCGGACGGCAAGCACGTCGGCATTCTTTGCGTGCCAGGCCACGTATCGGGCGGCAATGTGCTGGGCACGCCCCTGCTGCACATGGACGGCCAAGCCGTGTTCAAGCTCGCGGTTCGCGTGCTCGAGGAGGCCGCGCGTGCCACGCTTGCAAAAGCGGGCAAGACCGAGGCCGACATCGACTGGCTCATTCCGCACCAGGCCAACATCCGCATCATGGAAGGCACGGCCAAGAAGCTGAAGCTTCCGCGCGAGAAGCTCATCGTCACGGTCAACGAACACGGCAATACCTCGGCCGCCTCGATTCCGCTGGCGCTCGATGAAGCCGTGCGTTCCGGCAAGGTGAAAAAAGGCGAGACCGTCATGCTCGAAGGCGTCGGCGGTGGCTTCACCTGGGGCGCGGTGCTATTGAATCTGTAGTGTATTGCGCCACCCGTGTGGGGCCGCAGTGCGACATGACGTTTTAGAACAATGAAATCCTTCGCTTTTGTCTTTCCGGGTCAGGGCTCGCAGGCAGTCGGCATGCTCGACGCCTGGGGCGATCATCCGGCTGTGGTCGAAACCCTGCGCGAGGCCTCCGAAGCGCTGGGCGAAGACATCGCCGGGCTGATCAAGAATGGCCCCAAGGAAGAACTGGCGCTCACCACCAACACGCAGCCGGTGATGCTCGTGGCTGGCGTGGCTGCCTGGCGAGCCTGGCTGGCCGAAGGCGGCGCAGCCCCTTCCGTGGTGGCCGGACATTCGCTCGGCGAGTACTCCGCGCTGGTGGCGTCTGGCGTGCTCACGCTGGCGCAAGCTGCGCCGCTGGTGCGCTTTCGTGCGCGGGCCATGCAGCAGGCCGTGCCCGTGGGAGTTGGCGCCATGGCGGCCGTTCTGGGGATGGAGGCCGCCAAGGTCGTGGCCGGCTGCGCGGAAGCCACCGCGTCTTTCGGTGCGGGCAGCGCCGAGATCGTCGAGGCGGTGAATTTCAACGACCCGATGCAAACCGTGATCGCGGGGAGCAAGGCGGCCGTCGACAAGGCGTGCGAACTGCTCAAGGCCAATGGCGCCAAGCGCGCGCTGCTGCTGCCCGTGTCGGCGCCGTTCCATTCGAGCCTGATGAAGCCCGCCGCCGAAGCGCTGCGCGAGAAGCTCAGCACCATCACGCTCGCCGCACCCCAGATTCCGGTACTCAACAATATCGATGTGGCCGTGGAGACTGATCCGGCCCGCATCCGCGAAGCCCTGGTGCGCCAGGCCGCGGGCCCGGTCCGCTGGGTCGAAAGCGTGCAGGCCTTGAAACTGCGCGGTGTAGCCGCCATCATCGAGTGCGGGCCCGGCAAGGTGCTGGCCGGCATGGTCAAGCGCATCGCCCCCGAGCTCGAAGCCGCGTCGGTGTACGACCCGGTAACGCTCGCGGACACCCGACAACTGCTCGCCGCCTGAACGACGCAAGACCCGGACACTTCTTCTTTTATGAGCATTCCCAAATTCGAAGGGCAAGTTGCCCTGGTCACCGGCGCAACGCGCGGCATCGGCGCGGCAATTGCGCTCGAACTCGCGCAGCGCGGCGTCAAGGTGGTCGGCACCGGCACCACCGATGACGGCGCGGCAAAGATCACTTCGGCGCTCAGCGCCTTCGACGGCCGCGGCCGCGCACTCGACGTGAACGACGGCGCTGCCGTCGAGGCTTTGATCGATGAGATCGTCAAGGCCTACGGCGCCATCCACGTGCTGGTCAACAACGCCGGCATCACGCGGGACACGCTCGCCATGCGCATGAAGGACGACGACTGGGATGCCGTGCTCGACACCAACCTCAAGGCCGTGTTCGGCCTTTCGCGTGCCGTGATTCGCCCGATGATGAAGCAGCGCTACGGCCGCATCATCAGCATCACCAGCGTGGTGGGTGCCTCCGGCAATGCCGGCCAAGCCAACTATGCGGCCGCCAAGGCCGGTGTCGCGGGCATGACCCGCGCGCTGGCCCGCGAACTCGGCAGCCGCAACATCACAGTCAACTGCGTCGCGCCGGGCTTCATCGAGACCGACATGACGGCCAGCCTGCCCGAGGCGCAGCAACAGGCGCTGCTGCAGCAGATTCCGCTGGGCCACCTGGGCAAGCCGGCCGACATCGCGCATGCTGTAGCCTATCTGGCCTCGCCCCAAGCTTCCTATGTGACGGGGCAGGAGCTGCACGTCAACGGCGGCATGCACATGTAAGAGCCGCAAGGCGCAATCTTTCCCCGTCCCGGGCGCACGGCAAATGCCACAATGCGCCCGGCTAAAATCCACCTATTACCTACAACCCTCAGAGGGAACCAAATGAGCGATATCGAAGCACGTGTCAAGAAAATCATCGCCGAGCAACTCGGCGTGGAAGAGTCCCAAGTAACGAACGAAAAGGCCTTCGTGGCCGACCTCGGCGCGGACTCGCTCGACACGGTCGAACTGGTGATGGCACTCGAAGACGAATTCGGCATCGAAATTCCGGATGAAGACGCCGAGAAGATCACCACGGTGCAAAACGCCGTCGACTACGCCACCAAGAATCAAAAGGCCTGATCGGGCCAGCTGTCACTGCGACGGCCGGCGGCGCTCTTTTCCAGCCCCGTACGCGCCGCCAGCAGTTGTTCAGCGCTTCCAGAAAGGTTTGCCGGCATGACCAAACGCCGCGTCGTCGTGACCGGACTCGGTTGCATCGCTCCTGTCGGAAACACCGCAACCGAATCCTGGGCCAACCTGCTGGCCGGGAAGTCGGGTATTGCGAACATCACCGCGTTCGATGCAAGCGCCTTCGCCTGCAAGTTCGCCGGTGAGGTCAAGGGTTTCGACATCACCCAATACATCTCGGAGAAGGAAGCGCGTCACATGGACCGCTTCATTCATCTGGGGCTTGCCGCTGCCATGCAGGCTGTGCAGGACAGCGGACTGCCGACCGGCGAAGCGCTGTCCTATGAAAAAGCCGTGCGTATCGGCTGCAACATCGGCTCCGGCATCGGCGGTCTGCCGATGATCGAAGAAACGCACGGCGAATACGCGAACCGCGGCCCGCGCCGCATTTCGCCGTTCTTCGTGCCGGCGTCCATCATCAACATGATCTCGGGCCACGTGTCGATCAAGTACGGCTTCAAGGGCCCGAACATCGCCGTCGTGACCGCCTGCACCACCGGCCTGCATGCCATCGGCACCTCGGCACGCATGATCGAGTACGGCGATGCCGACGTGATGATCGCGGGCGGTGCCGAGTCGACCATTTCCCCGCTGGGCATCGGCGGCTTCACCGCGCCGCGCGCGCTCAGTACGCGCAACGACGATCCCGCGACGGCCTCGCGCCCGTGGGACAAGGACCGCGACGGCTTCGTGCTGGGCGAGGGCTCCGGCGTGCTGGTGCTCGAAGAGTACGAGCATGCCAAGGCGCGCGGCGCCAAGATCTACGCGGAAGTGGCGGGCTTCGGCCTGACGGGCGACGCGTACCACATGACCGCGCCCGACGTCGACGGTCCCCGCCGCTCGATGGCCATGGCGCTGGCCAACGCGGGCGTCAATGCCGACGAAGTGCAGTACCTGAATGCGCACGGCACCTCGACGCAGATCGGCGACCTCAACGAAACCAACGCGGTCAAGCTCGCCTTCGGCGATCACGCGAAGAAGCTGGTCGTGAACTCGACCAAGTCGATGACCGGCCACTTGCTGGGTGGCGCGGGGGGCATCGAGTCGGTGTTCACGGTGCTTGCACTGCATCACCAGAAGAGCCCGCCGACCATCAACATCTTCAACCAGGATCCGGAGTGCGACCTCGACTACTGCGCCAATGCGGCGCGCGATCTCAAGATCGACGTCGCGGTCAAGAACAACTTCGGCTTCGGCGGCACCAACGGCACGCTGGTGTTCAAGCGCGCTTGAGCCTTGCTCTTTCATGCACAGCGCGCCGTCGGTGACCTATCCGGTGGGGCGCTCGCGCGGCGCAACCCGAATCCTGATCGCCACCTGGGCCCTGGGCGCCTGCTGCGCAGGGCTGTCGTGCTATCTATTCGATAGTGCCGGCTGGCGCCAGTTGCTGCTGGTCCTGAGTGTCCTGTTTTCCGGCGTCGCGGCAGCGCTCGGGCTGCGAAGCGACGGCGCTGGCGTCTTGCACTTCGACGGGCTCTGCTGGACCTTGACGGGGACCGACCGGGGCCGCGCCGTTCATGCGGCGCGGGCCTCCGTTGCGCTCGATCTTCAATCGCTGCTTCTGGTCCGGCTGACCCAACCCGGCCGCGCGGGACGATGGATATGGATCGAGGAGCGCGCCATGCCCGAGCGCTGGCGCGATCTGCGCCGGGCGGTATATTCGCGCCCCCCGTCGGCCTCGCCGGCTGGCGAGCCTTGGCCCGCGACCGCGCCCGCCGATGCGCCCTGAATCTCCTCGATGACAACTTCTCCGCCGCCAGTGCCACCGGACTCCGGCTTGACCGAGGTGTCCGCCGAGGCGCCGCGCCCGGGCGAGGTCGACCTTCAGCTGGTTCAGCGCACGGTCGCGGGTGACCAGAAGGCCTTCGAGCTGCTGGTCATCAAATACCAGCGCCGGATCGAGCGCCTGATCGGGCGCATGGTGCGCGATGTCGACCTGGTCGAAGACATCGCGCAGGAAACCTTCATCCGGGCCTATCGGGCGCTCCACCAGTTCCGTGGCGACGCCCAGTTCTACACCTGGCTTTACCGGATCGCGGTCAATACCGCCAAGAAGGCGCTGGTCGACATGAAGCGCGACCCGACCATCTCCGAAAGCGCCTTGCGGCCGTCTTCTGAAGAAGACGATGAAACTTACCGCCCTGGAAACGAACCAATCAGCGACGAAACCCCCGAATCGATCTTGGCGGCGAACGAAATCGCCCGCGTTGTCGAGGCGGCCATGGAAGCGCTGCCTGCCGAGTTGCGCCAGGCTGTCACCCTGCGCGAGATCGAGGGCATGAGTTACGAAGAGATTGCCGAGGTCATGGATTGCCCTATCGGCACGGTGCGTTCGCGTATTTTCCGGGCGCGCGAGGCCATTTCGGCCAGGGTCAAACCGCTGCTGGACAACCAGTCCGGCAAGCGTTGGTAGGTAAGCAGGTGAATGAAATGAATCAGACGATCACGGTTCGTGAACAGGTGTCCGCATTGGCGGACGGTCATTTGCAGGGCGAGGACTTCGCCCGGGCCATCGACGCCGTCTGCGCCGAAGACGACGCGCGCGGTGCCTGGCGTTCCTATCACCTGGTGGGCGACATCCTGCGCTCGGGCGCCCATGCGCCTTGCAGCGATACCGATGCGTTCCTGACCCGGTTCCAGCAGCGCCTTGCGGCCGAGCCTGTGGTCGCGACTCCGGTCCTGGCACCGGTGACGGCAACCAAGGTGATCACGGTGCGGCGCAGGGCCGATGCGGCCAACGAACCGGTATTCCGCTGGAAGCTGGTGGCTGGCGCGGCATCGCTGGTGGCCGTGGCCGCCATCAGCTGGACCTTGGTCGGCAACGGAGCTGGCTTTCCCTCGTCGGGTGCCCAGATCGCGGCCCAGCAACAGCCGGCCGCCAATTCGGTGCTGGCCGCCGCTGCCGCCAACAACCACTCGCCCGCCGCCACCACGCTCACGCCAACCCGCGTGATGGTCGGCAACGGCAGCCCGCAAGTCATGTTGCGCGACCCGCGGCTCGACCAGTTGCTCGAGGCGCACCAGCAAGCCGGCGGCGCTTCGCAAATGCCTTCGGGCTTTCTGCGCAACGCGACCTTCGAGGGGCCGACGCGCTGATTGCGCGCCCCGTCGTCGCTCCAATGACCGTTCAGATGCCGATCTCCGCACGCGCGTTCGCGCTGGTGTTTGCAGCTTTTTGTCTTGCGCAGATCGCCACCGCCCAGACCCGTTCGGGTCCGTCGAATGCCAAGGGCGCGGCCTCGGCGCAAGCCGGCGACGCGCCCCCGGCCATGGGTGTCGTCGAGTGGCTGCAGCGCATGCACACGGGAGCGCGGCAGCGCAATTACGTCGGCACGTTCGTGGTTTCGGCGGCGGGCGGCGATCTGTCGAGCGCACGCATCTGGCATGTACGCGACGGCGATCTGCAGATCGAGCGCATCGAGGCCCTGTCGGGACCGCCGCGCTCGACATTCCGGCGCAACCACCACGTGATGACCTTCCTGCCCGAGGCCAAGGTCGTGAAGGTCGAGAAGCGCGAGAACCTCGACCTTTTTCCCAATCTGCCCGACAAGCCCGATTCGTCGATCGGCGATTTCTACGACGTTCGGGCCATCGGCAAAGACCGCGTGGCGGGTTTCGACGCCGACGTGGTGCAGCTGGTGCCGCACGACGTGTTGCGCTTCGGCTATCGCATCTGGAGCGAGCGCCGTTCCGGCCTCGTCATCAAGCTGCAGACCGTGGACGGTGAATCCCGCGTGGTGGAGCAGTCGGCGTTTTCCGAATTGCAGCTCGATGCACCGGTCAAGGCGCAGGCTCTGGCGCAGATGATGACCAACACCGGCGGCTACCGTATCGAAAAGCTGGAGCTCGAGCGCACCAGTGCGCAGGACGAAGGCTGGGTTCTCAAGACCCCCGTGGCCGGCTTCAAGCCGCGCAGCTTCTATCGCCGCCCGGCCGGCGGCGACGACAAGACTGCGCAGGACCGCACCGTTCAGTGGACCTTCTCCGATGGCCTTGCCTCGGTGTCGCTCTTCATCGAGCGCTACGATGAGAAACGCGCGCCGCGGGATGGCGTGCTGACCATCGGGGCCACCAACGCCATTCGCCGGCGATTGCCCGAGCCGGCGAGCGACTGGTGGCTCACTGCCGTGGGCGAGGTGCCGCAGCAGACGCTCAATGCATTCGCTCAAAGCCTCGCACGCACACGTTGATTCGCCGCGCATGCGCAGGTGGCGCTGAACCAAGTCCGCATCGCAGACTCATAGCTCTTCTTCTGGCTGCTCTCTGTTCTTTTGAAAGAAAACCGATGATGTTCAAAGTCGAGGGACACAAGCTTCGTTCCTATCTCTTCGCATTCGGCCTGGCCTGTTCGGCCAGCGTGGGTTTCCTGCCGGCAACGCCGGCCATGGCCCAGACGCCGCAGGCGCGTGGCTTGCCCGATTTCGCCGATCTCGTGGAGCAGGTGGGGCCGGCGGTGGTCGGAATCCGTACCGTCGAGAAGGTTTCCACGCGCGGCGGCAGCGGCGGCGGGGAAATGGACGAGGAAATGCAGGAGTTCTTCCGGCGCTTCTTCGGCCAGCCCCTGCCCGGCAATCCGCGGCCGGGCCCGCGCCCGAACCGCCCGCAGCAGCCCCAGGAAGAAGAGCGTCCGCGCGGCGTGGGCTCGGGCTTCATCCTGAGCGCCGACGGCTACGTGATGACCAACGCCCACGTGATCGAGGATGCATCCGAGATCCTGGTCACGCTGACCGACAAGCGCGAGTTCAAGGCCAAGCTGATCGGCGCCGACAAGCGCAGCGACGTCGCCGTGGTCAAGATCGAGGCAACCGGGTTGCCGGTGGTCAAGATTGGCGACATCTCGAAGCTGCGCGTCGGCGAATGGGTCATGGCGATCGGCTCGCCTTTCGGTCTCGAGAACACCGTCACCGCCGGCATCGTGAGCGCGAAGCAGCGCGACACGGGCGACCTGGTGCCGCTGATCCAGACGGACGTCGCCATCAACCCGGGCAACTCGGGCGGCCCGCTCATCAACCTGCGCGGCGAGGTGGTCGGCATCAACAGCCAGATCTATTCGCGTTCCGGCGGCTACATGGGCATTTCGTTCTCGATCCCGATCGACGAAGCGATTCGCGTCAGCGACCAGTTGCGCGCCACCGGCCGCGTTTCGCGCGGTCTCATCGGCGTGACCATTGGCTCGGTTTCGAAAGACGTGGCCGAGTCCCTCGGCCTCGGCAAGGCGCGCGGCGCCGTGGTGAGCAGCGTGGTGCCGGGTTCGGCGGCCGACAAGGCCGGCGTGCGCGAAGGCGATATCGTCACCAAGTACGGAGACAAGGTCATCGAAACACCGAGCGATCTCTCGCGCTCGGTGGCCAGCACCAAGCCCGGCGTGAAGAGCACGCTGACCGTGTTCCGCAACGGCAGTTCGCGCGAGCTCTCGATCACCATTGCAGAGGGCGATCCCGAAGCCAAGCCCTCCAGCAAGCGCCAGCAGGACCGCGAGGAGCCGCAGGCCAAGCCGTCATCCGCGGCCAGCAAGTCCCTGGGCCTGGTGGTCAGCGATCTGACCGATGCCCAGAAGAAGGAACTCAAGGTGCGTGGTGTGCGCATCGACGCGTCGAGCGACGCCGCCGCGAGGGCCGGTCTGCGCGAGGGCGACGTGATTCTTTCCGTCGGCAATATCGAAGTGTCGAGCGTCAAGGAGTTCGAGTCCGCAGTGGCCAAGGCCGACAAGAACAAGCCGCTCAGCGTGCTATTCCGCCGTGGCGAGTGGGCGCAATATGCCCTGATTCGACCCGCACGCTGATCTGGCGCTGGCGTCAAGTGGCCCCACCCGACAGTCGGGTTTGGGGCCTTTTTTTGAGGTGTTTGCGACGCTCGGCCGCCAGGTTTCAAAAAATTTTTGCGGCACGGAGAGGCTCCATTTTGTTAGTGAAAGCTAACTTATCGCCGCGCTTAGGACGGTTTTCGGTAGAATAGGGCGCGTTGGCCGGTGGGTCCATGCATAAGGAGTGTGATTTCCTTCACCATGCGAGATGTCAGACACCAGTCCACCGCTGCTCCACAGATCGCCCACAAGTTGTTCATAGAGTGCTCCACCGATCCTGTGGATAAGTTGTTTATATCTTTGATGTTGTGGACCCGCAACGACCCGTTTTGACCCTGTCCCCGGATGTACGTGCCTCCCTTTTTGCCTACAATGAAGTTCCAACTACTGCAGTTGCCATTGCTTGTTGGTTCAGGGCGCGTCTCCAGAAGACGCGCCCTTTTTTCTTGCCTGTCGCACTCTGCGCACGAGCCAATTCAAGTACTTAAGCGTTCCCGTTGATGAATCACATCAGAAATTTTTCGATCATTGCGCACATCGATCACGGCAAGTCGACACTCGCAGACCGTTTGATCCAGCGTTGCGGCGGCCTCGCGGAACGCGAGATGGAAGCGCAGGTGCTCGACTCGATGGACATCGAAAAAGAGCGTGGGATAACCATCAAGGCGCAGACCGCTGCGCTGCACTACAAGGCACTCGATGGACAGGTCTACAACCTCAATCTGATCGACACGCCGGGCCACGTCGACTTCTCGTATGAAGTGAGCCGCTCGCTGTCGGCTTGCGAAGGCGCACTGCTCGTTGTCGATGCATCGCAAGGCGTCGAAGCGCAGACGGTGGCCAACTGCTACACCGCGCTCGACCTTGGCGTGGAAGTGATTCCGGTGCTCAACAAGATGGATCTGCCGAACGCGGACCCCGACAACGCACGCACCGAAATCGAAGACGTGATCGGCATCGACGCGACCGATGCGATTCCGTGTTCCGCGAAGACGGGCATGGGCATCGACGAGATCCTCGAAGCCGTCGTGCACAAGATGCCGGCGCCGCGCGGCAATCCCGACGGTCCGCTGCGCGCGATGATCGTCGACAGCTGGTTCGATGCGTACGTCGGCGTCGTCATGCTGGTGCGCGTGGTCGACGGTCGGCTGGTGAAAGGCGAGCGCATCAAGATGATGGCGTCCGGCGCCATGTACAACGCCGACAACATCGGCGTCTTCACACCGGCCAACGAACCGCGCCCTTCGCTCGAAGCGGGCGAGGTGGGCTACATCATCGCGGGCATCAAGGAGCTGCAGGCCGCCAAGGTCGGCGACACCGTGACGCTCATCAAGCCGGGTACGGGCGGCGCGGCCGCCACCGCCACCGAAGCGCTGCCGGGCTTCAAGGAGATCCAGCCGCAGGTGTTCGCCGGCCTGTATCCGACCGAAGCCAGCGAGTACGACTCCCTGCGCGATGCGCTGGAAAAACTCAAGCTCAACGATTCGTCGCTGCGCTACGAGCCCGAGGTGAGCCAGGCGCTGGGCTTCGGCTTCCGCTGCGGCTTTCTCGGCCTGCTGCACATGGAAATCGTGCAGGAGCGGCTCGAGCGCGAATTCGACCAGGACCTGATCACCACGGCGCCGAGCGTGGTCTACCAGGTGGTGCGCAGCGACGGCGAAGTCATCATGGTCGAGAACCCGTCCAAGATGCCCGACGTCGGCAAGATGAGCGAGATCCGCGAGCCGATCGTCACCGTGCATCTCTATATGCCGCAGGAATACGTCGGCGCCGTCATGACGCTGGCCAACCAGAAGCGCGGCGTGCAGATGAACATGGCCTACCACGGCCGCCAGGTCATGCTGACCTACGAAATGCCGCTTGGCGAAATCGTGCTCGACTTCTTCGACAAGCTGAAGTCGGTGAGCCGCGGCTACGCTTCCATGGACTACGAGTTCAAGGAATATCGCGCGTCCGACGTGGTCAAGGTCGACATCCTGCTGAACGGCGAGAAGGTCGATGCGCTGTCCATCATCGTGCACCGCACCCAGTCGCAGTACCGTGGCCGGGCGGTGGTGTCGAAGATGCGAGAGATCATTTCGCGCCAGATGTTCGACGTTGCGATCCAGGCGGCCATCGGGGTCAACATCATTGCGCGTGAGACAATCAAGGCGCTGCGCAAGAACGTTCTTGCCAAGTGCTACGGCGGCGACATCTCCCGCAAGAAGAAGCTGCTCGAGAAGCAGAAAGCGGGCAAGAAAAGAATGAAGCAGATCGGCTCCGTCGAGGTCCCGCAAGAGGCCTTCCTCGCGATTCTGCAAGTCGAAGACTGATCTCAAAAAATGGCATTCATCACTACCCTGGTCCTCGCGGCCTTTGCCAGCTACGTCGGTGCCTGGTACTTTGGCGCCATCGAAGGCAATTTCGCGCTGCTGCTGTTCGTGGCGACCGCGGTCACCGGCCTCTACTGGCTGGCCGAGCGCTTCTACTTTCTGCCCCGGCGCGAGCGCACCGCCGCAGCGCTCGAGGCTTCGCTGAGCGAACGCAACGCACGCTTGGCCGGCCAGGGCATCACGCAGGTGGACACGGCCGACGCCAAGGCGAGCGAGCGCTTGCTGATGCAGCCGTGGTGGCTCGACTGGACGGCCGGGTTGTTCCCGGTGATTCTGGTGGTGTTTCTGCTGCGCTCGTTCCTGTACGAGCCCTTCAAGATTCCGTCGGGTTCGATGATGCCGACGCTGCTCACCGGCGACCTGATCCTGGTCAACAAGTTCACCTACGGCCTGCGCCTGCCGGTCATCAACACCAAGATCACCGACGGCACGCCGCTGGCGCGCGGCGATGTGGTGGTGTTCCGCTACCCGCCCAAGCCGAGCATGGACTACATCAAGCGCGTGGTCGGCATTCCGGGCGACGAAGTGGCCTACCTGAACAAGAAGCTCACGATCAACGGCCAGCCGGTTTCCAAGAATTCGATGCCCGACTACCTCGACGGCGATTCGATGCGCCTGCTCAAGCAGTTCACCGAAGACCTCGGCGGCAAGCAGCACAGGCTGCTCAACGACGACGCCGGCCCGGCTTTCGTCCAGGGCGCCACCGACTTTCCGTTCCGCGAAAACTGCCGCTACTCGGTCGAAGGCGTGGTCTGCAAAGTGCCTGCCGGCAACTATTTCATGATGGGCGACAACCGCGATAATTCGGCGGACTCCCGTTTCTGGGGTTTCGTGCCGGACAAGAACATTGTGGGCAGGGCGTTCTTCGTCTGGATGAACTTCGGCGATCTGGGTCGCATCGGTCCATTTCAATAAACAAACAGCATTGTTCGAGGGGTAAGAGGGCATGAGAAAAAATCGGTCCATCCGCAGCAGGGCCGCGCATCAGCGCGGCATCTCGTTCATCGGTCTGGTGTTTGTCGCCGTGGTGCTGGCCTGCGTGGGGGTCGTCGTCGCGCAGGTCATTCCGACGCTGATCGAATACCAGGCCATCGACAAGGCGGCCAACAAGGCCAAGGAAGGCACCACCGTACCCGAAGTGCGCGCCATCTTCGACCGGGCACAGGCCATCGACGACTTCAAGTCGGTTTCGGGCAAGGACCTCGACATCAAGAAGGTCGGCGACAAGGTCGTCGTGTCGTATGCCTACGAGCGGGAAATCCCGCTGTTCGGGCCGGCCTACCTGGTGCTCAAGTACAAGGGCCAGACCCGCTGAACGCGGCGACACGCAAGGTGGACGGTGGCCTCGTAGCGCTGCAGGAGCGCCTCAAGCATTCGTTCTCCGACACGCGGCTGCTCCAGCTCGCGCTCACGCACCGCAGTTTCTCGGCTGACCACAACGAGCGCCTGGAGTTTCTCGGCGACTCGGTGCTCAACCTCGCGGTCTCGCACCTGCTCTACATCCGCCTTTCGGCCTTGCCCGAAGGCGATCTGTCGCGTGTTCGGGCCAACCTGGTCAAGCAAGACACGCTGCACCGCCTCGCGCTCGAACTGCAGCTGTCGCCGCTGCTGCGGCTCGGGGAGGGCGAGGCACGCTCCGGCGGGCCCAACCGGCCTTCGATCCTGGCCGATGCGCTCGAAGCGCTGATCGGCGCGGTCTATCTTGACGCGGGCTTTGGGGCCGCCGAGGCCCTGGTGCGCCGTCTCTTTGAATCCGTGGAGATCAATCCACGCATGGAAGCGGCGGCCAAGGACCCGAAAACCGAATTGCAGGAATGGCTCCAGGGCCACAAAATGAAGTTGCCGGTGTACCGCGTGGCGGCCACGCTCGGGGCAGCGCACAAACAGACCTTCGATGTCGAGTGCGAGGTGCCGGAGCTGGACCTGCGCGAACGCGGCATCGGTGGCTCGCGCCGCGCCGGCGAGCAGGCTGCCGCGGCGGCCATGTTGATCCGGCTCAAGGCACGCGGGGCCGCGTGAAATCAGAATGAACGACGCTATAAATTCAGCAGCAAATCCCGAGGACGCAGCGGGCGATCCCGGTACGAACGGGCCCCAGCACTGCGGCCTGGTGGCCATTGTCGGCAAGCCCAACGTGGGCAAATCGACGCTGCTCAATGCGCTGGTGGGCCAGAAGATCAGCATCACCTCGCGCAAGGCGCAGACCACGCGGCACCGCATCACAGGCATGCGCACCATCGGCGCCACGCAGTTCGTGTTCGTCGACACCCCGGGCTTCCAGACCCTGCACGCCAACGCGCTGAACAAGTCGCTCAACAAGACCGTGCAGGGCGCGGTCGGCGATGTGGACCTGATTCTTTTCGTGGTCGAAGCGGGCAGTTTCACGCCGGCCGACGAGCGGGTGCTCAAGCTGCTCGGCAAGGGCATTCCGACCGTGCTGCTGGCCAACAAGCTCGACAACGTGCACCGCCGCGGCGACATCGCGCCCTGGCTTCAGACCATGCAGGCGAAGCACCCCTTTGCCGAGTTCGTGCCGATGTCGGCCAAGAACGCCAAGGATGTCGAGCGCCTGTTCGGCATCTGCGAAAAATACCTGCCCGAGCAGCCCTGGTTCTACGCGGAAGACGAGCTGACCGACCGCAGCGAGAAATTCCTTGCAGGCGAACTGGTGCGCGAAAAGCTGTTCCGCCTGACCGGAGACGAACTGCCCTACACCTCGACCGTCATCATCGACAAGTTCGAGGAAGAGCCGCCGCAGAAAAAAGGCCAGAAGCGGCTGCTGCGCATTGCCGCCACCATCGTGGTCGAGCGCGACGGCCACAAGGCCATGGTCATCGGCGACAAGGGTGAGCGCATCAAGCGCATCGGCATGGAAACCCGCGTCGAGCTTGAGAAACTGGCCGACGCCAAGGTTTTTCTCGAGCTGTGGGTGAAGGTGCGCTCCGGCTGGGCCGACGACGAGGCCCGCGTGCGCTCGTTCGGTTACGAATGAAGTGGCGACTGCCCACCGCGTTTCGCATGAACCGGCGTATGTGCTCCATCGCTACGACTGGAGCGAGTCGAGCCTGATTCTCGAGGTCTTCACCCGGCACCACGGGCGCATTGCGCTCGTGGCCAAGGGGGCGAAGCGGCCGAGCTCCAATTTCCGTCCCGTGCTGCTGCCGCTGCAGCCGCTGCAGCTCAACTATGGTGGGGACGCCGAGATCCGCACGCTCAAGGGCGCCGAGTGGATGGGCGGCCACGTCATGCCGACGGGCGAAGCGCTGCTCTCGGGCTACTACGTCAACGAACTGCTGCTGCGCCTGCTGGCGCGGGACGACGCCCACGAGGCGCTGTTCGATGCCTATGCGGGCGTGGTGCAGGTGCTCGCGGGCGACCATGCCGGGGCGCAGGCCGCCACCCAGGCCGCCGCGCTGCGCGCCTTCGAGCTGCTGCTGCTGCGCGGCGTGGGCCTGTTGCCGTCGCTCGACGTGCAAACGCTCACGCTCGAGCCGCTGGTGGCCGACGCGCGCTACAGTCTGGTGGCGGAAGCCGGCTTGCGGCTGGCGGGCGAGGGCGAAGCGGCACTGGCGGGCGCCGAGTGGCGGTCCCTGCAGGGCGTACTCGACGATCGCGCGCCCTTCACCGCCACGCTGCGGGAGGTCGCCACCATGAACGCCGGCAGCAACAGCGCCCTCAGAAACCAGCTGCGCGCCTTGCTCAACTACCATTGCGGTGTGTCCACGCTGCGCACGCGGCAGATGATGAGAGATTTGCAAGCCCTATGAGCACTTCCGACCATTCCGCTACCACTTCGCTGTCGGTCAACCTCAACAAGGTGGCCCTGGTGCGCAACACCCGCGCGCTCGGCATTCCGAGCGTGCTCACCGCTGCCAAGGCTTGCCTCACCGCTGGGGCGCAGGGAATCACCGTGCATCCGCGGCCCGATGCGCGCCACATCCGTGCGCATGACGTGAGCGACCTGTCCGGGTTGCTTGCCAAAGACTGGCCTGGCATCGAATTCAATATCGAAGGCAATCCGTTCCACAACCTGATGGACTTTGTGCGCGAGCTGAAGCCGCACCAGGCCACCTTCGTGCCCGACAGCGAAACCCAGTCGACCAGCGATCATGGCTGGAGCTTCCCCGAAGATGCCGGGCGCCTGCGCCCATTGATTGCCGAGGCCAAGGCCCTGGGCGTGCGCGTGAGCCTGTTCATGGATCCCATTCCGGAAATGATGGCCGCGGCCAAGGCGGTGGGCGCAGACCGCGTCGAGCTGTATACCGAAGGCTATGCCGCGTCGCGCGGTACGCCGAACGAGCAGGCCGTGCTCGCGCGCTATGTCGAGTCGGCGCGCGCGGCGCATGCTGCGGGCCTCGGCGTCAACGCGGGCCACGACCTGAGCCGCGACAACCTCACGGCGTTCTTGCGCGCCGTGCGCGGTGTCCGCGAAGTCTCGATCGGCCATGCCTTCATCGCCGATGCACTCGAACTCGGCTATGCCGCCACCACGCGGGACTACCTGCGCTGCATCGACGAGGCGAAGTGAACGCGGGAGCGGCATGATCTACGGCATCGGTACCGACATCTGCGACCTGAGGCGCATCGCCGCCACTTTCGAGCGCCAAGGCGAGCGCTTTGCCCACCGGGTGCTGAGCGACGCAGAGTTCGCGGTCTGGAAGGCCCGCAGCGAGCGCTGGCCCAAGCGTGGCCTCAGCTATCTCGCCACGCGGTTTTCCGCCAAGGAAGCCTTCAGCAAGGCCATCGGCCTCGGCATGCGCATGCCGATGACCTGGCGGTCGTGCGAGATCGCGAACCTGCGCAGCGGCAAACCCGTCATCGTGCTGCACGGCGAGCTCAAGGAGTGGTTCGAGGCCAAGGGGCTCACGGCGCATGTCACCGTGACCGATGAAACCGAATATGCCGCGAGCTTCGTGGTGGTTGAATACAAGAACGAGGCATGACCCAGGCAACGACAACCCTTCACGCGCCGCTGATCATCGATGTGGCGCGCACGGAACTCAGCGATGCGGATCGCCGCCGCATAGCCAACCCCCTGGTCGGCGGCGTCATCCATTTCGCCCGCAACTGGCGGGACCGCGCGCAGATGACGGCGCTCAATGCGGAGTTGAAGGCCATTCGCCCCGATCTGCTGATCTGCGTCGATCATGAAGGCGGCCGCGTGCAGCGCTTTCGCACCGACGGCTTCACGCGCCTGCCTTCGATGCGCGCGCTGGGTGAACTGTGGATGCGCGACGCCATGCGCGCCACGCAGGCCGCAACGGCAACAGGCCAGGTGCTCGCCGCCGAGCTGCGTGCCTCTGGCATCGATTTCAGCTTTGCACCGGTGCTCGATCTCGACCACGGGGGCAGCAGCGTGATTGGCGACCGCAGCTTTCATCGCGATCCGCGCGTGGTGGCGCTGCTGGCCAAGAGTGCGATGTACGGCATGCTGCAGATGGGCATGCGCAACTGCGGGAAGCACTTTCCGGGGCATGGCTTCGTCACGGCCGATTCGCACGTCGAGATTCCGGTCGACCGCCGCGGCCTGAAGGCGATCCTGAGCGACGACGCGCGGCCATTCGACTGGCTGTCAGGCACGCTCACAGCCGTGATGCCGGCGCACGTGATCTACCCGAAAGTGGACAAGCGGCCGGCCGGTTTCTCTTCGAAATGGTTGAAGGATGTGCTGCGCACCCGGCTCGCTTTCGACGGCGCGATCTTCAGCGACGACCTGAGCATGGAAGCGGGGCGCTACATCGGCGGCGAGCTGCTGAGCTATGCCGATGCTGCACTGGCCGCGCTCGATGCGGGCTGCGACCTGGCAATGCTGTGCAACCAGAGCATCGGCGAAGGCCGGCCGCTCGACGAGCTACTCGATGATTTCGGCGCCGCGGCGACAGCAGGGCGGTGGCAGCCCGACACGAAGAGCGAGGCCCGTAGGCGTGCGCTGCTTCCCGATGCACCGCACGCCGACTGGAATACGCTTGTCGGTTCGACGGCATACAGGCAAGCAAGGCAAGTACTGGCGAAGGCCAGCCTGATCAGCGCCTGAGCCCTCGTTACGTCGCCTGGCCCGCAGCCGAGGGGGCCGGCGAGTTCGCCCACAAACGCCCGCCGCCCGAATCCAGGTGCGTCAGGTACAGCCGAACATCGAATTCCAGCCGATGGTAGCCGGGCTCCATGTGCTCGCAGAGCGCATAGAAGCTCTTGTCGTGGTCCCGCTCCTTCATGTGCGCGAGTTCATGGACCACGATCATGCGCAGCCACTCGAGCGGCACCTCCTTGAACAGGGTTGCTACGCGAATCTCGCGCTTGGTCTTGAGCTTGCTGCCCTGCACGCGTGACACGGTGGTGTGCGTGCCGAGTGCATTGCGGATCACATGCAGCTTGCTGTCGAACGCCACCTTGGACAGCGGCGGCGCCTTGCGCATGAAGTCGCTCTTGAGTTCGCTCGCGTACTCGTACAGCGCACGGTCCGTCTGCATCTCGTGCATGGGGCCGGGATAGCGGCTGCGCAGCAACGGCGCGAGCCCGTCGGTCGCGACCAGCTGCTGAACCTGCGCCAGCAGTGCGGGTGGATAGCCCGCCAGATATTTCATGCAGCCGGTCCCACGCAGGCGAGCCCGGTCGCCACGCCGCCGAACAGGTCGCCTTCGACAAGCGTCACGCCGGCGAAGCTCTTGCGCAAGGCCTGCTGGAACGGCCGCAGGGCTGAAGAGCCACCGGTCAGGTAGATGGCGTCGAGATCGCCGCTTCGCAGCCCGGCGCGCTTGACGCACGCATGCGCGCACGCAATCACGTTCTCGAGCAGAGGAGAGAGCTGCTGCGCCATGTCGGCGGGCGAGAGCGACGCGGCCAGCCCCGGCTCGGCGCACGAGAGGTCGATGGCGGTGGGCGCATCGTTCACCGAGGTGTCGATCTTCGCCTGCTCCACTTCGCTGGCGATGCGGTGCCCGTGGCGCTCTTCCAGCACCGCCATCAGCCGGTCGTGCAGCCGCGTGTCGCTGTAGCTCGTGCGCAGGTCTTTCGCCTGCCGCACGGCCTTGGCGGCATACAGCCAGTTGATCAGGTGCCACGACGAGAGTTCGAAGAACACCTTGCTCGGCACTTCGCGCCCCTGCGGTCCCGTGTGGCGAAAGCCGAATTCCGGCATGACGCGGTCGAGGTTCAGCCGCTGGTCGAAGTCGGTGCCGCCGATGTGCACGCCGCTGGTGGCCAGTACGTCGTCGCTGCGGTCTTCGCGCGCGGCGCGATCGGGGCCGACCCGCACCACCGTGAAGTCGGAGGTGCCGCCGCCCACGTCGACGATCAGCACCAGCGACTCTTTCGTGATGCGCTGCTCATAGTCGAAGGCGGCCGCAATCGGTTCGAGCTGAAAAGCGATGTCGCGAAACCCCGCCGCGCGGGCGGCGTGGCGCAGGCTTTCTTCCGCGCGTTCGTCGCGCCTGGAGTCGTCGTCGACGAAATGAACCGGCCGGCCGATGACGACGCGCTCCGGCACCCGGCCCAGCTCACGGCCGGCCCGCACGGCGAGCTCGCGCAGGAAGCGCGCGATGATGTCCTCGAAGCTCACGAGCCCGTCGTAGACGGCTGTTTTTTCCTGCATCAGCGCGCTACCGAGCAGGCTCTTCAGCGAACGCATCAGGCGGCCTTCGACGCCCGCCAGATAGAGCGCAACGGCATCGCGGCCGAAGTGCGTGGTGCGGTCTTCCGCGTTGAAGAAGATCGCGGTCGGCAACGTGGTGGCCGTGCCCTCGATGGGCAGCAGGCGGGCCACGCCGTCGACCCGGCAGGCCACGGCGGAGTTGGAGGTGCCGAAGTCGATGCCGATCGTCGGCAGCGACGACGGTAACTTCACGCTCAAGATTCCCT
Organism: Variovorax paradoxus; assembly: GCF_030815855.1. Classification (NCBI taxonomy): domain Bacteria; kingdom Pseudomonadati; phylum Pseudomonadota; class Betaproteobacteria; order Burkholderiales; family Comamonadaceae; genus Variovorax; species Variovorax paradoxus. Next base: position 3,760,230 of record NZ_JAUSXG010000001.1, on the reverse strand, counting down.
GCGCAGCGCCGGGAACAGGATCACGTCGCGGATGCTCGGCGAATCGGTCAGCAGCATCATCAGCCGGTCGATGCCGATGCCGCAGCCGCCGGTGGGCGGCATGCCGTATTCCAGCGCGCGGACGAAGTCGTGGTCGTAGAACATGGCTTCGTCGTCGCCGCTGTCCTTGGCGGCCACCTGCGCGTTGAAGCGCGCGGCCTGGTCTTCGGCGTCGTTGAGCTCGCTGAAGCCGTTGCCGAACTCGCGGCCCGTGATGTAGAGCTCGAAGCGCTCGGTGACCTCAGGGCGCTCGTCGTTGGCGCGTGCCAGCGGCGAGATCTCGGTCGGGTGCTCCATGATGAAGGTCGGCTGCCAGAGCTTCTCTTCGACGGTTTCCTCGAAGTACATCACCTGCAGGCTCGCGAGGCTGCGCTGCGAGAGCTTGTCTTTTTCTTCGCTGAGGCCGATCTTGCGCAGCGCGTTGATGAGCCAGGCGGTGTCGTCCACGTTGCCGCCGGCTTCGGTGTGCTTGAGGATGGCTTCGCGGATCGTCAGGCGCTCGAAGGGCTGCGTCAGGTCGACCGGCTTGCCGCCGTAGGTGAGTTGCTGCGTGCCCACGGCCTTGTCGGCAATGGTGCGGATCAGCGTCTCGGTGAAGTCCATCAGGTCGCGGTAGTTCCAGTAGGCCGCGTAGAACTCCATCATGGTGAACTCGGGGTTGTGCCGCACCGAGATGCCCTCGTTGCGGTAGCTCCGGTTGATTTCGAACACGCGCTCGAAGCCGCCGACGATCAGGCGCTTGAGGTACAGCTCGGGCGCGATGCGCAGGAACATCTCCTGGTCGAGCGCGTTGTGGTGCGTCTTGAACGGCTTGGCATTCGCACCGCCGGGAATCGGGTGCAGCATCGGCGTTTCGACTTCGAGGAAGTCGTTGGCCACCATGAACTCGCGCAGCGCGCTCACGGCCTTGCTGCGCGCGGTGAAGCGCACGCGCGCGGATTCGTCGGTGATCAGGTCGACATAGCGCTGGCGGTACTTCTGTTCCTGGTCGGCCATGCCGTGGAACTTGTCGGGCAGCGGGCGCAGGCTCTTGGTGAGCAGGCGCAGCTTCGATACCTTGACCGACAGTTCACCGGTCTTGGTCTTCATCAACGTGCCTTCGGCGCCGACGATGTCGCCCAGGTCCCAGCGCTTGAATTCGGCATACGCCTCTTCACCGATGGCGTCGCGCGTCACGTAGAGCTGGATGCGGCTCGTGGCGTCCTGCACCGTCGCGAAGCTGGCTTTGCCCATCACGCGCTTGAGCATCATGCGGCCCGCCACGCTCACCGAAACGGCCTTTGCTTCGAGTGCTTCGGCATCGGTGGCGCCGTGCGCCTCGACCAGCGCGGCCGCACGGTGTCCCGGCTTGAAGTCGTTCGGGAACGCGACGCCCTTGCCTTCGGCCTGCGCAGTGCGCATCAGCTTGAGCTTTTCACGGCGTTCGGCGATGAGCTGGTTGTCGTCGACGGCAGGCGCGGGGGCCGGAGCCGCGGCGGACGTGGGAATGGAAGGAATCAGGTGGTCGGACATGGAGAGCGGAGGAGGGCGCAACGGGAGCATGCGCAACCCGCCATTTTAGCCGATCGGGTTCGAGCGGGACCGGCGCTCGACGCCCGTCAATCCTGTGCGATACGCTATGAAAAAGCTAGCGACTTATTCAGCGATACCCGCACGTGCCAGCAGATCGCTGACCAGTTCGAGCCGCATCAGCGGACTGTCGAGCGCCATGAGCCGTTGCCGCAGTTCGAGCTGCATGGGCACCAGTTCGCACCAGCGGTTGGCGACCCAGCCGCAATCGTTGAACTCATAGGGCTCGCCGATGGGCAGGCGCACGGCTTCCGCGCCCTGCGCGCGGCGGCGTTCTTCGAGCGTGTCGACCAGGCGCCGGAGCGCCGTGGCCGTGTGCTGGAGATCGTCGGGAATTTCGAGCGCGGTGTCCGCGGGCACGGCTTCCACTTCGGCCACCCACAAACCGTATTTCTGCAGCTCGGTATGGCGAACCCGGAAACGCTGTGTGCCGATGCATTCGATCTGGAGCAGGCCGCTTTGCGGCGAATCGAATTCACGGATGACGGCCAGCGTGCCGATGGCCGCAAAGCTTTCCGCGTCGGCGCCGGCCTTGCGCACCTCGCTGCCGCTCGTGAGGCTGACCACGCCGAACGGCGCATCGGCCTTGCGGCATTTGCCGACCATGTCGAGATAACGTACCTCGAAAATACGCAGGGGAAGCACGCCGCCGGGGAACAGAACCGTACCGAGCGGGAACAATGGCAGTGAATGCAGAAGGGGCTGTGTCGTCATCGAAGAACCTTGCATGGCTATCATCGCATTCCGCTCACGACCCTGCCCCATGCTCTACCAGATCCCCTCGTTCCTTCTCGACGTGATCGTCGGCCTGCTCGGCGGCGCTTGCCTGCTGCGCCTTTACATGCAGTACCACCGGGTGCCGTTCGGCAATCCGCTCGGGCGCTTCGTGTTCGCGATGACCGACTGGATCGTGCTGCCGCTGCGCCGCATCGTGCCGTCGGTCAAGCGCTGGGACCTGGCGAGCGCGATCGCGGCCTGGCTCCTGGTGATCGTGAAGTTCCTGCTGCTGTGGCTGCTGATCGGCAACCTGGGGCGTATTGCCGCCTTGCCGCTGGTCTCGCTGGTGGGGTTGCTGCAGCTTGCGGTGTCGGGCCTCACCGCGCTGCTGGTGGTCTATGCCGTGCTGTCGTGGATACCGGGGGCGTCGCCGATGCTGCTCGACCTGATTTCGCGGCTGGCGGAGCCGCTGGTGCGGCCGTTCAGGCGCTTCATTCCGCTGATTGGCGGCGTGGACCTGTCGCCCCTGGCCGCCATCGTGGTGCTGCAGGTGATTGCCATCGTGCTGGGCAACCTGCTGGTCTGGGCCTACCGGCTGGGCTGAGGCCCTCCGGCAGGATTCTTGTCAGATGACGGCGTCGGCTGGCTGGCGCAGCAGCATCGCGAGCGTGCTCGCAATGGTCTTGCGCAGCTCGCGGCGGTCGCTGATGAAGTCGATCGCGCCCTTGGTCTGCAGGAACTCCGCGCGCTGAAAGCCCTCGGGCAGCGTCACGCGCACGGTCGACTCGATCACGCGCGGGCCGGCAAAGCCGATCAGCGCCTTGGGCTCGGCAATGACCACGTCGCCCACGAAGGCGAAGCCGGCCGAAACGCCGCCCATGGTGGGGTCGGTCAGCACGCTGATGTAGGGCAGGCCCTTCTTCGCAAGACGCGTGAGCGCCGCGTTGGTCTTGGCCATCTGCATCAGCGAGAGCAGGCCTTCCTGCATGCGCGCGCCGCCGGTGGCGGTGAAGCAGATGAAAGGCACCTTCTGCTCGATGGCCGTTTCGACGCCGCGCACGAAGCGCTCGCCGACCACGCTGCCCATGCTGCCGCCCATGAATTCGAATTCGAAGCAGGCCACGACCACGCTGATGCTGTGGACCGAGCCGCCCATGACGACCAGCGCGTCGGTTTCGCCGGTGTTCTCGAGCGCTTCCTTGAGCCGCTCGGGGTACCGGCGGCTGTCCTTGAACTTGAGCGCGTCGACGGGAAGCACTTCCTGGCCGAGTTCATAGCGGCCTTCGGCGTCGAGAAAAGCATCGAGCCGTGCGCGGGCGCCGATGCGGTGGTGGTGGCTGCAGCTCGGGCAGACGTTCTGGTTGTGCTCGAGATCGGTCTTGTAGAGCACCGTCTCGCAGGCGGGGCATTTGATCCACAGGCCCTCGGGCACCTGGCGGCGCTCCGACGGGTCGGTTTGTGCGATCTTGGCGGGTAGCAGTTTTTCAAGCCAGCTCATAGGACTCCGGAATTAGCTCCCCTCTCCCGCATGCGGGAGAGGGGCTGGGGGTGAGGGCAGCCGTGATTATCGGCCAGCCGCATTCTTGGCGGTAGCCGCCGGCAGGGCGTCCAGCGCCTCGCGGATGCCAGCGAGAAATTCGCGCACCGCCGGCACGACTTTCTCGCGCGGCTGTCCGTCGATCAGCTGGATGATCTTCGTGCCGATCACGACCGCATCCGCCGCCGAACCCACGGCCTGCGCCGTGCGCGCGTCGCGGATGCCGAAGCCCACGCCGACCGGGATGCTCACATGCGCGCGGATGCGCGGGATCATCTGGCCGACCGCTTCGGTGTCGAGGTGGCCTGCGCCCGTCACGCCCTTGAGCGACACGTAGTAGACATAGCCGCTTGCGATGCGTGCGACCTGCGCCATGCGCTCGCTGGTGCTGGTGGGGGCCAGCAGGAAGATCAGGTCGATGCCCGCGGCCTTGAGCTCCGCGGCGAAGTCCTCGCACTCCTCGGGCGGGTAGTCGACCACCAGGAGGCCGTCGACGCCGGCGGCCGATGCGTCGCGGATGAAGGCCTTCTTGCCGTGCACCAGGTCGTAGCGCTCGACCGGATTGGCGTAGCCCATCAGCACCACGGGCGTGGTCGCGTCCTTCTGTCGGAAGGTGGCCACGATGGCGAGCACTTGCTTCATGCCGACGCCCAGGGCCAACGCGACTTCACCGGCTTTCTGGATCACGGGGCCGTCGGCCATGGGGTCGGAGAAGGGCACCCCGAGCTCGATCACGTCGGCACCCGCTTCGACCATGCCGTGCATCAGTTCGGGCGTGATGTCGGCGTAGGGAAAACCGGCCGTCACGTAAGGAATGAGCGCGCGGCGACCGTCTTTCTTCAGCGCGTCGAAGGTGGCGGCAATGCGGCTCATCACTTGCCTCCCTTCACACTGAGGCCGCGCATCGAGGGCCGGTCGTAGAAGTCGACGCCCGACAGGTCGGCCACGGTGCCGATGTCCTTGTCGCCGCGGCCCGAGAGGTTCACCAGGATCGACTGGTCCGGCCGCATGGTCTTCGCGAGTTTCATCGCATAGGCCATCGCGTGGCTCGATTCGAGGGCCGGGATGATGCCTTCGGTGCGGCACAGGTAGTGAAAGGCTTCGAGCGCCTCGGCATCGGTGATGCCGACGTACTCCGCGCGGCCGATGTCGGCCAGGTGCGCATGCTCGGGTCCCACGCCCGGGTAGTCGAGTCCGGCGCTGATGCTGTGGGTTTCGGTGATCTGGCCGTCTTCGTTCTGCAGCAGGTAGGTGCGGTTGCCGTGCAGCACACCCGGACTGCCGCGCAGGATCGACGCCGAGTGCTTGCCGCTGTCGAGCCCTTCACCCGCGGCCTCAACGCCGATCAGGCGCGTGCCCGCGAACGGAATGTAGGGGTGGAAGATGCCCATCGCGTTGCTGCCGCCGCCCACGCAGGCCACCACCACGTCGGGCTGCCGGCCTTCGGCCTCGCCGGTGATGCCTTGCGCCGCGAGCATGGCGGGCATCTGGTCGATGCACTCGGTGCCGATCACGCTCTGGAAGTCGCGCACCATCGTCGGGTACGGGTGCGGGCCGGCCACGGTGCCGATGATGTAGAAGGTGTTTTCCACGTTGGTCACCCAGTCGCGCATGGCCTCGTTGAGCGCGTCCTTCAGCGTCTTGCTGCCCGATTCCACCGGCACCACCGTGGCGCCGAGCAGGTTCATGCGGTAGACGTTCGGGCTCTGGCGCTTCACGTCCTGGCTGCCCATGTAGACCACGCATTCGAGGCCGTAGCGTGCGCAGATGGTGGCGGTGGCCACGCCGTGCTGGCCGGCGCCGGTTTCGGCGATCACGCGGGGCTTGCCCATGCGGCGCGCGAGCATCGCCTGGCCGATCACGTTGTTGATCTTGTGCGCCCCGGTGTGATTCAAGTCTTCGCGCTTCAGGTAGATCTGGGCGCCGCCCATCTCGCGGCTGGTGCGCGCGGCGTGGTAGACCGGCGAGGGCCGGCCGACGAAGTGCTTCAGCTCGTAGTGGAACTCGGCGAGAAACGCCGGATCGTCCTTGAACTTGGCGTATGCATCGCGCAGCTCGTTGATCGCATGGGTGAGCGTTTCGCTCGCGAAGGTGCCGCCGTACTTGCCGAAGTGGCCGGTGGCGTCGGGTTGCTGATAATTGTCTTGCATGGTTCTCGATCGTTGGGCCGCAGCCCGAATCACGATCGGGTGCGGCGGCTAGCTGGAGAAGGAGGCGTCGGCGGCCCTGACGGCGGCGACGAACTGCCGGATCTTTCCGGCATCCTTCAGGCCCTTGTTTCCCGGGCCATCGATTTCGACGCCCGAGCTCACATCAACGGACAGCGTCTTGCAGCGTGTCCGCAGGATGCGAATGCCATCGCTCACGTTTGCAGGTGTGAGCCCACCACTCAAGACGAGGTGAGCGTCGACGGCGGGTGGAAGAAGTGACCAATCGAATGCCTTGCCGCCACCGCCAAAACCTTCGACATGGGCGTCGAGCAGGATGGCCTGGGCGTGGGAGTAATCGGACGCGTATTTTACGAGGTCGAAGCCCGCTCCGGCAGCCCCGAGCGGAATACGGGCGGCGCGCATGTAGCGGAAACGGCCCAGACGGCAGGCTTCTTCGCATTGCTGCGGCGTTTCGTCGCCGTGAAATTGAGCGATGGCGCCCTTCACCCGGGCAAGCGAAGCTATGACTTTCGGAGCATCCTCGTTGACGAACAGCAGCACCGGCGTGATGAAGGGCGGCAGGCGCGACGCCAGCTCGGCGGCGCGCTCGGCCGTGACGGCGCGCGGGCTCGCGGCGTAAAGCACGAACCCCACCGCATCGGCGCCGGCCTCGACCGCGGCATCCACGTCGGCCTCGCGCGTGAGGCCGCAGATCTTGATTCGGGTGCGGGGAGCGGCAGTCATGGCGGCCCATCATAAGGAGCGCCGCCGCCCTGCAGCGTGGCCTCGGCCGGCAGACCCCACTTGGCGTCGTACAAAGGCCCGAGAAAGTACAGCCCGTCGGCGGAGAAGGTGGGCGCAGCCACCTTGCGGCTGCGCGCCTCGAGCACCTCGGCGATCCATTCGGGCCGCTCGTCGCCGCGCCCGATGCGCACCAGGCAACCCATCAGGTTGCGGATCATGTGGTGCAGGAAGGCGTCAGCCTCGAACTCGAAATGCCAGCGGCAGCGGTCGCCGCTGCCGACGCGCGTGATCTCGATGCGCCGCAAGTCCTTGACCGGCGAGCGTGCCTGGCAGGCCGAGGCGCGAAAAGAGCTGAAGTCGTGGCGGCCCACCAGCAGGGCGGCCGCGGCGCGCATCGCATCGCCGTCGAGCGCGTGCATCGACCAGCCGACCCGGCCCGAATCGAGGCTGGGCCGCACGGGCGATTGCGACAGTACGTAGAGGTAGCGGCGGGCCAGCGCGCTGGCGCGGCAATGGAATTCGTCGGGCACCGGCTGCGCCCACTGCACGGCGATGTCGTCGGGCAGGTAGCGGTTGGTGCCGCGCATCCAGGAAAAGGGTTCGCGTTCGACGTCGGTGTCGAAGTGCACCACCTGCATCAGCGCATGCACGCCGGCATCGGTGCGGCCGGCGCACAGCGTGCCGATGGGCTGCGCAGCGAACTTGGCAAGCGCGGCTTCCAGCTTGTCCTGCACCGTGCGGCCCGAGCGCTGGCTTTGCCAGCCCTCGTACGCCTGGCCGTTGTAGCGGATGCCGAGCGCCAGCCTCACGAATTCGAAAAGTCGGGGAACGAGCCCCGCTCAGCGCAGCTCGGCGAGCAGTTGCCTGGCCTCGGACTTGAGGTCGCCAGCGCTTTCAGCCTCGACTTCCTCGACCAGCGAGCGGGCGCCTTCGACGTCGCCGATGGCCTGCAGTTCGCGAGCCAGCGACAGCTTGACCGCATGGGGGCTGTCGTCGCCGTCGTCTTCTTCCGGCATGGCCGCAGCCGGCCTCGTTGCTTCGGCGGTGCCGGCGGTCGGGCGGCTGGGAAGGCCGGCCAGCGCGCTCATGTCGAATTCGATGAAGCCCGAGTCCGCCGGAAGACCGCCGCGCAGCACGGCCGGGCGGGTGTTGTCGTCGGCTTCGTTCAGCGCCGAGGGGCGAGTGATCGGCGCCAGCGCTCCGGGGGCGGTGTCGAAGTCGTTTTCCAGGTCGACCGGCGCCGGTGCATGCGCATGGCCGTTGGAGAGGGGCGCGGCCGCTGCGGGCGCGTAGGCAGTCTTCGGCAGGCTGGCGCTCACCGGCGCGGGGCTCGTCGCGAGTGCTGCCGGCTGGCTCAGGTCGAGGTCGAAGTCCAGCGGGGCGACCGAGGGCATGAAGGCCGGCGCGGCTGCCGCAACCGCCACGGGGGCGGGCGCTGCCGCCGGGGGAACCGCGGCAACGGGCTTGGCTGCCGTGGCCAGCGCGCCTGCAAAGGCGGCGCTTTCGGCCTGGCTCACGCCGCCGCGGGCGGTGCCCGATTCGTACAGCGGATTGCCCGGATCGAGGTCCTTGCCCATGTCGACCACGCGGTTCCAGTCGGAGCCGGCGCCGTTGGTCAGCTTGTGCACTTCGGTCGCGAGGCCTTCATAGGCGCGGACGTCGCGGCGCTTGGCGTGAATTTCGAGCAGCTTGAGGTGAATGGCCGTGCGGTCTGGATTCACGCGCAGCGCTTCGCGGAGGATTTCCTCGGCCTGCAGGTCGCGGCCATAGGCCAGGTACACGTCGGCTTCGGCGACCGGGTCGACATCGCCCGCGTCGAGCTGGCTCGGCGAGTACGACAGCGACGAGACGGTGGAATCGCCGCGGTGCTTGGTGTCGACCGATTCACCGCCGCTGGCGCCGAAGAACGAGTCTTTCGGAATGCGGCTTTCGAGGAACACGCTTTCGCTCATTTCCTCGCGCCGGCGGCCCAGCACGCGGTACAGCAGGAAGCCGATCAGCAGGGCGATCAGCGCCGCGCCGGCCAGCATCAGCGGGTTGTCCATCAATTCGTCGAAGAAGCTGCGCTCGACCGGGGGCGGTGGGGCCGCCTTGACGACTGGCTTGGGCGCCGGTGCGGGAGCCGCTGCACTCGCTGCCGCTGCCGGAGCGCCCGGCATGGTTTCGGCCGACGCCGCGGCGTCAGGCGCTGCGGCGGTGGGGGCTGCTGCCGGCGTGACCGGTGCCGCGGGTGCCGTTGTGTCTGCCGGCGCCGTAGCGGTGGGCGTTGCTGCAGGCGTTGCAGCTGGAGCGGCAGGTGTGGCGGTTGTCACTGGAGCAGCAGCGGGCGCCGCAGCCGTGGCGGGCGCGGCCGGTGCCGGGCTGGTCGCCGCTGGCGATGCCGTGGCTGCCACGCCCGGGTTGGGAACCGGAATGCCAGGCGCTGCCGGCGCCGGGGCTGGAGCGGCGGCCGGTGCTGCCGAACCGGTGGCCGACTTGAGCTTGGCCAGTTCGTTGATGTTCTTCGACAGCTCGGCAACGCGGTTGTTGCTCTCCTGCGCCTGGCGGGTCTGCGCGACCTTTTCGTCGGCGGCCCGGGTGGCGGCGCTGCCTTGCGAAATCGTCAGCTTGTCGGGTACGCTCGCCGCGGCGTTGCGGTCTTCGACATTGGCCTGCACCTTGCCTGAGGCGTTGCGGCCAGCGGCGGCCACGTTCGCGGTGGGCGCGTTCTCGGCGAGGCGTTGGCGGTAGGCGCCGAAGTCGCGGCTTTGCGCGGTGATGGTGCGCCGTGCTTCCGCGGTCGGAACGGCACCGGCTTCGGCGGCGCTCGGCAGATCGAGCACGGCACCGGCCTTCATGCGGTTGATGTTGCCGCCGATGAAGGCATCGGGGTTGGCAAGCAGGAGCGCCACCAGCATCTGGTCGAGCGAGATGTCGGCCGCCTTGTGGGCGCTGGCGATCTTGCCGGCGGTGTCGCCGCGCTGCACGGTGACTTGCTCGCCGCCACCGGCCGGGCGAGCCGGGGCCGCAGCGCTGGGTGCTTGCGGTGCTGCCGAAGCAGGCGCCGGTGCTGCTGGCGCGGTAACCGGTGCAACGGGCGCTCGCTCGCGGCGTGCTGCGCGTGCCGCAGCTGCGCCCGAACGCTCTGCGGGCGGCGTGCTGATCTGCGGCGAAGAGGGGGCAACTGGCGCGCTCGGCGCCGCCTGGCGGGTCACGGGCGGATCGAGCAGCACCGTGTAGTCGCGCACCATGCGGCCGGAGGAACCGTTGGCTTCGAGCAGTAGGTCGACGAACGGGTCGTTGAGCGGACGCGTGCCGGTCAACCGCACGACGTATTGGCCGCCGGCGCGGCGTTGCAGCGTGGCCTTGACGTCGCTCAATGCGGCGTTGTACGGAACGCCCGCGTTCTTGAAGGCGTCGGCGCTGGCGACGTTGATCTTCAGGCTTTCCGCTTCCGCGGCCGCCATTTCAGTCACGTCGATTTCAGCGCGAAGCGGCTCGCCCAGTGCCGACTGCACCTTCAACTGGCCCAGCGCAAAGGCGCTGGCATCGGTGCTTGCAACGCCCAGGGCCACCGCCATGGCGGCACCTAGAACGGAAAGGCGAAGACCTTTCAAGGGCAGAGAGGGGCGAGCGGCCGATGGGCGGGCCGCGGGCAACAGATGTCTTGTCATGCTGATAGGGGCGGCTCAGGCCCAGAAATTGTAAGAGGACGTTAGCACCAACACCGGGTACTGACAAGGCGGTGCGCCTGTTCTACCCAGTGCGCGCATACTTACGCACACATCTTCTGTTGCCATAAGGCAACATTTCGGGCTTGTGGTGAGCCGCTGCGCCCCCAATCAAGCCTCGAGCAAGATGCGCAGCGTGCGGCGCAGCGGTTCGGCAGCGCCCCACAACAGCTGGTCGCCGATGGTGAAGGCGCCGACGTATTCGGGGCCCATCGCAAGCTTGCGAATGCGGCCCACGGGGATGTTCATGGTACCTGTCACGGTCACAGGCGTCAGATCCTTGAGGGTGGCCTCGCGGGTGTTCGGCACCACCTTCGCCCAGGGGTTGTCCGCGGCGATCATGGCCTCGATGTCGGCGAGCGGCACGTCCTTCTTGAGCTTGAAGGTCAGCGCCTGGCTGTGGCAGCGCATCGCGCCAACGCGCACGCAGAAGCCGTCGACCGGCACGGCGGCGGTGCCGAAGCCCGCGCCTTGGCCGAGGATCTTGTTGGTTTCGGCGCCGGCCTTCCACTCTTCCTTGGACATGCCGTCGCCCAGGTCCTTGTCGATCCAGGGGATCAGCGAACCACCGAGCGGAGCACCGAAGTTGGCCGTTTCGGCCGCGCTCAGGTTCTGCTGCTTGTGCAGCACCTTGCGGTCAATTTCAAGAATGGCGGACTTGGGGTCGTCGAGCAACGCGCGCACCTCGGTGTTGAGGGTGCCGAATTGCGTCAGCAGTTCGCGCATGTGCTGCGCACCGCCGCCCGAAGCGGCCTGGTAGGTCATGCTGGTCATCCACTCGACCAGGCCGGCCTTGTAGAGGGCGCCCACGCCCATGAGCATGCAGCTCACGGTGCAGTTGCCGCCGATCCAGTTCTTGCCGCCCTTGGCGAGCGCGTTCTGGATCACCGGCAGGTTGACCGGATCGAGCACGATGACCGCATCGTCCTGCATGCGCAGGGTGGAGGCGGCGTCGATCCAGTGGCCGCTCCAGCCGGCGGCGCGCAGCTTGGGGAATACCTCGCTGGTGTAGTCGCCGCCCTGGCAGGTGATGATGATGTCGCACTTCTTCAGTGCGTCGATGTCGTTCGCATCCTTCAGCGCGGTTTCGTTCTTCGCCATGGCCGGGGCCTTGCCGCCGGCGTTGGAGGTCGAGAAGAACAGCGGCTCGATGAGCCCGAAATCGCCTTCGGCCTGCATGCGGTCCATCAGGACCGAGCCGACCATGCCGCGCCAGCCTACGAGGCCGACCAGAGGTTGAGATGCGTTCGCCATTTCAGTTTGCCCTATTAAAAGAAAGAAAAAAGTTGTCTTTTCTTGCCCCCGACTCGTCGAGCCGGGGAGGGGCGTGACGAAGCGGGCTGCGGTTAGCCGGTAATCGTCTTTTTGGTGATTGCTGCAACGACCGCGTCGCCCATCTCACGGGTCCCGACGCGCTTCGTACCTTCTGACCAGATGTCACCCGTGCGCAGCCCGGAGGCGAGCACATGCTTGACCGCCGACTCGATACGGTCGGCAGCTTCGGCTTGGTTGAGTGAAAAGCGGAGCATCATGGCAGCGGACAGTATTGTAGCCAATGGATTGGCAACCCCTTTGCCGGCAATGTCGGGCGCGCTGCCGTGGCTGGGTTCATACAGGCCCTGGTTGCTCGAATTGAGCGAGGCCGACGGCAGCATGCCGATGGATCCGGTAAGCATCGCCGCCTCGTCCGACAGGATGTCGCCGAACATGTTGCCGGTGACGATCACGTCGAATTTCTTGGGCGCCTTCACGAGCTGCATGGCTGCGTTGTCGACGTACATGTGGTCGAGCTCGATGTCCGGATAGTCCTTGTGCACCTCGGTCACGATGTCCTTCCAGAACTGGAAGGTCTCCAGCACGTTGGCCTTGTCGACGCTGGTCACGCGCTTGTTGCGCTTGCGTGCCGCTTCGAACGCCACGCGGGCGATGCGCTCGACCTCGGGGCGCGAATAGCGCATGGTGTCGAAAGCTTCTTCGGCGCCCGGAAAGTGACCGTCCACCGCCGTGCGGCGGCCGCGCGGCTGGCCGAAGTAGATGTCGCCGGTCAGCTCGCGAATGATGAGGATGTCCAGGCCCGCGATGAGTTCGGGCTTCAGGCTCGACGCGTCCACCAGCTGCTCGTAGCAGATGGCCGGGCGGAAGTTCGCGAACAGTCCGAGGTTCTTGCGCAGGCCCAGGATGGCCTGCTCGGGACGCAGCGGACGGTCGAGCTTGTCGTACTTCCAGTCGCCGACGGCGCCGAACAGCACCGCGTCGGACTCCTTCGCCAGCTTCAGCGTCGATTCCGGCAACGGATGGCCGTGGGCTTCGTAGGCCGCACCGCCGACCAGCGCGGTTTCCATTTCGAACGAGAGGTCGAGTGCGTCGAGCACGCGAATGGCCTCGGCCACGATTTCGGTGCCGATGCCGTCACCTGGGAGAACTGCAATTTTCATGATGGGGTCTGAGAATTTGAATACGGAAAATGCGAATGCCGATCAGGCAATCATCGAGTGCGCGAGCCAGGGCTTCTGCGCCAGGCGCTCGGCCTCGAAAGCCTTGATCTTGTCCTTGTGGCGCAGCGTGAGGCCGATGTCGTCCAGCCCGTTGATCAGGCAGTACTTGCGGAAGGCCTGCACGTCGAATGCGAACTCGCCGCCGTCGGGCTTCACCACCACCTGGCGTTCCAGGTCGATGGTCAGCGTGTAGCCGGGGAAGGCAAAGGTCTCGTCGAACAATTGCGCGACTTGCGCTTCGGGCAGCACGATCGGCAGCAGGCCGTTCTTGAAGCTGTTGTTGAAGAAGATGTCGGCATAGCTCGGCGCAATGATCGCGCGGAAGCCGTACTGGTCGAGCGCCCACGGCGCGTGCTCGCGCGACGAGCCGCAGCCGAAGTTCTTGCGCGCCAGCAGCACCGATGCGCCGGCGTAGCGCGGCTGGTTCAGCACGAAATCGGGGTTCGGCTTGCGGCTGACCGGGTCCTGGCCCGGAAAGCCGGCGTCGAGGTAGCGCCATTCGTCGAACAGGTTCTGCCCGAAGCCGGTCTTGCGGATCGACTTGAGAAATTGCTTCGGAATGATCGCGTCGGTGTCGACGTTCTCGCGGTCCATCGGGGCCACGAGGCCCTTGTGCACGGTGAATTTCTGCATGTGATGTCTCCAGGTCAGGCGAAGGTGCGCACGTCGACGAAGTGGCCGTGCACCGCGGCCGCGGCGGCCATGGCCGGGCTCACGAGGTGGGTGCGGCCGCCGGCGCCCTGGCGGCCTTCGAAATTGCGGTTGCTGGTCGATGCGCAGCGTTCGCCCGGTTCCAGCCGGTCGGCGTTCATCGCCAGGCACATCGAGCAGCCGGGCTCGCGCCATTCGAAGCCCGCGGCCTTGAAGATCACGTCGAGGCCTTCGCGCTCGGCCTGTTCCTTCACCACGCCGGAGCCCGGCACCACCATGGCGAGCTTCACGTTCTTCGCGACCTTCTGGCCGAGCTTCTTCACCACCGCGGCGGCTTCGCGCATGTCCTCGATGCGGCTGTTGGTGCACGAGCCGATGAACACCTTGTCGATGAAGATGTCGTTGATCGCCTTGTTCGGCTCCAGCCCCATGTAGACCAGCGCGCGCTCGATGGCGCCGCGCTTGCTGGCGTCTTTTTCCTTCTCGGGGTCGGGCACGCGGCCGTTGATGTCGACCACCATCTCGGGCGAAGTGCCCCAGGTCACCTGCGGCTGGATCTGCGCCGCGTCGAGCTCGACCACGGCGTCGAACTTCGCGTCGGGGTCGGACTGCAGCGTGCGCCAGTAGCTGACGGCCTGATCCCACTCCACGCCCGTGGGCGCGAGCGGGCGGCCCTTCACGTAGCCGATGGTCTTTTCGTCGACCGCCACCAGCCCCGCGCGCGCGCCGGCCTCGATGGCCATGTTGCAGACGGTCATGCGGCCTTCCATGCTCAGGTCGCGAATGGCCGAGCCTGCGAATTCGATGGTGTAGCCGGTGCCGCCGGCGGTGCCGATCTTGCCGATGATCGCGAGCACGATGTCCTTGGCGGTGCAGCCGAACGGCAGCTTGCCCTCGACCTTCACGAGCATGTTCTTCGCCTTCTTGCCGAGCAGCGTCTGCGTGGCCATCACGTGCTCGACCTCGCTGGTGCCGATGCCGTGCGCCAGCGCGCCGAAAGCGCCGTGCGTGGAGGTGTGCGAGTCGCCGCAGACCACCGTCATGCCCGGCAGCGTGGCGCCCGATTCGGGCCCGATCACGTGCACGATGCCTTGGCGCTTGCTCAGGAACGGAAAGAACGCGGCGGCGCCGAATTCGGCGATGTTCTTGTCGAGCGTGGTGACCTGTTCCTTGCTGGTCGGGTCGGCAATGCCTTCGTAGCCGCGTTCCCAGCCGGTTGTCGGCGTGTTGTGATCGGCCGTGGCCACGACCGAGCTGATGCGCCACAGCTTGCGGCCGGCTTCGCGCAGGCCTTCGAAGGCCTGCGGGCTGGTGACTTCGTGCACCAGGTGGCGGTCGATGTAGAGGATCGCGGTGCCGTCTTCCTCGGTGTGGACGACGTGTTCGTCCCAGATCTTGTCGTAGAGCGTGCGTGCCATGTCGTTCTCTTGTCTTTCGTGGGGAGATGAATTGTCTTGTTTTCTATGCGGCCACGGGCTCGGCGGCTTCGTGGGCGACCGCCGGCGCGCGCAGGTGGTTGACCAGTGTGCGCGCGGCCACCGGCAAGGTCGAGAAGTCGCGCGCCACCAGGCGGATTTCGCGGTGGGACCAGGCGTCGTTCAGCGCCACGCTGCAAAGGCGGCTGCCGATGCCCGCCTGCAGCAGCTCGAACGCGCGCTGCGGCATCACGCCGATGCCTAGTCCGTTGTCGATCATGCGGCACATGGCGTCGAGCCCGGTCACGTGGATGCGCAGCTTGACGCTGCGGCCCGCCTCGACCGCGGCCTGGTGCATGGCCACGTAGATCGAGCTGTTGGTGTGCAGGCCGACGTGGTCGTAATCGAGTGAGGCGGCGAAGTCGATCGCTCCCTGGGCGGCGAGCGGATGTCCGGCGGGCACGATCAGCGCGAGCCGGTCGTGGCGGTAGGGCAGCGTCTGCAGATCGTTCGTGCCGTCGGGAATATGGCAGATGCCGAGATCGGCGGCGCCTTCCTGGACCGCGCGCACCACTTCGTTGCTCAGGTGCTCTTCGAGGTCGATCTTGATCGCGTCGTGCTCGCGCGTGAAGGCGCCGAGATCCTCCGGGAGAAACTGCACGATGGCCGAAATGTTGGCATGCACCCGCACATGGCCGCGCACGCCTTCGGCGTATTCGCTGAGTTCGCCCTGCATCTTCTCGAGGCTGTAGAGCACCGAGCGCGCATGGTGCAGCAGGCTTTCGCCCGCGGGCGAAAGATCGACTCCGCGCGCATGGCGGTAGAGAAGGGTGGTGCCCAGCGTGGCTTCGAGGTCCGACAGCCGCTTGCTGATGGCCGAGGCGGCAATGAATTCGCGCTCCGCCGCGCGCCCGATGCTGCCGAGTTCGCAAACGGCGACGAACAGCTGCAGCGACGTGAGGTCGATGCGCCGGGCGAAGCTGCGTTCGGAAGCTGTGGAAGGGGGCATGCGGGTCTCGGCATCTCGTATGGAGATGGAGGCCTGTATTTTCCCCCTGTTTTTAGCTTTGAGTCATCGCCATGCGCGATGACATTGCTGTCGGCGCGCGATGAGCGAAAAGAGGCGTCACTGGCGCTTCTTGGACGAATCTTCCATCTTTTCCCCGGCCTTCTGCACGTCCTGGCCGGCTCCTCTCCAGGTGTTGCAACCCGACAGCGGCACGGCAAGGGCAAACGTGACGGCGAACAATGCGGCAAGCGACTTCATGGTGGAACTCCTTCGGCTTTAAGTGCTTTGCAGCCTATCGCCGGCTTCCGGGTGCCGCATGTCAGCCAAGACGCAAAAAAGCTGCCCGAGGGCAGCTTTCAGGGATGAGCGCCGGAAACGACGATCAGCGCTTGGCGATGGGCTGCACGTTGCGCTTCGGCGAACCTTCGAACAGCTGGCGCGGGCGGCCGATCTTGTACTCGGGATCGCCGATCATTTCGTTCAGCTGGGCAATCCAGCCGACCGTGCGGGCCAGCGCGAAGATCGCGGTGAACAGCGGCACCGGAATGCCGATGGCGCGCTGCACGATGCCCGAGTAGAAGTCGACGTTCGGGTAGAGCTTGCGCGACACGAAGTACTCGTCTTCCAGGGCGATCTTTTCGAGTTCCTTGGCGAGCTTGAACAGCGGATCGTTTTCCAGGCCCAGTTCGGTCAGCACTTCGTTGCAGGTTTCCTGCATCAGCTTGGCGCGCGGGTCGTAGTTCTTGTACACGCGGTGGCCGAAGCCCATGAGCTTGACGTTCGAGTTCTTGTCCTTGACCTTCTTGATGAACTCGCCGATCTTCTCCACGCCGCCTTCCTTCTGGATGTCGTAGAGCATGTTCAGCGCCGCTTCGTTGGCGCCGCCGTGGGCCGGGCCCCAGAGGCAGGCCACGCCGGCTGCAATGGCCGCGAAGGGGTTGGTGCCCGACGAGCCGCACAGGCGCACGGTCGAGGTCGATGCGTTCTGCTCGTGGTCCGCGTGCAGGATGAAGATGCGGTCGAGCGCGCGCTCGAGCACCGGGTTCACCTTGTACTCTTCGCACGGCGTGGCGAACATCATGTGCAGGAAGTTGCCCGCGTAGCTCAGGTCGTTCTTCGGGTACATGTACGGCTGGCCGATCGTGTACTTGTAGGCCATGGCCACGAGCGTGGGCATCTTCGCGATCAGGCGGATCGCGGCGATCTCGCGGTGCTCGGGATTGTTGATGTCCGTGCTGTCGTGATAGAAGGCCGACAGCGCGCCCACCAGGCCGGTCATGATGGCCATCGGGTGCGCGTCGCGGCGGAAGCCGCGCAGGAAGAACTGCATCTGCTCGTTGACCATCGTGTGGTTGGTCACGAGCTTGGTGAAGTTGGTCTTCTTGGCCTGATCGGGCAGCTCGCCGTAGAGCAGCAGGTGGCAGGTTTCGAGGAAGTCGCAGTTGGTGGCGAGCTGCTCGATGGGATAGCCGCGGTACAGCAGTTCGCCCTTGTCGCCGTCGATGTACGTGATGGCCGACTGGCATGCAGCCGTCGACATGAAACCCGGGTCATAGGTGAACATGCCGGTCTGCGCATAGAGCTTGCGGATGTCGATCACGTCGGGCCCCACGGTGCCCTTGTAGATCGGCAGTTCGACGCTGTCGCCGCCGTTGCTGAACGACAGCGTGGCCTTGATATCGGAAGCTTTCATTTCGGGTTTCTTTCAGGAGGAGTATTCAGGAGGGCGAAGAGGAAACGGAGGTGGCGGGACGCTGCGCGCCGTCGGTGCGCATCAACTGCAGCAACTCGACCACCTCGGCCCCGGCCCATGCGGGCTCGGGTTCCTTTCTTCGCAGCAGAAGATCGAGGAGGTCGTTGTCCGACAGGTCCATCAAGGTCTCCATCGCTCCCGCCTGGCCGATGGTCATGCGGGATTCGTGCCGCTCGAAGAAGCGGGCGATGAACAGGTCGTTCTCGAGCAGACCGCGCCGGCAGCGCCATTTCAGCTTGCTCAGCGCGCGTTCGCTGATCGGCTGTGCGAGTTCGGCAGCGGTTTGCATGGTTTCTCTCGGGAAAGGTTCAGATGGCGCGGCGCACCATCAGTTCCTTGATCTTGCCGATGGCCTTGGTGGGGTTCAGGTTCTTCGGGCACACGTCGACGCAGTTCATGATCGTGTGGCAGCGGAACAGGCGGTACGGGTCTTCGAGGTTGTCCAGGCGTTCGGCGGTGGCTTCGTCGCGGCTGTCGGCGATGAAGCGGTAGGCCTGCAGCAGGCCGGCGGGGCCCACGAACTTGTCGGGGTTCCACCAGAAGCTCGGGCAACTCGTGGAGCAGCTCGCGCACAGGATGCACTCGTACAGGCCGTTGAGCTCGTCGCGCTCCTCGGGGGACTGCAGGCGCTCCTTCTCGGGCGGCACGTTGTCGTTCTGCAGGTACGGCTTGATCGAGTTGTACTGCTTGAAGAACTGCGTCATGTCCACGATCAGGTCGCGGATCACCGGCAGGCCCGGCAACGGCTTCAACACGATCGTGCCCTTGAGCGTGAGCATGTTGGTCAGGCAGGCGAGGCCGTTCTTGCCGTTGATGTTCATCGCGTCGGAACCGCAGACGCCTTCGCGGCATGAGCGGCGGAACGACAGCGTGGGGTCTTGCGCCTTGAGCTTCATCAGGGCGTCGAGCAGCATGCGCTCATGGCCGTCGAGTTCGATCTCGATGGTCTGCATGTAGGGCTTGGCGTCCTTGTCCGGGTCGTAGCGGTAGATCTGGAATGTGCGCTTCATCGTAGTGACCTTGTGAATGCTTTTTGTGGGCTGACTGTGAGCCGTGTTTAGAACGTGCGGACCTTCGGCGGAACCGAGGCCACGGTGAGCGGCTGCAGCTTGACCGGCTTGTACGAGAGGCGGTTGTCCTGGCTGTACCAGAGCGTGTGCTTCATCCAGTTCGCGTCGTCGCGGCCGAGCGGTGCGACCGGGTCGTCCGCCGGGCGTTCGTAGTCTTCCACCGTGTGGGCGCCGCGGCATTCCTTGCGGGCGGCGGCCGAGACCATCGTGGCCTGCGCCACTTCGATCAGGTTGTCGACTTCGAGCGCTTCGATGCGCGCGGTGTTGAACACCTTCGACTTGTCCTTCAGGCCGATGGCGTTGACACGCTCGCGCACCGCGGCGATCTTGACCACGCCTTCGTCCATCGAGGCTTGCTTGCGGAACACGGCGGCGTGCTGCTGCATGACGGTGCGGATCTCGCCGGCCACGTCCTGCGCGTATTCGCCGCCGGTGGCGGATTCGAGGCGGTTCAGGCGCTCCAGCGTGCGGTCGGCCGCATCCTTGGGCAGTTCCTTGTGTTCCTTCAACTTGTCGTTGAACTCGACGATGTGGTTGCCGGCTGCGCGGCCGAACACCAGCAGGTCGAGCAGCGAGTTGGTGCCCAGGCGGTTCGCGCCGTGCACGCTCACGCAGGAGCATTCGCCCACGGCGTAGAGCCCGTTCACCACGGCGCTGTTCTCTTCACCCTTCTGGATGACGACCTGGCCGTTGATGTTGGTCGGAATGCCGCCCATCTGGTAATGGATGGTCGGCACCACGGGAATCGGTTCCTTGGTGATGTCGACGTTGGCGAAATTGACGCCGATTTCGTACACCGAGGGCAGGCGCTTGTGGATGGTCTCGGCACCGAGGTGGTCGAGCTTCAAGAGCACGTAGTCCTTGTTGGGACCGCAGCCGCGGCCTTCCTTGATTTCCTGGTCCATCGAGCGCGACACGAAGTCGCGCGGTGCCAGGTCTTTCAGCGTGGGCGCATAGCGCTCCATGAAGCGCTCGCCATTGCTGTTGAGCAGAATGGCGCCTTCGCCGCGGCAGCCTTCGGTCAGCAGCACGCCGGCACCGGCCACGCCGGTCGGGTGGAACTGCCAGAACTCCATGTCCTGCAATGGAATGCCCGAGCGCGCGGCCATGCCCAGGCCGTCGCCGGTGTTGATGAAGGCATTGGTCGAGGCCTGGAAGATGCGTCCTGCGCCGCCGGTGGCCAGCAGCACCGTCTTGGCCTGCAGGATGTGCAGGTCGCCGGTTTCCATTTCGAGCGCCGTCACGCCGACCACGTCGCCTTCGTCGTCGCGGATCAGGTCGAGTGCCATCCACTCGACGAAGAACTGGGTGCGCGCCTCGACGTTCTTCTGGTAGAGCGTGTGCAGCATGGCGTGGCCGGTGCGGTCGGCCGCGGCGCAGGCGCGCTGCACGGGCTTTTCGCCGTAGTTGGCCGTGTGGCCGCCGAACGGACGCTGGTAAATGGTGCCGTCGGGGTTGCGGTCGAACGGCATGCCGAAGTGTTCGAGCTCGTACACGACCTTGGGCGCTTCACGGCACATGAACTCGATCGCGTCCTGGTCGCCGAGCCAGTCGGAGCCCTTGATCGTGTCGTAGAAGTGGTAGTGCCAGTTGTCTTCGCTCATGTTGCCGAGCGAAGCGCCCACGCCGCCTTGGGCAGCCACGGTGTGCGAACGGGTGGGGAACACCTTGGAGAGCACGGCCACGTTCAGGCCGGCGCGGGCCAGTTGCAGCGAGGCGCGCATGCCGGAGCCGCCGGCACCGACGATCACGACGTCGAACTTGCGCTTGGTGATTTGTTCTTTTGTGTAGGTCATGGTGGGGGTGTCAGGTCAGATCTTCCAAAGCACTTGAATGGCCCAACCCGCACAACCGACAAGCCAGACGATGGTGAAAATTTGCAGGGCGAGGCGAATGCCGACGGGCTGGACGTAGTCCATCCACACGTCGCGCATGCCGACCCAGACGTGATAGAGCAGGGAAGCGATCACGGAGAAGGTCAGCACCTTCATCCACTGCGCGGCGAAGATGCCGGCCCAGAGGTCGTAGCCCAGCGGGCCGCGCGTGAAGATCAGCTGCGCGAGCAGGATGATCGTGAAGAGCGCCATCAGGCCGCCCGTGATGCGCTGGCTGAGCCAGTCGCGCAGACCGTAATGTGCGCCGACGACGATGCGCTTGGAGCCGTAATTCACAGACATGGTGGGCTCCTTCTCAGTACAGGCCGAACAACTTGGCGCCGAGCACCACGGTGAGCAGAATGCTCAGGGCCAGCGTGACCAGGGCCGACGTGTGGCCGAACTCCTTGGTGACGGCGGCATGGCTCACGTCCATCCAGAGATGGCGCAGGCCGGCGATGAAGTGGTGCAGGTAGCTCCAGATCAGCGCGAGAGCGACCAGCTTGATGAACCAGCCCGGAACGAAACCGAGGCCGCTGTTGAAGGCGGCCTTGAACCTGGCGAACGAATAGTCCGACGACAGCGAGGTGTCGAACATCCAGATGATGAACGGCAGCAGCAGGAACATGAGCACGCCGCTCACGCGGTGCAGGATCGACACGATGCCCGCCGGGGGCAGCCGGTAGGTCGTGAGATCGGTGAAGGCATTGATGTTTCGGAATTCGCGGCGCGGCGGCCGGGGAGGAGTTGCAAGCTCTGTCATTGGGGGAGGCTTTCGTGGTGGCTTGTTCTGAGAGCGAACGCTTTTGTTTCTTCTGCGGAATGCAAACAACGCAAAATTCTATTGCAATGCACCATTGCATGGCGGAGGTGCCCGCGTCGGCGCAGCGCCGCAGTCGGATGCTATTGACTTCGTAGCGTGTTGCCCACGAGGGGCTGGCGCTGCGCTGCGGCTGGATCGTGGGTTCATCTTGGCGTGACCTCAGCCGAGCTGGTTCCGGTAGTGGTGCGTGTCAGTGCGATAGAGGCCGCGGCGCAATTCCATCGGCGTGTCGTGATAGGTGTGGGCCAGCCGCTCCACGCTGAGCAAGGGCATTTGCAGCGACACGTCGAGCAACGCCGCCTGCTCCGCATCCGGGAGCACCGCGCGGATTTTTTCTTCCGCGCGCACCATGCGCACGCCGAATTCGGTCTCGAACATCGCGTACATCGGCCCCGGCCAAGCGCGCAGCCGCTCGGCCGTAAGGCCCTTGAACGGCGCGCCGGGGAGCCAGAGGTCTTCGAGAATCGTGGGCACGCCCCCGTAGGCGAGCACGCGCCGCACCTGCAGCACCGCGTCGCCCGTGCGCAGGCCCAGTGCGCGCGCCACGTCGGCCGAGGCGCGCTGGCGGCGGCAATCGACGATGGTGCGCTCGGCCGGGCCTTCGGTGCTCGGGGTGCCGACATCGGGCACGAGCTTCAGAAAGCGGTACTGCACGTGCTGCTCGGCATGCGTGGCGACGAAGGTGCCCTTGCCCTGGCGCCGCACCAGCAGGTTTTCGGCCGCCAGCTCGTCGATGGCCTTGCGCACCGTGCCCTGGCTCACGCGATAGCGCGCTGCAAGGTCCATCTCGCTCGGAATCGGCTCGCCCGGCTTCCACTCGCCGGCCTGCAGGCTCTGCAGGATCAATGTCTTGATCTGCTGATAGAGCGGACTGAAGGAGGGCGTCGCAGAGTCTTCGAGGACGGTGGCATTCATGGCAGCGGTGGGGTGCGCCGTGGCGGAGCCCCTGAGCATATCTTATATAAGACATAAGACGAGCCACCTCGATTCGGCTTAAAATGCGGGCCGGCCTGCGCCGCGGGAAGGATTCCCGCCCTGCAGGACCATCGGCGCCACGCGCGCCCGCCGATACCGTTTCACCACCTTCTGGAGTCTTCCCATGAGCAAAAAACCCGTCCGCGTTGCCGTCACCGGTGCCGCCGGCCAAATCGGTTACGCCCTGTTGTTCCGTATCGCGTCGGGCGAAATGCTCGGCAAAGACCAGCCGGTCATCCTGCAACTGCTCGAAATCCCCGACGAAAAAGCCCAGAAGGCGCTCAAGGGCGTGATGATGGAACTCGACGACTGCGCATTCCCGCTCTTGGCCGGCATGGAAGCCCACGGCGACCCGATGACCGCCTTCAAGGATGCCGACTACGCGCTCCTGGTCGGCTCGCGTCCGCGCGGCCCGGGCATGGAACGCGCCGAGCTGCTGGCCGTCAACGGCGCCATCTTCACGGCGCAGGGCAAGGCCCTGAACGCCGTCGCCAGCCGCAACGTCAAGGTGCTGGTGGTCGGCAACCCCGCCAACACCAACGCCTACATCGCGATGAAGAGCGCACCCGACCTGCCGCGCAAGAACTTCACCGCCATGCTACGCCTGGACCACAACCGCGCCGCCAGCCAGATCGCCGCCAAGACCGGCAAGCCCGTGGCCGACATCGAGAAGCTCACCGTCTGGGGCAACCACTCGCCCACGATGTACGCCGACTACCGCTTTGCCACCATCAAGGGCGAAAGCGTCGCCAAGATGATCAACGACCAGGAATGGAACGCCAACACCTTCCTGCCGACCGTCGGCAAGCGCGGCGCGGCCATCATCGAAGCCCGCGGCCTGTCGTCGGCCGCATCGGCCGCCAACGCCGCCATCGACCACATGCGCGACTGGGCCCTGGGCACCAACGGCAAGTGGGTCACCATGGGCATCCCGTCGGACGGCCAGTACGGCATTCCGAAGGACACGATGTTCGGCTTCCCGGTCACCTGCGAAAACGGCGAGTACAAGCTGGTCGAAGGCCTGGAAATCGACGCCTTCAGCCAGGAACGCATCAACAAGACGCTGGAAGAGCTGCAAGGCGAACAAGCCGGCGTTGCGCACCTCCTGTAATCGCAGCACCGGCATGCTCGACTGGAACCCCGCGCTATACCGTCGCTACGAGGACGAGCGCACCCGACCCGCACAGGAACTCCTGGCGCGGGTACCGTTGCCGGAGGCGGCCCGCGCGGTCGACCTCGGTTGCGGGCCGGGCAATTCCACCGAGCTGCTGGTCCATCGGTTCCCGAAGGCGCAAGTCACCGGGACCGACAACTCCGAAGCCATGCTGGCCAGCGCACGCGAGCGCCTGCCGCAAGCGCGCTTCGAGTTGAGCGACATCGCGACCTGGGCGCCGCAAGAAGCGCCCGACCTTATTTATGCCAACGCAGCCCTGCAGTGGGTGCCGGACCACGAAACGCTGATCCCGCGCCTGTTCGCTGCGCTGGCGCCGGGTGGCGTGCTCGCCATCCAGATGCCCGATAACCGCGAAGAGCCCACGCACCGCCTGATGCGCGCCGTGGCCGCCGAAGCGCCTTGGGCCGAGCCCATCGGCGACGCCGACCGCATGCGCACCCTGTTGTTGCCGCTCGGCGGCTACTACGACCTGCTGGCGCCCCAAGCGGCCAGGGTCGATGTGTGGCACACCATCTACCAGCACCCCATGGCCGATGCCGCGGCCATCGTCGAATGGGTGCGCGGCACGGGGCTCAAGCCTTTCGTCGACCGCTTGCCGGCCGACCTGCAGGCAAGCTACCTCGCCGAGTACGAGCGCCGTGTCGATCAGGCCTATCCCGCACGCGCAGACGGCAAGCGATTGCTGGCCTTTCCGCGCATGTTCATCGTGGCGCAGAGAAAAGCATGACGAAGGCCATTCATCCGGGCGAAGTGCTGCTCGGTGCACAAGCAGGCGCCGTGACGCTGCCCGTGTGCGACCACTACAGCGGCGTTGAAGCGCGCATGAAGAAGAGCCTCGCGCTCCAGGCCGAGATGGCCGAGGAGTTCGGCGCTTGCGTGTTCGACGTCACCCTCGACTGCGAAGACGGCGCCCCCGTGGGCGGCGAGGCGGAGCATGCGGCGCTCGTGACCGAACTGGCGCTCGCTGCAAAGCCGGGCATGCGCGTCGGCGTGCGCGTTCATCCGGTCGATCACGCGGCCTTCGCGGGCGACGTGGTCACCATTGCCGGACGGGCCGGCCACCGGCTCAGCCACCTGATGGTGCCCAAGGTCGAGTCCGTGGCCGATGTGTTGCAGGCTGTCGCAGCCCTCGAGGCGGCGGATGCCGATGCACTGCCGCTGCACGTGCTCATCGAGTCGCCGCTGGCCGTGCACCACGCGTTCGAAATCGCGGCGCATCCGCGCGTGCAATCGCTGAGCTTCGGCCTGATGGACTTCGTTTCGGCTCATGCTGGCGCCATTCCCGCCGACGGCATGGGCGCGGCCGGGCAGTTCACGCATCCGCTGGTGGTGCGCGCCAAGCTGGCGATTGCATCGGCGGCGCATGCGTATGGCAAGGTGCCTTCGCATTGCGTGGTTACCGAGTTCAGCGACACCGGCGCCATGCGCACGGCGGCCCGCAAGGCGGCCACCGAATTCGGCTACACGCGCATGTGGAGCATTCACCCGAGCCAGATCCGGCCGATCCTCGAGGCGTTTGCGCCGGACGAGGCCCAGATTCAAATTGCCGTAGAAATCATTACAAATGCCGCACGCGCGAATTGGGCGCCGACACAAATTGATGGCACATTGCACGACCGCGCGAGCTATCGCCATTTCTGGCAAGTGCTGACGCGCGCCCATGCAACAGGGCGCGCGCTGCCTGCAGAGGCAAAAGCCTGGTTTGCACTCGCGGCCTCCTGAAACCTACGACTCCTCAAGGAAACCCTCATGAAGAAAATTGCACTCATCGCCGCCCTGGCCCTGGCACTCCCATTCGCCGCCAGCGCGCAGACCGCCCCGGCCAAGCCCGCCGCCAACGCCGAAGCCAAGAAGGCGCCCGCCAAGAGGCAGGTCACCCGCAAGGCCGCCAAGGCCGTCGAGGAGGTCACGCCCATTGCGGACGAAACCAACATCGTGCTGACCGATGCCGATCTCGAAGTCGCGAAGCGCGTTTCGCTCGGCAAGGCCCAGTGCGAGCTCGGCGCCGACGTGACCGTGACGGCCGACGAGAAGAAGCCGGGCTTCTTCAATGTCTCGACCAAGGGCCAGAAGTTCCGCATGCACCCGGTCGAAAGCCGCACCGGCGCCATCCGCCTCGAAGACCCGCGCGCCGGCGCCATGTGGCTGCAGCTCGGCAACAAGTCGATGCTGATGAACCAGAAGGCCGGCCTGCGCCTCGCCGACGAATGCCAGACCGAAGCCCAGGTCGCCTTCGCTGCGGAAATGAAGAAGAACCCACCGAAGGACCTGTTCGAAGGTGCCGACGCGGCCAAGAAGTAAGAAGAGTACCCAACACGGGGTGCGGTGCGGCTCTTGCTTGCCGTACCGCACGCCCGCCAGCCCCAGTTTCCGGAGAAAAGAAGATGTTGCAAGCCTACGTTGACCATGTTGCCGAACGCGCCGCGCTCGGTATTCCGCCGCTGCCATTGAGCGCGAAGCAAACCGCCGAAGCCATCGAGCTCCTCAAGAGCGCGAATGCCAAGGACGGTGCCTTCCTGCTCGATCTGCTCACCTATCGCGTGCCCGCCGGCGTCGACGACGCGGCCAAGGTCAAGGCGAGCTACCTGGCGGCCGTGGCCCACGGTACCGAGAAGAACGCGTTCATTACGCGCGCCCGTGCCACCGAATTGCTCGGCACCATGCTCGGCGGCTACAACATCAGCCCGATGATCGACCTGCTCGACGACGCCGAGGTCGGCGCCGTGGCGGCCGAAGGCCTGAAGAAAACCCTGTTGATGTTCGACCAGTTCCACGACGTCAAGGAAAAGGCCGACAAGGGCAACGCCCACGCCAAGGGCGTGCTGCAAAGCTGGGCCGATGCCGAATGGTTCACCAGCCGTCCCGAAGTGCCGCAAAGCATCACGGTCAGCATCTTCAAGGTGGCCGGTGAAATCAACACCGACGATCTCTCCCCCGCACCCGACGCCACCACACGTCCCGACATTCCGATGCACGCCCTGGCGATGCACAAGAACGCCCGCCCCGGCATCGTTCCTGAAGAAGACGGCAAGCGCGGCCCGGTGAAGTTCATCGAAGACCTGCGCGCGCGCGGCCACCTCGTGGCCTATGCCGGCGACGTGGTCGGCACCGGTTCCTCGCGCAAGAGCGCCACCAACTCGGTGCTGTGGTTCACCGGCGAAGACATTCCCTTCGTGCCCAACAAGCGTTTCGGCGGCGTCTGCCTCGGCGGCAAGATCGCCCCGATCTTCTACAACACCATGGAAGACTCGGGCGCACTGCCGATCGAACTCGACGTGGCGCAGATGAACATGGGCGACGTGGTCGAACTGCGCCCCTACGAAGGCAAGGCGCTGAAGGACGGCAAGGTCATCGCCGAATTCACCGTCAAGAGCGACGTGCTGTTCGACGAAGTGCGCGCCGGCGGCCGCATTCCGCTGATCATCGGCCGCGGCCTCACGGCCAAGGCGCGCGAAGCACTGGGCCTGCCCGTGTCGACGCTGTTCCGCCTGCCGACCAGCCCGGTCGACACCAAGAAGGGCTTCTCGCTCGCGCAGAAGATGGTCGGCCGCGCCTGCGGCCTGCCCGAAGGCACCGGCGTTCGCCCCGGCACCTACTGCGAACCCAAGATGACCTCGGTCGGCTCGCAGGACACCACAGGCCCGATGACGCGCGACGAGCTGAAGGACCTGGCTTGCCTGGGCTTCTCGGCCGACCTCGTGATGCAGTCGTTCTGTCACACGGCGGCGTACCCGAAGAAGGTCGACGTCAAGATGCACCATGAACTGCCCGAGTTCATGGCCAATCGCGGCGGCGTGTCGCTGCGCCCCGGCGACGGCGTCATCCACAGCTGGCTCAACCGCCTGCTGACGCCCGACACCGTCGGCACCGGCGGCGACAGCCACACCCGTTTCCCCATCGGCATCAGCTTCCCGGCCGGCTCCGGCCTCGTGGCTTTCGCCGCGGCCACCGGCGTGATGCCGCTGGACATGCCCGAGTCGGTGCTCGTGCGCTTCAAGGGCAAGATGCAGCCCGGCGTGACGCTGCGCGACCTGGTCAACGCCATTCCGCTGTACGCCATCAAGTCGGGTCTGCTGACGGTGGCCAAGCAGGGCAAGAAGAACATCTTCTCGGGCCGTATCCTCGAAATCGAAGGCCTGCCCGACCTGAAGGTGGAGCAAGCCTTCGAACTGAGCGACGCTTCGGCCGAACGCTCGGCGGCCGGCTGCACGGTGCACCTGAACAAGGAACCGATCATCGAGTACATCAACAGCAACATCACGCTGATGAAGTGGATGATTGCCGAAGGCTATGCCGATGCCCGCACGCTGGCACGCCGCATCGCCGCGCAGGAAGCCTGGCTCAAGGACCCGCAATTGCTCAAGGGCGATGCCGACGCCGACTACGCCGCCGTCATCGAAATCGACCTGGCCGAGATCCACGAACCCATCGTGGCCTGCCCGAACGACCCTGACGACGTGAAGACGCTCAGCGACGTGGCCGGTGCCGTGATCGACGAAGTGTTCATCGGCTCGTGCATGACCAACATCGGCCACTTCCGCGCCGCGTCGAAGCTGCTCGAAGGCAAGCGCGACATCCCGGTCAAGCTGTGGATCGCGCCGCCCACCAAGATGGATGCCCAGCAGCTCACCGAAGAAGGCCACTACGGCGTGTTCGGCAATGCCGGTGCGCGCACCGAGATGCCGGGCTGCTCGCTGTGCATGGGCAACCAGGCGCAGGTGCGCGAAGGCGCCACGGTGATGTCGACCAGCACCCGCAACTTCCCGAACCGCCTGGGCAAGAACACCAACGTGTACCTGGGCTCGGCCGAACTGGCCGCCATCTGCTCGCGCCTGGGCCGCATTCCGACGCGCGAGGAGTACATGGCCGCGACGGGCGTGCTCGATGCGTCGAGCGCGCAGATCTACCAGTACCTGAACTTCGACAAGATCGACGACTACAAGACCGAAGCCGTCGCGCCTGCCGCAGTCGCAGCCTGATCCGCGCGCAGCTTGCGCTTGAAAACGAGCCCCGCTTCGGCGGGGCTTTTTTACGCGCGGCGTTCGCGGGCTGCTGCTATGGCTGCTGCATCAACGCGGCGGCGGGTTGGGTTTCAGGTATTGCCGGTCCGTCGGGCCGGCTGCGCCGCCAGGGCAGTCAGCGCCGCAGCCGTCTGCGCATCGGCCGGAAAGAACGACTCCACCGCCAGTTCCTGCAGCGTGACATCCACCGGCGTGCCGAAGATGGTGGTGGTGCTGATGAAGCTCAGCACGCCGTTCGGCGTGACCAGCTGAAAGGGCACCACGACGCCCGACAGTTCCGTGTTCGCGGCGGGCGCGTCATGGCTCACCTGGGGCGTGGGGTAGTCCTCGAGTTCGTCGTGCAGCGCCTGCAGCACCGTGTCGCCGGTCGCGGCGATCTGCTGCTGCAGCCGATCGAGCAGGTGGGCGCGCCATTGCGCAAGATTGGCGATGCGCGAGGCGAGGCCGTCGGGATGCAGGCTCAGGCGCAGCACGTTGACCGGGGCCTGCACCAGCTCCGGCGCCGCGCCGGCCATCAGCAGCGGCACCAACGCGTTGTGCGCCACGAGGTTCCAGTGGCGGTCGACCGCCAGGGCGGGAAACGGCTCGTGGCCCTTCAGCACCAGGTCCACCGCGCGGCGTGCCGAAGCCAGGGCGGGGTCGTCGAGCGAGCGCTGCCGGTACATCGGCGCGAAGCCGGCGGCGACCAGCAGCGCATTGCGCTCGCGCAGCGGCACTTCGAGCCGCTCCGCCAGTCGCAGCACCATTTCGCGGCTGGGTGCGGCGCGGCCGGTTTCCACATAGCTCAGGTGGCGCGTCGAAACCTCGGCCTCCTGCGCGAGATCGAGCTGGCTCAGCCGGCGATGGGTGCGCCAGTGCCGCAGGTGCGCGCCGAACGGGTCGCGGGCGCCGGGCTGGCCGGCCTTGGACGAGTGGGTGCGGGGCGTATTCATGGCCCGCATTCTGGCGTGGCGGCGTCGGCGCGCCATGACCTCCCAGGTTATCGACGGTATGCGTGCCCTCCGGAATCATTGGCCTCAACGCGGCAGGACAGGCTTGCGGCGTACCACCCGAAGGAGATTCTCATGTCCGTTTTTGCATCCCCCCGTTTCCTCCCCAATGTCATGTGGGCCGACGCTGCTTCCTGCGCCGCGACCGGCGCATTGCAAGTGGCGTTCACCGACGCGCTGGCGCGGCTGACTGGCCTGCCGGCGCCGCTGCTCATGGGGACAGGCGTATTCCTGCTGGCCTACGCGGCGGCTGCAGCCTTCATGGCTACGCGCCGCACGCCGCCCCGCACGCTCATCGGGCTCGTGGTGGCCGGCAACTTCGGCTGGGCCGTGGCGTGCGTGGCACTGCTGATGAGCGGCATGTTCGCGGTCACCGCATTGGGCATGGCCTGGGTGCTGGCACAGGCGCTGTGCGTGGTGGTGCTGGCCGAGCTGCAATGGACGGGGCTGCGCCGCACCCGCGGCGGCGCGAAGATGGCCCTGGCCTGAGCGCAGCAGATGCCGGCGGCACCTGTTTACCCGGCATTTCCGGCCATGAGGAAGGTGGCGCCTCGAGGGCATTGCGGGGAAGACCGACTACAACAACTGACATCGATCCCTGCTATCTTTGAGGTGCTTCCACGAACAGATCGAACCAACAGGAGTTCCTCAATGGCCAAAGCACCGGCGCACGCCTTTGCGTCCACCCTCAAGACCTTCAAGACCCCGTCCGGCGCAGCCGGCAAATACTGGTCCCTGAAGGAGCTGGCCAAGCAATATCCCTCCGTGAACCGGCTGCCGGTATCGATTCGCATCGTGCTCGAGTCGGTGCTGCGCAACTGCGACGGACAGAAGGTCTTGCCCAAGCATGTCGAAGAACTGGCCCACTGGGCGCCCAATGCAGACCGCGTCGACGAAATTCCTTTCGTCGTGACCCGCGTGGTGCTGCAGGACTTCACCGGCGTGCCGCTCCTGGCCGACCTGGCCGCCATGCGCAGCGTGGCCGCCAAGCTCGGCAAGTCGCCCAAGACCATCGAGCCGCTGGTGCCGGTGGACCTGGTGGTCGACCACTCGGTGATGGTCGACTACTACGGCACGCCCAAGGCGCTCGACCTCAACATGAAGCTGGAGTTCCAGCGCAACAACGAGCGCTACCAGTTCATGAAGTGGGGCATGCAGGCCTTCGACACCTTCCGTGTCGTGCCGCCCGGCTTCGGCATCGTGCACCAGGTCAACCTTGAGTACTTTGCGCGCGGCGTCTACAAGAGCTCGAGCGACAACGCAGAGGTGCCGGTGTACTACCCCGACTCGCTGGTCGGCACCGACAGCCACACCACCATGATCAACGGCGTGGGCGTGGTCGGCTGGGGCGTGGGCGGCATCGAGGCCGAGGCCGCCATGCTTGGCCAGCCGGTGTACATGCTGACGCCCGACGTGGTGGGCTTCGAACTCACCGGCAAGCTGCGCGAAGGCGTCACGGCCACCGACCTGGTGCTGTACGTCACGGCCATCCTGCGGGCCGAAAAAGTGGTGGGCAAGTTCGTCGAATTCTTCGGCCCCGGCGCTGCTTCGATCGGCGTGCCGGACCGTGCGACGATCGGGAACATGGCGCCCGAGTACGGCGCCACCATGGGCTTCTTCCCGGTCGACGAAGCCACCGTGGCGTACTTCGAAGGCACCGGCCGCACCAGGGAGGAAGTGGAGCGCTTCGAGGCCTACTACAAGGCGCAAGGCCTGTTCGGCATGCCGGCGCCGGGCGACATCGACTACACCAAGATCGTCAAGCTCGACCTCGGCACCGTGTCGCCGAGCCTCGCGGGCCCGAAGCGGCCGCAAGACCGCATCGACTTGGGCCATCTATCGACCAAGTTCTCCGAACTCTTCAGCAAGCCCAACGACGCCAACGGCTTCAACCAGCCCGTCGAGCGGCTGAAGCTGCGCTATCCGCTGACCACGAGCGGCCAGGGCAACGACAACGAGGCCGCACCGCCGCCGCCCGGTGCGCCGCGCGAAGTGGTCGAGATGGTGGCGAACCGGTCGACCAAGGCCGCAGCTCATGTGAACGCCACGGCGCCTGCGGCGCCCAAGAGCGGTGTGACCATCGGCAACGGCGACGTGCTGATTGCGGCCATCACTTCGTGCACCAACACCTCCAACCCGAGCGTGATGCTTGCGGCCGGCCTGCTGGCCAAGAAGGCAGTGGAGGCGGGCCTCACGGTCAAGCCGCACGTCAAGACTTCTCTGGCGCCCGGTTCGCGCATCGTCACCGAATATCTCGAGAAGGCCGGCCTGCTGCCGTACCTCGAGAAGCTCGGCTTCTACCTGGCCGGCTACGGCTGCACCACCTGCATCGGCAATGCGGGCGACCTCACGCCCGAGATCAACGACGCCATCATCAAGAACGACTTGGTCGGCGCGGCCGTGCTTTCGGGCAACCGCAACTTCGAGGCGCGCATTCATCCGAACCTGAAGGCCAACTTCCTGGCTTCGCCCCCACTGGTGGTGGCCTTTGCGATTGCGGGCAATGTGATGGTCGACCTCATGACCGAGCCGGTCGGCAAGGGCAAGAACGGCAAGGACGTGTACCTGGGCGACATCTGGCCCACGCCAAAGGA
Organism: Variovorax paradoxus; assembly: GCF_030815855.1. Taxonomy (NCBI): domain Bacteria; kingdom Pseudomonadati; phylum Pseudomonadota; class Betaproteobacteria; order Burkholderiales; family Comamonadaceae; genus Variovorax; species Variovorax paradoxus. The sequence continues at coordinate 3,727,921 of NZ_JAUSXG010000001.1, read as the reverse complement.
GATCGACGACAACTTGCGCCATGCGATGAACGCCAAGTCGTTCCGCGAGAACTACGACAAGGTCAAGACCGACCCCGGCAAGTTCTGGAGCAGCATCAAGGGCACCACGGGCCAGGTCTACGACTGGCCCGAGTCGACCTACATCGCCGAGCCGCCGTTCTTCCAAGGCTTCAAGATGGAGCCGCATGCGTCGGATGCGGGCTTCAAGGGCGCGCGGATCATGGCGCTCTTCGGCGACTCGATCACCACCGACCACATCTCGCCCGCCGGCTCGATCAAGGAGAGCTCGCCAGCGGGCATCTGGCTCAAGGCGCATGGAGTGGCCAAGGCCGACTTCAACAGCTACGGCTCGCGGCGCGGCAACCACGACGTGATGATGCGCGGCACCTTCGCCAACGTGCGCATCAAGAACCTGATGATTCCGCCCGACATCAACGGCACGCAGGAAGAGGGCGGCGTGACGCTGTTCCAGCCCGCTGCATCCGAAGGCGCACAAAGCGCGCCGCAGAAGATGTTCATCTACGACGCCGCCATGAAGTATATGGAGCAGGGCATCCCGACCGTGGTCTTCGGCGGCGAGGAATACGGCACCGGCTCGTCGCGCGACTGGGCCGCCAAGGGCACTCAGTTGCTGGGCATCAAGGCCGTGGTGGCGCGCAGCTTCGAGCGCATCCACCGCGCCAATCTCGTCGGCATGGGCGTGCTGCCGCTGCAGTTCCGCGGTGCCGATTCGTGGCAGACGCTGGGCCTCACGGGCGAAGAAAAGATCGACGTCGTCATCGGCGGCGAACTCAAGCCGCAGATGGACGTGAAGCTCGTCGTGCACCGCGCCGACGGCACGCACCAGGAAGTGACGGTGCGCCTGCGCATCGACACGCCGATCGAGGTCGACTACTACAAGCACGGCGGCATCCTGCCGTTCGTGCTGCGGCAGTTGCTGGCAGCTTGATTCGCGTCGGACTTATTTCCGATACCCACGGCCTTCTACGGCCGCAGGCTGTTGCAGCCCTGCAAGGATGCGACTTCATCGTGCATGGCGGGGACATCGGCGATGCGGCCATCCTCGAGACGCTGCGGGCCATCGGACCGTTGACGGTCGTTCGAGGCAACAACGACCGTGAACCTTGGGCCGCCGACATTCCCGAAACCGCGTTCCTGCAGGTTTGCGATGTGCTGATCTACGCAGTGCACGACCTGTCGCAGATCGATATCGATCCTGCCGGCCCCAAGGTTCGTGTCGTGGTGTCGGGCCACTCCCACAGGCCGAAGATCGAGGAGCGTGGTGGCGTCCTTTACGTCAACCCGGGCAGTGCGGGCCCGCGCCGATTCAAATTGCCGATCGCTGTCGCCGAGCTCATCGTGGTGGGCGATGCGGTTACGGCGCGGATTGTCGAACTGGCTTGAGCAAGCGCCGCGAAAGGCCGGGACTTTTGCGAGAACGGGCAGAGCCTGCGTGGTCAAAAGGTCTTGGTCAGGCTCCTGCGATTGAGAATCGAGCACCTAGCTTGGCATTGGTACGCGATCGGCTGCTGATGCGGCCGCAGGGGTGATCTAATAACCATGGCATCGACGGTAACGGAGCACGTGCCATTTACTCGCCTTTGGCGGCCTGGTAGACGGTGCTGACCCGCTGGGCGGCTTGGTCGAGCAGCGCAGGCCATTCGCCAGCGGGGCGTGGCGTGGGTCCCTCGCAGGTCTTGGCGCTCTTCATCGTGCACTGCATGCGCAACATGCCATAGGAGGCTGGCCAGGTCGGGTCGTGGTTGATGCGCTTGGCCGCGATCTTGTCGCGGGCATCTTGGATGCCAGCCTTGACCGCTGCGGCGGTCTGATCAGGCTGCTCCTTCATGAACCGGACAAAGTCCCGAGTGCTCCTATCGAAGGCGAGCGTGAAAAAGGCCTCGTTGTTCGAGATCTCGGCCCGGCCACTGTCGTCTGCGAAGCGCAACGCGTCGTACCAACCGATCGTGGCCTGCGCGGCAATGATTCGAAGCATTGCGTCGAAACGCGGCGGCTTTTGCTGCAACTCCTTGGGAATGTAGAAGACCTGAAACAGTTCCATGGTCTCTATGGGCGTTAGTTCGCCCTTCGCGGCGGCAGTCAAACGAGCATCAAAGTCGCGCAGCGCGCTGGCGTGCTTCGCCTGGCCGAAAGCGGCGGTGGTGATTGCAAGAAAAACGGCGAGCACTGCGATAAGTCGCTTCATGATGGCTATTGAATCCGAACCGGTTGGCTGCAATCGGTGTAGTAGACGTGGCACTTGGTGTTGCCCTTGTTCTTGCATTCCTCCATTGATGCTTGTTTGGCCGCATCAAGGGTTCTGTCGCTTGCAGATGCATACCCGGCATCCGCCGCCGAGAAAGCCGCACAACTATTTCTATAGGAATTTAGTTGCTTACATCCAACCCCACCTCTGGCTTTGCAATCAGCCAAGGCCGCGGTCTCGGCGGCAGGGCGGCTCGCCATGTTCGAGGAGGTTCCTAGCGCTCCCTGGGTCCAATCTAGATAGATCGCCCCATACCGATCCTGCCAAACCTCAGCGGGCCGCTGTGGAGTTTGTTGCGGCGCGCGATAGTTTGGGTCAGGCCCGCAATATGCGTTCGTCGGGGAGTAGTACATCGTGGTGCCCGGTGCGCACTGCGCATGTGCCGCGAAGCTCACAAGCACGCCCAGCAGCAGCCCCGTCAAGCTGCGTATTAGCGATGGTGTGCTCATCATGCTTCCCCATTGACCTTGAGTGCCTTCGATGGAGGTAGTGGAGGAACGGACGCAGTCCTGACCTCATCGCGCGGGGGCTCTGTCGAGGCGCGAGAAGGGGGTAAACGGTTGCTAGCAGAAGGCGCCTCACCCCCTCGTTCGGGGGGCGTTCCAACTGCCGGCTGATACCCCGCTTGCCCCGGTTGTCCAGAAGCATTGGCCTGCGCCCCGCCCCCGCCCGCCACCTGCGACACGCTGGAGAACTGCCCGATCGTCGCCCCGAAGAAACTCGCTGCCATCGGCGGCGCGGTCACCAGCAGCACCGTCATCAACAGCCCAATGCCGCCTTGCTGCATCGCCTGGCTGGTCAGCCCCGCGCCGCCGTCGCCCAGTCGCAGCAAGCCGTTGATGGCGCCGGCCGACCACAGCGCCCCCGCCACCTTGAACATCATCTCCATGATCACCGAGGTCATGAAACTGAGCACCGCCAGGCTGAACATGGTCGCCAGCCCGTACTTGAGCCACCCATGAAACAGCTGCTTGGTGCTGTCGTGCAGCAGGCACAGGATGAAGATGGGCCCCAGCCCCACGAACAAGGTGATGGCGAAGGTGTACATCAGCAGCATCGCCCCGGCCGTCATGGGCGGGCCGGCCGCCCCGAGCACGGCGATCAGCGAAGCGCGACCGGCCGAGGCTACGTTCTCGGCGCTGATGCCGGCGTTCAGGCCCTGGGCCCCATCCATGGCGCCCATGATCACCGCGGTGTAGGCCAGGTTCTTGTCGATGGACTTCTCGGGCGAATCGTCGTCGCCCGTGACCAGGTGGTTGATGCCGTTGGGCAAGTCCGTCAGCAGCAGTTGCTTGAGCGGGATGTTGCCCATCGCCATGGTGCTGGCCGCTATCACGATGAGCGCGTTGCGGCTCATCTCCAGCACCATGCCCATGAGGGACTCCTGGGAGCGGCCGGTGAGGATGCGAAAGCCCTTGGTGAGAACGATGAGCGTCAGCACGAGCAGTGCGATGGCGCTCATTCGATCTTCACGAACGGTCTGCTCAAGGAAGTCAACTACATGGTCACCGGCGAGAAAGAATCGCCCGTCTCGGCCATCGACAAGAACTTGGTGCTCACCCAGGTGGTCATGTCGGCCATCACCGCGCCAGGCTTGGCGGCAGAGTCGAGCACATCGCCCATGCAGCCCAGCGGCTCGGCACCGGCGGCCAGGTTGCCGAAGGGCACAAGTAACCTCCAGCCACTCACCAAAGACGACATGAAGATTCTGTCCGCCGATGGCTCCAAATTGCTGGATGTCCAGATTGGCGATCTCAGTGATCAGGGAGGCGTCGCGGCGCTGGTCGTCCTCGAGCGTTCTGCCGGCGATTCGGATTCGAATGCGGGAGAAGGCCACCCGCGCACGCTGCTGCTGCTGGCGCGTGATGCGCAAGGGCAACTGCGAACGCTGGCCCAGAACGACAAGATCGTTCCATGCGCCCGATGCGGAGGCGTTGCGGGGGATCCCTACAGCTATTCACGTGTAGCGCCAGGGCGCTTTACTGTGGTTACGGAAGGCGGCTCCAGAGAGCGTTGGTGGAATGAATTCCACTTTGAGTACGCGCCCAACATCAATGACTGGATCTTGCAGAAGGCCGTGCGCGGCGTCCGCGATACGGCAACCGGACGCAAGAAGAAGATCAGTCTCTCGGCAAGAACTCTGGGGGTCATCAGGTTCAACGACTTCGATCCGGCTTCACTGCCGCAGGTGAAATTGAAGTAGCAGCGCGTCTCAAACAACATGCACGGAGTTCCTCCGATCGAGTGGAACCGTAACAGGGAGAAAAATCATGTCCAACGACCGACAAAAACAAGTTCTTTTGGATGCCTACACGGCGGGGATCACGTCTCCCGCGGAGTTGGCTATGCAAAGTTGCATGAAGGTTGAGCATGCTTATCAAGACAAGCGTCTGAACGCAGCCTATAAGAAATTGTTGGCTCTGCTTGACAAAGACAAGCGGGGCAAATTGCGCGCCGACGAAAGAATCTGGCTTGCCTATCGCAAATCCCACTGCGCGCCCGACCCTGACGCTGGACAAGCCGACGCTCTTTCGTCCTTCGATTGCTCCACTCTGGAAACCGCCAAGCAGGCGGCCACATTGGAAAACCGCTCGTCTATAGAGCGACTCAAGCAGTAAACCGTTTCGTGGTCGATTTCAGTTTTCAGATATCAACAGGGAGAATCACATGGCAGGCGAAACAACACCGACATCAGCATCGGCAGCCGTACAGGCTTCTGTGAAGAAGCGTGCCGAGAGCGAGAAGGCGGATCTGCTGAGTTTGGCGGATGGCAAGCTCGTCCATCATGGCGGTCACGCGCACAAGCGGGCTTCCATCGGCGAAGTTCAAACCAAGCTCGGGCAGTTGGGCTATACCAATCCTGACAAGACTCCTCTCGCGACCGATGGCCACATGGGTCGCAACACGCGCGGGGCGCTCAAGGCCTTTCAGCACGAGCACCATCTCAAGGAAACCGGCACTGCAGATTCCACCACTCTGAAGGCGATCGACGCTACGCTCAAAGAGCGAGGAGTTCAGAGGCAGGCAGCACCGACGACCGAGCAGAGTAATGACCCGAAGCGCTGGGGACCGTCGCAGATCACCGACGCCGCCCATCCCGGCAACACGCTGTTCAAGCAGGCCCAGGCCGGCATGCAGGCGATCGATGCCAAGTACGGGCGCAACTCGGATCACCAGACCGACAACGCTGCAGGCCACGTGGCGCTGAAGGTGCAATGTGCCGGCATGCAGTGCATCGACCATTTGGTGTTGGGCGGCACCAGCGGCGACAAGATCATTGCCGTACAGGGCAAGCTCGGAAGCGGGCTGTCGAAGGTGGTTTCTGTGGACACGGTGGAGGCGCTGAACACGCCGCTGGCGCAGAGTTCACAGGCCTCGGCCGAGGTGCATGCCCAGCAGCAGAGCCGACGCTCGGAGCAGGTGAATCAGCCTGTCCAGACGCAAGAGGCTCCGGCCATGTCTCGCTGAGTCCGGGATTCACAGGACAAATCACCGGAAATGCCTATGTGCAAGTGCGACACAAGCCAGCAATTTGATTGCAAGCAACCCGCTCGATAGGTGGATTGCACGAGTCGGGACACGCACGCGCGCGCTGGTCGCAGTGGTGCAGTCGCTGCGGGCACTGACGGGCGGCGTGCTGACGCGAACCTGGTCAGTATCGCGGTGGTCATGGCGGCCATGGACGGCGCTCAAGCGACGATATCGCTCAGATTATTTGAACCCAAGGAAATTTGAAGTGAAATCAAAAACGCACATCACGAGCATCGCTCTCGGAGTCCTTTTCAGTGTTTTCGTGACAGCCCTTGCCGCCCACGCGCAGGACAAGATTGTCAGGGTGCAAACTCTCCAGGACGCGTGGCAGGTACGCCGCGCGGAGACTCGTGCGTTCATCACGGCAATCGGTGACGAGAAAGCCACTCACGAAACTCAAGCGGCCGCGCCAGTTCAGTGCTGTGCAGGAGTGCACGAATCGCCCGCAATCAGGCTGCACATCGTTAACACTTCGGAGAGCGCTGGCTTCTTTGCGGAGCGCGTGGGTTCCTCGTCCTCGCAGATGCGGTCGGTTCGGAAACTCTCAGGGGCGCCGCTCCTCGATATCAAGCGGGCGGAGATGGCCGGTCTAGACCAGGGTCAGGCTGTTTCAATGATAATAGTTCTCATTGCTGAGAAGACCGAGCTACAACCCGCATGACCACTCCTTTTCCCGCAGCCGCTGCCGCTGTCTCTATTCGTCTGGACGAACTGCCCAGCCATCGATGGGCCACGGTCGTGGATGTCGTACGGTCGGCTGACTCCGAGGGGCAAGAGTTGGCACTGCGCCTGACCGAAATCGGCTTCGTGCCGGGCGAGGCCGTGCGCATCGTCGCCAGCGGCCTTCCAGGGCGCGAACCGTTGGCGGTGCGGCTGGGCCACACCACGTTTGCACTGCGCCGCCATGAAGCCGCGCTCATCCAAGTCACGCCGGGAGCCGCCAACCATGGTTGAAGCCGTCATCCAGGGTCCCGGCCGCCTCGCACCCACAGCGCAGCCGGCGCGCGTCGCGCTGCTCGGCAATCCGAATTGCGGCAAGACCGCGCTCTTCAATCTGCTCACCGGCAGCCGCCAGAAAGTAGCCAACTACGCCGGCGTCACGGTCGAGCGCAAAGAAGGCACGCTCCGCACGGCCTCGGGCCGCCGCGTGTTCGTGCTCGACCTGCCGGGCGCCTACAGCCTCAACGCGCTCAGTGCCGACGAGGCCGTGACGCGCGACGTGGTCACCGGCAAGAGCAGCGAGCCATTGCCCGACCTGCTGGTGTGCGTGACCGACGCCACCAACCTGCGGCTCAACCTGCGGCTCGTGCTCGAGGCCAAGCGCCTCGGCCTGCCGATGGTGGTGGCGCTCAACATGACCGACATGGCGAAGAAGCAGGGCATTGCGGTCGACACGGCCGTGCTCTCGCGCGAACTCGGCGTGCCGGTCATAGAGACCGTCGGCGTGCACTCAGGCGGCGCACAGGGCCTGCTCGAGGCCCTCGATGCGCCCGTGGCCGCCGCCGCGCCGCGGCCCTGGCAGGCGCCGGGGCTCGACGACGTGCTGGCCACGCAGCGCGAAGTGCGCCGCATCCTCGGCATGGCCGTGCGCGAGCCGGTCGGAAGCCTGGCCACCAGCGACCGCATCGACCGCGTCGTGATGCACCCTGTGTGGGGCATGCTGGTGCTCGCGGTCACGATGTTCCTGATGTTCCAGGCCGTGTTCAGCTGGGCCAACGTGCCGATGGACGCCATCAAGGCCGGCACCGAAGGCCTTGGCGGGTTGCTCAAGACCCGCATGCCCGAAGGCATGCTGCAGAGCCTGCTGGTCGACGGCGTCATTGCCGGCGTGGGCGGCGTGGTCGTGTTCCTGCCGCAGATCCTGATCCTGTTCCTGTTCATCCTGGCGCTGGAAGACTCGGGTTACCTGCCGCGTGCCGCGTTCCTGCTCGACCGCGTGATGGGCACCGTGGGGCTTTCGGGCCGTTCCTTCATTCCGCTGCTGTCGAGCTTTGCTTGCGCCATTCCCGGCGTGATGGCCACGCGCACCATCAGCAACTGGCGCGACCGCATCACCACCATCATGATTGCGCCGCTCATGACCTGTTCGGCGCGCCTGCCGGTGTATGCGCTGCTGATCGCGGCCTTCATTCCGGCGCGCACCGTGGGCGGCGTGTTCAACCTGCAGGGCGTGGTGCTGTTCGCCCTGTATGTGTTCGGCATCGTCTCGGCGATGGCGGTGGCCTGGGTGATGAAGCGCTTTCGCGACAGCAAGCAGCACTCGCCGCTGATGATGGAGCTGCCGGCGTACCGCTGGCCCAACCTGCGAAACCTGGCGCTGGGCCTCTACGAGCGCGCATGGATTTTCATTCAGCGCGTGGGCACGATCATCCTCACGCTCACCATCCTGCTGTGGTTCCTGTCGACGTTTCCGTCGCCGCCGGAGGGCGCCACGGGGTCGGCCATCCAATACAGCCTGGCCGGCATGATCGGACGTGGCCTCGAGCACATTTTTGCGCCCATCGGCTTCAACTGGCAGATCTCCATCGCGCTGGTGCCGGGCATGGCGGCGCGCGAGGTGGCGGTGGGCGCGCTCGGCACGGTGTACGCACTCTCGGCCAGCGGCGACGACGTGGCGGGCCAGCTCGAGCCGCTGATCGCGGGCAGCTGGTCGCTGGCGACGGCGCTGTCGCTCTTGGTCTGGTACGTGTTTGCGCCGCAGTGCATCTCGACCCTGGCGGCCGTGAAGCGCGAAACCGGCTCGTGGAAGTACGTGTGGATCATGGCGGGCTACCTGTTCGCACTCGCCTATGCCGCATGCTTCATCACCTACCGCGTTGCCGTGGCGCTCGGAGCAGGTTAAAACCTGCAATGAAAGGTTTATGGAAGATATGGCACAGCAACTGATCGTCGGATTGATCGTCGCCGCCGCCGCGTTCTACGCGGTCTGGCGCTGGATGCCCGCGGGCTGGCGCCGCAGCGCCGCGCACAAGCTCGCGGCCGGCACGCACCGTGCGGGCCTTGTCGACCAGGAACGCGCCGACCAATTGGCGGCTTCGCTCGCCAAGACCTCGGGCTGCGGCTCTTGCGACAGCTGCGGCAGTTGCGGCCCCAAGGCCACCGACAAGAAAGACACTGAACAAGCGGGCCGCGGCGAGCTGTCCACGCGCGGCCGCTGAGGCCGATGCCCGCACACATCCTCGTCGTCGGGGGCGGCATCGGGGGGCTCGCGACCGCATTGGCGCTGTCCCGCGGCCATCACCGGGTCGACGTCTTCGAACAGGCGGCCGCGTTCGGCGAAATCGGCGCCGGCATTCAGATCGGCCCCAACGTCACCCGGCGCCTCCATCAACTGGGCCTCGCCGAAGGCCTGGAGGCCATTGCCGCGTGCCCTGAAGCACTGGTGGTGCGAAGTGCCGGCAGCGGCAGCGAACTGGCCCGCCTGCCGCTGGGCGATGCCATGCGCCAGCGCTACGGCGCTCCTTATCTGTGCGTGCACCGTGCCGACCTGCATTCATTGCTGCTCGAAGCCGTGCGGGCGCAAGGCACGGGCACGCTGGTGACCGATGCGCGCATTGCGCAGGTCGAGACCAGCGACGATCTCGTGTGCGTATCGAGCAGCGGGGCGCGCGCCTGGGAGGGCGAGGCGCTGGTCTGCGCCGATGGCCTCTGGAGCGTGGCGCGCCAGCAGCTCGAAGTGCCCTCGGCCGCCGAGCCGCCCCGCATCACAGGCCATACCGCGTGGCGCGGCCTGGCGGCGCAGGCGGCGTTGCCGCAGGCTCTGCGCCGCCAGCGGGTCGATGTCTGGCTCGGGCCGCGCCTGCACGTGGTGGCCTACCCAGTGCGCGGTGGCGATTGGCTCAACGTGGTGGTGATCGCGGAGTCGGCCCCGGCGGGAGATGCGCGCGACTGGGACCAGGCCAGCAGCCTCGACGCGCTGCAGAAGGCCACGGGCCGCAGCGGAAGCGGTGTACAGGCCTTGCTCGAAGCCGTACCTGGCTGGCGCGCCTGGACGCTGAGCGACCGTCCGCCGCTCGCGTCCGCCGCAGAGATGGCTCACGGGCGCGTGGCGCTGGTGGGCGACGCCGCGCATCCGATGGTGCCTTATCTTGCGCAGGGCGCAGGCATGGCGATCGAGGACGCGACGGCTTTGGCCGAAGCGCTCGGCAAAGGCGGTGCGGCCGAGGTGCCCGCCGCATTTGCCCACTATGCCGAGGCGCGTTGGCAACGCAACGCCCTCGTGCAGGCGAGGGCCCGCCGCAATGGTCGGGTCTTTCATGCGACGGGCGCGGCGCGCCTGGGTCGCGACCTGGCCATGCGCACGCTGGGCGCACGGCTGCTGGACCAGCGCTGGCTGTACGGCGGCTGAGCTGTCGGCGGAGAGCCGCTCTGCAGCAGAGGCCTCTCAGAGCCTGAATGTCTGCAGGTGCTCGATGCGCTCGGCCAGGCCCTCGGCGCCGAGATAGTGGCCGTGAGAGCCGTCGCGCACCTCGCGCAGCGTGGTCTCGAGTTCGGCCAGCATGGCATCGCGTTCGGCCACGAATGCGGGCGGCACGTCGATGCCCGCCTGCGTGCATGCATCGGCGATCAGGTGTGCGCTGGCGGGCGCACCGCAAGCCGCGCATTTGACGATGGCCGCCACGCTGGGCTCCGCGGCGTTGGCGAGCAGCGCGTTCGTCAGCTCGGGCGAGATCTGGCCGTCGATGTTGCGCAAGGCGTCGCGTGCCACGGGGGCGCCCGCGCGCACCAGCGCCATGGCCGCGGCGAAGGCGCCGTTGCCGATGGCGACATCGGTCGCCAGTGCGCTGCCTTGCTGCGGACCTTCGAAGCTCACGCCCGCGGCCGCGAGTTCAGCCACCAGATCCGCATCGTCGGTGGCCACGGCGTGGTGCAGCGCGGCGCGCGCGGCGGTCGGCAGCCGGCGTAGCGTTCCGTCCGCGAGCGGCGTGCGCCAGTCGATCACGGCGCGGCGATAGAAGGTCACGAGCTTGTCCATCAGGTCGAGATCCAGGCCATGGTCCTGGTGCCTGTCGTCTAGGTACTCGAGCAGCGTCTGGCCCGAGAAATAGTCGCCCGTGGGGGCCAGGGGGTCTTCGTCGAGGTGCAGGGCGCCGAAGGCGCCATACAGGTCGGGCGCGATGGTGCTCACACCGTCTTCGTGCAGCGCATGCGTCCAGGCCGGCGGCAGTCCATGTTTCCAGGCAGTGATGTGGCCGTGCTCGGGACCGGGCTCGACCACCGCATAGACGCGATCGAGGTACTCGAAACCACCGAAAGGCAGGTGCGTGAGCTTGCCGCTCCAGGGGCGGCCTGCGGCTTCGGCGGCTTCCTGGGCCAGCTCCTGCTCATGCGCGATCCAACCCTGCAGGTCGCGATAGCCGTCGCTGCCGTGCCAGAACAGCTCCGTCCAGCTGACCGATTCCACGTTGCCGTTCATCGGCAGCGACAGGTCGTAGTCGAGTCGGCCGCCCGCCGTTTGCCGCCACAGTTCGACCAGCGGCGCGGGGATCGGCCCCGTGCACAGCACCTGAACCGCGGCGATCTGCTGCGCGGGCATCGGCGGTTGCGCATCGAAGATCACGCGGTCCGCAAACAGGACCACACCATGCTCGCGCAGGGTGGCAAGCTCTTCGAGCGAAAACTGGTCATCGTTCATGGCAGTGCCTCCGTTGCTGCCAATGTAGCGCTTTGGGCCAATGGGGCAAGCGCTTGCATGGCGTGCGGCGGACGCAGGCTGCATCACAGGTCGGTGCGCAGCCTCCAGATTTCGGGGAACAGCACCACGTCGAGCATCTTGCGCAGGTAGCTCACGCCGCCTGTGCCGCCGGTGCCGCGCTTGAAGCCGATCACGCGCTCGACCGTGGTCACATGGCGAAAGCGCCAGAGCCGGAAAGCGTCTTCGAGGTCGGTGAGCTTCTCGCCGAGTTGATACAGGTCCCAGTGGTCGTGCGGGTTTCGATAGACCGTGAGCCACGCCGCCTCGACGCCGTCGCTGGCTTCATAAGGCTGCGTCCAGTCGCGCTCCAGATGGTCGGCGGGCACCGGCAGTCCATGGCGCGCGAGCAGCTTCAGCGACTCGTCATAGAGCGAAGGCGACCGGTAGGCCGCATCGACTTGCGCCAGCAGATCGGCGCGGTGCGCATGCGGTTTGAGCATGGCGGCGTTCTTGTTGCCGAGCGCGAACTCGATGCAGCGGTATTGCGCGCTTTGAAAGCCGCTCGAGTTGGCCAGGTAGGGGCGCATGGCCGTGTATTCGGGCGGCGTCATGGTCGAGAGCACGGTCCATGCGCTCACCAGCTGTTCCATGATGCGGCTCACGCGCGCGAGCATCTTGAAGGCATCGGCCAGTTTTTCCTGCGCAATGCAGCTGGTGGCGGCGCGCAGTTCGTGCAGCATGAGCTTCATCCAGAGCTCGCTGGTCTGGTGCTGCACGATGAACAGCATTTCGTCGTGCGCGGGCGAGAGCGGATGCTGTGCGTTGAGGATTTCGTCGAGATGCAGGTAGTCGCCGTAGCTCATCGACGCGCTGAAATCCAGCTGCGCCTTTTCTTCCTGGACGATTTTTTCGGTGCTCATGATGCTTGCCGGCCTGATCACCGCCAGACCACGGCGGTATAGGAGGCGAGGCCCATGCCTTCCTCCTTCCTGGGATAGACGAAACGCACGACCTCGTTCTTGCGCTTGAAGTCCTGGTACGTCTCGCCGCCCGGGATGCGGCCCTTTTCAGCCGGCGCGTAGCCCGCAGCGCGCACCTCCTTGACCAGGCGCTCGAAGGCGGCCTTGTCGGTCAGCGACAGCTGGACGTTGTTCTCGCCAGCGCGGCTTTCCGCGTAGGTGGACTTCATGAAGCGGATCGTATGGTCGTCGACCACCTTTTCGTATTCGATCATGCTGACCTCGCTGGTCACGGTCTTGTCGGCATAGGAGAAACCTTGGGCCTTGATTTGCTGGCGAAATGCATCGGGCGTCAGGGCGATGAAAGCCTTGAGCTGGTCCAGCGTGAAGCTCGGCTGCTGTGCGGAGGCCGGTGCGGCCAGCATCAGGAGTGAGGAAAAGATGGCGATCAATAATTTTTTCATTGCTGTTGCTCAGGTGACTGCGTTCTTGCGGTTGAATTCTTCGCGCTTCCACTCGGCCGACTCGAGCACCTGCACCAGGTGTTCGACCGAGTTCCACACGTCCTCGAAGCCAAGGTACAGCGGCGTGAAGCCGAAGCGCAGGATATCGGGCATCTGCGAATCGCCGGCGCGGTAGTCGCCGATCACGCCGCGCGCAATCAGCGCCTGTACGATGGCGTAGGCGCCTGAGCCGCTTTGCGGCTCTTCCAGATTCTGACGGCTTAGGCACACCTGAGAGCCCCGGCGCGCATGTTCGCGTGGCGTGACGAGCGAGAGGCCCTGGCCTGCGCAGCGCGCTTCGACCAGCTGGATGAAGAGGTCGGTGAGCGCGAGCGACTTGGCGCGCAGCGCGGCCATTGCGCCTTGGTCGCGGTCGAAGGCTTCGGCCGCGAGCACCGTGTCCAACCCGCATTCGAGCCCTGCCAGCGCAATGATTGGCTGCGTGCCGCAGAGGTAGCGTCCCACGCCCGGCGCGGGCCGGTAGTGCGGCGTGAACTCGAAGGGCGCCGCGTGCCCCCACCAGCCCGACAGCGGCTGCTCGAACTTGCCCGCATGCCGCGTATGGACCCACACGAAGGCCGGCGCACCGGGCCCGCCGTTCAGGTACTTGTAGCCGCACCCGACGGCGTAGTCGGCATTGCTGTCGTTCAGTGCAACCGGCACGGCGCCCGCGCTGTGCGCGAGGTCCCACACCGTGAGCGCGCCGGCGGCATGCGCGGCGGCGGTGATGGCCTTCATGTCGTGCATGGCACCGGTGCGGTAGTTGACGTGCGTGAGCATCAGCACGGCCACTTCGTCGGTCAGCACCGCGGGCAGCTCGTCTGCGTCGATCAGCTTGAGCGTGAAGCCGCGCTCGCGGCACAGGGATTCGGCGATGTAGAGGTCGGTCGGGAAGTTGCTGCGCTCGCTCACCACCAGCTTGCGGCCGCTGTCCTTCTGTTGCGAGAGCGCCGCGAAGAGCGCCTTGTAGAGGTTCACCGAGGTGCTGTCGGTGCACACCACTTCGCCGGGTGCCGCGCCGATCAGCTGGGCCACCTTGTCGCCGAGGCGCTGCGGCAGGTCGAACCAGCTGGCCGTGTTCCACGAGCGGATCAGGCCCTGGCCCCATTCCTCTGCGACCACTTCGGCAATGCGCGCAGGTGCGGCCTTGGGCAGTACGCCGAGCGAGTTGCCGTCGAGGTAGATCACGCCTTGCGGCAAGGTGAATTGATCGCGCAGTGCGCGCAGCGAGTCTTGCGCGTCGAGCGCGCGGCAGTCTTCAAGGGTCGTCATGGGGCGGGTTCAGCGTGAAAGTTCGCGCAGCACGGCGCGAACCGGGGAGGCATCGGCGCTGACCAGCTTGAGCGGCAGCGCAATGAGTTCGTAGTCGCCTTCGGGCACGTCGTCGAGCACGAGGTTCTCGAGCACGCGCAGGTCGAGGCGGCGGATGCGCTGATGGCTTTCCAGCGTCTTGCTGTCGGCCGGGTCGATGCTGGCGGTGTCGATGCCGATGAGCTTCACGCCCATGGCTGCCAGGCGCTCGACGGTGGCGGGTGCATAGGCCGCGAGTTGCGGGTCCCAGTGGCCGACGGGCATGGTGGCGTAGGTCCGCACCAGCACGCGGGGCGGCAGGTCGCTCGTGACCGCATGTGCGATGTGCTCCCACTCGATCAGCGGGCCCTTGGCGATGGCGTGAACCACACGGCAGGGGCCGATGAAGGGCGCAAGGTCGACAAGGCCGATGGTCTGGCCTTCCGGGTCGTAGTGCAGCGGGGCATCGGCATGTGCGCCGACATGGGGCGACAGCTTGATCTCGCTGACGTTCACCGGGCAGTCCGGCGAGATGGTCGCGGCCCAGCGCTGCTGGTAGGGCGTGTCGCCGGGGAACACCGGCGCGCCTTCATGCACCGGCGGCGAGATGTCCCAGAGGCGGGGTGGAGCTTGCAATGAACGCATGACGCAAAGTTAGCGCCGGGTGAGGGGTCGTGGTGTCGGTTATTTCCAACACACGGCGTGACGAGATGATCGATTCAGGAAGACAGGGCTGGCAGCCCGTGCCTTGCGCGTGCCCGCTCGCAGGCATCGCTGCCGGCCTGGAGCTCATGGCACGGGTTGGGCCGCCACTCGTAGATGCCGCACTCGACCGAGTGGCCGATCTTGCCGGTCAGCGCCGCGCAGCGCATTGGGGTGTGGTCCGTGCCGCGCATGCGGCAGAGCGCATCGTTCACTTCGACCGCGAGGCCGGACGGCACCTTGCCGCCGTTCTCGTCGAGTTCATGCACGCTGAAGTCGACGCGGTAGCTGGCGCAGCAGGCGCCGCATTGCTGGCAAGGGGACACGCGGCTGCGCCTTCTTCTTCAGTGCTCAGAGTTTGCCGAGCAGCAAGAACTCCATCAGCGCCTTTTGCGCATGCAGCCGGTTCTCGGCCTCGTCCCACACCACCGACTGCGAGCCGTCGATGACCTCGGCCTGCACTTCCTCGCCGCGGTGCGCGGGCAGGCAGTGCATGAAGAGGGCATCGGGCTGGGCGACGCGCATCATGTCCTCGTCGACGCACCAGTCGGCAAAGGCCTTGCGGCGGGCCTCGTTCTCGGACTCGTAGCCCATGCTGGTCCAGACGTCGGTGGTGACGAGGTCGGCGCCGCGGCAGGCCTCCATCGGGTCCTTGAAGACCTTGTAGCTGTCGCCCGAGCGGATGCCCGCGATCGACTGGTCGACCTCGTAGCCGCTGGGCGTGCTCACGTGCACGGTAAAGCCCAGGATCTCGGCCGCCTGCAGCCAGGTGTTGGCCATGTTGTTGCCGTCGCCCACCCAGGCAATGGTCTTCCCCTGGATCGAACCGCGGTGCTCGATGTAGGTGAAGATGTCCGCAAGGATCTGGCAGGGATGAAACTCGTTGGTCAGCCCGTTGATCACCGGCACGCGCGAATGCGCGGCAAAGGTGTCGATCTTGGTCTGCTCGTAGGTGCGGATCATCACGAGGTCGACCATGCGGCTGATGACCTTGGCGCTGTCCTCGATGGGCTCGGCGCGGCCGAGCTGGCTGTCGCCGGTGGTCAGGTGCACCACGCTGCCGCCGAGCTGGTACATGCCCGCCTCGAAGCTCACGCGCGTGCGCGTGCTGGCCTTCTCGAAAATCATGGCCAGCGTGCGGTCGGTCAGCGGCTGGTGCTTTTCGTAGGTCTTGAACTTCTTCTTGATGATCGCCATGCGATCGAAGAGGTAGGCGTATTCGTCGGCCGTGAGGTCCGAGAACTGCAGGTAGTGGCGGATGGCGTTGGGCGTGGCGGCGGTCGTCATTGCGCTGCGGGCTCCGACAAAAAGGTTTTCACCAGGGGCGCGAGGATCGCGACGATTTCGTCGGCCTCGGCAATGCTCAGGATGAGCGGCGGCACCAGGCGAATCACCTTGTCGGCCGTCACGCTCAGCAGCAGGCCGGCATCGCAGGCGCGGTTCAAGATGACACCGCAGGGCCGGTCGAGCTCGATGCCGAGCATCAGGCCCTGTCCGCGGATTTCCTTCACGCCGGCGAGGCCGCCGATTTCGCGTTCGAGCGCAGCCTTCAGGTGTTCGCCGACCGTTGCGGCGTTTTCGAGCAGCTTGTGCTCTTCCATGATGCGGATGGTCTCGATGCCGGCGCGCATCGCGAGCGGATTGCCGCCGAAAGTGGTGCCGTGGTTGCCCGGGCCGAAGATGTTGGCGGCCTTGGGGCCCGCCACCACCGCGCCGATCGGCACGCCCGAGCCCAGGCCCTTGGCCAGCGGCATCACGTCGGGCTTGATACCGGCCCACTGGTGCGCAAACCACTTGCCGGTGCGGCCCATGCCGCATTGCACCTCGTCGATCATCATGAGCCAGTCGCGCTCGTCGCAGAGGGCGCGCACCTGCTTCAGGTAATCCACGCGCATCGGGTTGATGCCGCCTTCGCCCTGGATGGTCTCGAAGAACACGGCCACCACGTTGGGGTTGCCTTCGGTGGCCTTCTTGAGCGCCTCGATGTCGTTCAGCGGCACGCGGATGAAGCCCTCGACCAGCGGACCGAAGCCGGCCTGCACCTTCGGGTTGCCGGTGGCCGACAGCGTGGCGATGCTGCGGCCGTGGAACGCGGCTTCGTACACCACGATTTCCGGCCGTTCGATGCCCTTGTCGTGGCCGAACTTGCGCGCGAGCTTCAAGGCGGCTTCGTTGGCTTCGAGGCCGGTGCAGCAGAAGAATGCGTTGGTCAGGCCCGAAATCTCGGTCAACTTGGTGGCCAGCTGCTCCTGGCCGGGCACGTGGTAGTAGTTGGAGCTGTGGATCAGCTTGCTGATCTGGTCCTGCAGCGCGGGCACCAGCTCGGGGTGGTTGTGGCCCAGCGTGTTCACGGCAATGCCGCCGAGGCCGTCCAGATAAGCCTTGCCCGCGGTGTCCCAGACTCGGCAGCCCTGGCCGTGCGACAGCGCGATCGGCAGGCGACCGTAGGTGTTCATGACGTGGGGCGAGGTGGGCTGGGCGGTAGCGCTCATTCGGGTTCTCCAGATAGGGAACCGCGGATTCTAGGCGTCCGGTCGGACGGCTTCATTGAGGATTCCGCATTACAGCAATGCCCTTCGGCCGAGGGACAAAGTGCCGCGGATAGAATCTCTTGCTGCACCGCAGCACCTGCTTCCGGGCGCCTTTTTCCACGATGATTTCCCCCACTGCCAAAGAAATCTTCATCCAGGGCATCACCCAGGATGGCCGGACTTTTCGCCCGAGCGACTGGGCCGAGCGGCTGGCCGGCGTGATGTGTTCTTTTCGTCCGGGAGGCGCGTATCCCGGCAGCCACCTGAGCTATTCGCCGTGGTGCGTTCCCACCACCATCAACGGCGTCAAGTGCGTGGTCGTGAACCGCGCCTTGCGCGACGCCGAACCCATGGCCTGGGACTTCTGCGTCAACTTCGCGCGCGACAACGATCTGCAGGTGGCCGAAGCCTGCCTGGTTCCCGACGTTCCGCCGAAGACCTGAACGCCTGAGCCGCTCCACAAAGCGAGCGCCCATGAAAAAACCGCCCGAAGGCGGTTTTTTACACTTTGCTGCAGCGCACCCCGATCAAACGGCGGACCGGAGAATTCCGATCCGGGCTTGCCTGACAGGTGTCAGGCGGCTGCCTTTTCAGGCGCGAGGGCGAGGGCCTTGACCTTCGCCGACAGGCGGCTCTTGTCGCGAGCTGCCTTGTTCTTGTGGAAGATGCCCTTGTCGGCGACGGTGTCGACGATGCTCTGGGCCTTCGCGAACAGTTCGCTTGCCTTGGTCTTGTCGCCGGCCAGAACGGCCTTTTCGACATTCTTCACGGCGGTGCGGTATTTGGAGCGCAGCGAGGTGTTCGCAGCGTTGAGCTTGGTGTCCTGGCGGACGCGCTTACGGCCGGAGGCGAGGCGCGGGTTCTTTTTCTTGGGCTTGGCGGATGCCATGATTTAGTTCCTTAGGTGTCTGAGGATGATGCAGCAAAGCCCTCCATTATAGGCCGGGCTGCGGTTTTCGCCGAATCGGGGGCTTGCCGGGCCCTACACTCGCCCCGTGTCCCTGCTCAAATCCGCCTCCACCGTCTCCCTCTTGACCCTCGCATCGCGGATCACGGGCCTCGTGCGCGACGTGCTTTTCGCCTCGGTGTTCGGCGTCAGCGCGCTGACCGATGCCTTCAACGTCGCGTTCCGCATTCCCAACCTGTTCCGGCGGGTTTTCGGCGAAGGTGCCTTCAGCCAGGCCTTTGTGCCGGTGCTGGCCGCGCACAAGACCGAAGCGGGAGCAGAGGGCGCCAAGGCGCTGATCGACCACGTGGCCACGCTGCTCACCTGGGCGCTGGTGCTCGTCTGCGTGGCCGGCGTGGTGGGAGCACCCTGGATGGTGTGGGCCATGGCCAGCGGATTGGCGGGCTTCGACGCGGCCGTGGTCATGACGCGGTGGATGTTTCCCTACATCGGCTTCATGTCGCTCGTGGCGCTGGCGGGCGGCGTGCTCAATACCTGGCGCAAGTTCGCGGTACCGGCCGCCTCGCCGGTGCTGCTCAATCTTTCGCTGATTCTTGCCATCGTGGCCGGCGCCCCGCTGTTCCGGCGCTACGGCATCGAGCCGATCTATGCGCAGTGCGCGGGCGTACTGGTCGGCGGCGTGCTGCAGCTGGCCCTGCAAGTGCCTGCCCTGCGTGCGCTGGGCCTCATGCCGCGCATCGGCGCGAGCTTCGGAGCGCTGCGTGCCGCATGGGCCGATCCGACCACCCGCAAGGTGCTGAAGCTCATGCTGCCGGCGCTGCTCGGCGTGAGCGTGGCGCAGATCTCGTTGCTCATCAATACGCAGATCGCGTCCCACCTCGCCACGGGCAGCGTGACCTGGGTGGTCAATGCCGACCGCCTGATGGAATTTCCGACCGCCATGCTCGGCGTTGCGCTCGGCGTGGTGCTGATGCCGCAGCTGGCCGGCGCGCGCGCCGCCAAGGACGACGAGCGCTATTCGGCCCTGCTCGACTGGGGCCTGCGGCTCGTGGTGCTGCTCTCGGCGCCTTGTGCCATTGCGCTGCTGCTGTTTTCCCAGCCGCTGGTCGCGGTGCTGTTCCACAACGGCGCCTATGGCGACGAGGACGTGAAGCGCACCACGCTGGCGCTCATGGGCTACGGCGTTGGGCTGGTCGGCATCGTGGCCATCAAGGTGCTTGCGCCGGGTTATTACGCCAAGCACGACATGCGCACGCCGGTGATCATCGCGGTGTCGGTGCTCGTGCTGATCCAGGTGCTCAACGTCTTTCTGGTGCCGGTGCTGCAGCATGCGGCGCTCACGCTGACCATTGGCATCGGCGCGGTGGTGAATGCCATCTGGCTCCTGGTGGGCCTGATTCGCCGCGGCAGCTACAAGCCCGAGCCGGGCTGGGGCAAGTTCATTCTGCAGGTGGCGGCGGGCACGCTGGTGCTGGCCGCCTTGCTGGCCTGGGGCTCGTACTATTTCGACTGGATCGGCCTGCGCGCCCAGCGCTTGCACCGCATCGGCTTGCTGGCTGCGCTGATCGCCGGCGCGGGGCTGCTGTATTTCGCCGTGCTGGCCGCCGTGGGCGTGCGGCTGCGCAGTTTCGTGCGCCGATAAAGCGTCGACAGACGCTCGATCATGGAGCGGACAAAGGCCCGGGTCGCGGCATCCGCAACAGGTTTGTTTTCGAATTGCGCAAGCTGAAAACACCGCCTTGACGGTCTCCGAATGCTCCTCTACAAAGACACATGACGTTCAGCTTTCAGGTTCCCACGGCCCTGGCGTATTTCGAATCGCTGGTGCAGAGCGACGACCACTTTCCGCTGCTCGAGGCTGCCGCCAGCCTGGCACAGGACGAATACCCCGACCTCGACGTGCAGCAGGTGCTCGGCGACGTCGATCAGTTGCTGGCTCGGCTCAAGCGCCGCCTGCCCGCCGACGCCGCGCCGCTCGCCCGGCTGCGCGCGCTCAACCAGTTCTTCTTCAACGACCTGAACTTCGGCGGCAACGTCAACGACTACTACGACCCCGACAACAGCTACCTGAATGCCGTCCTGCGCACGCGCCGCGGCATTCCGATCTCGCTGGCGGTGCTGTGGATGGAGTTGGCGCAGGGCCTCGGGCTGCAGGCGCGCGGCATCGGCTTTCCGGGTCATTTCATGCTCAAGGTCACCTTGCCCAAGGGCCAGGTGGTGATCGACCCCTTCACCGGCAAGTCGCTGTCGCGCGAAGAACTCGGCGAGCGGCTCGAGCCCTACAAGCGCAGCAACGGGCTGGTCGGCGATTTCGACGTGCCGCTGGGTCTTTACCTGCAGCCCGCCAGCTCGCGCGAAATCATCGGCCGCATGCTGCGCAACCTGAAGGAAGTGCACCGCGCGCAGGAAGACTGGCAGCGGGCCATCGCGGTGCAAGACCGCCTCGTTGCGCTGCTGCCCACCGCCTGGGGCGAGTACCGTGACCGCGGCATTGCACACGCCGAGCAGGGCAACACGGCGGCCGCGGTGCGCGACCTGGAAACCTACCTGGAACATGCCGAAGACGCGCTCGACGTCGACGTGATTGCCGAGCGCGTGGCCGCATTGCGCCGAGCGGCCAACTGATGAGCGCCAGGAACGGCATCGCCGGCGCATCCGATCTCGGCACGCTGCACGAATTTCACGGTGTGCAGCCGGTGCTGCCCGTGTCCGACGTCACGCGCGCCGCGCGCTGGTTTCGGGACATCCTGGGTTTCGAGCTCGATTTCATCGCCGGCGAGCCGCCCAGCTATGCGCGGGTGAAGAAGGGCGACCGCACCTATGGCGACCCGGTCTACCTGCGCCTGTGGCAGTGCAGCACGCGCGGTGCGCCGCCCTGGCGCGGCGAAATCGTGATCCACGTAGGCAAGGACATCGACGGCCTCCACGCCACCTACCTGAGCCGCGGCGTCACGGTCATCGAACCGCCCACGTCGCAGCCGTGGGGCTTGCGCGAATTCGCGATCCGCGAACCCGACGGACATACCCTGCGCTTCTGCGGCTATCTGTCCTGAGTTCTTGAAACACAAAATTACATATGGGTTGACGCAAGCGTGTCGATCCGGCTTCCTCTCGTCCGACGTGTGAACAGGAGCGCGCGGTTTCCAGCGGCTCCAGAGTTCATTCATCAACCTTCAGGAGAAACGACATGCGATTCATGGTTCTGGTCAAGGCCAACAAGGATTCCGAAGCCGGCGTGATGCCCAGCACCGAGGTGCTCACCGCCATGGGCAAGTTCAACGAGGAGCTGGTCAAGGCCGGCGTGCTGCTGGCGGGCGAAGGGCTGCATCCGTCTTCCAGGGGCGCGCGCGTCCGCTGCGAAGGGCTGAAGCGCACCGTCATCGACGGTCCGTTCGCCGAAACGAAGGAACTGCTCGCGGGCTTCTGGCTGCTTCAGGTCAAGTCGAAGGAAGAAGCCATCGAGTGGATCAAGCGCAGCCCGTTCCAGGAGGGCGAGATCGAGATCCGCCAGGTGTTCGAAGCCGCCGACTTCGGCGATTCGATGACGCCCGAGCTGCTGGCGCAGGAAGACCGCCTGCGCGCCGAGTCCCAGGCCCGCGCCAAGGCCGGCAGCTGAACCGCCCGCAAAGGAGACCCACCATGCGATTCATGATGCTGATGATCCCCCACGGCTACGAAACGGCCGCGCCGGGCACCATGCCCGAAGACGCCGAGGCGATGCGGGCGATGATGGCTTACAACGAAGCCCTGCAGAAAGCCGGCGTGCTGATCAGCTGCGACGGCCTGCATCCGCCCTCGATGGGCGCGCGCGTGAGCTTTCCGGGCCGCAAGCCGAAGGTGGTCGACGGCCCCTTCGCCGAGGCCAAGGAAGTGCTCGGCGGCTACTGGGTGATCGAGGTTGCTTCGCGCGCCGAAGCCATCGAGTGGGCCACGCGCTGCCCCGGCGGCGAGAACGAGGTCATCGAGGTCCGGCAGGTGCAGGAGCTCGGAGATTTCCCGCCCGACCTGCAGGCGTTGGCCGAGAGCTTTCCTTCGATGCAGACCGTCAAGAGGTAGGTTGCCCTAGTCTTCCCGGACCAGCCGGATGCCCACCAGCGTGTAGCGTGTGTCCGGCGCGTTCCAGTTGCGGTAGGCGGACCGGGCATAGAAGGCCCAGGTGTGCCAGGAGCCGCCGCGGCGCACCCGCACCTCGCCTTCAGCGGGGCCCTGCGGGTCGTCCAGCGGCGAGCGCGCGTAGTATTCCTCGCCATGCCAGTCGGCCACCCACTCCCACGCATTGCCGTGCATGTCGTAAAGGCCCCAGGCGTTGGGCGCAAAGCTGCCGACCGGCGCGGTGAACGCGTAGCCATCGTCGCCATCCAGCGCCATCGGCTGCCAGCGCGGCCAGTACCCGGCGCTGCTCGCGTCGAACACATTGGCCGCACGCAGCAGCGACTGCGGTTCGTCGCCCGAGCTGTAGCGGCTGCGGCTGCCCGCGCGGCAGGCGTATTCCCATTCGGCCTCGGTCGGCAGCCGGTAGCGGCGGCCCTCGGTCTTGCTGAGCCAGGCGGCCAAGGCCTGGGCGTCGTGCCAGGTCACGTTGACGACCGGATGCTCGTCGCCCTGAGCGAAACCGGGGTTGCGCCACGAATAGCGCGGGTCGCGGCCCTCGAAGGCGTCACCGCGCTTCGTGGTGGCCGGGTCGTAATCGGAGCGCCAGCCATAGCCTCCGGTCCCATCGGCCAGCGACTCGGGCACGTAACCCGAGGCTTCGACAAAGCGCTTGAATTGACCGACCGTCACCTCGTGCCGGCCCATCCAGAAAGACCGCGTGATTCGCACCCGATGAACCGGCTTCTCGTCGTCGAGTTTTGCGAAGCGTGTCGCCGGCAACTGCGGGTAGGCGCGGGCCAGCGACTCGGGTGCCTCGTCGCTGCCCATCAGGAACTCGCCGGCCGGCAGCCTGACGAAGGCCATGCCGAGGCTGTTGCGCTCAACCTCGGCGGCCTGTGCGCAGCCGAGGACCAGGGTCAGGATCAGCAGGGCCGGGAGGAACGGTTTCATGGGCGGATGCTAGCCGGTCGAAGCGGCGTAGCGGGCGCAAACGCATGAACGGCAAGGGCGAGGCCGCCATCCACCGCGCCATCGACGCGGTCTGGCGCATGGAGTCGGCAAAGATCATCGCCACCGTCGCACGCATGGTGCGCGACGTGGGCCTGGCCGAGGAACTGGCCCAGGACGCGCTGGTTTCAGCGCTCGAGCAGTGGCCCGAAGCCGGCGTGCCCGACAACCCCGCGGCCTGGCTCACCGCCGTGGCCAAGCGCCGCGCGCTCGACCGGCTGCGCCACCTGCAGCTGGCCGGGCACAAGGCCGGCGAAGTCGGCCGCGAATTCGACGCCCGGCACGAAATGGCAGAGGCCGATCTCGCCGAGGCGGTCGATGCCGCGCTCGACGACGACATCGGCGACGACCTGCTGCGGCTGGTGTTCACCGCCTGCCATCCGGTGCTTTCGACCGAGGCGCGCGTGGCGCTCACGCTGCGCCTCATGGGCGGCCTCACGACCGACGAAATCGCGCGCGCCTTCCTGGTGCCCGAAGCCACCGTGGCGCAGCGCATCGTGCGCGCCAAGCGCACGCTGCTCGAAGCGCGCGTGCCCTTCGAAGTGCCGCGCCGGCACGAACTCGAGGCGCGGCTCGCTTCGGTGCTCGAGGTGCTCTACCTGATCTTCAACGAGGGCTACTCGGCCACCGCTGGTGACGACTGGATGCGCCCCGCGCTCTGCGACGAAGCCTTGCGCCTCGGCCGCATCGTGGCCGAGCTCGTGCCCGATGCCTCGGAAGTGCACGGCCTCGTGGCACTGATGGAAATCCAGGCCTCGCGCGCCGCAGCCCGCGTGGGCGCGTCGGGCGAGCCGGTGCTGTTGCTGGCGCAGAACCGCGCGCGCTGGGACCACCTGCTGATTCGCCGCGGGCTCGCGGCGCTTGCGCGCGCCGAGGCCCTGGGCGGCGCCTTCGGTCCCTATGCGCTGCAGGCGGCCATCGCGGCCTGCCACGGCCGTGCGCGCACGGCGGAAGACACCGATTGGCCGCGAATCGCCGCGCTCTACGACGCCCTGGCCGAGCTGTCGCCGTCGCCCATCGTCGAACTCAACCGCGCGGTCGCGCTCTCGATGGCCTTTGGGCCGGCCTCGGGGCTGGAGGTGGTGGATGCGCTGGTCGGCGAGCCGGCGTTGCAGGGCTATCACCTGTTGCCGACAGTGCGCGGCGACCTGCTCTTCAAGCTCGGCCGCCGCGACGAGGCGCGCAGGGAATTCGACCGCGCCGCGTCGCTCACGCGCAATACGCGCGAGCGGGCGCTGCTGATCGCGCGCGCAAAAGCATGCGTGGCGGGGCCGGAAGACGGCTGAGGCCGCGCTCCGCCGCGCCCGAGGCGCTGTGCATCAGGTTTTCAGCGGCGCGCTTGCGGCGGACGGCGAGCCGGGCAATCCGAACTGGTGCCAGGCGCGGCGCAACTGCGTGTCGGAGCCGAAGCCCGACAGCTCCGCCGCCCGCGTGACGCTGGCGCCCGAGGCCAGCGCCAGTTGCGCGGCCGCGAGCCGCAGCCGCCGAAGGTAGGCCAGCGGCGCCACGCCCGCATGCTCCACGAAGAGCCGCGTGAGATGCCGTGCCGAGGTGTGGGCCACGTCCGCCATCCGCGGCACGCTCCAGTCGGCCTGCGGTTGCTCGCTCACGGCGTCCTGCACGCGATGCAGGGCCGCATGCAGATGGTTGCGGTGCGCCAGAAAGGGCGAGAGCTCCGGATCGTGCGGGCCGCGGCGAAGCGCGACCACCATCGTCTGCGCCACCTGCGCCGCGAGCGCTTCGCCGCAGGTCTCGGCGATGCGATGCAGCACGAGGTCGATGCCGGTCGTGACGCCCGCGCTGCTGTAGAGCGGCGGATCGATCACGAACACGCGGTTGCTCACCACGTCGCAGCGCGGCTCCACCGAGCGCAGTTCGTCGAGGTGATGATGGTGCGTGGTGGCGCGCCGGCCCGCGAGCGCCCCGGCATGCGCGGCGAGCACCGCGCCTGCGCAGATGGTGACCAGTTCCACGCGGCCACGCTCGAAACGCTGGCCGCGCAGCCAGTGCAGCAGGTCCTGCGTTTCGGGGTTGTCGATGGCGATGGTGTCGCCGGGCAGGCCGACCAGCACCACCCAGCCCGGGCCGTCCCACTGTGCGGGTAGCGGCGCCAGCCCGGCGAGCGCGACGCCGACCGATGCGATGGACGTCGGCCGCGGGCTCGCGAACTCGATCGCGAAGCGCTCGGGCTGGCCCGAGGCCCGCAACCGCTGGTTCGCAATACGCAGCGCCTCGGCCGGCCCCGCCCAGTCGAGCACCAGGCTGCCGGGCAGCAGCACGAAAACTACGCGGATGCGGTGCGGTTGCTGCTGCTGCCGTGGGTCCATGCGTAGTCCATCTGGCGCGCGGTGCGTTCGGCCAGTGCGCGGCCTGCGAGGCGTTCGACGAGATGCAAGCTCATGTCGATGCCGGCACTGATGCCCGCCGAGCTGACGATGCGGCCGCTGTCGACCCAGCGCACGTCCTGGCGCACATCGAGCGAGGGGAATTGCTCGCGCAAGTCCGCGATGTCTTCCCAATGGGTGGTGACGGCCTCGCGCGTGACCACGCCGCTTTTCGCGAGCAGGAAGACGCCGGTGCAGACCGAGGCGACCAGCTGTGCGCCGGCCGCGCATTCGGCGATCCAGCGCAGGGTGGCGGGGCTCGCCATCGGCGAATCGACCACGCCGCCGGGCACGATCAGCACGTCGGCTTCCGGATTCGCGGTCACGTGGTGATCCGCCAACAGGCGCAGGCCGGCGCGGGCCCGCACGGGTTGGCCGTCGCTTGCGAGCGCCACCGAAGCCACCTCGAACGGGGCTTTCGCGCCAGGATTCAAGCGTTGGCTGATGCGGCTCGCCGTGGTGAACACCTCGAACGGGCCCGCGAAGTCGAGTGCCTCGACGCCGTCGTAGGCGAGGATCCGCACGCGCAACGTCATGCGGCCACCTTTTCGGTGGAAAGGGCGTCGGCACGTTCGACCGCCTGCGCAACGCCGCAGACCGTGGCGAAGCGACCGTCCAGCACCGCCGCCGTGCGCGACTTGATGTCGGCCGCGGCAAGCGGGCGGCCGTCGGGCTGCACCATGTCGAAGGTCAGCGTGCCCTCGGTCACGTAGTCGACTTCCCAGCCCAGGTCGGAGGCATGGCGCGTGGTGGTTTCGCAGCATTGCTCGGTGCGGATGCCGCTCACGATCAGCCGGCCGACGCCTTGCTGCGTGAGCCAGACGTCCAGCCCGCTGTTGACCAGCGCGCTGTGGCGGTGCTTGGTGAAGGTGGCCGCGGCTTCGAAGGCCGCCAGGCCTTCGATCGGTCGCACCAGGCCGGACTCGACGGCGAAGGGGTGGCTTGCGACGGCGGGCTCGTCGACATGGAAGACACGCACGATCGGAATGCCGGCCGCGACGCAGCCGTTGATCAGTGCGTTCTGGGCGGCGAAATAGGGTTGCGCAACATCTTCGGACCAGTAGCCGCGCTGGCGGAACGATTCCTGAGCGTCGATCACTATCAGACAGGACTTCATGGGTATGAGCGCGAAGGGCGGAGTGAATGATGCCGCCTATTCTTCTGCGCCGCCAGCCGATGGTCCGCGCCGAAGCGGACCAGAACCGATCAAATCAGGACATCACACAAGTTCGGCGGCCTGCAGCTCTTTCTTGAGGTACGCGTAAAAGAGCGGTGCCGCCACCAGGCCGGCCGGCCCGAACACCGCCTCGGCCACGAACATGACGGCCAGCAGTTCCCACACCCGCATCTGCGTGCGGCTGCCGACCACCTTGGCGTTGATCACGTACTCGGCCTTGTGAATGACGATGAGAAATATCAGGCATGCCAGCGCCGTGACCGGCGACACGGAGAGCGCCACCAGCGTGATGACCGAGTTGCAGACCAGGTTGCCCACGATCGGCACCAGGCCCGCCACGAAGGTCAGCGTGATCAGTGCCGGCGTGTAGGGCAGGTGAGGGCCCCAGAGCGGCATCAGGAACAGCAGGAAGATGGCGGTCAGCAGCGTGTTGAACGCCGCGATCCAGAACTGCGCGGCAACGATCTGACCGAAGGCCTCGCCGAAGATCGTGATGCGCCGGTACAGCTGCGCGGCCAGCGGCCGGTGCCGCAACGGCGGCGGCGCAATGGCGGCGAGCCCGCCCACGATGAGCCCGACATAGGCAAACAGCAGGCCGCCCAGCCATGCCCGCCCGGCCAGCGCCAGCGAGCCGGCCTGCGCCCGGAGGTAATTGGCTACCACGCGCTGCACTTCGGCCGCGCCTTCGGGCAGGTAGACCGCGATTTCCGGCGGGAGCTTGAGCCGCAGTTCGAGGACGGTGCGGGCCGTGTAGTCGAGCAGTTCTCGGTACTGGTCGGGCGCGTCGAGGATGTACTCGCGCGCTTGCGACAACCCCAACGAAATGAGGGCGATGGGCGCCAGCAGGACCAGCGTGATCGACACGATCCGGGCCAGCACGCCGGCACGGCCGGGCGGTAGCCTCAGCCGCGCGAGGCCGTTCCCGATCAAGCGTGCGAACCAGCGCGTGGCCAGAAAGCCGATGCACACGCACAGCAGCCCTGGCAGCAGGTGCTGCCACATCACCAGCAGCAGGGCGGCCGGCATCAGCAGATAGCTGGCCAGCACCACGTTGCGCGAGGCGGGTTGGGGCTTGGTGTCGATGGTGGCGACGAGCGGTTTGGCCATCAGTGTCCGGGTGCTGCGCTTGCGAGCCTCGGAGGGGACGGTCAGCCGACCACCACGGCGGCGCCGGCGCCGCGCTCGGCGATGGTGCCGATTTCATACACCGATTCGCCGGCCGTGCGCAGCGTGGCGGCGCAGGCGGCCGCTTCGGCCGCGTCGATCACCACCACCATGCCGATGCCGTTGTTGAAGGTGCGGTTCATCTCGATGTCGTCGATGCCGGCCACCTTCTGCAGCCAGGCGAAGAGCTCGGTCTGCGGCCAGCTGCCCTTCTTGAGGTGGGCGGCGGTGCCTTCGGGCAGCACGCGGGGAATGTTCTCGAGCAGGCCGCCGCCCGTGATGTGGGCCAGCGCCTTGATCGGGTGCTTGGCCAGCGCCTCGAGCACCGGCTTCACGTAGAGGTGGGTGGGCTCCATCACGGCTTCGCGGAACGGCTTGCCGTCGAGCGTGGCGGGCAGATCGGCGCCGGCGCGTTCGATCACCTTGCGCACCAGGCTGAAACCATTGGAATGCACGCCGGCCGAGGCCAGGCCCAGCACCACGTCGCCGGGCTTCACGTTCTGACCCGTGAGGATTTTCGATTTTTCGACCGCGCCGACCGCAAAACCCGCCAGATCGTACTCGCCGGCCGGGTACATGCCGGGCATTTCGGCGGTTTCGCCGCCTATAAGCGCGCAGCCGGAGATTTCGCAGCCGCGGGCGATGCCGCCGATCACGGCCGCGGCCGTGTCCACGTCGAGCTTGCCGCAGGCGAAGTAGTCGAGAAAGAACAGGGGCTCGGCGCCCTGCACCAGCACGTCGTTGACGCTCATGGCCACGAGGTCGATGCCGACCGTGTCGTGCATGTTCCATTCGAAAGCCAGCTTGAGCTTGGTGCCCACCCCGTCGGTGCCGCTCACCAGCACCGGCTCCTTGTAGCGCTTGGGCACCTCGAACAGGGCGCCGAAGCCGCCGATGCCGGCCAGCACGCCTTCGCGCAGGGTCTTCTTGGCCAAGGGCTTGATGCGGTCGACCAATGCGTCGCCGGCATCGATATCGACACCGGCATCCTTGTAGCTGAGCGGGGTGGGCGTAGGGGAAGTCATGGTCGGACGGTGTCGGGAAAGGGACGGGAAGGAGGCGAAGAGGTGGAGGCGCCGGCGACCGAAGCGGCCGGGCCGATAGAATTCCTCACGATTTTAAGGGCCCCAGCGGCCCCTTCCATGAACCTTCCCGGGATGAAACAGCTCGCGCTCGATATCGGCATTGCGACGGGCCCCAGCTTCGACGCTTTTTTTGCCGGCCCCAACGAGGCGGCGCTGCGGCACCTGCAACTGTGGGTGGGCGGCGCCGGCAATGCGGTGCCTCACTCTCCCGTGCCCACCTATCTGTGGGGCGAAAGCGGCAGCGGCAAGACCCATCTGCTCGAATCGGTGCGTGTCGCGCTGCGCGAGCAGGGCGCAAGCGTGGGCTGGCTGCACGCGGGCCTTTTGGAGCCGCCGGAGTTCGATGAGCGCTGGGGCGCCGTGCTGCTCGACGACGTGCATCTTTACACCGCGGTGCAGCAGCACGCGGCCTTCAACTGGTTCGTCAACGCGCAGACCCTGCAGCGCGGCGTGGTGGCCGCCGGCGCCTTGCCGCCGGCCGACCTGCCGCTGCGCGAGGACCTTCGCACCCGGCTGGGCTGGGGGCACGTGTTCCATCTGCAGGTGCTCAGCGAAACCGAACGCCGCGCGGTGTTGCGGCAGGCGGCCGATACGCGCGGGGTGATGCTGTCGGACGACGTCCTCGACTACATGCTGCACCGCTTCAGCCGCGACCTGGGCAGCCTCATGGAGTTGCTCACGCAGCTCGATGGCTACGCCCTGCAGACACAGCGCGCGATCACGATCCCGCTGATCCGATCCATGCTCGAAAATGAATAAGAAGAGCTTCAACTAAACAATGATCAAGAAATTCATCGACAAGCTGCTCGGCAAATCGGCCGGCGGCGCACAGGGCAAGAGCCGTTTCGGCAAGCGCCAGGAGGTGCCTGCAGAGGTTCACAAGATCGATCCGGCCCTGGTCGACGAACGTGCGAAGAACGTCGTCACCACGCTCCAGCAGGCGGGCTACGAGGCTTATGTGGTGGGCGGCGCGGTGCGCGACCTGCTGCTGGGCCTGCGTCCCAAGGACTTCGACGTGGCCACCAACGCCACGCCGGAACAGGTCAAGTCGCTGTTCCGGCGCGCCTTCATCATCGGCCGGCGCTTTCGCATCGTGCACGTGGTGTACGGCCGCGGCCGCGAGCACGAGGTGATCGAGGTCTCGACCTTCCGCGCCTCCATGGACAGCGCCGCCGCCGAGCAGGTCGCCGGCAACGAGCGCACCAGCAAGGGCGAGCTCGCGAGCATGAAGCACGCCGTGGACGCCAGCGGCCGCGTGCTGCGCGACAACGTCTGGGGTCCGCAGGAAGAAGACGCGGCGCGCCGCGACTTCACCGTGAATGCCATGTACTACGACCCGGCCAACCAGATCGTGGTCGACTATCACAACGGCATCAAGGACGCGCAGAAGCTCACGCTGCGCATGATCGGCGATCCGGCCACGCGCTACCGCGAAGACCCGGTGCGCATCATTCGCGCGATCCGCTTCTCGGCCAAGCTCGCGGCGTTGGGCTTCAAGATGGAAGCCAAGACCGCCGCACCGCTGGTCGAGTCGAGCAAGCTGCTGGCCGATGTGCCGCAGAGCCGCCTGTTCGACGAAATGCTCAAGCTGCTGCAAACCGGCCATGCCATTGCCACGGTCGAGCAGCTGCGCAAGCTGGGTCTGGTCACCGGCATCTATCCGCTGCTCGACGTGGTGGTCGAGCGCGCCGATTCGCCGTTCGTGAAGGCGGCCCTGCAGGACACCGACCGCCGCGTCGGCGAAGGCAAGCCCGTGGCGCCCAGCTTCCTCCTGGCCTGCGTGCTGTGGGCCGATGTGCGCGACGGCTGGGCCCAGCGCATCGAAGGCCGGCACGGCCAGCGTCCGCAGCCGCCGTTCCCGGCGCTGCAAGACGCGATCGACGATGTGTTCAACGCCCGCATCGGCGACGTGTCGGGCCGCGGCAAGCTCGCCGGTGACATGCGCGAGATCTGGATGATGCAGCCGCGCTTCGACAAGCGCACCGGCTCCACGCCCTACAGCCTGGTCGAGCAGGCGCGGTTCCGTGCCGCCTTCGACTTCATGCGGCTGCGCGCCGACGTGGGCGAGGTCAGCGAGGCCATTGCCGAATGGTGGCAAGAGTTCAGCACCGCCGACGACCTGCGCCGGCAGGACCTGCTGGAGCAGGTGCGCGACGAACAAAAGACCCGGCAGCGCGTGCGCACGCGCGATCCGGTGGCGCCGAAGCCCCGCGGCGAGCCCGCCGGACGCCAGCAGCGCCAGGACGGCCAGCAGGAGCCGCAGCAGCAGGACGACGAGGTCGACGCGGAATCCGAGGCCGTTCCGGCCGACGGCGATGCCGCGGCGCCGCGCAAGCGCCGGCGTCGCCGGAAGCCTCGCACCGGTGGTGGAGGTGGTGGCACGGGTGAGGGCGGCGGGAGCGCCGCAGGCGAATGAGCGCACCCAACCATCGGCCGAAGGACGGCAAGAGCGGCAAGAGTGGTGGCAAGAGCCAGCCGGCGCCGCGCGGCAGTGCCTCCAAGCCGAAGAGCGGCTCGACCTCGGCGCGGCGCGCGCCCAGCCGGCCCTCGGGCAAGGCAGTGCCCGCCAGCCCCGCTGCTCGCCGCCCCCGTGAGGACTATCCGACCGTGCAGGCTTTTGTCGCCATCGGCGCCAACCTGGGTGACGCCCAGGCGGCCGTGAAAGCGGCGATGGAGGCGATCGACGGCATCGAGCGGACCCAGGTCACGGCGCGGTCGTCGCTCTACCGCAGTGCGCCGGTCGATGCGACCGGGCCCGACTTCATCAACGCCGTGGTGGCGGTGCGCACCGGCTTGACCGCCGAGGCGTTTCTTTCCGAGCTGCACTTGCTCGAAGACCAGGCAGGGCGCGAGAGGTCGTTTCCCAATGCGCCGCGCACGCTCGACCTCGACCTGCTGATGCATGGCAACTCGGTCAAGGACACGCCGGCGCTGACCCTGCCGCATCCGCGGATGCGCGAACGCGCCTTCGTGCTGAAGCCGCTGGCCGAGATAGCGCCGGACAAGGTGCCGCGCGTGGCGCTGTCTCGCGTTTCGTCGCAGGTCATCGAGCGAATTCGGGACTGAGCGGGCAGGGACGGAACCCTGCCGGCCCGGCCGGCTTTGCTTCGCCCATTACACTTGCGCGGTTTTTCATGACGTTGTCACGCATTTGTGGCAGCCGCGAACCCAGGAGAGCGCCATGTTCGGCAAGCTGCTGCCCCGCGAGGGTAATTTTTTCGAGATGTTCAACCAGCACGCCGAGCGCATCGTCGAAGCGGCGCGGGCGTTCGAGCAACTCGTGGCCAACTACAACGACGTGCATCTGCGCGAGCAGTACAACCGCGATGTCGACAACGCCGAGCGCGCGGCCGACCGTGTCACGCACGACGTCAACCGGCTGATTCACAAGACCTTCATCACGCCCATCGACCGCGAGCAGATCCACAAGCTCATCAACACGATGGACGACGTGGCCGACCTGATCCAGGATTCGGCCGAGACCATGGCGCTGTACGACGTGCGCCACATGACCGACGAGATCGTGCGCCTTACCGCGCTCAGCGTGAAGTGCTGCGACCGCCTCAAGGACGCCGTCAAGTTCCTCGGCAAGATCGCCGATCCGGCCGTGGCCGAAGCCACGCTCAAGACCTGCGAGGAAATCGACCGCCTCGAGTCCGACGCCGACCGTGTGATGCGCAGTGCCATGAGCAAGCTGTTCCGCGAGGAGCCCGATGTGCGCGAGGTGATCAAGCTCAAGGCAATCTACGAATTGCTCGAGACGATCACCGACAAATGCGAGGACGTGGCCAATGTGATCGAGGGCATCGTCCTCGAGAACTCCTGAACGGGTAGCGATCGATGGCAACGGTTCAGGTCGCCCTCTGGGTGGTAATGGTGCTGGTCGCGCTGGCGATCCTGTTCGACTTCATGAACGGCTTCCACGATGCGGCGAACTCGATCGCCACCGTGGTGTCGACCGGCGTGCTCAAGCCGGGGCACGCCGTGCTGTTTGCCGCCTTCTTCAACCTGATCGCGATCTTCATCTTTCACCTGAGCGTGGCGGCCACGGTCGGCAAGGGCATCGCCCAGCCCGGGGTGGTCGATGTGCACGTGGTTTTCGGCGCGCTCATCGGCGCTATCAGCTGGAACCTGGTGACCTGGTACTACGGTATTCCGAGCAGCTCGTCGCATGCGCTGATCGGCGGCATCGTCGGGGCCGTGATCGCGAAGAGCGGTACCACGGGCCTGGTGGCGGGGGGCATCTGGAAGACCGTGGCCTTCATCTTCGTTTCGCCGTTCCTCGGATTCGTGCTGGGCTCGATGATGATGGTGCTGGTGGCCTGGGGTTTCCGACGCGCCACCCCGTCGCGGGTCGACCGCTGGTTCAGGCGACTGCAGCTGGTTTCGGCCGGGGCCTACAGCCTGGGCCACGGCGGCAACGACGCGCAGAAGACCATCGGCATCATCTGGATGCTGCTGATTGCCACCGGCTACGCCTCCGCCACCGATGCAAGCCCGCCCACCTGGACCATCGTGAGCTGCTATACCGCGATTGCCCTCGGCACCATGTTCGGTGGCTGGCGCATCGTCAAGACCATGGGGCAGAAGATCACCAAGCTGAAGCCGGTGGGCGGCTTCTGCGCCGAAACCGGCGGCGCGCTGACGCTGTTCCTTGCGACCGCGCTGGGCATTCCGGTGTCGACCACCCACACCATCACCGGCGCGATCGTCGGCGTGGGCTCCGCACAGCGCGCCAGCGCCGTGCGCTGGGGCGTGGCGGGCACCATTGTCTGGGCCTGGATCTTCACGATTCCCGCGTCGGCCTTCGTGGCCGCCATCGCCTACTGGGTCAGCCTGCAGATTTTCTGAGACCGATCAGAAGCCCCGCCATCGGGTCTGCTGCTTCGTTCAGTTGCGGCTCGGCGGTCAGGCTGGCCCTGAGCCGTCATCGATCGACAGGCTCATCAGCCCGATTCCCAGCGCTCTCGCATCGGTGTTCAGTCCCAGCTCTTGCGGACTGGCGGGCATCAGTGGAACGAATTCGAGCACCATGACCCGGAGATTGGCGCACAGCGCGGCCGGTATGTCCACCGCGTAGTCGGCGTGCGACCTGCCCTCGTGAACATGGAGCACGGTCTGCCCGTTGACCTTGATCTCGAAGGCGCTCACGGCCCGCGCGGGCGGGTGCAGCAGCGCAATCGCCTCCAGGTGCAGCACCACCCGCCTCTCCATCGGCGCGGCCAGCGGCAGCACGATCTGGGCCGGCGTCGAGCCGGTCCAGCAGCCCCAGGGTTCGGGGTCCAATAGACCGACATGGATGTACCGAAGCGTTGCCGCGGTCGTGCCGAAACGGATCACTTCGCCCATGGCGTAGGGATGCAGGGCTGGCGGAAGGTCTTTCTGCGGATCGCTCAGCTGCTGCTTCAAGCCATTGATTGCGTTGGTCAGCGCCGGGTCGTTCGCTGGACGCGAGCGGGCGAATTGTTCCAGCAGGGGCGTCATGCTTCGCCGTACGATGGCGGCCCGTTGCTGTGGCGTCTGCACGTTGCTCCAGCAGCGCGCGATCTCGTCGACTCGCTCGCGGGTATCGAGTGCACGCCGGGTGTCCGACGACAGATGCAGCACCTCGGGCCACTTGTGCGAGACGTACCGGCACCACGGCTGGTAGAGAAACTGAAGCCAGAAGTGCAGATCGCTTGCCATGTGCGATGGCGCCGGCATCCAGCCGTCGGACAGCTTGCGATAGGCGTCCAGCCTGTGGCCGCCGGTGCACAGCCCGAACCCGGCCTCCCTGCGTTCCATCTTGCGGATTGCAAGCGGGTCGGCCGCGGCGTCGAACACCGCTGTGAGCACCGAGCCGTCCGGCGCCACTTCGATCTGCATGGTGTGCGCCAGGTCGTGGTGCTCGAGCAGTCCGGCCATGGTTTCCAGGTGTTCGGGCATCCACAGATCTTCGTCGCTCTGGTAGCACACGAACCGCCCGCTGGCCTGCTGCAGTGCCTCATGGCGGGCCCGCTCGCCATTGCGCTGTCCCTTGGGATTGTCGAAGAAGCGGATCCGGTCGTCGTGGGCGATCAGCTCGGCCACCACCTCGCGGGTGCGGTCGCCAACGCCGTCGCCGACGATGAACAGTTCGAAATCCTGACGGGTTTGCCATTGCACGCTCGCGACCGAGTAGCGCAGCGTGTCCTCGTGGTTGTGGGTGGGAATCAGCACCGTGAAATCGGGCATTCAGTCATTTCCCCCGAGGCCGGCCAGCGCCCGGATCCGCGCGATGGTTTCCACGATGCGCAGGCCTTCCTGCGCGCTGCTTTTCGGCGCCGGTCCGGTGCCCGCGACATGCGCCACGAAGCTGGCCAACTCGTCCAGCAGCGGCATGGTCGCCGCGAAGGGGCGCCGCTCCCATTCGGGCGCCGGTTGTCCGGCCATGCGTTCGCCCGTTCGCAACACGGCCACGTGCTCGTCATAGGCGTCGCCGAGCACTGCCACCCCGTCGCGGCAGCGCAGTTCGATCACCCGGCGGTGCCGGGGCGAGCGCACCCCGATCTCGCAGTGCATCCAGACCGGGCCGTCCAGCCAGGCACTCAGCGTGGTGAGGCCTTGTGCATCGGATTCCGCCTTGGCCAGCTTCGGTGTCGGCAGCTCGCCCAAAATTTCCAGGGCGATGCTCAGGTCGTGCGGCATCAGGATCCAGACCGGATCCACGTCATCGTGCGGACAGCCCCATTGCACCCGCGTGGCGTGTATGCCCTGCACGGGGCCCAGTTCCTGGCTTCTCGCGATGTCGCGCAGAAGGTGTACGCCCGGGTGGTAGCGCCACTTGTCCATCACGAACACTCGGCCGCCGGCGGCCTCCACGATGCGCCGCGCACTGGCAACATCCGCCGTCAGGGGTTTTTCACAAAAAACCGGGCGGCCTCGCGCCGCCAGCTCGAGCACCACCTCGCCATGCGAGACGGTCGGCACGGCCACCACATAGGCGTCGCACTCGGGCAATTCGCGGATATGGCCCAGTGCGCGTTCCGCGCCAGCAGCCAGTGCCGCGCGTTGGCCTTCTTGGCTGGGCACCGTGACGGCCACCTTGCAGTTCAGTGCGCGCAGGTCGCGCAGGATCAGGCGGCCCCATCGGCCGCAGCCCGCGAGTCCGATGCGAATCATTGGGTCGCTCCCGCAGTGGCCATGTGCTGCAACAACGTCGCCAGGTTGCCGGCGTCGCGGTCGCGGCTCGACAGCAGGGGCGAGGCGCAGCTCGCGGGCCACGGAATTTTCAGCTCGGGGTCGTTCCAAAGGCAGCCCAACTCATCGGTCTCCGGAGCCCAGTCGTGGGACATGCCATAGACCGCGAGACAGGGTGCGTCGAAGTAGAAGCCGTGCGCCACCCCGGGCGGAATCACCACCATCGTCGGCTCTTCGCCGCGCAGCGCAATCAACGAGCTCCGCCCGAACTCCGGCGAAGCTTCGCGCAGGTCGCACAGGCCCAGGTGCATCGTGCCCTCCAAGACGACGAGATTGTCGAAGTGGGTCAGGTGCACATGCACGCCGCGCAAGACGTTGCGGGCCGAGCGCAGAAGGTTCCACTGGACAGGGGCCGGCTGCTCCGGGGTGCTCCACGATTGACGAAACAATTCCGTGACGGAGCCTCGTTCGTCTCCGTGAGGGCGAAGTGGCAGGCGGCTGATCTGGATCATTGTGAAGATTTTGTTGCTCAGGCGTGCAAGCACCCGGGCGGATCATCCCTAAGGCGAGGGATCTTCACAAGCTGCTTTGAACCTCTTTTGCAAGAGAGGGGGCGGACCCTTTCAGGAAGAAGGGACGTCGCAGCTGCCCGATGGCCGGTACGAAGTGCGCGCAGCCCGGCGCGACCGCTACTGCGAAATCTTCCGGCCTTCTTCGACCTGGTGTTCGAAATAGCGCTGGAAGCTGAACACGATGCTGGCCATCAGCACCGTGGTGCCGAAGAGAAGCGCCAGCACCACGGCCCCGATCGTGGCCCAGTTCGTGCGGCCCGGCGCGGCGTCCGGCAGCGCGCCGGCGTTGAAGCGGGCGTTCCACTTTTCCGGCGTCATGAGGCCGTAGATGATGGCCATCAGCGCGCATCCCGCGATGGTGAAGCCCAGCAGCGGAATCAGCACCCAGCTCCAGCCGTCGTCCAGCCCGTACATGCGCGCGCGCTCGATGCCGTAGAGGCCGAGCGCCGTC
Source organism: Variovorax paradoxus (assembly GCF_030815855.1). Lineage (NCBI taxonomy): Bacteria > Pseudomonadati > Pseudomonadota > Betaproteobacteria > Burkholderiales > Comamonadaceae > Variovorax > Variovorax paradoxus. The sequence continues at coordinate 3,690,506 of NZ_JAUSXG010000001.1, read as the reverse complement.
GGAATGGGCAGCAGCCAGCCGAGCCAGTCGCCCATGCCGCGCAGATAGAAGCGGTGCAGGCCCAGCGGGCCGCCCAGGAAGGAGAGCCAGGCGGCAATGGTCTTGTTTTTCATTCGGGTTTTGTGGTGCTGCCTTCGCCCAGCACTTTTTCCATCAGGACCACGTCGCGCCATTCGCCGAACTTCCAGCCGCAGTCCTTCAGCACACCCACCTGCGTGAAGCCCTGGCTGCGATGGACGCCGATCGAACCGGCATTGGCCGAATCGCCGATGACGGCGATCAGCTTGCGGATGCCAGCCGCTTCGGCGGCCTGCGAGAGAGCGGCCAGCAACCGCGCGCCCAGGCCCTTGCCGCGCGCGGCTTCCGACATGTAGATCGAGTCTTCCGCCGAAAAGCGGTAGGCCGGACGCGGCTTGAACCAGTTGCAGTAGGCAAAACCCAACACTTCGCCATCTTCCTCGGCGACGAGGTAGGGCAGGTTCTTGCCGAGCACGTCGGCGCGGCGCGCGACCATGTCGGCCACAGAGGGCGGCTCGGTTTCGAAAGTGCCGGTGCCGTAGCGCACGTGGTGGGCATATATGGCCGTGATCGACGCGACGTCTTCGTCGCGGCTGGGGCGAATGGTGAGGGTCATGCAGATGGAAAGCGGGCGGCGCTGAGGCCGGAATTCGGAGAAAACGCGGGTCGGGCTATAATCGCAGGCTTTTCAGCGTGTCGCTGGCCGGGTGGCCATGTCGCGTGTCTCGACGCTGAAAGAACACTGTGAGCGGGCTTCTTGTTTAGAAAACGGGCTTGCTGCACCACCCAAGGATAAATCATGGTCGTCATTCGACTTTCCCGCGGCGGCTCCAAAGGCCGTCCGTTCTTCAACATCGTCGTGTCGGACAAGCGCGTTCGCCGCGATGGCCGTTTCATCGAGCGCCTGGGTTTCTACAACCCGACCGCCAAGGAAAACGAAGAAAGCATCCGTATCGCCCAGGACCGCCTGGCGTACTGGAAGAGCGTCGGCGCACAAGCTTCGCCCACCGTTCTGCGCCTGATCAAGCAAGCTGCAGCCGCAGCCCCCCAGGCGGCAGCCTGACCATGGCCCCCACGCTCGGCACTGACGTGTTCTCGCTGCCCCTCGAGGGGGCCGCAGCCGCCTTGGGGCGGCCCGTCGGCGGCTGAGCCGCCCCGCACGGCAATGTTGCCCGCACTCGAAACCGCCGAATTGCCGGCGGATGCGATCGAGGTAGGACGCATCGCCGATGCATGGGGCATCAAGGGCTGGTTCAAGGTCCTGCCCCACAGCGCCCAGCCCGAGGCGCTTTTTTCTTCCAAGCGTTGGTTTCTGCAGGCTCCCGGAGCCTCGGCAACCGCAGCTTTCCGGCTCGCAATCCGCGAAGCCAAAGAACATTCCGACTGCATCGTCGCCTCCTCCGAAGAGGTGCCTGACCGCAATGCGGCCGAGGCGCTTCGCGGCGCGCGCGTGTTCGTGCCGCGCTCGAGCTTCCCGACCGCCGGCGACGACGAGTACTACTGGGTCGACCTGATCGGCCTTTCGGTGGTCAATCGTGAAGGCGTGACGCTCGGCACGGTGCGCGAGCTGCTCGCCACGGGTCCGCAGACCACGCTGGTGCTCACGGCCGAGGAAGACGGCAAGACCGTCGAACGCATGGTTCCCTTCGTCTCGGTCTTCGTCGACAAGGTCGATCTGGCCGGCCGTCTCATCACGGTCGACTGGCAACCAGACTTCTGATCCTGGGCCCGCGCGCATGCGCTTCGACGTCCTCACGCTCTTTCCCGAACTGTTCGCGCCCTTCATGGCCAGCGGCGTGACGCGCCGCGCCTACGAGTCGAAGCAGGTCGAGGTCGTGCTCTGGAATCCACGCGATTTCGCACAGGGAAACTACAAGCGCGTGGACGACCGGCCGTTCGGCGGCGGCCCGGGCATGGTGATGATGGCCGAGCCGCTCTCGGCCTGTCTCGATGCAGCGCTGGCCGCGCGCGGCTCGCCGGCGCCCGTCGTGTTGTTTTCACCCATTGGCGAGGCGCTGCGGCATGAAGCGGTCGAGCGCTGGTCTGCCAGCGAAGGCGCGGTGCTGGTCTGCGGCCGCTACGAAGGCATCGACCAGCGCTTCATCGACACGCGCGTGACCCATCAGATCAGCCTCGGCGACTTCATTCTCTCCGGCGGCGAGATTGCGGCCATGGCGTTGCTCGATGCCGTGGCCCGGCTGCAGCCCGGCGTGCTGGGCGACGAAGCCAGCCACGTGCAGGACAGCTTCAACCCCGCGCTCGACGGCTTGCTCGACTGCCCGCATTACACGCGGCCTGAGCAATGGAACGGGCAGGGCGTGCCGGCGCCGCTGCTCTCGGGACACCATGTGCAGATCGAGCGTTGGCGGCGCGACCAGCGGCTGGCCATTACCGCGGCCCGCCGGCCCGACCTGATTGCCGCTGCGCGCGCTGCCGGGCGGCTGAACCAGGCCGATGAGACGGCGCTGAAAAAAAAGCTATAATCCGCGGTTCCCCGATCCTCTGCCCGGCCGCGCCTGGCTTTCATTGTTCACTTACGGTGAGCAAGGCAATGAAACCAAAGGCGCCTTTTGTGTAGCGCGAGCACGATCGAATATCAGGAAATCATGAACCTCATCGAAACCCTCGAGCAGGAAGAAATCGCCCGCCTCGGCAAGAAGATCCCCGATTTCATGCCCGGTGACACGGTCATCGTCAGCGTGAGCGTCGTCGAAGGCACCCGCAAGCGCGTGCAGGCCTACGAAGGCGTCGTGATCGCCAAGCGCAATCGCGGCCTCAACAGCGGCTTCACGGTGCGCAAGATCTCCAGCGGCGAAGGCGTGGAGCGTACGTTCCAGACCTACAGCCCGCTGATCGCCGGCATCGAAGTCAAGCGCCGCGGCGATGTGCGCCGCGCCAAGCTGTACTACCTGCGCGAACGCAGCGGCCGCTCGGCACGTATCAAGGAAAAGCTGCCAAGCAAGTCGACGGCTGCTGCCAAGTAAGCTGTCTTCCTGCCGTGCAAAAAGCCGCCGCTCTGGCGGCTTTTTGCGTTGGTGCGCCGTGCATGGTTCTTGCAGACTCGCTCCCAAAAGACAGCGCCGCTTTTTTACGCTCTACTCCTTCACTGAAACTCTCTCGCTTGACCGATTCCACCGCCCCCATGCAATTTGCACCCGTCGAACCCGTCAATGCCGTGGTGCCCCCCACGCTGCTGCCGATCGACCCGCGCAAGGCGCCCGTGGTCGGCGGTCCGGACGGCCTGCCCGCCGTGGCACCCGCGCAGTTGACGCCCGAGGGCCTGCGCAGGCGCTTCGCGGCGCCGCCGGAGTGGACGCCCGAGCTTCGGCGCGAGCCCCGCATGACCGATCGCGCGCCCGCGCAGGCGGCGGTGCTGGTGCCCATCGTGCAGCGTCCGCAAGGCGCGACCGTGCTGCTGACCGAGCGCACGGCGCACCTGTCGAATCACTCGGGCCAGGTCGCATTTCCAGGGGGCCGCGTCGATCCGGAAGACGCGAACATTGCGGCGGCTGCGCTGCGCGAGGCCTGGGAAGAAGTGGGCTTGTCCGCCCAGTTCGTCGAGGTGCTTGGAAGCCTTCCAACCTACACCACCGTCACTTCGTTCGTCGTGACGCCCGTGGTCGCACTCGTGAAGCCCGACTTCGAGCTGGCCATCAATCCCTACGAAGTGGCACTGGCCTTCGAAGTGCCGCTGGCCTGGCTCATGGACCCGGCCAACCACCGCCGCCATACCGTGCCCGCGCCGGACGGCACGCGGCGCGAGTGGTACTCGATGCCCTATCAAGACGGCACGGAAGAACGCTTCGTGTGGGGCGCGACTGCCGGCATGCTGCGCAATCTCTACCGTTTTCTCAGCGCCTGATCGGGTCCCGGCCTGAACCGCCGGGCTCCCTCGCTATCATCGAAGGATGAGCTTCTTTGCCATCCTGTGTGCGTTGCTGATCGAGCAGGTGAGGCCGCTCGCCTCCCACAATCCGGTGTATGGCGGCGTGCTGGCATGGACGCGCTGGACCAGCCGCAACTTCGACGCCGGCAAGCCGCATCACGGATGGGTCGCCTGGGGCCTCGCGGTGCTCGTGCCTACGCTGTTGACGCTCGGCATTCACCTGCTGCTGGTGTACACGCTGGGGCTGCCTTTCGCGGTGCTCTGGAGCATTGCGGTGCTCTACGTCACGCTCGGGTTCCGGCAGTTCAGCCATCATTTCACCGACATTCGCGATGCGCTCGACGAAGGCGACGAGCCGCTCGCGCGCTCGCTGCTGGCGCACTGGCAGGGCGTGGACGCGGCCGAGCTGCCGCGCAGCGAAATCGTGCGCCACGTGATCGAGCATTCGGTGATTGCGGCGCATCGCCATGTGTTCGGCGTGCTGGCGTGGTTCTCGATACTCGCCGCCATGGGGCTGGGGCCGGCCGGCGCGGTGTTCTATCGCATGAGCGAATTCGTGTCGCGCTACTGGATGCACAAGAACGGCGCGGCGGTGCAGCCTTCGAGCGTCTCGGTGCAAAAGGCCGCTGATCGCGCCTGGCATGCGATCGACTGGCTGCCCGCGCGCATCACCGCGCTGGGCTTCGCCGTCGTCGGCAGTTTTGAAGAAGCGATCGATTGCTGGCGCAACGATGCACGGCGCTTTCGCAGCGAGAACGACGGAGTGATTCTCGCGGCGACCTCGGGTGCCGTGAACGTGCGCCTGGGCGGTGGAGCGCTCAGCCCCATTCCGGTCACCGACCCGCTGCCGCGTGCGCAAGCCGGGGATTCGATGGCCGATGACCGCCCGCCCGACAGCGGCAGCACGCCGGGCCGCGAGCCCGAGCCCGGCCATCTGCGCAGCGTGGTCGGCCTGGTCTGGCGCTCGGTCGTGATGTGGATGGTGCTGCTGGCCTTGCTCACGCTGGCTCGCCTGCTCGGCTGAGCGACCCGGAAAAAGCGCCATGACCACCGCAGTGCCGGCCTACTGGAGCCCGCGCGTCGGCGCGCTCGAACCTTATGTGCCCGGCGAGCAGCCGCGCATCGCGAATCTCGTCAAGCTCAACACCAACGAGAACCCGTACCCGCCGTCGCCGCTCGCTGTCGAAGCGATCCAGCAAGCGGCGGCGAACGGCCTGGAGCGCTACCCCGATCCCACCTCGCTCGCGCTGCGCGAGGCGATTGCGCGGCGGCACGGCCTCCAGGCCGATCAGGTCTTTGCCGGCAACGGTTCGGACGAGGTGCTCGCGCATGCATTCTTCGCCTTCTTCCAGCAAGCCGAACCATTGCTGATGCCCGACGTGAGCTACAGCTTCTATCGGGTCTATGCGCAGCTCTACGGCATCGGCTGCGAACTGCTGCCGGTCGACGAAGGCTTGCGCATCGAGGTCGATGCCATGGCAACCAGAGCCCGCCGCGGCTGTGCGGGGCTCGTTATCGCCAACCCCAATGCGCCCACCGGCATCGGGCTGCCGCTCGCGCGCATCGAGCAACTGCTCGCCGCGTGCCCCGAGCGCGTGGTGCTGGTGGACGAGGCGTATGTCGACTTCGGCGGCGAGAGCGCGCTGCCGCTCGTCGGAAAGTATCCGAACCTGTTGGTGGTGCAGACCTTGTCCAAGTCGCGTTCGCTCGCCGGGCTGCGCACCGGCTTTGCCTGCGGGCAGGCGCACCTGATCGACGCGCTCGTGCGCGTCAAGGACAGCTTCAATTCCTATCCGCTCGACCGGTTGGCCGTGGCGGGCGCCGTAGCTGCGTTGGAAGACGAGCCCTGGTTCAACAGCACGCGCGACAAGGTCGTCGATACCCGCGAAGGCCTCAGCCTGCAGCTCGAAGACCTGGGCTTCGAAGTCTTGCCCTCGCAAACCAACTTTGTGTTCGCGCGCCATCCGCAGCGCGATGCGGCCGAGTTGGCGGCGCTACTGCGCGAGCGCGCAGTGCTGGTGCGGCATTTCAAGCAGCCACGCATCGCGCAGTACCTGCGCATCAGCATCGGGACGCGGGAGCAGTGCAGCGTGCTGGTGCAGCGCCTGCAGGAAATCCTGCTCGAAAACACTTGAAGGAAACGCCTTGTCGATGTTGACCACCACCGAGGAGCTGCGCGCGGCCGCATGCACCGCCTTCTGGCAGGCCGTGAGCGCCAATCTCCGGAGATTGAATGACTTGACCGGGCGCGACCTGGTCGACGCGCTGAACGAACTGCTGGCACCGTTCTTTCCGGATCTGGCTGCCGAAGTGATGGGCGATCCGCCTCGGTTCACGCTCGTGCTGACGGCGCATGGCTCCAAGGACCACTTCGAGGACCTGATGGCGCTGGTAGGGAGCGCCCCTGCCTTGCCGCAGGTCGAAGTGGAAGCATTCCGCCGTCGGGTCGACGAGGGCTTCAGCATGCGGATGAACGACTTCGAGCTGGCCAGCTCCGACGTGCTGGTGAAGCATGAGCCCTACCGGGGCCTGGTGGCGCTGGAGATCGGTTTCGCCAAACCGATTCCCATGGACATGCAGGACCATGCGCGCCACATGAGCTTCATCATGCTCGACCACATTTTGGGCGAGTACGACTTCGCAGTGAAGATCGGGCCCGTCGACTTTGTCGACGCGGGCGATCAGGCTTCATTCGACGGCGTGCCGCTCGACGAATTCGCGCCCGTGTTCGATGCCTGCTGGCGCGGCGAGCTCGGCCACACCGGCGTGTTCCCGGGCGGCGAGCACGCCTGGTCCAGCATTTCAGCCACGCGCGAGGCCGAAGACGGCAGCGAGATCAAGGCGGTCGTGACTCGCAACGATGCCGCCAACGCACTCGTGGCCCGGGCGGACCTGTCGCACCGCTTCTGCGCAGCCGTTCCGGTCGACTCGAGCGAGCAACTCGAGCAGGCGCAAAGCCACGAAGAGCGCTTGACGATGCTGCTGCAAAAGCACGAGGAGGGCTGCTGCACGCACGTGGTGCTGGAGCAGGGCATTCGCACCGTCAGCTACCAGGTTGCCGACCCCTTCGCAGCTTTGGCGCACGCGCGATCGCTCGAAGCGGGTACGGGCCTGTCGGTCACGCTGGATGTCATGTTCGACCCGGCATGGGACGCCTACAGGGAGTGGCTCGACGAGCCTCAGTAGCGCGACTGGCTGAGCTCAGCAAAGAGCTCGCCATAGATCCTGTAGCGCGTGGCGCTGATCGGCCCCGGCTTGGCGGGCGAATCTACGTTCGCGATCACGCCGCAGCCCGGCTCGTGCAGATGGGTGCAGTTGTAGAACTTGCAGTCGTTCGCATGCTCGGCAATGTCGGGCATCAGGCTCGCGAGCTGCATCGGCGCGATGTGATTGAGCCCGAATTCCTGAAAACCCGGCGAGTCGATCAGGCCGGTGGTGCGTGCTTCGTCGACCCAGTACCACGTGGTGCTCGTGGTGGTGTGCTTGCCCGAATTCAGCGCCTGCGAAATTTCGCCGGTCAACGCGGTGGCGCCAGGCACCAGCAGGTTGATGAGCGTGCTCTTGCCGGCGCCCGAAGGGCCCAGCACCAGCGTGCTCTTGCCCGAAAGCAGTTTCATCAGCGATGCGTAGTCGGCTTCGCCAGACGCCTTGAGCGAGAGCGGCAGCACGCCATGGTGCATGCGGCGGTAGGGCGCGAGCTTGTTCCACGCGCGTTCGAAGGGTTCCGCGAGGTCGCTCTTGTTGAGCGCGATGATCGGCGTGATGCGTTGGGCCTGGGCGGCAATCAGCGCACGCGCCAGCTGATGCTCCGAAAATTCCGGCTCGGCCGCGATCAGGATCAACACATGGTCGAGATTGGCCGCGAACGACTTGGTGCGGATCTCGTCCTGCCGGTAGAAGAGGTTGCGGCGCGGCACGACCTCTTCGATGGTGCCTTCGTCTTCGCTCGCCTGCCAGCGCACGCGGTCGCCGACCACGGCCTGGCTCTTTTTGCCGCGCGGATGGCAGATCAGGCGTTCGCCCGCGGGTGTTTCGACCAGGCAATGGCGCCCGTGGCTCGCGATGACCAGGCCGTCGAGAAGAATGCGCGCGGAGGTGCCGGCCCCCTTGGCGGGGGTGCGGCCCGGCTTAGCCAACGGCGAGTTCCCTCATCACGGCGCCGGGCTGGCTACGAGCGCATCGGCCTGGCGCGCGCAATCGAAGTCCGTGACCGAAAGTCCGCCGACATCGTGCGTGTTGAAGCGCACGGCGCAGCGGTTGTAGTGCACCGACAGGTCCGGATGATGGTCTTGCGTATGGGCGATGAAGGCCAGCGCATTCACGAACGCGATGGTCTCGAAGTAGTTGGCGAAGGTAAAGGTCTTCTCGATGGCGACGTTGGCGCCGTCGCCGCTGAGCTTCCAACCGTCGAGCTTGGCGAGACCGGAAACGATCTCGGTGGCGCTCAGCGCGTGGCGTGGAATGGCTTTCCAGTCTTTGGGCTTGAACATGCTGCTCATGGTCTCGGCTTCCGGGGAGATATATCGTTGTTCAGGCCGACGCCATGCGCGCCAGGCGCTCGGAGGCCGGAGGGTGGGAATAGTAGAACTTGACGAACACCGGGTCGGGCGTGAGCGTCGACGCGTTGTCCTGGTAGAGTTTGAGCAACGCGGCCGACAGGTCCGCGCCGCTGGTTTGCGCCACCGCATACGCATCGGCCTCGAACTCGTGCTTGCGCGACAGCAATGCCGACAGCGGCGCGACAAAGAAGCCGAACACCGGGACCGCGAGCATGAACAGCAACAGCGCGAGTGCGTTGTTCGGCGCTGTGGCCGCCATGCTGGGCTGCACGCCCAGCCCCGTATAGAACCAGGCCTGGGTCGACACCCAGCCCAGCAGCGCGAAGCCCGCGAGGCTCAGCGCAAACATCGCGACCAGCCGCTTCACGACGTGGCGGTGCTTGAAATGGCCGAGTTCGTGCGCGAGCACGGCCTCGACTTCGCTGGCATTGAGCTGGCGCAGCAGCGTGTCGTAGAACACCACCCGCTTGCTCGCGCCGAAGCCCGTGAAGTACGCATTGGCGTGGGCGCTGCGGGTGCTGCCATCCATCACGAACAGGCCCTTGGCGCGAAAGCCGCAACGCTTCATCAGCGCCGTGACGCGCTCCTTCAGCGTAGGGTCGTCGAGCGGCTTGAACTTGTTGAACAGCGGCGCGATGAACATCGGAAAGACGACCATCATCAGCAAGCTGAAGCCCATCCATGCCGCCCAGGCCCAGAGCCACCAAGTGGTGCCGGCGGTGCCCATGATCCACAGGATCAGCGCCGCGATCGGCAGCCCGATGGCCGCGCCGATCAGCGTGGAGACGATGGTGTCGCGCAGCCAGAGGCGAAACGTCATCTTGTTGAAGCCGAAGCGCTCTTCGAGCCTGAAGGTCTGCCAGAGCGTGAAAGGCAGTTCGAGCAAGCCGCCGATGGCCGCGAAAGCCGCCAAGAGGGCCAGCTGCTGCACCATGCCGCCGCCGAGCCAGGCCAGCAGCAGCTTGTTGAGCACATCGAGGCCGCCCAGCAGTGTCCAGCCCAGCAGCAATGCCGTGCTCCACGCCATCTCGACCATGCCGAAACGGGCCTTGGCAACGGTGTAGTCGGCGGCCTTCTGGTGGGCGGCGAGGGTGATGGTGTGTTCGAAAGCGGCCGGCACGGCGCCGCGATGCCGTGCGACATGGCGCACTTGCCGCGAAGCGAGCCAGAACTTCACGAGCAGGCCGGCGACCAGTGCAGCCGCGAAGGCAGTGGTGAAGATGAGCGAATAGGACATGAAGCGTCGAGTTTAGCCCTCGGGTCCGGCCGGCGCAGACCTTCGACGACAATCCTGTAATGCCCGAATCCCTTGACCCCACGATCGTCACGACCACCCCGGTTCTGAAGAAAAGCGACCAGAACCTGGTCTGGCTCGACTGCGAAATGAGCGGCCTCGACCCCGAGAAAGAGCGCCTGCTCGAGATCGCCGTGGTCGTCACCGGCCCCGACCTCACGCCCCGCATCGACGGGCCCGTGCTGGTCATTCACCAGAGCGACGCGGTGCTCGACGCCATGGACGCCTGGAACAAGGGCACGCACGGCCGCAGCGGCCTCATCGACAAGGTGAAGGCTTCCACGTTCGACGAAGCCGCGGCCGAGCAGCAGTTGCTGGAATTCATCGCCAAGTACATTCCCCGCAGCGGCTCGCCGATGTGCGGCAACACCATCGGGCAGGACAGGCGCTTCCTGGTCAAGTTCATGCCCAAGCTCGAGGCGTACTTTCACTACCGCAACCTCGATGTGAGCACCCTGAAGGAGCTTGCCAAGCGCTGGAAGCCCGCTGCCTACAGTTCCTTCAAGAAACAGCAAGCGCACACTGCGCTGGCCGATGTGCACGAATCGATCGAAGAGCTCGCGCACTACCGGGAAACCTTCCTGCGACTAACGGATTAGGTAAAAACCCCGAGCCGTGCCATAATCGAAGGCTTCGCTGATCCGGGTTCCGGTATTTTGGGTTTTCTGGTCAGCGTCTCTTGCATCTCCCTATCTTGCACACCGCGCCCGATCGCATTCGCTGATCAAAAAGGGCCGCAGCCTCCGGCGTAAGCCAGAAGTTGAATGTCGTTGGATGGTTGATGTTTTTAACCACCAACGGGGCGCCGCCTTCGGCAGCGCTCGCGTTTGAGATTGATATTCACATGACCGACGCTTTTGAAGCGCAGGGCGAGTTCGCGCCTGTGCAATCCACCAACAACAACGAATTCATCGCCGTCGCGGACACCGTGTCCGAAGCGCCGATCCTCGAGGCGCTCGACGCCGCTGCTCCCGAAGCTGCCGTGGCCGAGGAAGCCCGCATTCCCAACGGCTTCATCAAGCTAGGCCTCGCGCCGGAACTGATCGCCGCCGTGGCCGACCTGGGCTTTACCCAGCCCACCACCGTGCAAGACAAGGTGATTCCCCTCGCCATGGGCGGTGAAGCCGGCCAGGACGGCAAGGCCCGTTTCGTCGACCTGATGGTCTCGAGCCAGACCGGTTCGGGCAAGACCGCCGCTTTCCTGCTGCCCGTGCTGCACACGCTGCTCAAGCGCCAGGCCGAAGCCGAAGCCGAAGCCAAGGCCGAATTCCAGCGCCTGGCCGCCGAAGCCGCAGCCCGCGGCGAAGCCGTGCCCAAGAAGCCGAAGCGCAAGGACCCGACCAACGCGCGCCATTTCAAGGCCGCCACCCCTGGCGCCCTGATCCTCTGCCCGACGCGCGAACTCGCGCAGCAAGTTGCGCACGACGCCATCGAACTGGTCCGCCATTGCCGCGGCCTGCGCGTTGCCAACGTGGTGGGCGGCATGCCTTACCAGCTGCAGATTGCCAAGCTGCAGAACGCCGACCTCGTGGTGGCCACGCCCGGCCGCCTGCTCGACCTGCAGCGCTCGCAGCAGCTCAAGCTCGACCAGGTCAAGTTCCTGGTGGTCGACGAAGCCGACCGCATGCTCGACCTCGGCTTCTCGGATGACCTGGCTGAAGTGAACCAGCTCACCATCGAGCGCCAGCAGACCATGATGTTCAGCGCCACCTTCGCGCCGCGCATCCAGCAGCTGGCCCAGCGCGTCATGCGCGAGCCGCAACGCATCACGATCGACAGCCCGCAAGAGAAGCACGCCAACATCAAGCAATCGCTGTACTGGGCCGACAACAGCCAGCACAAGCGCAAGCTGCTCGACCACTGGCTGCGTGACACCAGCATCAACCAGGCGATCGTGTTCGCCAGCACGCAAGTCGAGTGCGACGGCCTCGCCAACGACCTGCAGCAAGAAGGCTTCAGCGCCGTGGCGCTGCACGGCGCCCTGAGCCAGGGCCTGCGCAATCGCCGCCTGATGGCGCTGCGCCAAGGCCAGGTCCAGATCCTGGTGGCCACCGACGTTGCCGCCCGCGGCATCGACGTGCCGACCATCACCCACGTCTTCAACTTCGGCCTGCCGATGAAGGCCGAGGACTACACCCACCGCATCGGCCGCACCGGCCGTGCAGGCCGCGACGGCCTGGCCATCACGTTTGCCGAGTTCCGCGATCGCCGCAAGATCATGGACATCGAGCAATACAGCCGCCAGCAGTTCAAGGCTGAAGTGGTTGCCGGCCTCGAGCCGCAACAGCGCATGCCGCAATCGCGCCCGCCGATGGGCGAGTACCGCGGTGGCCGTGGCGACAACCAGTCGCGCGACCGCAAGTTCGGCAATGGCGGCGCAGGCGGCGGCGGTGGTTACCGCGGCGGCAATGCCGGCGGCAACAGCGGCGGCTACGCCGGTGCCAGCGGCTTCAACGACCGCAACGCACGCGGTCCGGCCCAGGGCCAAGGCCCCCGCGGCTTCCAGGGCGGCAACAACGCCGGCTTCGGCGGCGGTCGCGACGACGGTGGCAGCAACGGCGGTGGCGCAGGCTACGGCCGCAAGCCGGGCTGGGGCGACAGCGCTCCGCGCGGCGGCCAGGGCCATGGCCACCACGGTGGTGGCCGCGGCGAAGGCGGCGGCTTTGCGCCCCGTGAAGGCTTCGCACCCCGCGAAGGATTCGCTCCGCGCGGCAATGGCGCAGGCCATGGCGGCCCGGGCAAGGTCTTCGTGCCCCGCGACGCCCAGAAGCGTGCGTTCAAGCCCACGCGCTGATGCATTTCGGAGCGGCCCTACGGCCGCTTCGCCCCAAAAAAAAGCCCGCGCTTCGCAAGAAGCGCGGGCTTTTTCGTTGCGGGTTTTGAAGGAGCGCTTTTCAGCTGGATCGATCGACGCGTAAATTCATGAAATCCGCCGAAATCCATCGAGTGCCGTCAACGTACTGGTCAGCAGTGCCGCGCTCGCCTGCTCATATCAACCTGATGTGCCGCAAGCAGTAAAATGGTTCAGAACTAAATCATTCAGGTATGCACGCAAATTCATTGACCGGCCGCCATGCCCTCGTGACCGGGGCCGCGCGCGGCATCGGGGCCGAAATTGCCCGCACCCTCGCGGCCGAGGGCGCAACGCTGACGCTGCTCGGGCGCGACCTCGGTGCGCTCGAGCGCGTGGCTGCGTCGCTCGCGGGCCAGGGTCACGGCGTCGCCGCCGCCGATGTGGCCAACGCGCAGGCGGTGCAGTCGGCCGTTGCGCTCGCGCGAGCCGAGCGCGGGCCGCTCGCCATCCTCGTCAACAACGCGGGTGCGGCCGAGAGCGCACCCTTTCTCAAAACTTCGGTGGAACTCTGGCAACGGATGCTGTCGGTGAATCTCACCGGCAGTTTTCTGTGCGCGCAAGCCGCGCTGCCCGACATGCTCGAAGCCGGGTGGGGCCGCATCGTCAACATCGCGAGCACCGCGGGCCAGAAGGGCTATGCCTACGTGGCGGCCTATTCGGCGGCCAAGCACGGCGTGATCGGGCTCACACGCTCGCTCGCGCTCGAAGTGGCGCGCAAGGGCGTCACGGTGAACGCGGTATGCCCCGGCTACACCGACACCGACATCCTGCGCGCGAGTGTCGCCAACGTGGTCGGCAAGACCGGCCGCAGCGAGGCCGATGCATTGGCCGAATTCTCCAGCGTCAACCCACAACGGCGCATCGTGCAGCCCGCCGAGGTGGCCGACGCGGTACGCTGGCTCTGCGGCGAGGGTGCGGCATCCGTCACCGGCCAGTCGGTTTCGGTGTCGGGCGGGGAGGTGATGTGATGCGCAACGATGCCTCGCACGCCGCGCTCAGCGATGCCGAAGAACTCGGTCACGAGGCCCGCGCCGGCCGCGAAGACCACGCCATGCTCAGGCTGTGGCTGCGCATGCTCGCAAGCACCACGCAAATCGAGGCCGAGATACGGCGCCGGCTGCGCGAGCGCTTCGGCATCTCGCTGGCGCGTTTCGACTACATGGCCCAGCTCTACCGCTATGAAGAGGGCCTCAAGATGCGCGTGCTGTCGCGCTACCTGATGGTGACCGGCGGCAACGTCACGGGCCTGACCGACGAGCTCGAGCGCGATGGCCTGGTGGCGCGCGCGCACAGTCCCGATGACCGCCGCTCGTGGATCGTGAGCCTCACGCCGAAGGGCCGCGCGAGCTTCGAAACCATGGCCAAGGAACACGAGCAGTGGATCCTGGAGATGTTCTCGGGCCTCGACATGAAGACCGTCAAGCAGATGCATACGCAGCTTGGCCAACTGCGCGTGCACGTGATGCGCAGCGAGCCAGCCGGCGAGGAGGGTTGACGATGAGCAACGGCGAAAGCGGAGCGGGCCTGGCCGAGTTCCAGCGCCCTCGGATGATCCGATTTTCCGATTGCGATCCAGCGGGCATCGTCTTCTATCCGCAGTACTTCGTCATGCTCAACGGCCTGGTGGAAGACTGGGTGGGAGAAGGGCTCGGCATCGACTACCACGCGCTCATTGCCGAGCGGCGCATCGGCCTGCCTACGGTGCGGCTCGAGGCCGACTTTCGCGCCGTGAGCCGCATGGGCGACCACGTCGCGCTGGGCTTGGCGGTGGAGAGGCTGGGTTCGCGCTCGATGACGCTCGTCTTGCGCTGCTTCGACCCGGCGAGCGGCGAACTGCGCATGCAGGTGAAGCAAGTGCTCGTGACCACCTCGCTCGACAGTCATCGCGCCGTGGAGATACCGCAGGACTTGCGCGCGGCCATCCTGCGCACATCGCCTTCTTCTACTGCCGTCTGAAGCGAGAAACGACTGACCCGGTTGTTGATGGCGAGCGGAGAACCGCAGTGCCCAGAGTGGCAGGAGGTCAGCGGCTGAAGCCCCCGAAAACGCCGTAGGCGACGATCCCCGCGGTTGCCAAGCCACCGATGATCAGGCAGATCACCTTGGTGGCGCGACCGCTGCGGCGTTTCGAACGGGTCCAATGTTCCGGACCAATCAGGTCGATGGGAACAGTGGGTTTGCCAAAATCGGAAGCCTTTTCCATGAGAGGAAATATAGCGCAGGCGGCAATGTTGCCGGCCCTCCGGCGCACTCGGCCGGCCTCGATTCGCGGTGCCTCGAGAGGCAGACAAAAAAATACCCGCCAAGGCGGGTGCAACGAGCTTGAGCTTCGACCTTATGGTCCCCCATCGTCGTGGTTCTTGTTCTTTTTGCGATGCGTGACAGCAAGTCTGACGATGCCATGCCCAGCTGCCCATCCGTGCGAGTCCGGAGGGCTGACGGAGAAATCAGTTGATAAAAATGTGAAATAGTGCCGTATGAACAAAGAAATCATCTGCGAAAGCCTGAGGCGGGCGTTGGAAAGCTGGGTTCGCCACGCTTCCGCCGAGCAACTGTGGCAAGTCCACCAAGAGGGTGGGCTGGGTGCTTCCATCACGGTGGAGGGCGATGCCGTTCATGCCCGCGTCGAGCTTGGCGGTCCGAGCAATCCATTGTCGGATCTGGGCCGAACCGACGGGCGCCTGCCCGTCACAGAAGCCTTTCTCGGCGAGAGCACCGTGTGGGGCACCCCGCCCCCGCAGGGCGATCCAGCGCGCGAGCAGTGGTTCTTGTCCAGCGAACTGGCCCAGGAACATGCGCGGCGATATCTGCTTTCGGAGGTGAGCGAGAACCGCGAGTTGCTGTCGCGCTTCGCGGAGCAGTGGTTGGCGGGCTGACCAGAGCCCAGTGGCTCGCTGCCGGCGACAGGCGGACAGACCAAAGAAAGGCGTTCATCGGCCGACCCGTGGGCCGAGAGGACGATCACCACGCCGCAGCATGGCTTTCCGCAGGCACCGGCGTCGGCCTGCTCGCATCGGCAGGGGGCCCGCCGATGCCGGTGGCAAACCAGCGGAAGGTGTTCGTCCGGTGATCGCTGCGGCCCGTGGCGCGCACAAACAGATAGCCCGATGTCGCATTGCCCAGCTCGTCGACTGGAATGCCCGCGGATCGAAGCGCCGCGAGTTCCTCGCTGGCGCTCATGTCGAGCGGCAACAGCAGCGTGATCGTCGCGTTGTGGATGATTTGATTGAGCATGGCGTTCACCCCTGTTCGAAACCCAGGAGCTTCCGTCTTTCCGAGCTCATCAGTGTGGCCGACCGGGGTAAAAAATGTGACCTTTTCACATTAAAAGAAGCTCTTCATACGGGCGGCTGTAGCCGTGTTGCCCTCGATGCCGACGGTGTCTCGGCCGGTGGCGCTTGGAGGCAGTGCCGCTTTTGCAGGCGCAGCGTCGCGACGCGGGCGTAGCAACGTTCCCGGGCGATGCGCACATGCTTGTCCACTGTCTTATCCACCGCAATGGTGGAGAACTCACCCTCTGTGAGCGGTGCGCGGGAGGGCGGCACGAAGCAAAGTTGTACACATTTGGTAGTACATATCGGCAATAACTAACTGACGTCGCCTTGTAGTCGCCAACTTCATCGGCAGTTCTCCTGGCTTGTTGGATTCCACCGATCTCTGACCCGAGATTTCCATCGAATACTGACCCACCCGCTTTGTGAGCCCGAAGGCTTCACGGTGTGGATAAGTGCTTGATGTTCTCCTTGTGTGGATCTGCCGCAGATTGCGCCGCTGTTTCCGCGATTTGGTGGCCTCGATCGCGAGCCAGTTCGCGAGCTTGTCGGCATAGGGATCGAGCTTGCTCGAGCTCGCCCGCTTGGTGTAGCGCGGCGCTTCTTCGCCCGCTCGCAGGTACTTCTTTACGGTGTTGCGAGACAGGCCTGTACGCCTGGCTATCTCGCGAATGGACATCTGCTCGCGCAGGGCCCAGCGTCTGATGACACTCAATGTCGCCACGTCTATCACTCCTAGGATCCCCTGCCTTAAAAATGAGCAGGGTAGAGTTTTACGTGGGTCAGTCTTAGACGGAAATTAGTGCGTTAGCCGGGTCAATTTTCGGCGGCAATCAACAATGGGCGCTGAGTCTCCGTTGCGCCAAAATTGCGCCAAACCCCAAGAAATCATGGCGTTCGGCGCGTCAGCGCAATCCGTAAGGAGCACAAAGAAAAACGGCCGAAACCTGCATGGATGCTTGGTTTCGACCGTTCTTGGTGTTGGTGGTGGGCCCTGAGTGACTCGAACACTCGACCTACGGATTAAGAGTCCACAGACTTCACAAGCAACATCAACAACTTAGCTAAGATTTTGTTCCGCAATCGCTGCAATGTCGCGGTCTTGAAACCCAGCATCGGCGCGGGGGTCGGAAAATTTGCGGAACAAAATGCACACCTATTCCGACTCCTTTTTCGAGGTGCCGATGCGCACCTTCTTGCCGAGCTTGTGCCGGATGTATTTGGCGGTCATCTCTTCGGTGGCATGGCCCAGCAGCGATTGCGCATCCTTGATGCCGGTGGAGTCGTCGGCATCCGTGGCGGCCTTCGCGCGCAGGTCACGGAATTGAAATGTTGCGATGTCAATGCCTGCAGCCTTCCTGGCCTTGTCGAAGCGTTTGCGCAGCATTGCCGCGGTGAGCGGGTTGCCACGCTCGTTCACCAATAGCGGAGGCGCCTGCTTCGGAAGACCGGCCTTGTAGGCCCGGATTTCCTCGATCAGCGTTTCGAGGTCGTTCTCGACCATGATGCGCAGCTTCGCCTTCGTCTTGCCCTGCTTCACGCCCAGGTATTGGCCGCGAATGTGCTCTTCGCTCATGCCCAGCACATCAGCCGGCCGCTGGCCGGTAGTGTCCGCAAGCCGCATCGCGAACTCGAGCGGCTTATCGGCGTGCTGTTTGACGCGCTCGAATAGCTCGTCGTCCACATAGACATCGCGCCCGGTCTCGCGGAACCCCTTGATGCCGGCGCACGGGTTGGGGAGCTTGGTCTTCCCTGTTGATCGCGCATAGTTCCAGATGTGCGAGATCAGCGCCTTCTCGCGATTGGCGCGTACCTGGCCGTACTTCGGTGGGATCGGCACCGACGCACGCCCGGCCTTCACCCGCGCGGCGTTGCGGGCCTCTGCAGCTTTCACGGCCTCCTTCACGCGCCAGTTGAGGTACTGCTGAATGTGCTGGGGCTCGATCTTGTCGATGGGCGCCGGTGGCGTGTTGAAGAAGCGCAGGATCCAGACGCGCTCTTTCTCGTTGTCTCGGCGGGTGCGCGGCTCCTTCGTTGGGATGATGTCCTTCCAGTAGGCCTGAACGACCGCCGCGAACGTGCCTTCGCTGGCCGGCTGCACGCCTTCGGGCCGCGGCTGCACGGCGAGTTCGCCCCACTTCTTGACGGCAAGCGCGTAGTCCGACCCGAGCGGGATTTCCTTGCGGGGCTTGCCGCCCGTGTCGAGGTAGTAGTGGATGAGGTTGCCGCGCGGCCGCGCGCGCATCCCCCGCGGCAGGTTGCCCCACCGTGATGGTTTGCGGCCCACGATCAGCCTCCGACCAAGCCGGGCGTCCAGCTGATTTCGGCCGTCGCGGAATCTTCGCGCCCCTCGACCGCCGAACGGGTCACGACCGGATGGCCGGTCGCGCTGATGCGGAAGGGCAAGCCTTCTGTCCGCAGCCAATCGATTTGCTTGGACTTGATCTTGAAGCCGGTCAGCTTCGCTAGATCGGCATCGCTGAGGAATAGATGTTCGCTCATGCAGCTATTCCGACGCGCGCGGCTTCGGCGAGCCCATCCGCACGCTCGTTGCCGATGTGGCCGGCGTGCCCCTTGACCCAGCGCACCTCATGCTGACGCTGGCGGGCAATCACCATCACTTGCCAGAGATCGGCGTTCATCACATCGCAGATCTTCTTGGTGGCCTTGTCCTTGCGCGTCCAGCCGTTGCGCTGCCACTTCGCAGACCACAGATTGAGGCCATCGACCACATAGCGGCTGTCGCTGTGCAGCACTGCGGGACGGTCGCCGAGCCACAGCAGGGCGCGCAGCATGGCGGTTTGCTCCATGCGATTGCTCGAGGTGAGACTGTCGGCCTTGCCGCTGAAGGTGCAGAGCTCGTGGCCGTTCTCGTACACGACGAAGCTCCAGCCGCCGTTGGCGCTCGGGTTGGGCCAGCAAGACCCATCGGTGTAGATCTCGATCATGCGAGACTCCGAATCGAGAAACCGATTTCCCGACGCTGGCCGGCGCCGGACACCAGTCGAAGATGGCCCACCGCCCCGGACTTCGCCCGCACGGCGTGCGCCGGATAGAAGAATTCCTCCCCGCTTTCGTTGAGGCGGCACAGGTAGCCGGGGACGTAGTCGCCGCGGGTTTCCCCGTTGCTGAATTCCCCCTCGTCATCTCTCACGCGATGCAACTTGTACGTGCTGGTCACAGTGGCGGCGTGGCCGTAGGCGAAAACTTCGTCTCCGATCACGAATGCCGCGCTTGCCTTGTAGTTCATTGCCCGCGCGCCGTCGAAGCCTGGATCTTTCTTCGGTGCGGTGCGGGCCAGTTCTTCCGCTTCCTGCCTGCGCGCTTCCTCGCGGCGGGCTCGCTCTTTGCGCGTGATCCCCTTCGTGACCCGGAGGCTGCGGCCCACGTACCGAACCTGCATCCAGCGTTCGTCCTGCATGCCCTTGACCTTCCGGCCATCGACTTGCACGCCGTTGAAGAAGGTCACAGATGCGACCTGCGGGATGTGTGCCTGGGTAATGAGGCCGGCCGCGATCAGCGCCTGGGCGCTGCCGACGTAGTGATCGCCGCCCACGCCTGCGTCGAACTCGACGCCCGGAATTGATGGGGCCTGCATCACTTGACCCCATTCAGGCTATGGAGGCGGCCTTCCACTTCGAAATCGAGGCGCTCTTTTGCCAGGTCCAGCAGTCGGGATGCACCGTGAAGGGCTGGGTCATCGAAGCCAGAAAGCACGAGGTCGAGCACTTCCGAGGCCACGCCCAATGGAGCGCTGGCGTTCTCGCATTCGGCGTTGCCCACGAGGCCGGCGAGATGCAAGAGATCTTCCTCGGCAAGGTGCCGTTCGCCGGCACGAAGCAAGACCTGTGGAACCAGCTTTGCACCTTCGCGAAGCGTACGGACTGGGTGAAGTCAAAAGACGGCTACCCGTACATGCAGTTCAGGGAAATCACCGGCAGCCCGCCGCCTTCAACGTGGCGCGCTGATGCGGCGCCCGTGGTGGACGTGTCTGATGCGCTCGCCAAGCGACTCAAGGGCAAGCGGCAGAGCCACCACATTGCAGCCGCGGCGCAGCGTCGGAAGGAGGCTGCGACCGCATGAGCAACGAAGGAAAAACATGGGGCTGGTTTGCCGCCGATGGTTCTCCGATACCTGGCACCGGTTCCGAGCGCTTCAGCTGTCCGGTGGGGCGATGGGTTTCCACGGTGCGCGAGCACCCCATGACCGGCGAGATGTTCAAGTTTGACGATGAGCCCGAGCACGTTTTCGTGTCGGAGTGCCGCATGCGGACTGCCGGCGTGAAGCTGGAAACCTGCGACTGCGGCAAGAGGTTTGTCTACCCATGAGCTTCCTTGACTTCGCCCGCGCCCATGGCGTTGAGATCAAGCCCGAGAAGTTCATTGCCTCGGACAAGATCCACCGCTGCGGGACCACCGAAAAGCCGCGCAGCACCAATGGCGCCTATCTCTGGGATGGGCAGCGCGGTTGGACGCGCCTCCCACAGGCCGAGCTGGCTCCTTCCTTCTAAAGTCCTCAATGTCAGCATCCCGCACAGCCACGGCTGATCAACGAACTCCCGCTTGCTCAGTCGGGTGCCGCCGCGGTATCTGGGTTTCATCTTCACGCGCATGAGGTATCACTCGCCGGCTCGCGGTTTCGGCAGCAGCACCGGAAACCCATGCATCACCGCTCGGACGTGGTCGCCCGCATTGCGGTCCCAATCGCCGTACTGGTCGCCGATCCTCGCGCACCTGCATGACACCAGATCGGCGAACTCCAGCAGTGTTGAGCGCATCGGCTCCCCCTCGACAAGTTCGCCGACCTGCCGCGCCATCTCGGCGAGTTCTTCTTCAATAGGGGGCTCTGGCATCACGGTCTTAATACCTTTGTACTGTACAAATATACAGTAGATTGGTTATGATGAGCCCATGGAAAACGTAACTGCAACCGTCTGGATTGCCGCCTGTGCGCACCGGCTGCAGCAGCAGCGGCACACCGTTGATCCGCTCGATCTGGAGGAAGTCGCGCATGGCTTGTGGCGCGACGAACGCCTCCGAGCGATGTCTCCTGACCAAGCGGCGGTGGACTGGTTGAGGCCAATCAACACGACGGACGACCGTTAATTAACGGCATTATTTAGTGGTCGGTCGGGCGCGTCGGCCGCGCAGCCGCTCGTTTGACCCGCTGCTGCGCCCGATGTCGCGACGCAGCAACCCTGTCAAGAAGGCAATCGTGCTATTGATTATGTAGCGGTCAACGTAGCATTGACGGGATGTCAACCGGGGAATCCACGAAAAGTTGAAACTCCCAGAGGCCGCATTCATCTACGGTACTCCCAAGGACATAGCGTTTGACCTATTAACGGAACCGTCAATTGGGTGAAAATAACTTCCGTTGGAAGTTAAGACCGCGAACAGAAATTTATGACGACCGCCGTAGTCACCGTTACCGGCCTGCAAAAGCACCTGACGCCCACGCGTCGAGCGGCGCGGGTGAGCTACGCTGTGCGCGTCCTCAAGAAGCGTCCACAGACTGTGGTGCGCGTCAGCGAGCAGACCTACAACACGTTTCGCAAGATTGCAGACCCGGCCAACGCTCGCCTCTTCACAGTCGAGTCCGCGCTCGATGCCTTCGCTCACATCGACTGAGCCGAGCCTCCGTTGGCAACCCGTTGCACGCAGGCCTTGCGTCGGCAACTCACCACGCTGAGCGAAGACCCGGACAATTTCGCTGCCGAGTTTGATCACTGGAAGTCACTCGGCGTGGCTGGGGAGTACTCCAGCTACCTGTTCGGAAAGGACAGCTCGTACATTGCCCCTGGCGGGCTGGAGCACGTTCATCTAGTCCCGCTGGAAGCCTCCGCGCTCGTTAAGTGGGATATTCAATGGCGGAGACGATCACGAAAGGTGAGTGATCGGGCGCTGGTGTATGCGAGCGATCAGACCCATGGGCACTTGCTGATCTACATCCTGGGTGAACCAACTGCGCACGAGGTGGCGTTGATGCGAACCCCAGAACATCAGACGCTGATGCGGAAGCTCTCTCTCATCGCGAAAGCGTTCATAGAGCGCGGTGCTGTGATCGGATGACGATCTAGCCCTCTCCAGAGGGCTTTTACGTCCGTAGCACGTGCTGTTGTGACAGGCGTATGTTCACGGCAGTCACGGTTCTCTGAGATGGACCTCAAGAACCCCCGACCTAGGGGCGATGTCGAGGGCGCCGACCTTGTAGCGAATCTTCAAGACCTTTGGAACGATTCCTTGGCTGATCAACTTGGCTGGCTCAAAGCCTAGCCACACCCCCCCTACCGTCGCGTGCATCGTCGGATGAAGCAATGTGTTGGCGTCGCCTGCGTGCAACCAAGTCCCGTCAATATTGCGGCCAACGTAGGGTAGCCCCTCATTCCGATTTCCATCGACGCCCCCGCCATTTCTATAAAACGGCCCATCCACCCCGAGTTCGATGAACAGGCCTCGTGCTGCGCCACGCCCGGAATTAACAATCTGGACCAAGATCTCATACGGGGCAATCTGCACTGGCCCCACTTCAAGCACCGGTCGCGCTCTTCGGCCAAACATGTCCGCGATCTGGAATTGCTCCATGCGAGAAAAGCTCAGGCCAATCCGCTGGTAGAAGCGATCCTCGCCATACCGAGCCATATGCGGTCCAGCATCACTGGCTGGAACGAACGTGGCGATGAACCCATGGGTCTCGCCGCGTTTCGCAATCGCTCGGTGCACAACCCCTGCCACTCCGGGCGAGACTGCTGTTGGCGTTAGCTCGTCAAGACGAGTTGCCTGCTGCCGCGCATTTGGGATGCCTGGAAATGAGTCGATGCAATCGATCCCTTGAATTTTTCGTGCGTCAACGCCCCAAATGCATATGCCGCCTTGCCCGTTGCCAAAACCGGAAAGTACAACAGCAAGGTTGCGCTTCATGTCGCCCTCTCCGACGATGTTCTTGCAGTCAAGGACTTGTGACTCGGGATCACCTTTCATTGCGCGGATCTTGTTGTCTGTTAGCGCGTCGAACCATTCTCGTAAATCCATCGATGCCGCTCCGCTCAACGACCACTAGGTTTCACTGCTTCGCCTGAGTCCTCACTCACCTCAGAGCTCATCTTCTTTTTCCACTTGGCGTCTACCTTCGTCAATCACTTCTTTTGGCGCTGACAAATAGACGACCTGAATCGCCCCGGATTTCGTGGAGGCTCAACACTCTGAGAGGATTGAGCCATGAAGAAGTCGAACAAGTTTTCACCCGAGGTGCGTGAGCGCGCGGTGAGGATGGTGCAGGAGCACCGTGGGGAGTACCCGTCGCTATGGGCTGCGATCGAATCGATTGCACCGAAGATCGGCTGCGTGCCGCAGACGCTGAACGAATGGGTCAAACGCGACGAGATCGACCACGGCGTGCGAGAAGGCGTGACGACCAGCGAGGCGCAGCGGTTGAAGGAACTCGAGCGCGAGGTCAAGGAGCTGCGCAGGGCCAACGAGATCCTGAAGCTGGCGAGCGCGTTTTTCGCCCAGGCGGAGCTCGACCGCCGGCTGAAGTCCTGAGGGATTTCATCGACAAGCATCGCGCCACCTTCGGGGTCGAGCCGATCTGCAAGGTCTTGCAGGTTGCCCCGTCGGGCTACCGGCGACACGCAGCACTGCTGCGCGAGCCGCACAAGCGCTGCGCCCGAGCACGCCGCGACGATGTCCTCATTACGGCGATACAACGCGTCTGGCAGGCCAACATGCAGGTCTATGGGGCCGACAAGGTCTGGAGGCAACTGGCACGCGAGGGCACTGCGGTGGCGCGCTGCACGGTCGAGCGGCTGATGCGGCGCTTGGGGCTGAGAGGCGTGATGCGCGGCAAGGTGGTGAAGACCACGATCAGCGATGCCAGGGCGCCATGCCCGCTGGACCGGGTCAACCGGCAGTTCCGCGCGCAGCGTCCGAACCAGCTGTGGGTCTCGGACTTCACGTACGTGTCGACCTGGCAGGGCTGGCTCTACGTGGCCTTCGTGATCGACGTGTTCGCCCGGCGCATTGTGGGCTGGCGGGTCAGTAGCTCGATGCGCACGGACTTCGTGCTCGATGCCTTGGAGCAAGCGCTGTACGACCGTCAGCCCGAGCGCGACGGCAGCTTGATTTGCCACTCGGATCGCGGCTCGCAATACGTCAGCATCCGGTACACCGAACGGCTGGGCGAGGCGGGCATCGAGCCGTCAGTAGGCAGCAAAGGCGACTCCTATGACAACGCCCTGGCCGAGACGATCAATGGGCTCTACAAGGCCGAGTTGATCCATCGCCGAGCACCGTGGAAGACCAAGGAGGCGGTGGAGTTCGCAACGCTCGAATGGGTGTCCTGGTTCAACCACCAACGCCTGCTCGAACCGATCGGCTACATCCCGCCTGCAGAAGCTGAGGCAAACTACTATCGGCAACTCGCCAGTCAGACCGCCACGGCGGTGGTATGACTTAAACCAACCGGCCTCCACGAAAGCCGGGGCGATTCAACCTGCCGCGGGATCAAGGTAAACGGTTCGCCGTCCACGTCGATGAAGGTCACTGTCTTCGTTCCTCCGAGCTCAAGCTCCCAGAACAGCGTGTACATCTCCTTGGGATCTTCACTGGGAGACTCTGATAGCTTTTCTTTGCCCACGAATGCTATGAGGAACTCGTGGCTGTCATTGATCCGGGAGTCTGGTGGTCCCGGGATGAAGTCCCACAAAAAGCGAGCGCCTTGGAGATGCTCCGTGTTCACGATGATGCTTCGGCCATCAATGGTGTCGAACCAAAAGAAGCCGTCCTCGAAGTCGTCGCCCGCGAGAACGTTCCTGAGCCTTTTCGTTTCTGGCTCTCTAACCTCGCAAATCAGGTCATCTTGACCAGCGAGGAGCAACCGAAGAGTAAAGGTTTGAGCCATGTTCGATGAGTAGCTGATGCGGATGGCAGCGCAGTATCGACGGTCTCCGGCCAGAAAAGAAAAAACCTCCGCGCCGATAGGCGGGAGGTTTTCAGTTTTGCGGAACACAATCCGCGATTGCGGAACAGTGCTCACAAAAAAATAGCACGGAAACCGCGCTACTTCTGGTGTTGGTGGTGGGCCCTGAGTGACTCGAACACTCGACCTACGGATTAAGAGTCCGCTGCTCTACCAACTGAGCTAAGAGCCCTTGCGCTCGAAACGTTTTGCGTTTTTAGGCAAGACCGCAAGTATAGCGCAAAAATTTTGGGGCTCAACGCTTTTGTACGGAGCGGCGGTAGGATTCGTCATCATCGACGGGCCCCGAGGCCTTCAAACCAGGAGATCTTTCATGACCGACACGATCAACACACCCCATGTCGTGATCACCGGGGCCGCGGGCGCACTGGGCCGCGCGGTGGCGCAGCATTTTCTCGAGCAGGGCGCGCGCCTGGCACTGGTCGATCATCGCGCGGACCGTTTGACCGAAGTCTTTCCGGGCCTGGACAACTCGCAGCATTTGCTGCTCGCGGGTGACGTGACCTCGCCATCAGAGATGGCCGATCTGGCCGGCCAGGCCCTCAAGGCCTTCGGCCGCATCGATGCGCTGGTGCACATTGCCGGCGGCTTCGAAATGGGCGAGGCAACGCACGCGCTCACGCGGGCAAGCTGGGACCGGATGATGAATCTCAATGCCTGGTCTTTCGTGGCGGTCACGCAGGCGGTGCTGCCTTCGATGATCGAGCGTGGTGCCGGGCGCATCGTCGCGGTCACGGCCAAGGTGGCGGCGCGCGGTCTGCCCGCGATGGCGGCGTACATCGCCTCGAAGAGCGCGCTGCAGCGCTTGGTGGAGGCCATGGCGGCCGAAGCGGCACCGCATGGCGTGGCCATCAACAGCGTGGCGCCCAGCGTGCTCGACACGCCGGCCAATCGGCAGGCCATGCCTGACGCGAATCCCGCGGAATGGGTGTCGACGTCGGTCGCCGCGCAGACCATCGGCTTCCTTGCCTCGCCGGCGGCTGCGGCGCTGCATGGCCAGCACCTGACGCTCGACACCTGACGCTCGGCGCCCGCTCAAAATAGAACAACGCCCTGGCGCAACGCCAGGGCGTTTTGCCTTGCGCCGCAGCAATGGCCCGCCCACTGTTTTCAGGCAGGCGCTTTGTCATGGGTGCGGTCGGCGGAAGCGGGGCGCTTGTCTCCCTTCGGAAGGGGCGCACCGCTCATGTGTGCAGGCAGCGCAATTTCTACAGTGACTCCACGGCAAAACGCTTTCGCCCGCTACGGGCAGCAAGCGGCGCCGGTTGGCCACCTCACTGGGGAATACGCATGGAACCGATCAATCTGCTGCCAAGAGGCTTCATGAACCTGCTGCGGGAAGACGCGGGCATGTCGTTCATGGAGTTTGCGCTCATCGGTGCGCTCGTGCTGGTCGTGTGTCTGCTCCTGCTGCTTGCACTGCGGCGCAGTGCCTGAAGGCGCAACAGATCTTTCTCTACGGAGCTCACGCACCATGAACGAATTCGACGCTTTCCTCGACCTGCTGACGATGCTGGCCTCGGACTTCCGCATGGGCGGACTCTTCGTCCTGCTGGTGATGGCCGCGGTCAGCGACGGGCGCTTCTATCGCATACCCAACTGGCTGACGTTCGGCGGCATGACGTTCGCGGTCATCTACGGAACGTTTGCGGCGCGCACGCCGCTCTCGGGCGCGTCGCATGCACTGGGAGGGCTGGGCACGGGGCTCGCGATCATGCTGCCGTTCTACGCGCTCGGAATCATGGGCGCGGGCGACGTCAAGCTGATGGCGATGGTCGGCGCCTTTCTCGGGCCTTATCAAACGCTGCAGGCCATTCTCTTCACGTGCATTGCCGGCGGCGTGGCCGCGGTGGCTTTCGCCATCCATCGCCGCCGCCTCTGCCACATGCTGGCCAACGTCAAGGCAGCCGCGCAGGGCATGGCCGTCTCGGGCATGGCCGGCGTGCGGCCGTCCGGAACGATCGATGAGAGGCAATCCGTCGGGAAGCTGCCCTACGGCATCTGCATCTGCGCAGGAACGGTGGCACAGGTTCTGGCGCACCAGCTGGGCTACGTCTAGCCCTTTCTTCACTCTTCACACACACGGCGGAGATTCGCATGAAAAACGTCAAAGCGCTCGGGCTGCTTCTGCTGGCTCTTCTGACCGGCCTGGCGGCCGCGGTCTATGCGGCGGGCTGGGTTTCCCGACAGGGCGGCATCGCTTCCAACAAGGTGGTCGTCGCGGCCGTCGACATCGAACTGGGCAGCCGCGTCAACCCGCAGATGCTGTCGATGGTCGATTGGCCGAGCGGCTCCGTTCCGACAGGCGCGTTCAAGGACACGAAGGCGCTCGAAGACCGCGTGGTCAAGGTCGGGGTGCTGCGCGGCGAAGCCATCCTCGAGGGCAAGCTCGCTCCGGTGGGTACCCAGGGCGGACTCTCCGCTGTCATTGCGAGCGGCAAGCGTGCGATGACCGTGCGGGTCAACGACGTGGTCGGCGTGGCGGGCTTCGCATTGCCGGGCAACTACGTCGATGTGATGGTCAACGCCCAGCAGGACAAGAACCGGGGCGAGGAGGGCCGCCAGATCAGCAAGACCGTGCTCGAGAAAGTGCTGGTGCTGGCCGTGGCGCAAGAGGCCAACCGCGACGAGACGAAACCGAAGGTGGTCAGCGCCGTCACGCTGGAGCTGTCGCTCGAAGACTCCGAAAAGCTCGACCTGGCGCGCAGCGTGGGAACCCTCTCGCTGGTGCTGCGCAACCAGATGGACAAGACCACGGTCGCCACCGCGGGCATCACCAAGGGGCAATTGTTCGGCGAGAAGGAAATCCTGCCGGTCGCAGCCACGGTGGCTGAGCGGCCGACCCCCGCGCGGGCGCCGCGTGCCGCCCACGTCGCGTCGCGGCCGTCCGAGTGTGTGGAAGTCATCCAGCACGCAGCCCGCTCGCTCACCTGCTTCTGATCATCCCTTCAAGGAGGAACCACAAGTGCAACATCTCTCTTCTTCACCCGCCGTGCTGCTGGCGGTACTCGCGACATTGGGGCTGCCCGTCATGGCCGCGGACGTCGCAGTTGCGGCATCGGCTGCAGCGCCGGTGGCCGTCCAGGCGGCTAGCGCACCCGCCGCGCCCGCCAACCGGCGCTGCACCGCCATCATTCCCGACGATCAACCCACGCAGGCCGTGCTCGGCAAGTCGGTGGTCATTCCGCTCAAGACACGCGTCGCGCGCATCGTGGTCAGCGGACAGCCGCCGAGCAGCGCTCCTGCGGCCGCAGCTGCAGCCACCGCGCAGCCGGCACAGCCTGCGGCGGCGGCACGAAACGCCGGCGACGGCATGGCCGACGTCGACGTCATGCTGCTGAGCCCGACCGACCTGTTCTTTCGCGGCCGCCAGGCCGGCTCGATGAACGTCGTGTTGCAGAGCGCCGATGGCACCTGCTACATCAAGGACGTTGTCGTGACGATCGATCCGGGCGCGCTGCAGTCCAAGTTGGCCGAGCTGATGCCCGAAGAGAACCGCATTCGCGTGCGCAGCGCGGAAAGATCGATTGTTCTCACCGGCGAGATCAGCGACGCGCTCAAGCTCGACGACGTGATGAGCCTGGCCTCGGCCTACGGCGCCGACGGCAAGAAGGTGGTGAACCTGCTGCGCATCACGGCGCCGCAGCAAGTCATGCTCGAAGTGAAGATCGCCGAGATCAGCAAGACCTTGCTGGACCGGCTGGGCGCGCGCGTCGGCCTGAGCCGCTCGGGCGGCGGCGGTCGCGACAGCTACTCGCTGATCTCCAGTTTCCTGAGCGGAGGCGGCGGACTGATCGAGGCGCTGAGGATCGGCCGCACGTCGATCGGCATCGACGGCCAGAAGGACGACGGCCTGGTGCGCATCCTGGCGGAGCCCAACATCATGGCCATCACTGGCCAGCAGGCCAGTTTCCTCTCGGGCGGAAAGATCTTCATCCCGGTCGCGCAGAGCGCCGCCGGCGGCGGCGGAACCAACATCACGCTGGAAGAAAAGGAATTCGGTATCGGGGTCAAGTTCACCCCGACCGTGCTCAATGGCGGCCGCATCAATCTCAAGATGGTGTCGGAAGTGTCGGACCTGTCGCAGACGGGCTCGCCCTTCACGACCGTCACCGGCGTGACCGCCGTGCTGCCCTCGCTGACCGTGCGCCGCGCCGACACCACAGTGCAGCTCAACGACGGGCAGAGCTTCGTCATCGCGGGGCTCATCAAGAGCAACTCCACCGAGACCATCAAGCGCTACCCGGGTTTGGGCGAAGTACCGGTCATGGGGGCGCTGTTCCGGAGCACCGAGTTCCAGAACGACCAGACCGAACTCATGTTCGTGATCACGCCGCGTCTTGTGAAGCCGCTGGTCGAATCGCCTCGCGTGCCGACCGACAACCACGTTGTGCCGAGCCGCGCCGAGATCTACCTGAACGGAGCCCTCGAAAGCTCCACCCCGGCACCGGCCGCCCCGGCCGGCAACACCCAATGACACCCGTGAGGAGCACCACCATGTTCATCAAGTCGACCACCCTCGCGCTGACGCTGCTCCTGGGCGCCGGATGCTCCCACGTCACGCCCAACTACGACGCGCGCTTCGGCGATGCGGTGCGCGACGCCCGCAAGAAGATGACGCTCAACCCCGAGGCCGGCAAGGACGGGAATCCGGTAGTGGGCATGGACGGCCGCGCGGCGCGCGAATCGATGCTGCAGTACCAGGAGTCCTACAAGACGCCGCCGCCTGCGGTCAATGTCATCAACATCGGCGGTGCCATTGGTGGCGGAGCCAAGTAACCGCGGCTTGCATTACCAACCCCGTTCTGAAAGGAGCGCGCCACGAACTGCAACAACTCAATTTCCCAACCTGTTTAACGAACCGACGAAATCCATTCGTCTATTTGAACCTTGAAAGGAAAACTCATGAACAACGTCCTTAAGGCCATTGGCCAATACACCCGCAGCTTCCTGCGCGACGACGATGGCGCCCAAGTCATCGAGTACGCGCTGATCATTGCGGTCGTCTCGATCGCGCTGGTCGTTGCACTGAAGGGGCTTACCGCCAATGGCGGCGGCTTCTCGACCTTTATCGCAACTGTGACCAGGTGCCTCACGACAGCCACCTGCCCCTGAGCAACTCGAGGGCGGAGCGGGCAAAGCGTTGTCCGCTTCCGTTGTCTCCACTGTCCATTCAACACAGAAACGAGGTAATCACCATGTTCAAGTCATTCCTGAAGGACGAGAGCGGCGCTCAAGTCATCGAGTACGCGCTGATCATCGCTGTCGTCTCGATCGCGCTGGTTGTTGCGCTGAAGGCGCTTACCGCCAATGGCGGCGGCTTTTCGACCTTCATCACCAACGTGGCCGACTGCCTCAAGGGAACCGGACCCTGCGCATAGACGGCTAGAGGCGGGGGGTGGCTTGACCACCCGCCGCCCACCGTCCAAGTGGCACTCAGTACAAAAGTGAGGTACTCATCATGTTCAAGTCATTCCTCTGGGATGAAAGCGGCGCCGAGGTAGTGGAGTACGCACTGCTTATCGCGGTGATCTCGATCCTGCTGATCATCGCGCTGCGGCCACTGGCAACGGGCACCAGCCTCGTCGATCTCGTCGATCGCGTCTTCACCTGCCTCGGCGGCGTGGAGTGCGACTGAAGCGCAGAGTTTTATTGAACCGCCACCATTGCACAGGAAGCCGATCATGCAAGTTCGCCACCCCGGCCGCCGTCAGCGCGGCGCGATGATCATCACCACTGCACTGGTCCTGTTGTTCCTGCTCGGATTCATGGGCGTTGCGCTGGACTTCGGTCACCTGTTCGTCGTGCGGACAGAGCTGCAGACCGCCGTCGACAGTTGCGCACTGGCCGCCGCGCGCGAGCTCGACAAGCAGGGCACCGCGATTACGCGGGCCCAGAGCGCGGGCCAGACCGCCGGCAATGCGAACCGGGTCAACATGCAGTCCGCTACATGGAGCGGGCAGGGTCAACTGGCCCTCGCCGACATCACTTTTCGCGACGCCTCCTATGCGCCCAGCGTCGACCCGGCGGTGGCCACGTATGCGCAGTGCGTGCACACCCAGCCCAACATTGTCATCTGGCTCATGAAGGCCATGGGGGCCTTCTCCGGCAATACCACCGCCTATCCTGCGACGGGCAGCGTCTTCGCCAGCGCAGTGGCCACACGGGCCAGCGCGCAGACCACCTGTCCGATTCCCGTCGCGCTGAAGCCGAAGGCGGGAGGCGTTGCGCCGAACTACGGGCTCAACGTCGGCGACTGGGTGAAGCTGATCCAGGCGCAGAACGCATCCGCCGGCGGCGAGATCGGTTGGGCCAATCTCGACGGCAGCAATAGCGCATCGGAAACCGAATCCGAACTGAACAATCACTGCGGAACGAAGGTGGGCGACACGCTCGGCACCCCGGGCGTGCAGACCTCGGTGGTCGATGTCTGGAACCAGCGCTTCGGCATCTACAAGAACAGCGGAAATCCGAGCGTGCAGCGGCCCGATTACACCGGCTATACCTATACCGCGCTCACCTGGCCCGCGCAGTCCAATGCCTACGGCGACTTCGTGGCCAAGCGCGCGTCCTTCGCATCCTGCGCCGCCAGCGGCAAGGTGAAGGATTGCGAAGACATCACTGGGCTTTCGCTCAACAGCTTCCAGAAGCTGGCCGCTTCCGGCAACGTTGCCGGAGGGCACAAGCAATACGGTCTGGATCGGCGCATCGTCACGGTGCCGGTCATCGATGGCAGTTCGCATGTCGTTGACTATGCCTGCATGCTGATGCTGCAGCCGCTGACCATTCCGATGAGCGACACATGGCTGGAGTTCCGCGGCAATGCCGGCGCTGCGGGCAGCCCGTGCACGACAAGCGGGCTCGCAGGTGGCGTGTTGGGCCCACTGGTCCCGGTCCTGGTGAGGTGATGCACGTGAAACAAACATCGAACCACCCGCAGCGCGGCGCGGCGCTGATCGAACTGGCACTCATCACGCCGCTCTTGCTGCTGCTCACGTTCATCACGACCGAGTTCGGCCGTGCGATGTACGAATACAACCTGGTCGTCAAGTCGACCCGCGACGCGGTTCGCTACCTGTCGGTGCAAACACCGGGCACGCACATCACCGAAGCGCGCAACCTCATGGTCTATGGCAACACCGCCGGTGCGGGCACGCCAGTGGCGCGCGGCCTCAGCTTGGCGAACGTGCCCGTGGGCAATTGCTGCACGTGGCAGGCGGCAGGGGCGAGTCCGCTCATCACGACCGTGACGGTGCGCATCAGCGGCTACAGCTTCCATTCGCTCTTTCCGTCGGTGATGGGCCTCGTGTTCGCCGATGCGAACGGCAACATCGTCTTCAGCGACATCACCGCCACCATGAGGGCTCCATCATGAGACACCGCACATCCGGGGCGACCACCGTGGAGTTTGCGCTGGGCCTGCTCATCTTCCTCATGCTGCTGCTGGGCATCGTGGACTTTGCGCGCATGTTGTTCACGTGGAGCATGGCCAGCGAGGCCACGCGCGCCGGCGCGCGCTACGCGGTGGTGTGCGACGACACCGCCCAGCAGGCGCTGGTGCTGGCCCGCATGCAGGCCCTGCTTCCGCAGATCGCCACCGTGAGCGTGGCCTGGACGCCCGCGGGCTGTACTGCCTCCACTTGCGAAGGCGTCACCGTGGGCATCACCGGGCTCAACTACCAATGGATCTCGCCCATCGTCGGGGCCACTGCGCCGTTGATCCCGATGCCGGCTTTCTCCACCTTCCTGCCGCGCGAAGTCATGCGGAAGGACCCCCACAGCCCGACCATCTGCTCGTAGAGAGAAACGGAACCCATCATGAAGATCTCCATCATCTCGCCCAATGCAGCCCATCTGCAGGACATGCGCAAGGTGCTCGAAGCACGTTCCCATGTCGTCTCCCCGTTCGAGGGAGGCAAGAGCCGCATGCAATGGGTCGTCGAACGGTCGGCGCCCGAGCTCCTGCTGGTGGACGGCATGTGCTGCGACCCTCATGAGCTGGCAATGGTGGAGCAGCTCACGATGCGCTATCCCGCAATCGCGGTGGTGCTGCTTTGCGCCATGCAGACGCCCGAGTTCCTGATTCTCGCCATGCGCTCGGGCGTGCGCGAAGTGTTGCCTTCGCCGCCGCAGCCGGCGGCGCTCGAGGCGGCCGTGGAGCGCATCGCGCTCAAGATGGCCGGCTCGCACGCCAGGGAGCCGGGGCAGGTGGTTGCGTTCATGCCGTGCAAGGGCGGCAGCGGCGCCACTTTTCTGGCGACCAACATCGGGCACCAGCTCTCCATGCGCCGTTCGGTACTGCTGATCGATCTGAACCTGCAGTTCGGCGATGCCCTTTCCTGCGTGAGCGACCTGCGGCCCACTTCCACGGTGGCCGACGTGGCCCGCGACATCGGCCGGCTCGATGCCTCGCTGCTTGCCGCCAGCACGGTGAAGGTGGCGCCGGGCTTCAGCATTCTTCCCGCACCCGAAGACCTCTCGCGCGCGCTGGAGGTCAAAGCCGAGCATATCGATGCAATCCTGCAGGTTGCCGCCGCGCAGTACGACTTCGTACTGTTCGACCTCGGCCTGCGCATCGATCCGCTCGCCATCCGCGTGCTGGACCGGGCGGACCGCATCTTTCCGGTGCTCCAGCCAAGCCTGCCGCACATCCGCAACGTGACGCGCCTCATGCAGATGTTCAAGGCACTCGGCTATCCGGCCGGCAAGGTCGAACTGCTGGTCAACCGCAGCGCCGGCGGCGGCGAGATCGGTTTGTCCGACATGCGCCGCTCGCTGGGCGGAGCGACGCTGGTCAGCGTGCCCGACGGCGGAAAGGATGTGGATGCCTCGATCAACCGCGGCGTGCCTCTCGCGGAAACGTCGCGGGGCAGTTCGCTGTGCAAGCGGCTCGAGGAGATCTCCCTCACCCTCAGCCCACGCCCGAAGGAAGCGCCTGGCTTCATCGGCCGGCTCTTTCGCCGAGCCTGACGCCCACGCTGCGGCCAGGCGAATCTTCTTACTCCAACAGCAAGGCAGGTCCCCATGTCATTTCGAGAACAGCTCAATGCGATCGAAGCCGAGCCGGTCGCGCGCTCGCCGGCTGTGCCCTTGGCCGATGCGGCGCTTTCGTCCTTTGCCTCGGATTCCTACAAGCTGCTGAAGGAGCGAATGCACCTGAAACTGCTGGACCGGTTCGACCTGGCGGTGCTCGAAACCCTGAAGCCCGAGGTGCTGCGCCAGGAGATATCCACCATGGTCACCCGGCTGCTGCAGGAAGAGCCCGAGGCGCTGAACGACATCGAGCGGCGCACGCTGATACGCGACATCCAGCACGAGATGCTCGGCTTCGGGCCGATCGAGCTGTTGATGGCCGACCCCACGGTGTCCGACATCCTGGTCAACTCGCATGACCAGGTCTACGTCGAGCGCAAGGGCCGCCTGGAGCTGACCGACGTGAGTTTCACCGACGAGAAGCACCTGCTGCGCATCATCGACAAGATCGTTTCCCTGGTGGGGCGGCGCATCGACGAGTTCAGCCCCATGGTCGATGCCCGGCTGCCGGACGGCTCCCGCGTCAACGCGGTGATCGCACCGGTGGCGCTGGACGGCCCGATGATGTCGATTCGCCGCTTCGCGAAGATTCCGCTGAAGATGGAGAACCTGGTCGACGACCTCAAGACGCTGACGCCGCAGATGGCACTGATGCTCGAAGGGCTGGCCAGCGCGAAGATCAACATGCTGATCTCCGGCGGCACCGGCGCCGGCAAGACGACGCTGCTGAACATTCTCTCGGGCTTCATTCCCGCCACCGAACGCATCATCACCATCGAGGACGCGGCCGAGCTCCAGCTCCAGCAGCCGCACGTGGCTCGCATGGAAACTCGGCCGATGAACATCGAAGGCAAGGGTGAGATCACGCAGCGTGCGCTGGTGCGCAACGCGCTGCGCATGCGGCCCGACCGCATCGTGATCGGCGAGGTGCGCGGCGCCGAGGCGGTCGACATGCTGCAGGCCATGAACACCGGCCACGAAGGCTCGCTGACCACCATCCACGCCAACAGCCCGCGCGATGCGCTGGCCCGGCTGGAGAACATGATCAGCATGGCCAACCTGAATCTTCCGCATCACTCGGTGCGCCAGCAGATCGCGTCGGCCATCACCGTCGTGATCCAGGTCCTGCGTCTGGTCGATGGAAGGCGCAAGGTCACCAGCATCCAGGAGATCACCGGCATGGAAGGCGAGGTGGTCACGATGCAGGAGATTTTCGCGTTCCACCAGACCGGCATGGGGCCGGACGGTTGGGTGCGCGGGTACTTTCATGCGACCGGGGTGCGGCCGAAGTTCGCCGAGCGCCTGCAATCTTTCGGCGTGGTGCTGCCCGACGCCATGTTCGATCCCGACAAGCATTACGAATAGGAGGCCATCATGTTCGACAACCTGGTCGGCGACACGCTCATCACCCTGTTCGTGCTGGTCTTCGTGACGGTGCTGATGGTGATCGAGGGCCTCTATCTGCTGTGGCGCTCGTACAGGGGCCCCGAGGCGCAGAAGATCGGGAAGCGGCTGCAGGCACTGTCGGCGGCCGCCGACCGCGTTGCCCAGGCGCGGCTCGTGAAGGACCGCGTGCTCAGCGATGCGCCATGGATGCAGCGCGCTCTGCTGAAGCTTCCGCGGGCCCACAGCCTGGACCGGTTCATTCTGCAGGCCGGGCTGGAATGGACGGTGTCCCACGTGCTGCTGGCCTGCGCGCTGTCCGGCGTGCTTTTCTTCCTGGCGACGGTGTCGCTTGCGAACCAGCCCGCATGGATCGCCATGCTGGTGGGCGCCGCCGGCGCGGCGCTGCCGCTGCTCTACCTGAACCACCGGCGCAGCCGCCGCCTGGCGCGTCTCGAGAGGCAGTTGCCGGACGCGCTGGACCTGGTGACGCGTGCATTGCGCGCGGGCCATTCGTTCGCCAGCAGCCTGCAGATGATCGGCGATGAAATGTCCGAGCCGATCGCAGGCGAGTTCCGCATGGTGGCTGACGAGGTCAACTTCGGGGTTTCGCTGCAGCAGGCGCTCACGAACATGAGCGAACGTGTGCCGCTCACCGACCTGCGCTACTTCGTGGTGTCGGTGCTGATCCAGCGCGACTCCGGCGGCAACCTGACCGAGGTGCTCGGCAACCTGAGCCGGCTCATCCGCGACCGGCTCAAGCTGCTGGCGCGGGTGCGGGTGCTGTCGGCGGAAGGGCGCTTGTCGGCCTGGATCCTCGGCCTCATGCCTCTTGCGTTGGTGGCGCTGCTGAACGCCTTCAATCCGGAGTTCATGTCTCCGCTGTGGACCGATCCGATCGGCGTCACGGCCGTCAAGTACATGCTTGGCCTGATGGTGGTCGGCGTACTGATCCTGCGCAAGATCGTGAAGATTCGCGTCTGAAGGAGAAATGCCATGCTGTTTCCTATCCTCGTGTTTGTTACCGTGTCCCTCGCCATCGGCGGATTCGCGGTCTGGGTGCTGCCCACGCGCACCGAACAGCGCCTGCGGGCGGTGGCTCCTTCATCGGGCAAGTCGGCCTGGGCCGAAACGGCCGTCAAGGTCGTCGGCTCCTTCGCGCAGCTGTCATCGCCTACGGGCGAGGGCGAAACATCGCCGCTGCGCCTGAAATTCCTCAACGCAGGCATCCGCCACCCGGACGCGAGCCTCTTCTACTTCGGCTTGAAGACGCTGCTGCCGCTGGGCTTGGCGGGCCTGGCCTTCGTCGCGATACGCGCGGCCGGAGCGGACGAGGGATTGACGACCCTGCTGTGGCTCGCGGTGGCGGCGCTGTTCGGCTGCTACCTGCCCAACATCGTGCTGCGTATGACGATCAAAAGCCGCCAACGTGAAATCTTCGAGAACTTCCCCGACGCCGCCGACCTGATGCTGGTCTGCGTCGAGGCGGGGCTCGGGCTCGATGCCGCCCTGGTCAAGGTCACTGAAGAAATCCGTGTCAAGAGCGAGGCCCTGGCGCAGGAACTGCACTGGACCAATCTCGAGATGCGCGCGGGCGGCACGCGCGAGAAGTCGCTGCGGAACCTCGCGCTGCGCACCGGCGTGGAGGAAATCGGAACCTTCGCCACCATGCTGACCCAGGCCGACCGGTTCGGCACCAGCATCGGCGAATCGCTGCGTGTGTTCTCGGACGATCTGCGCCACAAGCGTCAGGTTCGCGCGGAAGAGCTGGCGGCCAAGGTTCCGACCAAGATGCTGCTGCCACTGGTGCTGTGCATCTTTCCGTGCATCTCGGCGGTCATCCTCACGCCGGCGGCCATCCGAATGGTCCGCATCATCGGGCCGATGCTCGGTGGCGGAAGCTGAACTCGGCAGCCGCCCTCAATGGGCCGCGGCGTCGAGCTGGTGCTTGACGGCGTAGATATACAGCTCGAGCCGGTTTGCCACGTCGAGCTTCTGGTAGATCGAGGTGAGGTGATTGCGGAACGTGTGCTCGGTCACGAACAGCCGCGAGGCCAGCGTCTTGTTCGCGGCGCCGCTGCCCTGTACGACGGCGCAAATGATCTGCCGCTCCTTTTGCGTCAGGCTGGCCAGCCTGGCTGCTTCGGGGTCTGCCTTCACGGGCTTCTTCGGCGATGTCAGCTCGGAGAAGACGCGCCCCATGGCCTGCGCGTCGATGCACAGCTCGCCCTTGTGCACGCGCTCGATTGCATCGAGCACCTGCTCGGCGGAAGCGTCCTTGCTCAACACGCCTCTTGCGCCGCGCAGCACGGCGAGATCCAGCGTCTGCTGCCTGCGCTCGCCCGTGAGGACGAGCGCACGCGACACATCGTTCGAAAGCAGCGCGGGAAGAATGTCCAGGGCGCATCGGCCGCCCAGGTCCAGGTCGAGAACGATCACGTCGGGCACGACGTGCCCGGTTCGTTCCAGCGCGTCCTCGCAGCAGTTTGCCGTGGCGACAACCTTCATGCGCGGCTGCTCGCCGTCGATCAGTTTCGATAGGCCCCACAGCATGGTCTGGTGATCGTCCACGAGCATGACGCCGATCGGTTGCGTGGTGGTGCTGGGTTGCATGATTGAGCCTCTTCCTTCTTCAGATGGGTATCTCGACCAAAACCGCCGTTGCGCCGTCCGCGCCCTGACTGACCTGCGCACGCCCGCCCAGGGCGGCCGCGCGCTCGCTGATCGAGCGTGGACGGAAAGCCGCGAACTTCTCGTCCGAGGCCTCGTTCTCGATCTGGATCTGCAGCTTGCCGTCCGTGCAGCCGATGCGGATGCAACCGCGATGGGCATGGGTGTGCTTGCAGATGTTGTTCAATCCCTCGCGAACCAGCTGGAGCACTTCGGCCGTCATCCGGTCGTCGAGGTGGACGTTTCCTTCGAGCAGGATGGCAATATCGATGCCGTAGAGCGTCTTGATCCGGGCCGCCTGCCGGTGCAGGTGCGGAAGAATGAACTCGCACTGGTTGTCGGCGCCATGCTTGACCGAACCCGCATAGCGCCGCAGGTCGGCAACCACGCCTTCGGCCATGTTGGCCAGGTTTTCGAGGTCGTCGATCAACGGGTTGTCGGCCGTCGCCTTCTTGCGCAAGGCGCTCAGCCCCAGCTTGAGGCCGATATACGGCTGGATCGCCGTGTCGTGCAAGTCGAGCGAAATCTTCAGGCGCTCCTTCGAGGCTGCATCCGAAGCCATCCGGTCCAGCACTTCGATGGTCTCGATGACGGGGAAGACCTGGCCCATGATGTGCGCCAGGAACAGCGCGTCGGAACGGCGAAACGATCCGTCCTGGGACGACATATAGATCCGCCCCTCTCCCAGTCGCATGGGCAGCGGTGCGCTCATGAAGGAACGAGCCTCGAGCATTGCCCCAACCGCCGCGCTGTCATGCATGCCATGCTCGTCCAGAGGGAGCCAGTGGTGCGTGCGAGGGTCGCAAGCTTGGCTTGGCGCGCGCAGCCAGTTCAGCGGCCAGGGCCGGCGCTTGTTCAGCACGATCCGCTCGGCCTCCAGCGCCGTGAGCGGCGATTCCGAGGCGCGGCCGATCGTCTCGACACTGACGGATTCGCCCGCATGGCTTTTCCGGAGCGTGCGCATGACCCAGGTGCTGGTTGCCGTGTCGCGTGTCAGGAGGATGCAGTGGCTGGCTTCGAAAAAGGCCAGAGTCTTTTGCATCATGCCTGCGATGGTGCGGTTCACGCCGAACCGGGGGTTCGACAGGCGGCTCACCTGGCTCAGCAGAGCGAGGCGCCGCCGCAGCTCGACCTTCGATCCGCCCCAATGCCCGATCATGTGTCCCAGCGCAAGCAGGAAGGTGGTGCGCATGAGCAACTGCGGCGTGTAGGTGTCGGTGCCGGTGCCCGTGCCGAGGCTGCAGGCGACGAACGAGGCAACCGACGCCATGGTCACCCGGGCGCCTTCTTCGTAGCCCCAGCGGAACGACGATGTGAGAATGACGAAGAAGTAGAAGAGAAAGTAGAGACTGGAAACGCCGCCTGTCACGAAGGTGAGCAGCGTGAACCACAGCACGTCGAACCAATGGATGGCCTTGCCCTGGAAATACGGCTGGCCCATGCGCGTGCAGATGTACACGCCGACGCTGTAGACCAGGTAGCCGGCGAAAGCCAGCCAAACGGGGCTGCCGATGTGCTGCTGCGCTTCGCCGGCGTCAACCGCGATCGCCAGCAAGGCGGAGATCGCCAGCACCAGGCGCATCCTTGCCACCATGACCGCGTCGGCGGTCAGGTTGGAGTCGGTCCCGCAATCCGGGTCGAAGGAGGTGGCTGGCACGGCGTGCTTTCCTGTACATCGAGCTACTTATGGCGCGGGGGCCTGGGGGTAGCCCAGATTGCTCTGGAGCCAGGAGGATTAAGCACTTGGTTCACTTTTGAGTCCAAAAGGTGTACTCGAAGAATTCACATTACTACTTTTGTAGTCGAACGCAATACTTTGTTGCATCCCTCGTTTTGGTAATTTTGTTACCGAATGAAAACTTTCTACTACCTGTGACACGTTCGCACATAGGAGGCCGCCCCTGAAACGTCCGAAAAAAGCAGGAGAAGGAAAGAGAGCGGGATCAGGGAAAGTCCCAGGCAAGAAAAAAGGGGCTCGGAAGAATCCGAGCCCCTTTTGATGGGTGGTGGAGAGGATGAGGATCGAACTCACGACCTCCGCATTGCGAACGCGGCGCTCTCCCAGCTGAGCTACCCCCCCAACGCAGGGCGAATTTTAACCAGAACGCCTCCTCGCGCGCATGCACCGAGCCGAGATGGGCCAAGATGCGCGGTCTCCAAAAAGAAGGAAGCAGCAACCGCATGGCCTCGTACGAACCCGCCTGGCTGGAAGGCATGTACAACAATCTCGCGCGAGTGAAAGACCACCCCGCGTACTTCGCCCGATGGGCGAGCGATTCGGCAGCCGCGCGGGAGGCACTCCCGGGCCGGATCGACGTGCCCTACGGCAAGGGCGTCAACGAAACGCTCGACATCTTTCCCGCGCCCGTACCCGATGCGCCGGTGCTGGTGTTCATTCATGGCGGCTACTGGCGCGCCATGGACAAGCGCGACCATTCCTTCATTGCCCCTGCGTTCAACGACCGCGGCGTGTGCGTGGTCATGCCCAACTACGCGCTGTGCCCCGGAACGGTGGAGCAGCCCGTGACGGTGCCGGGCATCCTCATGCAGATGGTGCGTGCGCTCGAATGGACCTGGCGGAACGCATCGAGCTTCGGTGCGGACCCGTCGCGCGTCACCGTCGCGGGTCACTCGGCCGGCGGCCACATGGCGGCTGCGCTGCTGGCCTGCGCATGGAAGTCCGTCTCC
This sequence comes from Variovorax paradoxus, assembly GCF_030815855.1. NCBI lineage: Bacteria > Pseudomonadati > Pseudomonadota > Betaproteobacteria > Burkholderiales > Comamonadaceae > Variovorax > Variovorax paradoxus. The sequence goes on along the minus strand of NZ_JAUSXG010000001.1, from coordinate 3,649,873 downwards.
CCCGACCTGCCGGCGCAGCTGGTGCGCAATGCGCTGTCGATTTCAGGTCTTTACGACCTTCGGCCATTGCAGCGCACGCCGTTCCTGGCGCACACGCTGAAGCTCGGCGATGCGGACGCGCTGCGCGCGAGCCCGGCACTGTGGCCGGCGCCCGCGCGCGGGCAACTCCATGCGGTGGTGGGAGGCGACGAAAGCGAGGAGTTCATTCGCCACAACGCGTTGATTCGCGAGGCCTGGGGCCGTAACACCGTGCCCGTGTGCGAGACGCTTTCCGGCCTGAATCACTTCAGCATCGTCGATGCGTTGGCCGACCCGGCCCACTGGCTGCACCGCCACGCGGCGCAACTCCTGGAAGCCTGATTCAGCGGAGCCGGCGCAGGACTCACATCAGCAGGTGTTCGCCTGCGTTGTCGCCGCCCAGCGTGACGTAGTTGACCTTGCGGATGTCCATCAGCGCGCGGCCGCCCGCGTAGCTGATGGAGCTCTGCACGTCCTGCTCCATCTCGACCAGCGTCTCGGCCAACTTGCCCTTGATCGGCTCGAGGATGCGCTTGCCCTCGACGTGCTTGTACTCGCCCTTGTTGAAGTCGCTGGCCGAGCCGTAGTACTCCTTGAAGAGCACGCCGTCGACTTCGACGGTCTTGCCCGGCGATTCTTCGTGCCCCGCGAAGAGCGAGCCGATCATCACCATCGACGCGCCGAACCGCACGCTCTTGGCAATGTCGCCGTGGTCGCGAATGCCGCCGTCCGCAATGATCGGCTTGGTGGCCACGCGCGCGCACCACTTGAGCGCGCTGAGCTGCCAGCCGCCGGTGCCGAAGCCGGTCTTGAGCTTGGTGATGCAGACCTTGCCCGGGCCGATGCCGACCTTGGTGGCATCGGCGCCCCAGTTCTCCAGGTCGATCACGGCTTCGGGCGTGCCCACATTGCCGGCGATCACGAAGGAACCCGGCAGCTTCTGCTTGAGGTAGCCGATCATGTTCTTCACGCTGTCGGCGTGGCCGTGCGCAATGTCGATCGTGATGTATTCGGGCACCAGGCCCTCGGCCACCATCTGGTCGACCGTGTCGTAGTCGGGCTTCTTCACGCCCAGCGAAATGGAGGCGAACACGCCTTCGCCCTGCATTTCCTTGACGAACTTCACGTTGTCCAGGTCGAAGCGGTGCATCACGTAGAAATAACCGTTCTGTGCGAGCCAGAGGCAGATCGGCTCGTCGACCACAGTCTTCATGTTGGCCGGCACCACCGGCAGGCGGAAGCTGCGCGCGCCCAGCGTCACGCTGGCGTCGCACTCCGAGCGGCTTTCCACGCGGCATTTGCGCGGCAGAAGCAGGATGTTGTCGTAATCGAAAATTTGCATGAGAAACCAAGCTTCCTGTGAAAGGTGCGCCGCCGAACGATTCGGCGGCGTGGGCGCTTGGTCCCGGCCCGGTCGATTGGCGCCATGCAGGCACAAAAAAACCGGGCGACAAGAAACTTGGGCCCGGTGATTGATTATAGGGAGTGGCGCCTCGCCTCCCTCCGTGCTTTCGTATAGACCTTATTCGCCGGCCGGTCTGCCCGCCCAGGCCGCCTGGCGAAGCGCGCCCCGCGGCAGTACCATTTGATGCAGATCAGTGCCGCGCGGCGGGTGCGCTCGACAATGCCGCTGGCGCAGCATGTCCTGCGCCACGTTCATTTCTTCTTCTGGAGATCGCTCCCATGCTTCGCCGCCATCTCGCTGCCACCGCCGTTCTGGCGCTCGCCTCTCTCGCCGCTTCCTCCGCCTTCGCTGCCGACTGCAGCGTGGAGATCGAAGGCAACGACGCCATGCAGTTCAACAAGCCCGCCATCGAGGTGAGCAAGAGCTGCAAGGAATTCACCGTCAGGCTCAAGCACACCGGCAAGCTGCCGAAGCAGGCCATGGGCCACAACTGGGTGCTTGCCAAGACGTCCGACGTGCCGGCGGTCGCCGCCGACGGCGTTTCTGCCGGCCTGCCGCAAAATTATGTGAAGGCCGGCGATGCGCGTGTCGTGGCGCACACCAAGGTCGTCGGCGGCGGCGAAAGCGACAGCGTGAGCTTTCCGGTCGCCAAGCTGGGCGCGGCCGACAGCTACACCTTCTTCTGCTCCTTCCCCGGCCATTCATCGATCATGAAGGGCACGCTCAAACTCGTGAAGTAAAAAGGGCGCGGGCAACCCCGCCGCTGCGTCGGGACGCCCCGGCTTCCTACAATGCCGGGATGTCTCTTTTCGGCTCGTACGACGCCACTGCCGGCGCACCCCAACCCCCAGCGGCCGATTCGCCTCTGCTCGCCAACCTGAACCCGGAGCAGCGCGCCGCGGTCACGCTGCCGGCGGGCAATGCCCTGATCCTCGCCGGTGCCGGTTCGGGCAAGACGCGGGTGCTCACCACCCGCATCGCCTGGCTGCTGCAGACCGGCCAGGTTTCCGCAGGCGGCATCTTGGCGGTGACCTTCACCAACAAGGCCGCCAAGGAAATGATGACGCGGCTGACGGCCATATTGCCCGTCAACGTGCGCGGCATGTGGATCGGCACCTTCCACGGCCTGTGCAACCGCTTGCTGCGCGCGCACTGGAAGCTGGCCAACCTGCCTTCCACTTTCCAGATCCTCGACACGCAAGACCAGCTTTCGGCCATCAAGCGGCTGATGAAGCAGTTCAACGTCGATGACGAGCGCTTTCCGGCCAAGCAGACGCAGTGGTTCATTGCGGGTGCGAAGGAAGACGGCTTGCGTCCGCGCGACGTGGAGATTCGCAGCGACGATGACCGCAAGAAGGTCGAGCTGTACCAGCTCTACGAAGAACAGTGCCAGCGCGAAGGCGTGGTCGATTTCGGCGAACTCATGCTGCGCAGCTACGAACTGCTGCGCGACAACGACCCGGTGCGGGAGCACTACCAGCGGCGCTTCCGCCACATCCTGATCGACGAGTTCCAGGACACCAACCGCCTGCAGTACGCGTGGATCAAGATGCTTTCGGGCACCACCGCAGCGGGCCAGTTCACCCCGAATCCGAACAACAGCGTGATCGCCGTGGGCGACGACGACCAGAGCATCTACGCCTTTCGCGGCGCACGCGTGGGCAACATGGCCGACTTCGTGCGCGAGTTCGACGTGCAGCACCAGATCAAGCTGGAGCAGAACTACCGCAGCTACAGCAACATCCTCGATTCGGCCAACGAGCTCATCAGCCACAACAAGAAGCGGCTGGGCAAGAACCTGCGCACCGACCAGGGCCCGGGCGAACCGGTGCGCGTGTACGAGTCGCCCACCGACCTGGCCGAGGCGCAGTGGATGGTCGAGGAAATGCGCCAGCTCGTGCGCGACGGCTTCGATCGCAAGGAAATGGCCGTGCTCTACCGCAGCAATGCGCAGAGCCGGGTGATCGAAACCGCGCTCTTCAATGCCTCGGTGCCGTACCGCGTGTACGGCGGCCTGCGCTTCTTCGAGCGCGCCGAAATCAAGCACGCGCTGGCCTACCTGCGCCTGCTCGAGAACAAGGACGACGACACCAGCTTTCTGCGCGTGGTCAACTTTCCGCCGCGCGGCATCGGCGCGCGCACGCTCGAGCAGCTGCAGGACGCGGCGCGCTCGGCCGGGCGCTCGCTGCATGACGCGGTCAGCGTCGTCGGCGGCAAGGCGGGCGCGAACCTCACGGGCTTCGTCGCCAAGATCGACGTGCTGCGCGAGCAGACGCAAGGCGTCAGCCTGCGCGAGATCATCGAGCTGGTGCTCGACCACAGCGGGCTTGTCGAGCACTACAAGGCCGACCGCGAAGGCGCCGACCGCATCGAGAACCTGGAAGAACTGGTCAACGCCGCCGAAAGCTTCGTCACGCAGGAAGGCTTCGGCCGCGATGCCGTGGCGCTGCCCATCGACGAACTGCGCCAGTCGCCCGCGAGCCAGGGCATCGACCTGACGCAGCCGCTGGTCGACGAACCGCTCGCACCCGACGCCGAAACCGGCGAAACGCTGAGCCCGCTGGCCGCGTTCCTCACGCATGCGGCGCTCGAGTCGGGCGACAACCAGGCACAGGCCGGCCAGGACGCCGTCCAGCTGATGACCGTTCACGCGGCCAAGGGCCTGGAGTTCGACTGCGTGTTCATCACCGGCATGGAAGAGGGCCTGTTCCCGCACGAAAACTCGATGAGCGATTTCGAAAGCCTCGAGGAAGAACGCCGCCTGATGTACGTGGCGATCACGCGCGCGCGCAAGCGCCTGTACCTGAGCCATTCGCAGACGCGGATGCTGCATGGCCAGACGCGCTACAACGTGAAGAGCCGCTTCTTCGAAGAGCTGCCCGAAGGCGCGCTCAAGTGGCTCACGCCCAAGAACCAGAGCTTCACGCCGTCGGCCTTCGGCTACGGCGGCGGCTATGCGAGCACGCGCGGCGGCAGCGGCAGCTATGGCGGAGGCGGCAATTACGGTGGCAGCAAGGACACCTTCGCGAGCCCGCCGGTGCCGCCGCAGAAAACCGCGCCATCGCACGGCCTGCGTTCGGGCATGCAGGTGTTCCACAACAAGTTCGGCGAAGGCACGGTGCTGTCGCTCGAAGGCACCGGTGACGACGCGCGCGCGCAGGTCAAGTTCACGCGCCATGGCGTGAAGTGGCTCGCGCTCTCGGTGGCCAAGCTCACGCCGGTGTGAGCGCCGCCGAGTTTGCTATTAAACAAATAGCTGACCGCGCAATAGCCACGGGCCTTTTCGGCGGTTTATAGAGAAGCAATCGCCGTACACTCCATGCTCGCCAAAACAAGGGGAGCTGAGGATGTGGTTCATTGGCATCATTGCCGGCCTGTTCATAGGGGCCGTCGCAGAGTCGCTTCCGGCTGCGCTGATATTGGCCGTGGTCGGTGCGTTCGCATTGCCGAAAATCGTCGGCAAGAAGAAGACTGCCGGCGAACCTGAGCGCACCGAGGCGGAACGCGCACAGCCTTCCAGCTCTGGCGGCGGCGCCGCCGCATCCGCTGCCCCTGCGGGCGGCATGCTGAAGCTGCAGCAGCGTGTGGCCGAACTCGAACAGCGCGTGGGCATGCTCGAGCGGCGGCTCGCGCAGGGCGCGGGCGAGCCTGTGCCCGCCGATGAGCAACCCGTCCCGGCAGCAAGCGCGCCCGCAACGCCGGTGGCGCAGCCGGTCCCCCACGTTGCACCGGCCACACCGGCCACACCGGCCACACCGGCCATACCGGCCGCGCCGATCACGCCGATCACCCTGACAGCCGCCGCACGGCCCGCCCAGGCAGCCGCTGCCGCAGCCGCCGCAGCGCGCGCCTCGATGGCTGCCACATCGCCCGGCACCGCGGAACCGGCTCCCGCACCGGTGGCGCCCGCAGCCGCCAAACCGCCGACGGCCGTACCGCCGCCGGTCCGGCGCTTGCCTCCACCGCCGCCGCCTCCGGCCATTCCGCTGCGCGACCGTTTGCCGGCGCCCATCGCCAACCTGATCTTCGGCGGCAACATGCTGGTGAAGCTCGGCGTGCTGATCCTGTTCCTGGGTCTGGCTTTCCTGCTGCGCTACACGGCCGAGCGCGTCACCGTGCCTGTCGAGCTGCGCTATGCGGGCGTGGCGCTCGTGGGCGCGGGCTTGCTGGCTTTGGGCTGGTTCCTGCGTCGCAAGCGCACTGGCTATGCGTTGATCTTGCAGGGTGCCGGCATCGGCGTCTTCTATCTGACCACGTTGGCGGCGATGAAGGTGCACGAGTTGCTGCCGCCGACCGCCGGTTTTGCTTTCCTGTTCGGCGTGGCCGCACTGAGCGCGGTGTTGGCGGTGCTGCAGAACGCGCCGGTGCTGGCCATCGTTGCAGCGCTCGAAGGCTTCGCAGCGCCGGTGCTGGCGTCCACAGGCTCGAACCAGCCGGTGGCGCTCTTCACCTACCTGCTGGTGCTCGACGTCGGCATTGTGCTGATCGCCTGGTTCAAGGCCTGGCGCGTGCTGAACCTGATCGGCTTCGTCGGCACCTTCACGCTGGCCGCGGGCTGGGCGCACAAGTACTACACGGACGACCAGTACGGCATCGTGCAGCCGTTCCTGCTGGTGTTCTTCCTGATGTTCGTGGGCGTCGGCCTGCTGTTCGCGCGCCGCACGCTGTTCGATGCGCCCGTGCAGCCCGCGCAGCCGCTGGCCGTGCGCGCGCTCGACACGCTGCGCCGCGCGGGCCGGGTCGACAGTTCGCTGGTGTTCGGCACGCCCATGGTCGCGTTCGGCATGCAGGTTCTGCTGATGCAGCCGTGGCCCTACGGCGCCGCGTTCTCGGCCATGGCGCTCGCGGCCTTCTACCTGGTGCTGGGGCGCCTGGTGTTCGCCACGCAGCCGAAGGGCCTGGCGCTGCTGGCGGAGGCCTACGCCATCGTGGGTGTGATTTTCGGCACGCTCGCCATTCCGCTGGGCCTCGAAGGCCAATGGACCGGCGCGGCCTGGGCCGTGGAAGCGGCCGGCATGTACTGGCTCGGCGCACGGCAGGGGCGCGTTTATGCGCGCGCCTTCTCGTTCGTGGTGTTTGCCGGCGCGGTATGGAAACTGCTCGAGGCCACGCAAGTCGATGCGGCGGCGGGGCATCCGCTGCTGCAGGGCTCGGTGATCGGGCCGATGCTGGTGGCGGTGAGCGCGTTCGCGATGTGGACCATCCACCGCCGCGCCAAGCTCGACGAAGGCAACGGCTGGGAAGCGCTGGTCGGCACCGCCTTGCCGTGGCTCGGCATGGGCGCGCTCACGCTGCTGCTGTGGCAGTGGTTCACGCCGCCGTGGGCGGCGGCGGCAACGGCCGTGCTGGCTTCCGCCGCCTTTGCGGTGGCGGTGCGCTTCAAGCTCAGGCCGCTGGCTTTCGTGACCTACGGCATGCAGGCGCTGGCGGTGGCGGGTTTCATCTCCACCTTGCATCCCGCGGTCGATGCAAGCGGCAGCGCCGGGCAGGTGCTCGCAAGCGGATGGCAAGGCGCGGCGGCGGCAAGCCTCATTGCGCTGAGCCTGCTCGCAAGCGCCGCATGGTCGATGCTGCAGGCGCACCGTGCCGCATTGGCACGCGGCATTCAGCCGGTGTGGTCGCCGGGCAATGCCGTCGCGGTGATCGCCGGCGTGAGCCTGCTGCATCTTGCGATGCTGTTCCAGGTGAACCTGGCGCAGGCCGCGCTGCTGTGGCCGCTCTCGGCCACGGTCGTGCTCTGGGTGGCGCTGCGCATCGCGCACAAGCCGCTCGCGGCGCTGGCCGGCGTCTTGCAGGTCGTCTCGGCGCTGCTCTACGCCTTGTGCCAGGTCTTCGCTCACCACGGCAGTACCCCGCCGCCGGCCTTCGCGCACCTGGGCTTCTGGACACCGGTGGTGCTGGGCCTCACGGCCCTGCTGGCCGGCGGCTGGATGAACGACGAGGCCTGGCGGCGCGCCACCGAAGGCACCACCACGGCCAAGCGCACGCGCTGGATCAACGACTGGTGCGCCAATCCGGCCGTGCTGTGGGCGCCGGTGATCTGGGGCTTGGGCTGGTGGCTCTTCGGCTGGGCGGACGAAACCGGCGAGGTGCTGCGCCGCAACGGGCTGGCGGCTCATCTGGCCGCGGCCGTCATGGCGATCGTGCTCGTCACCTCCGTGCTTTCGGCGGTGGTGGCGCACCGGCGCGGTTGGCCGCAGCTTGGCCGGGCCACCCTGGCCACGTTGCCGGGCTTCGTCCTGCTCGCCGTCCACGGCATCGCGCTGGCGGCGCCGGGGGTCTACGTGCCGTCGAGCGCTCTCGGTTGGGTGGCCTGGCCGCTGGCGCTGCTGTGGCACCTGCGGCTGCTGCATGCGCAGAAGCGCTGGCTCGCCCCCGCGGCGCTGGCACCTTGGCATGTGGCGGGCTTCTGGTTCTTCTTGCTGCTCGCGGCGCGCGAATGCCAATGGCAGCTCGGTCGCATCGGTGCCGAGTGGTCGAGTTGGCAACTGCTGGGCTGGGCCATCGTGCCCGCGGTGGCTCTGTGGCTGCTGCGCTCGCGCGCACTGCTGCAACGCTGGCCGCTGGCCGAATACCGGGCCGCGTACCTCGAATTCGCGGCGATGCCGGTGGCGGCGTACCTGCTCGCGTGGGTCTGGATCACCAACGCAGCGAGTCCGGGCAACGCGGCGCCGCTGCCCTATGTGCCGTTGCTGAACCCGCTGGAGCTCGCGCAGTGGCTGGTGCTGTTCGCGCTGGTGCTCTGGTGGCGCGCGTTGCCGCAGGGATCGTTCGCGCGCGTGCAGCCGATGGTTGCAAAGGGCGTGCTCGGCTTCACCGGGCTGGCGCTGCTGACTGGCGCCGTGCTGCGCAGCTGCCACCACTACGCGGGCGTGGAGTGGCGTTTCGATGCGCTTTATGCATCGTGGCTCACGCAGGCGGCGCTCTCGATCACCTGGGCCATCTTCGGCGTGATCGCAATGGTGCTCGGCCACTCGCGCGGGGTGCGCACGCTGTGGGTCGGCGGCGCCGCGCTGCTTGGCGTTGTGGTGCTGAAGCTGTTCTTCGTCGAACTGGCGGACCGGGGCGGCCTGTTCCGCATCGTGTCGTTCATTGCGGTGGGTGCATTGCTGCTGCTTGTAGGTTATTTCGCCCCGGTGCCGCCGAAGAAAAACGAAATGGAGAAAGATGTGTTGGCCGAAGGAGGTGCAGCATGAAGCACGGTGCGAAGCCGTCGCGCCACGTGGTGCGAATTGGTCTGGCCGTGGCGTTGGCGACGGCCTGGTGCGGTGCTGCCTTGGCGCAGCCTCCGGCCACCGCACCCATTGCCGTGCAAGGCAGCGGGCCGTACTACCGGCTCACGCTGCCGCTTGGCATTCATGCCCACGCCGCATACGGCGATCTGCGCGACCTGCGGGTGCGCAATGCGGCCGGCAACGCGGTGCCCTACGCATGGCTGCGCAACGAGGCGGCAGAGCCTCGCCTTGCGTCCAGAGAGGTGCCGATCTTCGCGCTGCCTGCAAGTGTTGCGGGCTCGGCGGATGCATCCGAAGACGCGGCGTTGAGCTTCAAGGTGCGTCCCGACGGCTCTCTGGCGCTCGCCCGCAAGCCTGCGCGCAACCAAGGCGAGACCGCGCAATGGCTCATCGATGCGAGCCAGCTCAAAGGCAGCCTGCTGCAGGCGCGCTTCGAAATGGCGGCCGAGGCACGCGGCCTGTTCGCCTTCAGGCTCGAGGCCAGCGACGACCTGCGGAACTGGCGGCCGATCGGGGGCGAAGAGCAACTGGTGCGGCTGGCCCACGGCGGCCAGACCATCGAGCGCCTGGCGGTCGACCTGGACAACGTGCAGGCACGGTTCCTGCGCCTGCGCTGGAGCGATCCGAAAAACAGCGCGCCGCTGACCCGCGTGGCGATCGACAGCGTGCAAGAGGTCGAACCCGTCGCGCCGCTCGAATGGTCGGGCGCGCTGAGGCCGGAGCGCTGCGGCGCCGACCATTGCGACTATCCACTGCCACGCGGCGTTCCGGTCGAAAGCCTGCGCATCGACCTGGCCGACGTCAACACGCTGGCGCAGGTCGGGATTTCAGGCTTGCTTGCTGCCGTTCCGTCTGTTGCCGCTGAGCCGCCGCGCGTGCCGCGCAACCCGCTGTATGCGTTGCGGCACCAGCAGCGCCGGCCGGCTTCGTCTTCGTCGGGCATGCCAGGCGAAGTGCCGCTGCTCGACACCGTGGTGTATCGCCTCGCGCAAGCCGGCGGCGAAGCGCGTTCACCGCTGCTGGCGCTCGACGGCACGAGCTATTCGTACCTGCGGCTTCGCACCTCGGGTCCGGTGAGCCTGCTGGGCGCAACGCCTCCGACGATTTCTGTGGGGGCTACGCCGCGCACGCTGGTGTTTCTGGCGCAAGGCGCCGCGCCGTTCTCGCTCACGTGGAGTACGGCGCCCGAAAAGAACGCAGTGCAGGGCGGGGCGCCGGGCGCGGCCCTGGCGCTGGCCACGCTGGTGCCGGGCTACAACCCGAACAAGCCCGTGGCGGCAGACCCCGCCACTGTGGCATTGCCACCCCCGCCGGTGGCGGCGGTCGATGCCGTGGTGGCAGCGACTGCGCAGTTGCCGGTGCCCACGCAGCCGGATCCCTCGCGCAAGTGGTGGCTGTGGGGAGCGCTGGGCGTCGGCTTTCTGCTGCTGGCGGGCATGGCGTGGTCGCTTTTCGCGAGCCTGCGCAAGGACCGCGCCCCGGCCAATTGACGAACACTCCGGCCCGCGGGCCGGCAGATCGCCTCAGCTCGGATCGAAGCTGTCGCGGAAGGTGAACCAGGTCGAGCTCATCGACATGGCCGCGAGCACCAGCGCCGAGCCCACGATCAGCACATTGCCGATGGCCGCGGCGGCGCCGCCTCCGCCCACCGAACCGACGCCGATCAGCACCGTGGCGACCAGGCCCATGCCGATGCCGGCGAGCAGGAACACGCCGAGCCAGGCCAGGCCGAACAGCGCGTAGGCGCCGAAGTTGCGAAACACCGCGACCACGCTGAAGAAGATGCTTTTCACCGGCTCCACGCCGTGCCAGTGCACGAGCGCGGGCGCATGCCACATCGCGAGCGAAAGCGGCAGGTTCAGGCACATCAGGAGCATGCGCGCCACCTGGAAGTCGCTGCTCGCCATGATCTCGGGCGTCAGTGCTTCGTCGAGCAGATAGGCCTTCGCCAGTTGGCCGCCATCAATGAACGAGGTCAGCAGCACGGCGAACACGAAGTACACCGCGGAGATCACGCCGAGCTTGACCAGCGAGCGCCACTCGGTGCGCATGGCCGCGACCACCGCCACGAACATGGCGGAGCCGGTGGGGCGCTGCGCGTGGCCTTCGGTACCGAGGCCCTCGGCGTTGTCGGTGTAGGCCACCGACGTCGCCACCATCAGCCCCAGCGTCATGAAGGGCAGCAGGACCGGCGCCAGCACGCTGCCGAGCAGCGGCAGCAGCGACGCTGTCGAGATCAGCGCCATCAGCAGGAAGAACAGCGAAATGAAGGCGAGCGGTTGCCGCCAGAAGGTCTTGAGTCCGAGGCGGACCCATGCAGCGCCGGTTCGCGCCGGCACGATGTGGAGTTTCATTTTTTTGAGAGTCAGGCGGCCAGCCGTTCGAGCGACTGCGCCATGACATGCGGGTGGTTGGCGCGCTCGCGCAGCACGCGCTCGAAGTGCGCCGGATCGTGCGGCTTCAGCATGCTGGCTTCGCGCGGAAGATGGAAGTCCCAGAGCCGCGAAATCCAGAAGCGCAGCGCCGCGGCGCGCAGCATGGCGGGCAGCAGGGCGCGCTCCGAGGCATTCAGCGGGCGCACGGTTTCGTAGGCCGACAGCAGCGAGTCCGCACGTTCGGCGTCGTGTTCGCCGCTTGGCAGGTCGATGGCCCAGTCGTTCAGGCACACGGCCAGGTCGAACAACCAGGTGTCGGTGCCCGCGAAGTAGAAGTCGAACACGCCGGTCAGGCGCGGCGCGGCGCCGGCGTCCTCGCCGGTGGCGAACATCACGTTGTCACGGAACATGTCGGCATGCACCGGGCCGCGCGGCAGTGCCGCGTAGGCCGACGTTTCGGCCACATGGTTCTGATAGGCCAGTTCGGCGCGCAGCAGCGCGGCCTGCGGTTCGTCGATGTAAGGCAGCACCACCGGTACGGTCTCGTTCCACCACGCCAGGCCGCGCAGGTTCGGCTGAATGCGCGGGAAGTCGCGCGCCGCCAGGTGCATGCGCGCCAGCATCTCGCCCAATTGGAAGCAATGCGCGGTGCCCGGCGACAGTTCGCTCCGGCCCGAGAGCCGCTGCACCAGCGCGGCCGGCTTGCCCGCCACCTTGAGCAGCAGCTCGCAAGGGGCATTCGCGGGAATCGTCAGCGCATGGCCCGACGGCGGTGCGATGGCCGGGTCGGCCACGGGTTCCGGCACCGGCAGGCCGCGGCCCGCCAGGTGCTTCATGAGACAAAGGTAATAGGGGAGCTGCTCGGCGCGGAGACGCTCGAACAGCGTCAGCACGAACTCGCCGGTTTCGGTGGTGGCGAAGTAGTTGGTGTTCTCGATGCCGCCCTCGATGCCGCGCAATTCGCGCAGAGGGCCCAGGCCCAGACGCTGCACGAGCGCGTCGGCCTCGCCGAATCCGACTTCGGTAAAAACTGCCATGGCGGTGCTCAGCGTTGCGCTGACGATTGAAGGCGCGGCACGGTCAGAACTTCATCACGTTCCAGACGCGCGGGCCGTTGCCGTTCGAGTCGGCCGAGCCCGGGCGTGCGCTGCCCGCGTCGTTGGGCAGCACTTCATAGCCGGGCACGTTGGCCTTGGGCTTCACGTTGATGCTTTGCGTGCGGCCGCCGTAGCGGACTTCGTCGACCGAAGCCCCGCTGTCTTCCGTGTGGATGTGCTCGACCTTCTGGTTGCGTCGGCCGTCGGATTGCTCCTGATTTTGTAGCGGCTCGGCCGGCGCAGGCGCCCGGGCGGGCGCGGACTGCGCCTGAACGGCGGCAAATGGGGCGGCAAAGGCCAGCGCCAGCAGAATGCGGCGGGCGACCAGGAGTGTGGGGCTAGGCATGCAAGGATTGTAGGCTCGGCCCCGCTTTCGAGGTGTCGGTCGGCGGCGTACGCCGCCGTGGTTCGGAACGCCGCGCCGGGCACGGCAAAATGGCCCGATGACCGACAAGAAAACGCTGCTGCTCGTCGATGGCTCGAGCTATCTCTACCGCGCCTTCCACGCCATGCCCGACCTGCGGGCCGTGCCCGGCGACCCGAAGAGCCCGGCCACCGGTGCCATCCGCGGAATGATCAACATGATGACGGCGCTGCGCCGCGAGGTTCGCGCCGACTACGCGGCCTGCATCTTCGACGCGCCCGGCAAGACGTTTCGCGACGACCTGTACCCCGAGTACAAGGCCAACCGCTCGCCGATGCCCGACGACCTGCGCAGCCAGATCGATCCCATCCACGAGGTGGTGAAGCTGATGGGCTGGCCCGTGCTCTGCGTGCCTGACATCGAGGCCGACGACGTGATCGGCACGCTCGCCAAGACCGCGGCGGCGCAGGGCGTCGAGGTCATCGTTTCGAGCGGCGACAAGGACCTGAGCCAGCTGGTCGACGAGCACATCACCATCATCGACACGATGAACGGCAAGAAGCGCGACGTGGCGGGTGTGACGGCCGAGTTCGGCGTCCCGCCGTCGCTGATGATCGATTACCAGACGCTGGTGGGCGACGCGGTCGACAACGTGCCCGGTGTCGAGAAGGTCGGCCCCAAGACTGCTGCCAAGTGGCTGCTCGAATACGGCTCGCTCGACGCGCTGATCGAACGCGCCGCCGAGGTGAAAGGCCAGGCCGGCGAGAACCTGCGCAAGGCGCTCGAAAAGCTGCCGCTGAGCAAGAGCCTCGTCACCATCCGCACCGATTGCGACCTGGCCGCGCACGTTGCCGGCCTGCCGTCGCTCGAAGGCCTGCCCGTGGGCGCGCCACAAACGGCCGAGCTCAAGCCCTTCTACGAGAAATTCGGTTTCAAGAGCCTGGTCAAGTCGCTCGAGGCGATGGAAGTGCCGCCCGAGCTCATCGAGGAAAACATCAAGAAGCAGCAGGCCCGAGGCGGTGCTGCGAGCGCCGACCAGGGCGGGTTGTTCGACGAATCGTCGAACCTCGGTGCCATCGAGGCCGCATCGCCCGCAAGCAACCTGAAGTACGAAACCCTCACGACCTGGGAGCAGTTCGACACCTGGCTCGCCAAGCTGCAGGCCGCGGACCTGGCCGCCATCGACACCGAAACCACCTCGCTCGACGAGATGGTGGCACAGATCGTCGGCCTGAGCTTCAGCGTCGAGCCCGGCGAGGCCGCCTACATTCCGCTTGCGCACAACTACCCCGATGCGCCCGCGCAACTGCCCATCGACGAAGTGCTCGCCAAGCTCAAGCCCTGGCTCGAAAACCCCGAGAAGAAAAAGCTCGGCCAGCACATCAAGTACGACCGCCACGTGCTCGCCAACCACGGCATCGAGGTGCAGGGCTATGCGCACGACACCATGCTGCAAAGCTATGTGCTCGAAGCGCACCGGCCGCACGGGCTCGCGAGCCTGGCCGAACGCCACCTGGGCCGCAGCGGCATCTCGTACGAAGACCTGTGCGGCAAGGGCGCGCACCAGATTCCGTTCAGCCAGGTCGACATCGCCAAGGCCGCCGAATATTCGTGCGAGGACAGCGACCAGACGCTCGACGTTCACCTCGCACTGTGGCCGCAGATCCAGCGCGACGAAAAGCTGCGCTTCATCTACCAGCTCGAGATGGATTCGAGCGAGGCGCTCTACCGCGTGGAGCGCAACGGCGTGATGATCGATGCGCCCACGCTCGCGGCGCAGAGCCACGAACTCGGCACGCGCATCATGGCGCTCGAACAGGAAGCCTACGAGATCGCCGGGCAGCCCTTCAACCTGGGCTCGCCCAAGCAGATCGGCGAGATCTTCTTCACCAAGCTGGGCCTGCCGGTGGTCAAGAAAACGCCGAGCGGCGCGCCGAGCACGGACGAAGAAGTGCTCGAGAAATTGGCCGAGGACTATCCGCTGCCGGCCAAGATCCTCGAGCACCGCGGGCTTTCCAAGCTCAAGGGCACGTACACCGACAAGCTGGGCCAGCTCGCCAACCTGCGCACCGGCCGCGTTCACACGCACTATGCGCAGGCGGTGGCGGTCACGGGCCGGCTGTCGAGCAACGACCCCAACCTGCAGAACATTCCGATCCGCACGCCCGAAGGCCGCCGCGTGCGCGAAGCCTTCATTGCGCCGGCCGGCCGCGTGATTGCCAGCGCCGACTACTCGCAGATCGAGCTACGCATCATGGCCCACATCAGCGGCGACGAATCGCTGCTGCGCGCATTCCGCGAAGGCATCGACGTGCACCGCGCCACCGCGGCGGAGGTGTTCGGCTCCACGCCCGACCAGGTGTCGAGCGAACAGCGCCGCTATGCCAAGGTGATCAACTTCGGGCTCATCTACGGCATGAGCAGCTTCGGCCTGGCGCGCAACCTGGGTATCGAGACCAAGGCCGCGGCCTCTTACATCGAACGCTACTTTGCGCGTTACCCGGGCGTGAAGGCGTACATGGACGAGACCAAGGCACTCGCGAAGGAGAAGGGCTATGTCGAGACCGTGTTCGGCCGGCGCCTCTATCTGCCCGAAATCAATTCGCCCAATGGCCCGCGCCGCGGCGGCGCCGAGCGTGCGGCCATCAACGCGCCCATGCAGGGCACGGCGGCCGACCTGATCAAGCTCAGCATGATCAAGGTGCAGGACGTGCTCGATGCCGAGAAGCGCGCCACCAAGATGATCATGCAGGTGCACGACGAACTGGTGTTCGAAGTGCCCGAGGCCGAGGTCGAATGGGTGCGCACCGAAATCCCGCGCCTGATGGCCGGCGTGGCCGAGCTGAAGGTGCCGCTATTAGCCGAGATCGGCATCGGCCCGAACTGGGACAAGGCCCACTGAGCGCCGGCCACGCCTGAAGAAGGCGCGGCTCGCCAGTGCCAGCAGCCCCACGCCGATACCGGCATAGAGCATCACGTCGCCGAATCCCTGGCGCAGGGCGGCCTGCGCGAGCGCGGGGGCTGCCGCGTCCGGAAGGATGTCCAGCTTGCCCGCCGCCACACCCTGCGCCAGTTGCAGCAGTTCGCCGGCGTCGGCGTGCAGGCCGGCTTCGCCGAGGTGCCCCGCAATGCCGCTTACCAGCACGAAGCCCATCAGCGCGATGTTCAGGGCGAGCGTGATCAGCCGCGCGCTGAAGTCGATGCCCGAAGCCATGCCCGCGCGCGCCGCCGACACCGCGCCGGTGCTCGTGTTGGTAACCGGCGAGTTCGTGAGGCCGAGGCCGATGCCCGCAGCCAGGCAGGCGGCAATCACCACCGCGTCGCTGCCGCGCGCATTGCCCGCGGCCATGAGCAGGAAGGCCGCGGCCATCAGGCCGAGGCCGCCGGGAATCACGCGTTCGGCCCCATGGCGCAGCGCCAGCCGTTCGGCCAGCGGCGGCATCAGCAGCGTGGGCAGCGTGTAGGCCAGCAGGGCCCAGCCGGCGTGCATCAGGTCATGGCCGAGTGCCGACTGGAAGTAGATCGGCAGGTAGATCATGAACGGCCAGAAGCTGAAGTTCATGCCCACCGAACCCATCATCGCGCCGTTGAAGCGGTGGATGCGAAAGACCGAGAAGTCGAACATGGGGTGCGCACTGCGCCGTTCGGCCGCGACGAACAACGCGAGGCACGCCAGCGCACCGGCCAGCAGTGCCAGCCCCGCACGGTTGCCGAAGCCCTGCACCGTGCCGAGTGTGATGAAGTAGACCAGCGCGAATACCGCGAGCGTCAGGGTGAGCATGCCCGCCACGTCGAGCCGGTGCGCGTCGGGGTCGCGCGATTCCTGCACGCTGGCGTGCACCAGGCCCAGCGTGAGCAGCGCCAGCGGGGCGTGCACCAGGAAGACCCAGCGCCAGTCGGCCAACGCCACGATGGCGGCGCCCACCAGCGGACCAAAGCCGAGCCCGATGCCCGCAACCACGCCCCAGACGGCGAAGGCGCGCGAGCGCGCCGCCGGCTCGCGGAACTGCTGCGACAGGATGGCGAACTGGCAGATCATCATGGCGCCGGCACCCACGCCCTGCACGAAACGCGCGGCAATCAAGAGCGGCGCGCTTGTCGCCAAGCCGCACGCCAGCGACGCCAGCCCGAACAGCCACAGGCTGGCCACCAGCACGCGGCGGCGGCCATACCGGTCGGCCAGCGTGCCGGCGGCCATCAGCACCGAGGTGCAGGCCAGCGTGTAGGCGTTCATGATCCACTGCGCGTCCTGGAAGTCGGCGTGCAGCACGCGCTCGAGCTCCGGCAGGATCACCGGCACGCTGGAGATTTCGAGGCCGAACATGAGGGCGACCAGGCAAACGGCGGCGAGCGCGGCGGCATCGCGGCGCGGGGTAGTCGTTGAAGAAGTTGAAGGAGTTGAAGGCGGTGTCATGCCGCCATCTTGTCGGGAAACAGGTTCTTCATTGAGGACATCGATTCAGCAGATTCGGGAATCGGAAGGCACAATTCCGTGCCATGACCGATCGTTTCGATGGCATCCAGACCTTCCTCGAGGTGGTGGAAAGTGGCAGCCTCACGCTCGCGGCCGAGCGGCTGAACCTCACGCGCTCGGCCGTGGGCAAGGCGCTTGCACGGCTGGAGGCGCGGCTCGGCGCGCGCCTGCTGCAGCGCACCACCCGCAGCCAGAGCCTGACCGAAGAAGGGCAGGCCTACTACGAGCACTGCCTGCGCGCGCAAGCCGAGCTGGAGGCCGCCGAGTCGGCGCTCGAGAGCGGCCGGCGCGAGCCGCGCGGCCGGCTGCGTGCCAGCCTGCCGCTGGCCTTCGGCCATCACCATGCAGCGCCGGCGCTGCTGGGCCTCATCGAGCGCTATCCGCAGCTGCAGGTGGACATTGCCATCAGCGACCGCGTGGTCGACCTGGTGCAGGATGGCTACGACCTGGCGGTGCGCATCGGCGAACTGCCCGACACCGACCGGCTGGTGGCCCGCCGGCTCGGCGAGCAGACCATGAGGCTCGCGGCCGCGCCCGCCTATCTGGCGCGCTTCGGGCGGCCGGCGGACGTGGCCGCACTGGCGCAGCACCGGGGCATCGACTATTGCGGCCCGGGCCATTCACAGCGCTGGGAGCTGCGCGATCCGCAGGGCCGCCTGCACACCGTGCACCTGCCCTGGCATGCGCGGCTGAACGACCTTCAGGCGGTGGCCGATGCGGCGATTGCAGGTGCCGGGCTCGCTTGGCTGCCGAACTGGCTACTGGCACGCTACGTGCAATCCGGACAACTCGAGTCCGTGCTGGCCGACCATCGCGCCGCGGCCATGCCCATTCATGTGCTGTGGCCGCGCTCGCGCCACATGCCCGCGAAGACGCGCTGCGCAGTCGATGCGCTGGTCGCCGCGATGCCGGCCTGCATGGAAGAATGCCGAGACCGCACGGTACCCGCCGCGCGGACCAGAAAAACACAAGGAAGCCGTTCATGACCCTGTTCCCCGTTCGTTCCTGGTGCCGCGCAGGCGGCGCACTCCTGATTGCCGCGGCCTGCCAGGCGGCGCTGGCCGCACCCGATGCGCGCATCGCCTCGCTGGCAGCCGAGCAGAAGCAGCCGCTGCTCGATTCGCTGTCGCAGCTCGTGGGCATCGAGTCCGGCAGCCGCGACCTGGAAGGCCTCGAAAAGATCTCCGATCTCATTGCCGGCAAGCTCAAGGCGCTGGGCGGCGAGGTCGAATTCATCGACCCCAGTGCCGAGGCCTACCGCATGGACGACACGCCCGAGAAGATCGGCCGCGTCGTGCGCGCGACATTCAAGGGCACGGGCAAGAAGAAGATCATGCTCATTGCGCACATGGACACGGTCTACACCGTGGGCATGCTCAGCAAGCAGCCGTTCCGCGTCGAAGGGGACAAGGCCTTCGGGCTCGGCATTGCCGACGACAAGCAGGGCGTGGCGGTCATCATCCATACGGTGGCGATGCTGCAGGCGCTCAAGTTCAAGGAATACGGCACGCTCACCGTGCTGATCAACGGCGACGAGGAAATCAGCTCGCCCGGTTCGCGCGCGCTCATCACGCGACTCGGCGGCGAGCACGACGCGGTGCTTTCGTTCGAAGGCGCCTCGGTCAAGGAAGACAAGCTCTCGCTCGCCACCGCGGGCATTGCCTCGGTCACGCTCAACGTCGCGGGCAAGGCGTCGCATGCGGGCTCGGCACCCGAACTCGGCGTGAACGCGCTCTACGAACTCTCGCACCAGGTGCTGCAGATGCGCGACCTGTCGGACCCCGCCACCGGCCTCAAGATGAACTGGACCATCTCGAAATCCGGCAGCAACCGCAACGTGATTCCGGCCAGCGCCACGGCCAGCGCCGACGTGCGCGTACTGAAGGTGAGCGACTACGACCGCATCGAGCAGCAGGTGCAGGAGCGCGTCAAGAAGCAGCTGATTCCCGAGGCCAAGGTCGAGCTGAAGTTCGAGCGCCGCCGTCCGCCGCTCGAGGCCACCGATGCCTCGCGCACGCTTGCCGCGCACGCGCAGCGCATCTACAAGGACGAGGTCGGCAAGCCGCTGGGCGCCGACGACAAGGCCGCCGGCGGCGGTACCGATGCGGCGTTTGCCGCGCTCAAGACCAAGGCGCCGGTGGTCGAGCGCTTCGGCCTGCAGGGCTTCGGCGCGCACTCGGCCGACGCCGAATACGTGCTGGTGGATTCGATCGAACCGAGGCTCTACCTCGCCACGCGCATGGTGATGGATCTCTCGCGCAACAAGATCGGCAACTGAGTTCCATGCGCCTGCGTCACATCGAGGTTTTCAACGCCATCATGCTCACGGGCAGCGTGAGCGCGGCGGCGCGGCTCATCAACATCACGCAGCCGGCGGTGAGCCGCACCTTGCAGCATGCCGAACTGCAATTGGGCTTTCCGCTGTTCCAGCGCGCCAAGGGCCGGCTCACACCGACCACCGAGGCGCTCACGCTGTATCCGCACATCGAGCGGCTGTTCGCGCAACTCGACGAGGTGCAACGCCTTGCGGCCAATCTGCGCGCGGGCAGCGACACCGGCGAACTGCGCATCCTGAGCGTGCTGGCGCTGAGCTACGAAGTGCTGCCGCGCGCGCTCAAGGCCTTTCGCGAAAAGCACCCGGGCTATTCCATCACGGTCGAATCGCTGCATTCGCCGCAGATCATGTCGGCACTGCTGCTGCAGGAGGCCGACGTGGGCTTTGTCTTCAGCCCTGCGGTGCATCCTTCGCTCACCCAGGAAACGCTCGCCGACACGCGCATGGTGTGTATCGCACCGAAGGGCATGCTTCCGCGTGCGCTGGTGCGCAACGGTTCGGTGGCGCTGCACGACCTGGCCGACCGGCCGGTCATCGGGCTCGACAGCCGCGACCCGGTGGGCACCAGTTTGAGCCAGGCCTGCCGACAGGCGGGCGTGGGTTTCCAGCAGGCGGTGGTCACGGTGCAGACCTATCACGCAGCGCTGTCGATGGCGCACCACGGCTTGGGCGTGGCGCTGGTCGACGGATGCACCGCCCGTTCGGCCGACAGCACCAAGGTCGACGTGCTGGCGCTGGAGCCGCACATCCCGGTGCCGGTGCGCGCCTTGCGTTTCGCGGGCCGGCCTGATTCGGTGGCGGTGCGCGGCATTACCCGCTGCATGCAGCAGGCGATCCAGGAAGCGATGTAACAGCCGGCAGGCTCAGGCGGGCAGCGCCTCGGCAATCTTGAGGGCCGAGCCGAAGGCCAGCGTGAAGCCCAGCGCCCCATGCCCCGTGTTGAACAGCATGTTCGACGGCGCGCTCGGTAGACGGCCGATGATTGGCAGCCCCTTGGGCGTCGCGGGCCGCATGCCGGTCCACGGATGCAGTTCTTCGAGCCGGCTCGCGCGCGGAAACACAGCGCGCGTCGCGGCCGCCAGCGTTTCGATGCGCGTGGCCGGAATGCTTGCGTCGTGCCCCACCAGTTCGGCCATGCCCGCCACGCGAAGGCGGGAGCCGATGCGCGCGAACACCACCTTGCGTGCGCTGTCGGTCACGTTCACGCGCGGCGCGGCATCCGGAGAAGGGTCGACCTCCACCGTGATGCTGTAGCCCTTGAGGGGATACACCGGCAGGTACGCGCCCAATGCACGCCCGAGCTTGTGCGAAGCCGAGCCCAGCGCCATCACGAAGGCGTCGGCCTCGATATCTCCTTCGCTGGACTTCACCGCGGCCACCCGCGCGCCGTTGCGCGCGAAGCCGTGCGCGTCGGTGCCGAGCAGAAAGCGCACGCCGCGCGCGCGCAGCGCACCCATGAGTTCGGCGCACACCTTGAGGCAGTCGGCAGCGCATTCGCTCGGCGTGTAGACCGCGCCCGCAATCTGGCTGCGGTAGCTCGCGAGCGCGGGCTCGATCGCCACGCATTCGTGCGGCGCGACGATGCGCTGCTTGCTGCCCATCGTGCGCTGCAGCTCGAGCTGGGTCCGCGCGCTTTCGAGCGACGATGCGTTGCTGTAGAGCACCAGCTTGCCCGTGGCGGAAAAATCGCAGTCGGGCGACAGCTCGGCCCGCATGGTTTCGAACTCGGTGCGGCTCGACGCGGCAAGCGCCAGCAACTGCGAGGTGGTGTCGCGCGAGGTCGCGGCGTTGCAGGCTGCCAGAAATTCCAGCCCCCAGCGCCACTGCAACGGATCGAGCTGGGGCCGCAGCTTGAGCGGCGAACTCGGCGAAAGCAGCAGCTTGGGCAATTGGCGCCAGATCGATGCATCGGCCAGCGGCTGCACATACGAGTAGCTGAGCTGCGCACCGTTGCCGCCGCTCGCGCCCGCACCGGGTGTGGCACGGTCGATCACCGTCACTTGATGGCCTCGGCGTTCGAGTTGCCAGGCGGTGGCCAGGCCCACGATGCCGGCGCCGAGCACGCACACATGCATAAGGGCAACTTTCCGGGAGTGAATAAGGAACGGCATCGACTGTAGGTGCGCGCCGCGCCGGCCGGAAATGCCAAAAGCGCGGTGGCCCATAGCCAAAGCGCATGCCCTCGCGCCCGTTCTTTCCTAACCCATAACCTTTGGGTATGACCTAGGGTTCATTTGGAATTGTCGCGGTGTGTCACTCCTTCTTACACTGGCCGCTCCGCTCAACCAATCTGAAGAAGGCTCGCATGAAACTCTCCGCATTGATGGCCGCCGCTGCCGTGGTGCTGCTGACCGCCACCGGCGTCCAGGCCGCCGACACGCTGGCGAAGATCGCCGAGTCCGGCAAGATCACGCTCGCCTACCGCGAGTCGTCGGTGCCCTTCAGCTACCTGGACGGTCCCAACAAGCCGATCGGCTTCTCGGTCGAACTCTCCAACGCCGTGGTCGAAGCGGTGAAGAAGAAGCTCAACAAGCCCAGCCTGCAGGTGCAGCTGATGCCGGTGACCTCGCAGAACCGCATTCCGCTGATCACCAACGGCACCGTCGACCTGGAGTGCGGCTCCACCACCAACAACAGCGCGCGCGGCAAGGACGTGGCCTTTGCCATCAACCATTTCTACACGGGCACGCGCCTGCTGACGAAGAAGTCTTCCAAGATCAAGGACTACGCCGACCTTGCCAAGAAGACGGTGGCCAGCACCACCGGCACCACCAATGCACTGGTCATGCGCAAGTACAACACCGAGAAGAACCTCGACATGGACATCGTGCTCGGCAAGGACCACGCCGACGCCTTCCTGCTCGTGGAAAGCGACCGCGCCGTGGCTTTTGCCATGGACGACATCCTGCTGTTCGGCCTGATCGCCAACGCCAAGAACCCGGCCGACTACGAGGTGGTGGGCGAAGCGCTGCAGGTCGAGCCCTATGCCTGCATGCTGCCCAAGGACGACCCTGCCTTCAAGAAGCTGGTGGACGACACCTTCATCGGCATGATGAAGAGCGGCGAGTTCGAAAAGCTCTATACCAAGTGGTTCATGTCGCCGATCCCGCCGAAGAACGTGCCGCTGAATTTGCCCATGAGCCCGCAGCTCAAGGACAACCTCAAGACGCCGTCGGACAAACCGGCGACCTGACGCGCGGAGATACACGATCCATGGCTTCCACCAACGTAGTCGGCATCCTGGGCGGCATGGGCCCTGCAGCAGGAGCCGACTTCGTCCGGCTGTTCGTGCAGGCCTGCGCCCAGCAGATGCGGGCGCGCGGGGAGCCGGTGCGGGACCAGTCCTTTCCGGAGCATTGGCTCGCGCAGGTGCCGGTGCCCGACCGAACCGACGCACTGGGCTCGGCGGAGACCGGCGCGCACCAGCCGCTCGAGCCGATGCTGCAGGCAATGGGGCGTCTTGCCGCGCTGGGCAGCCAGGCGGTGGCCATTGCCTGCAACACCGCGCATGCCTGGCATGCACGGCTGCAGGAACGTTTTCCTCACGTGGAACTGTTGCACATGGCACGCGAGGTGGCGCAGCATCTCGCTGGGCAGGGTGCGGGCAATGTGGCCTTGATGGCGACCGAAGGCACCTACCGCGTCCGTCTCTACGAGCAGGCGCTGGCCGAGGCGGGGCTCGATTGCCATGTGCCGCTGGCGGAAGAACGCCGCATCATCACGCGCGGCATCTTCGACGGCGTGAAGGCCGGGAACATGCGGCTCGCCGAAGCGTGTTTTTCTGAAGTGGCGCTGCGGCTCTCGGAACGCCACGGGCCGGTCACCATCATCATGGGATGCACCGAGGTGCCGCTCGGGCTGCAAGGGTCGGCCGCGGTGGCCGGGCTCAACCTTGTCGATCCGGCGCAGGTGCTGGCCGCTGCATTGGCGCGCCGCGCTTATCGCGACTGAAGACTTTAGGTCACACAGCAACCCTGTCGACATACAGGCCGGTCGAATACGGACGGGGCTGAATTCGCCTACATTGCGGCGTGCGTTTTCACGCATGCCCTCTTGTCCGACGATTCAACTGGAGCCCTTCCCATGTCCCTTCGCGACGACAGCCGTTCCGATTTCGATTCGCTTCGCCCCGGCGAGAGCACAGAGCAGGGCGCCACGCGCCGCACCGCACTCAAGGCCGCCATCGGTGTGGGCTACGCGGCGGCCGTCATGCCGGTCATGGCGCAGACCGCCATCAGTACCTCGGCCGAGGGCCTGAAGGCCGGCCCGATCAAGTACACCGTCAACGGCTTCGAGGTGCCCGCCTATGCGGCCGCGCCGGCCGGCAAGACGGGCCTGCCGGTGATCCTGGTGATCCAGGAGATCTTCGGCGTGCATGAATACATCGCCGACACCTGCCGTCGCTTTGCCCAACTCGGCTACCTGGCCATTGCGCCCGAACTCTATGCGCGCCAGGGCGATCCGCGCGGCTACACCGACATTCCCAAGCTGCAGGCCGACATCGTGAGCAAGGTGCCCGATGCCCAGGTACTGGCCGATCTCGACGGCGCCCTGGCCTATGCCAAGGCCAACGGCGGCGACACGAGCAAGACCGGCATCACCGGCTTCTGCTGGGGTGGCCGCTTCGTCTGGCTCTATGCAGCCACGGGCAAGGTCAAGGCCGGCGTGGCCTGGTACGGCCGCCTGGTCGGGCAGCCGAGCGAACTTTCGCCGAAGCACCCCATCGATGTCGCGGCCAACCTGCAGGCGCCCGTGCTCGGTTTGTACGGCGGAAAGGACCAGGGCATCCCCCTTGACACGGTTGATAAGATGAAAGCAGCGTTGGCAAATGGAACCCCGGCTGCCAAGGCTTCGAGCTTCGTCGTGTATCCCGAAGCAGGCCATGCGTTCCATGCCGACTACCGCCCGAGCTATGTGAAGAGCGCGGCCGATGACGGATGGCAGCGCGCCACGGCCTGGTTCAAAGCCAATGGCGTCGTCTGACGACGGCCTGTAGCCACCCACCGCCGAAGGCCGTCCTCGTGACGGCCTTTCTCTTTTTATGAACGGTATCGGGCCCAGATGCCCATCGACATTGCAGCTATGAATTTGATAGTGATCATCGTGGCGACCCTGGTTGCCGGCATCGGAAGTGTCTGGCTTGCCGCCTTGCTGTTGCGCGTGGGCGTGCGCAGCGGATCGGGCGGCGTGAATTCGCAGCACCTGCTGAGCCTGGCCGCGGGGGCGCTGCTGGCGACCGCGTTCATGCACCTTCTGCCCGAAGCCTTCGAAAGCCGCATCCAGCCCGCGATGCTGTTCGGCGTGCTGCTGTTCGGCCTGGTGTTCTTTTTCCTGCTCGACAAGGCGGAGCTCTGGCACCACGGCCACGAGCATCACTATGGCGACACCGTGCCGGGTCCGATCGGCCACAGGGCGGAGGAGCATGCGCATGGCCACGACCATGACCACGATCACGGCCATGCCCACGCTCATGCGCACGGCCATGCACCGCGTGCGGGCGGCTGGGCCGTGCTGACCGGCGACAGCGTGCACTGCTTCGGCGACGGCATCCTGATCGCTTCGGCTTTCATCGCGGACATCCGCCTCGGCCTGGTGGCGGCCATTGCCGTGCTTGCGCACGAGGTTCCGCACCACATCGGAGACCTGGTCGTGCTGCGCCAGAGTTCAGTGAACCAGCGCGCGGCGCTGGTCAAGGTGTCGCTCGCCGGCACCATGACCATGCTCGGCGGCATCGTGGGATGGTGGCTGGTCGACCAACTGCACGGCCTGTTGCCGTATTTCCTGGTGCTTGCCAGCAGCAGCTTCGTCTATGTTGCGCTGGCCGACCTGATTCCCCAATTGCAAAAGCGCCTGCCCGCGCGGCAGACCGCGGCGCAGATTGCCTGGCTGGTGGTGGGCATTGCGCTCGTCACGCTCGTGAGCCGGCTCTCGCACGGCGAGCACGGGCATGGCGAGCACGGCCACGACGAGGGCCATGGGGAGCACGGCCACGTCCACAAGGATTGACGGCAGGGCCGGCAAACCCCGGGGCGGCGCCGGACGAGAAACTTTCCGACACCGACGCTGCGCTTCAAGTGAAGCCAAATGGCCGAAACAGGCGCACTATAGGGGGCCGTTCAGTATTCAGCCCGAGGAGCCGATCATGATCAACGTCGACGCCACCGCGCGTTCCGCCTCGTCGTCCGACGAAGACGACGACAACACGCCAGCCGACGATTTCGAGGAAACCGACAGCGAAATCTCCGACGACCTGTCGGAGGAAACGGGCATCGACCTCACGGACGCCAGCGAACTCGATGCCGACAACGTCCCGGCCGACGAAGAGTTCGACCGAGTGGTGAACGCCCCGGACTGAGGAACGCTTCAGCGAACGCCGGCCGTACGTGCCACCAGGCTGCGAGCCGCAAACAGACGGTCTTGCCTTTCTCTTTCCTCAACCCACAGGTGCCGCCGCACGCAGGCGCTGCGGAGCGAGCATCTCGGCCGTGAGTCCGAAACCCGCGATGCGCTCCGGCAACGGCAGCCCGCGTGCGAGTGCCGCGCAGGCCTCGCCCATGGCCGCCGATGTCTGGATTCCGTAGCCGCCCTGCGCCGCGAGCCAGAAGAAGCCGGGCGCCTCGGGCTCGAAGCCGCCCACCAGGTCGCCGTCGGCCACGAAGGAACGCAAGCCGGCCCAGGCGCGGGTCGGGCGGCGGATCGTGAGCGTGGTGGCCTCCTCGATGCGGTGGATGGCGAAGGCGATGTCCAGTTCTTCGGGTTGCACGTCCTGCGGCTCGACCGGATCGGCATTGGCCGGCGAACCGAGCAGCATGCCGGCATCGGGCTTGATGTACCAGCCTTCATCGGCGCTGAACACCATCGGCCAGTGCGCGACGTTGCTGCCCTCAGGCGGCGCGAAGATGAAGGCCGAGCGCCGGCGCGGCTCGATGCCGATGGGCCGCACCCCCGCCAGCTGCGCGATGGTGTCGACCCATGCGCCCGCCGCGTTGATCACCACCGGCGCTTCGTACACCGCGCCGCCGGCCGTCACGCGCCAGAGCTTGCCGACGCGTTCGAGCGCCGTCACATCGGCGTCGCACACCAGCTTGCCGCCGGCCTGACGCATGCCGCGCAAATAGCCCTGGTGAATGGCGTGCACGTCCATGTCGGACGCATCGGGCTCGTAGACGCCGCCCGCCGTGTGCTCGGGCCGCAGCGCCGGCACCATATCGAGCGCCTCTTCGCTGCTGAGGCGCTTCGCGCCGGTGTTCATGGCGCGCAGCACGTCCCAGTGGGCTTCGAGTTCGGCCACATGGTCGGCGCCCGCCACCATCAAGGCGCCGCGCGGGGTGAGCAGCGGGTGCTCGGCAAAGCCTTCGGGCGGATGTTCGAGAAAGGCGCGGCTCGCCATGGTGAGGGCGCGTACCTGCGCCGTGCCATAGCTTTCCATGAAGAGCGCGGCCGAGCGGCCGGTGGAGTGATACCCCGGCTGGGCTTCGCGTTCGAGCAGGATCACGCGGGCATGCGGCGCAAGCCAGTAGGCCACCGAGGCTCCGGCAATGCCGCCGCCGATCACGAGGTAGTCGGCCGCAACGGGCGCTGGTGTGTTGGAAGTCATGGGTGAAAAGTGTAGGTAGAAATTTGCGTATACGCAAATTTAATCGTTTTCACCAGAATGAAGAATGATGCACCGTCCCGGTGAAAATCGCGTTCACGCAATTTGCGGATACGCAATTTCCGTGCGAGCGGTACGGAGATTCAGGGGGCAAGGCATGCCGCCCGGCTGGCAGAATCGCGTTGCACTACAAGAGAGAGTCAAGCGTGAATCCACACACGGGGGCCAAGCCGGGCACCAAGCCGGCGACCAGGCCGAAGGGCGAGCAACCCACGCTGGACCGCACCACGTTCGGCCACCGCCTGCGCAGCGCGCGCAAACGTTTCGGCTGGACGCTGGCGCAGCTGGCCGAGCGCTCTGGCGTGTCGATCACCACCATCTCGCGCGCGGAGCGCGGCCAGCTTGCGCTCGGCTACGAGAACTTCACCGCGCTCGGCCGCGCGTTGGAAATGGACATGAACGCGATGTTCGCGGGCGCCGGCATCAAGCCCGCGCAGCTCGCCGGGCCGGTCGTCACCCGCGCGGGCAAGGGCGTGGTGTACCGCGGCCTGTCGATCGCCTACGAGTTCCTGGGCACCACGGCAGCCGGCAAGCAGATGAGCCCGATCGTCGGCACCGTGCATGCGCGCCGCATCCACGGCCCCGAAGACTTCGTGCGGCACGCG
This sequence comes from Variovorax paradoxus, assembly GCF_030815855.1. Classification (NCBI taxonomy): domain Bacteria; kingdom Pseudomonadati; phylum Pseudomonadota; class Betaproteobacteria; order Burkholderiales; family Comamonadaceae; genus Variovorax; species Variovorax paradoxus. The sequence continues at coordinate 3,622,311 of NZ_JAUSXG010000001.1, read as the reverse complement.
GGCGAGGAGTTCGCCTATGTGCTCTCGGGCGAGATCGAAGTGCACTTCGACAACGGCAAGGTCGTGCGCCTTGCGCGCGGCGACTCGCTGTACTTCGACAGCCGCATCGGCCACGCCTATGTGAGCGTCAGCCGGCAGCTTGCAAAGATCGTGGGCATGACGACGGCGGAAAGCGGGCACATGAAATCGGCGCGCGAGGCGCCTGCATCCGGGCCGGTCGGCAAGGTGTCGTCCAAAGCCGAGTCCAACAAAGCCAAGTCCAAGCCGGCAGTCGCAACAAAGAAAGCCGCGCGAGGCCGCGGAGCCTGACGCTTCGCCGCGCTGGCCGCTCTCTCTCAGGGCTGTTCCTTGGAAGGTTCGCCAGGGCGCCCGGGTGGGCGGCGATGAGTTGCCGCAGCGGCTGCAGCGGCGGCCGCGTGCTGTTGGGCCTGTTGCTGGTGAATCTGCTGTTGTTGCTGCTGCTGTTGGCGTTGCTGGTGCTGTTGCTGCATCGCCTGCTGTTGCTGTTGCTGACGCGCCGCCTGCGCCTGTTGCTGCTGCTGGCGCATCTGCTCTTGCTGCTGTTGCTGCCGGGCCTGTTGCTGTGCCTGCTGGCGTTGCACGTGTTGCTGTTGAGCCTGCTGCTGCTGAAGCACACGGGCCTGCTGCTGCGTTTGTTGTTGTTGCAGCATCTGCTGGCGCCGTGATTGCTCCTGCTGCGCCGAAGACCTCTGTTGCTGGGACTGCTGCGCTGCGCGCTGCTGCTGCTGTTGTTGAGCTTGCAGGCTGGCTGCGCGTGCCTCTTGCTGGCCCCGCTGGTCCTGCTGCCGTCGTGCCTGTTCTTGCTGTTGTTGCTGTTGCTGAAGCACGGCCTGTGGCGGCGGCTGAGGGGTGTTGCGCGGCTGGTGCCGCTCCTGTCGTTGCGCCTGTTGCGCTTGCTGGCGCTGCAACCGGTCTTGCTGCTGTTGCTGCTGAAGGCGCGCTTGTCGCTCCTGCTGTTCTTGCTGGCGCCGGCGTGCTTGCAGCTGCTGGGCCTGTTGTCCGGCTTCTTGCTGCTCCTGCTGCTGCCGCATGAAGGCTTGCTGCTGCCGTGCCTGCTGCTGTTGCTGTTGCTGTTGCTGCGCCAGCTGGGCGTTCTGTTGTTGAGCCACGCCCGGAGCGGGACCTCCCGCGAAACTGGACGCGGGAGCGCCGGGCGGCATGCTGCGCGGTGCGTTGTTGTTGTAGACGTTGCGCACGTTGTTGACCACGGTGGTCGAGCGCGAAATGTAGGTGCTGTTGTTGTAGACCACCGCGGGCCGGGCGTAGGCCGGCTGCGCCGCGCGGTCGCGATCCCGATAGCGCGGTGCGCCCCAGTTCATGTCCCATGAGCGCCATCCCCAGTCGTGGCGTTCGAGCGCGGCGCCCACGACCACGCCGAGCCCGAAGGTGAATGCACCGGCCGCCGCCATCTGGCCGCGGCTGTAGCCAGGGGCAGCTTCGACGGGTGGCGCGTACCCATAGCCGGGGTACACGGGTACGGGCTCGCCGTAGATGCGCTGCGGGTCGTAGCTCGGCACGTACACCACGTCGGGCTGCGCGGGCTCGATGGTGATGAGCTGCGGAGGCGGCTCGATCACAGTGGGGCCCGCGTAGACGGGTTGCATGTCCGGCGCCGGCGTGTAGTTCCGCGGCGTCGCGGCACTGGCGATGCGCAGCTTGTCGTTGTTCTTGAGCCGGCCCGCCGCCGATGCGCGCTGGCGCATGACCTGGATGGCGTTCATCACATCGGCCGGATCGTTGTAGTAGGCCTGGCCGAGTGCCTCGGTCCACGCGATGTTGCCGGCCATCTGGTCCAGCACCGGGCGGAACGCGGTGAGCGACTTGACGCTCGGATCCCAGGGCTGCTGGTTGGCCGCATCGGCGAGTGCGCCGCCCTTGAGCGCTGCGTTCTGTGCCCGCCAGTCGTGTGCGGCGGTGATCTGGTCGGGATAGGTGGAGCCGGCCAGCACCTGCGCCACGAGCTTGTCGGGATACAGCGCGATGGGCGCGACGAGCTGGTAGAGCTGATCGGCCGAGGGGGGTGTGTAGGCCGCGGGCGCTGGAGCAGCCGGCGCCGGCGCAGGGACAGGCGCGGTAGCCGCTGGAGGTGCAGCGGGTGCTGGCGCCGGTGCCGAAGGCGTGTCGTTTGTCTTGTTGCAGCCGGCGACGGCGAGCGCGCCGATGCACAGCGAGATCGTCAGGAGCCGCGCGACCGGCGTGCGGCGCAATGGTGTTGTCATCTGGAGTTCCTGTGGGCGCAGACGCCGCGCCCTCGAAACTCTTCAACGGCGCGCGATCCGTGTCGACGACGCCAGCGTGCATCGCCGATGAAACGGTCTGTGTCGGTGTTGCGCCGCCTGTGCCGTCGGCGCAGAACCAAAGGCCCCAGGAGTCTTACTTCGCGCCGCCGGCGTACTTCGTGACGCTCGTCGCGTTCACGTGGTAGCCGCTCACGCCCATCATCGAGTCGTTGCGCATCGTTTGCAGCTTGCCGGTGACCCACACGGTGTCCATGGCGCGGAACTTGGCGCCCTTGGGCGACACCACGTGCAGGATCTGGTTGGCCGGCGGTGGTGGCGTGTGGATGCAGGCGCCGAAGTAAGGCACGAGCAGGAACTCGGTCACTTCGCCCTTGGCTTCCTCGAGCGGCACGATGAAGCCCGGAATCTTGATTTCGGCGCCGTTCATCGCGGGATTGGTCGGTGCGTTGTTCGACACCTCCTGCATCTTCATGAGCAGCTCGTTGGCACGCGGGTCGCCATCGTTGAGCGCGCTCAGATCCATGCCCTTGAACTCCTTGGCCGGATCCCAGTCCTTGGGCACCAGTTCTTCCCAGGTGATCTGGCGCGGCTGGCCTGGTGTGCCCTTGGCGGCCGCAGCAGGTGCGGCTTTGCCGCCGAGCGGGTTCGATGCGGTCGTGTCCTTGGGCGCGGGGTCGGCGGCCCATGTGACGGCTGCGAGGCCGGCGCCGGCGAGCAGCATCGAAAGCCGCGTGAAAGCTTGGAGCGTGGAGGTCTTCTTGGCGATGCGCATGATTTCAAATCCTCGGTGAGAGGCCGTCGGCCAATGAGAGCCGATAGGCACGAATGCCGGGCAGCAGGCTTGCGAGCCAGCCCGCCGCCAGCAGGCTCGCCATCAGCAGCCATTCGTTCAGTGTAGGTTCCGAAAGGCTCAATGTCAGCCCGAACTGCGACTGCAGCCATGGCGCGAGAAGGGCAATGCCGAGCACCGCCATGACCACGCCCAGGGCCACGCCCAGCACGGTGACCATGGCGCCCTCGAGAGCGAGCAGCGCCAGCACATGCCGCAAGCCGGCGCCCACGGCGCGCAGCACGGCCAACTCGCGCCGCCTTTCGTTCAGGCCCGCCATCACCACCGAGACAAGGCCCGCAAGGCTCACCAGCGCAACCAGTGCCGACATCAGCAGCAACGCGTTCTCGCCGATGCCGATCACGCTCCACAGTTCGTCGAGCGCCACGCCGGGCAGGATGGCCATCAGCGGTTCGCCGTTGTAGGTGGAAATCCAGCGCTGCACGCCGAACACGGCCGAGCGGTTTTTCAGGCCCACCAGCGCGGCCGTCACGTTCTTGGGCGTGAGATCGAACTTGCGCACCTGCTCGGCCGGAATCTTGACGCCGGGCATCGGTGCGCCGCCCACCCATTCGAGGTGGATCGCCTCCATCGCCTCGAGCCCGATGTGCACCGTGCGGTCGACCGGCGTGCCGGTCCGCGCGAGCACGCCGACCACCGTGAAGGGCTTGTCGGCGTGCTCGGCCGTGTTGAGTTCGCCGCTGCCATGGGCCAGCGTGATCTTCCGGCCGACGTGATAGCCGAGCTTGTCGGCGATCTCGGCGCCCACCACCGCGTCGAACAGTTCACTGAAGGGCTTGCCTTCGCGTAGCGCGAGCGGCTGCCGGTTGCCGTAGCGAAAGCGCGTGAAGTACTCGGGCGAAGTGGCCAGCACCGCGAAGCCGCGGTGCGAATCGCCGAGCGAGAGCGGCACCACCCAGTCGACGCCGGGGTGCGCGGACAGCGCCTGCACGCTCTTCCACGAGATGTTGTTGGTGGCCGCGCCGATGCGGAACACCGAATACAGCAGCAGCTGCGTGGAGCCCGTGCGCGCCCCCACGATCAGGTCGGTGCCAGAGACCGATGACGCGAAGTTCTCGCGCAGCTCGGTGCGGATGCGTTCGACGCCGAGCAAGAGAAATGTCGACAGCGCGATCGAGAACACCGTGAGCGCCAGCGTGAAGCGCCGGTTCCAGGCGCTGCGCCAGGCAATGGAAAAAAGCGCACTCATCGGCGTACCTTCATGCGTCCACCGCCATTGCCGTCGTCGCGGCGCGATTGATGTCGGGCAGCAGCACGTGCCGTGCAAAGCGCTGCGCAATGCGCTGGTCGTGGCTCACGAACACCAGCGCGCTCTGGTTCGTTGCGCACGCGGTCAGCAACACATCGAGAAAGGCCTCGCGCCGGTCTTCGTCGAGCGCGGAGGTGGGCTCGTCGGCAATCACCACCTCGGGCTGGCCGATGAGTGCGCGCGCCGCCGCGACGCGCTGCTGCTGGCCGACCGAGAGCTGCATGGCCTGGCGTTTCCACAGGTTGCGGTCGAGGCCCATCTGGTCGAGCAGGTGCTCGGCTTCATTGCGCGAGCTGCCGCCTTCATCGCGCGAGCTGCCGCTGCGGGCAGCCTGCGCTTCGCGCCGCTGCGAGAAGCGGCAGGGCAGCAGCACGTTGTCGAGCACGCTCAGGTAAGGCAGCAAATTGAACTGCTGAAAGATGTAGCCCACGTGCGCGACGCGGCAGCGGTCGCGTGCAGCGCCGGAAAGCTGCGACCAGTCGTGCCCCAGCAGCGTGACGCGGCCTTCGTCGGCCACCAGCACGCCGGCCAGCAGGGACAGCAGCGTGCTCTTGCCGCAACCGCTCGGCCCGTGCAGGAACACCAGCTCGCCGGCCGTGATGCGAAAGGCCTCGATGTCGATGCAGGGTGTCTTCATGCCGGGCCACGCAAAGCGCAGCGCTTCGGCGGCGAGCACGACGCGCAGCGGCGCCGACTCGGCCTGGGGAGCGGTGCTCACAGTGTCACTTGCCCCAGCCGAGGCGCACGGGCTGTGCGGCCTGGGCAGCGGCCGGGCGCTTGAGCTGGCGCTTGAACTGGCCTTGTGCCGAAGCGATCTGCGAATCGATCTGGCGCGTGCCCTTGAACGCGGCGAACAGGTTCACGTCGATGAACCTTGCCGCGGCCGCGTTCGTGCAATTGAAGGAGAAGGTGGCGTCGAGGTCCGCATGTCCCGCAGGCTCGTTCGGGTCGAGGTTGCCGAGGCCCAGGGCGCTGGAGCGCAGGTCGACGGGGCCGAGCTTGCAGTTGGCGGCAGGGTCGATGACAAAGAGCTTGTCGGCTGCGCGCAACTGGGCGATGGCGTCTTCAGCCGTCTTTTTTTCCGCAGCGGTCTTGGGCGCGCGTTCGAAGCCGACGATGTTGTCGAGCGGCGACTCCATGTCGATCACGACCGTCGGGCCGTCGATGGCCACATCGAGCTTGAGCTGGCCGTGCACATGCGCGTGCTGCTGCTGGGCGTGCGCGGAAAGTGAAAGAAAGGGCGCTGCGAGCAGTGCCGCGGCGAACAGGGCCGAGGCAGATGCGAGGCCGGATGAAATGCGTCGTCGAAGTCGGATCTGTTTCATGGTTCTGCGCCTTGCCGGGTCGGCAGCCCCGGCGTGTTGCTCCATTCGCTCCAGCTGCCGGCATAGAGCGCGGTCGTCCCCAGCCCCGCGATCTGCATCGCAAGCAGGTTGGGCACAGCGCTCACGCCGCTGCCGCATTGGTGGACGACCGTCGCCGGATCGCGTCCCGCGAGCAACGCTTCGAACTCGGCACGCAATTGCGGTGCCGGCTTGAACTTGCCGTCGGGGCCGAGGTTTTCGGCGAAGGGCCGGTTCAGAGCCCCGGGGATGTGACCCGCGATCGGGTCCAGAGGTTCCACCTCGCCGCGATATCGTGCACCGGCCCGTGCGTCGATCAGCTGCTGGTCAGGTTGGCCGAGCCGGCGCGCCACGGTGTCGGTGGTCACGAGCGCTGCAAGCGGCTCGCCCGGCACGAAGTTCGACTGGAAGCGCGCAGGCTCTTCGCGGCTCGTGACTTCGCCGCCCGCGGCTTGCCATGCTTGCAGGCCGCCGTCGAGCACGGCCACCGCGTCGTGTCCCATCCACTTGAGCATCCACCAGAGCCGCCCGCAATAGTTGGCGCCGTTGCGGTCGTACACCACGGCCTGCATGTCGTTGGAAAAACCGACGCTCGACAACCAGGCCGCGAACTTCTCGCGGCTCGGCAGCGGATGGCGTCCACCCGAGGCCGGCACGCCGTCTTCCTGGGCCACCACCACGTCGCCGTGCGCGCCGGGCATGCCATGCTTCGCACTGAGGTCGGTGTCGAGGTTCGCAAACGCGGCGCCCGGAATGTGGGCGACGGCATATTGCTGCGCGCCGGCTTCGGGCTTCATGAGGTCGAAGCTGCAGTCGAAAACCATTAGCGGCGTGCCGCCGGCTTGCAGCTGCTGGAGTTGTTCGACGCTGATGAGGGTGGTGTACATGGCGGGCTCCTTCGTTGTCGATGGGGTTCGATGCGGTTCAGTGTTCTTCGGCCGGCGCCTTGGGCACCGCCCGCTGGCGCAGCACCGTGGCCGCGATGCCGCTCACGATGATGAGCGCCATGCCGGCCCAGCCGGCGGCGTCGATGCGGTCGTCGAACAGCACCACGCTGTAGAACGCCGCGAAGACGATGCCGGAGTACTGCAGGTTGGCCACCACCAGCGTGCCGGCCTGGGTCTTGGCCGTGGCATAGGCGCGCGTCATGCAAAGCTGCCCGAGGGCCGCAAGCAGGCCGATCGGCAGCAGCCACAGCGCATGCTGCCACGTCCACGAATCTCCGCCCGAAAACCCGGTGGCGGCCGTGGCAAAAGCACCGGCCACGGCCGAGCCGACCGCGAAATAGAACACCGTGCGCAACTCGGGTTCGCCGATGCGCGACAGCGCCACCACCTGCATGTAGGCGAACGCGGCCGTAAGGCCCGACAGCAGGCCCAGCAGCCCGGCGAAACCCTGGCTCGCATCCACGCTGGGCTTGAGCATGAGCACCACGCCCACGAAGCCCGCGAGCACGGTCAGCGCGAGCGTGCCCTGCAGCGGCGGACGCTCGACGCGGCCATCGCGTCCGGGCACCGGCACCCAGGCCAGCAGCGCGCCGCCGACCAGGAAGGCCGCGATCCACACGCTGCTCATGTAGTTGAGCGTGACGGCCGTCGCCAGCGGCATGTGGGCGATGGCGTAGAACCAGGCGCCGAGCGACACCACGCCGATGGTGCTGCGCCAGGCGTGCATGCCCGGGTAGCGGGTGGCGAGCGGAACACCGCGGTTGCGCGCGAGCAGCCACAGGAACACGATGCCGATCAGCCCGCGGCCCAGCACCATCTCCCCGCTGTTGAACCAGGCCGAGGCCACCTTGACGACCACGCTCATGGTGGCGAACAAGAAGGCGCCGAGCACCATCCAGAGTGCTTGCACTACGGGCTCAGGCGTTGTTGTTCTGCATTGCGCTGCGGTACCACTCGTGGAACTGCTGCATGCCGTCTTCCATCGGGCTCTGGTAGGGGCCGCTCTCGTCGTCGCCGCGCAGCATCAGCGCGCGGCGGCCGGCGTCCATGCGCTCGGCAATCTCGTCGTCTTCCACGCAAGTTTCCATGTAGGCGGCCTGCTGGGCTTCGACGAATTCGCGCTCGAAGGCGACGATTTCCTCGGGGTAGAAGAACTCCACCATGTTGAGCGTCTTCGTGGGGCTGACCGGGTGCAGTGTCGACACCGTGAGCACGTGCGGATACCACTCGACCATCACGTGCGGGTAGTAGGTGAGCCAGATCGCGCCGTACTTCGGCGGCTTGCCCTCGCGGTACTTGAGCAGCTGCTCCTGCCACTTCTGGTAGATGGGGCTGCCCGCGCGGCCGAGCCGGTTGGCCACGCCCACGGTCTGCACCGAGTAGTTGCGGTTGAATTCCCAGCGCAGGTCGTCGCAGGTCACGAAGCTGCCGAGGCCGGGGTGGAACGGACCGACGTGGTAGTCCTCGAGGTAGACCTCGATGAAGGTCTTCCAGTTGTAGTTGCACTCGTGCAGCTCGACGCGGTCGAGTGCGTAACCCGTGAAGTCCAGATCGGCGCGCGGGCCGAGCTCGGCCATGTCGGCGGCGACGTCACGCCCGACGCCCTTCGGGCCGTTTGCGCCGCGCTCGAACAGCAGGCCGTTCCACTCGGTGAGCGGATAGTTGTGCAGGTTGAGGCACGGGTCCTGCTCGAAATGCGGCGCGCCGATCAGCGTGCCCGTGGTGCGCGGGTCGCTCGCGGCGTAGGTCCAGCGGTGCAGCGGGCAGACGATGTTGCCACCGGTCTGGTTGTCGAGCCGGCCACGGCCTTGCAGGATGAGCGCCTGCCGGTGGCGGCACACGTTGGAAATGAGCTCCACGCCCTTGGGCGTGTGCACCAGCGCCCGGCCCTGGTGCTCTTGCGGCAGCGTGTGGTAGTCGCCCGGCTCGGGCACGGCAAGGCGGTGGCCCACGTAGCGCGGACCTTGCGCAAACAGCGTTTGCATCTCGCGTGCGTAGAGCGACTCGTCGAAGTACGCGGAAACTGGAAGTTGGCTCGTGGCCTGCTGCAGTTGAAGACTTAAATCAGACATCGAGGACCTGACCAAGCTCCCCACAGGGAGAAAAAAGAAAAGACGGAAGGCGCCGTCAGGAGGGCGACGGCCCGAAGAGTTGTGCCGGGCTGGCCGGCAAGGGAAGCCGCGATTGTACCCAAGGGGCCATCGCGGTGCTCATTTGGTTCCCCGCCCTAAAATGCCCGATTTCATACTTGTTCTCTCGCATGCCCAAGGTCCCTTCCTCCGCCACGTCCAGCCCGGCAGCCATGCCCGATACGGGGCCGCTGCCGGCCAGCTATGAAGCCGGGCTCCAGGAGTTGGAACAATTGGTTGCAGAACTCGAATCGGGCCAGTTGCCGCTCGACCAGTTGCTTGGCAGCTATCAGCGCGGTGCCGCGTTGCTCGCTTTTTGCCGCGAGAAGCTCCAGGCGGTCGAAGACCAGATCAAGGTGCTGGACGCAGGCAGCCTCAAGCCCTGGACGGCCGAATGAGCGCGGCTGTGACGGCGGCGGTCGATTGGGACGCCGCGCGGCTGGCCGGCTGGAGCGAGCCGCACCTTGCGCGCGTCGAAGCGGCGCTTTCGCGCTGGGTCGGGGTCGATTCCCCCGTGCTGCTTGGCGACGCGATGCGCTACGCCGTGCTCGATGGCGGCAAGCGGCTGCGTCCTTTGCTGGTGCTGGCCGCGAGCGAAGCGGTGGGCGGCAACCCCGCCGCGGGGCTGCGCGCGGCCTGCGCCACCGAACTGATCCACGCCTACTCGCTGGTGCACGACGACTTGCCGAGCATGGACAACGACGTGCTGCGCCGTGGCAAACCCACCGTGCACGTGAAATTCGGCGAGGCCGATGCGCTGCTCGCCGGCGACGCCTTGCAGGCCCTGGCCTTCGAACTGCTGACGCCCGAGGGCGACGAGGTTCCCGCATCGACCCAGGCCACGCTGTGCCGGCTGCTTGCGCGCGCCGCGGGCAGCCAGGGCATGGCGGGCGGACAGGCGATCGATCTCGCCAGCGTGGGCCTGGCGCTCGACGAAGCGCAACTGCGCGAAATGCACCGCCTGAAGACCGGCGCGCTGCTGCAGGGCAGCGTCGAGATGGGCGCGGCCTGCGCGGGCGCCGTGGCGCCCGCCGCGCTGGCCGCCCTGCGCGACTACGGCGCCGCCATCGGATTGGCGTTCCAGGTGGTCGACGACATCCTCGATGTGACGGCCGATTCGCAGACTCTCGGCAAGACGGCCGGCAAGGACGCCGCCGCCGACAAACCCACCTATGTCTCTCTGTGGGGCCTCGACGGCGCGCGGGCACAGGCGAAACAGTTGCTTGCCGAATCGCTCGCGGCGCTGGAGCGCAGCGGCCTGCGCGACACCGCGGCACTGCGCGCGCTGGCCCACATGGTCGTCGACCGCGACCGATGAACAGTTGAACAGATGGACAAGAAGAACCACGACGCTCCCATGGCCCCGCTGCTTCCCACGCTTCATGATCCCTCGCCGATCCGGCAATACGACCGGGCCCAGCTCAAGCAGCTGTCCGACGAGGTGCGCGCCTGCGTGCTCGACAACGTTTCGCGCACCGGCGGCCACCTGAGTTCCAACCTTGGAACGGTCGAGCTCACGGTCGCTCTGCACCATGTGTTCAACACGCCGCACGACCGGCTGGTGTGGGACGTGGGCCACCAGACCTATCCGCACAAGATCCTCACCGGCCGGCGCGAGCGCATGCCCACGCTGCGCCAGATCGGCGGCATCTCGGGCTTTCCGCAGCGCAGCGAGAGCGAATACGACACCTTCGGCACCGCGCACTCGTCGACCAGCATCTCGGCCGCGCTCGGCATGGCCATGGCCGCCAAGCAGAAGGGCGAAGACCGCCATGCGGTCGCGATCATCGGCGACGGCGCGCTCACGGCCGGCATGGCCTTCGAGGCGCTCAACAACGCCGGCGTGTGCGACTGCAAGCTGCTGGTGATCCTGAACGACAACGACATGTCGATCAGCCCGCCCGTGGGCGCGCTCAACCGCTACCTCGCGCAGCTGATGAGCGGCAACTTCTACGCCGCCGCCAAGAACGTGGGCAAGAGCGTGCTGCGCGCCGCGCCGCCGCTGTTCGAGCTGGCCAAGCGCTTCGAGCAGCATGCCAAGGGCATGGTGGTCCCGGCCACGTTGTTCGAGCAGTTCGGCTTCAACTATGTGGGCCCCATCGACGGGCACGACATCGATTCGCTGGTGCCCACGCTCGAGAATCTCAAGCACCTCGACGGCCCGCAGTTCCTGCATGTGGTCACGAAGAAGGGGCAGGGCTACAAACTGGCCGAGGCCGACCCGGTGGCCTACCACGGCCCGGGCAAGTTCGATCCGCAGGTGGGGCTGGTCAAGCCCGCCGCGGTGGCCAAGCAGACCTTCACGCAGGTCTTCGGGCAATGGCTGTGCGACATGGCGGCGCACGACGGCCGGCTGGTGGGCATCACGCCCGCGATGCGAGAAGGTTCGGGGCTGGTCGAATTCGAACAGCGCTTTCCTGACCGCTACTACGACGTCGGCATTGCCGAGCAGCATGCCGTCACGTTCGCGGCCGGCTTGGCGTGCGAAGGCCTGAAGCCGGTGGTCGCGATCTATTCGACCTTTCTGCAGCGCGCCTACGACCAGCTGATTCACGACGTCGCAATCCAGAACCTGCCGGTGGTGTTCGCACTCGACCGCGCGGGCTTGGTGGGTGCCGACGGTGCCACGCATGCGGGCGCCTACGACATTCCGTTTCTGCGCTGCATTCCCAACATGAGCATTGCGTGCCCGGCCGACGAGCGCGAATGCCGCCAGCTGCTGTCGAGCGCCTACGAACAGAACCACCCGGTGGCGGTGCGCTATCCCCGCGGCGCGGGTGCCGGCGTCACGCCGCACCTGGCACTCGATGCGCTGCCCTTCGGCAAGGGCGAAGTGCGCCGCGAAGGCAAGCGCATCGCGGTCCTCGTGTTCGGCACCTTGCTGTACCCCGCGCTCGCCGCGGCCGAGTCGCTCGACGCCACGGTGGTCAACATGCGCTGGGCCAAGCCGCTCGACGTCGAGTTGCTGCTGCAGGTGGCAGGCACGCACGATGCCATCGTCACGCTCGAAGAGGGCGCCATCATGGGTGGTGCGGGCGGCGCGGTGCTCGAGGCGTTGCAGGCTGCCAACGTGCAGAAGCCCGTGCTTCAGCTGGGCTTGCCCGACAGGTTCATCGAGCATGGCGATCCGGGCAAGCTGCTCGCGTCCATCGGTCTCGACGCAGCGGGCATCGAGGCCTCGATCACTCGGCGCTTCGGGCCCGTCGCAGGGTAAACCCCGGCGGGTTGCCTGTAAGCAGGTTTTTACAATCGCCACGACTTACGAAAGTCGTCGACGCGGCCACAAGCCGCGTTTCGTTTTTTCCAATGCACTCGGAGTGAATTCAATGGATCGTCGTTCCCTCATCAAAAACGCCGGCATCGCTGGCGTTCTGGCCGCCGGCATTGCGCCCGCAGTTCATGCGCAAGCCGCCGTCCGCTGGCGCCTGGCCTCCAGCTTTCCCAAGCCGCTCGATACGATCTACGGCGGCGCTGAGGTTTTCTCCAATGCGGTCAAGGCCATGTCGGGCGGCAAGTTCGAAATTTCGGTGCATGCGGCTGGCGAACTGATGCCGGCTTTCGGCGTGGTCGACGGCGTGCAGCAAGGTTCGGTCGAGGCCTGCCACACGGTGCCCTACTACTTCTACGGCAAGAACCCCGCCTTCGCGCTCGGTTCGGCCATTCCGTTCGGCATGAACGCACGCCAGATGACCGCGTGGATGATGCACGGCAACGGCCGCAAGCTGATGGACGAGTTCTACGGCACCTACGGCATGCTGAGCTTCAACGGCGGCAACACCGGCACCCAGATGGGCGGTTGGTTCCGCAAGGAAATCAAGACCCCGGCCGACCTCAAGGGCCTGAAGATGCGCCTCGGCGGCGGCCTGGTGGGCGACGTGATGACCAAGCTCGGCGTGGTGCCGCAAAGCATTCCGGGCGGTGAGATCTATCAAGCGCTTGAAAAGGGCACGATCGACGCCGCCGAATGGGTGGGTCCGTACGACGACCAGAAGCTCGGCTTCAACAAGGTTGCGCCGAACTACTACTACCCTGGCTGGTGGGAAGGCGGCCCCGAGGTCGACTTCTTCATCAACAAGAAGGCCTTCGATGCCCTGTCGCCCGAGAACAAGGCCATCATCTCGGCGGCTTCCGCCGTCGCCTCGCAAGACATGCTGGCCAAGTACGATGCGCGCAACCCCACCGCGCTCAAGCAACTGATCGGCGCCAAGACCAAGCTGCTGCCTTTCAGCAAGGAAATTCTCGACGCGTCGTTCAAGGCTTCCCTGCAGGTCTACGAAGAAAACGCTGCCAAGAGCCCGGAGTGGAAGAAGATCTACGCCGACTTCCTCACGTTCCAGCGCGACCAGGTGGCATGGTTCCGCGTGGCCGAAGGCCGCTTCGACAACTACATGCAATCCGTGAAGCTCTGAGCTTCAGGAACACATAAAAAAACCGCGCACTGCGCGGTTTTTTTATGGGCGCTCGATGCCCGATCAGCGCGTTTGTGCGGAGCGGTGGTCAGAGCTTGCGTGCCTGCTTGAGCTCGGCCACCAGCCGCTCGAATTCGGCGATGAGCTCCGGCGTGGCTGCATAGAACACCGCGAACTTGCCGACCAGCGTGCGCACATAGAGCCGCGGCGCAATCAGCCAGTCGAGCCCGCGAACGCGGATCAGCTTGCCGAAGGCGAGGTCGTCGAGCGCCATGTGCTTGTCCCAGATCCAGCGCTGGTGCAGGCCTTGGCGGTCGATGCGGGTGCGGCTGGTCATGATGTGGAACCAGGTCCAGGCCATGAGTGCGATGCCGGCGAGAAACCAGCCGAGGCCGCCGGTCCTGGCGGAGCCCAGGGCACCCACCGACCAGAGCTGTGCCAGCCAGAAGGCGCAACCGCCCACGATCACGGTGGCCAGCAGTTTGAAGGGCAGCGAAAACGCCTGTCCCTCGACCGCATCGCCCCGCGACGGTTCGAAACGAAATGGTGCCGGACCCAAGGCGCCTACTTCTTCTCGGGTTCGGCGGCGGTACCGCCGGGAGCGGCCGGAGCCTCTTCCTTGGGCGGATCGCCGAAGGGATTTTCACCGCCACCGCTGTTGTCCGTGCCGGAATTCGGATTCATGTCGTCGGCCGGTACTTCGATCTGCACCTTGTCGGTGTCGATCGCCTCTTCCTTGGGCAGGAACATCGTCACCGTCTGCGGCACGAAGATCACGATGGCGACCAGGATCAGCTGCATCAGCACCCAGGGAATCGCACCCATGTAGATGTCGTTCGACAACACCGGCTTGGCAATCCGCTTTTCCTTGAACAGCGTGTCCGCGATGCCTCGCAGATAGAACAGCGCAAAGCCGAACGGCGGGTGCATGAAGCTGGTCTGCATGTTCACGCACAGCAGCACGCCGAACCACACCAGGTCGATGCCGAGCTTGGCCGCCACCGGGCCCAGCATCGGCAGGATGATGAAGGCGATCTCGAAGAAGTCGAGGAAGAAGGCCAGGAAGAAGATGAACAGGTTGACGACGATCAGGAAGCCGATCTGTCCACCCGGCAGGCCCGTCAGCAGGTGCTCGACCCACCGCGCGCCGTCCACGCCCTGGAACACCAGCGAGAACACGCGTGCACCGATCAGGATGAACACCACCATGGCGGTGAGCCGCATGGTGCCCACCATGGCTTCCCAGATCAGCGCCAGCGTCAGCCGCTTATGGATGGCCGCGAGGATCAGCGCGCCGACCACGCCCATCGCGCCCGCTTCGGTGGGCGTGGCAATGGCGGTGTCGATGCCCGGCAGGCCGCCCATCGAACCCAGCACCGCGAAGATCAGGATGGCCGACGGAATGATGCCGCGCAGGCACTTGGCCCACAGCTTGGCGCCGCTCAGCGTGCGGGCACTCTTGGGAATACCCGGAATGTGGTGCGGCTTGATCACGCCGAGCATGAAGGTGTAGCCCGCGAAGATCAGCACCTGGAGGATCGACGGGCCCCAGGCGCCGCGGTACATGTCGCCGACCGATCGGCCCAGCTGGTCGGCCATGACGATCAGCACCAGCGAAGGCGGCACCAATTGCGTGATGGTGCCCGACGCCGCCAGCACGCCGGTGGCATAGCGCATGTTGTAGCCGTAGCGGATCATCACCGGCAGCGAGATCAGCGCCATGGCAATCACCTGGCCCGCCACCGTACCGGTGATGGCGCCGAGAATGAAGCCCACGATGATCACCGAGTAGCCCAGGCCGCCCTTGACGGTGCCGAACAGCTGGCCCATCGAGTCGAGCATGTCTTCGGCGAGCCCGCACTTTTCGAGAATGGCGCCCATGAAGGTGAAGAACGGGATCGCCAGCAACAGGTCGTTCGACAGAATGCCGAAGATGTTGATCGGCAGGTTCTCCATGAACACCGCCGGGAACCAGCCCATCTGGATCGCGAAGAAACCGGAGGCCATGCCCAGCGCCGCCAGCGAGAACGCCACCGGGAAGCCGATCAGCATGATCAGCACCAGCCCGCCGAACATGATCGGCGCAAAGTTTTCCATCTGCATATCTGTGCTGTCCTGTAGTTCTATTTGTTCGCTGCGCTACCGGTCATTCGCCAGGCAACCGAAGCGATGCCCGTTCTTCGGGGGTGGTGCCAGTTCACTGCACCGGCTTTTCGTAGTGCGTGTCCATCTGGATCAGGCCCTTCAGGTAGGCGATGCGCTTGATCACCTCCGACACGCCCTGCAGGAACATCAAGGCAAAGCCCAGCGGCAGCAGCATCATGGCGGGCCAGCGGATCAGTCCGCCCGAATTGTTCGACATTTCGCCCGACAGCAGCATGCTGTAGAAGAGCGGCCAGCTGAGCCAGGCGATGATGCCCATCACCGGCAGCAGGAAACAGAGCAGGCCGAAAAGGTCCACGTAGACCGGCCCATGGCCCTTAAGCTTGCCGTAGATGATGTCCACGCGCACGTGCTCGTTGAGCTTGAGCACCACCGGCGCGCCGAGCATGACCGTGGCGGCGAACAGGTACCACTGGATTTCGAGCCAGGCATTGGAGCTGGTATTGAGGCCGAAGCGAACGAAGGCGTTGCCAGCGGAAATCAGCGCCGCGGAGAGCACCGTGAACGCGGCGACCTTGCCGAGCTGGCTGCTGATCCAGTCCATCCAGAACGAAAACTTGAGAAGTGCGGACAAGGGGGAGTCTCCCGACCAGATGACGAAAATGTGCGGCCCTGAGGGCACTCCGCACAAAGCCTGCGATGTTAACGCCCGCCATGCCGGGCGGCCGTCGATGCCTATCGGGGGGTTTCCCTGAGCACCATAATGAGGCAATGGCTGCGCCGCTCTCCCTGCCGCATTCGATCGATTCACCCGACATGCAGCGCGCGGGCCGCGAACTGCTGTCGCTGGCCCTTATCGACGCGCGCAACCACACGCTGCACCTGCTGTCGCTTTACGAAGAGGCGCTGGGTTCCTCGGCGCTCTCGGTGGCGCGCACCGAAGACGAAGGCGTGGTGCCGCCGGTCTGGCTGGCCGGGCACATCGGCTGGTTTGCCGAATGGTGGATCGGACGCAACACCCAGCGTGCCTTCGGCGCCGATTGCCCGGTGCGGCCGACCCGGCTCGCGGCCATCGACCCCCACGCCGACAACTGGTGGAACCCGGCACAGGCCACGCGGGAGCAACTCTGGTCGCCCGGCCTGCCGGACCTCGGGCAGACCAAGGCCTACCTGCTCGAAACGCTGGAAAGTACCCTCGAGCTGCTCGAGCATGCGGCCGAGACCGACCCGGGCCTGTACTTCTACCGCCTCGCGCTCTTGCATGAAGACCTGCGCGGCGAGCAGTTCATCGTGATGGCGCAGACGCTGGGACTGGCCCTGGGCATCGAGCAGATGCCTATGGCCGTCACGCGCGAGCCCCTGCTGCTGCCCGCTACACAGTGGGAGCTTGGCCAACCGGAGGGTTGCGGGTTTGCATTCGCGCAGGACCAGGGGCTGCAACGGGTCGACGTGCCCGAATTCGAAATCGATGCCCAGCCCGTGACCTGGAACCAGTACATCGAGTTTGTCGACGAAGGCGGCTACGACCGCGAGGAGCTCTGGCATCCGCAAGGCTGGCGCTGGCTGGATGCGCAGATCGACGGACGCCGCGGGCCGCGCCATGTCGAGCAGATCGGTGCTGCGCGCCACGGCACCGGCGGCTCGGTGCTGCAGCAACGTTTCGGTGCGACCGTGCGCGCGGCCGGGCACCACAGCGCGGTGCACCTGAGCTGGTGGGAGGCCGACGCCTGGGCGCGCTGGGCCGGACGGCGCATCGCGACCGAAGTCGAATGGGAGATTGCAGCGCACACGGCGGCAAGGCGAGGCTTTCGCTGGGCCGACGTGCATGAATGGACCGCGGGCACGCTGCAGCCATGGCCCGGTTTCCGGGCCGATCCTTGGAGCGGGGGCAGCGAGTTCGACCCGACGCCGGCATTCGGCCGGGCGCGCGTGCTGCGGGGCGCCTCGTTCGCGACCCGCGCGCGGCTGCGCTCGCCACGCCGCAGGGGCTTTGCGCTGCCCGGCCGCGATGACGGCTTTTTTGGCTTCAGAACCTGCAGTCTGTGACTCGCCCGCTCCAAGTTTTGCGCTAATCGCCGATGCCGGTGCTGCCCATGTCCGACGACAGCGGCGGCGCAATTTCCTCCAGCGGCTTGCACTCCGCATCGGCTGCATAGCGCAGGGCCAGCAGGCCCGCGACGATGACCAGCGTGGCGCCGATGGCGTAGCCCACCATCACGGCGCCCCGGCTGCCGGTCTCGATGAGCATGCCGAAGAGCACCGGCGCCACGAAGCCGCCCGCGCCCATGCCGATGGCGTAGAAGATCGCGATCGCCATGGCCCGCATCTCCAGCGGGAAGACTTCGCTGACCGTGAGGTAAGCCGAGCTTGCCGCGGCCGAGGCCAGGAAGAACACCGCCGACCAGCACAGCGCCTGGCTGCGCGCATCGAGCCAGCCCATCATGAAGGCCCAGCCGGTGAGCGCAAGGCCGATACCGGCGAGCACGTAGGTCAGCGCGATCATCTTGCGCCGGCCCACGCTGTCGAACAGCGGGCCCAGCAGCAGTGGACCAAGTACGTTGCCGAGTGCGAACGGAAAGATATAGAGCGCCACGTTGTCTTCGGCCACGCCGTAGAAACGCGTGAGCACCAGCGCGTACGTGAAGAAGATCGCGTTGTAGAAAAAGGCCTGCGAGACCATCAGCGCCACGGCGACCACGCTGCGCTCGCGGTAGCGGCGCAGCAGCACGTGGGCCACCTCGCGCATCGACGGGCTGCGGTGGCGCCCGCCGGCGTAGGCCACGCGGCCTTCCGCCACCGCCAGCGGCCCGTGCTGTGCGCGCACCTCGGCTTCAATGGTCTCGACGATGCGCAGTGCCTCGTCGGCGCGGCCGTGCGCCATCAGCCAGCGCGGGCTTTCAGGCACGTCGCGCCGCACCAGCAGAATGGCCACTGCCAGCACCGCGCCCAGCGCGAAGCCTGCGCGCCAGCCCCACACCGGGCCGATCACACGCGCATCGAGCAGCACCAGGCTGAGCCCGGCGCCCAGCGCCGCGCCGATCCAGAAGCTGCCGTTGATGGCCAGGTTGACGCGGCCGCGCACACGCGCCGGAATGAGCTCGTCGATGGCCGAGTTGATGGCCGCGTATTCGCCGCCGATGCCCAGGCCCGTGATGAAGCGGCAGACTGCAAAGAAGGCAAAGTTGGGCGAGAACGCGGTGGCCAGCGTGCCCAGCGTGTAGACCACCAGCGTGACCAGAAACAGTTTCTTGCGCCCGAGCCGGTCGGTCAGGCGGCCGAAGAGCAGAGCGCCGATCACTGCGCCCGCGATATAGATGGAGCCCGACCAGCCGATTTCGCCGGCGCTGAGCCCCAGCGTGTCGGGCCGCTCGAGCACGGCCCCGATGGAGCCGACCAGCGTCACCTCGAGGCCGTCGAGTACCCACGCCACGCCGAGCGCGATTACCACGCGCCAATGCCAGCGCGACCAGGGGAGGCGGTCGAGCCGGGCGGGAATATCGCTATGCACCGCAGCCGTCATGGGCGCAACCTTAACCCAAGCGCCCGGCAGCGCTTCAATGCGCGGGATTCTTCTCGCGCTGGAAGGTCCACCAGGGCAGCAGTGCGCGCAGCGACTGCACCTCGCCGCTGCCTGCGGTTTCGTAGCCGGGCAGCGTGCCCAGCAAATGCTGCCAGCTGGTACTGCGCAGCACCGCCACCAGCGCCTGCATGGCGGGCTGTTCGAGCGCCGACTTGAGGCAGGCCAGGTGATAGCGTTCGTGCACCAGCGGCACGAAGCCGAGGCCTTCGGCGTGGGCAGCGGACTCGAGCCCGAGTCCGGCATCGGCTTGGCCGGACGCCACCGCGTGCGCCACCGCGGCATGCGAGGTTTCGCAGCGTTCGTAGCCCGCGAGCGCGGCGGCATCGAGCCCGGCCTGCGCGAGCAGTTCGTCCAGCAGCACGCGCGTGCCGGTGCCGATGGCCCGGTTGACGTAGCGCGCGCGCAGCCGAACCACGTCGGCCAGCGAGCGCAGGCGCAGCGGATTGCCCGGCGACACGAGCAGGCCCTGCGCGCGCCGGGCGAAGCCGATGAGCTTGTGCTGCCCCGGCTTGAGCAGCGGCTGGTACGTGCGTTGGGCCAGCGAACCGCGCGGCGGATGCTCCAGCGTATGAAAGCCCGCCATCACGCAGCGGCCTTGGTTGAGCGCGCGTATGGCGTCGACGCTGCCCGTGAAGTGAATGTCGAGGTGCAGCTGCGCCGTGCCCGCCGCGTGGGTGCGCAGCAGCGCGAGCGCGTCATCGTGGCTCGCCTGCAGGCTCAGCACATGCGTGCGGTCATCAAAGGCGAGGGCGAAGGCACGCTCGAGTTCGGCGTGCAGCGCCTCGATCTGCGGCGCGAGCCTGGCCTGGGCCTGGCGCTCGGCCCACAGCAGCTTGTCACCGAAATCGGAGAGCTGCGCGCGCTGGCCCTGCTCGCCCTGCACCAGGGGATGGCCGAGCGTCTGTTCCCAGTGCTTGAGTTCTCCCCACACATGGCGGTAGGACAGGCCGAGCGCGCGCGCGGCGGCCGAGATCGAGCCGTGCTCGCGCACCGCCTGCAGCATCTGCATCAGCGGATTGCGGATCTGCCGCGGACCGCTGCGGCGGGGTCGGATCGCGTAGGAAAGGTCGATCTGTTGCACGAAGGCGGGCGGTGGATGGAGGGGGCCGGCTCATTATGCAGAGCCGCCCGCCTTCCGCCTCATGCCTGCGCGCAGCGCCGCCTCACGCCGTTTCGGCCAATGCGTCGCCCAATGCGTTGACGAGGCGATCGATCTCGGCTTTCTCCGAGACGAAAGGCGGCGCGAGCTGGATCGTGTCGCCGCCGTAGCGCACGTAGAAGCCCTTCTTCCAGCAGTTCATCGCGATCTCATAGGGACGGCGTGCCGGCTCGCCCGGCAATGCGGCGATCGTGAGGCCTGCGGCCAGGCCGTAGTTGCGGATATCGGTCACGTGCTTGCTGCCCTTCAGGCTGTGCACCGCATTCTCGAAGTGCGGCGCCAGCGCTTGCACGCGGCCGATCATGTCGTCCTTCTGCAGCACGTCGAGCGCGGCGATGCCTGCGGCGCAGGCCACCGGGTGCGCGCCGTAGGTGTAGCCGTGCGGAAACTCGAGCATGTAGTCCGGACCGCCGGCCGCCATGAAGGTGTCGTAGACCTCCTTGCTGGCGACCACTGCGCCCATCGGCTGCGCGCCGTTGGTCACCTGCTTGGCGATGTTCATGATGTCGGGCGTCACGCCGAAGGCTTCCGCGCCGGTGAGCGCGCCGCAACGGCCGAAACCGGTAATGACCTCGTCGAAGATCAACAGGATGTTGTTCGCGGTGCAGATGTCGCGCAGGCGCTTCAGGTAGCCCTTGGGCGGAATCACCACGCCGGCCGAGCCCGCGAAAGGCTCCACGATCACGGCCGCGATGTTCGATGCGTCGTGCAGCGTGATCAGGTCGAGCAGGCGGTCGGCCAACTCCGCGCCGTTCTCGGCCATGCCGCGCGTGAAGGCGTTCGATGCGAGTTGCGTGTGCGGCAGGTGGTCGGCTTCGACGCCCTGGCCGAAGAGCTTGCGGTTGGCCGCGATGCCGCCCACCGAAATGCCGCCGAAGTTGACGCCGTGGTAGCCCTTCTCGCGGCCGATCAGGCGCGTCTTGCTCGCCAGGCCCTTGGTGCGCCAGTAGGCACGCGCCATCTTGAGCGAGGTGTCGGCGGCTTCGGAGCCCGAGCCGGTGAAGAACACGTAGTCCAGGCCCGCGGGCGTGAGTTCCTTGATCTTGTTGGCCAGCTCGAACGAGAGCGGGTGGCCGAACTGGAAGGCCGGCGAGTAGTCGAGCTTGGCGATCTGGCGGCTCACCGCCTCGGTGATTTCAGGGCGGCCATGGCCGAGGCCCGAGCACCACAGACCCGAGAGGCCGTCGAAGATCTTGCGGCCGTCGCCATCGGTGAAGTAGGCGCCCTTGGCCTCCACGATCATGCGCGGATCGGCCTTGAAGTTGCGGTTGCCGGTGTAGGGCATCCAGTGCGCGTCGAGCCAGGCGGCGTCGGTGCGCAGGGCGGGCGTCGGTTCGATGGCGGGTGTTGCAAGGGTCATGGCGCTTCCCGCGCAGGGCGGGCTCCAAAGGGTGATGAGGTGTGCCGATTGTTGGCAGAGCCTTCAGTGTGGAGAATGGCGCAATATCAATGTTCACTTGACACTTTATGCAAGTAAAAGAGAAAGCCCGAAACGGTGCCCGGAATCGCGCCGTCCTGGGGCAACTCAGCGACATGGACCTGCGCCTGCTCAAGGTGTTCAAGAGCGTGGTCGACTGCGGTGGCATGGCCGCGGCGGAGCTGGAGCTGAACATCGGCACCTCCACCGTGAGCCGGCACGTGAAAGACCTGGAAACGCGGCTCGGCCTGGTGCTCTGCCGGCGCGGCCGCGCGGGCTTCGCGCTCACGGCCGAGGGCCAGCGCGTGTACGACGAGACACTGCGGCTGCTGGCGTCGGTCGATGCCTTTCGCGGCGGCATCGACGACATCCACAACCGCATGGGCGGCCAGCTGGAGGTGGCGCTGTTCGACAAGACGGCCACCAACCCGAAGGCGCGCATCGGCGAAGCCATCGCGCGCTTCACCGAGATCGCGCCCGAGGTGAACCTGGCGGTGCATGTGGGGTCGATCAACGCGATAGAGCAGGGCGTGCTCGAGGGCAACTTCCAGATCGGCATCATCCCGGCGCACCGCACCTCGAAAAGCCTGGTGTACGCCGACCTGTTCGACGAGACGATGCTGCTGTATTGCGGCAAGGGACATCCGCTTTTCGGCAGCAACAACGCAAAGCTCACATGGGCCAAGCTGCGCGAGCATCACTTCGCGGGACTGGGCTACCACTCGCCAAATATGGAGTTGAGCCACCGAGCGAAGCTCTCTCGCAAGGCGACGGGCTTCGACCAGGAGGCGATTGCGACGTTGATTCTTTCGGGACGGTTCCTGGGTTTTCTGCCGGACCACTACGCCCAGACCTTCGAGGAGCGCGGGCTCATGAAGGCGGTGCTGCCGGCGCGGTTCAACTATGCGTGCCGGTTCGTGAGCTTGCTGCGGCGCTCGCCCAAGCCTTCACGGGCGGTGTTGGCGTTTCAGGAGTGTCTGGAGAAGGCGCACAAGTAAAGCCCGTGCGCGGCCTCTGTCTTGCTCCCTCTCCCCAAGGGGAGAGGGAGCAAGAAAAACCGCCTGCTTTCAACTGGCCTGTCAACGCTGTCCGCTGGGCAGCAGCAGATGCTTGGCGCCGATGTGCGCCTCCATCTCATGCATGTGCGCCTCGGCATCGACCATGTGCTCGGTCATCAGCCGACGCACCTCGTTCGCATCCTCTCGGCGGTAGGCTGACAACAGCTGCGTGTGATAGTCGACGTTGGCCTCGCCGAAGTGGTGATGGTCCAGCGCCTTCTTGTAGACCACGAGGTCGCGCAGCAGGTCGTTGAGGAAGCGGCACATGAACGAGAGCACCGGATTGGGGCAGGCCTCGGCCAACATGGTGTGAAACGCGAGTTCGGCCTCGCGTTGCGTGCGCAGCTCGTCCTCGTTGGTGGGCTCGATGGTGCACAGGCGCACGTTCGCTTCGAGCCGCTCGAACTGCTCGGGCGTCAGCTTGCCGACCACGCTCACGGCCAGTTCGGGTTCCAGCACCTTGCGCAGCTGGTAAATGTGGTGCCCGTCCAGGTGATGGAAGTGCAGGAAGTTGCGCAGCGGCTCCGACGCATGGTCCACCGACACCTGCTGCAGATACGCGCCGCCGCCGGGGCCGGTGCGGATCGAGATCAACCCGCGCACCTCCAGCGCCTTCAACGCTTCCCGCACCGTGCTCTTCGAATAGCCGAAGAGCTCGATCAGCTCCTTCTCGTTCGGCAGCCGGTCGCCGGGCTGCTTGCGCTCGGCCACGATCCAGCGCTTGACGTCCTCGACGATGACGTCCGAGAGCTTTTGCCGCTTGGGGCGGTTCTGCCCAAAGGTCATGGCGTCCTGCGTCGATTTCATGCGTAGCGAGTCATTTTCAAGAGTAGTGCGGCATCTGGAGCAGGTATCGGGCCCGGCCGGGATTTTGGCACGGCCATTGCTAGCGGGTTTTTACCAGCATATTAATCCTATTTATCCGCTTAAATTCGCTGCCGACTTCAGGCTGCATCTTTCGCTTACCTCCCAACCACGTCCGGAGAATTCCATGCAACGCAGACACCTTCTTCAGTTCGCCGCCTTGTCGGCCACTGCTCCCGCCTCGCTCCTGACTGCCCGCGCCGCCTTCGCGCAATCGGCCGACGCGATCCGTTTCGGCTGCCCGGTGCCGATGTCGGGCGCCTTCGCGGCCAACGGCAAGTTCGCCGACCTCGGCATGAAGCTGGCCATCGATCAGTACGGCAGCGTGCTCAAGCGCCCGCTCGCCTACACGGTGCTCGACACCGAAGGCAAGCCGGCCACCGCCGTGCGCAAGGTGCAGGAAGCCTCGCAGCAGCAGGGCGCCAAGTTCTTCGCGGGCGGCATCCTGTCGTCGGAAGCGCTGGCCATGGGCAAGGAAGCCGAGAAGGCCGGCGGCATCTTCATCACCACCGCGGGTGCCGACGAGATCACCGGCAAGGACTGCAACCCCGCCACCTTCCGCTGGTCGGTGCCCACTTTCGGTGCCGTCGAGCAGACGGTGCGCCCGCTGATCGCCTCGATGCCGAAGGCCAAGCGCTGGTACACGATCACGCCGCAATATGTGTTCGGCGAAGGCTTGCTCGGTGCGGCCAAGAACATCTTCCAGGAGAAGGGCATCGAGCACGTGGGCAACAGCTACCACTCGCTCAACGAAAAGGAGTTCAGCGGCTATCTCACCAACGCGATGGCCGCCAAGCCCGACGTGCTGCTGCTCTTGAACTTCGGCGCGCAGTCGTCGGCGGCGCTGCGCCAGGCGGTGAGCTTCGGCATGCACAAGAACATGACGATCCTCATTGCCTGGGCGTCGGGCCTTGAGCAGTTCGACGAACTCGGCGCCGATCTGTGCGACGGCGTCTACTTCGGTGCGCAGTACTGGCACACGGCCGACACGGCGCTCAACAAGGACCTGGTGAAGCTCACGTCCGACAAACTCAAGATCGCGCCCAACTACAGCCTCGCGGGCTCGTACGTCTGCACCAAGATCCTCATCGACGGCATTGTGAAAGCCGGCACCGTGGACCAGAAAGCCGTCATCGCGGCGCTCGAAGGGATGAAGTACGAAGGGCTCACGGGCGCGGAAGAAATCCGCAAGGCCGACCACCAGGTCATCAAGGACTACTACCTGCTCAAGGGCAAGGCCAAGTCGAAGATGAAGAACGCGGCCGACTATGTGGACGTGGTGAGCTCGGGCAAGTCCTTCCTGCCCGTCGACAAGACCGGCTGCAAGCTGGCCTGAGGCCGCAAAAGGACACCGACGCGCCCATGACCGTCTACCTGCTCCAGACCATCAACGGAATCGGCATCGGCATGCTGTATTTCCTGCTGGCCGTTGGCTTGTCCATCGTGTTCGGCCTGCTGCGCTTCGTGAATTTCGCGCACGGGGCTTTCTATCTGTTGGGCGCGTACCTGTGCTTCCAGGCCATGCAGTGGGGGCTCGACTTCTGGGCCGCGCTGGTGCTGGTGCCGCTGTTCGTGGGCGGGCTGGGCTGGCTCGCCGAGAAGCTGCTGCTGCGCCGCGTCTATGCCAAGGCGCACGAGTTCCACATCCTCGTGACCGTGGGCCTCGCGCTCGCGGTGCAGGAGGTCGTCATCGTGTTCTGGGGACCGCTGGGCAACAGCGTGCCGACGCCCGACCTGCTGCAGGGCGTGGTGATGTGGGGCAGCTTCATCTATCCCAAGTACCGGCTGTTCGTGATCGGCTTCACCGCCGTGCTCGCGGTGCTGCTGTGGTGGGTGCTCGAAGGCACGCGGCTCGGCAGCGCGGTGCGCGCGGGCAGCGAATCGACCGAGATGGTGTCGCTGCTTGGCATCAATGTGTTCCGCGTGTTCAGCCTGGTGTTCGCGCTCGGCGCGGCCACTGCGGCGCTGGCCGGTGTGCTGGCCGCTCCGATCCGCGGCGCAGAACCGTTCATGGGCGTGGAAGCGCTCGGCGTGGCCTTCGTGGTGGTGGTGATCGGCGGGCTCGGCAGCTTCGGCGGCGCACTGGTCGGCGGCTTGCTGATCGGCATCGTGCAAAGCCTCATGAGCACCATCTGGCCACCGGGTGCGAGCCTGATGATCTACATCGCGATGGCGGCAGTGCTGCTCTTGCGTCCGCATGGCCTGCTCGGCCGCAGAGGATGACCCACGCCATGCCAAGAAAAATCACTTTCCTCCTGGCGCTGATCGTCACGCTGGCGCTGCCGCTGTGCATGCGCTCGGGCTCGCTCGCGAGCGAGGTGCTGATCTACGCGCTCGCCGCGCTGGGTTGCAACCTGCTGCTGGGCTACACGGGGCTGCTGTCGTTCGGGCAGGGCATCTTCTTCGGGCTGGGCAGCTACACCATTGCGATCCTGCTGACGCGGCTCCAGCTGCCGATGCCGCTCGCGCTGCTGGCGGCCATCGCCATGGGCGCGTTGGGCGCGGCGGTGGTCGGCTGGGTCGCCATTCGCCAGCGCGGCACCTACTTCGTGATGCTCACGCTGGCCTTCGCGCAGATGTTCTATTTCGTGGCGTACACCGCGTCGGGTCTGACCGGGGGCGACAACGGGCTGCTCGATGTGCCGCGTCCCGCCTTCATGGACACGCCCTGGAAGTACTACGCCTTCGTGGCCCTGATGTTCCTCATCGCCTTCGGCCTGCTGCTGCGCGTGACCGACTCGGTGTTCGGCCGTACGCTGCTGGCCATTCGCGACAACGAGGACCGCGCAGCGGCCGTGGGCTACGACCTCAAGCGCTTCAAGCTGCTGGCCTTCGTGATCTCCGGCGCCGTGACCGGCCTTGCGGGCGGCCTGCACGCGATGATGACCGGCATTGCGCCGCTGTCGAACGCCGAGTACCACACGAGCGAGATGATCCTGGTCATCACGGTGATCGGCGGCACCGGCAACCTGTTTGCTTCGGTGCTGGGCTCGGCCTTCTATGTGCTGTTGGCCGACTGGCTCTCGACGCTGTGGCCGCGATGGTTGTTGTTGCTGGGGCTTTTGCTGATCGGCGTGAGCATCGGCATGCAGCGTGGCCTCTGGGGGCTGGGCGAAGCCGCATGGCGGCGCGTGTTCCGCAAGGAGCCGGCAGCCAAGAACGCACCGCAAGCAACCACAGCCCAGGGAGAAAAGGCATGAGCGAACCCGTACTCATCGAAGCCATCGGCGTCACCAAGCACTACGGCAAGTTCGCCGCGCTCGGCGGCGTCGACCTGAAGATCAAGCGCAACACCGTGCACTCGGTGATCGGCCCGAACGGCGCGGGCAAGACCACGCTGTTCCACATGTTCACGGGCACCGGCACCACCACGGGCGGTCGCATCGTGTTCGACGGCCATGACGTGACGCGCGAGCCCGACCACAAGCGCGTGCAGCGCGGGATGGCGCGCTCGTTCCAGGTCACGAGCCTGTTCCCCAGCCTGTCGGTGCGCGAGAACCTGCGCGTGGCGGCGCAGGGCATCGCGCCGCGCCAGGCGATGAATTGCTGGCGCGCGCCGGTGGGCGAACGTGCCTGCGCCGAGACGGTGGCGGAGGTGCTGGAACGTGTGGGCCTCACGCGGCTGGCCGACATACCCGCGAGCGAGCTGTCGCACGGCCAGCAACGCCGCCTCGAAGTGGGCATGGCGCTCGCCGCGAAACCCAAGGCCATCTTCCTGGACGAGCCGACCTCGGGCATGGGCATCGACGACCTCGACGACATGAAGCGGCTCATCCGTGGCCTGCGCGACGCGCACACCGTGGTGCTCATCGAGCACAACATGAATATCGTGATGGACATTTCCGACACCGTGACCGTGATGCAACTGGGCCGCGTGCTGGCCGAAGGCTTGCCCGGCGACATCCGGGCCGATGCGCGTGTGCGCACGGCTTACCTGGGCAACATGATCACCGGAGGCAAGGCATGAGGAGCACCGTTTCTTTCTCCCTCTCCCCCTGGGGAGAGGGCAGGGGTGAGGGCCGCGGCCTTCGCACATGTACGGCCTTTGCCATCGCCGCTGGCCCTCACCCCAGCCCTCTCCCCGAGGGGAGAGGGGGTAACAGCCGGGCCATGGCCGGCTCCCAGAGAACGGAGGCGCCCCGATGAGCGCGAGCATCCTCGAAGTTGACGGCCTGCACGCGCACTACGGCAAGAGCCATGTGCTGCAGGGCGTGTCGATGCATGTGGGCGAGGCCGAACTGGTCACACTGCTTGGCCGCAACGGCGCGGGCAAATCGACCACGCTCAAGAGCATTGCCGGCGTGGTCGCGCCTACCAGCGGCCGCGTGCGCTTTCAAGGGGCGGACATCGCGGGGATGCCGCCGCACCGCATTGCCACGCGCGGCGTGTGCCTGGTGCCCGAGCACCGCGGAGTCTTCAAGCTGCTGACCGTCGAAGAAAACCTGCTGCTCGGCCAGCGGCGCGACTCGCCCTGGCAGCTCGACGACATCTACCGCATCTTTCCGCGCCTGAAGGAGCGGCGCCGCAACGGCGGCGGCCAGCTCTCGGGCGGCGAGCAGCAGATGCTCGCCATCGGCCGCGCGCTGATGAACCATCCGCGGCTTTTGATTCTCGACGAGCCGGTCGAAGGGCTCGCGCCGGTCATCGTGGAAGAAATCGTTGCTCAGCTCAAGCTCATCAAGGCGGCCGGCGTGGCCATCCTGCTGGTCGAGCAGAACCTGGAAGTATGCGTACAACTCGCCGACCGCCACTACATCCTGGAGCAGGGCGTGATCGTGCACGAAGCCGGCAACGCCGCCTTCATGGCCGACCACGACGTGAAAGACCGCTACCTGGGCGTGGGGCTTGCTTGAGGCTTCGCGTATCCCTTCGTCTTCTTTTTGCAAAGCCATGAACTCACAAACCCAACTCCGCATCGATGGCGGGCGCCTCTGGAGCTCGCTGATGGAACTGGCGACGCTCGGCGCGACCGAGAAGGGCGGCGTCTGCCGCATTGCACTGACCGACCTCGACCGGCAGGGCCGCGATCTTTTTACCCGCTGGGCGCGTGAAGCCGGCTGCGAGGTGCGCGTCGACCAGATCGGCAACATCTTCGCGCGCCGCGCGGGCCGCGACAACACGCTGCCCCCTGTGGTCACCGGCAGCCACATCGACACGCAGCCCACGGGTGGCAAGTTCGACGGCAACTATGGTGTGCTGGCCGGGCTGGAGGTGATTCGCAGCCTGAACGATGCCGACATCGTCACCGAGGCGCCGGTGGAGATCGCCGTGTGGACCAACGAAGAGGGTTCGCGCTTCGTGCCGGTGATGATGGGATCGGGCGTGTTCGTCGATGCCTTCACGCTCGACCATGCGCTCGCGCAGCGCGACACCGAAGGCGTCAGCGTGGCCGAAGCGCTCGCCTCGATCGGCTATGCGGGCACTGCGCCGGCCTCGGCTGCAGCATCGCCGGTGGGCGCTTATTTCGAAGCGCACATTGAGCAGGGGCCAGTGCTCGAGGCCAACGAACGTGTCATCGGCGTGGTCGAGGGCGCGTTGGGCCAGCGCTGGTACGACGTGGTGGTGCAGGGCATGGAAGCACATGCAGGCCCCACGCCGATGGAGCTGCGCAAGGACGCGCTGCTCGTGGCTTCCCAATTGGTGATCGAGGTGAACCGCATCGCGCTCGCGCACGCGCCGCACGCGCGCGGCACGGTGGGCTGGATCGACAATTATCCGAACTCGCGCAACGTGATCCCGGGCCGGGTCAAGCTCAGCGTCGACCTGCGCGCGGCGGACGACATGGTGCTGTCGGCGATGGATGCCGAATTGAAAGAAGCGGTGCAGCGCCTGGCCACCCAAGGCAAGGTCGAAGCCGCGGTGGAGCAGGTCGTGTACTTCCCGCCGCAGCCATTCACGCCCGGGCTCGTGTCCGCGGTGCGAGACGCGGCCCAGGCGCAGGGGCTCACCTGGATGAACGTCATCAGCGGTGCCGGCCACGACGCCGTGTACCTCGCCCGTGTTTGCCCCACGGCGATGATCTTCGTGCCTTGTCTCGACGGCATCAGCCACAACGAGATTGAAGACGCCGAGCCCGAGCACCTGGAGGCCGGCTGCAACGTGCTGCTGCAGGCGATGGTGCAGAGCGCGGGGGTCGCAGCGTGAGCGCGGTGCTCCGGCGCATCGGCCTGCGCGTCCTGGCGATGGGCATGGCCGTGGCATCCACTGCGGCCATGGCGGCCGGAGAGCCGATCCTGGTGGGGCAGTCCGCCGTGCTCACCGGTCCGTTCACGCCGAACAGCCTCGCCTTCATGGAAGGCCAGACGCTGTTCTTCGACCAGTTGAACAAGGCCGGTGGCGTCGGTGGCCGGCCCGTCAAGATGATCACCTACGACGATGCCTATGTCGCGGAGAAGGCGGCGGCCAATGCGGAGAAGCTGCTTGGCACCGACCGTGTCGTCTGCCTGTTCGGCACCATGGGCACGGGCATCGGCGCGGCCATGGTGCCCGTGGCGGCCAAGTACGACAGCTTCATCTTCGGCGGGCTCACCGGCGCGGCGGTGCTGCGTGGCCCGAAGGTGCCGATCTATCACGTGCGGGAGTCGTATGCCGACGAGGTTGCGCGCGTGATGAACCACCTGACGACGATCGGTGTGACGCGCATTGCGATCGTCTCGAGCGATGACGCCTACGGCAAGGGCATCGAGAAGGACGCGGTGGCCGCACTCGAAAAGAACGGACACCCGGCGCTGCTGTCGCTGCGCTTCGACCCGAAGGAAAAAGACCATCCCACCATTGCACAGCAGGTCATCGCGAGCGGCGCGCAGGCGGTGTACGTGATCGCGGCCGGCACGCCGGCGATCAACATCATCCGCTCGCTGGTGGCGGCGCCCATCCATCCGCAGATCTATACGAACTCGGTGGCGAGTTCGTTCCTTCTGTTCAAGGAACTCGGCGAGAAGAGCCGCGGCATCGTGCTGTCGCAGGTGATGCCGCCGTTCTGGAAAACGCGCTTTGCCATCGTCGATGAATACCAGCGCGCCCTCAAGGGCGCGGGCAGCAGCAGCGAAGGCTCCTACCTGGGGCTGGAGGGCTACATCACGGCGAAGGCCTTCGCGGAAGCGCTGCAGCGTGTGAAGGGGCCCATCACCACCGAATCGCTGAAGCGCAGCATCGAGAACTCGCCGCCCATGAACCTGAGCGGCTTCACGGTCGCCTTCCGCCCCGACAACCGCAATGGCTCCAGCTTCGGCGACATCACGATGCTGGGAAGCGCCGGAAAGTTTGCGCAATGAAAGTACTGATCGCGCGCCTCAACCACGAGACCAACACCTTCTCGCCGGTGCCCACGCCGCTTGCGGCCTTCGGGCCCGACGGCCCGACCTATGGCGAGCAGGCCTATCGTGACAACAAGGGCATGTGCACCGCGATGTCGGCCTTCATCGACCTGGCCGAGCGGGCGGGCGCGACGCTGATCACACCGGTCTCGGCCTCGGCCAACCCGAGCGGGCCGGTCGATGCAGAGGCCTACACCACGCTCACGCAGTGCATCGTCGACGCGGCGCCGGGCTGCGATGCGATCCTGCTCGACCTGCACGGCGCCATGGTGGCGCAGAACAGCGCGGATGGCGAAGGCGACCTGCTGGTGCGGCTGCGCGCCGCGGCACCCGGCGTGCCCATTGGCGTGGCGCTCGACCTGCATGCCAACGTGACGCCTGCGATGGTCGGCAACGCGGACGTGATCGTCGGCTTCAAGACCTATCCGCACATCGACATGTACGAGACAGGCGAGCATGCCGGCCGGCTGCTGCTCGACCTGCTCGCGGGCAGCGGCAAGCCCGCGATGCGCTGGCACCCGCTGCCCCTGATGGCGCACACGCTGCGAAGCGCATCGTTCACCGGCGCCATGCAGCGGGCCATCGAGGCGGCGCGCGAAGCCGAAAAATCGGAATCGCTTGCGGTGTCGATCTTTGCCGGCTTCTCGCTGTCGGACATCGAGGCGCCCTGCATGAGCGTGGTGGTGGTCGATGCAGAAGCGCCCGAGCGTGCGCAGGCCACGGCCGACCGCATTGCCAGGCAGATGTGGGACGAGCGCGAGGCGTTCATCTATCGTAGCGAGCCGCTGGTTGAATCGGTGGCGCGCGCGAAGGCCATCGCTGGCGGTGCAACGCGCCCAGTGCTGCTGCTCGACCATGGCGACAACTGCATGTCGGGCGGCAGCTGCGACACCATGGACGTGCTGCAGGAAGCGCTGGCGCAGGGGCTCGATGGCATCGGCGTGGGCCCGCTGTGCGACCCTGAGGCGGTGGCCGAGCTGATCTCTGCGGGCGAGGGCGCGACGGTGACTTTGGCGCTCGGCAACAAGGTGTCGCTGGAAGGCATCGGGCTCTCCAAGAAGCCCGTGACGCTGAGCGGCACGGTGCGCACCATCGGCAACGGCGAATACGTGATCACCGGCCCCACCTACACAGGCCAGCGCAGCAGCATGGGCCGCACGGTGTTGTTCGACATCGGCGCGGCGCGCATCGTGGTGACCGAGCGCACGCAGGAGCCCTGGGACATCGGCGTTTTCGAATGCGCGGGGCTCGACCCGCGCAAGGAGCGCTTTTTGCTGCTCAAGTCGCGCATGTACTGCCGCCCGGTGTTCGAGCCGATCTCGGCCGCCCTGGTCGAGTGCGACAGCCCGGGTGTGACCAGTTCGGACTACAGCCTGTTCCCGTTCTCGAAGGTGCGCAGGCCCGTGTTTCCGCTGGATGCCATCTGATTGATGGGGCATCTACCCGCCTATGCAAAAAATTGCATAGGTAATTGGAGGTACACCCCGATACTGCGGCGCTTCCACCCATGAAGCCCACCGCGTGAACACCTTTGCTCAAAGCGCCGTCTCGGCCTGGGAGTTGCTCGTGTCCGGCGATCCGGTGCTGCTGGCCATCGTCGGGCGGTCGCTGGCGGTCAGTGCCAGCGCCTGCGCGCTGGCGTGCGGGCTGGGCCTGCTGCTGGGGGCATGGCTCGGCGTAGCGCGCTTTCGCGGGCGCGCCGCGCTGCTCACACTGCTGAATACCCTGCTGGCGCTGCCCTCGGTGGTGGTCGGGCTGGTGATCTACCTGCTGCTGTCGCGCTCGGGTCCGCTCGGCTTCCTGGGCTGGCTGTTTTCGTTCAAGGCCATGGTGCTGGCGCAAACGGTGCTGGTGCTGCCGGTGGTGACGGCGCTCACGCGCCAAGCCATCGAGGATGCCGAACGTGCGCATGGCGAGCAGCTGAGTTCCCTGGGCGCCGGGCCGCTGGCGCGCGCGCTGCTCCTGGTGTGGGACGAGCGCTACGCGCTGCTCACGGTGCTCATCGCCGCATTCGGCCGAGCGGTCTCGGAAGTGGGCGCGGTGATGGTGGTGGGCGGCAACATCGACGGCTTCACGCGCGTGATGACCACCGCCATCGCACTCGAAACCAGCAAGGGCGACCTGCCGCTGGCACTGGCCCTGGGCATCGTGCTGCTGGGCGTGGTGCTGGTGCTCAACCTCGCGATCGCCGCGGTGCGGGGCTGGCGCGAGCGGGCCGACGGCGGGGGCGGCGCAGGCGGCGGCACGGCGGCCTGGTGGCGGCCGGAGGCGCGCCCGTGAACGAACACGCGCAGCTCGCGAGCGTGGACGCCACCGTCTTCGCGCTGTACGGCGTCGACGTTCGCCTGGGGCGCGTGGCGGCGCTGCAGGGCGCCACGCTCACCATCGCGGCCGGCGAGCGCGTGGCGCTCATCGGCGCCAACGGCAGCGGCAAGACCACGCTGCTGCGGCTGCTGCACGGCCTGGTGCCGCATGCGGCCGGGAGCTTCACCAGCGCCGCGCCTCGGCGTCACCAGGCCATGCTGTTCCAGCGTCCGTACATGCTGCGCGCCTCGGTGGTGGTCAACGTGGCGATGGCTTTGTGGCTGCGCGGCACGCGCTGGCGTGATGCGCGCCGCGCCGCCATTCCGGCGCTGGCCCGCGTGGGGCTGGAAGACTTGGGGGACCGCAATGCGCGCGCGCTGTCGGGCGGCCAGCAGCAGCGCGTGGCGCTGGCGCGCGCCTGGGCGCTGCATCCGGCGGTGCTGCTGCTCGACGAGCCCACCGCCAGCCTTGACCCCACTGCCAAGCGCGAGGTCGAAACACTCATTGCCGAAGCGGCAATCGGCCGCACGCTGGTGTTCGCGAGCCACAACCTCGGCCAGGTCAAGCGGCTGGCCAGCCGCGTGGTCTACCTCGAGCACGGCCGCGTGCTGGCCGACTTGCCCGTTCACGATTTCTTTCATGGGCCCCTGCCGGAAGAGGCCCGTCTGTTCGTCAAAGGAGAGTTGGCATGAATCCGTTCCTCAAGCGCCGCGGCAATGCGGGTATTCGAGCATCGCTGGCGATGGCTGTTTTCTTCGTTGCCGCGGGTGCTGCGCGCGCCGAGACCATCACCATGGCCTCGACCACCTCGACCGAGCAGTCGGGCCTGTTCTCGCACCTGCTGCCCGCGTTCAAGAAGGCCAGCGACATCGACGTCAAGGTGGTGGCGGTGGGCACTGGCCAAGCCATCGACATGGCCAAGCGCGGCGATGCCGACGTGCTGTTCGTGCACGACACCGCGGCCGAGGAAAAATTCGTGGCCGACGGCTTCAGCGCCAGGCGCTACCCCGTGATGTACAACGACTTTGTGCTCGTGGGGCCGAAGGCCGACCCCGTGGCAGTCAAGGGCAGCGACATCGCCGCCGCCCTGAAGAAGATCGCGGCCGCCAACGCGTCTTTCGTCTCGCGCGGCGACAAGAGCGGCACCGACGCGGCCGAGCGCCGCCTCTGGACGCAAACCGGCGTGGCCGAGGCGGGGCAGCCGGTGCCTAACGACCGCAAGGGCACGGGCTACAAGGAATGCGGCTGCGGCATGGGGCCGGCGCTGAACATCGCGGCTTCGTCGGGCGGCTATGTGCTTGCGGACCGCGGCACCTGGCTCAGCTTCAAGAACCGCGCCGACCTGGCGGTGCTGGTCGAGGGCGACAAGCGGCTCTTCAACCAGTACGGCGTGATGGTCGTGAGCCCGGCCAAGTTTCCCTCGCTCAACAGCAGGGGCGCGCAGAAGTTCGTCGATTGGGTGATCTCGCCCGCGGGGCAGCAGACCATTGCGGCCTACAAGATCGGCGGCGAGCAGCTGTTCTTTCCGAACGCGCTGGCGAACTGATCTGCGCGGCGGCGGCCGCGCGCCATGACCTCCAAGGTCATCGACGCCGGAAGCACCCGGCGCGACCATTCCTTCACCCCGCGATATTGCGGGTCGAAACCCTCGAAAAGGAATCGTCATCATGAACACCGCCGCACACGACGCCACCGCCATTGCTCAGCGCTACATCGCCGTCTGGAACGAAACCGACGCCGCACGCCGCGCCGAGTTGATCGAAGCCGGCTGGACCGCCGATGCGCACTATGTCGACCCGATGGCGCAGGCCAGCGGCCACGAACAGATCGGCGCGCTGGTCGGCGCCGTGCATCAGCGCTATCCGGGCTTCCGTTTCAACCTGTCCGGCAGCCCCGAAGCACATGGCGACAACCTGCGCTTTTCGTGGACGCTGGGCCCGAGCGGCGCCGAAGACCTGATCCAGGGCACCGACTTCGCCCGGCTCGATGCTGGCAAGCTGCGGTCGGTGACCGGCTTTCTCGACAAGGTTCCGGTCGGCGCCTGAAGGTCCGGTTTCAGTCGGCGGAGCCGGAAGAGCGGCCTCGCCAGAGTTTTCTGTAAACCGTGGCGCGGCTGATGCCTAGCGCGCGTGCGGCTTCGGCCACGTTGCCACGGGCGTCGGTCACGGCCTTGCGGATCAACGCGGTTTCGACGTCGCGCAGCCGGGGCTGAGTCCCGGTCTCGGCCTGGGCTTCGGGTGCGGCGCCCGGCGAGCGCTTGCCGCCGCGCCGGGGCTGCACCTGCACGCGCAGGCCCGACCAGAGCGGCACTTCGAGCACGGCATCGCCGCGCCGGGCGGCGTCGAACAGCATGTTCAGCGGCAGCGCGAACAGGTCGTTGCAATGCAGGGCATGCTGGCTGCGCGCCAGGGGCTGATGCAGCATCTGCCGCGCCGCGGCATTGGCGCCGGTGACGTTGCCACTCGCGTCGACGCACAGCAGGCCTTCGGTGGCTTCGCTGCTCGGGCAGCCGGGCCACGAGAGATGCAGCCGCAGCTCGCAGGTCTGGTTCAGCACCAAAATGTTCTCGATGCTGCGCGCCGAAAGCA
This sequence comes from Variovorax paradoxus, assembly GCF_030815855.1. Lineage (NCBI taxonomy): Bacteria > Pseudomonadati > Pseudomonadota > Betaproteobacteria > Burkholderiales > Comamonadaceae > Variovorax > Variovorax paradoxus. The sequence continues at coordinate 3,586,734 of NZ_JAUSXG010000001.1, read as the reverse complement.
CGGCCAGGTGCCGAAGTTCCGGCCGCTCCACCACCTGCACGCCCGTCAGGTCGAGCATGCCGATGCAGTCGCCCTGCGGGCCGAAGAGCGGCGCCCCCGCGCAGCTGTAGACGCTGGTGTCTTCGAAGAAATGTTCGCCCCGGTGCAGCCACACCGATTCCTGCTCGGCCAGCGCGGTACTGATGGCACTGGTGCCGATGGCGGGCTCCGACAGGTCGACCCCCACGCGCGCGATGCTGCGGACACAGCGGCTGGCGTCGTCGGTGCCGTCGGGGAGCGGGCCCACGTCGACCACGACGCCGCGTGCATCCGTCAGCACCGCGAAATAGCGCGTGTCGGCAATGGCGCGCGACACCCGCTCGATCACCGGGCGGGCCGCCGCAACCAGCGCCCGGTTGCGCTCGGCCACCTCTCGAATGGCCGACTGGCCCACCGGGTCGAAGCTCACGCGCTGCTGCGGTTGCCGTCCCGCATCGATGCAGCGTTGCCAGGAGCGGGCGAGCCATGGTTCGATGCGCGTGGCGCCCCGCGCGCGGACCGCCTCGCCGTGGATCAGTTCCCGGCGGGCTTGCGCAATGGCGAGGGAACGCTCGGGAATGGACGGATCGGTGGGGGCGGACATCGGATCGATTCGCTCGGAGGGGGCGTTTTTTTACGAAGCTTGTCTGGCCGCAAGTTGTTTCATTTTGAGAATTTCGCGCGCACTGCGCAAGCGGCGAGGGTTTTGCCTAGGATAGTGCACCGGGCCGGCGTCCAAGATGCCATTCGCTGAACCAGCCATCACCTTCAACGGAGACAGCCACATGCAGGTAGCTTTCACGGTCAACGGCCGACCGGCCACGGTCGACGCACCCCCCCATACCTTCCTGGTGCACGCGATCCGCGAGCATCTTCATCTGACCGGCACCCATGTCGGCTGCGACACCGCCCAGTGCGGCGCATGCACCATTCACATGAACGGCCGTGCGGTGAAGTCGTGCAACATCCTGGTCGCGCAGGCGGCGGGTGCGGAAATCACGACCATCGAAGGCGTGGCCCAGCCCGACGGCACTATGCATCCCATGCAGGCGGCCTTCAAGGAGTGCCACGGCCTGCAGTGCGGGTTCTGCACCCCGGGCATGGTCATGAGCGCCATCGACCTGTGCACCCACCACCCCAAGTCGAGCGAATCCGAAATCCGCGAACTGCTCGACGGCAACCTGTGCCGCTGCACGGGCTACCAGAACATCGTCAAGGCGGTGCAGATGGGCGGCGAGGCCATGGCCTCGGGCAGCCCGGTCAAGACCACCGCCACAGTGTGAGGGAGCAAACATCATGGGTGCTTCCGACTTCTCCAATCTGCCCCACATCGGCGAGGCGCTTCGGCGCAAGGAAGACTACCGCTTCCTGACCGGCGCGGGCAATTACACCGACGACATCACGCTGGCCAACCAGAGCCATGCGGTCTTCGTGCGCTCGCCGCACGCCCATGCCGTGGTCAAGTCGGTCGACATTGCCGAGGCGCTGAAGATGCCCGGCGTGGTCGGCATCTTCAGCGGCAAGGACATCGAGGGCAAGATGGGCGGGCTGCCCTGCGGCTGGCTCATCAACAACCCCGACGGCACCCCCATGAAGGAGCCGATGCACCCGATCCTCGCGATCAACAAGGTGCGCTACGTGGGCGACCACGTGGCCATGGTGGTGGCCGAGACGGTCGAGCAGGCCAAGAACGCGGCCGAAGCCGTGGTGGTCGATTATGACGTGCTGCCCGCGGTCGTGAGCGTGTCCGACGCGGCGAAGAAAGCCAGCGGTGTCACCCTGCACGACGAAGCGCCCGACAACCAGTGCTACAAGTGGACGCTGGGCGACAAGGCGGCGGTCGATGGGGTGTTTGCCAATGCCGCGCACGTCACCCAACTCGACCTGGTCAACAACCGGCTGATTCCCAACCCGATCGAGCCGCGCGTGGCCATCGGCAGCTACAGCCGCGGCACCGACGACTACACGCTGTATGTGTCCAACCAGAACCCGCACGTCGAGCGCCTGTTGATGACGGCCTTCGTGCTCGGCCTGCCCGAGCACAAGGTGCGCGTGATTGCACCCGACGTGGGCGGCGGCTTCGGCTCCAAGATCTTTTTGTACGCCGAAGACGTGTGCCTGACATGGGCCGCCAAGCAGCTCAACCGCAACATCAAGTGGACGGCGGAGCGCTCCGAGTGCTTTTTGTCCGACGCACATGGCCGCGACCATGTGAGCCACGCCGAAATGGCGATGGACAGTCAAGGCAAGTTCCTCGCGATGCGGGTGCACACCGACGCCAACCTCGGCGCCTACCTGTCGACCTTCTCGACGGCGGTGCCCACCATCCTCTACGCCACGCTGCTCGCGGGCCAGTACACCACGCCGCAGATCTATGTCGAGGTCGATGCGTGGTTCACCAACACCGCACCGGTCGATGCCTACCGAGGCGCAGGGCGGCCTGAAGCCACCTACCTGCTCGAGCGGCTGGTGTCGCGCTGCGCCTGGGAAATGAACCTGGGCCAGGACGAGATCCGCAAGCGCAACTTCATCACCACCTTTCCGTACCAGACGCCGGTGGCGCTGCAGTACGACACCGGCGACTTCCATGCCTGCATGGACAAGGCCAAGGTGCTGGCCGAGGTCGAGGGCTACGCGCAGCGCAAGGCGGCCACCGAGGCCAAGGACAAGCTGCGCGGCATCGGCTACTCGAGCTACATCGAAGCCTGCGGCATTGCGCCCTCGAACATTGCGGGGGCGCTGGGCGCGCGGGCCGGTTTGTTCGAATGCGGCGAGATCCGCGTGCACCCGACCGGCAGCGTGACGGTGTTCACCGGCTCGCACAGCCATGGGCAGGGCCACGAGACCACCTTTGCGCAGGTGGTTGCGGCGCGGCTTGGCATTCCGGTCGACAACGTCGACGTGGTCCATGGCGACACGGGCCGCGTGCCCTTCGGCATGGGCACCTATGGCTCGCGCTCGATTTCGGTCGGTGGCGCGGCCATCATGAAGGCGCTCGACAAGATCGAGACCAAGGCCAAGAAGATTGCCGCGCACCTGATGGAGGCGAGCGATGCCGACATCGAGTTTGCGAACGGCGAGTTCACCGTGAAGGGGACCGACAAGAAGATTCCGTTCGGCCAGGTGGCGCTCACGGCCTACGTGCCGCACAACTACCCGCTCGACAAGCTCGAGCCGGGTCTGAACGAAACCGCGTTCTACGATCCGACCAATTTCACCTTCCCGGGCGGTACCTACATCTGCGAGGTCGAGGTGGACAGGCAGACTGGCGAGGTCCGCGTCGACCGCTTCACCGCCGTGGACGATTTCGGCACCATCATCAACCCGATGATCGTCGAGGGCCAGGTGCACGGCGGGCTGGTGCAGGGCATCGGGCAGGCGCTGCTCGAAAACTGCGTGTACGACAACGAAACCGGCCAGCTGCTCACCGGCAGCTTCATGGACTACGCCATGCCAAGGGCCGCCGACTTTCCGCAGTTCAAGCTCGACACCGTGTGCACGCCGTGCACGCACAACCCGCTGGGCACCAAGGGCTGCGGCGAGGCCGGGGCCATCGGCTCGCCGCCGGCCGTGATCAACGCTTTGCTCGACGCGCTGGCGCCGCTCGGCGTCAAGGACTTCGACATGCCTGCCTCGGCCAGCCGTGTCTGGGAAGCGATGCAGGCTGCCGCCCCTCACTGAAAAACAAGGAAGGAACCACACCATGTATGCCTTCACACTCGAACGGCCCTCCACCGTGGCCGATGCGGCCAAGCTGGCCAGCGCCGGCGCCAAGCCGCTGGCCGGCGGCCAGACGCTGCTCGCCTCCATGAAGCTCAGGCTCTCCGCGCCCGAGCGGCTGGTGGACCTGGGCGGCGTCAAGGAACTCACCGGCATCAAGAAGGACGGCAGCACGATCACGATCGGCGCCATGTCCCGCCATCTCGATGTGGCGAACAACACCGACGTGAAAGCCGCCTTTCCTGCGCTGGCCGACCTGGCCGGGCGCATCGGCGACCGGCAGGTGCGCGCGATGGGCACCATCGGCGGCTCGGTGGCCAACAACGACCCGGCCGCGTGCTATCCCAGCGCGGTGCTGGGCTCGGGCGCGACGGTGATCACCTCGAAGCGCGAGATTGCGGCCGACGATTTCTTCCTCGGCATGTTCACCACGGCACTGGAAGAGGACGAGCTGATCACCGCGATCCGCTTTCCGATTCCAAAGCGCGCCGTGTACGAAAAGCTGCGCCAGAAAGCATCGAACTTTCCGCTCGTCGGCGTGTTCCTTGCGCAGTACGACAGCGGCGTTCGGGTGGCCATCACCGGCGCGGGCAACGGCGTGTTCCGCCACGCGGGGCTTGAAGATGCGCTCAACAAGAGCTTCACCGCGGCAGCCGCCGCGGCGGTGAAGATCGATGCGGGCGAACTCAACAGCGACCTGCACGCCTCGGCCGCCTACCGCGCCAACCTGATCAGCGTGCTGACGCAGCGGGCCGTGACCAAGGCGCTGGGCTGAGAAAGCCGGGCGCCGATCGGAAGGGGAAGGCGCGACATCCACGCGTCTTCCGCTACGCTTTGCCATGATTTTTGCGACCATCGATTCCCTCTCCGAAGGCTTGATGCAGGCCGGCTACTTCGCCGACCGGCGCCTGGCGACGGCCGTGTTCCTTGCGCTCAAGCTGCAGCGTCCGCTGTTGCTCGAAGGCGAGCCCGGTGTCGGCAAGACCGAACTGGCGAAGGCCTTGTCGAAGGCGCTCAGCCGCGAGTTGCTGCGCCTGCAGTGCTACGACGGGCTGGAGCAGCGCGAAGCGCTTTACGAGTGGAACTACGCGGCGCAATTGCTGCACATGCGCGCGGCTGAGGCCACAGGCGCGGCGCGGGACGTCGAGGCCGAGGTCTACCAGCCGCACTACCTGATCCGCCGCCCGCTGTTGCAAGCTTTGCAGACGCCCATGCCGGGCGCCGTGCTGCTGATCGACGAGGTGGACCGCGCCGACGAACCTTTCGAAGCCTTCCTGCTCGAATACCTCGGCGAGTACCAGGTCAGTATTCCCGAACTGGGCACCGTGCGCGCCGTGGTGCCGCCGGTCACCATCCTCACGAGCAACCGCACGCGCGAGCTCAACGATGCGGTGAAGCGGCGCTGCCTCTATCACTGGCTCGACTACCCGGAGCGCGAACGCGAGCTGGCCATCGTGCGCGCCCAGGTGCCGCAGGCCGGCGAGAAGCTCTCGGCCCAGGTGGCCGCCTTTGTCGCACGGCTGCGCGATGCGCCTTTCGTCAACGCGTTCCAGCGCGCCCCGGGCATCGCCGAAAGTGTCGAATGGGCGAGGGCACTGATCGCGCTCGATACGGTCGAGCTCGACCCTGAAGTGGTGGTCGATACCGCGGGCATCCTGTTCAAGCAGCGCGACGACGTGGCCGCGCTCACGCGCGAACTGGCATCGGACCTGCTGAAGCCCGAGGAGCCGGTCGCGCCCTGAGCGTGGCTGAAGGCCGAGGCCGCCCCGCATGACCGGTATCCAGCAACTCGGCGATGTCCGCAGCGGCAAGCTGGCCGGCAACATCACGGCGTTCGGACGCGCGCTGCGCCGTGCCGGCGTGCGCACCGATGCCATGCGCATCGCGCTCGCCGCCGAGGCGGCCACGCTCGTGGGCGTGGAAGGCCGGCTCGACCTGAGCGCCGCGATGGAAGCCGTGATGGTGAGCCGCGAGCAGGACCGCATGGTGTTTCGCGAACTCTTCGATGCGTGGTTTCGCGACCCTGAACTTGCCAACAAGCTGCTCGCGCAGATGCTGCCGAGCGCCGAGGGCAAGGCCGAACCTTCGAAGCGGCGGCCGCGCGTGCGCGAGGCGCTCACGGCCCCGCGCGATCCTTCGAAATCCGCCGTGGCTGCCAAGCCGGACAAGGAGCTCGAGTTCGATGCCGCCATGACGTCGAGCGACCGGCAGCGGCTGCAGCACGCGGACTTCAATGCGCTCGGCGCTTCCGAATACCGGCTGGTCGAACGCCTCGCGCGCGATATTTCCTTGCCTATTCCTTCGCTGCCGTCGCGCCGGCTGCGCCCGTCCAACGATGCCGGTTCGCAGCATGCGCGCATGCACTGGCCCGGCGTGCTGCACGAGGCCGCGCGCACGGGCGGCGAAATACTTCGCCTGCCGAAGCTCAGCCGGCGCGAACAACCGTTGCCGCTGCTGGTGTTGGTCGATGTGTCGGGATCGATGGAGCGCTATGCGCGCCTGCTGCTCGCGTTCCTGCACGCAGCCACCCGCCGCGCCGGGCGGCGCGACGTGTTCGCTTTCGGCACCCGCCTGACCGACCTGACGCCTGCTTTCCGGCTGGCCGACACCGACGCCATGCTGGGCGCGGCCAGCCTCGCCATCGACGATTTTGCGGGCGGCACGCGGCTCGGCGGTTCGCTGGCCGAGCTTCGCCGCGCGCATGCGCGCCGCTTGACAGGCCGCCGCACGCTGGCGCTGGTGATCAGCGACGGGCTGGACACCGGAGAGCCTGCGCTGCTCGAAAGCGAGCTGCTCTGGCTCAAGCGCCATTCGCGCCGCCTGCTGTGGCTCAATCCGCTGTTGCGTTTCGAGGGCTACGCCCCTTTGGCGCGTGGGGCCGGCGTGCTGCACCGCCATGCGGACGCGATGCTCGCGGTCCACAATCTCAGTGCTCTCGAACAGCTGGCCGCCAGCCTCGCCGCCTTGATGCGGTCCACCCGCTAGCGGCTCACAGGAAAGAAAAAAGGAAAACCAACATGGAAATGCTCGGTAACCGCCGCCTCGGCGTGACGCAACAACAGGCCTGGGAAGCGCTCAACGATCCCGAGACGCTCAAGAAGTGCATTCCCGGCTGCGACAAGTTCGAGCTGACGGGCGACAACCAGTACAGCGTGGCGCTGGCGCTGAAGATCGGCCCGGTGTCGGCCAAGTTCAGCGGCAAGGTCGCGCTGTCGGACATCGTGGCGCCTGATGGCTATAAGCTCACCTTCGAAGGGCAGGGCGGCGTTGCGGGGTTTGCCAAAGGGTCGTCCAGCGTGACGCTCCGGCCGTTGAACGGCGCCGCCGACGCCGCGCAGGCACTGCCCGAAGGCGCGCCGTCGCCGGCCGGCTGTGAGCTCGACTACACCGTGCAGGCGCAGGTCGGCGGCAAGATCGCTCAATTGGGCCAGCGGCTCATCGACGGCGCCGCGAAGTCGACCGCCGACGATTTCTTCAAGCGCTTCGACGCCGAAATGCAGAGCCGTTACGGACCGCCGCCGGCTGCAGCCGAAGAAACGGCCGAGGCTCCAGCGGAAAAGGCGGGCGTGATGTCCGGCCTCATGAAGAAGATCGGCCTCGGCAAGAAGGACGACAAGGACGCGTCCGCCGCGCCGGGCAACGAAAGCTGAGGGCTGACCACGCATGGAAAATCTCGACGTCATGGTGTTGCGCACGCTGCGCGACTGGCGCCAGGCCGGCAAGCGCGCGCTGCTGACCACGGTGGTGCGCACCTGGGGCTCGTCGCCGCGGCCGGTCGGCTCGATCATGGCGCTGGCGGACGATGGCGCGGTGGTGGGCTCTGTCTCGGGCGGTTGCATCGAGGACGACCTGATCGCCCGCTACAGCCACGCGCACGCGAACGTCGACGGCCAGGGCGAAGAAGTGCCATTGGGCGCACCGCCCGCGCTCGTGAAGTACGGCATCACGGCCGACGAAGCGCATCGCTTCGGCCTGCCCTGCGGCGGCACGCTGGAGCTGCTGCTCGAATACGACCCGGAGGCCGCCTTGCTCGATAAGCTCGTGGCCGAGCTGGAGCAGGGCAAGCTCATGCAGCGCACGGTCGCGCTTGCGACGGGGGCCGTGCGGCTGGCCGAAGCCACCGCGCCCGACGAGCTGAAAGCGAACGACACCGAGCTCACCAACACCTTCGGCCCCGAGTACCGCATGCTGTTGATCGGTGCGGGGCAACTGGCCGAATACCTCGCGACCATGGCCAAGTTCAGCGGCTTTGCCGTGACGCTGTGCGATCCGCGCGCGGAGTACCGCACTGCGTGGTCGCTGTCCGGCGTGGAGATCACGACCGAGATGCCCGACGATGCGGTGCTGGCCTTCAAGCCCGACCGGCGCAGCTGCGTGGTCGCGCTCACGCACGATCCCAAGCTCGACGACCTGGCGCTGCTCGAAGCCTTGCAGAGCGAAGCTTTCTATGTGGGCGCCATCGGTTCGCGCCGCAATGCCGACGCGCGGCGCGACCGCATGATCGAGCACTTCGACCAGACGGTGGAATCGCTCGCGCGGCTGCGTGGCCCCATCGGCATCTACATCGGCAGCAAGACGCCGCCGGAAATTGCCGTGAGCGTGATGGCGGAGATCCTTGCGGTGAAGAACGGCGTGACGCTGCCGCGCGAAATGGAAGTGGCGCGTGCCAAGGGCCTGCAGCAGCTCGCGATGAGCTGAGCCGCCGGCGGGCTTCCTCTGTTCAGTTCAATCCGGTGCGCCCGACTTCGCCGCGGGCGGCACGTCGCCACCCTTTTGCCGCTCGCGAAAGAGCGCGGCGCGCATCAGGAAGATGGTGGTGATGGGCGCCGTGAGCGCAATGAAGAGAACGATCAGCACGGCATGCAGGAACAGACTGTAGCCCTGCACCGAGAAATACACGATGGTGGCAATGGTCATGCACCACACGCCCACCGTGGCGCCGAGCGTGGGCGCATGAATGCGGCGGAAGAAAGTGGGCAGCCGGACGAGGCCGAAGGAGCCGATGGCGGCGAAGGCCGCGCCGAGCACGGCAAATACCGCCGTGACAATCTCCGCCCACAGCGGCAGCGGCCCCACGATGAAGTCGTTCATTCGATGACCTCCCCGCGCAAGAGAAACTTGGCCATGGCCGTCGACCCGACGAAGCCGAAGAGCGCCGTGAGCATGGCCGCTTCGAAGTACACGTTGCTCGCATAGACGATGCCGAGCACCAGCATCATCAGCATGCCGTTGACGTAGAGGCAGTCCAGCGCCGTCACACGGTCTTGCGCTGTCGGGCCGATCATCAGACGGGCCAGCGCGCAGAGCATGGCCACGGCCAACAGCAGGAGCGCCAGCTTCAAGGCCCAGAAAAGTACAGGCGTCATGATTCGAAGATCTCCATCAAGGGGTGTTCGTAGCGCTGCTTGATCATGGCGATGAACGCGGCTTCGTCGTCGACGTCGAACACGTGGATCAGCAGCACGCTGCTGTCGAACGAGATTTCGCCCCAGGCGGTGCCGGGCGTGAGGCACATGATCATGGCCAGCACCGCGAGCCCGTTCGGATCGCGCAGGTCGAGCGGCACGTTCACGAACTTCGACGCAATGCGCGATGTGCGCCGCGTGAGCAACCGGCGCGCCACGAAGAGCGCCGACTGCAGCATGTCGACCGAGGCCCGGCCCGCGAGCCGCAGCGCGACCCAGGGCTTGCGCATGCGAACGGCGGCCGGCCGAAGGCCCTTGGTCAGCAGCGGCACCACAAGGGCCAGCACCAGGGCCGATGCCAGCGTGGCCGCCTCCAGCGACTGGTTGAGCAGGAGCCACACGACGAACAGCGCGATCGAAAGCGGCGGCGAAGGAATCCAGCGCTTCATGGTGCCTTGCCCTTCTCCGGAGCGACGGGGTTGGGCACCTGCCGCGCATTGAGCACCGCGTTGCGGTATGCGGCGGGCGTGCGCAGCCCTTCGGCGGTGATGAGCGCGTGGCGCATGACCGGGCCGGCCCACACCGTCAGCGCCACGCAGGCCGCGAGCAGGCCGGCCACTGGCAGCACCTCGAGCGCGGGCAGTGCGGGCATGGTGGGATGCGGCTGGGTCCAGAAATGGCGGATGCCGGTGCGGCTCAGCGCAATCAGCGCGAGAAAGCCCGAGGCGATCAGCAGCGCCAGAAAGATCCATGCCGGCGTGGAGGTGCCGCTGGTCGCGAAGGCGCCGGACAGCATCGCGAACTTGCCCACGAAGCCCGAGAGCGGCGGCAGGCCCGAGAGCAGCAAGGTGCAGCCGATGAAGCTCAGGCCGAGAAACGCCACGCCGGCGGGGATCGCGCGGCCATAGAGCGCTTGCGCCTCGTCGTCGAGGTTCACGTCGTCGAGCACGCGCAGGTCTTCGGCCAGGAAGGGCGCAGTGCCCGCCGCTTCGTGGGGCGCAACGCTCATGCCCGCATTGCGCCAGCGCTCGATCATGTCGGTCAGCAGGAAGAAGGCGCTGACCGCGAGGGTGGAGCTCAGCAGGTAGTAGAGCGCGCCGGCCCACACAGCGGGTTCGCCGAGCCCCATGGCCGCCAGCAGCGTGCCCGCCGACACCAGCACGCTGAAGCCCGCGAGGTTGGAGAGCCGCTGCGTGCCGACGATGCCCATGGCGCCTGCGAACAGCGTGGCCAGGCCGATGGCGATGAGCGCCGACTGGCCGAATCCCGCCGAGGCGCCCGCATCTGGCGCGAAGAGCAGGGTCCACAACCGCAGCAGCGTGTAGATGCCGAGCTTGGTCAACAGCGCGAAGACCGCGCCCACGGGCGACACCGCCGAGCTGTAGGCCGGCACCAGCCAGAAGTTGAGCGGCCAGGCCCCGGCCTTCGCGAAGAACGCGGTCGCGAGGATGGCGGCCGCCGCATGCACCAGGCCGCGATCGGCCGGCGCAAGCTCGGCGATGCGCACGCTCAGGTCGGCCATGTTGAGCGTGCCGGTGGCGCCGTAGAGCAGGGCCGCGCCGATCAGGAAGAGAGACGACGCCGCGAGATTGATCGCGATGTAATGCAGCCCGGCCTGCACCCGCAGCCGGCCCGAACCGTGCAGCAGCAGGCCGTAAGAGGCCGCAAGCATCACCTCGAAAAAGACGAACAGGTTGAACAGGTCGCCCGTGAGAAAGGCGCCGTTCAGGCCCATGAGCTGCAGCTGCAGCAACGGATGGAAATGCACGCCGGCCCGGTCCCAGCGCGAGGTGGAATAGATCGAGGCCGCGAAGGCGACCACGCCCGTGAGCGCCACCATCATGGTCGACAGGCGGTCCGCCACCAGCACGATGCCGAAGGGGGCTTGCCAATTGCCGGGCAGGTAGACGCCGATCGATCCGGGGCCGTCACCGGTCTCGGGTGCATTCACCCAGCGCAGCAGCGCCAAAGCTGCCAACAAACCCACCAGCCCCGAAACCACGCTCAGGGCCGACTTGGCGCGGCGCCGGTTTTCACCGAGCAGCAGCATCAGTGCCGCGGTGAGCAAAGGCACGAGGATCGGCACCGCCACGAGGTGCGGCATGCTGAAGTCGAGCAACCGGTCGAGGAGTTGAACCAATGCTGTCACTCCGACGCCTCCTGCCGCTCTTCGCCGTCCACGTGGTCGGTGCCGGCCAAGCCGCGCGAGGCGAGCATGACGACCAGGAACAGCGCGGTCATCGCAAAGCCGATCACGATCGCGGTCAGCACCAGGGCCTGCGGCATCGGGTCGGCCGTGTTGGCCAGCGTGGACGTGAAGCCCTTCACCAGCACGGGTTCGCTGTCGAGCTTGAGCCGCCCCATGCTGAAGATGAAGAGGTTGACCGCGTACGAGATGAGCGTGAGACCCATGATCACCTGGAAGGTGCGCGGGCGCAGCAGCAGGTACACGCCCGAACCGGTGAGCACGCCGATGGCGAGTGCGAGCACGATTTCCATCAGTGCACCCCCTCCACGGCTTCGGACTGGGCCTGGGCTTCCTTTTCTGCCTGCTCGTCGGCCCAGCGGTGGCTGCGTATCGACTGGTGGGCCAGCGCGGTGAGGATCAGCATGGTGGCGCCGAGCACCAGCGCGAACACGCCGATGTCGAAGAAGAGGGCGCTCGGCACGTGCAGCTCGCCGAGCACCGGAAGGTGCAGGTGGGCCGTGTGCGTGGTCATGAACGGATAGCCGAACACCACCGCGCCGCCGCCGGTGGCAAGCGCCAGCAGCAGGCCGATGGCGATCCAGCGGCGCGGATAGATACGCAGGTGCTCTTCCACCCATTCGGTGCCCGAAACGATGAACTGAAGCAGCAGCGCCACTGACATGACCAGCCCCGCGACGAAGCCGCCGCCGGGTGCGTTGTGGCCGCGCATGAAGAAGTAGACCGACACCAGCACCGCGAGCGGCAGCAACAGGCGCACCAGCACGGCCGGCACCATCAGGTAGCCCACGGCCGTATCCTTGGCGAGGCGCGGGTTCAGCAGATCGCTGCTGCCGTCGTCGGCCTGCAAGCGCTGCTGCACCGGCAGCGCCATCGATTCGCGCGCCGGACGGAAGCGGCGCAGCAGCGCATACACGGTGAGCGCCACCACGCCGAGCACTGTGATCTCGCCGAAGGTATCGAAAGCGCGGAAGTCCACCAGCATCACGTTGACCACATTGGTGCCGCCGCCTTCGGTGAGCGCGCGTTCGAGGAAGAACGGGGAGATGCTCTGCGGGAACGGCCGCGTCATCATCAGCCACGCGAGCGCCGACATGCCGCTGCCCACGGCAGCCGCCATCAGCAGGTCGCGTCCGCGCCGGCCCCAGGGGCGCAGCCTGGCGCGCGCGGGCTGGACGGCGTCCTTGCTGCGCATCGGCAGCCAGCGCAAGCCCAGCAGAATCAGCACCGTGGTCACGGCTTCGACCACGAGCTGCGTCAGCGCAAGGTCGGGCGCCGAGAACCAGATGTACGTGACCGAGCACACGAGGCCCGCGCCCGAGGCCAGCATCAGCGCGGCGAGCCGGTGGAACTTGGCCAGCCATGCCGCGGCCAGCGCGCAGGCGCCGCCGATGAGCCAGGTCATCGCGAACATCGTCGAAAAAGGCAGCAGCTCGCGGCTGCCGCGCGCCACGGGTGCGGTCCAGAGCGAAACCGCTGCGCCCGCGGCGGCCACGGCGATCAACAACAGCAACTGCGACTGCATGCGCCGGGTGCCCAGCACGCGGCGGCTGCGCCGGCCGGCTTCGCTGAGTTGGGCGAGCAGGTGCTCGAAGATGGCCTGGCCATCGAAACGGTGCAGCAGCGGCGTGTGCTCGAGATCACCGTGCGCGCGGCGGCGGCGTTGCGAGAGGTACAGCGCCATCCCGCCGGCCAGCGCCACGAAGCTCATCGCCAACGGCAGGTTGAAGCCATGCCACACGGCCAGGCTGTATTCGGGCAGCACGCCGCCGACCACCGGCATGGCGGCTGCCGCGAGCAACGGTCCAATGGACCATGCCGGCGCGACGCCGACCACGAGGCACACCAGCACCAGCAGCTCGACGGGCACGCGCATCCAGTGCGGCGGCTCGTGCGGTTGCCGCGGCACGTCGGGCCCGCAGGGCGGACCGAAGAACACGTCGAACACGAAGCGCGCCGAGTAGGCCACGCTGAAGACGCCCGCAATGGTGGCGATGATCGGCAGGCTCACGGTGATCCACGGCGTCGCCTGGATGAACACCGTCTCGGCGAAGAACATCTCCTTCGAGAGAAAGCCGTTGAGCAGCGGCACGCCGGCCATCGATGCGCTCGCGATGACGGCCAGCGTGCCGGTGATCGGCATCAGCCGCATCAGGCCGCTGAGCTTGCGGATGTCACGCGTGCCGCTCTCGTGGTCGATGATGCCGGCCGCCATGAAGAGCGAGGCCTTGAAGGTCGCATGGTTCATGACGTGGAATACCGCCGCCACCGCCGCGAGCGGGCTGTTGAGCCCGAGCAGCAGCGTGATGAGCCCGAGGTGCGAGATGGTCGAGTAGGCCAGCAGCGCCTTCAGGTCGCGTTGGAACATGGCGACGAAGCCGCCGAGCAGCAGCGTGATGGCGCCCGCGCCGCCCACCAGCCAGAACCACATCTCGGTGCCCGACAGCACCGGCCACAGGCGCGCCATCAGGAACACGCCGAGCTTCACCATGGTGGCCGAATGCAGGTAGGCCGAGACGGGCGTGGGCGCTGCCATGGCGCGCGGCAGCCAGAAGTGGAACGGGAACTGCGCGCTCTTGGTGAAGGCGCCGAGCAGGATCAGCACCAGCGCGGTGGGGTACAGCGCATGCGCGCGGATTGCGTTGCCCGAGGCGAGCACCACGTCGAGTTCGTAGCTGCCCGCAATGCGGCCCAGCACCAGCGCGCCCGCCAGCAGGCAAAGTCCGCCGGCGCCGGTCACGGTCAGCGCCATGCGCGCGCCGCGCCGCGCATCGCGCCGGTGATGCCAATACCCGATCAGCAGGAACGAGAACAGGCTGGTGAGTTCCCAGAACAGCACCAGCTGGATGAGGTTGCCCGAGAGCACCACGCCCATCATCGCGCCCATGAACGCGAGAAAGAACGAGAAGAAGCGCGGCACCGGGTCGGAGGCCGACATGTAGTAGCGCGCATAGAGCACCACCAGCGCGCCGATGCCGAGCACCAGCATGCAGAAAAGCCATGCGAAGCCGTCCATGCGGAAGACGAGGTTGAGGCCGAGTTCCGGCAGCCACGCGATTTCCTGGCGCAGCACGTTGCCGTGTGCGATTTGCGGAAAGAACCATGCGGCCTGCACCGCGCAGCCCAGTGCGACGAGCCCCGCCAGGGTCGACTCCCGATTGCGCGCGTTCGACGGCATCAACGCGGCCAGCACGCTGGCAATAAAGGGAAGTGCGACAAGAAAGACCAGGGGCATTGCGGTCGATTCTATCGACCGGCCCACTGTCTAAGGCGGGTTGAAACAGCAAGGCGTGGGGCTGTTTTCGCGTGCCGGACGCGGTGAAAAACTAGCCCAGCGCGAACTGCACGGTGCGTATGCCCAGCCAGGTCAGCATCAGCGACCCGCCCAGATGCAGCATGCTGGTGCCCAGCGCCAGCAGCGGCCGTCCCTCGAGCAGCAGCGTGACGACTTCGGCCGAGAAACTCGAGAAGGTCGTGAGGCCGCCGAGAAAGCCGGTGATGAGCAGCAGGCGCCACACCGGATCGAGCTGCGGCATGGCCTGGAAGGCGCCGACCGCCACGCCCACCAGGTAGCCGCCGATCAGGTTGGCGGCCAGCGTGCCGTAGGGCACGGGCCCGCCTGTGTTGAGCCACAGGCCGAGGCCCCACCTCGCCATGGCGCCAAAGGAGGCACCGACGCAAATCGCAAGAACCGGCAACGCGGGCATCCGTTTTTTTTCTCTTTCTTTACTTCTCGACACCCATCACCACGTTGGGCAGGACCGTGACGATACTCGGGAACAGCGTGATCAGCACGATGCACAGCACCAGGCAGAAGAAGAACGGAATCGCCGCCTTGGCGATCACGTTGCTGTCCTTCCCCGTCATGTTCTGCAGCACGAAGAGATTGAACCCCACCGGCGGCGTGACCTCGGCGATCTCGACCAGGAGCACGATGAAGATGCCGAACCAGATCAGGTCGAAGCCCGCCTTCTGGATCATCGGCAGCACCACCGCGCTGGTCAGCACGATCATCGAGATGCCGTCGAGCGCCGTGCCCAGCACCAGGTACACCAGCACCAGCGCGCCGATCAGCGCGTAGGGCGACAGGTGCATGCTGTCGACCCACTCGGCCAGCTCGCGCGGGATGCCCGTGAAGGCCATGGTCTTGGTGAGAAAGGCGGCGCCGGCCAGGATGAACATGATCATGCAGCTGGTGCGCGTGGCGCCCATGATCCCTTCCTTGAAGTTCTTCCAGGTGAGGCTCTTGCCCCAGGCCGCGATGGCCAGTGAGCCCAGCACGCCGAAGGCCGCGCACTCGGTGGCCGTGGCCCAGCCCGCCACCAGCACCCACACGATGAAGACGATCAGCAGCGCGCACGGAATGAGATTGCCCGAGAGCCGGATCTTCTCCATGAAGGTGGTCGGCGGATCGGCCGGCGGGACCTGGTCGGGGTTGCGCAGGCTCCACCAGCCGATGTAGCCCGAGAACAGCAGCATCAGCAGAAAGCCCGGCAGGAAGCCGGCCAGGAAGATGCGGATGATCGAGGCGTCAGCCGCCACGGCGTACACCACCATCGTGATCGACGGCGGAATGAGGATGCCCAGCGTGCCGGCGGTGGCGAGCGAGCCGATGGCCAGCTTCTCGTTGTAGCCGCGGCGCTTGAGTTCGGGCAGCGCCACCTTGGCGATGGTGGCGCAGGTGGCAGCCGATGAGCCCGAGACCGAGCCGAACACGCCGCAGCCAAGAATGGTGGTGTGCATCAGCCGGCCGGGCACGCGGTTGAGCCAGGGACGCAGGCCCTCGAACATCTCTTCGCTGAGCTTGGTGCGAAAGAGGATCTCGCCCATCCAGATGAAGAGCGGCAGCGCAGCGAGCTCCCAGCTCGCATTGCTTTCCCAGAAGGCCGAGAACAGGTTCTTGCCCGGCAGCGTGTTGGTGAAGAAGGCCTGGCCGACCCAGCCGACGATGGCGAGGGTCATGGCGATCCACACGCCACCGGCGAGCAGCAGCAGCATGATGCCGAGCAGCAGCGCGCCCATCAAAAGGGTTTCGAGCATCGGATATCTTTGTTGTTGTCGTTCAGACGATCAGACGTCGGAGGAGAAGTCGCCCGCGGCGTGGCGTTCTTCGATCGCGCGCTGGTAGCTCGGCTTCTCGCCGCGCACCACGCCCACCAGTTCGTCGATCATCGCGATCAGCAGCAGCCAGCAGCCGATCACGAAGGTCGATTGCGGAATCCAGATCGGGATGACCACGAGGCCGGTCGCCATCTCGGCGAATTCGTAGCTCTCGTAGGTGAAGCTGGTGGCCCAGTAGGTGAGATAGGCCACCGACACCGAGGCGATCAGCAGGCAGATCACGTCGAGCACGCGCCGCGCCTTGGCCGGCACTGCGTCGAGCAGCAGCGTCACGCGCACGAAGTCGCCGTGCCGGAAGGCATGCGCCATCGCGAAGAACGCGGCGGCGGCACACAGCCAGGAAACGACGTCGTTGAGTCCGCTCACGTGCCAGTTCATCTGGCGGCCCACGCCGGCCAGGATCATCAGCACGAAGATCAGGAACACGCAGAACGCGCCGAGCGCGCCTGCGCCGTCGTACAGGCGATCCAGGAATCGGCGCATGGATTACTTTTTCTTGTAAGCGTCGACGATCGCAGCGCCGTCCGCGCCCGTGGCCTTGAGCCAGTCGGCCTGCATGATGCCGCCGACCTGGCGCATGTCGGCATCGAGCTTGGGCGAAGGCTTGTGCACCTTCATGCCGCGCTCGGCGAGCAGGCGCTTGTACTCGTCGTTTTTCTCCTGCGCGATTTTCCAGCCGCGCGCTTCGGCGTCGGCCGCCGCCTTGGTGACGGCAGCCTTGGTGGTCGCGTCGAGCGCGTCGAAGGCCTTGGCGTTGACGAGGATCGCGTTCTTCGGAATCCAGGCTTGCGTGTCGTAGAAATTCTTGATGTGCTCGTAGGTCTTGGTGTCGTAACCGGTCGATCCCGAGCTCATGTAGCTCTCGATCACGCCCGTGGCCATGGCGGCGCTGAGTTCGGCCTGCTGGATCTGCACCGGCTGGGCGCCGATCAGTTCGGCGATCTTGGCGGTGGCCGGGCTGTAGGCGCGCCACTTGATGCCGCGAAGGTCGGCCACCGAGCTGATCTCCTTCTTGGAATAGATGCCTTGCGGTGCCCACGGCACCACGAACAGAACCTTGATGCCCTGGGCTGCGAGCAGCTTTTCCATGGCGGGCTTGGAAGCATCGTAGAGCTTGCGCGCTTCGGGATAGGTGGTGGCAAGGAAGGGGACGCCGTCGAGCGCGTAGATGGGGTTTTCGTTCGCGTAGTTGGCCAGCAGGATCTCGCCGGCCTGCGCCTGGCCGCTCTGCACGGCGCGCTTGATCTCGGGCGCCTTGAACAGCGAGGCGTTGGCATGCACCGTGATCTTGACCTTGCCGCCGGTGGCCGCGTCCACGTCTTTCGCGAACTGCGTGATGTTCTCGGTGTGGTAGTTGGTCGCCGGGTAGGCGGTGGGCAGATCCCACTTGGTTTGCGCGAAGGCCGCGGCGCCAAGGGTGAGGCCAGCCAGGGCAATGCCGAACTTGTGATTCATGAGCGCTCCGGAACGTATGAAAGTGAAAACGAAAGCGAGCATACGTGCAAATTTCGGGCCATCGCTGAGGCATTTCCCTGCCACGCGGCAGCAAAAAGCCGCCCTGAAGGCGGCTTGATTTTGCGATGCTGCCGGCGTGCCGCGAGCGCGGCTCGGGCAGCGGACCCCGTGCGCTGAATCAGGGTTTGGCCGGCTTAGCGTCGACGGCGGGGGCGGCCGCTGCCTTCACGGGCTTGGTGGTCTTGTCAGCCTTGGCTGCGGCAGATGGTGCGGCGGCTTGGCCGCCAAAGGCTTGGCCATTCACCGTGAGGCCTTCGGCCGACAGCTTTCCGGCCTTCTTTTCCTTCACGCCCTTGACGCGCTGCATGAGGTCGGGCCAATCCTTGAACTCGCCTTCCTTGCGGGCGTCGAGGATGCGCTTGGACATCGCCGGGCCGACGCCCTTGATGCCATCGAGGTCGGCTGCGGTGCCCTTGTTGACGTCGACTGCGGCGAATGAGGCAACTGCAAACAACATGGCCACGACGGCCAGGATTTTCTTCAGCATGATTTCAAGCTCCCTGATGTGTTGGTTTGACTGTCTGCCGACAGAGACGTCGGCTCGCGTTCAACGAGTTCAGGGAAAGGGGCGTTGACGGCCTTGCGCGTTGAAGAGCCGCTGGTCACCATTGTTCCGAACCATGTTCGGAACGTTGCTCAGAGTTCCTCGACGCGGCGCGGCGGGTAGCTGTCCCAGGCCTGGCAGCCGGGGCAGTGCCAGAAGTGCTGGTGCGCCTCGAAGCCGCATGCCGCGCAGCGGTAGCGCATGAGCGGGCGGGTGGCCTGGTCGAGCGCGCGCTGCACCTGCGGATGGAACTGCTCGTGCTCGAAGCGCTCGCCGGCCAGCCAGCGCGATGCGGCCACCAGCGAGGGCTGTTGCGCGAGATGCGCGATGTAGCCGTCGCGCGGCGCGAGCGGCTGCCCGTCGGCCGCCGGAACGGCCGCGGTGGGCGAGCCGCCGAGTGCCATCAGCGCCTCGAGCACGTCGATCGACGGCGAATCGGCATAGCGCCGCTGCAGCAGCGCAAGCGCTTCGCCTTCGCGGTGCGCGGCCACTGCGGCCTGCTGCAGTGCCGGTGCATACAGCGGTAGCGCGAGCGGGGCGGTGTCGCTCAGGGCAAGAAGGGTGTCGAATGCGGTGGTCGCCTCCCCATTGCGCAGCTGCAGCGTGGCGGAATCGATGGCCGGCCGAGGTGCCTGCGGAGCCAGTGCGACCGCCTCGGAGAGCAGCCGGCCCGCCGCGGCCACATCGCCGGCCGCGACCTGTTCGGCGGCCTGCTCGCACAGATGGTGCGCCCGGCGCGTGCTGTAGCTCGCCTGGTCGGACTCGTCGAGCTTCTGTGCCACGTCGGCGGCCTGGGTCCATTCGCGCGAGCGCTCGTAGATGGCCAGCAGCGAGAGCCGCGCTTCGTTCTCGTAGCGCGTGCCCTCGAGCTTTTGCAACGCGGCTTCGGCTCGGTCGAGCAGGCCGGCGCGCAGGAAGTCTTGCGCCAGCGCGTGCTGCGCACGCTCCCGGTCGGCGCGGCTCAGGTCGCCGCGGCCCAGCAGGTGCTCGTGCACGCGCACCGCACGCTGGTATTCGCCGCGCCGGCGAAACAGGTTGCCGAGCGCGAAGTGCAGCTCCTGCGTGTCGGGGTCGTTCTGCACGGCCTCGATGAATGCGTCGATGGCTTGGTCCTGCTGCTCGTTGAGCAGGAAGTTGAGGCCGCGGAAATAAGCCTTGGGGGCCTGCCTGTTCTCGAGCTTGAGCTGCCGGATGTCGAAGCGCGACGCGAGCCAGCCCAGGACAAAAGCGACGGGCAGGCTGATCAGCAACCAGCTGGGATCAAAGTCCATGTTGACGTACGGCGGGGAGGTCGGTGGCGGAAATGGAAGGCGGCGGCGCGGACGCTGGCGCGGTCGGCGCGGGGGCGGTTGCTGCGGCGTCGCCGCGCGAGGCCGGAATTTGTGCAGCCGCGGCGCGGTGCTTCCACCATCCGGGCAGCATGCCGAGCGCGCCTACCACCAGGCCGCCGGCAAAGGCTGCGAGCACGACCAGGACCAGGGGCGCACGCCAGTAGGTGCCGAAGAAGAAATAGACGGTCGCGTCGTGCTGGTTATTCAGCGCGAAGGCGAAAAGCGTAAAAAAAATGGCTGCCTTGAGCAGCCACAGGAGGTATTTCATGCACGTTCCCGTTGGCGGGACGATTCTACGTTTGGAGCCATTCGCCGATCAGGTCTTCGGGCTCTTGGCGCCCAGCTCGGCGGTCTTTGCATCGACCGCTTCGCGCAGCGCCTTGCCCGGCTTGAAATGCGGCACCCGCTTTTCCGGAATCTGAACGCTTTCGCCGGAACGCGGATTGCGGCCGATGCGCGGCGGACGCCGGTTGACCGAGAAGCTGCCGAAACCGCGGATCTCGATGCGGTGCCCGCGCACCAGCGCGTCGCTCATCGCGTCGAGGATGGTCTTGACGGCGTATTCGGCATCGCGGTGCGTCAGCTGCGCAAAGCGCGCTGCGAGTTCTTCGACGAGGTCAGAGCGGGTCATAGGCCAAACAAAAACGTGGACGAAAAAAAAGACAGAGCGGCCCCGGGGCCTGCTCTGTCTTCCGACTCAGCTTACTTGCTGTCGTTGTTGTCGAGCTTGGCGCGCAGCAGGGCGCCCAGGCTCGTCGTGCCCGCGTTTTCGCGTGCCGACTGCTGGCTCAGGTTGGCCATGGCGCCTTGTTCGTCGACCATGTCCTTCTGCTTGATCGACAGCTGGATGTTGCGGGTCTTGCGATCCACATTCAGCACGATGGCAGTGACTTCGTCGCCTTCCTTCAGCACGTTGCGGGCATCTTCGACGCGGTCGCGTGAGATTTCCGAAGCACGCAGGTAGCCGAGGATGTCTTCGCCGAGGTCGATTTCAGCGCCGCGGGCATCAACCGTCTTGACCTTGCCGGTCACGATCTGGCCCTTGTCGTTCACGGTGGTGAACGTGGTGAACGGATCGCTGTCGAGCTGCTTGATGCCCAGGCTGATGCGCTCGCGGTCGACGTCGACTGCCAGCACGATGGCTTCGACTTCCTGGCCCTTCTTGTAGTTGCGAACGGCGGTTTCGCCGGCTTCGTTCCACGAGAGGTCCGAGAGGTGAACCAGGCCGTCGATGCCGGCAGCCAGACCCACGAACACGCCGAAGTCGGTGATCGACTTGATCGGGCCCTTGACGCGGTCGCCGCGCTTGGTGTTCTGCGCGAACTCTTGCCACGGGTTGGCCTTGCACTGCTTCATGCCCAGGCTGATGCGGCGCTTGTCTTCGTCGATTTCGAGGACCATGACTTCGACTTCGTCGCCCAGCGAGACGATCTTGTTCGGAGCGATGTTCTTGTTGGTCCAGTCCATTTCGGAGACGTGCACCAGGCCTTCGATGCCGGGTTCGAGTTCGACGAACGCGCCGTAGTCGGCAATGTTCGTGACCTTGCCGAACAGGCGGGTCGATTGCGGGTAGCGGCGCGAAACGCCCATCCACGGGTCGTCGCCCATTTGCTTGAGACCCAGCGAGACACGGTTCTTTTCGGTGTCGAACTTGAGGATCTTGGCGGTGATTTCCTGGCCGGCCTGAACGACTTCGCTCGGGTGGCGAACACGGCGCCATGCCATGTCGGTGATGTGCAGCAGGCCGTCGATGCCGCCGAGGTCGACGAACGCACCGTATTCGGTGATGTTCTTGACCACGCCGCGGACAACAGCGCCTTCCTTCAGGGTTTCCATCAGCTTGGCGCGTTCTTCGCCCATGCTGGCTTCAACCACGGCACGGCGCGACAACACGACGTTGTTGCGCTTGCGGTCGAGCTTGATGACCTTGAATTCGAGGGTCTTGTTTTCGTACGGGGTCAGGTCCTTGATCGGACGCGTGTCGATCAGCGAGCCCGGCAGGAATGCGCGGATGCCGTTGACGAGCACGGTGAGGCCGCCCTTGACCTTGCCGCTGGTGGTGCCGGTGACGAAGTCGCCCGATTCCAGGGCCTTCTCCAGAGCGAGCCACGAAGCCAGACGCTTGGCGGTGTCGCGCGAGAGGATGGTGTCGCCGTAGCCGTTTTCAACGCTGCCGATGGCAACGGAAACGAAATCGCCGGCCTGGACTTCGAGTTCGCCCTTGTCGTTCTTGAACTCCTCGATCGGCACGTACGCTTCGGACTTGAGGCCGGCGTTCACGACGACGTGGTTGTGTTCGACGCGCACGACTTCGGCCGTGATGACCTCGCCGGTGCGCATTTCGGAACGCTTCAGGGACTCTTCGAATAGGTCGGCAAAAGATTCAGACATTTATGGTTCCTTCCGTCAGGCAGGGTTGGCAGGCGCTATTGCGAAATTGCGTGCGGCTGCTGTAAGTCTGGAGACGGCGGTTTGTGGGCGGGTGCCCGGGTTGGTTGAACAACCAGAAGGCCGGTGCGCTGTCGCGCGAGAAGAGCCTGCTGGAGCGGTAGGCGCCATCCGGACGACCCGGTTGGCGCGAGCCTTTCAAGCGGACTTGAAGGGCCGTACTTCAAACCGCTCAAGCGGGCTTGAACGGTTGAATTTCCTGCCACCAGTTCAACACCGTATCGATCGATTGCTCGATGGACAGCTGGGAGTTGTCGAGGTGGCGGGCATCCTGCGCCGGCTTGAGAGGGGCGACGCTGCGGGACGAGTCCCTGGCGTCGCGTGCTTCCAAGTCGGAGCGAAGACTGTCGAGTGTAGTCGAAATACCCTTTGAAATCAACTGCTTATGCCGGCGTTCAGCCCTCTGGGCCGCGCTGGCCGTCAGGAAGACCTTGAGCCCTGCGTCGGGGAAGATCACGGTCCCCATGTCGCGGCCGTCCGCCACCAGGCCCGGAAGCTGCCGAAAGCGCTGCTGAAGGGCCAGGAGCGCCTCGCGCACGGCGGGAAGCGTGGAAACGCGGGACGCGTCCATGCCTGCGGCTTCGGTGCGGATTTCGTCGCTCACGTCCTCGCCGGCCAGCAGGACCTTGCCTTCGGCGAAGAGCAGCGGAAGGGTGCTCGCGAGCGCGGCGATCTGCGCCTCGTGCTGCGGGTCGGCGCTAAGCCCGGCGCGCCGCATGGCCAAGCCGGTTACGCGGTACAGCGAACCCGAATCCAGGTAGTGGTAGCCCAGCAGGCGCGCGACTTCGGCTGCCAGCGTGCCCTTGCCCGACGCGGTCGGGCCGTCGATGCAGATCACAGGCACCTCGGCGGCTTCGGCCACCGAGAACAGCGTTTCGAAGTAGTCTGGAAAAGTCTTGGCGACGCAATGGGGCTCGAGAATGCGCACCGGCACCCCGGCCGGGTTGAACGCCGCGAGCGAGAAACACATCGCCACGCGATGATCGTCGTAGGTGCGGATGATGGCGGGTTGCCAATCGGCCGAGGCGAGCGGATGCACCCGGATGAAATCGGGACCGGATTCCACCATGGCGCCCAGCTTTTTCAGCTCGTTGGCCATGGCGTCGATGCGGTCCGTTTCCTTGACCCGCCAGCTGGCGATGTTGCGCAGCGTGCTCGGACCGTCGGCGTAGAGGGCCATCACGGCCAGCGTCATCGCGGCATCGGGAATGTGGTTCGCGTCGAGATCGATGGCCTTGAGGGGCCAGGCGCCGCGGCGCACTTCGAGCCAGTTCGGCCCGCTGTCGACCTGCGCGCCCATTTGCCGGGCGGCGTCGATGAAGCGGATGTCGCCCTGGATCGAATCGGCGCCGACGCCTTCGATCCGGATGCCGTTCCGGCCCGACGTGCCCGTTGCAATGGCGCCCAGCGCGATGAAATAGCTGGCGGACGAGGCGTCGGCCTCGACATGGATACCGCCCGGCGAGCTGTAGCTGCTACCGGCCGGAATGGTGAAGCGCTCCCAGCCGTCACGGCGCACGGCGATGCCGAAGCGCGCCAGCAGGTTCAGCGTGATCTCGATATACGGTTTGGAGATGAGTTCGCCTACGACCTCGATGACGATGTCTTTGCCGGCTGCCAGCGGCAATGCCAGTAGGAGGGCGGTCAGGAACTGGCTCGACACGTCGCCGCGCACGCGGATCGGCGCATCGAGCACCAGCTCGCCGTGATCGACCGGCCGGATGCGCAGCGGCGGATAGCCGGGGTTGCCGAGATAGTCGATGCGGCAGCCGAGCTGGGTCAGTGCATCGACCAGATCGCCGATCGGCCGCTCATGCATGCGAGGGACGCCGCTCAGTTCGAAATCGCCGCCGAGCAGCGACAGGGCCGCGGTGAGCGGTCGCATCGCCGTACCGGCATTGCCAAGAAAGAGCGCCAGCAGTTGGTCGTTGGACTTCAGTTGCCCGCCGATGCCGGTGATGCGCAGCGTGCTGCCCGCTGCATCGATGCCGCAGCCGAGCGCGCGCAGCGCATCGAGCATCACGCGGGTGTCGTCGGAGTCGAGCAGGTCGTGAATGGTGGTGGTGCCGCTCGCGAGCGCGGCCAGCAGCAGCACGCGGTTCGAAATGCTCTTGGAGCCCGGCAGCCGGACGGTGCCCGCGGCCGCCGCCAGCGGGGGAATGTCGAGGAATGCCGTCGAGAACATGTCAGGAGTCCTGCGAGGCGTCGGTGTTGGGCTGCCAGGCGGCGCGGACCTTTCGGGCGGCGGCAATCGATTGCTCCAGCGCCTGGGCGTCGGCCGCGCCCATCAGCGCCTCGAGGTCCAGCAGCGCCTTGCGGAAGGCCTGCGACTGCAGCAGCACCTGCTCGCGGTTGGCGAGCAGCACGTCGCGCCACATGACCGAATCGCTGGCCGCGATGCGCGAAAAATCGCGAAAGCCGGGCCCCGCAAGGCTCAGAAAGCGGTCGCCCTGCGGCTGCGCGATGAGGGCGTTGACATAGGCAAAGGCCAGCAGGTGCGGCAGATGGCTCACCGCTGCAAAGGCACTGTCGTGCTCTTCGTGCGTCATGGTGACGACATTGGCGCCAATGCCGCTCCAGAGCTGCGAAGCCCGCTGCACGTTCGAGCGCAGCGTGGCCTTGACCGGCGTCAGCACGACCTTGCGGCCGACGTACAGCGAAGCTTCGGCATGTTCGATGCCGGACACCTCCTTGCCGGCGATCGGGTGGGCCGGAACGAAGTTCGCGAACTGGCCTTGCAAACCGTTGCGCGCGGCTTCGATCACGTCGCCCTTGGTCGACCCCACGTCCATCACCAGCGTGTCGGTCGACATGCCGTGGCGGATGGCCTTGAAGGTCGCTTCCGATGCCGCCACCGGCACGGCCAGCAGCACGAGGTCGGCGCCCGAAACCGCGAGCAGCGCGGAAGGCGCCACCACGTCGATCACGCCGAGCTGGCGAGCCCGCTCGGTGGTGGAGGGCGATTTGCTGTAGCCGACCACCCGTTTCACGAGCTTCGCGCGCTTGAGCGCGAGCGCGAAGGAGCCGCCCATGAGGCCGCAGCCGATCAATCCCAATTGCTCGAACATGGTGCGTGTCCGGCTCAGGCTTTGACGGGGTAGGCGCCAAGCACCTTGTAGAACGCGCAGAGCCCGCGCAGTTCGGCCAGCGCGGCGGCCACGTTGGGCTGCGAGGGATGGCCGTCGAGGTCGATGTAGAAGTAGTACTCCCACTGGCCGGTGCGCGCGGGGCGCGATTCGAAGCGGGTCATGGACACGTTGTTGAGCTTCAGCGGCACCAGAAGGTCGTGCACGGCGCCGGGGCGGTTCGGCACGGAAACGATCAGGCTCGTGCAATCGCGTCCCGATGCCGGCGGCATGGCCAGCGTCTGCGGCAGGCAGATCACCGAGAAGCGGGTGCGGTTGTACGAATCGTCCTGGATGGCGTGCGCGACGATGTGCAGCCCGAACCGGGTGGCGGCGCGTTCGCCGGCCAACGCGGCCCAGGCCGGGTTGGTGGCCGCGAGTCGCGCGCCTTCGGCGTTGCTCGAAACGGCGCGCCGCTCGGCGTTGGGCAGGTGCTTCGAAAGCCAGGTCTGGCACTGTGCCAGCGCTTGCGGGTGGGCCAGCACCGCCTCCACCCCGTCGAGCGTGTTGCTGCTGCGCAGCAGATGGTGGCGCACCAGCAGGCTGACCTCGCCGACCACGTGGGTGGGCGAATGCAGGAACAGGTCGAGCGAGCGCGTGACCACGCCCTCGGTCGAGTTTTCGACGCCCACCACGCCGTACTGGGCACTGCCCGCGGCCGTGGCGTGAAACACCTCGTCGAAACTCGCGCAGTAGATCAGGTCGGCGGCACCGCCGAAGTATTCGATGGCCGCCTGCTCGCAGAAGGTGCCCTCGGGCCCCAGCACCGCGACGCGCTGCGGCGACTCGAGCGCCAGGCAGGCCGACATGATCTCGCGCCAGATGGCCGCCACATGCAGGTCCTTGAGCGGACCGCCGTTGCTCTTTTGCATCTTCTCGATGACTTGCGCCACGCGGTCGGGGCGGAAATACGGCGTGCCCTCACGTTTCTTGACCTCGCCGACCAGCTCCGCCACGTGGGCCCGCTCATTGAGCAGGCTGAGCAGTTGCTGGTCGAGCGAGTCGATCTGCACGCGCAGACCGGCAAGGCTTTCGGAGTTGTCGGGAGAGGAGGGCGGTGTTGGAGCGGAGGCGGTCATCGGTGCGAGCAGCTAGGGCATGCGCCTAGGCATGCGATCGCTCGAATTCTCGCATGTAGCTCACCAATGCCTGTACGCCTTCCAGCGGCATGGCGTTGTAGATGCTCGCGCGCATGCCGCCGACCGACTTGTGGCCCTTGAGCTGCAGCAGGCCGGCCTCCCGCGCACCGGCCAGGAACGCCTCGTTGCGGCTTTCGTCGGCGAGGAAGAAAGGCACGTTCATGCGCGAGCGGCAGCTCGGGTCGATTTTGTTGACGTAGAAGCCGGAAGCGTCGATGAACCCGTACAGCAGGTTCGCCTTCGCAATGTTGCGCTGCTCCATGGCGGCGATGCCGGTGAGCGCGCCTTCGGTTTGTTGCAGCAACCACTGAAAAGTCAGCCCTGCCATGTAGATGCCCCACGTCGGCGGGGTGTTGTACATGGACTTGTTGTCGGCGACCGTCTTGTAGTTGAACGCGCTCGGGCAGATCTCGAGCGCACGGCCGAGCAGGTCGTCGCGCACGATCACGAGCGTCAGGCCGGCCGGGCCGAGGTTCTTCTGTGCGCCGCCGAATGCAAGGCCGACGCGGCTCCAGTCGATGCTGCGCGACGCCACGTGCGACGAAAAATCGATGACCAGCGGCGCATTGCTGCCGAGGGTCGAGAGGTCGGGCAGCTGCTGAAACTCGATGCCGTTGATGGTCTCGTTGGTGCAGAGGTGCACGTACGAGGCGTCTTGGCTCAGCTGCCAGGTCGAGGGATCTGGCAGCTTGGTGTGATGGTCGCCGGCGTTGCTGGCGGCGATGTGCGCAGTGCAATAGCGCTGCGCTTCTTTCTGGGACTTGATGCTCCAGCTGCCGGTGATCACGAAGTCGGCGGTTTTGCCGCGCGACAGGTTCATCGGCACGATGGCGTTCTCGCCGAGTCCGCCACCCTGCATGAAGAGGATGTGGAAGTGCTCGGGCACAGCCAGCAGCGTGCGGATGTCGGCTTCGGCCCGGGTGCAGATGGCGCCGAATTCCTTGCCGCGATGGCTCATTTCCATCACGCTCATTCCGCTGCCCTGCCAATCGAGCATTTCGGAGGCGGCGCGTTGCAGCACCGCCTCCGGCATGGCGGCCGGACCGGCGGAAAAATTGTACGGACGCGCGCCGGCGGGTTTGGGCTGCTGCTGTTGTGTCACGTCACTTCTTGGCGGGAGCCTTGGCCGGGGCCTTGGCGGGAGCGGCGCCTTGCTGGCCGCCAGTCGGCGCACCCAGTGCCTTGGCCACGTTTTCGTCGAGCGCACGCATCTTGGGTTCGATGGTGGCGCGCGTTTCGGTCACGAGCTTTTCGGTCAACGCGGTCTGCATCTTGGGATTGAGGTCCTGATACTTCTTGCTGAGCGGCGAGTTGATCCAGGCCAGCAGCTGCTTGAGTTCTTCCTCGCTGAAGTTCTGCTCGAGCAACGGGGTCAGGGCGGTGGGTGCCAGCTGCACGGCCTTGTCGCGCACGATCGGGTAGGCGTCGTCGAAGTACTTCTTGAGTTCGGCGTCGGCTGCCTTGGCGGCCGATTCGCGCTTGGCTTCGGGCACCTGCGTTTGCAGGTACTGCGAACCGGCTTGGGCAATCGGGGCGCTCGATTGTTCGACCAGGCCGCGTGCCAGCGATTCGATGCCGGGGCGCTGCACATCGATGAACTGCTTGATAAGCGCGGCTTTGTCCTGGGCCATGGCGGCCATCGAGCTGCCAGCCAGGGCGACAGTCAGAAGTGCGAGCTTGAATTTTTTCACTGAGGGTTCTCCGTTGAAGATGTGGAAGTATCGTCTGCGTCCGGCTCGATCTCGCCGTTGGCGTCGTTCTCGACGATACGCTGTAGCCCGCTTAGTTTGGCGCCTTCGTCGAGCCCGATCAGCGTGACGCCTTGCGTTGCGCGACCTAGTTCACGAATCTCGGCTACACGGGTGCGCACAAGCACGCCCTTGTCGGTGATGAGCATGATCTCATCGTCCGCATGCACGAGGGTGGCGGCAACGACTTTGCCGTTGCGCTCACTCTGTTGAATCGCAATCATGCCTTTGGTTCCGCGGCCATGGCGGGTGTACTCGGTAATGCTTGTGCGCTTTCCGTAACCATTTTCGGTGGCGGTGAGCACGCTTTGCTGTTCGTCCTCGGCCACCAGCATGGCGATCACGCCTTGCCCCGCATCGAGCGACATGCCGCGCACGCCGCGCGCATTGCGGCCCAGCGGACGCACGTCTTCTTCGTCGAAGCGAACGGCCTTGCCGCCGTCGCTGAACAGCATCACGTCGTGCTTGCCGTCGGTAAGGGCCGCGCCGATGAGGTAGTCGCCTTCGTCGAGGTTCACGGCAATGATGCCGCCCTTGCGGGGGTTGTTGAATTCGTCGAGCGTGGTTTTCTTGACCGTGCCCATCGACGTGGCCATGAACACGTACTGGTCGGCCGGGAAGTTGCGCTTCTCGCCGGTGAGCGCGAGTGCCACGTTGATCTTCTCGCCTTCCTGCAGCGGGAACATGTTGACGATGGGGCGGCCCCGCGAACCGCGCGAACCCGCCGGTACTTCCCACACCTTGAGCCAGTAGAGCCGGCCGCGGTTGGAGAAACACAGGATGTAGTCGTGCGTATTGGCAATGAAGAGCTGGTCGATCCAGTCGTCTTCCTTCGTCACGGTGGCCTGCTTGCCGCGGCCGCCGCGCTTTTGCGCGCGGTATTCGTTCAGCGGCTGGCTCTTGATGTAGCCGCTGTGCGAAAGCGTGACCACCATGTCGGTCGGTGTGATCAGGTCTTCGGTCGAGAGATCGAAGGCGCTGTGCTCCACCAGGCTGCGGCGCGCGCCGAGCTTCGACTGGCCGAACTCGTGCTTGATGGTGCCGAGCTCTTCACCAATGATGACCGAGACCCGTTCGGGCTTGGACAGGATGTCGAGCAGGTCGTCGATCTCGGCCATGACCTCCTTGTATTCGGCAACGATCTTGTCCTGCTCGAGGCCGGTGAGGCGCTGCAGGCGCATCTGCAGGATTTCTTGCGCCTGGGTTTCCGACAGGCGATAGAGACCGTCCGAGCCCATGCCGAACTCGCGCTCCAGGCCTTCGGGACGGTAGTCGTCGGCGTTGACCACGCCGCCGTCGGCGCGCGAACGCGTGAGCATCTCGCGCACCAGCTTGCTGTCCCAGCTGCGGGTCATGAGTTCGGCCTTGGCGACCGGCGGCGTGGGCGACTCGCGGATGATGCGGATGAACTCGTCGATGTTGGCCAGCGCCACCGCCAGGCCTTCGAGCACGTGGCCGCGTTCGCGGGCCTTGCGCAGGGTGAAGACGGTGCGGCGCGTCACCACTTCGCGGCGGTGCTGCAGGAAGACCTCGATCAGGTCCTTCAGATTGCACAGCTTGGGCTGGCCGTCGACCAGCGCCACCATGTTGATGCCGAAGGTGTCCTGCAGCTGCGTCTGCTTGTAGAGGTTGTTGAGCACCACCTCGGGTACTTCGCCGCGCTTGAGTTCGATCACCAGGCGCATGCCCGACTTGTCGGACTCGTCCTGGATGTGGCTGATGCCCTCGATCTTCTTCTCGTGCACCAGTTCGGCCATGCGCTCCTGCAGCGTCTTCTTGTTGACCTGGTAGGGGAGCTCGTCGACGATGATCGCCTGGCGCTGGCCGCGATCGATGTCCTCGAAGTGGCATTTGGCGCGCATCACGACCTTGCCCCGGCCGGTGCGGTAGCCGTCCCGCACACCATTGATGCCGTAAATGATGCCGGCGGTCGGGAAGTCGGGCGCCGGCACGATTTCCATCAGTTCGTCGATGGTGGCCTGCGGATTGCGCAGCATGTGCAGGCAGGCATCCACCACCTCATTGAGATTGTGCGGTGGAATATTGGTGGCCATGCCCACCGCAATACCGCCGGAGCCATTCACCAGCAAATTGGGCAGTTTGCTCGGCAGGACCTTGGGTTCTTTTTCGGAGCCGTCGTAATTGTCTTGAAAATCGACCGTTTCCTTGTCGATATCCGCCAGCATTTCGTGCGCAATTTTGGCCAGCCGGATTTCCGTATACCGCATTGCGGCCGCGTTGTCTCCGTCGACCGAGCCGAAGTTACCTTGTCCGTCCACCAGCATATGGCGCATGGAAAAGTCCTGCGCCAGCCGCACGATGGTGTCGTAGACCGACTGGTCGCCGTGCGGGTGGTACTTACCGATCACGTCGCCCACGATACGGGCGGACTTCTTGTAGGCCCGGTTCCAGTCGTTGTTGAGCTCGTGCATGGCAAACAGCACGCGCCGGTGCACGGGCTTGAGGCCGTCGCGCGCATCGGGGAGCGCTCGGCCCACGATCACGCTCATGGCGTAATCGAGATAGCTGCTGCGCATTTCCTCTTCAAGACTGATGGGCAGGGTTTCTTTGGCGAATGAGGTCATGAGCGAGAGGCTGGCGGCAGGAAGGCGAAATTTTACGCTGTGAGGGGTGTCGTACCGCCGCAACAGATGGCGGCTATTCCGCCTCCGTCCTACGCTTCCGGGGTGCCCGCCGGGCTGTTTGCCAAAGACCCTATGGCACAATCGCCTCAACGTTTTGGGTGGTGGTCACTTAAAGCGTCCTTGATTCGCAGCGCGGCTGCGGCTTTTTCCCCAAGAGGAGAACCATGAAGAAACTGAATAAAGTGGCGATGATGTTTGCAGTCGCTGCGCTCGCCACTGCCGCCGGCGCGCAGACCCGTGTCACCGCTGCTGATGGCGGTCCTACGATCGACAATTGGCAAAACGGCACCGGCGAACTGGTTTGGAAGAACGGCACGAACGAACTGTGCTGGCGCGATGCCAACTGGACGCCGGCTACCGCCGCCGCCGGTTGCGACGGCGCTCTGGTTCCGGCAGCTCCTGCTGCAGTGGCTCCCACCCCGGGCGCTCCGGCTCCTACGCCTGCACCTCAAGTCGCTGCTTCGAAGGTTACCTTCGCTGCTGACGCATTCTTCGACTTCGACAAGTCGGTTCTCAAGCCTGAAGGTCGCGCCAAGCTGACCGATCTGGTCTCGAAGATCCGTGACGTCAACCTGGAAGTGATCATTGCCGTGGGTCACACCGACTCGATCGGTTCGGACACGTACAACCAGCGTCTGTCGGTGCGCCGCGCCGAAGCCGTCAAGGCCTTCCTGGTCTCGAAGGGCATCGAACGCAACCGCGTCTACACCGAAGGCAAGGGCGAGAAGCAACCTGTTGCGGACAACCGCACCAAGGAAGGCCGCGCCAAGAACCGTCGCGTGGAAATCGAAGTGGTTGGCACCCGCGCCAACAAGTGATTCGATTGAATCGCTAAAAAAAACCCCGCCTCGGCGGGGTTTTTTTATGCCTGTCGAATTCTTGCTAGAGGAGCGAGTGCCCGCTGATGTTCTCCGGCGCATTCTCCGTTTCATAATCACGGCATGACAGAAAACGTGAATGCCGATCCGGCGGAACTCGCCAAGTTTTCGGAACTTGCCCATCGCTGGTGGGATTTGGACAGCGAATTCCGCCCGCTCCACGAAATCAATCCGCTCCGCCTGGAATGGATCGACGGTATTGCACCCATTTCCCAGCGCAAGGTGCTCGATATCGGCTGCGGAGGAGGAATCCTTGCCGATTCGATGGCCCGAAAAGGCGCCGACGTGCTCGGAGTCGACCTGGCGAGCAAGGCGCTCAAGGTGGCCAAGCTGCATGCGCTGGAGGCCGGCACGAAGGGCGTCAAATATCGGGAAATCAGCGCGGAAGCGCTGGCCGCGGAGCAGCCAAGCAGTTTCGACGTCGTGACCTGCATGGAAATGCTCGAACACGTACCCGAGCCCGCTTCGATCGTTCAGGCCTGTGCCACGTTGGTCAAGCCTGGTGGCTGGGTGTTCTTTTCGACCATCAACCGCAGCCTCAAGTCCTTCATGCTGGCGATCGTCGGCGCCGAATACGTACTTGGCATGTTGCCGCGTGGCACGCACGAGTACGCCAAGCTGATTCGCCCCAGCGAACTTGCCGCCCATTGCCGCGCGGCCGGTCTCGATTTGCGGCATACGCGGGGGATGGAGCACAACCCGCTGACGCGGCGCTATTGGCTCAGCGGCGACACCAGCGTCAACTACATGTTCGCGACGCAAAAGCCGGCTTCGGCGGGTTCGCAAGCGTGACGGGCGCAGCAGTGCAGGCCGTGCTGTTCGACCTGGACGGCACGCTGATCGACAGCGCGCCCGACCTGGGCGCCGCAGCCGACAAGATGCGCACCGATCGCGGCCTCGAGTCCTATCCGCTGGAGCGCTACCGGTTCATGGCGGGCGCCGGCGCGCGGGGCATGCTCGGCGTGGCGTTCGGCATCACGCCCGAGGCGCCGGAGTTCGCCGAACTGCGGGAAGAGTTCTTCGTTGCCTACGAAAACCGCATGCTGCTCAACACGCAGGTGTTCGAGGGCGTGCAGGCGCTCATCGACGCCATTTGCGCGCGCGGCCTGGCCTGGGGCGTGGTTACCAACAAATCGGCACGCTTTACCGATCCGCTGACCCGCGCGATTCCGCTTTTCAGCAGCGCAGGTGCTGTCGTGAGCGGCGATACGACGCCTTTTTCCAAGCCCCACCCCGAGCCTTTGCACGAAGCGGCGCGCCGGCTTGGAATTCCGTCCAGCGCCTGCATCTATGTGGGAGACGACGAACGCGACATCATCGCGGGCCGCGCCGCAGGCATGAAAACCGTCGCCGCGACCTACGGCTACATGGGACCGCAGGCCGATGCCACGCTCTGGGAGGCGGACGCCGCAATTTCTTCGCCCTTGGAGCTCTTGCAGTTTCTCAACCTGGCCTAAAATAGAAGCCTTGGGGCTGCACTGGTTTCGACGTGGGTTCGGAGTCGCAGCGGGGCATGTCGAGCTGAATGCGCTCGTAAAACAGATTCAAACAAACTAACTGCAAACGACGAACGTTTCGCACTCGCTGCTTAATTGCCAGTGAGCCTTGCAACAGTTGGCCGATGGGCTGGGCAAGGGGGTCTGGAGCAATCCTGACCTCCCGGCTGCAAGGATAATTACATGGGCTGGCTCCGATCCGGGTACCTTGGGTCGGGGCGAGAAAATAGGGTGCTGGCGTCCGGTTTAGCGTGTGACTGCGCGACTCCGGAAGCGAGACTCAAATCAGATCACTAAACATGTAGAACTGCGCGATGAAGGCTTGCGGACGGGGGTTCAAATCCCCCCAGCTCCACCATCTAAAACGGTCAACGCCAATGAAAGACCATTGGCGTTCGCCCCTCCAAACCGCCTGGAACCGTCCAAAGTTGGCGTTCGGTTCGCACGTATTTCGCACGCAGGACGGGGGAAATTCGCACGCGGCCATCACGCCACCGCCTTCAGTTTGGCCTTCGGCTTCTGATAGTCCTCGCCGATGAACTTCCCGTAAGTCTGGAAGACCATCGTCACATCGGCATGACCGAGCTGTTGGGCGACGTACCAGGGGTTCGTCCCCGCTGTCAGGAGCGCGCTGGCGTAGGTGTGGCGCACCTGGTAGGGGTTGCGGTAGCGGATGCCCGCCCGGCCCACCAGCGGCACCCACAGTGTCTTGCGAAGCTGCGCATCGGTTTGCCACGCCTTGCCAGTGCGCGGGTTGAGCCAGATGTGCTCGCCGGCCAGCAGGCTCGCGGGCTTCTGCGCCTCCAGGGCCTCCATCGCCTCGGGGTTCAAATCCATCGTTCGGATCCCGGCTTCCGTCTTCGGCCCCTTCTCTACACCGGCCACCTGGTTCAGGTCAATCAGCGCCGTAGCGGCCTTGAAGTCGATCTTGGCCCAGCGGAGTGCCAAAAGCTCGCCGGGGCGCAGTCCGGTGGCAAACCAGAACTGCACCAGTGGGTGCTCGTCCGGCCGGGCGTGCGCGAGCAGCGTTGCACGCTCGTCGGCCGTGAATGGGTCAGCCTCGTACTCGCTGGGCTTGGAGGTCTGCTTCAGCAGCTTGGTCAGGGCGATTCGCTCGAATGGGTCGAAGGCGATCAGGTCGTCATTCAGGGCATCTTCGAACACGCTCCGCAGCGGCGTCAGGAGGTTGCGGGCAAACTTGGTCGTCACGCCCATCTCGCCGATCCAGTCACGCAGCGCGCTCGGCGTGGCCTCGGCCAGCGTTTTCTTGCGCCACTCGCTCATGCGTTCGCTCTTAATGGCCTTCCGGTAGCCATCCAGCGTGCTCGGCGAGAGCGTCTTGTTCTGAACCTGCTTCTCGTAGGTTTCCAGCTGGTCGTCGAGAAGCTTGCCGATCAGTACGTGCTTGGACGCCTTGCCGAACCGCTTCACCTTCTCGCTGCCCGGGAAGTAGTCGGCGTAGACGAAAACGCCGTCCTTGATCTTGCGCTGGATCTCCGACCGCAGGCCAGAGGCATACTGGAGCGCGCTCTTGGTGATCTTCTGCGGCGGCAGCAGCTCGCGGCATTCGGTGTTCCTGTAGCTGAAGGCGATCTGGATCCGCTCCTCGTGCTTGAACTCCCGGATGCTCACGCCGCGCGGACAGTCGAAGGCTGGTTTTCCACCCATCTGTTGTACTCCTCGGGGTTGATGTAGAGATTGCCGTCCGGCCCGAGGCGGCACTGTACGCCATCCATCCAGACCCGCTTCCGGCGCCTGGCGTGCACGGCGTCAGGGGTGTCCCCGGTGGCGTCGCAGTGCTTGGACAGCTTCACCCAGCGGTAATGTGCTTCGTTCGCGCTCATGCATCCACCTCAAAATGGTTGTGCTTGCGGCTGTTCTCTGTGTGGGTGAGAACCTGTAGGTTGGACTCGACGTGCAGTCCCGAGACTTCGCGGCCGTTCAGCGGTATGTCGTGGTCAACTTGGTGCAGAATGCCAGTCTCGGCGGTCAGCCGGCGTGCCTCAGCGTAGATCGCTTTGATTGCCTTCTTGTCGGCCCACGGGGGCATTCGCTTGAGCGCTTTCGCCCGCGCATTGCCCCCGTAGTAGTTGCGTGGCGAGTCGATGGCGGCGGCTGCCGCCCTGTCGGGGTCGGCTGGCCGTAGCCACTTCATGACCTCGACCAGGTTGTAGCGTTTGGCCTTCATCCATTCGGACGTGATCGTAGGCATGCCCTTGGCCTCAAGGCGGCGCACCGTCGATTCGCTGATCTTGAGCCGCACGCAAAGCTCTTGGCGAGTTAGATTGGTCAATCCCCGTCCTTCCTGTGACTAGAACGCCCGCGCTGCTCGGCGTAGGTCGTCGCGCTCATCCCTCACCCCCGGTAGCCCTTATTGCAGCGTCAGCGTTTCTCCACTTGAGATGGTTGCGCGTGTAGATCACGAACAAGGCGAGACACAGCGGCAGGAAACCATAGGCCTGCGCCGCGTAAATCCAGATGAGCCACAAGCACTGGATGCCAAGGCCGAACAGCCATGCATAGCGCCATAGGTTGCCCGTCAGCACAGACATGAGTAGCGAGCAGGCTGACAGCAGCCACGGCAGGTAATCGCGGATTGTGTTCATGGAGTGCCCCTTATTGCAGCGGCCACCTCTTGCTCGAAATCGACGGGGTAGCCGCCTGCGTACTTGATCGCTGCGTCGTTGGCGAGGTCGGCGGATAGCTTTGCCGCGCGCTCTGTGGCTGCGTCGAACATCGCGCGCATCTGGTCGGCGGTGTAGCCGCGCACCGGTATGGCGCCGGAAGGATGGTCTTGCCACAGCAATATCACAGCTTCCGGCATCAGCGCCTCAAACTCTGCTTGCAGTGTGGTCATGATGGCCTTCCGTATTTCTTCGCCAGCGCACTGCCTTCGAGCGCATAGTTACGCCCGCCGAGGTGAACCAGCTTTTCCTTGGTGACGCGCTCCTTTGCTCGGCGCTGCGCGTTGTGAGCGGCCTCCCAGCCGGTGTTCGCATGCTTCCAGTCACGCAGAGCGGATGCCCAGTGCTTGTCTGTCGGCGGCGTATCGAACCATTTGGCGAAGGCTTCCAGGAAGCCGTCACGAAAGGTCAGCCAGTCGCAGCAAGTGCCAGCCGGGCGGTACTCGTCGCGGTGCTTTGGAGTGCTCACGGCTTTACCTCCTGCGCTGCCCTGGCTGCGTCAATGGCGGCGCGAGCTGTCGGGTGCGATCCTTTTTGATACTCGGTGCGCTCCGGGTCGTTCTCATCGATCCAACTCAGCCAGAAGCCGTTCGTGCCTTCGCTGACTACGCAGTTGTCCTGGCCGGTCAGCCAGTCCAGCCGCGCAGCGTCTTCCCTCAGCGCGGCAATCTCTGCCTCGGCGTCGGAGAGGCGGACGATCAAGGCGAGCGCTTCTTCCTGAAGCTGCGACTGCACGACGACACGCTGCACCTTGTACGTCATGAACCGCTCCGGGTAATCGCAGAGGTGCCTAGCCAGCCACTCGTTTGCTTCTTGTTCTGGGTTGTGAGAATCGTCGCGACTGAAGCTCATGCAGTACGCGCCGTCGTCCCGGGCAACTCGCCATTCGGCGCGGCCCACGCACAGGGCGCGAATCGCCTCCAGGCCCTCGGGCGCTGGGGTTGCGGCGAGGGCGGCATCCATGGCCATCACGGCGTCGCACAGGACGCGGACCCCGTATGTCGTGATGCCTTTGCAGTCGCGCAACGTGAGCATGTTTCTGGCGAGATTCACCGCGTCAGCACGGTTCAACGTTTGCACGGCGCCTGCCGCACGATCCTTAATTCCACGCAGGGCGTCAATGAGCCAAGGCAGGCCCACGTTCCCACGGTCGCATTGGAAGAGGATCGCGTCGATAGCTTGAAGCGGCGCTTCACTCGCCTGCGCAGCGCCTGCCGCTGGCGGAGTCTCTGCCGGTGCGATGGAATCGAGGAACGCGGTCAGCGATTCGTACCACGCCATGCCTGTGTCCATGTTGTTTGGGCCACGAGCCATCCACCACGTCTCCTGAAGCAGATCATTCAGCAGCGGGTAGGCAGTCGTGAATTGCTGGCCTTGATGCTCGGGCTCTGCCGGTGCGCTCGTGAGTGCGAGCAAGGCGCGAGCGAATGGCAGCGGTCCCGTGGTGTGGTCGTTCTCATCGGTCGGAATGCTGCACTCGCGCCATAGCGCCATGATCTGCGCATCGCTCGGCTCGGCTGCTGCGCCTGCATGGGTGGCGAGGAAGGCGAGATTCGCACGCACCTTGTCGGAATCGTGGCAGCCCTTGAACATCAAGCATGCGGCGAAGGGATGGAATTCGTTCGGACCGCAGCGCATGCCGCACTCTTGGCAGACAACGGACGATTTCATGGCTTGTCTCCTTGGGGTTGGGCTGCAGGGGCGGGAGGCATTGGTTGCCAGTGCGTCACGACTCCATCGCTTTGCGGGCTGATGAACGACAGTGTTTCGCCGACAGCGGGGTCTTCGTACCAGCCCTCGGGCTCAAAGCTGCCGTCTTCGGTGTTGTCCGTCTCCACGTCTTCATCCCAATGGCCAGCTTCGATGGTGTGCTTCGGGGCATGGTGGGCGCGAACCACTCGGCCCTTGCCATG
Source organism: Variovorax paradoxus (assembly GCF_030815855.1). Taxonomy (NCBI): domain Bacteria; kingdom Pseudomonadati; phylum Pseudomonadota; class Betaproteobacteria; order Burkholderiales; family Comamonadaceae; genus Variovorax; species Variovorax paradoxus. Next base: position 3,548,798 of record NZ_JAUSXG010000001.1, on the reverse strand, counting down.
GGTGTTGCGGAAGAAGGCGAGCACGGCTACGCCAGGGCCGGGCAACCGCTCATCGACGCTGATCCACCACTCTGCCTTCCCTCCCTGCTTGGTTGCGGAGAGAGCGGCACGCAGGCGGTCCACTTCGGCGAGTAGCGCTTGCATCGCTTCGGGGTTGCAAGCGGCGATGTAGCGGGCGTTTTGCTCTCGGTACGTCGCAGTCACTCCGTTGCCCATCTGTTTCGGATACCACGTCAGCAGGGCAATGGCTTCGCTCGAATGGTCGAACACTTCAGTGTTGAACAAACCTTCATCGTTCCGGCGATGAGCCTGCATCCACGGCCCTGTCGTAGGCCCAGCAGCAAGCGCTTCACGAATGGCGCGCTCAGCCAAGCAGTCCCCATCAAGGCGGGTCATGATGCGGCTCCGGTTGCTTTGGAAATCGCAGCGGCGTAGGCGTTCAGCGCGTCTGCGATCAGTTGTGCCATCTCCTGCCGGTCATCGCTAAAGCCAGTCGCCGGGTTATAGGCACAGGTGCATACGGCGAGCCCTTGCGCCGTTCGGACGGAGTACTTTGTGTCATCCGTCTTGCCGTAAACGACGAACGGCCCGGCGCTCATACTCGCGCCCCCGTAGCGGCGGCGATGGCAGCGAGGGCGTACTCGTGCATTTGGTCGGCGGTGTAAGCATCGAGAATGCCAAGCCCTTCGCGATGGGGTACGCCGTCATACGCCTCGGGAAGTTCAGGCAATACAGCACTCCCCCCGCCACTACTACCAAGGGGGAGTTCGCCGGTTTCGCCAGAAGCGCCAAGCACTTGAGCGATGCGGTAGGTGGGTTCGGTGTTCATGCAACTTCCCTCGGCATCGATTCGGTTTGGTTTGCTTCGCGGTCGGCCTTTTGCAGGCGCTTGATCGCCGAGCGCAAGGCCGAGTTGGGCTTGAGGTAGTTCCAGACGAACATCTTTTCGTCGCTGTCGTCGATGCCGGAAACCTGCTCGTAGGCCGCGACTTCATCGCCATCGGTGAACTTCAGGATCGCCAGATCGCAGGCTTCGCGCAGTTCTTCCTCGCGCTCCTTGGTGATGCTGGAGACTTCATCGGGAGCGCCGCGCGTCGGAGAGTGGCGGGGCACTTCGGTCGCCTGCACTTCGATGATCCGCTCGGCCTCGTCCTGATCGAAGATGCCGACAAAGCCGAACGCCAGGCGCGCGCATTGAATCAGCGCCTTGTGGCGCAGCATGCGGTAGGGATGCGATTGCCACGGGCCGACAGGGCGTTTGCACTCCACCATGTACTCGGTCACGCGGATCGGATGGCCCCGGTCCTTGCGGTGGATCGTGCAAGTGCAGCTTGCTTCGTCCTGCTCGAAGTCGATGCCGTCGAACTGGGCATGACTGTTGATGATCCGGCTCCAGCCGTCCACGCCGACCACGGGCACGATGCCGTTGTTCTTGTCGGGGAAGGCGTAGATTTCCTTCGTCCAGGGGTTGAGGCCGTATTGATTGGCGACGATCAGCAGCGCCATCATTTGCTGGTCGGTGACTTGGCCCTTGAAGGCGGTGGCCTTCAGGGTGTCGATCATCCCGGAGCCGTCGCCGATGTCGAGACGCGCGGCGAGCTTGTTGGTAAGGGTTGCGAGTTGAGTGCTCATAGCAGTCTTTCAGGGAAGCCCGTGAATCACCGCAGCAACAAGCCCGGTAACCACGAAGATGATTGCGAAGAAGGCGGTCAGGACGGTTGCAAACGAAGCCGATGGCATCTCGTCTGCTGCGTCTCGGTTGTCGCCGACAGGGTTGTGGATGGGGTTCATGCGGCCACCTTTTCGCGCTCAAGTTGCGCGTTCTCGTCGGCCTCACAGCAGCCGCCGTTGTATTCGGCGCTGACCTCAGTCCACGATGCTCCGCAGTGGCTGCAAACGTGCAACTGGTCGAACTCAACGCCGACGCTTGCCACAGCATCCACATGACGCTTGATGTCCTTGGCAATCTCATCGCAGCGGTCTTGCCAGTCACGCTCGATTTGCTTCTGAGCCTCAGGGCCGCGTCCATAAACCAGACCGAGCCCTGCGCGCACATAGCCGAAGTCGCCCAGATCGCGAGGCTCCGCGACTACGCGGAAGTTTTCCTTAATGCCTAGCGCTTTCATACTGCCTCCACCGTGTGCTCGATGCACGTCAGCTTGCTGATCTTCTCGTCGATGCGAGCCAGCTTGGCGCCCATCTCCAAGCGGATTTGCCGCTTCTGCTCTTCAAGAGCGGCAACCATCTGGGGCACTGGATTGAAGTCATCGGGAACGTCGATTTCAAAATCACGCGCTCCAATGACAACCCGCCCACCGTGCTCCGACATGTCGAACGGGAAAATCTCATAGGTCGCGTGGTCGTCCCAGACTTCCTTGCAGTAGTGGACGATGCCCTTGACGATCTGCTTAGCCATGCTCACTCCTTACTCGCGACAGCCGCCGCTTCTTGGTTGTTGAATGCCGCAAACTCAGCGGCGCGGTCGTTCGATACCTCGGCAGTCAGCGCGAGCGCATCGGTTTCGTTCGGCATGTCGAGCCTTGCGGCAGCGATGTACGCCGACAGCACGAACAGCACTCCTGCAATGCCGTAGGCGCAGTCGGAGATGGTGCGGAGGATGGCGGTCATGCAATCTCCGGCTCTGGCAGAGTGAACTCGTGTCGGTAGCCTTTCAGCATCCGCTTGAACGCTGCCGAAGCAATCACGCGCAAGTTGTCCTTGCCGAACGTGCGGCCAGCCGGATCGACGAAGCTACGCAGGTAGAAGGTGCGCTCGGGGTACTTGCCCGGCTTGAACCGTCCGACGACATGCAGAACCATCTTTCCCATGGCGTCGGCTTGCCATTCCTCGTCGTATTCGTCGGACTCGCATCGAGTTCCTGGGCGCCATGTGTCCACATCGGCAGCAAACTCGCCGTCGAATGGGCCGTCATACTTGTCACGCACGAACGGGAAGGCAACCTCGTGCGTTTCCATGATGCGGTTGTCTTTCATGCAACCTCCGCAGCCCAAGCCGCCAGCGCGCGCAGCCTCGCTTCATACATGCCAAGCAGCACATGCCCGACAATGGAAGGATCACCAGACCTCACCGCAGACAGCAGCGCGTCATCGCAGCAAAGATCGCCCAGTTCCATCGCGTTGAACTCGCGGCGGTGGCGGGTAAGGGCAGCGTCGTAGTCGTACAGGCGCTGTTCGTCCGCTGCGTCAAACGTGCGGTCGAGATAGGCAGGGCCAGAATCGCGGCGCTCGATGTGGGGGTAGGCGTTCACGATGCGTTGTCCTTCACGATCTGCTCGTCGATGGCGACAAGGACTTCTTGCGCGTGAGCAATGACGCGCTTCACCGCTTCCCGGTGCGGCTCACTGGCCCAGCCGTGCATACGAGGATCAATGGCGCGACCAAGACTGCCGTTGTTGATGATTTGCAGCACGCAATCCAATTCACTTGCGTAGGTTTCGACATCGAGGCCGCGGTGAGTGCGCAAGATGGCGACCGGATGGCTTGTGCTAATGCCGCTCATTTCGCCACCTCAAGAGCCAGCTCGTTGCCAGCAAGAAACTCAGCCCAGACCATCTGCGCTTCTTCACCGTCAGAGATAACGACAGTGACCGAATCAAGGAACAGCGCCGTTTCGATGTTGAAGAGGTAGTTCATGCGGCACCGCCTTCTGCCGCCTTGCGTGCCGCTCGCGCCTTTGCACGCACTTCGGCCTCGGCGGTTTCAGCGACGTACTTGCGATCACGAAGCCACTCCAGCGCCTCCGAATCGCCGCGAAAGAACATCTTGGATGCGATAGGTGCCGCAAGGATGCCAGCCAGTTGCGGCTCGAGGGTCTTGAGCGCGGGCTCCGTGGTGCAGACTTGAAGCCAGCCGGCCAGGCAATGAGTGGTCCCGCAAACCGCTTCTTCGGCGCAAGTGCGGCCCCTCCATTCATCAGTGCCGTGCCAGTGGCCCATGTTCAGGCGCGCTTCGTCGTCGAGCACGATTGCGCGCACCTTGTCCAGGCTTTCGATTGCCTGCTCTGGCGTGGCCCGCGGGAGAGGCTTGCCATCGGCATCGCTCAGGTAGGCACCGCGCAGGTCGGCACCGCTCAGGTAGGCACCGCGCAGGTCGGCACCGCTCAGGTAGGCACCGCGCAGGTCGGCACCGCTCAGGTAGGCACCGCGCAGGTCGGCACCGCTCAGGTCGGCACCGCTCAGGTAGGCATCGCGCAGGTCGGCACCGCGCAGGTCGGCACCGCGCAGGTCGGCATCGCTCAGGTAGGCACGAGCTTGCGTCGCCTTCTCCAGCGCATGGCGCATGTAGAGGCCCGATTCCATGCCCTCGGGCGCATCGCACTCGAAGAGAACGGCGGCGGCGTTCCAGCGCGACACGATCTTGATCTTCGCGGCGCTCATGCGGTCACCTCGTGCGCATGGAAGGCTGTGGAGATGTCGAACGTCTCCTTCACCAGCTTGCGATTCACCTCGCCGTCTCGGGCGTTCAGGATCGCGTCGGAGTGCTGCTCGACGATGCGGAACAGAAGCTGCTCGGCAGTCGCCTTCTCGGCTTGCGTCGGCTTGCGGGTCTTGGGCTTGGTGGTCATCTTCTTCACTGCTCCAGGTTGGTTGGCGAGTGAATGAAGTATGGCTCAACCCAACTACCTGGTCAAGCTGGACCAGACTTACACGTCAGAATATGAAGTCATTAAGGGTTCGGTTTAACCCGACGAGACGGCATAAGCGCCCATGAAAAAGCCGCCTCAAAGGGCGGCTGTCAATGTGAAAAGACGTACTTGCTAGTAAGTCGTGCAGTTCATCTGGTTCCCCAGCCTGTTGCAGTTAGTCGTCCTTGGGCGGTTCTGCTGGAGCATCAATTGCTGCTGTTGCTGCTGTTGTTGGAGCAGCATCTGCTGGTTCTGCATGTTCTGGAGTGCGATGCCAGCATCTGCCCTGCGGCGATCTTCGTCCGCGGCCCGTGCCTGAGCATTCTGTTGGTCGCTTGCAGTTAAGTTGCCTCTCAGCTTCTGCATGTTTTCGAGCCTGGCGCTGTTGTACTCGCCATAGGTCAATTCTCCAGCGTAGAGTTTGGCCAGGAGCAGGGTGGTGCGCTGGCCGCTGCTCTCCAAATCAAACACGATATTGCCTGGCATGTTTGCCCGGCGATAGTTCGCCCCTAGTGATAGGCATTGATCTCTGGCGGCGCTGTATGCGCTCAGAGCTTCTTTTTCTTCGCCTGTTGCCCTCGACTTGTCCGTGAGCATCTGCAGAGTTGGCTGTCCCGACTTCCCGATGCCGGTTTTGTCGGCCAAGTGGGTGATGATGTAAGGGTCCTCCGACAAGCGCTTCATGCACCCAGTGGTTGGGTCGTTCGCCAGGATTTCCCCAGGAGATGGGGTGCGCCGCACTTGGCTACCTGGAGTGACGCAGCCAACCAGGCTACCGGCGCATATTGCAAGCGACAGCGCCGCAATGGTGCTCTTCCTCATCCTTGTACTCCTTGCGCAGCCTGCGCGGCAGTTTTGAATCGGTGTCTGTGCAGGCCGAGTGGCCCAGAAGGCAGGAGAAGCCTGCCTTTATAGCGTCAGCCGCTTTGTCCAGATCTGAGTCGAAGGAGCCGCACACACCAGTCGTCTGTGTGCCGTCCTCGTGCTCCATGATCCAAATTAGTCCGCGTGTGCCGGAGTACCGGGCTCTCTGCCCGATCTCGTCAACGGCCTTTTGCACGCTGGCGCCGTGGTTTGGCGCCTTCAACGGAATCACTATGCCCACTGGCCACATCCTTTTCCTTGGTCACCCACTCTCTGAAACTGTTGGATTCTTTTTCATTAGTATCAGTATGTGAATCGTTCACAGTTTTGGTGCTTTCCCTGTCAGGCTTTTTACTACTCGCATGGATGGGGGATGGCATCGGAGGCGTTCGGGTGATTGGCATCTTTGCTTCTACTGCTGAGTCCGGCGCAGCTTCGCCCATCATCTTGGCAAGTAAGGCCCGACGCTGGTCGGGAGTGAGCATTTGGATAGTGGTTTCGGCCTGAATCAGGTTCAAGTCTGCCTTTATATCCCCGAAGACCAAATAATCAGAGCTTATATTCAGTTTTAAGCATATGACACGGAGCTGGTCCGCCTTGGGGTAATGGCGGTCATTTTCCCAATCGGACACGGATGCCTTTGACGCGTCCTTGCCGTTCTCGCCCGCGCCCTTGCCCAGTTCAGTGCCGCTGAGCCCTGCCTTCTGTCGCGCCTCTTTAAGGCGTGCGCCAAACCCGAAGTTGTGATTACTTACCATGCCCGGAGCATAAGGACAGGCTTCTTCATGCCGAAATATTGGTACGGTTGAACTTGACCTAAAGAGTTGGGGTGAGCCATACTCAGGACATGCGTAATCCAGTTCTTGAGTCCCTATTCGAGCGCCGCGGCTCACAGATCGCCGTTGCGGTCGCATTGGATGTCTCCAAACAAACGGTGAACGACTGGCGCCGGCAGGGCTTCGTAGCCCCGCGACACGCGGCGAAGTTCGAAGAGTTCACCGGCATCGCACGCGAACAGGCTTGCCCTGTTTTCCCGTGGGGCACTCGCAAGCGCACCAAGCAGAAAGCCGAGGCCTGAGATGGGCCAGTTCGAAATCTTCGCCGCGCAACTGGTGGTTGAGACCGCTATCCAGACTGCTTTGATTGAAGCGCAGCGTCTATTTGCCGAAGCGAATCCAGGAAGGCTTCCAGCATCTTCGGCTGAGCTGCTTGAAATGCTGCCTGCCCAAAAGCTGCAGTCGATTCGATCTTCGCAATCACATCTCGAAGCGGTATGCCGTGCAAATGAAGCACATGAAGCAGCCCGAAGAGCACTGAGCGATACGTCGCTGAGACATCTGATTGCAGTTGGATCTCCGCTTCCAACCGAAGGAGGCGCTTTGTGATTTCTTCCTCGTCCATTTTGTCGGCCCCTTTCAAGAGCATGCGTGTTGTGGAACTCGCATTGTTCCTTGAAAGAGGGCGGGCACCCCTTTAGAGAGCCGCCATGGACGCCTTCCTGATCTTCCTCGGCATCTGGCTTGTCTTCATCGTCATGCCTTGCTGGATGGCGGGCGGCACTTGGATTGCTCGCGCTAACGAGCAGATCGGCGAGCCCGAGTAAGGCGGCGGTGTGTACGTGTTGCATATGCCGCCTATTTTTTTCCCCGCCAGTGACAACGACTGACAAGAGGTGTTTTCAGTGAATTTCACACCAGAGAAAAAGCAGCTCACGATTGACTTCGAGCCGGGCCTCATCGAGCGGCATCGCAACCTTCGTGACTGCATCGGCGCTGGCATCTATCGCCGCGGCCTTTCCACCTGTGCCATCGACCTCAACGAGTCGCCCGGCAACCTGAGCAACCAACTCAGCGACGAATCGCAGCGCAAGTTCGGCGTCGATGAATTCGAGCTCTACCTCGAAAAGACGCAGGACTACACGCCCATCTACTACCTGATGGCGAAGTTCCTGCACAAGCCCGAAGTCGAGAACTCGGCTGCATTGCAGGCGCTGCCCGAAGCAATGGCGGCACTCCAGGCGCTCATGAAGAAGGCGGGACTGGCATGAACACTGAACTCACCGATTCCATGGTCGCAGACATGGACGAAACCGCAGACTGGATGCATCAGCCCGCGCAGACCAGCGTCTTCAACTGGCGCGGCACCCCCAGCACCGTAGGCGCCCAGCTTCGCCCTCATCGCATCGACCGCAGCACCGAATCACGCCGCTACTGCTACCCGGTTGAAGGCCAAGCCGCTGGCGAGAAGTCGTTTCATCGGCGCCAGGCCATCCGGTTGGGTGGGATATAGCAGTGGCCCGTATCCGCACGATCAAGCCCGAGTTCTTCACCAGCGAAGACATTGTGAGCCTCAGCCCGCTCACACGCTTGCTGTACATCGCAATCTGGTGCGAGGCCGACAAGGAGGGGCGTCTTGCTTGGAAGCCGCTCACGTTCAAGCTGCGCTATTTCCCCGGCGATGCATGCGACATCCAGGCCATGTGCCAGGAGATTGTCGATTCGGGCCTGGTGGTGTTGTACGGCGAAGGCTACGGCGTTATCCCGACCTTCAAAGCACACCAACACATTAACCCCCGCGAGAGCGAATCAAACCTGCCAGAACCTGTCGCGATCACCACGCGTAAGGCACGCGTCACGACGCGTCAACCACGCGACAGTGACGCACAGGTAGGAAGGGAAGGGAAGGGAAAGGAAGGAGATACACGCGACGAATCGCGTGATGACCTTCCGGTTGGCTTCGCCGACTTCTGGAAAGCATGGCCGATCACTGACCGGAAACAAGCCAAGGGCAAATGCCTGGACGCTTGGAAAAAGGCGAGCGCTGAGCGTGACGCTGCGGGGATCCTGGCCCATGTGGAAAGCCTGAAGTTGTCGGCGAGCTGGACGAAGAACAGCGGCGAATTCATCCCCGCGCCGCTGGTCTACCTCAACCAGCGCCGATGGGAAGGCGCCGAAGAAGCCGCTACGGCCGCGCATCAGGAGTCATTCGTATGACCGGCCTCGAAGCCCTTCAAGCCATGCGCCGGACTCGCCGAGTGCCGCGCTGCGTCTGGGTCACGGATGGCGATGACACCCGTGAGCGGGACTGGAACGACGAACCGAACTATGCCGATATGCAGCGCCATGCCGTGCTGTCCGTTGCGGCGAACGACATCCCAGAAGCGCTGGACTTCCGGTGCTGCATCGGCTTGGAAGTCCATGTTGCCGGCGACCGCGGCGAGGCCCGCGCCCGTCGCATCCATGCCGCACTGATCGACGCCGAAGCAAAGCGCGTCATCACCTCGATCTACACGCCGCAAGGCATCGAACTACTCACTCACGGAATCTGACATGGCCGAAATCATCACCGAAGACGAAATCGACTTCGAGCGCTACGAGAAGGAAACCGACCACAAGCAGAAGGTCAAGCCGGCCGCGCTGTGGGTCGAAGAACTGATCGCCCGCATCAAGTCGCCCGTCATCCAGCCGCGCGCCGTCATGCCCTGGCGCAAGACACACCAACTGGTCCAGTTCCGACCGGGCGAGGTGACGGTATGGGGTGGCGCCAACGGGCAGGGCAAGAGCCTTGTCACTGGGCAGATCGCGCTTTCCCTTTGTGCGCAAGGCGAGAAGGTGTGCATCGCCAGTTTCGAAATGAAGCCCATGAAGACGCTTGAGCGCATGGGCCGACAGTGGTCTGGCGAGAACCCGGACCACCCCGCTTTCCGTGGACACCAAGAAGCGCAAAACCGGATGATCGACTTGTACGAGCAGTTCCGCGACTGGACGAATGGCCGCCTGTGGCTGTACGACCAGCAGGGCACTGTGTCTGCCACTCAGGTCTGCGCCGTGGTCCGCTACTGCGCCAAGGAGCGCGGCATCACGCACTTCTTTGTGGACAGCCTCATGAAGTGTGTTGCTGAAGAGGACGACTACAACGGCCAGAAGCGGATCGTGGACGAACTGACCGCCATTGCCCGCGACTACGGCATCCACATCCACCTCGTCCACCACATCAAGAAGCCGGCGAACGAGGATCACAAACCCACGAAGTACGACTACAAGGGCTCCGGCTCCGTCACCGATCAGGTGGACAACGTCATCAGCGTCTGGCGCAACAAGATCAAGGAAAAGGCCCGCGATGACGGCAAGCAAGTCAGCGACGGCGAACCCGACGCGCTCCTGATTTGCGACAAGCAACGACACGGCGAGTGGGAGGGAAAGATTGGCTTGTGGTTCCACAAGGACTCGATGCAGTACCTCGGTGTGTGCGGCGAAGACCCGCTGTCCCTATACCTGCACCCGGAGGACTGAGATGAGCCAAGCCCTAGCCCTTTTGAACATGCTCGCCGAAGGCGTGCCGCTCACCGTCAACCAGATGGCCGAGCGTACCGGCTGCACCGTCGCGCAGACCCACGATGCGCTGCAATCCCTGCGCAAGCGGAAAGCAGTCGGAGCCATGGATACGCCGTACCAGATGACGAAGGAAGGCGCCGAGTGGTTGCGGTCGCACACGGCGCGACTTGTCCGGCTGGAGAAACAGCGCGTAGAGGCCAAGGCCGCAGTTGCTGCAAGAAAGGCCGAACTCGAACGCCGCGGCCGGAGTTCTCCCGGAGTTCGCCCGATGACCGACGAGCAGCGAGAGGCAATCCGCGTTGCCAGGCTCGACCGCCGCCGCGAGAGGCGCCAAGTTGATCGGCTCACCGCCGCAGGCCGCCGGGAAGTGGAAGACGCTGATCTCCAGCTCGTGCAGAAGATCGTCGCCGCGTCGCTCAAGCATGACCCGATGATCTTGGGCATCGCCCAACGTCAGCCGGCGCTTCAGGCTGCATGGGGAGCAATGGCATGAACACGATCACCCTCTGGCTGCTCATCGCATCAGGGACCAGCTACGCCCCGGCACGCGTTGTCGAGCGATTCGTCTCGCCGACCGATTGCCAAGAAGCCCGCGCGCGCATCGACAAGGCAAGCACCGGCCGTTTTGAGTGCGTCGAGGCGAAGGTCTACAAACCATGAACTGCCTCAACTGCTCCAACTGGTCCCTCAAGGACTCGCCCCTGCGCGTCTACGGGTACGGGAAATGCCGCGCTCTCAACGCCGACGAAAACCCGGGCCGCTCGTTCTCGTCGGAGAACGTGTGCCGCTTCAACAAGTTCGCCCAGGCGCCGGCTGAGACGGTGGCGAAGCGGGAAAAGGTGATCGGATGACCACATTCACCCTCGTAAACGCACAGCAAGGCCACACCGCCATGCAATCCGCATGGATGCAAGCTAAGGCGCTGCTGATGGCTGGGCATCGTCTACGGCTCACGGTCAAGGAAGAAACCCGCACCGAAGGGCAGAACCGCTTCTTCCACAAGCTGGCCGGCGAGGTCGCCAAGACCGGCGTTGAGTGGCAGGGCAAGAAGCGTACCGCGGCGCAATGGAAGGTGCTGCTCGTGTCCGGGCATGCCGTCGCCACGCAAGAGGGCGCCGAGATCATCCCCGGCCTCGAAGGCGAGTTCGTGAACATCCGCGAGAGCACCGCCCTCATGAGCATCAAGCGCGGGGCAAGCCTCATCGAATACACGCTGGCGTTCTGCGCTATGCATGGCGTGCCGGTTCCGGCGATGGACGGGCAGGAATGAACATCATCCGCTCCGACGATTACTGGCCCGAGCCAAGCCTGCTCGGCATGTCTGGTGCTGCACACGCCGTGTCAAACGACCCGACGCACGAAGACGAAGCGATCCGGCTGCTTCACGAGGCCGTCAAAGAAGTGACCGGGAAGGCCGTCGAACCGGCACCCAAGGCGCGGATTGGATTCCTGCCGTGACCCTCTCCCGCCTCCGCACAACCTGCCCTCACTGCAAGGTGAAGTTCTCCGAAGAGGACCGCGCCCAGCATCGCCGCATCCACCCCGCATGCATCCCTGCCTATGCCGACTCTCAGGAAGCCAAGGCACAGAGGAAGGCCGAGAAGCAAGCGCGGATGGCTGCGAAGGTGGAGAGGGCGATTGATCGGCAGAGGCGGGTGGAGCAGAAGCGCATCCCCGACCTCGTCAGGGAGGCGCAGACGGCTTTCAACGCATTCATAAGGGAGCGAGATCGTGACCAACCCTGTATCTGCTGCGGACAGCCTCTTGGAACGGGCAGTGTCGGAGGCGCTTTTGACTGCGGCCATTACCGAAGCGTGGGATCAGCTTCACACCTTCGGTTCGACGTTCGTAACGCTCACGCGCAACGAAAACACTGCAATAGGTACGGGGCCGGGCGAGCCGTTGATTACCGCATTGGTCTCATCGCCCGAATCGGTCTATCCGCAGTTGAAGCCCTGGAGGCAAGCAACGTGCCCCACAAGTGGGAGCGAGACGAATTGATCGCCATCAAGGCGATGTATGTGCAGAAGCTCAAGGAACTACGGAAGGAACAAGCATGACCGGCTTTTTGGACCGCTACGACACATCCATCGACATGGACGCAGTGTGTATCCATTGCAACCGCCCCTACAGCGTTCACTGGGGGATGCGGTGCGAAGAAGACGGCGCGGTCGCATTCGAGGAGAACCCCAGCCCCATGGCGGCGGAGGTCCAACGTCTGCGTGCTCTGGCCGCTACCTGCTACGCCGGCCTGGGGGCCGAGTGCAACCTTCCGGAAGCGTGGCTCGATGTGCTGAACGCTGCAGCCAATGGCGAGCCGTTCGATACGGAGGGCCTGCTGCCATTCAAGCACGAACCATTCCCCATCCTCGACCCATCGTTACTGGAGGTGGGTAAGTAATGTGGGAATACTTCGCGCTTATCCACAACCCTCTAAACAGAGACCTGATTGATCTGAGGCCGGGCGGCATCATCCAGGTCAGTCACCCCAACGACGTGCAGTTCCTGCCTCGCCCCAAGCCAGCACCAGATTGCAAGGGTTGCGGCGCACCTCTGAAAGCCTACATCCACCACTGCGAATACTGCCGGAGGGCTGCATGCTGATGAAAACAAGACTCGAACCGATCGATTTCCACCTGGTGGACCCGAAGCACTACGCCATTCACAAGAGGCTGGAGAACTGGGCGCGCTACGTCTCAGTCCGCCGCCCGCAGTGGATGGGTCCGATCTGGAAGATGGGCAAGTCACACGGACGTCAGTGGCACGCCCCCGAACTGAGCGACCCGCTCGACCAACTCGACGGGCATGTGATCGAGAAAGCCGTGGCCGATCTGCCAGCCAAGAACCGGGACGCCATTCGGTGGAGCTACGTCATGAAGACCTCGCCGGCAGTGGCCGCCCGTGAACTGGCCGTGACCTACGAGGTTCTGGCCGCGCTTGTCCATGGCGGCAGGACGATGCTCGTGAACCGAAGAAAGTAGTTGCACACGAAAGAAACATCGTGTAGGATCGCGCGCAATCGACCGCGCAGACGCATAAATCGAACTTTCCGTGAGGATGCATAGGCGTCAGCGGGGAGGGGAAGCGGTCCATCAAGCCAGCCTTTAGCTCAGAATCGGAGAGCACCGCGCGCCGTAAGGCAGAGCGGAGGGGCCGTTGCATTTGCCGTGCTCGGAGGGCTGACTTGATGGGCAAAGCAGTAGCCTAGTCTGGTAAGGCACACGCCCACGGGGCCAGTCGAGAAATCGCGCAAGGTTCGAATCCTTGCCTGCTCCATCAACATTCAAGCCGCTCAGGTTCGCCTCGGCGGCTTTCTCGCGTTTGGGCCGAGCCACCACCCTATAGCTACATGCTTCGGGCTCGTGCCCAGCACCTATTGCGGCCTGAACTGGCCTAGGTAATTGGTAGCCGGCAAAGAACCTTCCAGTAGGGCCCGGCCTAAGTCGCACGTAGCAGCCAGCCGCATTCATTCTCAAGGAAAGACCATGCACCCCGCCTCCTTCATCGCAGACATGAACAGTCTGCAGAAGGAGTTGGACAACCTGCCCACCGAGGTTGTGCGGCTGATCCAAAGCCTCCTTGACCTCGTAGACGTTCAGCACGGGAACATCCAAACCCTGCTGACCGCCAACAAGAAGCTGCTCGATGTGATCGACCGGCTGACCTAGTACCTATCACTGTTGGACCCGGCCGCTGTGGCTCTGAACCTCCGGGAATGGCCCCGAGGGGCAGAACTAACTAACCAGGAACTAACATGGAAACACCAACCCTGAACAACGACCAAGTCATCCGCATCCAATGTCTGCAGATTTGCAGCGGATCGGTGGCAGAAGCCAAGAACGCCTATTACTGGGTGATGGGCGACCCGAACGGCGTCAAGCAAGCATCCGGACAGCAAATCGGGGCATCTTCGCAGCAAGCCAGGCAAGAGGTCGTTCAACGACAAGTTGCTGCGCATGCGCATGCGGCTGCGACTGGCGGCAGTTTCAATGATTCGCACGCAATGAACGCCCGCAATCCGTGTATCGGCGGCGGGTCGTCCGACTAATTTCTCCAAGGCTGACCACCAGCCCTTAGCCCGCCCTCGAAAGATCGGCGGGCTTCTTTCATTCAAACCGTACTTGGACGCTTCCAAGGGCCGAGAGGCAGCTATGGCACGACCAACAAAATTCAAAGAGGAGTTCATTGCCCAAGCTGAGAAGCTGTGCAAACTCGGGGCGACTGACATGGAAGTTGCTGACTTCCTGGAGATCGAAGTCAGAACGCTCTACCGTTGGAAAGCGGAGCACGAGGCGTTTTGTCAGGCCTTAAAAGCTGGCAAGGATGTTGCTGATGACCGCGTGGAGCGCAGTCTGTTTGCGCGTGCGAACGGCTACGAGCACGACGAAGTGGATATTCGGGTGGTCGCGAACGCGATTGTGCAGACGCCAACCCGCAAGTACTACCCACCTGACACCACCGCGGCAATCTTCTGGCTGAAGAACAGGAAGCCGAAGGAATGGCGCGAGACGAAGGCGGTTGAACTGACCGGCGCGAATGGCGGCCCTGTTGTGGTGTCGGCTTCGCCCCTCGACGAACGCCTGTGAAGCTGACGGCCAGGCAGCTCGCTGCACAGGAGGTGCTGGCGGGAGATGCCACGCATTGCATGCTGTTCGGCGGCAGTCGGTCGGGCAAGACGTTCCTGCTGGTGCGCAACGTGGTGATGCGAGCGCTGAAGTCGCCAGGTTCGCGGCATGTGATCCTGCGGTTCCGCTTCAATGCGGCCAAGGCGTCCATTGTTATGGACACGCTGCCGAAGGTCATGAAGCTGGCGTTTCCAGGGGTTAAGTACCACCTGAACAAGACGGACACGATCTTTGAGTACGAGAACGGCTCGCAGATCTGGATCGGCGGGTTGGACGACAAGGAGCGCACCGAAAAGATTCTGGGCATGGAGTTCGTCACGATCTACCTGAACGAGGCGAGCCAGATCCCCCAAGGGTCGCGAGATATTGCTGTCACGCGCCTGGCGCAGCAAGTCATGCAGGTCATCGAGGGCAAGGAGTCCATCCCGCTCAAGCCTCGCATGTACTACGACTGCAACCCGCCCAGCAAAGTGCATTGGGCTTACAGGTTGTTTGTAGAGAAGCGCGACCCGGAGACGAAGCAGCCAGTCCCGAACGCTGGCGACTATGCGGCGTTCCAGATCAACCCGCAGGACAACCAAGAGAACGTCTCCGCTGGATACCTGGAGACGCTCAAGAACCTGAGTGCGCGGCTGCAGAAGCGCTTCCTGAAGGGCGAATTCGCCGATGCGACGCCAAACCAGCTGTTCCACGAAGAGGACATCGACAAGTGGCGCGTGACAGACGGCGCATTGCCAGACATGGTGCGCGTGGTCGTTGCTGTGGACCCCTCTGGGTCCGATGATGTGGACAACGCAGACAACGATGCAATCGGCATTGTTGTGGCAGGACTCGGAACAGATGGCAATGGATACGTGCTCGAAGACTGCACCTTGAAGGCCGGGCCTGGTGTCTGGGGCCGCGTGGCTACTGGCGCGTTTGAACGGCACAGTGCGGATGTCGTGGTCGCGGAGGTGAATTACGGCGGCGCCATGGTGAAGCAGACGATTGAGGTGGCGCGGCCTAGAACCAACTTCAAGATGGTGACGGCAAGCCGCGGTAAAGCGGTTCGAGCAGAGCCATTCAGTGCCCTGTACGAGCAAGGAAAGATCCGGCACGTTGGCCAATTCAACGAGTTGGAGGACGAATTGACAGCGTTCTCCACCTTCGGCTACATGGGCGAGCACAGCCCAAACAGAGCCGACGCACTTATATGGGCTCTCGCAGAGATTTTCCCGGGCATCGTTCGGGCGAAGAAAGAGAAGAGTCCGCTGAAAACAATCCCCGATTCATCCGGCTCCTGGATGAACGCATAACCGAATAAGGCATCGCTGCGAAGCGCCCCTAACCTATGGCAACCAAAGACGCTGACAAGAAAGACACGGTTCTTGCTACGGCGAAGGAGCGTTTCGAGTACGCGCTGAGCCGCGAGTCAGAGAACCTTGAGCGCATGAAGGAGGACATTCGCTTTGCCGCGTCGTCTCCTGATGACCCGTGGCAATGGGATGAGGCGACCCGCAAGGAGCGGAAGAACAACCGCCCGATGCTGACGATCAACAAGCTGCCTCAGCACATCCGCCAGGTCACGAACGACATCCGCCAGAACAGGCCGTCGATCAAGTACCGGCCTGCTGACGACAAGGCAGACGTTGAGACGGCTGAGATCCTGATGGGCTTGGCCCGTCACATTGAGGCGCATTCCGACGCTGATGTGGCCTACGACACTGCAGCGGATCACCAAGTGACCTCGGGCCTCGGCTACATCCGCGTCATTGCGGACTACATCAGCGACGAGTCGTTCGACCAGGACATCTACATCAAGCGGGTGAAGAACCCGTTTCGGGTGCACATGGACCCGGACATCATCGACCCTGCCGGCTCGGATGCGAAGTGGTGCTTCATCGACGAAGACCTGAAGGAAGACGAGTTCAAGGCCCAGTATCCCGATGCCGATCCAATCGATTGGCAGTACGCCAGCGATGCCGAGTGGTATCCGGGCGACAAACAGGTGCGCGTCGTCGAGTACTTCGAGATCGTCGAGAAGAAGACCACGCTTTGCCTCTGGGCCAACGGCGAAACCTCGTTCAAGGACGAAGAGCGGCCCGAATCCGTGATGGCCGTCGAGAAGCCGCTCAAAGAGCGCAGCGTCATGAAGTGCGAATGCCGCTGGCGCAAGCTCAACGGGCAGCAGATCCTCGAAGGCGGCGACGATGGCAAGGTCTTTCCCTCGCGCTTCATCCCCGTTGCCCGTGTCGTCGGCAATGAGTACGAGGTAGACGGCAAGAACTACATCAGCGGCATCGTGCGAAATGCGAAGGACTCGCAACGCATGTACAACATCGCGCAGACCGCCATCGTCGAGCGCGTGATGCAGGCCCCGAAATCGCCGTGGGTTGCGCCTGCTGAGGCGATTGAGGGCTACGAGAAGGTATGGCAGACCGCGAACACAGCGAATCACTCGTTCCTGCCGTTCAACCACAAGGATGAGGCCGGCGAGCCGATTCCCGCACCGAACCGCACCGCCCCTGCGACCGTCGAAACCGGCCTCGCGCAAATCGCCGCATCTGCATCCGACGACATCAAGGCCGAAACCGGGCAGTACGACGCATCGCTGGGCCAGAAGTCGAACGAGACATCCGGCAAGGCCATCATGGCTCGCCAGCGTGAGGGCGACAACGCTACGTATCACTACGTGGACAACCTTGGGCGCGCGGTGCGTCACATCGGGCGAATCATCCTCGACATGATCCCTGCGATCTACGACACCAAGCGTGTGGCGCGGATTCTTGGTGAAGATGGCGAGGCAGCGAACGCGATCCTCGACCCCGATCACCCGGAAGCGTTCACCGAAGTGCGCGACGAGAACAACGAGATCAAGCGCATCTTCAACCCGAACATCGGGCTGTATGACGTGTACACGACGACTGGCCCGAGCTATTCGACCCGCCGCGTGGAAGCCACCGAAGCCATGACTGCCATTGCGCAAGGCAACCCGGAAATGTGGCAAGTGGCCGGCGACCTCATGGTGAAGTCGATGGACTGGCCTGGTGCCGAAGAACTCGCCAAGCGCATGCGCCTCATGCTCCCGCCGCAGATTCAGGCCGAGATCAGCAAGGACGAGGGTGGCCAGCCTGAACAGCCGCAGATCCCACCAGAAATGCAGCAGCGAATGATGCAGGTTGCCGAGCAAATGGAAACCATGGGCAACGAGCTGCAAGAGACGAAATCGGACCTCCAGAAGGCCCAGCAAAAGGCTTGGCAGGAAGAGGGCAAGCGCATCAAGGCCGAGATCGATGCGGACAAGGCCAACGCCCTGCTCGCCATCGAGAAGGCGCAGGACAGCGCCGCGGCGGCCAATCCCGCTGCGGGACAAGGCGACGTGCAAGAGATGGTCAATCAGGCCGTAGCCATGGCGCTCGCCAACCTCATGCAGCAGCGCGAGCCCGAGCCGATGCCGGAACCTGAACCGCCGATGGAAATGCCACAACCCGAGCAGCCGCCCATGGATGGCGGCATGCCAATGCCTGAAAGCGAAGTGCCCCAATGAACACCGCAGACAACCCGACCAAATTCCGTGCTGTCACCGCATCCGACTCCGAGCCCAATGTGGGTGTCGGCTTCAGCGTAGGCGTCACGGGCGCGGTCTCTTTCGAATTCGCTGACGGCACGAACGCCGTTTGGCCCGTGTGCACCGCAGGTGTGTACTACGCACTCTCATTCCAGAAGATCCGCTCAACTGGAACCACCGCGACCGGGATCATCCGGTTCGGTTAACACCGGGCTCAGCCCGCGTACCTGTGCGTTCACAGGGTTCTAAGCATCCGTCGCGAGACGCTGCAAGGAGAGTTAGTTGGCAAACGAAGAAGTCGTCGAGCAATCGACTGTCGTAACGGACGACCATAAACCCGTGTCGAACACTCCCGAGGTGACTGCCGCCGAAGGGGACGTGGAAAACAAAGAGCAGGAGAAGGAAAAGGTCTTCACCCAAGCAGAGGTGGATGCCCTGATCCAACGGCGACTCGTGAAGGAAGCGCGCCGACAGGCTCGAAACGCCGAACAGACAGCCCGGGAACGGATTGTCGCGGTAGAGCCCAAGCGTGACGAATTCAGAGACGACGAAGCGTACTCAGAAGCCCAGGTAAGGCACCTGGCCGAGAAGAAGGCGAGTGAGATCCTCGAACAACGAGCCAAGGCAGAACAGCACGAGCGGTTGCGCGAGCAATTCGATGAGCGTACTGAGAAAGCCAAGGAGCGTTACGTCGATTTCGCGGCGGTTGTGGAGAACCCACTTCTGTCGGTCAACGAGGCGATGGCCGAATTCATCATGGATTCGGAACACGGCCCCGATGTCGCTTACTACCTCGGCAAGAACCCTGCCAAGGCCGAACAGATCGCGCAACTGAGTCCCGTGCGAGCCGCGCGTGAACTGTCTCGAATCGAGGCGGAGATCGCAGCAAGACCCAAGGCAAGCCCGAGCAAGGCACCCGATCCCATCACTCCGGTGGGCACCCGTGGCAAGTCCGCAGCATCGCCTCTTCCGAGCGATGACGACGACATTGAAACGTGGATGCGCAAGGAGCGGGCGCGGGTAGCACAGCGAAGGTAATTCCACGACCCCAGAAGGCCGCCCATTGAGGCGGCTTTTTTATTCCCGAAAGAGAATCATGGCCAACGCATTCCTCACCCCCGCGCAGATCACGCGCAAATCGTTGCAGATCCTGCATCAGAAGCTGAACTTCATCGGCTCGATCAACCGCCAGTACGACGACTCGTTCGCCAAGTCCGGCGCCAAGATCGGCGATTCGCTGAAGATCCGCCTGCCGAACGAATACACCGTTCGCACTGGCGCAACCCTGTCAGCGCAGGACACCACGGAACAGAGCACGACCCTGCAAGTCGCGACCCAAAAGGGCGTTGACTTGAACTTCACTTCGGTCGATCTGACCCTGAACCTCGACGACTTCTCGGAACGTATCATCGAGCCTGCAATGGCCGTTCTGGCTTCCACCATGGAAGCCGACGCGCTGTCGATGGCGCTCGACGTGTACCAGGCGGTGAACAACGTTGGCGCTCCGTTGAACTTCAACAAGGCGCTCACCGCGCGCAAGTTGCTGGTCGATGCGCTCACCCCTGGCTCGGATCGCACGCTGCTGCTGAACACCCAGGACAACCTGGACATGGTTGACGCTCTGAAGGGTCTGTTCCAAGACTCGTCCGAGATCGCCAAGCAGTACCGCGAAGGCATGGTTGGCCGCACGGCTGGTTTCGGCACCATCTACGAGAACACGCTGCTTGCCTCGCAGACGACCGGTACGGCGCTCTCCGCCACGACCTACACGGTGAACGGCGCGATCACGGTGAACGGCACCGCCGCTGTGACCGTCGCAGTGGGCGCAACGACCTTCAAGAAGGGCGATGTGTTCACGGTGGCTGGTTGCAACCGCGTGCACCCGGAGACGAAGGCCGACACGGGGGTGCTGCAGCAGTTCGTCGTTGCAGCCGACTATGCCGGTGGCGCCGGTTCGCTGACGTTCGCGCCCGCGATCTACACCACGACCGGTCGTCAGAACGTCACTGCAGGCGGTATGCCCAACGGTGCGGCCATCGTGAAGGTTGGCGGAGCTGCGGCTGTCTACAAGCCGTCGCTGGCATTCCATAAGAATGCCTTCTCCTTCGCTTCTGCCGACCTCGAAATGCCCAAGGGCGTGGACTTCTCGGCTCGCGAGGTCTACGACGGCCTGTCCATGCGGATCGTTCGTCAGTACGACATCGTGAACGACAAGTTCCCGTGCCGTCTGGACGTGCTGTATGGCTACAAGACGATCCGTCCTCAGCTCGCCGTTCGCATCCTGAGCAACTAAGGAGCCAGCCATGAGCGGGATTCTGATGGGGAACCTCTTGGCTATCGGTACGGTGTCGGTGACTCTGTCGCCCGCACTTATCGCCGCCAACACATCGGCAGAACAGACGTTCACCGTTCCCGGCCTCAAGGTCGGAGACTTCGTGGATGTCAACAAGCCGACCGCGCAAGCCGGTCTCGCAATCTTCGGTGAACGGGTGAGCGCTGCGGACACGCTGGCCATCACCTTCGGCAACTTCACCGGCTCCGGCATCACTCCGACTGCATCGCAGGTTTATCTCGTGCGCTACGCACGTCCTGAATCTGTGCAGTCGGGCGTCGTCGCCTAAGACTCAAGCCCATTCCTCGGAGTGGGCTTTGTTCTTAAAGGACTGAAATGGCAACTGCTCTCGATCTGATGACCCGCGCGTTGCGCATCATCAAAGTCTATGGCACGGGCGAGATCCTGAGCGATGTCGAAGCCGCGGACGGACTTGTGTCCCTGAATGCGATGCTGGAAGACTGGGCGAACGAGCACCTGATGATCTATGCGGCAACGCTGAACTCCATCACGCTCACGCCAGCGCTTGCGACATACACGGTTGGCCCGACTGGCACCACCGTTACGGCCCGGCCAATTTCGATTGACCCCGGCACCTATCTGGAAATCAACGGCATCAGCTATCCGCTGGAACTGGTGACGCTCGATGAATACAACCAGGTAACGCTCAAGACGCTTGCTTCCAGCATCCCGCAGTACCTGCTTTACACCCCGAATTTCCCCGATGCCTCGGTGACGCTGTATCCCGTGCCAGCGACTGCCGCAACACTCAAGTTGTGGTCGTGGAAGCCGCTTTCGACGTTCGCCACGCTGACGGATGTCGTCTCGCTCCCGCCTGGTTATACGAACGCCATTGTCTACAACCTCGCCGAGTACCTGGCGCCCGAGTTCGGTGCCGACATCCACATCTCGGTGCACACCAAGGCTTCGACGCTGAAGAAGAAGCTCAAGCGCACGAACTTCACGCCGATGTTTCTGGAGTTCCCAGACGCAGTGCCTCGTGGGTTCAACATCTATACGGGGGAATAGTGCCTCTTCAGCCAACCCCCCTCTTCGGTCTTGGCAACTTCGGCAAGTCGCGCAATGTCTCGTCGCAAAAGCGCACGAATCTCTACGCCGAGATCCACCAGGACGGCGAGAAGGGCAGCCTGACGCTGTACCCGACGCCGGGCCTTACCACCTTCGTGAACTTCGGCGCGTACCCGAGCCGCGGCATGTGGAAGAAGGACGATGTCCTGTATGTCGTGAACCGCTTCACGCTGTGGAAGGTCACTAACGATGGAACGATGACCAATATTGGCACGTTGCTGACCTCGGCGGGCCGCGTGGACATCACCGACAACGGCACGCAGATCATCATCGTCGATGGCACGAACGGGTACGTCTACAACACCTCGACGTTGGCTTTCGTGCAGATCACCGACCCCGATTGGCCGGGCGCCGATACGGTCACGTTTCTGAACGGCTACTTCATCGTTCAAAAGCCGAACAGCGGGCGCTTCTATGTGTCCGGTCTATACGATGGCCTCAGCACCTGGACAGCGCTCGACTTCGCAACAGCCGAGTCCAACCCTGACAACCTGATCCGCGTCATTGCCGACAACGGGCAGATCCTGCTTCTCGGCCCTGACACGACCGAGTTCTGGAGCGATTCCGGCGCGCTCGACTTCCCGTTCGCCCGTGTAGGCGCCGCGGCTATCGAGTGGGGCCTTGCCGCGCGCTGGTCGCTGTGCAAGTTCATGGACTCAATCATCTTCCTGCGCAAAAACCGCCTGGGCGCAGTGCAGGTTTGCACCTTGTCCGGCTACAACGCAGTGCCCGTCTCAAACCCGGAAATGGATTTCATCTTCAACGAGTACTCGGCGGTGTCGAACGCTACCGGGTTTGCGTACATGGTGAGCGGGCATCCGTTCTACCAGATCAACTTCCCGTCAGCGAACGAATCGTGGGTCTATGACGGCCTCAGCAAGGAATGGCACAAAGCCGAGTCCGCGGTTGGCCGCCATCGCGCCGAGATCCAGCAAAACTTCCTTGAGAAGTCCTATGTCTCGGACTACGAGAACGGCAAGCTGTACCTCTTCGAGGACGGCGTCTACACCGATGATGGGCAGTCCATCGCGCGGGAGTTCATCTCTCGCCACCAGTCCACGGGCAACTATTCATTCCTCTCGAAGCTGTGGCTTGAGATGGAAGGTGGGGTAGGGCTGCTTACCGGCCAGGGCTCCGACCCGCAACTGATGATGCAGTACAGCAAAGACGGCGGGCACACCTGGTCGAACGAGGTCTGGGTAGACATCGGAAAGATTGGCCGCTACGGAACCCGCGCCGTTTTCAATCGCCTTGGCCGTGGCCGTGACTGGGTGTTCAAGTTCCGCGTCACCGATCCTGTGAAGACAGTATTTATTGAGGCTTGGGGGGAATTCACGCGATGACCTCCTACGACCTACCGGGCGGCGCCCCGTTCGACGAAGCCGGCAACTGGACGCCCTCATGGATGCAATGGCTCGCGCGCACGCACAGGGCCGTGCTTTCCGTACAGCAGAGCGGCCCCACTGCAGACCGCCCCGACCAGTTGCTTTGGGTGGGCCGCACCTACTACGACACCACGCTTGGCAAGCCGATCTGGCTGCACGCAATCAATCCCGTTGTCTGGCATGACGGGTCGGGTGCGGCGGTCTAGATGAAAGTCACCTACGGCAACGGCTTCGCGATGACGAAGCCGGGGGCGCTGCTCGTGCTGAAGGACGGGGAAGTGGTGTTCAACGTGCCGGACCAATCGCCCGCAGCAATTCGGGCACAGATCCGCGCATTGACGAGCAGCCTTCTCGATCTCCCCCCCACTGAACAGCGCGATTTCGACGTGCAACACACGTTGATTGATGGCGTCTACACACGGACCCTGTTCATTCCGAAAGGCTCACTCCTGGTCGGAAAGATCCACCTGAAAGAGTGCGTGAACATCGTTGCCAAGGGCGATATATCGGTGCTGACCGAGACAGGCGCGGGACGGTTCCAGGCTGGGCATGTGGCCGTCTCTCAGCCAGGTATTCAGAAGGTGGGTTACGCCCACGAAGACACCGTTTTTATCAACGTCTTCCGAACGGATGAAACCGACATCGAGAAGATCGAGGCGCAAGTCGCCACCACAGAATACGCGGAGGACTTGATATGTCAGTAGCATGGGTTGGCGCGGGTATTGCTGCCGTTGGCACGATCTCGCAGATGGACGCCGCGAAAGGCGCATCGTCTGCGCAGTCTGGATCGTCAGAGCAGGCGAATGCCATGCAGATGATGCAGCAAATGCAGTTGCGCCAGGATCTAGCGCCGTGGGTGCAAGCTGGCGGTGCGGCACAAAATCGCCTCAATCAGTACCTTGGGCTCGGTGGCGCCGGCTCGACAGGCGTCACGTCGATGGGCCTGCAAACCGGCCTCACGCCGGATCAAGTGCGTCAGCAACTGACGGCTCGATTCACGCGCAATGCTGCCGCGCCGAATGGTGGCGGAGCATCGGCACCTCAGTACCGCAATGGTCAAGAAGCGGTCAACGCCTTGGGTGCGGGCGGCGCTGCCGAGTACTTCCAAAACAGGCCGCAGGAAACAGACAAAGAGCGCCGGAATCGCCTGCTCGGCTACGCCCCGGAGGGGGCGGTTTGGAGCCAAGGCAACGGACAAGACAATGACGGCACGCATGGTGATGTTTGGTCGATGCCAGGCACGACGCAGGCAGGGCCGTCCTCCGAAGTGGACTACGAGGGCCTCGACGCTGCCATTGCCAAGTACTACGAAGAGGTCAACGCGCAGAACGCTGCAGCCCAGGCGGACCCGACATACGGCTCTCTGCTACGCGCATACCGCAACGGCGAAGAGTTCGACTCGGGGCCGGCCTTCTCGTTCACAGGCGAAAACCTAGCTTCCGACCCCGGCTACAAGTTCGGCCTCGACCAAGGCACGCAGGGCATCGAGCGCGGCCAGGCATCGCGCGGCAATTTCCTGTCTGGCGGAGCCATGAAGGAGCTTTCCCGCTTCAACGAGGACTACGCCGGCACGAAGTTCAACGACGCCTACAACCGCAACCTGAGCACATACAGCACGAATCTGAATCGTCGGCAGAACGAGTGGAATACCAACCTCGGCGCGTACAACCAGAACCGCAACACCATCTACAACTTCCTAACGGGCCAGTCGCAGATCGGCCAGAACTCGGCGGTTCAGGTTGGTGCAGCGGGGAACCAGGCTGCTACCACGATGGGCAACAACGTCATGGCCGCAGGAAACGCCAATGCAGCCGGCCAAGTGGCGAGCAGCAACGCGCTCGTGTCAGGCGCCAACTCCATTGCCAATGCATTCAATTCGAGCAGCAACCCCAATAGTGCGGTCGGCTGGAACAATCTGCTTGCCAGACAAGGAGGCGGGTATAGCGGCTACACCGGGTACACCGGCGCGACCGACTCCATCGGCGACATGAACACCCAGAGAGGATGGACCGCGTAATGCGCGCCATCCAGAAAGGCGAGGGCCGGTCGTGCAGCAAATGCGACGTATGGAAACTTTTCAGTGAGTTTGGGAAGCGTGCAAACCGGCCAAGTGGGCACAAGAGTCAGTGCAAGGCATGCGAGAAGATCAACGCATGGACTCTCACAAAGGCATGGCGCGACAAGAATCAGGAAAAATACGCCGAGAAAAAGCGCGCGTGGTCGCGCACCGAAAAAGCCAAGGCGTCGGCTGCCAATTGGATTGACCGGAATCGAGATGCCGTGTATCTCTATAACAGAGCAAAACGCAAGTTGGCAGTTGGCATTCAGGCGAAATCCATCGTCGAGCATGTGCAGAAACTGATGAAGACGCAAAAATGCAAATGTGTCGTCTGCCATGCCGACATCTCAAGCGCATATCACATCGACCACATTGTCTCGATAAAAGCAGGCGGTAGATCTGAGATCGGCAATCTTCAGTTGCTGTGCCAATCGTGCAATTGCTCGAAGGGCGCCAAGCACCCCGTTGAATTCATGCAAAGCCGTGGCTTCTTGCTCTAAGGAAACGTATGCCTTTAGACCCGTCGATCATCTTTCAGCTCGGCAAGGGCGTCACGCCCCTCATGTCTCCTGCTGACCGAGAAGACCAGCAAATGCAGCGTGAGGCCGGGCGGTACAAGCTCAACGCGCTGCGGCAGGAATCAGAAGACGACGCCGCATACCGCAACGTGCTTCGTTCTGGCGCTAAGCCTGAAGAGTTGCCGAACAAGCTCTATTCGGCGGGTCTGGGGAAGCGTGCCCAAGAGGCGCAAACGTTTCAGGCCGCGCAGGCCAAGACCGCGCGCGAGAGTGAGAAGGCGAAGTACGAGGCGGTCATTCAGAAATACGATATTGCTGCGCGGATTATTGGCCCCGTGAAGGATCAAGCCTCCTGGGACATCGCTCGGCAACAAACAGCGGAGGCATTCGGCCCCGAAGCCGCCGCACAGATGCCGGCTCAGTACGATCCCGCACTCATTGAACAGAAGCGCGCCCAAGCGATGACGGTGAAGGAGCAACTTGAGCAGAAATGGAAGGAAAGGGAGTACACCACGCCGAACGCAAATTCGGTGCTGCAGGCGCAGACCTCCACCGCGAACAACGCGGCGACACTCGCCAATTCCCAACGCACCGCGGACATGACAGACGCACGCGCTCGTGAGTTCAACTCCACGAAGGTGGAAGAGAACAAGCTGAAGCGCGAAGCCAAGGACGAGACGACGAACCTGACCAAGGCCAGCCAGATCGCGAGCTTCGACACGATGCTGGGCACGCTCGACCGTCTCAGTAAGCACCCCGGACTCTCGCGCTCTGTCGGCCTTGTGGGCGCACTGCCAACCGTGCCGGGCTCCGATTCCGCCAACTTCCAAGCCGAACTCAACACCTTCCAGTCGCAAGCCTTCCTGCCGATGGTCGCCCAGCTCAAGGGCATGGGCGCACTGTCCGATGCAGAAGGCAAGAAGCTCACCGCAGCAGTCGGCGCGCTTGACCCGAAAATGGGCGAAAAGGCGTTCCGCGAT
Organism: Variovorax paradoxus; assembly: GCF_030815855.1. NCBI lineage: Bacteria > Pseudomonadati > Pseudomonadota > Betaproteobacteria > Burkholderiales > Comamonadaceae > Variovorax > Variovorax paradoxus. The sequence continues at coordinate 3,522,421 of NZ_JAUSXG010000001.1, read as the reverse complement.
TCCGTCGCTCGAATCACGGCAGATATGGACGCTGCGCGCAAACGAATGGTAGGGGGCGGGTCTACTGCCAAGCCCGCGTTGGCTTCTGACCTCGGGGGCCTCGAAGCCGAACTCAAGCGCCGGGGGCTGCTGAAATGAAAGACTTCGCGTCCATGACCGACGCGGAGTTGATGGCCGCGTACAAGACCGCGAAAGACCCTTTCGAGTCGGCGCTTGCTGCCGAGGGCGTCACCGGGAAAGTCGCAGACATCGCCCGCAGCATCTACCAGCAGGAATCGGGCAGCGGCAAGAACACGAAGACCTCGAACGCTGGCGCTGTTGGTGGCATGCAGATCATCCCGCCGACCTTCAAGAGCGTTGCAGACAAAGATTGGGACATCAATGACCCGACGCACAATGCCCGAGCCGGAATTCGATACGTCAAGCAACTCTACGAACAAGCCGAGGGCGACCCTGCACTTACCGCCGCGGGCTACTACGGTGGCCCTGGTGGACTTGAGAAGGCTCGCCGGGGCGTTGCTGTCGCAGACCCCCGGAATCCCAACGCTCCCACCACGCTCCAGTACGGGAAGCAGGTGGCCGCGCGGCTGCCCAAGGAGCCACTGAATCCGATCATGGCTGCTGGCAAGGCGGTAACGGACGCCATCATTCCTTCGGCCAACGCTGCCGAGCCTGCGTCTCCCTACGGCGGGATGAGCGACGAAGAACTGCTTGCTGCGTATCAGAAGCTGAAGGTCGGCGCTCCTACTGCTGAAGCAGCGCCGGCGCCGGCGCTTGAGCCAGTTGCCGGTCAGCCTTCCGGCTTGGAACGCTTCATCGGCGGCGCCGTAAAGGGAACCAAGGATCTGGCAGGCGGCTTGGTTCGTGGCGCTGGATCGATTGGCGCCACGCTACTTGCTCCAGGCGATGCGATCCAAGACGCCATGGCAGGGCGACCGCTGCTTGCCACGAACAAGGCGCGCCGCTCAGAGATGGACGCAGGCTTGCAGACGGCGGGAGTCGATACGAGTTCCCTGAATTACGGCGCTGGAAAGCTGACTTCAGAAATCGCGGGCACTGCTGGCACAGGCAACGTCCTCGGAGCCGGCGCGAAAGCCGCCGGAGCTGGGCCGAAGGTCGTGAATGCGCTTCGCTCGGGAGGCATGACGCTTGGCCAGCCTGGCGGCTCCGCAGTGGGCAACCTCCTTACGCGCGCAGGCGCAGGGGCGACAGTTGGCGCCGCATCTGCCGGGCTCGTGGACCCGGAAACCGCTGGCACTGGCGCGCTCATCGGGGGTGCTCTCCCTGTAGCCACGCAGGCAATTGGGACGGCTGGCAGAGCTATTGGGCGCACTATCGCCGGCAAAGGCATGGCGCCCGAGGTAAAGGCTCTCGCCGACCGTGCGGCGGATCTCGGCATCGACATCCCTGCGGATCGATTGGTGAACAGCAAGCCGCTGAACGCCCTCGCTTCGAGCCTCGACTATGTGCCAGGCAGCGGGCGCACCGCGACGATGTCGAAGATGGAAGACCAGTTGAACACGGCAGTCTCTCGGACCTTTGGTCAGAACTCGCCCAACGTCACGCAGGCGCTGCGGAAGGCGGGGGATGAGTTGGGAGGAAAGTTCGACAAGGTTCTGAGTCAAAACACGGTCAAGATCGATCAGCAATTTCTAAATGACCTCGCCGATGCCTCTCAGATGGCGAGCAAGGAACTTGGCTCGGACGGCGCTCGCATCATCCAGAACCAAGTCGATGAGATCCTCGCCAAGGCGACGCAGACGGGCGACATAGACGGGCAGGCCGCGTACAACATCAAGAAGACTCTTGACCGCATCGGCAAGCGTCCAAGCGCGGAAGCGTTCTATGCCATCGACCTGAAGCAAAAGCTGATGGAGGCGCTGAATCGTTCGCTTGGCCCGGCTGAAGCGGAGGCGTTCAAGACCGTCCGCCAGCAGTACGGAAACATGCTCTCGCTCGAAAAGATCGCGCAAAACGGGGCGGAAGGCGGAATTTCCATTGGCCGCCTGGCGAACATGAAGAACATCAACAACCCTGAGCTTCAGGAGCTTGCCGACATCTCAGCCCAATTCCTGAAGAGCCGGGAAGGGGCGCATGGTGCGGCTCAGCGGGTTGGCGCTGGTGCGTTGACCCTTGGGCTCACCGGCCCCGGAGGACTTGCGGCAGGCATGGCGACTGGCAGGGGGGCAAACATGCTGCTCAACAGCAACATGGTGAAGAACGCTGTCACTGGAACGCCGCAGAGCAATCGGCTGCTTCAGTTCGCTCGCAGCCCGGAGGTGGAAAAGCTGCTGTACCGGGCCGCGCCGGTCGCCGGTAGTCAGTGACCGTTTAGGCCCATCCAAATTCCATAGATGAAAGCCGCCACGACGATGGCGATTGCCTTCCAGAGCATGTAGTCGGTGAATTCCACCGGCAGATTTTAGCCACTGGCCGCCTTCGGGTGGCCTTTTTGTTTTCAGGAGCCCGAATGGCGCAATTTTTAGCCCCTCTGATCAACGACCAGCAAGAAGATGCCAATGGGAACCCGCTGAGCGGCGGACAGATAGAGGTCTATCTCGCCGGAACCTCCACGCCTGCAACGACGACCAGCGACAAAGCCGGACTGATCCCGAACACCTGGCCCGTCGTTCTCAGTACCTTGGGGGTGAACAACCAAGGCGCAGTTTGGATCACTGGGGGCGCGACGTACAAATTCGTCATCAAGAACGCCGCTGGCGTGGTGCAACGCACCATCGACAACATCAGCGGCATCAATGACAACTCGGTCGTCGCTGACCAGTGGATTGTCTTCCAGGCAACGCCGACCTTCGTCAGCGCAACCTCCTTCACCGTGCCGGGCGACCAGACGCAGACATTCACCTACGGCACCCGGGTGAAGACCACGAACACGGGCGGCATCGTCTATGGCACTGTGGTTCGCTCGACGTTCGCCGCGGCCACCACCGTGGTCATCGTGCCGGACAGTGGATCGCTCGATTCCGGCCTTTCGGTGGTGTCGGTGGGCTTGATCACTCCATCGAACCCCGCGCTTCCTGGGACGCTTGCGACACCATCGTTCCGCAATCGCATCATCAACGGCTCGCTGCGGATTGACCAGAGGGCCATTTCCGCCGGGGTTACGCTCACAGCGGGGGCAGCCATCGGCTACGTGGTTGACCGCTGCTATGCCTCTTGTACCGGGGCAAACGTCACCATTCAGAAGGTGGCTGGGACGGGGTATCAAAGTGCCGTAACGATCACGGGCGCGGCGGCCAACACCGCAACCCTGTTCGGCCAGCGCATCGAGTCGTCCAACTGCTTCGATTGGGTCGGGCAACAGGTCAACGTGCAAATCCCGATCTCGGCTGTTGGCATCACCTCTGTGACCTGGAATGCCTACGTCGCAAACGCCACGGACAATTTTGCAGCGAAGACGCTGCTTGCAACCGGCTCGCTGACGTTGAGCGGCACAGTTGAGAACAAGGCGTTCAGCTTCTCCGCTGGCACAAATGCCTCCCGCGGGATCGCCATCGAGTTCGTGACCGGCGCCCTTCTTGCGGGCCAATCGATCACCTACCAAGGGGCCTGGCAAGCTGAAGTCGGTCAACTCTCGCCATTCGAGCGCGTGGAGTACGGCGAGGAATTGCGACGGTGCAGGCGGTACTACTACCGGAACAGCAACGCGGGGACGGGTCTGGTTGCGTCCGGGCTTGCGTTTGCGGCGAATAGTGCCGCCTACTACATGCCGTTTCCAGTGACTCTTCGCGCGAGCCCGACTCTCGGATCGTCCAACCTCTTTCCGACCAACGGCGCCGGCACCACGATTGCCCCCACCGGCTCGTCCCTCCTGGGAATCTCCAGCGACAGCGCGCTGGTGCAAATCAACGTCGCTGCCGGGCTGACTATCGGGCAAGCCAGTCTCTTGTACGCGGGTGCAGGTGCTGGCGGCTACATCGAGTTCATCGCGGAACTGTGATGTACACCAAATTCCCCGCCTACGTGTTGAGGGAAGACGGCGCTTGCATCCCAATGGACGAGCGCAATGCTGACTACCAGGCTTACCTCGAATGGATCGCACAGGGGAATGTCCCAAGCGATCCGCCGCAGCCCACGCTTGGCGAATTGATCCTGCGCGCCATCGCAGAGATCCGCCTGCAGCGCCAGCCGATCATTGAAATCCTAGACGGCCTGCAAGCATCTTCGCTGACCAAAGGCGAGGCATCCCGCGCACAAGTCATCGAGACGGCTAAACAGGGCCTGCGCGACCTGACCAACATCGACCTCACCGCCTGCGCGACCTATGCAGACATGAGGCTGAAAGTGAAAGCGGCGTATTTCGCGCTCGCCGCGGCGCTCCCATCGGACCTAAGACAGGCATTCAAGGACGCAATCTCATGATCTATCTGCTCTTATCCCCTTGGGTGCTCTGGGGCATCTACTGCGCCGTCATGCGGCTCAAGCAGGTACGCGAGGCCAATGCCTTGACGACCTCCATCAAGGTCATGGGATACCCGTGGCTCTTCTTTGGGTTGTTCGTCGATTTCGTCGTGAACACGATCTTTGGGAGCCTGGTGTTCCTCGACCTACCGCGCGAATGGACGCTGTCCTCTCGCCTGTGGCGGCTAAGCAATCTGGAGCCTAGCTGGCGGCAGAAGTGGGCGCTGTGGATTCGCATCAACTTGCTCGACCCGATTGACCCGAGCGGAATTCACAAGGGGTGAGCGTGAAGCAAGAAATCAAAGACATCGCTGTAGAGCTGGCAGTTCGCACCGCCCCTGCTGGTGGCATCGCGTGGTACTCGGAGATCAGTTGGACGGCTTTCCTGACCGGCATCTTGGTGTGCCTTCAGATTCTGTACCTGCTGCGTCGCTGGTGGCGCGAAGAGACGGAGTGGGGCATGAAGCTCAAGCGCTGGGTGAAGGGCGAGTTCACCAAACCAGGAGACCTGTCATGAAACTCGTAGACAACTGGCGAAAGCTCTGGAGATCGTGGACTGTGATGCTCGCCTCGGCGGGTATTTTTTTGCCCGACATCCTGCAGATCGTCGCCGAGAACATCGACGGCGTTCCGTTGATCGACACGGGCCACAAGTCGCTGATCCGGCTGGCGTGCCTGATCGCCATCGTGCTGCTTCGCCCGGTGAAGCAAGAGAGCCTGACCAAATGAACGCAAACCGACGCGCCTTTCTGGACATGCTCTCTGTGAGCGAGGGCACCAGCACCAGCCCGCTCACCCAAAACGATGGCTATGACGTGATCGTGACCGGCGTGACCGGCCCCGAGATTTTCACCGACTACTCGCAGCACCCCTTCGTGAACCGCAAGCCAAAGCAGGTGAAGGGTTCGCTGTATTCGACCGCATCAGGCCGCTACCAGCACATGCGCGTGCATTGGGAGCACTACCGCGATCAATTGAACCTGCCGGACTTCGGGCCTGAATCGCAGGATCTCTGGGCCATCCAGTTGATCCGGGAGCGTGGGGCTCTGCCGCTGATTGACGCCGGCAACTTCGATCTAGCGGTCGCGCGCGTGCGCAACATCTGGGCAAGCCTGCCCGGCGCGGGGTACGGTCAGCCGGAGCACGGCATTGAGAAGCTGCGCGCTGCCTACGTGGCGGCGGCCGGGAGCCTCTCATGAAGTGGTGCACCTACTGCGGCATGCATGGGCACAGCGCCTCCGAGTGCACGAAGCGTGTACACGTCCGCGCGACATGTCTACTTTTCCGGGGAATTTGTACATGAACCCCTATGTGCTTCTCGCCTTAGTGATCGGCTGGGGCGCCTCTGTCGCTGGTGCTGGCTGGTACGGCATGGGCGTTGGTGAAGACCGGATCATCGCCAAGCAGGCCAGTGACGACAAGATCCGCCAGGAAACCCGGGAAGCCGCCCAGCAAGGAGCCGCAGATGCCATCGCTAAACTCAAGCCGGTCAACACGACCATTCGCGCCAAGACCGAGACAATCGTTCGTGAGAGCCCTGTCTATCGCGACTGCCTCAATACTCCTGACGGCCTGCGGAGCATCAATTCCGCGCTCACCGGACGGCTTGCCGAGTCCGCTGGTGGTGAGCAGCTGCCCAAAGCTGACGGAGCTAAGTGATCCGAGTTTCGGCGCTACGGTGCTGAAGCTGGTTGAAGTGGCGGGGCAGTACAACGAATGCCGCGAGGCCGCGCTTGCAGGCCAGCCGGTCCCGAAGGCAGACTACTCGCTCTGGCCGAAGCGCTGACCGCCTCAGTAGGTATGCCTCTGGCTCGTGCCGACTGACGGACCCAAGCCGATTTCCTCAGGCGTTTCCGGCATCCGCCTCACCTCCCGCGACGACAGGATCGGCGTAGCGCCCGGGTGCTTTTTCTCTGCATCCTCGCGCGACATCTTGTAGCTCGACGGGCCACCCTTCTTTCGCCAGATGTCCGGGGGCAGGTTCCAGGTGAAGAATTCGACTTGCTTCATGCTGTAGATTTATACAGCACTCGACATCAATCCAGCAACTTGTAGCGGCTGGCCTCGTTGGCGATCATTTCGTCCAACTGGTCCCACAGCTTTTTCTCTTCAGGTGACAACTCCTGAGGAAGGCTTTCAAATTTGCCGTCAGCGTGCAGCACGTAACGAGGAATGTGGAGCGCCGTGATCTGGCACTTCATTTTCAAAAACGGCTCGATGGCATTCCGAAACGCCTTATGTGCCATCACCCCCATCACTTGCCGAAACCCAGCCTCGCTCTCGACCCCGTACTTATCGCAATGCCATCGAGCATCGCTATAGATCCGGTCCAGCTCAGGCGTGAACTGGCTCACTTTGATTGCGGTTGTCATCGCTCTATCCTATTCTTTCTGCGCCTGCATTGCGGGTGGAGAGGGTCAGCCAGCAGAGCGCGCCTTAATCTCTGCGGCGATCTGCTCGGCCTCGTAGCTCTTGTCGGACCAACTGACGGCGATGTTCGCGCAAGCCTCGCGCTCCTGCTTGACACGGCTCTCAATCAGTTCCTCGATCATGTCCGACAGGTAGCGCCCCGAAGTGTTGTTCATCAGAATGTCGCGAGTACGCGGCCCAAAGGCGGCTTCGAGCATCGCCCTGGTGTCTAGTTGGTCTTGCTTCATCTCAATCCTTTGCTATCAGACCCCATCGCTTTGGGGAGAGGGTGGGGTCTTGGCCTTGTCGATGGTGGCGGAGACCATGGCGTCGAGTGCCAAGGCGGCCCTTGACGGGCTGCACCCGAATACCGGGAACAGCACAGCGTTGCAGTCGGGCAGTCTGGCCCACGCCTCGTAGAAGTCGTCCTTGTATTCGTTCCGCCCCAGGAAGTCGAAGAAGCCCTCGAAAACGCCATCGTCATCCCAGCGGGCAAAGACGGTGTGAAAGCCGTCGCACTGGTTGTAGAGCAGGAACGAATCGAACCCGTCGCCTTTTGGCGGAGTAGCCCCGACAGCATGGAAGTCGAGTGTCAGGGCGAGCGTCTTGATGGTCATGAAGCCTCATTTCTTTGGAATTGACAGGCGCAAAGCCGCGCCAGAGCTAGGCCGGCTGGCCTGAATGTTGGGGTGGGGGAAGTGGCCGCAACCCGCATGGCTCAAGGCTTGGCGCATCGGCCTGATCGGGCGGTATTCGCCGGACTCAAATCGCACGTAATTCGCACGCGCCGGCCGGAAGCCGCATCCAGCCTGGGCCGCTCTCGGGTTCAAATCCCCCCAGCTCCACCAACATAACGTCCAAGGGCGTTCACTGAAGTCCAGTGAACGCCCTTTTTCATTGGAGAATCAGTCAGCCATTGTGCGAGGAAGTCCGATGAGATTTGATGGCAGCCAAGGCTGATTCGGGGAACAAGCCGGGGAACAGTCGGGGTAAAGGTCGCTGTATCGGAGATCGTTCGCCGGTTTCCACTTATTCCCCGCCCTGGAGCGCTGTCCATGCTGGCTGACAAGCACTGCAAGAACGCCATTCGCCCGCCCGACAACTCCGGCAACCGGCGCAGGCGCGAGACACGAACATCCAGCGTGCGCTTGTCTCCCCTTTTGTCTATCCACAACCTGGCACGAAGCCATTCGCGGGACAGGATTTGGCCCATGTTTTCGAAAGAATGTGACCGCCAGATCGAATTCGGTTGGCTTCAGCGTGACCGCCTTGCCCCAGCCAGGGCGTTGCCTGTCACCAGCTCGAAACGATAGTGCCCTCATTCCCAGCAAGCCGCCAAGACTGAGGGGCCTCGGGGTTGCAGAAGGCGCTCAATGAAGCGAAGAATTTCTTCGGTGTCAGCGGACGCTGCGATCGCATCGTCTCCAGGCCCTGCCCGCACGACCATGAACGCTCGCCGCAGATCACAGCGGGTAGCTATCAGCCCGATCGGCACATGGACCCCAACAATTGAGTGCACCTCCTCCACGGCTTCCATCGCCAACACGAGGTCGTTCGAAGCAGGGGTCACAAGCAGCAGGTCGAACGCTCGAGGACGAACGCCACGCGCGCGCAGTGCTTCTGCGTCTTGGATCGCAACAGGGAGATGGCCGAGCCGACTGACCATGCGGAAAATGCGTCTACCGGACCTTTGATCCGGATCGACGACGGCGACACACTTCTTCGAAGACTCAGCGAACACCGAACTCATCGCTCCCAGCCATCTCAATCTTCACGCGCGGGTTGGCTTGCGAATGGAGCGCCGAAACTGAGCTGGCCCCTTGAATGACAGGACAGGGTCTATCGCTTATCTTTAAAGATAGGAGTAGGACAGTGAGTACGACTAGGAATACGGATACCGTCGAAGTGATCATGAGGGACCAGCGCCGCAGGCGCTGGTCCCTTGCAGAGAAGGCCGCACTGGTTCGCCGAGCTACGAACCTGGCATGAGCGTGTCGCTCGTCGCACGTCAGGAAGGCGTTGCCGCCAGCCTGCTGTTCCAGTGGCGCAAGCTGGAGCGGCAAGGGGCGCTGACGGCTGTATCGGCGGGCGAGGCTGTGGTGCCGGCTTCGGAACTGGCAGCCGCTCGTGCCGAGATCGCCAAGCTACAGCGCGTGCTTGGCAAGAAGACGCTGGAGAACGAGATCCTCAAGGAAGCTGTGGAGTACGCCGCCGAAAAAAAGTGGATTGCGCGCTCGCCCTTGCTGGACGGGGACGGCCAGTGATCAACGCCGCATGCGTTGACCGGCCCCAAGGCCAGCTTCCCAGCGCTGCCATACTCTTTTCGTCGATGGCGATCACGATCACGCTGCTCTTGCGCACGTCGCGGCCCTGCAATGCGACGAGCGTGTCTTGCCAGATGCGGTTGGGCTGCCGCATGACCCCCGAGACATCGAGTCCCCAAACGACTATCAGCGCGAAACCCGCGAGACTCGCCCATCTGATCCAGCGCACATACTGGTTTTGAACTAAAGCGTCAGGATTGGCTCGCGCAGACCGACCGCCGCCGGAGTCTTGAACGCTGGCACGCATATTCAGGCCTGAATACGGCCAGAGGTGCTCGGGCATTGGCGCTTTCAACTGCCGTCTGCTCCCGTCGCCGTTGTCAAGCTCTGCTCGACCTCACGCCGGGGTCTAAAACGGTGCGTCGAATGCACCTCGAAGGGGAGTACGTGGTTCAAATTTGATCATTAGTCTTGTATGCAAGACTGAAACCTCAGGGTTGCACGTCAGTTCCGCAAGCTACGTGCCAATCGACGTGCCGCTGTTGCTTCAGGCGCACTGCGATCGCTCGGATGCGAGCTGCGGGTCTTTGAGGGGGCGAAGAGGCGCCGGGCGAAATCGCCGATTGCAGGCCTCGAGAAGCAACCATGGAGGCAAGCCTGAGGTGCCAGCAGCTCCGAGCGTGCTCGAGACCGAAATCAATGGAGAGATCAGGCCCTGCAGGCCATCGGGCCGATGCCCGCTCCTGAGTCCCCGACAGCTTCTAAGCGATAGCCTTGGCCGTAGACGGCAGTTAGCCGAAAGCCGTTCTCCGGCCGCAATCCCAGTACGGTTCTCACCCGAGAAATATGGGTATCCAACGAGCGCGACATCAGCTCAGTGCCAGCTGGGTTGTTTGTTTTCCATATGGTTTCCAGCATGTGCCCTCGCGAAATCAGCCGACCGGGATTTCGAAACAGAAAGAGTGCGAGATCGAACTCCCTCTGCGTCAGTTGCACGGGCTTGCCATTGATCTCGAGCTGCGTCAGAGCAGGAACGAACCGGTAGCGGCCCCAGATTTCCTCTTCGGTCCGAACCTGTGCATAGGAGCGACGCAACAGCGCTCGTACACGCGCGGTCAGCTCGCCGACGCCCACGGGCTTGCTCATGAAGTCGTCCGCGCCCAGCACCAGGCCTTCAACGATGTCGCGTTCGTCCCGCCGATTGGTCACAAAAAGGATCGGAATGTGCTCCGTCACGTTGGTTCTCACCCATCGCACGATCTCCAGCCCCGACATGCCGGGGAGCTCCCAGTCGAGAACCAGCAGATCGAACGATTCGCGGCGCAATTCGTTCAGCAGTGCCGCGCCATCCGTGAAGGTGTGGCAATGATGGTTCATCGCCTTCAGAGTGCTCTTGGTCAGGTCAAGCTGGTCTATGTCGTCGTCAAGAGCTGCGATTCGCATGGATTTCAGTACTTCGATCGGGTTGCGGATGCAGAAAGCACACGCAGTTGGTGCGCATTGATGTAATTTTAGTAATCAATCGATTGAAAGCTGAAAACTAAAATCTTAAAGATTGTCAAATCTGTGCGGACTTGGACTGACCGTGCTAGCACGTGATAGGTGCGCTTTCTTAAAAGTGCGGAAAATTTCCGGCGTTCCGTTCTGGAATGCTCAGCAATTGTCAAAATCCTGGACGTGCGTTGGCCTGTTCTCTAGGCTCGCCCCGAATTTCTTTGGATGGCCTATGGGCCAGTTTTCGGGCAGTCATGAAAAAGATCAGTCGAGCGAGCCAGAAGCCGCACCAAACCAGCGCGGCCACTTTCGGCTCTTGCGCATGATGAAGTCCGAGTTCGGGTTTTGCGCCGCGGGAGATGCGGCGAAATGGACTAGTTCGCTCAGGCCTTTTGGCGCAACGGTAGAAGCGCTTGGGCCACAAGCCCTGTCCGTCGCGTTGATTGGCACCGGCGATGGGCGCGGAGCAGCATTGGGAGCCAGGTTGGCGTCGATGGGGCATGAGCCTGTCGTATTCACCGGCGTCGCCGGTTTCTTGAGCAAATTGAGAAGCGGCCGGCACTTCGACGTGCTGCTGATGTCTCCGCATGGCGGCCTGTTTGACGAACCTCCGTTCCCGGGCGGTGAAGTTCTCCGCATACCCACGCTCTTTCTTGTCCCCTGGAGGATGTGGAGTCATCTGCCTCCGTGGGAGAGGAATTTGGAGTGGCTGGACGTTGTCGACTTCGACATTCTGCGGACGACGGACGATGAACTGAATTGGCGAATGCGCGCGCTGTTCTCGAGAAAGAGCAGAAGAACAGATGCCGCGCTTGGCCCGATCACGAAGTTGACTTGGGGTGATTACCAGTTTCTCGAGGACCGCTGCATCGTCCTGCATCGGAGTCGGAAGGTCTTTCTTCAGCCTCTGCAGTTCAAATGCGCATTGGCGTTCTTCCAGAACGTAGGTCGCGTGCTGACGCGTGACGAACTCTGGCATTCGTTCTGGGCCACGTCGTACGCTCGCGACGAAGGCTCGCGAGTCATCGATGTTTGCATCGCAAACGTGCGCAGAAAACTTGCGTTGCGCGAAGAAAGCGGGTATGCGCTCAGAGCCGTTTACAAAACGGGGTACCGGCTGTCGATGTTGTGATCCGTTCGGCGATGGCATGTGATGCCCCTCAGCCAGATAAGCGGAGTCTTGACTTGCTCGAACCTTCCGAACTTCGCCAGTTCTTCCCCGTGATCGCGACGCCAAGCCACGATGGCAAGTTCTTCCAGAACTACGTGGTCTCGATGATGAATTTCGCCATCCAAGCCGAGCGCGCGGGAATGCGACTTCAGGTGCTGTTCCACCAGGGCGAAAGCCTGGTGACCCGTGCCGCAGTTCGAGGCCACCTTCACGCGCTACACCGTCAATGCCAAGGCGTCGCCCGGAACCGACTCGCAAATCAACCTCGAAGTGCAGCCGGACGGCTTCATGAAGATGCCGGACCGGCTGTCGAAGCTGAGGTGCAAGGGTCGCGTAATCGCCCGCAACGCGTATCTGACCAGCCATGATCCAGTAGGCGCCAGCCCATTCATCACAAAAATCCAACCTGTCGAAGGTTGGCTTTTTTTTGCCCGGGCACGAGGCTATAGTCGGCGGGCGCTGTCACAACGCCACCGCTCTCTGTCCCCTCACAAAGGGCATTGCTGCCCGCATCGATCCAAAAAAAGGACGCCGTGCCCGATACCTTGACTTCGACGCTCACGAGCTACTACGACGAGGTGCCCTATGAGTCGCACCCGTTCCCGCAAACCGCCGTCGAGCATCTGGAGGCCCTCGCTTTCCTGTTCGGGCTCGAGACGCCGGCGCCAGCCAAGGCGCGGGTGCTGGAGCTCGGCTGCGCGGCCGGCGGCAACCTGATTCCGTTCGCGGCGCGCTATCCCGAAGCAAGCGCCCTGGGCCTGGATTTGTCGAAGGTGCAAGTGGAGCAGGGCGTTGGCGCCATCTCGCGGGCCGGGTTGCCGAACGTGGAGCTGCGGGCGTTCAATCTCGCGGAGGTCGATGCTTCGTTCGGCCAGTTCGACTACATCATTTGCCACGGCGTCTACAGCTGGGTGCCGGGACCGGTGCAGGACGCGATTCTGCGCGTGTGTTCCGAAAACCTCGCGCCCAACGGCGTGGCTTATGTCAGCTACAACGTGTACCCGGGCTGGAAGGCGAGAGAGATCGTGCGCGACGCGATGATCCTGCGCGGCGCCCCACGCGACACGCCCGACGAAAAGCTGTCCTATGCGCGCGGCATGCTCGAGTTTCTCGAGCAATCGGCGCGTCCCGACAGCGTTCTCAAGAAAACGCTCGAAGAAACAATGCCGATCGTGCGCGGCTCCAGCGGCTACTACCTGCTGCACGAGTTCCTCGAGCCCTGCAACGCACCCTGCTACTTCAAGGAGTTCGTCGCGCGCGCAGAGGCGCATGGCCTTGCCTATCTGGCCGATGCAGAACCCTCCACGATGTTCGTCCAGAACTATGGCGAGAAGGTTCGCGAACCGCTCTTGCGCGAGTGCGGCGGCAGCCAGGTGCTCATGGAGCAGTATCTCGACTTCCTGGTCAACCGCACCTTTCGCCAGACCTTGCTGGTGAAGCAGGACCGAGCCGCCGATGTCCGCTATCGCCTCGACCAGGGCCGCATCCGCAGTCTTGAATTTGCCGGCGTGTTCACAACGGAGGACGGCGGTGCCCTGACGCTCGATGCGCGCGAGCAGTCTTGCAATGCGCTGCGCAACCTGAAGGTCACGCTGCGCCTTCCGGTGCAAAAAGCCGCGGCGCAGGTGCTCGATGCGCACTATCCCGCCAGCGTATCGTCCGAAGCGCTGATTGCCGCGGTGCTCGCGGCCACGGGCGAGCCGCGCGCTTCGGCCGAACCGCTCGTGATGTCGATGCTCGAGGAACTGCTGATCCTCGGCGCGGTGCGGATCCGGCGTGCGCCGGTACAGGCCGCCACGGAGGTGTCCGCATGGCCGCTGGCACTGCCGTCGGTGCGCAGCGCCTCCGGGCTGGCATTGTCGGCGGGGAGCTCGGCCAATGTCTGCAATCAGTGGCACGAGTCCGTGGGGCTCTCCGCGCTCGAGCGTTGCCTGCTGCCGCTGCTCGATGGCGCGCACTCGCACGACATGCTGGCCGACTATCTCGCGGCCGAGGTGCGCGCGGATCGCTTGCGCTTCGTCCAGAACGACAAGCCGCTGACCGACCCGTCGGCGCTGAAGGAATTCGCGCTGAATCAAGTGGCGCTTGGCTTGCGGGACCTGCGGCGCAAGGCGCTGCTCGTCGCCTGACATTACCGTTCTCCATCACCGAACTCAACGAGGGATTTTCTCCATGCAGCAACTCCACTGGACCCCGACATTGCGCGCCGCGGTGGCGGCCGCGCTCGTTCTGGCGGGCGCAAGCGCTTCGAACGCCGCATCGCAAGCGCCGGTTGCGGCCGAGCACGGCATGGTCGTGAGCGCACAGCACCTGGCCACGAAGGTCGGTGTCGATGTGCTCAAGCGCGGCGGCAACGCGGTCGATGCGGCGGTCGCCGTGGGCTATGCGCTGGCCGTGGTGTATCCGGCCGCCGGCAACCTCGGCGGCGGCGGTTTCATGACCGTGCAGTTGGCCGACGGGCGCAAGACCTTTCTCGACTTCCGTGAGAAGGCTCCGCTGGCCGCCACGGCCAACATGTACCTCGACAAGGACGGCAACGTCATCAAGGGCCTGAGCACCAACGGGCATCTTGCCGTGGGCGTGCCCGGCACCGTGTCGGGCATGGAATACGCACGCGAGAAGTACGGCACCATGAAGCGCGCCGACCTGATCGCCCCCTCGATCCAGCTGGCCGACAAGGGCTTTGCGCTGGAGCAGGGCGACATCGACATGCTGCGCACCTCCACCAACGACTTCAAGAAGGACCCGGTCTCCGGCGCCATCTTCCTGAACAAGGGCGAGCCTTTCGCGGTCGGCCAGAAGCTGGTGCAGAAAGACCTCGCCAAGACGCTGCGGGCCGTCAGCGCCAAGGGTGTCGATGGTTTCTACAAAGGCTGGGTGGGGCAGGCGATCGTGGCGTCGAGCCAGGCCGGCAAGGGCATCATCACCCAGGCCGACCTCGACCAGTACAAGACGCGCGAACTGGCACCGGTCGAATGCGACTACCGCGGCTACCGCGTGGTGTCGGCGCCACCGCCGAGCTCGGGCGGCGTGATCATCTGCGAAATGCTCAACATCCTCGAGGGCTACCCGCTCAAGGAGCTGGGCTTTCGCTCGGCCGAGTCGGTGCACTACCAGATCGAAGCCATGCGCCACGCCTACGTGGACCGCAACAGCTACCTGGGTGACCCCGACTTCGTGAAGAACCCGCTCGATCGCCTGCTCGACAAGGGCTATGCCGAGAAGATCCGCGCCGCCATCGACCCCAAGAAGGCCGGCATCTCCAAGGACATCAAGCCCGGCGTGGCGCCGCACGAAGGCAGCAACACCACCCACTACTCCATCACCGACCAGCAGGGCAATGCGGTGTCGGTGACCTACACGCTCAACGACTGGTTCGGCGCCAAGGTCACGGCCGACAAGACCGGCGTGCTGCTGAACAACGAGATGGACGACTTCACCGCCAAGATCGGCGTGCCCAACATGTACGGCCTGGTGCAGGGCGAGGCCAATGCCATCGCCCCGGGCAAGCGCCCGCTCAGTTCGATGAGCCCGACCATCGTCTCCAAGGACGGCAAGCCCGTGTTCGTGGTCGGCACGCCCGGCGGCAGCCGCATCATCACCGCGGTGCTGCACACCATCCTGAACGTGGTCGACTACGGCATGAACGTGCAGGAAGCCGTCGATGCGCCGCGCTTCCACCAGCAATGGCTGCCTGACGTGACCAACGTCGAAACCTTCGCGATCAGCCCCGACACCCGGAAGATCCTGACCGACATGGGCCACAACCTGGGCGTGCCGCAGCCGGCCAACCACCTCGCGGCGATCATCGTCGGCGCGCCGTCGCTGGGCGGCAAGCCGGTCGGCGCCAACCGCTTCTACGGCGCGAACGACCCGCGCCGCAACACCGGCCTTGCCGCCGGCTACTGATCCTGCAAACTAAAAGGCGGTCGTGCCATGCCGGCGCGGCCGCTTTTTTCATTTCCATGCACCTGCAAGACATTCTTTATTCCCAAGGCTTCGGCACGCGGCGCGTGTGCGCAGGGCTCATCCAGCAAGGCCACGTGACCATCGGAGGCAAAACCGCCGACGACCCGTTCGACGATCTCGACCCTGAAGGCCTGCTTTTCACCGTCCAGGGCACCGAGTGGGCGTACCACGAGAAGGCCTACCTGATGCTGCACAAGCCGGCCGGGACCGAGTGCTCGCAAAAGCCGTCCACCTACCCGAGCATCTACACGCTGCTGCCGTCGCCGCTGCGCTTGCGGCCCAACAAGGGCGCGGTGCAGGGCGTGCAGGCCATCGGGCGGCTCGACCAGGACACGACCGGGCTGCTGTTGCTGACGGACGACGGCCAGTTCATCCACAAGATGGGCTCGCCCAAGCACCACGTTCCCAAGGTCTACGAGGTCACGGCCAAGCACCCGCTGGACGCCGCGCAAATCGAAAAACTGCTGGCCGGCGTGGTGCTCGAAGACGATCCGAAGCCGGTGCGCGCGGCGGCCTGCGAATCGGACAGTCCGCTGCACCTGCGGCTGACGCTCACGGAAGGCAAGTACCACCAGGTCAAGCGCATGCTCGCCGCGGTAGGCAACCGGGTCGAAGGGCTGCACCGTTCGCGCATCGGCCAACTGGCGCTGCCCGAAGACCTGGCACCGGGCCAGTGGCGATGGCTCAGCGCCGAGCAGGTTGCGGCCTTGCGTGCAAAAACACCGGGATAAGGCACCAGAAGCGCCGTCGGTCAGCCGGCGGTCGGGCCGGGCCGTTGATAATCGGAAGCACTCTTCCGGAAGCTTCCCTTGCGATTCCTTGCCCGACCGAATGGCCGCCTCGCGGCCTTCCTGTTTTCTTGCCTGACAGTCTGGGCGGCACAAGCCGCCGCCGCTGCGCCCCCCGAACCGCCGCCGATCTTCGTGCTCAATTCGCTGGATGCCAGCGTCAGCGTGATCAATCCGGTCGACTGGACCGAAAAGCAGCGCATCGCCACCGGCAAGGAGCCGCACCACATCTACATGACGCCCGATGAAAAATCGGTCATCGTGGCCAATTCGGCGGGTGATTCGCTCACTTTTCTCAACCCGAAGACCGCCGAAGTCCAGCGCGTGGTTTACGGCATCATCGATCCGTACCAGCTGCAGTTCTCGCGCGACATGAAGTGGTTCGTCACGGCCGGCAACCGGCTCAACCACGTCGACGTCTACCGCTGGGACGGCAAGGACCTGAAGCTCGCCAAGCGCATTGCCACCGGCAAGACGCCCAGCCACATCTGGATCGACAACACCAGCACCGTCGCCTACGTGACCATGCAGGACAGCGACGAACTCATCGCCGTCGACCTGCCCACGCAGACCGTCCGCTGGCGCATGGCCACCGGCGCCATGCCGGCCGACATTTTCGGCGTGCACAACGACAAGACCCTGCTCGTGGGCCTGACCGGCAGCGACGGCGTGCAGGTGTTCGACGTGGCGGGCCCCGAGCCCAAGCTGGTCGGCAAGATCCCGACCGGCAAGGGCGCGCATGCCTTCCGTTCGGCCGGCGACGGCAAGAGCGTTTTCGTGAGCAACCGCGTGGCCAACACCATCAGCCGGATCGACCTGGCCACGCTCAAGGTCATTGCGACGTACCCCGTGCCGGGCGGCCCCGACTGCATGGACGTGTCGGCCGACGGCAAGACGCTGTACGTCACCTCGCGCTGGGCCAAGAAGCTCAGCGTGGTCGACCTGGCCAGCCAGAAGGTCGTACGCCAGGTCAATGTCGGCCGCTCGCCGCACGGCGTCTGGACCTTGGAACATGCAAAAAGAATCTGAGCGGGTCCCGTCGGCAGCCCGGCACAGCGGGTTCCGCGCTGTTCCCGGGATCGTCCTTGCGATCGGCTGCGCCGCGATGCCCGCGGCGTGGGCGCAGGGCGCTTCCTGCGAAAAGCCGGTCTACCTGACGCTCGACACCGGCCACATGGGCGTTGCACCGCTGGTGGCCGAGGTGCTCAAGCGCCAGAACGTTCGCGTCACCTTCTTTGCGGCCGCCGAGCGCACGCAAACCGATGGCGACAGTCTCGACAGCCACTGGGCGCCCTGGTGGAAGGCGAGGGCGGCCGAAGGCCACGAATTCGCCTCGCACACCTACGACCACGCGTACTGGCGCGGCGATCTCAAGGGCGTGACGCCGAGCTTCCGCATCAAGCCCACGGCGGGCGCGCTGGCGGGGCGCGAATTCACCTGGAGCGCGGCCGAGTACTGCGCCAACATCGGCAAGGCCTCCGAGCGGCTGGCCATCATCACCGGCAAGAAGCCGCTGCCGCTGTACCGTGCGCCGGGCGGCAAGACCTCGCCCAAGCTGCTTGCCGCGGCCAAGGCCTGCGGCTTCGAGCACGTGGGCTGGTCACCGGCCGGTTTCCTGGGCGACGAGTTGCCGAGCGAGACATTCAGCAATGCAAAGCTCCTCGCGCAGGCGCTGGAGACCATCCGCCCCGGCGACATCCTGCTCGCGCACCTGGGCATCTGGTCGCGCAAGGACCCTTGGGCGCCCGCCGACCTCGAACCGCTGATCGTCGGCCTGAAGGCCAAGGGCTTCTGCTTCGAGACGCTGCGCCAGCATCCGCAATACCGCGCCTGGATCGCGTCCCACCCCTGAGGCTGCCGCCGTGATCGATTGGTTGACGGATTCCTTTTCCGCGCTGCAGGGCTGGTTCTTCGAAATCCTGATTCAGCCGCTGGTCTATGCGGTCGGCCTCGGCGGCTGGACCGAAGACGCCTTCGACGCCACCGGCTGGCTGCTCGTCGGGCTCATCCAGGTCGTGGTCCTGCTCGCGGTCATCGGGCCGCTGCAGCGTTGGCGCGCCGTCGAGCCCGTGACCGACCGCCGCGCCATCCGCATCGACGTGCTCTACACGCTGATCCATCGCCTCGGCGTGTTCCGGCTGGCCATGTTCTTCACGCTCGAGCCGTTTTTCGACGAGGCCATCGGGAGCCTGCGCACCGCGGGATGGGGCACTTTCCACCTGGACGAAGCCTGGCCCGGCGTCACCGACGTGCCGTGGGTTGCCTTTGCGATCTATCTCGTGGTGCTCGACTTCGTCGGCTACTGGATTCATCGCGGCCAGCACCAGCTCAACTGGTGGTGGGGCCTGCACTCGCTGCACCATTCGCAGCGCCAGATGACCATGTGGAGCGATGACCGCAACCATCTGCTCGACGACATCGTCCACGACACGCTCATCGTCATCGTTGCGCAGCTCATCGGCGTGGCGCCCGGCCAGTTCATTGCGTTCGTCGCGTTCACGCAACTGAGCGAAAGCCTGCAGCACGCCAACCTGAAGCTCGGCTTCGGCGCCATTGGCGAGCGGCTGTGGATCAGCCCGCGCTTTCACAGGCTGCACCACAGCATCGGGCTGGGCCACGAGTCGCGCGGCGCCCACACGCTCGGCGGCCACAACTTCGGCGTGCTGCTGCCCTGGTGGGACATGCTCTTTCGCACCGCGAACTTCGAGCAACGCTACGACCCGACCGGCATCCGCGACCAGGTCGAGCCCGGCGCCGACGGACGGGTGCGCGACTACGGCAGCGGTTTCTGGGCCCAGCAATGGTTCGGCCTGAAGCGAATGGTCGGCCGCGGCTGAACGCCGGGCCGATCCGGGGCGGTTATCCTTCGCACCCAATGCGCCTGCTCCTCGATTCCTTCTGGCGCGCGGTGGCGTATTGCATGCTGCCGCGCGTGATCGTGCTCTCTCTGCTGCCACTCGCCCTCATGGTGCTGTTGGCTGCGGGTTTCGGCTATTTCTACTGGGACGCGACAGTCGCATGGACCCGCGAGGCGCTCGAGGCCTGGCCTCTGCTGTCGAGCTTCTGGGGCTGGATCGGGCGGCTCTTTTCGGGCGACGTCACCTCCGTGCTGGCGCCGTTGGTGGTGGTGGTCGCCGCCACCCCGTTGATCGTCGTGGTGTCCTTGCTGATCGTGGCCGGCCTCATGGCGGCGCCGCTCACGGCACTGGTGGCGCACCGCCGTTTTCCCGCGCTCGAGCACAAGAAGGGCGCCTCTTTCTTCGGCAGCATGGCGCGTTCGCTCGGCCTCACGGTGCTGGCGCTGGTGGCGCTCGTGGTCTCGATGCCGCTCTGGCTGATTCCGCCGCTGGTGCTCATCCTGCCACCGTTGATCTGGGGCTGGCTCACCTACCGCGTGATGAGCTTCGACGCGCTGGCCGAACACGCAAGCCCCGAAGAGCGCGCCACCCTCCTGCGCTCGCACCGGCTGCCGCTGCTGTGCATCGGCGTGCTGTGCGGCTACCTGGGTGCCGCGCCCAGCATTGTCTGGGCGTCCGGCCTGCTGTTTGCGGCCGCCTTTTTCGTGCTCGTGCCGCTCGCGATCTGGATCTACACGCTGGTATTCGCCTTTTCGTCGCTCTGGTTCGGCCACTACTGCCTCGATGCTCTGGCGCAACTGCGCGCACAGCGGGGGGCGGCTGCCGCTTCGTCCGGCGGCGGCGCACCTGCGGCCATCGAAGCCGACCAGGCCGTTCTTTCTCAATGGAAATCCCCATGACCCGCGCATTCGGCCTGATCGTTGTCGGCGACGAAATTCTTTCAGGCAAGCGTGCCGACAAGCACATGCCCAAGGTCATCGAACTGCTTGCCGCGCGCGGGCTGCAGTTGGGCTGGGCCGAATACGTGGGCGACGAGCCCGCGCGCATCACGGCCGCGCTCGGCCGGGCCTTTGCTTCGGGGGACATCGTTTTCTCGACCGGCGGGATCGGCGCCACGCCGGACGACCACACCCGTCAGTGCGCCGCCCAGGCCTTGCAGGTGCCGCTCGAGCTGCATCCCGAGGCCGAAGCGCTGATTCGAGAGCGCATGCAGGACACCGCGCGCGAGCAGGGCATTGCCTACGAGCCGGACCGGCCCGACAACATTCATCGCCTCAACATGGGCGTGTTCCCGAAGGGTGCGGCGATCATCCGCAACCCGTACAACAAGATCCCGGGGTTCAGCGTCGATCACGTCCATTTCGTGCCGGGCTTCCCGGTCATGGCCTGGCCGATGATCGAATCGGTGCTCGACAGCCGCTATTCGGCCTTGTTCACCAGCGGGCAGTCGGCCGAAAAGTCGGTCATTGTTTTCGGTGCCATGGAAGCAACGCTCACCCCTCTGATGCTCGCCATCGAAGCCGCGCATCCGGGCATCAAGGTGTTCAGCCTGCCGAGCGTCGACCATCCCGCGTACGGCCGCCACATCGAATTGGGCGTCAAAGGCGACCCCGGCCGCCTGGAAGCCGCCTATACCCAGCTCATCGAAGGGTTGCACGCCTTTGATGCGAAGCTTGGCCCAGAATTGGTGCGCTAGATTCAATGGCACCAAATTGGTGATTATTCGCCTTTTTTTGGGGTTTGCACCTGCCGCCGGAGCCTCCCCGCGAGGGGCGACAATGGCACAGAAACTGCATCCCCCGTCCCTGTATTTCCAACCACCATCCAACTCAGGAGAAACTGATGGCAAAGACCGTCGCCGATGTACTCAAGCTCGTCAAGGAAAACGAGGTCAAGTTCATCGACTTCCGCTTCACCGACACCCGTGGCAAAGAGCAGCACGTCACCGTGCCGGTCTCGGCTTTCGATGAAGACAAATTCACCTCGGGCCACGCGTTCGACGGTTCGTCCATCGCTGGCTGGAAGGGTATCGAAGCTTCGGACATGCAGCTCATGCCCGACCCGAACACCGCCAACATCGACCCCTTCTTCGAAGAAACGACGCTGATCCTGACCTGCGACGTGATCGACCCCGCCGACGGCAAGGCCTACGAGCGCGATCCGCGTTCGCTCGCCAAGCGCGCCGAGGCGTACATGAAGGCTTCGGGCCTGGGCGACACCGCCTACTTCGGTCCGGAACCCGAATTCTTCGTGTTCGACGGCGTTCGCTGGAAGAACGACATGTCGGGCTGCTTCGTCAAGATCGACTCCGAAGAAGCCTCGTGGAACACCGACAAGGAATACGAGCACGGCAACACCGGCCATCGTCCGGCAGTCAAGGGCGGCTACTTCCCGGTTCCCCCGGTCGACAGCTTCCAGGACATGCGCTCGGAAATGTGCCTGGTGCTCGAATCGCTCGGCATCCCGGTCGAAGTGCATCACCATGAAGTGGCCAACGCCGGCCAGATGGAACTCGGCACCAAGTTCAGCACGCTGGTCCAGCGCGCCGACTGGGTCCAGCTGCAGAAGTACGTGATCCACAACGTGGCCCATGCCTACGGCAAGACCGCCACCTTCATGCCCAAGCCCATCGTCGGCGACAACGGTTCCGGCATGCACGTGCACCAGTCGGTCTGGAAGGACGGCAAGAACCTGTTCGCCGGCGACGGCTATGCAGGCCTGTCGGACTTCGCGCTGCACTACATCGGCGGCATCATCAAGCACGCCCGTGCCCTGAACGCCATCACAAACCCCGGCACCAACAGCTACAAGCGCCTGGTGCCCGGCTTCGAAGCTCCGGTGAAGCTGGCCTACTCGGCCAAGAACCGCTCGGCCTCGATCCGCATCCCGTTCGTGGCCAACCCGAAGGGCCGCCGCGTCGAAGCGCGCTTCCCCGATCCGCTGATGAACCCGTACCTCGGCTTCGCTGCGCTGCTGATGGCGGGCCTCGACGGCGTGGAAAACAAGATCCATCCGGGCGAAGCCGCCAGCAAGGACCTGTACCACCTGCCGCCGGAAGAAGACGCGCTGATCCCGACCGTGTGCCACAGCCTCGACCAAGCGCTGGAATACCTCGACAAGGACCGTGCGTTCCTGACCAAGGGCGGCGTGTTCACCGATGCCTACATCGATGCGTACATCGACCTCAAGATGCAGGAAGTCACGCGCTTCCGCATGGCGACCCATCCGGTCGAGTTCGACATGTACTACTCCCTGTAAATCGGCGGGCGCAAGCCCCTGACGGGTAAGTAAGACAGAAAGGACGGCTTCGGCCGTCCTTTTTCGTTGACGCGGAACATCTTGTCACCGATGGAGTCGAATTGCATGAAAATGCGCCTTTGTCGCGCCATCCACCGATTCTCATGAAGACTGCTTCTCTCATTTTCCTGGCTGGTTCATTGTTGGCCGTCGCCGTGCCGGCGACGTCGCAGGAGCGCGTGTGGCGCTGCGGCAATGAATACACCAACAACTCGACCATTGCGCAGCAAAAAGGCTGCAAGGTCATGGAAGGCGGCAACGTCACCGTCGTGCAAGGCTCCGGGATGCCGGCCGCCAAGTCTTCGGGCGGCGGCGGTGGCTCCTCCGCTGCGCGTGCGCCCGCAGGCAGCCCGCGCGTCGAAGGCGTCGACCAGCGCGCGCGCGACGGTGAAGCGCGTTCGGTGCTCGAAGCCGAGCTCAAGAAAGCAGAAGCCCGCCAGGCCGAGCTGCAGAAGGAATACAACAACGGCGAGCCCGAGAAGCAGGGCAGCGAAGGCCGCAACTACCAGAAGTATCTCGATCGCGTGGCTGAAATGAAGGCCGAACTGGCGCGCAACGAGAGCGACATCGCCGGCATTCGCCGCGAACTTGGCCGCCTGCCGGTCAAGCAGTAGTCAGTCCATCATGGCATTCGGGAAGAAGGCGGCCGGCGCCACGCCGCGCTTTCAGCCCTTCGATCTGCTGTCCACGCTGATTGCCGTGGTCAGCACCAACGGTTCGGTGCTGTTCGCCAACGCGGCCCTCGAAGACGCGCTGGGCACATCGCGCCGCACCCTCGAAGGTTCTCAGTTCGGCGCCTGCTTTCACGAGCCGCACGTGCTTCGCACCGCCATCGACGGCGCGCGCAGCAACGACTTCGCCACGCTGCGCTACGAAGCCTTCCTGCGCCGCGTCAACCACGAGCTGATGCCGGTGCAGGTCACCCTGGCGCAGGGCGACAAGTCGGGCGAGCTCGTCATCGAGATGTCGCCGCTCGAGCAGCAGGTGCGCCAGGACCGCGAGGAACGCCTGCTCGACCAGGCGCAGGCGAACAAGGAACTCATCCGCAATCTCGCACACGAAATCAAGAACCCGCTGGGCGGCATTCGCGGCGCGGCGCAGCTGCTGCAGATGGAGGTGGAGTCGCGCGACCTCATCGAATACACCCAGGTCATCATTCACGAAGCCGACCGGCTGCAGACGCTGGTCGACCGCTTGCTGGCGCCGCACCGGCGCCCGCACGTGGTGGGCGACGTCAACATCCACGAAGTCTGCGAGCGCGTGCGCTCGGTCATTCTTGCGGAGTTTCCGCGCGACCTGCACATCGAGCGCGACTTCGACGTGTCGATTCCCGAGTTTCGCGGCGACCGCGAGCAGCTGATCCAGGCCACGCTCAACATCGTGCACAACGCGGCGCAGGCCCTGGCGGAGCGCCGCGCGGCGGGCGACGCGCAGATCACTTTCAAGACCCGCATCGCCCGACAGGTGATATTCAATAAGCAGTGGTATCGATTGGCACTGGAATTGCATGTCATCGACAACGGACCGGGTGTGCCGGACACGATCAAGGACCGCATCTTCTATCCGCTCGTATCGGGAAGGGAAGGCGGGACAGGGCTTGGATTGACGCTCGCACAAACTTTTGTGCAACAGCATCACGGCGTGATCGAGTGCGACAGTGTCCCGGGCCGAACCGATTTCAAGATACTGATACCGCTGCCCTAGCAGCACGGCAACAAGGAGATGCATGAAGCCGATCTGGATAGTTGATGACGACCAATCGATCCGCTTCGTGCTGGAGAAGGCCTTGCTGCGCGAAGACCTGCCCACGCGCAGCTTCACCAACACGCGCGAGGTGCTGGCCGCCCTCGAACTCGCCGCCGACGACGAACAGCAGGGCCCGCAGGTCCTGGTGAGCGACATCCGCATGCCCGGCGGCTCCGGGCTCGACTTGCTCGACAAGATCAAGGCCAAGCACCCCGGCCTGCCCGTCATCATCATGACGGCGTTTTCCGACCTCGACAGCGCCGTTTCGGCGTTCCAGGGCGGTGCCTTCGAATACCTGCCCAAGCCCTTCGACCTGCCGCGTGCCGTCGAGCTCATCCGCCGCGCCGTCGACGAAAGCCAGCGTGAGGAAGTGGCCGAGGAGCGCATGGTGGCCGCGCCCGAAATGCTGGGCCAGGCGCCCGCCATGCAGGACGTGTTCCGCGCCATCGGCCGCCTCTCGCAAAGCAACGTGACGGTGCTCATCACCGGCGAATCGGGCTCGGGCAAGGAACTGGTGGCGCGCGCGCTGCACAAGCATTCGCCGCGCGCCAACGGCCCCTTCGTCGCCATCAACACCGCGGCCATTCCCAAGGACCTGCTGGAGAGCGAACTCTTCGGCCACGAGCGCGGCGCCTTCACCGGCGCGCAGACCATGCGGCGCGGCCGCTTCGAGCAGGCCGAAGGCGGCACGCTCTTTCTCGACGAAATCGGCGACATGCCTTTCGACCTTCAGACCCGCCTCTTGCGCGTGCTGAGCGACGGGCATTTCTACCGCGTGGGCGGCCACAACTCGGTCAAGGCCAACGTGCGCGTGATTGCGGCCACGCACCAGGACCTGGAGCAGCGCGTGAAGCTCGGCGGCTTCCGCGAAGACCTGTTCCACCGCCTCAACGTGATTCGCCTGCGCCTGCCCGCGCTGCGCGAGCGCGGCGAAGACGTGCCCGCGCTCACGCGCCACTTCCTGCAGGTGAGTGCGCGCCAGCTTGGCGTCGAGCCCAAGCGCATCTCCGATGCGGCGTTGGCCAAGCTCGCATCGTTCAGCTTCCCCGGCAACGTGCGCCAGCTCGAGAATATCTGCCACTGGCTCACCGTCATGGCGCCAGCCCAGCTCATCGAAGCCAAGGACCTGCCGCCCGAGGTCATGGCCGCCGCAGCCGGCGTGGAAGCAAAAGCCGCGGATACAGGCGTCGGCACGGCAACTCTCGTGCAACCCGCACCGTTGCTGTCGCCGAGCCCCGAGCGTGAATCCGCTCCGGCGAGCGCCGCGCCGGAAGCCAGCACTGAAGGCCTCGTGGGCGCCAGCAGTTGGGAGAGCGGCCTTGAAATGGAAGCCCAGGCGCTGCTGGCCGCCGGTCGCACCGACGTCTGGGACGCGCTTTCGCGCCGCTTCGAGTCGCGGCTCATCCTCACCGCCCTGGCCAACACCCGCGGCCGCCGCATCGAAGCCGCTCAAAAGCTGGGCATCGGACGCAACACCATCACCCGGAAGATCCAGGAACTGGGCATCGAATAGGCTGCCGCTTCGAATAGAGAGAAGGAGAGAGCGGCGGCCCATTCCAGGACCACCGCGACGACTGGGGCGAGCCTCAGCTACCGGCTTCGCTGTCCTAAAGTCAGCGAATCCAGCTGGAAGTTTCCGCTCTTGTCCCAAAGCCACGTGTCGACATACGTGTGGGCGCCGAGTCGCCCCGGGCTGGGCAGCGGCGATGCCGCTTTGATGAGCTCCGCGATCTTGCCCGGCACTTCCGGGGCATGGCTCGGCACGCGGCTGAACGTGACGTTCGTGACATTGCCGTTCGCATCGAGCTCGGTTTCGACCACCACCACGGCATAGACCAGCGGAGGAATCTTCCCCTTGTAGATGCGCTGGGCGTAGGCCTTGTAGATCTGGCGCGCGCCAGTCTTGCGATAGGCCCGCACGGCCGGTGTTTGCGCGGTGATCAGGCGCACGGTCGGCACGTCGGTCCTCGGGCTTGCCACCTCGTCGGGCGCGGAGGGGGCCGACTTGCCGTCTTCGGCCTTGTCCGCGGACTTGAAAGCCGAGCAGGCGACGAGGGTCAGCGCCGCTGCAATGATCGTGAGGGTGCGAATGGTCATCTTCGTCAAATTCCTTGGTCGAGATCGAGCACCACGGGTGCATGGTCGCTTGGCTTTTCCCACTTGCGCGGCACGCGGTCGATGATGCACCCTTTGACGCGCGGCACCAGCGGCTCGCTCACCAAGATGTGGTCGATGCGAAGGCCCCGGTTCTTCTGGTAGCCCAGCATCCGGTAGTCCCACCACGAATAGCTCTTCTCGGGCTGCTCGCACAGGCGGAAGCTGTCGACCAGGCCAAGCTGGAGCAGCGCCCTGAACTCCTCGCGTTCCTCGGTCGTGTGATGGATCGTTTCTTTCAGGCCCACCGGGTCATAGCTGTCGCGGTCTTCGGGCGTGATGTTGAAGTCCCCGAGCAGAACCAGGTTCGGATGCGCCGCCATCTCGGCGCGCAGCCATTCGCGCAACGCGCGCAGCCAGCCCATCTTGTATTCGAATTTGTCGGTGCCGGGCGCTTGGCCGTTGACGAAGT
Organism: Variovorax paradoxus; assembly: GCF_030815855.1. NCBI lineage: Bacteria > Pseudomonadati > Pseudomonadota > Betaproteobacteria > Burkholderiales > Comamonadaceae > Variovorax > Variovorax paradoxus. The sequence goes on along the minus strand of NZ_JAUSXG010000001.1, from coordinate 3,495,440 downwards.
AGCCGTTCACCACGCGGAGTGGGCCTGCGGGTGTTTCGATGGTGGCCGCAATCACGCGCGACTGTTCGTCGGTGAAGCCGCCGATGTTCCTTGCCACGTCGCGCATCGGCGCCAGGCTCAGTACGGCCACACCGTTGTAGGTTTTCTGGCCGAATACCGCGCATTCGTAGCCGGCCGACTTGAGTACATCGAGCGGGAACTTGTCGTCGCTCATCTTGAGCTCCTGCAGGCACAGCACGTCGACCGGGTTGGCAATCAGCCAATCGAGCACATGCTGCAGGCGGGCGGTGAGAGAGTTGACGTTCCAGGTGGCAATACGCATGGAGAGTTTTGTCCTATTGATTTGAATGTCTGAATTCTTGCTTGCCGCAATGCGCTGGTCTTCGGCGGGAAGCATGCGTGGTCGCGGAGGTGAGGTTCAACGGTCTGTCCAGGCATGTCCGCTCGGCGCTCTTTTTCCCTGCGGGATTATGGCGATCATCACGCCGATCCCTGTAACCACGGTGCTCCTTACCCGTCGGCCCAAGCGCCGAAGCGAGGCGGGCATTGTTCACACTCGTAAGGAATTGAAAACTACCAATGTCGGCTACCCGACATATGGGTTCAATCGGCTTACACCACAACGTTCCGCAGCGATAGATTCCGCCCTCTTCGAGGTTTTGCACGGTCGCCCTGCCTCGAAAAACGCGATTGGCGGGGATTTCAATTGCAGCTTGGTTCTGCGATGGGCAATTCACCAAGCGCAGTTGCGTATTCGGCGATCCATTTTTATCGAGTACGAGGGAGTAAGTGTGAATAAAACATTTCGCAGCATCTGGAACGAGGCACTGGGCGCGTGGGTTGCGGCCAGCGAGGTGAGTGCCGCGCGCGGCAAGAAGTCGTCGGGTACCGTGCTGGCCGCAGGCCTCTTGGCGGCGGTCGCTTACGGCGGCGCATCGTCCGCCTGGGCGGCCAACGAGTGCGGAGCTGTCGCCGTTGGTGGAACCGTCATCTGCAACGGTGATGGAACGCCAGTGGGGGACGCCAACCCGAACACCACCGGCATTGCGTATGGCACCGACGGCATCACCGTCATCGTGGACGGCACCGCGGCGCCCTTCACCATCACGCCGGTCACCGCGCCGACAACCGCCAATGGCGTCTATTCGGGCGGTGGCGGCACCGGCAACCGACGGATCGAAGTCAATGGCCCGGTCACGATCAATGTGACCACCCCGGCGGGCAATCCTGTGTCCGGTGCCGCCTGGGCTGTGCTGGCCAACTCACTCGCGAGCGGCGCCGGCGGTGATGCGAGCATCGTCATCAATGGTGCGAACATCACCAGCAAAGGCGAGAACGCTCTGGGCGTCGCCACCAGCGTCGTGGGTAGCGGCAATGCAACCTCGATCCTCAACAGCGGTTCCATCTCCACCACGGGCACGCAAGGTTCAGGGGTCGGTCTGTTTGCAGAAACGCACGGCATCGGCACGGCGACGGTCACGGTGAACGGCGGTTCGATCAGTACCGGCACTGCGGCAGGCGGGTCGCACGCGGCTTACGCCTTGGCGCGCGGCAATGGCAATGCTGTCGCAACCATGACGGGCGGTACTGCCACCACGCAGGCTTTGAATAACTCGGTCGTTGTGGCCCAGACATTGGGCTCCGGCATTGCTTCCGCCACCATTTCTGGCGGCACGGCGACGACGAACGGCGCCAGCTCGACCGTCATCGCAGTCGGCTCAGGGTCTGGCGACGCGATTGCTAGCCAGACGGGAGGGACGGTGATCGCCAACGGCGCGGGCGGCGTCGGACTGGCCTCGTTGGCCACCGGCACGGGCGCCGCGACCGCTTCGATGACGGGTGGCAGTATTGCGACGCAAGGCAGCAATGGCTACGGAATCTGGGCCGAGGTCCTGAACTCGGCCAGCACGGCCGCGGCGACGGCAACCATGGATGCCGCAGCTTCGACGATCACCACCACCGGCACCTCCGGCTCTGGTATCTACGCACGCAACGACGGCGATGGCACGGCCACGGCCACGCTGCTGAACGGCCGCATCAGCACGGCGGGCACCTACGGCTACGGGCTCTATGCCGGCACATTGGGGGCCGGCAATGCCGTCGCCAGTTCCTCGGCGGGCACTTCCATTCAGACCAGCGGTACCGACGGCGCAAAGGGGATCCTTGCTCATGCCATGGGCACCGGCAATGCGACAGCGATGAACGGTGGAACCGTGCTGACGACCGGCGCCTCGGGTATCGACGGCAACTTCGGCGTTTACGCATTGGCTACGGGCGGCAGCGCCAACGCGGGCAATACCGGAACCATCACGACCGGTGGCACATTCGGCTACGGCGTCTATGCAGTGACCACCGGCAATGGCACGGCAACGGCCACCTCGAGCGGCGCTATCACGACGAACGGTCCCTACTCCACCGGGATCGGTGCGCATGTCGACAATTTCGATTCGTCAAAGCACGGCACGGCGATTGCGACGCTCCAGGCCGCAGGAACCGTCGCGACGAATGGGTCTCCCTACGGCATTGGCGTTTTTGCTGACGTCATGGGCTATGGGGATGCGATTGCCACCAACCAGGGGGCCATCGCGACCAAGGGGCAGTTCGCGAATGGCACGGCAGCCCGCGTGCTTTATGGTGCAGGTGACGCCACGGCCGTGAATCAAGGGACGATATCCACCACGGGTATCGCAGCCCAAGGCATCCAGGCAGCAGTTGATCAGGGCGCTGTGGGCAATGCAACGGCATTGAACACAGGGACGGTCACAACGGTTGGCCAGGATTCGGTTGGTATTTCAGCGAACGTCGGAACTGTGACCAGCACCTCGACGGCGACGGTGATCATGAACGGCGGAACGGTCAGCACGTCGGGCAGCTCTGCCTCGGGCATCGTCAGTTCCAACGCCGGCCTTGGCCTGGCTGCGGTTCAGATGAATGCGGGCACTGTGGCAGCCACCGGCCTTAATGCCGACGGCCTGCGCGCCGCCTCCGCTGGGGGCACCTACCAGGTCGACGTCACGGGCGGCAGCCTGACCAGCGGCAGCGGCCTGGCCGCGGCCATCCACACGACGGCAGCGGCAGGCGGCACCGTCAACATCGGCGCGGCCGCCACCGTCAACGGCGCCGCCTCCGGCATCGCGATTCGAGACGGCGACTTCGCCCAGACCGGCACCGACACCCTCGGCGGCAACGCCGTCGTCACCACCGCCGGCACCGTCACCGGCGACGCCATCCTCGGCCTGGGCAACGACAGCCTCGCGCTCACCGGCGGCCGCTTCAGCGGCAACATCTACGGCGACGACCGCGTGGCCAGCGCGGCCGACGGCAACGACAGCTTCACCTGGACCGGCGGCACGCTGTCAGGCGGCTTCTACGGCCAGAACGGTTCCGACACCGCCCTGGTGTCCGCCGCCGGCTACAACGGCAGCCAGGTCCTGGACGGCGGCGACGACGTCTCGGCCGCCGACGGCTGGGTCGACAAGCTCACCCTGCAAGGCGTCACCGCCACCGCGGGTGGCGACACCCTGCGCAACTGGGAAACCATCACCCTCGACAACACCCGCCTCACCCTCGCCGGCGCCCCGCTGGTGGTCGGCGCCGGAGCCGACGCCGGCGGTGCCCCCCTGGGCCTGTTCATTCAGCCCACCAGCAGCGTGTTCATGGGCCAGCCGGCCTTCAGCGTCACCGGCGACGTGCACAACGCCGGCCTCATCGACCTGCGCAACCCCGCCGGCACCCCCGGCAACCTGCTGAGCCTGTACGGCAACTACGCCGGCGCCAACGGCATCGTGCGCGTGAACACCGCCCTGGGCAGCGATGCCAGCGCCACCGACAAGCTGGTGGTCAACGGCAACACCAGCGGCACCTCGCGCGTGCTCGTGACCAATGCCGGCGGCGCCGGCGCCGCCACCATCAACGGCATCCAGGTGGTCCAGGTCACCGGCACCTCCTCGGAAGGCGACTTCACCCTGGCCGCCCCGGTGCAGGCCGGCGCCTACGAATACGGCCTGCACCGCGGCGGGCGCACCGACGGCGACGCCAACAGCTTCTACCTGAGCAGCGTCTACAACACGCCCAAGCCGGTGCCGGGCGTTCCGAGTCCGGCGCCTGTTCCGGTGCCGGCCCCCGAGGTGCTGCGCCCTGCCGTGGCCGGCTATGTGATGGGCCAGGTCGCCACCCAGGAATTGGGCCTGGGCCTGCTGGGCAGCCTGCACAAGCGCGTGGGCGAGCAGCAGACGCTCAAGTGGGACCACTGCGGCTGCGACGACAAGGCGCCCGCCGACCAGCTGTGGATGCGCCTGCATGCGCAGCGCCTGGACCTGGACGGCAAGCGCCAGTTTGGCTTCGAGCAGGAAATGCAGTACGTGCAGCTCGGCAAGGAGCTGGCGGTCCGCTACAGCGGCGACGCGGCCGACAAGTCGCGCAGCCACACCGGCCTTACCGCGGGTTACGGGCGCACCAGCACCCACTTCAGCGACCGCCGCCGCGGCGACGCCGGCATGGGCTACGACACCGGCAAGATGAAGGGCCAGATGGCCACGCTGGGCGCGTACCACACGCGCTACGCCGACAACGGCAGCTACCTCGACCTGGTCGGCCAGCTGCATGCGGTGCAGAACAAGTACACCGACAAGTACGGCGGCGAAGGCACGCAGAAGGGCACCGGCGCGGGGTTGAGCGTGGAAGTGGGCCGCCCCTGGCAGATCGGCGAGAGCCAATGGCTGATCGAGCCGCAGGCGCAGCTGAGCTACCAGGCGACGCGCTACCGCGGCTTTGCGGACAACGTGTCCACCGTGGACGGCTTCACCAGCCAGAGCCTGCGCGGCCGCGTGGGCGCACGCCTCGCCTGGAACGACAAGGCCGAGCGCGGCGACAAGCTCACGCGCACCAACACCTTCTACGTGACCGCCGATCTGCTGCACGAGTTCAAGGACCCGAAGGCCGTGACCGTCGGCAACACCGCGGTCAGCGAGGCATGGGCCAAGCAGACCTGGGCCGAGCTGGGCGTGGGCGCGCAGCTGCCGCTGAGCAAAGCGGCCTACCTGTATGGCGGCGTGCAGTACCAGCGCTCGCTCAGCGGCACGAGCCGCGAGGGCGTCTCGGGGCAGCTGGGCGTGCGGGTGGCGTGGTGAGCGTGGTGAGCGCGGTGAGCGCGGTCGAACCACTGACAACGGGAAGGAAACAAACAATGCAAACGCAAACCATGCAAACGCAAACGAAGAACACGCCGACACTGCTCGCGCTCGGCGCCACGGCCCTCGCCACTCTCGTCCTGGCCGGCTGCGGCAGCCTGCATGACGAGCGCTACAACTGGTGCCAGGGGCAGAACTGCGCGCTCACGCCCGTCGTGACGCCGGCTCCCACCCCGGCGCCAGTGCCGGTGCCGCCGGCCCCGACGACGCGGCGGGTGAACCTGAGCACCGACGCGCTCTTCAAGTTCGATCGCTCGAGTGCGGCCGACATGCTGCCGCAGGGCCGCGGCGAGCTGGATGCGCTGGCCCGTGCGCTGCAAAGCCAGGAGATGCAGGTGCAGAGCCTGACGATCACCGGCCATACCGACCGCCTCGGCGACGAGGCCTACAACGACCGCCTGGCGCTCAGGCGCGCCAACACCGTGCGCGACTACCTGAAGTCCGCGGGCGTGCGCGCGCCGATGGAAGTGCAGTCGCGGGGTGAGCGGGAACCCGTGACGCGCGACTGCCAGGGCACGGTTCGCGCGCCGCGCCTGGTCGCCTGCCTGCAGCCGGACCGCCGGGTGGTGGTGGATATCCTGGGGCAGGCAGAGAAGAAGTAATCGGGCAAACAAGACAAGCGCGCCGATACTCTCGGCTGCTGGAGGCTTGGGGACACTTGAATGCAATGATCGACGCCAGAGAGCCCTTGGAGGACGCCGCGCTCATGGAACGGGCGCTGCGCCTCACGCATGGCTTTGCCCGGTGGCCCGCCTCGGCGATGAGCAGACTGCTCGCCAACGCGCACCTCGACAGGCGCACCAGAGGCGAGATGGTTTCAATCGAGTTGGGAGCGCCAGAGACGTTTGCGATCGTGTCGGGCTATCTGGTTGTCGGCCATATTCCGCCAGGGGGAAGCCGGACCCCAGTGGCGCTCCTCGGACCCGGCTATATAGCCGGATTTACCCGAGCCATCGACCAAGAAGAGAGCGAAGAAAAAGAGGCGGATCGCGTCGTCTACGACTTCTGTGCGCTGAACGACGTCACGGTCGTTCGAATGCCAACCCTGCTGGTTCAGAAAATCCTCGACGAGGACCCGACCCTCTGGAAGGGAATGGCAAAAATGCTGATGAAGCAGCACCGGATCGTGCTTGATTCATTGCTCAGCCAAGGCGTGGGCTCATTCCCGCGGCGGCTGGCCGCGACGATCGAACGGCTGGCCGTTCTCTACGGGAGCAACGACGGACAGGGAATCAGCCTGCGCCTGCGCCTGACCCAGGAAGACCTTGCGGCGCTCCTGCAGGTCACGAGACAAACCGTCAACAAGGCACTCGGCGTCCTGGTTGCAGGCGGCGCGCTCAGCTTGAGCCAGAACACGATCACCGTTCTCGATCTGGGTGCGTTGAGAAGGCTCGCTGACAGCCAGTAGAAGTCGCGCGTCAATGCGAGCGACTTGCCATCGCTTCGGCCGGGTCATCCGCCTGCCACCCCCCACCCAGCGACTTGAATGCCCCGACCGCCGCGCGCGCCGACTCTGTCTGCGCCTGTGCTCTCGCGTCGGCCACGCGCAGCAGGCTCTCGTCCGCCTGCAGCACTTCGATCAGACTGACGACACCGCGCTGATAGGCCGCGAACGAGTCGCCTCGCGCGCGCCCGAGCGATGCCTCGCCTTGCGCGAGCAATGCGGTTTGTTCTTCGCGCTTGACGAGCGCGGAGAAGGCGTTCTCCACGTCTTCGGTGGCACGCAGCACGGCGAGCCGGTAGGCCGCGAGCAACTCCACGTCCTGCCCCTTGGCCAGTTCGATCTGCGCATCGATGCGCCCGAAGTCGAACAGCCGCCAGCGCAGCCCGAGAAGGGCCGCCGCCTGGCTGGCGTCGCCGGTGAACAAATTGCCGCTGGCCACAGACGTGGCGCTGCCGACCGTTCCCCCCAAGGACAGCTTCGGGTAGTACTCGGCCACGGCCATGCCGATGCGCGCGTTCGATGCCGCAAGGCGCCGCTCGGCGGCGATCAGGTCGGGCCGGCGCCGCAGCAATTCGGCGGGCGATCCGGTGGGGCCGATGCGCGGCGGGACGGGAATTGCAGCCGCTGCCGCCAGTTCGGCGCGGTGCGCGCCCGGCGCCGCGCCCAGCATCACGTCGAGCGCGTTCATGGCCGCAGCCTCGCCCGCTTCCAGCACCGGCACGGACGCACGCACCTGCGCCAGCGCACCTTCGGCCTGCCTCAGCTGGAGTCCGGCGGCCAGCCCCTTGCCGTGGAGCAGCTCGATCTTCGACAGCAGTTCCTGCTGTGTGCCGACCTGCCGGCGTGCCACGTCGAGGCGGGCCTGTAATCCGCGCAGCATGATGTAGATGTCCGCGGTCTGCGCGGCCACGCCGAGGCGCGTGGCGGCTGCGCCGGCCTCCGAGGCCTGGTGGTCGGCCAGCGCAGCTTCGCGTCCCCGGCGCAGGCCGCCGAAGATGTCCAGCTCCCAGCTTCCACCCAGGTTCGCTTCGTAGGCGTTGCCGTAGCGGTCGAAACCCGGCTGCGAATTCAGCACCTGGCCCAGCGGCGTCTCCACCGACTGGTAAGCCCGGGCGGCTTGTCCGCCGAGATTGCCCGAGGGCAGCAACGCAGCATTCGCCGCCCCCAGTCCGGCACGGGCCTGTGCCATGCGGGCGGATGCCTGCGCAAGATCGAGGTTCTGTTTCAGCGCCTGTTCGACATAACGGGCCAGTTGCGCATCACCGAACGCGGTCCACCATGTCACCAGTTCGGCGTTCGCGGTAGCGGCCCGCCGGTCGAGGGCGGCTTCGCCGATGAACCGGTCCGGCAAGGTCGGGGCGGGCCGGACATAGTCGGGTCCCACAGCGCAGCCTGCGAGCAGCAGGCTGAACAGCAGGGGCAGGGCGAGGGTACGTTGGGACATGGGTTGCTCCGGTACGGCTGACGGAAGGCAGAAAGAAGTGAGTGACTATAATTCAATTTGGTCACTTGTTGTCGTTTGTTTGTCCGGGCGGTAAGCTCTGGGCATGAACAACGCAACTTCTTCTCCGCCGGCCGCGCGGGGACCGGTCGACCACGACGTGCGCGCACAGATCGTCGTCGCGGCCACCGAGCATTTCAGCCGCTACGGATACGAGAAGACCACCGTTTCCGACCTCGCCAAGGCCATCGGCTTCTCGAAGGCGTACATCTACAAGTTCTTCGAGTCGAAGCAGGCAATCGGCGAAATGATCTGTTCCAACTGCCTGCGCGAGATCCAGGTGGACGTTCGCGCCGCGGTCGACGGAACCGACCGCCCGCCCGAGAAACTGCGCCGCATGTTCAAGGCTCTCGTCGATTCGGGCCTTCGCTTGTTCTTCCAGGAACGCAAGCTCTACGAGATCGCGATCTCGGCGGCCAGCGAACACTGGCAGTCGGCCATCGCCCACGAAGCCTGTATTCGGGAGCTGCTCGTCGAGGTGCTGAAGCAGGGGCGGGAGTCCGGCGACTTCGAGCGCAAGACGCCGATCGACGAGACGGCGGCGGCCATCTACCTGGTCATGCACCCTTACGTTAACCCCCTGATCCTGCAGCTCAGTTCCAGCTACACGGACCAGGCTCCGGCCCAGTTGTCGGGTTTGGTGCTGCGCAGCTTGTCGCCGTAGTCAAACAATTTTCCTGGTGACTATTGACTAAATTGGTCACTGTTATGAGAATTGGAGCCCTGATCGATTCGTCAATGGGCTCCTCATGCACTCGCGCCGCCTCCTTACATCCGCACTTGTCTGCGCCTTGCCGTTCGCATTGGCCGCCTGTGACGACAAGACCCTGGCCGATCCGCGCACCCAAACGCCACTGGTGCGCGCCGCGACGGTTCAGGCCGCCACGTTGGCACCGCGTTCGTTCACCGGCACCGTAGCCGCTCGGGTTCAGAGCGATCTGGGTTTCCGCGTCTCGGGAAAGGTGCTGGAGCGCTTGGTCGATGCAGGCCAGCCGGTCAAGCGCGGGCAACTGCTCATGCGCATCGACCCCGTCGACCTGAAGTTGGCGGCGCGTGCGCAGCAGGAGGCCGTGGCCGCGGCCCGAGCGCGTGCAAAACAGACGAGCGACGAAGAAGCGCGCTACCGCGACCTGCGCGGGACCGGCGCCATTTCCGCCTCGGCCTACGACCAGATCAAGGCCGCGGCGGATGGCGCCCAGGCCCAGCTCGGCGCGGCCGAAGCAGGGGCCGAAGTCGCGCGCAATTCCAACCGCTATTCGGAACTCATTGCCGATGCGGACGGCACGGTGCTCGAGACGCTGGCCGAGCCCGGCCAGGTCGTCAACGCCGGGCAGCCGGTGGTCCGCCTGGCGCAGGCCGGGCGCAGGGAGGCCGTGGTGCAGTTGCCCGAAACGCTGCGCCCGGCCGTCGGCTCCGGCGGGCAGGCCACGCTCTTCGGCAAGGAAGGCGCTGCCGTGCCCGTCAAGCTCAGGCAACTCTCCGACGCGGCCGACAAGCTCACGCGCACCTTCGAGGCGCGCTATGTGCTCGATGGCGAGCTCGCCAACGCGCCTTTGGGGGCCACGGTGACGGTCCGCATTGCAGACGGCAAGTCCCCCAGGACAGGGGGCGTGCAGGTGCCCATCGGCGCCCTGTTCGATACCGGCAAGGCGACGGGCGTGTGGGTCATCGGCGGCGATCCGTCCACGGTGCGCTGGCAGCCGGTGACCGTCGAGCATCTGGACGACGACCGCGCCCAGGTCGCCGGCCAGCTCAAGCAAGGTGACCAGGTCGTCGCGCTCGGCGCGCACTTGCTGCGCGAAGGCGAGCAGGTGCGTGTCGCGGCCCCGGCCGCCACGCCGGCGGTGGGCGGAGCCCACCCATGAGCGAAGGCCGCTTCAACCTGTCGGCGCTGGCCGTCCGCGAACGCGCCATCACGCTGTTCCTCATCTGCCTGATCTCGCTGGCAGGCCTGGTCGCGTTCTTCAAGCTCGGCCGCGCGGAAGATCCGGCCTTCACCGTCAAGGTGATGACCATCATCACGGCCTGGCCCGGCGCCACGGCGCAGGAGATGCAGGACCAGGTCGCCGAGAAGCTAGAGAAGCGCCTGCAGGAGCTGCGCTACTACGACCGCGCCGAAACCTACACGCGGCCCGGCCTGGCGTTCACCACCTTGACCTTGCTCGACAGCACGCCGCCCGCGCAAGTGCAGGAGCAGTTCTACCAGGCGCGCAAGAAGGTCGGTGACGAAGCGGGCAACCTGCCTTCCGGCGTGATCGGGCCGATGATCAACGACGAGTACGCGGACGTCACCTTCGCCCTGTTCGCGCTCAAGGCCAAGGGAGAGCCGCAGCGCGTGCTGGTGCGCGATGCGGAAGCGTTGCGCCAGCGGCTGCTGCATGTGCCGGGCGTGAAGAAGGTCAACATCGCCGGCGAACAGTCGGAGCGGATCTATGTCGAGTTCGCGCACGACCGGCTGGCGACCTTGGGCATCGGGCCACAGGATGTGTTCGCCGCGCTCAACAACCAGAATGCCCTGAGCCCGGCCGGGTCGGTGGACACCAGCGGCCCGCAGGTGTTCGTTCGGCTGGACGGCGCGTTCGACACGCTGCAGAAGATCCGCGACACGCCCGTGATCGCGCAAGGCCGCACCCTGAAGCTGTCGGATGTGGCCACGGTCAGGCGCGGCTACGAAGACCCGGCCACTTTCATGATCCGCAACGGCGGCGAGCCTGCCTTGCTGATCGGCGTGGTCATGCGGGAAGGCTGGAACGGGCTCGACCTGGGCAAGGCCCTGGACGTGGAAGCCCGCGCCATCAACGCCGAGTTGCCCCTGGGCCTCGGCCTCACGAAGGTCACGGACCAGTCGGTGAACATCAGCGCGTCGGTCGACGAGTTCATGGTCAAATTCTTCGCGGCCCTGCTGGTCGTCATGCTGGTGAGCTTCCTGAGCATGGGCTGGCGCGCGGGCCTGGTGGTGGCCGCCGCGGTGCCTCTGACGCTGGCCGTGGTCTTCGTGGTGATGGCCGCGACCGGCAAGAACTTCGACCGCATCACGCTCGGCTCGCTCATTCTTGCGCTCGGCCTGCTCGTGGACGACGCCATCATCGCCATCGAAATGATGGTCGTGAAGATCGAGGAGGGCTACAGCCACGTGGCCGCTTCCGCCTATGCCTGGAGCCATACCGCGGCGCCGATGCTCTCGGGCACGCTGGTCACCGCGGTGGGCTTCATGCCCAACGGCTTCGCGCCGTCGACCGCGGGCGAATACACCAGCAACATGTTCTGGATCGTCGGCATCGCGCTGATCGCATCGTGGGTGGTCGCCGTGGTGTTCACGCCGTATCTAGGTGTCAAGCTGCTGCCGAACTTCAAGAAGATCGAGGGCGGCCACGCCGCCATCTACGACACGCCGCGCTACAACCGGCTGCGCCGCGTGCTGGCGCGCGTCATCGCGCGCAAGTGGTTGGTGGCGGGCGCGGTGGTCGGCCTCTTCGTCGTGTCGATCCTCGGCATGGGCGTGGTCAAGAAGCAGTTCTTTCCTATTTCCGACCGGCCCGAAGTCCTGGTCGAAGTGCAGATGCCCTACGGCACGTCGATCACGCAGACCAGCGGCGCCGCGGCCAAGGTCGAGGCCTGGCTCTCCACCCAGCGCGAGGCGCAGATCGTCACGTCTTACATCGGGCAGGGCGCGCCGCGCTTCTACTTCGCCATGGGGCCCGAACTGCCTGACCCCTCGTTCGCGAAGATCGTGGTGCGCACGGGCGGCCAGGAAGAGCGCGAGACCCTGAAGCACCGGTTGCGCCAAGCCATTGCCGACGGCCTCGCGTCCGAGGCGCGGGTGCGCGTGACCCAGCTCGTGTTCGGTCCGTACTCTCCGTTCCCGGTCGCCTACCGCGTCAGCGGGCCCGATGCGAACGAGCTGCGCAAGATCGCCGCCGAGGTGCGGCAGGTGATGGACGCCAGCCCGATGATGCGCACCGTCAGCACCGACTGGGGCACCCGCACGCCCACGCTGCACTTCACCTTGAAGCAGGACCGCCTGCAGGCTGTGGGGCTCAGTTCCAACGCCGTGGCGCAGCAGCTGCAATTCCTGTTGAGCGGTGCGCCGGTGACCACCGTGCGCGAAGACATCCGCACCGTGCAGGTGGTGGCCCGTTCGGCCGGCGGCACCCGGCTCGACCCCGCGAAGCTCGCGGACTTCACGCTCGCCGGTGCCGGCGGCCAGCGCATTCCGCTGTCGCAGGTCGGCGAGGTCGAGGTGCGCATGGAAGAACCCGTGATGCGGCGGCGCGACCGCATACCCACGATCACGGTGCAGGGCGACATCGCCGATGGGCTGCAGCCGCCCGACGTGTCGAACGCTATCACCGCGAAGCTGCAGCCGCTGATGCAGAAGCTGCCGGCCGGCTACCGCATCGCCGAGGCCGGCTCCATCGAGGAATCGGAGAAGGCGACGAAGGCGATGCTGCCGCTGTTCCCGATCATGCTGGCGGCCACGCTCCTCATCATCATCTTCCAGGTGCGCTCGATTTCCGCGATGGTCATGGTGTTCCTCACCAGCCCGCTCGGGCTGATCGGCGTGGTGCCGACCTTGCTGCTGTTCCAGCAGCCCTTCGGCATCAATGCGCTCGTCGGTCTCATCGCGCTGTCGGGCATCCTGATGCGCAACACGCTGATCCTGCTTGGGCAGATCCACCACAACCAGCAGGAGGGGCTCGACCCGTTCCATGCGGTCGTCGAAGCGACCGTGCAGCGTGCCCGCCCCGTGATCCTGACGGCGCTCGCGGCGATCCTCGCGTTCATTCCGCTGACCCATTCGGTGTTCTGGGGCGCGCTCGCCTACACCTTGATCGGCGGGACGTTCGCCGGGACGATTCTCACGCTGGTCTTCCTGCCGGCCATGTATTCCATCTGGTTCCGGATCCGGCCCGGCGACGGCAACCCGGCGGCGCATTGACGGCGCTTCATCGCCACTCACTCATTCATTCATTCATTCATTCATTCATTCATTCATTCAAGTCGAAGGAACCACCATGTCGAGTTCATCAGTTGTCGTCGTGACCGGCGCGTCCTCGGGCATCGGGCGCGTGACCGCGGAAATGTTCGTCGCACGAGGCTGCCGGGTGTTCGGCACCGCACGCGACGTGCGCAAGGCGCCCGCGCTGCCCGGTGTCGAATTCGTCGAAATGGACGTCCGGGAAGAAGGCTCGGTTCAGGCGGGCATCGAATCCGTCATCCAAAAGGCGACGCGCATCGATGTGCTGGTCAACAACGCGGGAATGATGATGATCGGCGCGGTCGAGGAAACCGCCACGGAAGAGGCCGCCACCTTGTTCGACACCAACGTACTCGGCATGCTTCGCGTGACGCGCGCCGTGCTCCCGTACATGCGTTCGCAGCATCGCGGGCGGATCGTCAACATCAGCTCGGTGCTCGGTGTGCTGCCGGCGCCATACATGGGCATGTACGCGGCCACCAAGCATGCGGTGGAGGGGCTCTCCGAATCGCTGGATCACGAGGTGCGCCAGTTCGGCATTCGGGCGACGCTGGTGCAGCCGGCGTTCACCCGCACCAACCTCGACCTCAATGCGCCGCGCGTCAAGGCTCGGATCGCGGACTACGACCGTGAACGGGACGTGGTGGCGCTCGCCGTGGCCGAGAGCGTGAGCAAAGCGCCCGAGCCGCAAGGCGTGGCAAACACCATCGTCGAAGCGGCGCTCGGTCCGTGGCGCATGCGCTGTACGCCGCCCGGGGAGGCTTCTCTGTTGACGAAATTGCGCCGCTTCCTGCCCGCGGGGCCGGTGGACGCGAGCCTGCGAAAGAAACTCGGGCTCGCCTGAGTGCCGCCGTGGACAGCCTGGATCTCCTGCGCGCATTCGGGAGGTCGCTGCGTCCGGAAGCTTCTCCCGCACAGCCAAGCATCTCTCGCTCTCGAGGGGTACCGTCAGCAAGTACATCGCGACCCTCGAGAGCCGGTTCGGCGTCCGGTTGCTGAATCGGAGCACCCGCGCTTCTCGGCCATTACCCGGAGGTCAGCATCAGCTTGGTGCTCACGAACCGCATGGTCGACCTTGCGGAGGAAGGCATCGACATCGCGCTGCGCTTCGGCCCTTCGGCCAACGAAAACCTGATCGTTCGAAAATTGGCGTCGATGGAACTCAGCGTTTGCGCCGCGCCCATGTACTGGCGCAAGCACGGGGTGCCCGCTCATCCAGGCGAGCTTGCGCGCCACGTTTCGCTGATCAGCACCCATCTGAATCCCGCCTCCAAGTGGCGCTTCGAAGCCGACGGCCAACCGCTCGAAGTGGCGGTCCATGGAAGGCTGGAGGCCACGGAAGCCGGCCCGCTGATCCAGGCGGCACTGCTCGGGGCGGGAGTTGTCTATCTGCCGTCGGTGATGCTCGAGCGCTACGTCGAGAGCGGGCGGCTGGTGCCCGTTCTGTCGGAGTTCGTTCGCAGCGATATGTGGCTGTCGGCGGTCTATCTGCAGCGTCGGCACAGCACGGCGGTGCAGCGTGCGTTGCTGGATTTCCTGGCAGACCGGTTCAAGCCTGCAAGGCTGCGCGTGAAACATCCCGAAACCACGGAAAGAGACGGCGTGTAGAACATGTCCTGCATCAACCATGGCACGTGGCTGGCAAGGCGACCCCGTTCGGCGGTGAAACTTCCGTCTCCAACCCACCTGGAGATCCCGCGATGCCGGACGATATGGAGATTCGCGTCCCACAGGACGACGAGCAGATCGACATCACAGACCTGAAAGAGGTCGACTACTGGACAAAATGGTTCGGCGTGAGCGAGACCCGGCTGCGCATGGCGGTCGCGTCCGCGGGCACGATCAAGGACGATCTGCGGGTCTACCTTGGGCTTCCCTGACGTGAACGCGCGCGGGGGCTGAGCTCCGGCCGCACCCCCAATGGCTGAGTCGAAGGTTGCCATCTACGGCGCCATCGCCGCCAATGTCGCCATTGCCGCGACCAAGTTCGTCGTGGCCGGCATCACCGGCAGTTCGGCCATGCTGTCGGAAGGCATCCACTCGGCGGTCGATACTTTCAACGGTGTCTTGCTGCTGGTGGGAATCAGGCTGAGCCAGCGGCCCGCGACCGCCGAGCACCCGTTCGGCCATGGCAAGGAGCTGTACTTCTGGAGCCTGATCGTCGCGGTGCTCATCTTCGGGCTGGGCGGCGGCGTGTCGTTCTACGAAGGCATTCAGCACATCCGCAAGCCGGAGCCCATGCGGGACCCGACCTGGAACTACGTCGTGCTGGCCTTGGCCGCGCTGTTCGAAGGCACCAGCTTTTTCATCGCGCTGCGGCAGTTCCGGGCCCAATCCCGAGGCGCGCCCTTCTGGCTGGCACTCGAACGCAGCAAGGACCCGACCACCTACACCGTGCTGGCCGAGGATTCGGCGGCGCTGATCGGGCTGGCCGTGGCGGCGCTGGGCATCTATCTGAGCCACCGCTTCGACCTGCCGGCGCTCGACGGCGCCGCGTCGGTGGTGATCGGGCTGCTGCTGGCCGGCGTCGCGGTGCTGCTGATCGCGCAGGCGCGCGGGCTTCTCATCGGCGAGGGCATTCGCCCCGAAACGGCGCGCGCCATCCGGAGCCTGGCCATGGAACAGCCCAGCGTGCGCGACGTCGGGCGCGTGCTCTCGATGTACATCGGCCCCAACGAGGTGCTGGCCATCGTCGATGTGAACTTCAAGGAGGGCACGGCCACCGGCGAGGCCGCCGATGCCATCTCCGCGATCGAGCAGCGGGTGCGCGGGCGCTTCCCCATGATCAGGCGGCTCTTCATCGAGGCAAGCGAAGCCCCCGTGGAGGCGATTGCAGAAGCTTGAGCCGCCGTGCGCAGCAGGCTCGGGCAAACCCGGCCGAGCCCGGCCGGATCGTCGGCCTTGGCTGACCCTTGCTGCCGCCTTTGCCTGAGCGCTCCGGGGTAGCGCTTGCGCCACTGTGGAATCTCATTCAGGAGATTGCCGCATGAACACGCCCACATCGCCAACATCGCCGCGCGGGAAGCGCTCACCCGATGAACCGGAGATCACCCAGGAAGAGTCCGTGCCCACCGACGGCAGCGACACCGAGGGTGAGGACATGATGAAAAAGGTCGAGAACAGCAAGCTCGAAGACCCCGGCGAAGCCGAGCACAAGACGCCCGAGAAGTCCTGATCTGAACATCTCGAGCGGCCTTTTCGCGCGCGCCATCAAAGCCCTCGCATCCGCCATCGGCGCGGGGGCTTTGTCTTCTCCCGAAGAAGGGCGATGCCCTACAACCGCGCCGCCGCCCGGCCGCTAAAAATCTCCCGCGGGCATTGGCGCCCGGCCTGCAGAGGCGTATCCCCGCAGACAGATCGCAAACAGAACAGGGCAGAGAAGGACTGTCTGTCCATACGATGGAGGAAAAAAATGAAACTCGACGGCACGGCCGGACCGGCCATGCAGGAAAGCCTGATGAAGGTCGGCGTCCCCGGCCTCGACGATGTTCTGGGAGGCGGCCTCATGTCCAACCGCCTCTACCTGGTCGAGGGCACCCCTGGCGCGGGCAAGACCACCATCGCGCTGCAATTCCTGATCGAAGGCGCAAGGCGCGGCGAATCGGTGCTGTATGTCACCTTGTCGGAAACATCGCACGAACTCAAGGGTGTCGCGAATTCCCACGGATGGGACTTGAGCGGCATCGAAGTGCGCGAAATGCTTCCGTCGGAAGCCGCGCTGGAGCCCGACGAGCAGTACACGATGTTCCATCCGTCCGAGGTCGAGCTCAGCGAAACGACCTTGAGGATCCTGTCGGATGTCGATGTGATCAAGCCGTCGCGGGTGGTGTTCGATTCGCTGTCCGAGCTGCGCCTGCTGGCCGGCAGCTCCTTGCGCTACAGGCGGCAGATTCTGGCGCTCAAGCAGTTTTTCTCGGGCCGCCAATGCACCGTGCTGCTGCTGGACGACATGACCGCCATGAAGCACGACCTTCAGGTGCAAAGCATCGCCCACGCGGTGTTGCGGCTGGAGCAGATCAGTTCCGACTACGGCACCGCGCGGCGCCGTCTGGTGGTCAGCAAATACCGCGGCCAGCAGTTTCGCGGCGGCTATCACGACTACCGGATCGAGCGGGGCGGCTTGCGCGTGTTTCCTCGCCTGGTGGCGGCCGAGCATTCGGCAGCGCTCACGCAGGTGCGGATTCCCAGCGGCATCGAGTCGCTCGACGCCTTGCTGGGCGGCGGCATCGAGCGGGGAACGAGCACGCTGTTCGTCGGCGCGCCGGGTACCGGAAAGTCGACGGTGGCGGTCCAGTTCGCGCTTGCCGCCGCGCAGCGCGGCGAGTGCGCGGCGCTCTTCGTCTTCGACGAGAGCATTCACACCTTGCGCACGCGCTGCGACAGCATGGGGATGAACCTGGGAATGCACATCGATGCCGGCCGCATCAAGGTGCGGCAGGTCGACCCCGCCGAGTTGTCGCCCGGCGAGTTCGTGCACCTGATCCGGCTGGCGGTGGTGGAGTCCGGTGCGGCGGTCGTGGTGATCGACAGCCTGAACGGCTACCTCAACGCCATGCCCGACGAGCGCTTTCTGATCGCGCAGCTCCACGAACTGCTCTCCTATCTGGGGCAAGCGGGTGTTGCCACGCTGCTGGTGGGCGCGCAGCACGGGCTCATCGGCATGCAGATGCAGACACCCGTGGATGCGAGCTACCTGGCCGATGCCGTGGTGCTGCTGCGCTACTTCGAACTCGACGGCGAAGTGCGCCAGGCCATCTCGGTGCTGAAGAAGCGCGGCGGCGCGCACGAGCGGACCATCCGCGATTTCTCCATGACCGCCACGGGCCTCCAGGTCGGCGAGCCGCTGCGCAACTTCCGAGGCATCCTGACGGGCATTCCGATTCCCATCGACGGCGTGCAGCCCGCATCGTGAGCGCAGCACCGGCACCCGTCGAGCAGCGCATCCTGTTGCGAACCGCGACCTCCAGGGACGCCTTCATGGCCAACGCCGTATTGGCACGCGCGGAGATCACCACGCAGTCCTGCGCGAACCTGTGCGAGCTGGTCCGGGGGCTGCAGGAAGGCGCGGGCGCGATCATGCTGGCGGAAGAGGTGCTGGCCGATCCGGCCGCTGGCGCGCTGACCGAAGTGCTGGGCTCGCAGCCGCCCTGGTCCGACGTGCCGGTGCTCATCCTGGCGCGACAGGGCGCCGACTCGAACGTCATCACCGAGGCCATGGACAGGCTCGCGAACGTCACCGTCATCGAACGGCCGATGCGGGTGGCTTCGCTCATCAGCACCGTGCGCACGGCGCTGCGCGCACGCAACCGGCAATACCAGTTGCGCGACCTGCTCGACGGGCTGCGCGAATCCGACCAGCGAAAGACGGAGTTCCTTGCAACGCTGGCGCACGAACTGCGCAATCCGCTCGCGCCGATGAGCACCGCGCTCACCCTGCTGATGCGCAAGCAGCACGACGCCTCGGAGGCCAGGCGCTACTACGAACTCATGGGCCGGCAGATCGACCACATGGTGCGGCTCGTGAACGACCTGATGGAGGTCTCGCGCATCACGCGCGGCAAGATCGAACTGCGCATGGAGGCCGTTGCGCTCGAGTCGGTCATCAAGGACGCCATCGAACTGAGTCGGCCCTTGCTCGAAGGATCGAAGCACGACCTGGCCATGGAACTGTGCGATGAGCCGCTGGTGGTGCGGGGCGACGGCGTTCGCTTGACGCAGGTCTTTTCCAATCTGCTCAACAACGCCGCCAAGTACACGGCTCCCGGCGGCAAGATCAGGATCGTTCTGCGCAAAGAGGGTCGCCGCGCGGTGGTCGAGGTCTGGGACAACGGCACCGGCATTGCGCCTGAAATGCTCAAGTCGATTTTCGAGATGTTCGTTCAGGTCAGCGGCACTTCCAAGGCGGCCCAGGGCGGGCTCGGCATCGGGCTGACGCTGGTGAAGAGCCTGGTCGAACTTCACGGCGGCAGCGTAGAGGCAATCAGCGCAGGCCTCGGCCGGGGCGCGATGTTCTGCGTGCGCCTGCCGCTCACGCGGATCGACGCCGGCGTACCCACACCGCAGGCGCCGGCCGTCCGCGGTTGGCCGGCGTCCCTGCCGAACACGGTTCTGATCGTGGACGACAACAGGGACGCGGCCGATGCATTGAGCGACCTGCTGCGATCGCTGGGCGCGTCGACCCGCGTGGCCTACAGCGGCGATGCCGCGCTGCGCATGGTGGCCGACGGGCCGCCGCCCGGCCTTGCGATCCTGGACATCGGGATGCCGGGCATGGACGGCTGCGAACTGGCGATCAAGCTGCGCGCGAACCCCGCCCTCTCGGGATTGATCCTGGTCGCATTGACGGGCTGGGGCCAGCAGGGCGACAAGGAACGCATTGCCATGGCGGGGTTCGACCACCACCTGCTCAAGCCGCTCGACCTCGCGGCGCTCATCTCGATGCTGTAGCGCCGCCATGAACCACGACGCAACCACTCTTTCGACGGCAGGCACGTCGGCCGCCCGGCCTTCGCTTTGGCAGCGCTGCCGCCGGTGGGTGCTGCCGCTGCTGGGGCTCACGGTGCTGGGCCTCTTGCTGTCGCACGCGCACAAGGTCGACTGGGCGGGCGCATGGCAAGCCCTGCAGCGCTACCCCGCGACGCTGTTGCTCGGAGGGCTGGGGCTCGCAACGGCGAGCCATGCGCTCTACGGTTGCTTCGACCTGATCGGCAGGCGGCACACGCGCCACCGGGTGCCGCGCTGGCGCACCTGGGCCATCGCGGTCACCAGCTATGCGTTCAACCTCAACCTGGGCTCGCTGGTCGGTGGCATCGCGCTGCGGGCGCGGCTCTATGCGCGGGCCGGGCTGGACGAGGCCGCCGTGGCACAGATCGTCGGCATCAGCCTGGCGACCAACTGGCTCGGCTACGGGCTCCTGGCGGGCGGGCTGTTCGCGGCCGGCGCCATCACGCCGCCGCGCCAGGCGCACCTGGGCGAGGGTGCGCTGCGCGCTCTCGGCGTGCTGATGATTCTTCTTGCGGCAGCCTACGTGGTCGCGTGTGCTTTTTCGCGTGGGCGGCAGTGGCAGGTGAGGGGGCGGCGGCTGAAGCTCCCTTCCGCGCAACTCGCGCTTGTCCAGCTCACGCTTTCCACCGCCAACTGGGCGCTGATGGGCTGCACCATGTACCTGCTGCTGGGCCGGCAGGTACCGTATGCGACCACGCTGGGCGTTCTGCTCGCTGCTTCCATCGTCGGGGTGATCACGCCCATTCCGGCCGGGCTCGGCGTGCTGGAAGCCGTGTACCTGGCGCTGCTCTCGGGCAGCGTGCGCCAAGGCACGTTGATGGGGGCGGTGCTGGCATACCGCGCGCTCTATTACCTGTTGCCGCTGGGCGGCGGCATCGTGCTGTACCTGCTGCTCGAACGCTACGCAGCAAGCCATCCGCGGGATTCGGGAGCCGACACGCCATGGTGCGCGCAAACCCGCTGAAGCGCTACAAGGAGAAGCGCAACTTCGGCCTCACGCCCGAGCCGGAAGAGGGCGGCGCATCGGCACCCGGCACACTGCAGTTCGTCGTGCAGAAGCATTGGGCGAGCCGCCTGCACTACGACTTCCGTATCGAGCTCGACGGTGCGATGAAGAGCTGGGCGGTGCCCAAGGGACCGAGCTACGACACGCACGACAAGCGCATGGCCGTGCACGTCGAGGACCATCCGATCTCCTACAACCAGTTCGAGGGCGTGATACCGCCCAAACAGTACGGCGCGGGCAAGGTGATCATCTGGGACAAGGGAACCTGGACGCCCATCGGCGATGCGCGCAAGGGCTACAAGGCCGGGAACCTCAAGTTCGAGCTGCACGGCTACAAGCTGCGCGGCAGATGGGCGCTGGTGCGCATGCACGGCAACAAGGACGACAAGCAGGACGCGTGGCTGTTGATCAAGGAGCACGACGACTACGCCCGGCCGGCCGCCGAATTCAGCGTGGTCGACCAGTTTCCGGACAGCGTGGCGGAGATGCCGATGCCCACGCTGGCTGGCGCGGCATCTGCGCCCGCGCCCGCCACGGCGCCTTCGCGGGCCAAGCGCGGCAAGGCGCCCGGCGGCGGCATGCCCGCCGACGCCGTGAAGGCCGCCACGCCCGCCAAGCTGTCGCCGCTGCTCGCGACGCTGGTCGACGGTCCGCCGCCCGATCCCGGGAACTGGCTCTACGAGATCAAGTTCGACGGCTACCGCCTGCTCGCCCGCATCGATGAAAAAAAAGACGTGCAGCTCATCACGCGCAACGGGCACGACTGGAGCAGCCGCATGCCGCAGCTGGTGCGCGCCATCAAGGGCATGAAGCTCAAGCCCGGATGGCTCGACGGCGAGATCGTGGTGCTCAACGACGCCGGAAGCACCGACTTCCAGGCGCTGCAGAACGCTTTCGACAAGGAGAAGACCAGCAACATCGTCTACTTTCTTTTCGACTTGCCGTACTACGACGGCTACGACCTCACCGGCGTGCCGCTCGTCGAGCGCCGGGCCCTGCTGCAGACGCTGCTTGCCAAGGCGCCGCCTGAAATCCGCTTCAGCGAAATCTTCGATGCGCCGCCCGAAGACATCGTGGCTTCGGCCTGCAAGATCGGGCTCGAGGGCGTCATCGGAAAGCGCAAGAGCAGCACCTATGCGTCGCGGCGCTCGCCCGACTGGATCAAGCTCAAGTGCTCGCGGCGGCAGGAGTTCGTCATCGGCGGCTATACCGATCCCAAGGGCTCGCGCGTGGGCATCGGCGCGCTGCTGATCGGCGTGCACGACGAAAAGGGCGACCTCATTTACTCCGGCGCGGTAGGCGCGGGATTCAACGGCCGCACGCTCAACGAGATGCTCGAACGGTTGAAACCGCTCGGCACCGACGAGCGGCCGTTCAAGAACCCGACCGAGAACGACCGCCGCGCGCACTGGGTCAAGCCGGTGCTGCTGGCCGAAGTCACTTTTTCGGAATGGACAAAGGACGGCCATGTGCGGCACCCGGTGTTCCACAGCGTGCGCACGGACAAGCCCGCAAAGGCCATCGTTCGCGAGAAGCCGGTTCACCAAGCGGCGGCGAAGCGCAAGGCCGAGGCCCCACCCGAACCCGAAGCCGGCGCCACGATGCCCGCCAACTTCAAGGTCTCGCATGCCGACCGCGTGGTCGATCCGACCACCGGCATCACGAAGGTCGAGGTGGTGCGCTTCTACGGCCTTGTCGCACCGCTGATGATGGAGCACCTGAAAGGCCGGCCCGTGTCCTTCGTGCGCGCGCCGCAAGGCATCCAGGGCCAGCTGTTCTTCCAGAAGCATCTCGAGCTCGGCCAGATGGCCGGCGTGCGGCAGCTCGACGCGGCGCTGTGGCCGAAGCATCCCGAACTGATCGAAGTGGCCAACCCGCTCGGGCTGCTGAGCGCGGCGCAGATGAACGTCATCGAACTCCACACCTGGAACGGCGTGAAGACGCTGATCGGCAAGCCCGACCGCATGACCTTCGACCTCGACCCGGGCGAGGGTGTCGGTTGGCCCATGGTGCTGCAGGCGGCGGAGCTGATGCGCGTGGTTCTCGAAGAACTCGGCCTGCCTGCTTTCTGCAAGACCAGCGGCGGCAAAGGCCTCCACGTGGTGGTGCCGCTGAAGCGGCAGTACGACTGGGACACGGTCAAGGATTTTTCGCAAGCCATCGTGCGCCACATGGCGCGCACCGTGCCGCAGATGTTCGTGGCCAAAAGCGGGCCGAGCAATCGCGTCGGCCGCATCTTCATCGACTACCTGCGCAATGGGTTTGGCGCCACCACGGTGTGCGCCTGGTCGGTGCGTGCCCGTCCGGGCATGGGTGTGTCGGTGCCTGTGGAGTGGCCGGAGGTTCCGTCGCTCACGAGCGGCGCGCAGTGGACCTTGAGGAACATCCATGCCCGGCTCGATCGCGGCAACGAGCCGTGGGCCGGCTATGCAAAGGCCGCCATCAGCCCGGGTGCCGCGATGAAGCGGCTGGGCTTCGAGGCCGGCGCCGCGAAGCTCAGAGTTCGATGAAGGCCGAGGTGGCCTTGTTCAGCGCCAGCTTGCCCTTGGCGGTGATCGATTCCACCTGGGCGAGGTGACGTATCGCGCGGTCGTCCGGCGCTTGGCTGGACGGCGGAATGAAAGCGGTGACCAGCTCGGCCGCACGCAGCACGCGCACCCTGTCGATTTCTGCGGGCGTGTGGACGACATATGGCAATTTCTGTTCGGCGATGACTCGAAGAAACTCCATGGACATGAGCCGTCTCCTTGTCTAGATGGCAGGTACAAACATTTTGCGGAAAAATTCACGTTTGTGCCTAATCCCTGCAAGGCACATGACTTTTGATGTGTACGGAAGTGTTCTTTTTTTGCCGATGCTCGAAACGAAGGTGCCGATTTTCCTCGGCCGACACCGATTACCTGGCGATCTGGATCGGCGCCGGAGCCCTGTCGGACGGAAGAATCCGCCAGCGTGCCGGGTCGATGCCGTCGAATGCAGCCGCATAGCGCTCGGCGCGGCTGTCTTCACCGGTGACGTCGCGGATCGCGATGCTGTCGATGCGATGGGGATGGGCGCGCGCCACCTGCGCATAGATCTCCGGATCGCTTTCGCCCGAATCGCCCACCAGCATGAACCGGCGCTGCGGGAAGTCGGCCAGCAGCCGCTCGATGACGCCGAGCTTGTGGGTGCGCGAATCCTGGTCGCCCGGAATCAGCGTGCGCCAGGTGGTGCTCTCGCGCAGGTGCATGCTGCCTGTCGGAAAACCCGCGTCGCGAACGAAATCCGCCAGGGCAGGGTAGAGCTGTATCGGGCTCGCGGAAAGATAGTGGAACCGCGTGCCCGGCGCTTGCGCCAGCGCGCGGTAATACGCCGCCATGCCGGGCGCCGCTTCGAAGCGACGCGCGAAAGTGTTCAGCAGCATCGCGCGCCGGTCGCGCACCTGCGTGCGCTTGATGGTGTCGTCGATGTCCGAAATGATCGACAGGCCTTGCGCAGGAACGATCAATGCTTCGCCCCTGAAACGGTGCAGCAGCTCGCCGGGGCCGGTCACGGCATGGAACTTCAGCCATTCGTCCGAGGGCGATAGCCTGGGTACGTCGATCACGAGCCGCATGTTCATGCGGCCGTTGGCACCCGAAGGCGGCGAGCTCACGCGCCCGGGGCTGCCGTCGAAGTCGATCTCGAACACCTTGCCTTCTTCCGATTCGGCATGGAACAGCGCGGTGCGCTGGTTGAAGCGCAGGCGCGCCGCGGGCGAGAGCTTGTGGAGGCTCAGCCCCAGGTAGCGCGCGAAGGCGGCGTTCAGGCCCCAGCGCCGCTCGGGTTCGTAGACCCAGGCGTGAATGTCGACCTCGAGCCGGCCATCGTCGGTGGGACGCGCCGTGCCCGGCATGAAGAGCGCTTCTTCGCCGGGTTCGAGCCGCTGGGCCGCGTGCACGGCCTGCAGGGGTGCGAGGCCGCAAAGCAATGCGGCGCCGGCCAGTAACGAGCGGCGCCGCAGCGGCGGGGAGATGGACCCTTCGATGCCGCCGCTCATGTCTTCGCGGGTCCGACGCGTTCGTAGGTCACGAAGCTGAAGTTCAGGCCTTCCTTGGCCGAGACGTGCGGTTCGCGCTTTGTTTCGCGCCACTCGGATGGGTCGAGTTCCGGCGCATGCGCGTCGCCTTCGTAGTCGTGTGCAAGCTCGGTCACGACCGCGTACTGTGCGAGCGGCTCGGCTTCGGCATAGATTTGTGCGCCGCCGATGACCCATACATCGGGCACCTGAGACTCTTCGCAAAGAGCGAGCGCTTCCTGCAGGCTGCCCACACGGTGCGCGCCTTCGGCTTTCCAGTCGTCCTGCCGCGTGATGACGATGTTGTGCCGGCCCGGCAGCGGCCTGAAGCGCGGCGGCAGCGAATCCCAGGTCTTGCGGCCCATGACGACCGGCGCGCCGGCCGTCTGCTGCTTGAAGTGCACCATGTCTTCGGGCAGATGCCACGGCATGGTGCCCTTGGCACCGATCACGCCGTTGGCGGCGCGGGCGAAGATGAGGTGCAGGCGCGGTGTGGGCATGAGGCGGCGCAATCAGGTCAGACGGCCACGGGCGCCTTGATCGCCTCGTGGTGCCGGTAGTCGAGCACTTCGAAGTCTTCGTACTGGTAGTCGAAGATCGAAGCCGGCTTGCGCTTGATGTGGAGCGTGGGATACGGATGGGGCGTGCGGCTCAGTTGCAGCGCCACCTGCTCGGCGTGGTTGCTGTAGATGTGGCAGTCGCCGCCGGTCCAGATGAAGTCGCCCACGTCGAGCTCGCACTGCTGCGCCACCATGTGCGTGAGCAGCGCGTAGCTCGCGATGTTGAACGGCACGCCAAGAAAAATGTCGGCGCTGCGCTGGTAGAGCTGGCAGCTCAGCTTGCCGCGCTCGCCGGGCGCTTGCGGCGGTGCCACGTAGAACTGGAAGAAGGCGTGGCAGGGCATGAGCGCCATCTTCGAGAGCTCGGCCACATTCCATGCGCTCACGATGATGCGGCGCGAATCGGGGTTGGTCTTCAGTGTCTTGATGACCTCGGAGATCTGGTCGATGTGGCCGCCATCGGCCGTGGGCCAGCTGCGCCACTGCACGCCGTACACGGGACCCAGGTCGCCGTCTTCGCGCGCCCACTCGTTCCAGATGGTGACACCGCGCTCCTTGAGCCAGTTGTTGTTGCTGGAGCCGGTCAGGAACCACAGCAGCTCCTGGATGATGGACTTCAGGTGCACCTTCTTGGTGGTCACCAGCGGGAAGCCTTCGTTCAAATCGAAGCGCATCTGGTGGCCGAACACGCTCTTGGTGCCCGTGCCGGTGCGGTCGCTCTTGAGCACGCCGTGGGTGTCCACGTGGCGCATGAAGTCTTCGTACTGGGAGCGGACGGGGCGGGTGGGCGAGGTCATGTTGGGAATTTTACGGGGCGGCGCTAGCATTGGGCGATGACCGGCCATGACCACTCCGACGACCACTCCGACGACCACAGCGAACTCGGCGAAATGGACCTGCGCGTGCGCGCCCTTGAAAGCGTGCTCACGCAGAAGGGCTACATCGACCCCGCCGCGCTCGACGCGCTGATCGACACCTACCAGACCCGCATCGGCCCGCGCAACGGGGCGAGGGTGGTGGCGCGGGCCTGGGTCGACCAAACCTTCCACGAGTGGCTGATGGCCGACGCCACGGCCGCCATCGCCTCGCTCGGCTACACCGGCCGCCAGGGCGAGCACATGGTCGCGGTGCAGAACACCAACGAGCAGCACCACATGGTCGTCTGCACGCTGTGCAGCTGCTACCCCTGGCCAGTGCTCGGCCTGCCCCCCACCTGGTACAAGAGCGCGCCATACCGTTCGCGCGCCGTGAAGGACCCGCGCGGCGTGCTGGCCGATTTCGGCACCGCGCTGCCCGAGACGACACGCATCCGCGTCTGGGATTCGACCGCCGAAGTGCGCTACCTCGTGGTTCCCCAGCGTCCCGCGGGCACCGAAGGATGGAGCGAGGACCAACTTGCCTCCCTCGTTTCGCGCGATTCGATGATCGGCACGCGCCTTGCCGATGCGCCAGCCGACGCAAGGAGCGCCGCATGAGCTACGTCACGCAAGCCGACCTCGGCGGCCTTCCGGGCTTCGGGCCGGTCACGCCCGAGCCCGAAGGCGAACTCTTCCACGCCGGCTGGGAGCCGCGCGCGCTGGCGCTCACGCTCGCGATGGGCGCAACCGGGTCCTGGAACATCGATGCGAGCCGCGCGATGCGCGAGACGCTGCCGGACTACCGCGACCTGAGCTACTACCAGATCTGGCTCGCGGCGCTCGAGCAGCTGATGCTGCAGCGCGGGCAGGTTTTTCCCGACGAGATCGCGACCGGCGAGATGCGCCATCCGGCCGCGCCGGTCGCCCGCGTGCTGCAGGCCGGGAACGTGCCCGCGGTGCTCGCCAAGGGTTCGTCCACCGAGCGCGCCGCGCCGGGACCTGCGCGCTTTGCCGTCGGACAGGCCGTGCGCATGCACATCGGCAAGGTCGACCATCACACGCGGCTGCCGGGCTATGTGCAGGGCAAGCGCGGCACCATCGAACATGTCCACGGCGCGCATGTGTTCGCCGATGCGAACGCGCAGGGCCTCGGTGAACAGCCACAGTGGCTCTACACCGTGGTGCTCGATGAAGCCGAGCTCTGGGGCGATGCAGCGCCGCGCCAGAACCTCTCGGTGTCGGTCGATGCATGGGAGAGCTACCTGGTCGAGGCCGCCGCATGAAGATCGACATGCCACCGCTCGCGCTCTCGCCTGGCATGCCGCGCGATGCCGAGGGCCCGGTATTCCGCGAGCCGTGGGAAGCGCAGGCCTTTGCAATGACGCTTGTGCTGCACGAGCGCGGCCTTTTCACCTGGGTCGAGTGGGCCGAAGCGCTTGCGGCGCAGATCACCGCCGCGCAAGCCGCGGGAGACCCCGACGCCGGCGACACCTACTACCGGCATTGGCTCGCGGCGCTCGAAGGCCTGGTGGCCCGCAAGGGCGCGAGCTCGGGCGACGAACTCGCACGCTACCGCCACGCCTGGGACCACGCGGCCGACCGCACGCCGCACGGCCAGCCGATCGAACTGCGCGGCGAAGACTTTTCGGGCTGAGTCGTCTGGTATTGCTCCTTCCCCCTCCGGGGGAAGGTCGGGATGGGGGTTGCCCCCGCATCTCGTTGCAGCGCCCAATCGGAGGCCGTGTGCCCCACCCCGGCCCTCCCCCGGGAGGGGAGGGAGAAAAACACTAGACGCGGATCACGCGGCCCGGGTTCAGGATGTTCTGCGGATC
Source organism: Variovorax paradoxus (assembly GCF_030815855.1). NCBI lineage: Bacteria > Pseudomonadati > Pseudomonadota > Betaproteobacteria > Burkholderiales > Comamonadaceae > Variovorax > Variovorax paradoxus. The sequence goes on along the minus strand of NZ_JAUSXG010000001.1, from coordinate 3,467,533 downwards.
GAGCCCGCGCTTGATGGCGCGCATCATCTCCAGCGCCACCGGCGACTTGTGCTTCTCGAGCTTGTCGACCTTGAGCGAGCCCACGCCATGTTCCGCCGAGAACGAGCCGCCGAACTTCTCGACTGCGTCGTACACCAGCGTGTTGATGCGCTCTTCCTCGTTCTTCAGGAAAGCCTTGGTGTCGATGTTCTCGGGCGCCTGCACGTTGTAGTGCAGGTTGCCGTCGCCCAGGTGGCCGAAGTTCACCAGCCGCACGCCGGCGATCTCGCGCGCCAGCAGCGCATCGGTTTCTTCCACGAAGGCCGGAATGCGCGAGACGGGAATCGAGATGTCGTGCTTGATGTTGAGGCCTTCCTCGGCCTGTGCGAGCGGAATGCTCTCGCGGATGTGCCAGAGCTGGTGCGCCTGCGCGAGGTTCTCGGCCACGACCGCGTCGGTCACGCAGCCGTCCTCAAAAGCGGTTTCGAGCAGCGCCTCGAAGCGCGCCCGCGCATGGTCTTCGGATTCGCTGTCGGAGTTCTCGAGCAGCACGCAGTACGGCACGGCTTCGTCGCCGACGAAGGGCACGCGCAGTTGCGGCATGTGCTTGTCGACCAGGCTCAATGCAAACCTGCCCATCACTTCGAAGCCGGTGAGGCCCGAACCCAGGTGCTTGTGCGCGAGGCCCAGCAGCGTGACCGCATGGTCGAGCGAGGGCACCGCGGCCCAGGCCGTGAGCTGCGCGGCGGGCAGCGGGTAGAGCTTCAGCGTCGCCGCGGTGATGATGCCGAGCGTGCCCTCGCTGCCGATCATCAGGTCGCGCAGGTCGTAGCCGGTGTTGTCCTTGCGCAGGCCGCTGGTGCCTTCCCAGATTTTGCCCTGCGGCGTGACCACTTCGAGGCCCAGGCACAGCTCGCGCGTGTTGCCGTAGCGCACGACTTGCGTGCCGCCGGCGTTGGTCGCGAGGTTGCCGCCGATGGTGCAGCTGCCCTCGGCCGCGAGGCTCAGCGGGAACAGAAAGCCCTGCTTCTCCGCCGCTTCCTGCAGCGTCTGCAGGATGCAGCCGGCCTCCACCGTCATCGTGAGGTTGGCGGCGTCGATGGTGCGAATGGTGTTCAGCCGCTGCAGGCTCAGCACCACCTGCGTGCCGCTCTCGTCGGGAATGGAGCCGACGGCCAGGCCGGTGTTGCCGCCCTGCGGCACGATGGCCGTGCCGGCCCCGGCGCAGGCCTTGACCACGTCGGCCACCTGCTGCGTGTTGGCGGGCCGCACCACGGCGAGCGACTTGCCGCGCGCGCGCTTGCGCCAGTCTTGTTCGTAGGCGGTGAGGTCGCCTTCGTTCAGCACGTGCGGGGCGCCGACGATGGTGCGCAATTGGTCGATCAATGCGATGGAAGAAGAAGTCATTGGGTCGAAGCCTCCAGTTGACGGGCAGCCTTGGCGTTGCGCAGACGCAGCCTCACGTGCCAGGCGCAGGCTGCGAAGAGCATGAGGCAGAGCAGCACCTCGACCAGCGCAAGCACCTGGCCGACGCCGTTGGTGTCGCTCCAGGCGCGCACCACGCCCTCGGTGAAGTAAAGCCAGATCATCAGGCTGACCCAGCGGTAGGTGTACATGCGGTTCTTGTAGAGCCCCGCGAGCGGAATGACAAGCGGCAGCACCTTCAGCGCCAGCAGCGAACCGCCGGGCCGCAGCGGCGCCAGCCACAGCTCCCAGGCCAGGCCCAGCACGATCAGGCCGACGAGGCTGCCCACGGCAAGCCATCGGGTGGTGCGGACGGAAGAAGAGGCTTGCGGCGTGATGGTTTTCATAGGAGGACACCGCGGAACCGGCTTCGCCGGACCGGCCCTTTCGAAGGGCTGGCGGGGCGACACGAAGCGCGCGAAGACGGGGGGAGGGTTCAGGTTCTTATGATACCGGCCATGAATCGTCGTCAGCTCTGGAGGGATCTTTCACGCTTTCCGTGGGGCAACACCGCGGCGGTGCTGGGCGAGCGCTTCCGCGAAGACCGGCTCGGCCTGACGGCCAGCAGCCTGACCTTCACCACCACCATTGCGATGGTGCCGTTCTTCACGGTGGCACTGGCGCTTTTTACCGTGTTCCCGATGTTCGACAAGCTGCAAGGGCGGCTACAGCGCTGGCTCATCGAAAGCCTGATTCCGGACAACATCGCGCGCCAGGTGCTGGGCTACCTGAACCAGTTCTCGAGCAAGGCCGGGGGCCTCGGCATCGCGGGCCTGGCGGTGCTGCTGATCACCGCCATCGCGCTGATCCTCACCATCGACAAGACGCTCAACAACATCTGGCGCGTGCGCTCGCCCCGGCCTCTTGCGCAGCGCGTGCTGATCTACTGGGCCACCATCACGCTCGGTCCGCTGATCCTGGCGGTGAGCCTGTCGACCACCTCGTATGTGTTTTCTTTCTCGCGCGACGTGGTGGGCGGAAGCATCGTCAAGCTGTTCCTCGACAGCTTCGAGTTCGTGCTGCTCGCGGGGGGCATGGCGTCGCTCTACCACTACGTGCCGAACACCAATGTGCGCTGGTCGCACGCGTGGGCCGGCGGCATCTTCGTGGCCGCGGCCATCGAAATCGCCAAGCGCGTGCTGGGCTACTACCTGAGCCTGGTGCCGACCTATTCGGTGCTCTACGGCGCCTTTGCCACGGTGCCGATCCTGCTGGTGTGGATCTACGTGGCCTGGGTCATCGTGCTGTCGGGCGCGGTGATCGCGGCCTATCTGCCGAGCCTGCTCACCGGCGTGGCGCGCCGCGGCGGCCGGGCGGGATGGCCGCTGCAGCTGGCCATGGAGGTGCTGCAGCATCTGGCGCGTGCCCAGGCCACTCCGGCCAAGGGCATGGGAGCCACCGAACTCGTCACGCGCATGCGGGTCGACACCTTGCAGCTCATGCCGGTGCTCGAAACGCTGGTGGTGCTCGACTGGATCGCGCCGCTGGCCGAGGAGCCGGCCAACGAGGATCCGCGCTATGTGCTGCTGGCCGATCCGTCCACGCCCATCGAGCCGCTGCTCAAGGAACTGCTGATGCCGCAGGCGGAGCCGCTCGAAGACCTGTGGCAAAAAGGCCCGTTGCGCACGCTGCGCCTGGGCGATGTGCTCCTGATTTAGGAGTGGCGGTCAGATCTTGACCTTGCCGAGCCAGATGTCGCGGTACATCGCCCAATCGCCCATGAAGCTGTAGAGCGGGCGCTTGAACGAGGCCGGCTTGTTCTTCTCGAAACCGAAGTGCCCGACCCAGGCAAAGCCGTAGCCCGCCACCAGCCCGGCGAGGAGCCAAAGCGGATTCAGCGTGACCACCAGCGCCGCCAGGCACAGCAGCGAAAGGGTCGAGCCCGCGAAATGCAGGCGCCGGCAGGTGCGGTTGGCGTGCTCGGTCAGGTAGAACGGGTAGAACTCCGCAAAGCTCTTGAAACGTCGCGGATCGACAGCAGATTCCGGGGCGGTCGTGGTGTTCATCGTGCGAGTCTCCTGGGCGCCGGAGGCGCTTTGTTCATAATAGCCACGACGTTCCGGCCGCACCACTGCGGCTTCGTATTCACACCTTCACCGCATCCGCTTTGAGCGCCCTTCCCGCCGCTACAGATTCCGCCGAGCCGGCCAGCGATGCGCCTTGGGTCGTGTGCCTGTGCGCCGAATGGTGCGGCACCTGCCGCGACTACCGGCCGCTGCTCGAGCAGGTGGCGCGGGCGCATCCGCAGTTCCGCTACGCCTGGGTCGACATCGAAGACCATGCCGACATTGCCGACGCGTTCGATGTCGAGACCTTTCCGACGCTGCTGATCGCCGGTGCCGACGGCACCCGCTTTCTCGGCCCGCTGCTGCCGCACGCCGAAACGCTCTCGCGCATGCTCGGCGCGCTGCAGGCGCCGCAACCTTCCAGTCTCGACGTCGACCTGCTGTTGGCGGTGCTGGAGAAGCGTCCCGCCGACTTCGCGGTCTGACACTACAGCGGCGCGCCGGAACGCGCGCGGCCCAGCTTGCGCCGGCCTGCGCTGGCAATGGCGTTCACCATGTGCCGTACGAACTCTTGCGCCAGCGGCGTGAGCGTGCGGCCTTCGAGCGCCAGCACCTGCAACTGCCGCTGCTGCAGCGGCGCTTCGGCGAACGGGCGCGCCACCACCGTGCCCGCATCGATGAGATGAGTGACCGTGAGGTGACCGGAAAGCATCACGTCCGGCGTGCGCAAGAGCGGCAGCAGTACCGATGAAAAGTTGCTGACGAAGATCGCGCGGTATTGCAGGCCCTGCAGGCTGCACGCCTGGTCGAACAGCTGCCGCGCGGTCACGCCCTTGTCGCCGACCGCCAGCGGGTAGCGCACGGCGTCCGCCACCGACACCACACGTTGCCGCGCCAGCGGATGGTCCGGTCGCAGCACTGCAAAGACCGGCGCATTGGCCGAGTGCTCGATCTTCAGGCCGGGCTCCGGCGCCACCACGTATTTCAGCGCAATGTCGGCTTCGCCGCGCGCGAGCAGTGCGCTCACGCCGTCGGGCGAGCCCACATGGAGTTCGAGCTGCGTGCCCGGGTGCGTCGACTCGAAGCTGCGCATGAGCTGCGGCATGAAGTGCGCCGCGAACCCTTCGGTGCACGCGATGCGGATGCGGTGCGCGCTGCGGCCGCCGAGGTCGCGCACCTGTTCGATGACCTGCTCGATGTCGAGCTGCGCATTGCGCAAGTGCGCCGCGAGCCGCTCGCCGGCCGCGGTGAGCGCCATGCCCCGGGCGTGGCGCTCGAACAAGGATGTGCCTAGGCTGTCTTCCAGCTTGGCGATCTGGCGGCTGACCGCCGACGAAGCCACGAACAGCCGCGCAGCGGCCTGGCTCACCGAGCCGCTGCGCGCCACTTCCAGGAAATGGCGCATCGGAATGCTGAGGAGCGGTGGTGTCGTGGCCATGCAAGTGTTGCCTTGAAGGCAATGGTAGCTTGCCAAAACGATGCTGGAAGCATCGCCCGCCAGGCCTTGTACTTGCTGCACCCCACGGAAACAGGAATCCCTTCATGCAACGTACCGAGAGCCTCGCCGCCGCCGCCGCTTATTTCGACGATGGCGGCTTCTTTGCCGACCTGCAGCGGCGCGTCGCCTTTCGCACCGAAAGCGACACCGGCGCCGCCACGCCCGCGCTCGGCGCCTACCTGCGCGACGAACTGGCGCCGCCGCTGGCCGCGCTGGGTTTTGCGTGCCAAATCATCGAGAACCCCGTGGCCGGCGGCGGGCCTTTCCTGATCGCGCGCCGCATCGAAGACCCCGCATTGCCTACCGTGCTGAGCTACGGCCACGGCGATGTGGTGAGCGGGCAGGACGCGCAGTGGGACGACGGCCTCGGCCCATGGGTGCTCACCGTGCGCGGCGACCGCTGGTACGGGCGCGGCACGGCCGACAACAAGGGCCAGCACACCATCGCCCTCGGGGGACTGGCGGCCGCACTGCGCGCGCGGGATGGGCGCCTTGGCTACAACATCACATGGCTCATCGAGACCGGCGAAGAGGCCGCGTCGCCGGGACTGCATGCGGTGTGCGAGCAGCAGCGCGACAAGCTGCGCGCCGATCTGTTCATCGCCAGCGACGGGCCGCGCGTGAGCGCCGCGCGGCCCACGCTGTTCCTGGGCTCTCGCGGTGCTGTCAACTTCAGCCTGCGGCTGCGTGCCCGCGCCCGGGGCTATCACTCGGGCAACTGGGGCGGCGTGCTCGCCAATCCGGCCACGGTGCTGAGCCACGCCGTGGCGTCGCTGGTGGACGCGCGCGGGCGCATCCTGGTCGACGCCTTGCGCCCGCCGACGATTCCGCAGGGCGTGCGCGAGGCGCTGGCCGACATCGCCATCGGCGGCGGCGCCGACGATCCTGCGCTCGACGAAGGCTGGGGTGAGCCCGGCCTGAGCCCGGCCGAGCGGCTCGTGGCGTGGAACACCATCGAGGTGCTGGCGCTCGGTGCCGGGTCGCCGCAGCGGCCGGTGAACGCGATTCCGCCCGAGGCGGTGGCGCATTGCCAGCTGCGCTTCGTGGTCGGAACGCCGTGGCGCGAGTTGGCGGCCATCGTGCGCGCGCATCTCGACGCGCACGGCTTCGGCAATGTGGAAGTGCAGGTCACGCTGGAAGGCGCGGCCACGCGGCTCGATGTGGAGAACCCCTGGGTCGACTGGGCCCGGCGCTCCATCGAAGAGAGCAGCGGCCAGCGCGTCGACCTGCTGCCCAATCTCGCGGGCTCGCTGCCCAACGATGTCTTTGCCGACCTGCTGGACCTGCCCACGCTGTGGGTGCCGCATTCGTACCCCGCCTGCGCGCAGCACGCACCCAACGAGCACCTGCTGGCGCCGCTCGCGCGGGAAGGCCTGCAGATCATGGCGGGCCTCTACTGGGACCTCGGCGAGCCCGGCCTGGCGCCGTGGGCAGCCGGAAAAACACCCCACGCCCGGGCCATTTCCTTCTCCTGACTTTCTTCCTGGACGAACCATGAAAACTGCTCTCGCTACCCGCCTTCGTGGCTTGCTTGTTTGCGCTTCGGCATTCTTCGCGCTCCATGTTCCCGCGCTCGCGCAGGACAGCTGGCCCGACAAGGCCGTGAAGCTGGTCGTGCCTTTCCCGCCGGGCGGCGGCACCGACATCGTCGCGCGGGCGATGGGGCAGGGTTTGTCGGAGCGGCTCGGCCAGCCGGTGGTCATCGACAACAAGCCCGGGGCTGCCACGATCATCGGCACCGACGCGGTCGCCAAGGCCGCGCCCGACGGCTACACGCTGCTGCTCTCGGGCTCCACCAGCTACAGCGTGAACCCCGCACTGCGCGCAAAGCTGCCCTATGACCCGGTGCGCGATCTCGCGCCGATTGCCATCGTCGCGCGCACGCCGCTGGTGCTGGTGGTGGGCGCCGGCACACCGTGGCGCTCATTGCCCGAGCTGGTCGCCGCCGCCAAGGCCAAGCCGAAGAGCATCCGCTACGCCACCTTCGGGTCGGGCTCGGGGCCGCACCTCGCGGGCGAGCTGTTTGCGCTGGCCGCGGGCATCCAGCTGCAGGACATTCCATACAAAGGCAGCAGCCAGGGCTCGATGGCGGTGATCGGCGGAGAGATCGAGATCGGCCTCGACACCGTGGCCGCCGTGGCGCCGCATGTGCGCTCGGGCAAGCTGCGCGCGCTGGGCATCGTGGGCGCGGCGCGCTCCAGCATGCTGCCCGAGGTGCGCACCCTGGCCGAGCAGGGGCTGCCCGACGCCACCTTCGATGCCTGGTACGGCTTTGCCGCGCCGGCACGCACGCCGGCACCGGTGCTCGAGAAGCTGGCACGCGCGGTCACGGCGAAGATGGGCAGTCCGGCCTTGCAGGCGCAGCTGCGCGCGCAGGGCATGGAGCCGGTCGTCATCGGCGCGGCGGCATTCCGCAGCCAGATGGAGGGCGAGATTGCCCGCTACCGCGCGCTGGCCCACCGCACCGGCATCGCGCCGGAATAACGAGCGAGCGGTTGGCTCAGGCCGGCGCGCCGACGAAGTCGCGCAGCGCGAACAGCACTTCGTCGGGCGCCTCGCTCATCAGCGCGTGGCCCGCATGCACGGTGATGACCTTGGCTTGCTTCGCCTTCGCGACGAGCGCTTTTGTGGCACGCGGCGGCGTCATCTGGTCGGCATCGCCGAGCAGGAACAGCACGGGGCACTGCACGGCTTCGATGGCGTTCTCGCCGTTCGCGTAGTCGTTGCAGGCCTTGAAGCCGATGTGGAACACGTTGGCGTCGCGGTTGCTCGCAAGCACGCGGCGCATCAGCGCACGCGAGCTGCCGTAGAGCCAGGTGCCGGGGCCGAGCGAGGAGGGCGGCGGCGCCAGCAGCGAATGCGAGAAGGTGTTGACCATGGCGATGGCGCGCTGCGGATCGTTGAGCGCGCCGTCGAGCAGCGCGGGCGACACCACCATCGGGTAGGCCGTGCCGACCAGCGCCAGATGGGTCACCCGCTCGGGCGCGCGAGAAGCGGCTTCGAGGGCGATCAACGAGCCGAAGCTGTGGCCCACCAGTGCGGCCTTCTGCACGCCGGCCGCGTCGAGCAGCGCAAGCACGAATTGCGCCGCTTCTTCCACGCTCACGGGCGGCGAGCCTTCGCTCTTGCAGTGGCCGGGCAGGTCGATTGCCAGCACATTCCAACCATGGTTGGCGAACCAGCGGCTTTGCAAGATCCACACGCTGTGGTCGTTGAGCACGCCGTGGATGAACACCACGGTCGGCTTGCTTGCATCGAAGGTCTTGCCGCCGGTGTAGCAGTAGGTGGCGTGGCCGTTGACGGTGTAGTTCATGTCAGTTGCTTTACCGTTGTGTTGCGGGTTGCGCGTCGTCTTGTTCGGGGCGCGTGCACAGGCCACCGGGTACTCCCCTCCGCGAATGTCCCCCGGCTTCGCCTCCTCCTTGATTTCGCTGCGGGGAGCACCCGATGCCCTGTGCACACCGGGCGTTGCGCTTGTGCTGGCTGATCAACGACTGCTCTGAATCACGCTCCCGCTGATGGGGTGCCTTGCGCAGCGAAATCAAGGGGGAGGCCGCAGGCCGGAGGACATTCGCGGAGCAAGGTACCCCGTCGGCGGGTGCGCGACCCGAACGAACCCCAGAGCGCTGAACACGAACACAAAGCATCCTTAACCCCCCGCCTTTTCCGCAGCCTTCAACGCACGCTTCAGGTCGTCGATCAGATCGGCCGGATCTTCGAGGCCGATGGAAAGCCGGATCGTCCCCTGCGAAATGCCCGCACCCGCCAGCGCCTCGTCGGTCATGCGGAAGTGCGTGGTGCTGGCCGGATGGATCACCAGGCTGCGGCAGTCGCCCACATTGGCCAGATGGCTGAAGAGCTTCAGTGCTTCGATGAAGGCCTTGCCCTGTGCGCGGCTGCCCTTGATGTCGAAGCTGAACACGGCACCGGCGCCGCGCGCGCCGTGGCGCAACAGTTTCTGCGCCAGCGCATGGCTGGCATGCGATTCGATCAGCGGATGGCCGACTCGCGACACGAAAGGGTGGCTCGCAAGGAACTCGACCACCTTCTGCGTGTTGTCGATGTGGCGTTCCATGCGCAGCGGCAGCGTTTCGATGCCTTGCAATATCAGCCAGGCAGTGTGCGGGCTCATCGAGGCACCGAAGTCGCGCAGGCCTTCGCGCCGGGCGCGCAGCAGGAACGCGCCGACCGTGCTTTCTTCGCTGAAGACCATGTTGTGGAAGCCGTCGTAGGCCTGGGTGAGCTCGGCGAACTTGCCCGACCTTTCCCAGTCGAAACTGCCGCCGTCGACCACCACGCCGCCGATCACGGTGCCATGCCCCGAGAGAAACTTGGTGGCCGAGTGATAGACCAGGTCGGCGCCCCAGTCGAAGGGCTTGATCAGGTAGGGCGAGGTGAGCGTGGAGTCGACCAACAGCGGGACGCCGGCTTCGTGGGCGATGTCGCTCACCGCCGGAATGTCGAGCACGTCGAGGCCGGGGTTGCCCACGGTTTCGCCGAACAGCAGCTTGGTTTCGGGCCGGACCGCGGCGCGCCAGCCGTCCAGGTCGCCGGGCTTCACGAAGGTGGTTTCGATGCCGAAGCGGCGCATCGTGTAATGCAGCAGGTTCTGCGAACCGCCGTAGAGCGCGGTGCTCGCCACGATATGGGAGCCTGCGCCCATGAGCGTGGCGATCGACAGATGCAGTGCGGCCTGGCCGCTGGCGGTGGCGATGGCGCCAATGCCGCCTTCGAGCGCCGAAACGCGCTGCTCGAGCACCGCATTGGTCGGATTGCTGATGCGCGAGTAGACATGGCCCGCGCGTTCGAGATTGAAGAGCGCGGCTGCATGGTCGCTCGACTCGAAAACGAAGGAAGTGGTGAGATGGATCGGCACCGCCCGCGCGCCGGTGGCGGGGTCGGGCGCGGCGCCGGCGTGCAGCGCCAGGGTGTCGAATCCGGGGTCGGAATAGCCGGGCATGAAGGCCTTTCTGGGTTCGTTCGCAATGCCCCGTTACGTCTGCTGATCATGCGCGCGCGTCATGGGTGCATCATGGGCGTCGGGGAGTCGGCGCCGATTGTGGGCTATATTCAATTTCGGCACGCCGCCGAGAACGATTTCCGAGAGGAGCACACGATGAAAGTCAGCGACATCCTTCGCGTCAAGGGCAGTACGCTCTTCACCATCACGCCTGACGACCTGCTGGCCGAAGCAGTCAATACCATGGCGGAAAAGGACATCGGCTCCCTGGTGGTCATGGAACACGGCGATCTGGTCGGCATGCTCACCTTCAGGGAAGTGATCCTGGCCCTGGTCGCCAACGGCGGCCAGGTGGGCGGCACGCTCGTGCGCAAGGCCATGGACGACGCGCCCGTGACCTGCACGCTCGAAACCGAACTCGATGAAATCCGCCGCATCATGCTGGAGCGCCACGCGCGCTACATGCCCGTGATGGACAAGCGCATGCTGATGGGCGTGATCAGCTTCTACGACGTGGCCAAGGCCGTGGTGGACAGCCAGAACTTCGAGAACAAGATGCTCAAGGCCTACATTCGCGACTGGCCTGAAGAGCAGTAACCCGCCGCGATCTGGCTGTGGCCGGCGAGCTCATTCCTTGATATTGGCCGACTGCACGATCTTCTGATTGCGGGCGTATTCGGCCTCCACGAACTGGCCGAATTGCGCCGGCGTGCCGTTGCCGGGCAGGGCGCCTTGTTCGTTGAGTTTGCTGCGCACCTGGTCTTCGGCCAGCACGGCGTTAAGTTCCTGGTTGAGGCGAGCCACGACGGCGGGCGGGGTTTTGGCGGGGGCGAAGATGCCGGTCCAGCTCACCATGTCGTAGCCCTTGAGGCCCGGCATCTCGTTGAAGGTGGGCACGTTGGGCAGTGCGGCCAGGCGCTGGCTGCCGGTGATGCCGAGCGCCTTCAGGCGGTTGCCGTTCACATGCGGAATGGCGCTGGTGCTGACCAGCATCGCCAGGTCGACCTGGTTGCCGATCACGTCGGTGGCGATCTGCGCGCCGCCGCGGTAGGGCACGTGGGTCACGAAGATGCCGCTGCGCTGCTTGAGCAGTTCCATGGCCAGCTGTAGCACCGTGCCGACGCCCGAGGTGGCGTAGTTGTAGGCACCCGGCTTGGCCTTCGCGAGCTTCACGAAGTCGGCGTAGGTCTTGGCTTCGAGGCCGGGCCGTGCGACCAGCACCATCGGCGCGGTGTTGAGCATGCCGACGGGCGCCAGGTCCTTGAGCGGGTCGAACTTGAAGGCCGAGGGGTTGACCAGCCGTCCGATGGCGATCGCGCTGTCGGGGCCGACCACCAGCGTGTAGCCGTCGGGCGTCGCATTCACGGCCTTGGCCACGCCGATGGCACCGCCCGCACCGCTCACGTTCTCGATCACCACCGACTGCTTCAGCCGCTCGCCCAGCCGCGTGGCGACGAGGCGGGCGTTGACGTCCACGCTGCCGCCCGCCGTGTAGGGAACGATCAGCGTGATCGGCTTGGCGGCGGGCCATGCGCCTTGCGCGAGCGCCGCGGCAGGCAACATCGAGCAGACGGTTGCGGCCAGAAGCTGGCGACGGGATGTGTTCATGGTGAGGGTCATGGCAGGTGGTGTGGATGCGGGTCTTGCGCAAGGCGGGCGCGCAGCGTGTCGAACTCGCGGCTCCATTGCGTGCGCCACTCGCGGCGTTGCGTGTCGTCGATCCACGCGCCGTCGAGCCCGTTGTGCATGAAGCCGCGCAGGTCGTCGAGTCCGAAGCCGAAGTCGCGCACCATCATCAGCCAGGCCTGCGTGGGCGTGACCTTGTGCAGCGTCGGGTCGTCGGTGTTGGGGTGGATGCGCAGGCCCAGGGCGGGCATGCGGCGAATGGGGTGGTCGAGCGCCCAGCGCTCGGGCGGCAGTGTGCGAAGGTAATAGGAGTTGGTGGGCACGACGGTAAAGATGACGCCGCGCTCGGCGCACTGGCGCGCGAAGTCGGGCTGGTCGACCACTGTGTAGCCGTGGTCGATGCGGTCGACCTGCAGCACGTCGACCGCGGTGCGCACGTTGGTCCAGGGCATGCCGAACTCGCCGGCGTGCGCGGTGGTCTTGAGCCCCGCGCGCCGCGCTTCGGCATACGCCTGTGCGAAGAGTTCGGGCGGCCGGTCGACCTCTCGGTAGTCGATGCCGATGCCGATCACCTCGTCGCAGCGGTGCGCCTTGACCCACTCCACCATTTCCACGGCCGCCTCCGGGCTGGCCTCGCGGTCGATGGCGGCGATGAGCCGGCCGGTGATGCCGAACTCCTGCTGGGCGTCCTGGATGGCGCGCACGATCGCGCATTGCGCCGTTGGGTAGGCAATGCCCGAGCCGTGCACGGTGCCCGTCGGATTCCAGAAGAACTCGGCGTAGCGCACGTTGTGGGCCGCGGCGTCCTCAAGGTATTCGCGCGTCAGCTGGTAGAGGTCGCCTGGGCCGCGCACCAACTGCGCGTCGAGCGCGCGCAGCACGCGCAGCACGCCGACAGGTTTTTCTCCGCGCGTATAGAAGCCTTCGATCTCCTCGGCCGCGAGCGGCGAACCCGCGCGATGGTTGAGCTGCTTGAAGGTTTCGTGGCGGACCGTGCCGAACAGGTGGCAATGCAGTTCCACCTTCGGAATCGCATGCAGCATGGATTCCAGCGTGAGGGGCGGCGAGGTGGGGCTGGTCATGCCGATCAGTCTAGGGAGTGGAGTGCCATAAGCAAAATTTTGAATTTCTATAATTTGATTCATCGAATCGATAACCAGGACGCCATGGCCTCTTCGCCGCTTCGCGCGCTCACGCTGCGCCAGCTTCAGTTCTTCTCGGTGCTGGTGGAAGAGGGGCACTTCGGCCGCGCCGCGCGCCGGTTGGCCATTACGCAGCCGGCGCTGAGCAACGCCGTCAAGCAGATGGAGAAACTGCTCGGCACCGAGTTGCTGACCCGTTCCACCCACCGCCTGGAGCTCACGCCCGTGGGCGCCGAGGTGCTGGCGCGCACCGATTTCCTGGTCAACGCCTTCGACGTGGCGCTGCGCGACATCGAAAGCACGGTGCAGCGCGGCCGGGCCTTCGTGCGCGTGGGCGTGATTCCGTCGGCCAGCGCGCGCGTGACGGCGGCGGCGAGCGAATTCCTGCAAGGCGGGCAGCGCGAAATCGAGATCGCCTGGCGCGATGCGCCTTCGACCGAGCTGCTGTCCGAACTGCGCAGCGGCCAACTCGACATGGCGGTGGCCGCCATCACGGAGCCGCCCGGCGGCTTGGCCTGCGTCGACCTGTTCCGCGATCCGCTGGTGCTGGTGGTGCGGCGCGACCATGCATTGGCCGCAGCGGCGGACGCGAGTTGGGAGGCCATCGGCAAGGAGCGGCTGGTGCTGTTCGAGAGCGGCAGCATGCCGGCGCTCGGCAACCCCGCACGGGCGCAGTTCGAACAGGGACCCGAACCCTACCGCGTGAGCTATTCCGAAACGCTCTACGCCCTGGTGCGCAGCGGGCAGGCCCTGGGGCTGATGCCGCGGCTCTACACCTCGTCGCTGCGCGATCCCGAACTGGTGGTGCTGCCGCTGCTGAAGCCGCGCATCGAGCGCCGCGTTGTGCTGGCGTACCTGCCGGGCCCGATGCGCAACGTGGCGGCGCAGGAGCTGATCGCGTTCCTGCGCGAGCGGCTGCCGCAGGCCGGAGAAGCGACGGTACGGCGCGTGGCATCGAAGGAGCGGCGCGGCCGGCGCTGAAGCCGGGCGCGCAGGCGCTGCGGTCAGTGCAGCTCGGCGGCCGCGTGAATGGTTTCGCGCACGCGCGGGTAGATCTGCGCGTTCCACTTGCTGCCGCTGAAAACGCCGTAGTGCCCCACGCCGGCCTGCAGGTGATGGGACTTGAGATACGGCCGGATGCCGGTGCACAGGTCTTGCGCCGCCACTGTCTGGCCAACGGCGCAGATGTCGTCGCGCTCGCCCTCCACGGTGAGCAGCGCGGTGCGGCGGATGGCCGCCGGGTTCACGGTGCGGTCGCCCACGGTGAGCACGCCGCGCGGCAGGTCGTAGGTCTGGAACACGCGCTCCACCGTCTCCAGGTAGAACTCGGCCGGCAGGTCGTTCACCGCCAGGTACTCGTCGTAGAAGGCGCCGATGGTGCGCGCCTTTTCGACCTCGCCCTCGACCAGGTGATGCACCATGTCCTGGAACTGCTTCTTGTGGCGTTCGGGGTTCATGCTCATGAAGGCCGAAAGCTGCAGGAAGCCGGGGTACACGCGCCGCATCATGCCGGCATGCGGCCACGGCACGTGGCTGATGAGATTGCGGCGGAACCATTCGATGGGCTTGCTGGTGGCGAGCTTGTTCACACCGGTGGGGTTGATGCGGCAGTCGACAGGGCCGGCCATGAGCGTGAGGCTGCGCGGCGTGGCGGGGCTGTCGTCTTCGGCCATCAGTGCGGTGGCGGCCAGCGCCGCCACGCAGGGCTGGCAGACCGCGACCATGTGCACGCCTGGGCCGATGGCTTCGAGGAACTGGATGAGCTGCAGCGTGTAGTCGTCGAGGCTGAAGCCGCCATGCCACAGCGGCACGTCGCGCGCGTTGTGCCAATCGGTCAGATACACGTCGTGGTCGCGCAGCAGGGTGCGCACGGTTTCGCGCAGCAGCGTCGCGAAATGGCCCGACAGTGGTGCGACCAGCAACACGGGAGGGTGCGTGGCCCGGGTGTCCTTGCGGAAATGCAGCAGGGTGCCGAAGGGCGAAACCAGTGTTTTCTCTTCGTGCACGGCCGTTTCCGCACCGTCGACGGGGACGCTGGCAATGCCGTAGTCGGGCCGCGAATGGGTCAGCCGCAGGCGCGAGAACACCTCGAACTGGGCCGCCATGCGCCGCAGCATGGTGCGTTCGGTGCCGTCCTTCCAGAAGGCGCTGCCGAGGTACTGGGCTGCGAGCCGGGAGGGCGAGAGCAGGTCGGCTTGGTTCTGGTAGGCCCGGTACAGCATATGAGCCGTACAGGCAAGTTGCGGGCCAAGCGGTGGCACAGGCCTTGCACGGCCATGGGAGCCAACCCGGCAGCAAGGCAACCCGCCAAGGAGACCCACGATGGCCAAACCCGTTCTCACCATCAGCAGCAGGAACTACGGCGCCTGGGCGCTGCGGGGTTGGCTGATGTGCAGGCTGGCCGGACTCGACTTCAGCGAGAAGATCATTCCGCCCGACGACCCGGCCATGAAGGCCGAGATGCTGCTGCTCTCGTCGTCGATGCTGGTGCCCTCGCTGCAGCACGGCGGCGTCAAGGTGTGGGACACGCTGGCCATCGGCGAATACCTGAACGAGATCAAGCCCAAGGCCGGGCTGCTGCCGGCCGACATCCAGGCCCGCGCGCATTGCCGCGCGATCTGCGGCGAAATGCATTCCGGCTTCGCTTCGATGCGCGGGGCGTTGCCCATGAACATCAAGGCCCGCTTTCCGGGCTTCAAGATCTGGTCCCGCGCGCAAGCCGACATCGACTGCATCGTCGCCATCTGGCGCGAATGCCTGAAGAGCTACGGCGGCCCCTTCCTGTTCGGCAAGCAGCCAGGCATGGCCGATGCCATGTACGCGCCGGTGGTCACGCGGTTCCTGAGCTACGACGTGCCGCTCGACACTGTTTGCGTCTCGTACTGCAAGCGCGTGATGGAGCTGCCCGCCATGCAGGAGTGGGTGACCGCCGCAAAGCAGGAGCCCGAGGAAATCGACGAACTGGACGCGGAGTTCTGACCGGTTGCGGCGTTGCGGCTAGTGCCGGAACATCCGCAGGTCGAGCGCGCTTTCTTCCCCCAGCCACATGGCATGCGCCGTGTGGTCGGCCAGGTCGTCGCCCGTCACGCCGTGTACAAAAATGTCGAGTCCGTCGCGATGGGCCTCCAGCCATTCGATGACTTGGTCGAACTCGGCCGCATCGAACGCCAGCTGGCAGCTCCAGTGCGGATGCGGGCCGACCAGCCGCTCGTGCACCCGGCCCACCACCACCATCAGCTCGCGGCCCGCGCTCTCGCACAGCTGCCTTGCCTGCGCCACCGTGTCGGGGCCGAAGTAGACATGGGCGTGGTATTGCGGATAGAGGTTTTCAGGGCGGCGCGGCATATCGGCTCATTGTGGCCCTAACCGGAAGCGCCCGCTGTAGCGGAACACGTCGCCGAACCAGCGGTGGCGCAGCACCATCTTCATGGTGAAGCCGTCGGCATCGGCCGGATCGGGCCGCTCCTCGACATAGGCCGTGCCCACCAGCAAGCCCAGCGGCAGCGGCAAGCGCAGCCTGCCAAGGCGCCAGATGTAGCCTTTGTCGCGAAACACCAGCGCGCCATCTTCCGCGCTCACGGCCAAGCGCATGCCGATGCCGAAGCGCACGTATTCGATCACCTCGTTGCCGCGCTCCGCCACATGCGCCATGTGCGAGCGAAAGTGAAACGGCGCCCGGGCTTCGAAACGGAAGACGCGGTCCCAGTACAGGAGGGCGTCGTTCGGTCGGCAGCGGTAGTGCACTTCGATCGGCACGCCGGTGCCGGTGTAGGGAACGAGCGCGCCGAACAGGCGGCCGAAGGGCATCAGCATGCGCGCCCACGGTGCGTGGTGCACCTCGTCCATCGTGCCGCGCACGCACACGTGGGCGTTGGAGAACGGCGCCATCGTGTAGTGCCGGCGGATCACGTCGCCCAGCTGTGCCCAGCCGGGGCCGAGCACTTGCTGGAAGACGGGCCGTGTGTCGTTCATGCGGCCGCCGCGGCGGCTTCGCTGCGCACTTTGTAGAAGCGCAGGATGTGCTCGGAAAAATCTCCGAGGAGAAGCTGTGCCACGCGGTCGGCGTACCAGTTGAAGCGCGTGCTCACGCGCCATGACACGTCGATGCGAAGCTCCGTGCCGCCGTCGCGCGGCGTGAGCGTGTAGGCCGAGTCGCGCAGGTCGAAATAGTGGCCGCCGATGAGCACATGGTCGTCCAGGGCTCCGGCCGGAAAAGAGTCCGGCGAGAAGCGGTAGCGCCATTGCACGCGCTGCAGCGGCTGCCAGTCGGTGACGACTTCGTCGAAGTGCACGTTCTTCTGCCACTGCACCTTGCGCACGCGGCCTTCGGGCGTTTCTTCGGTCACGGCTCCCACCGGCATCGGCACGCCGATGCGGTAGGCCCAGGCATCGCCGACTTCGCTCGGCTGGATGTTGCGTGCATCGTTGAGTTCATGCCACACCCGCTCGGCGGGTGCCGCGATGAAGAGCGTGCGCGACGTGTTTGAAATCTGCTCCGGGTTGGGCAGCTGCGGTTCGATGGCGCCCAGCATGAGCGGCAGCACCGCAAAGCTGTACAGCGCGGGCTTCGGCCACCGGGTCACGCGGCAGACCAGCCCCATGACGAGCCCGCCGACGCTGCCCATGATGGCGAACAGCGGAACGATCACGATGGCGCAGATCATTCCCTCGATGAAGACCAGCAGCGTGCCGACCACGAACAGCGCGGTGGCAACCCACGGTGCCCAGATGTAGTAGCCCCAGCTGCGCCGCTCGATGCGCTCGGCCATGTAGACCGTAACGGCACCGCACACCGCGGGAGCAAGGTAGATGAAGGAGCCCAGCATGGCCGAGAAGCGTTGCCCCGGCAATCCGCTGAAGGCAATGCGCAGCACGAAAGCGGCCGCGGCGCCCACCAGCAGCGGCCAGAACCATGCAAAGGGCATGCGGCGCCTGGGTGCGTCGTGCATTTCCGCGGTGCCGGCCGCGGCGGGTGGCAACTCGCGCGGTGCGGTTTCTTCGGGTTCGGTGCTCATGAAGGTTCCTTCTCCTCGTTGTGTTTGCTGTCTTGTCGTTTTGGCGGTTTTCAGCCGCTGCGCCTGGCGGTGACCATGCAGTAGTCGAAGTCGCGCCAGAAAAGGCCCAGCACCAGGGCGCAATAGCTGGCCACGATGTGCTTGCGGCGCCAGGGGCTGAGCTTGCCGCGCGCCTTCCAGAGCTCGGCCAGCGCAAAGCGCGTGGCCAGCGCCGGGATGTGCAGCGCGCTGGGTGCCACGCGCCAGCGCAGCGATTGCACTTCGATGTCGTCGAAGCCGTTGTCGCGCAGCGCGGCCACGAAGTCGTCCTGCACGGCCAGCGTGGGCACGGCCCAGCTGTCGGCCCAGAGGCGGTGCAACCACCCCGCGACGCGGCCGGGCTGGCGCCGCAGCAGAAAGCCATCGACCACCGCGAGCCGCGCGCCGGGCTTCAGCAGGCGTGCCGCCTCGCGTACGAAGTCGGCCTTTGCCGTGCCGCTCGCATAGCAGGCGCTTTCCACCGCCCAGGCGCCGTCGGCCTGCGCGGCGGGCAGGCCGGTGCGCGTGTAGTCCGCCTCAATGTGCGCCATGCGATCGGCCACGCCAGCACGGGCATCGAGCCGGGCCGAGATGCTGTTCTGCACGGCCACGTTGGTGACGGTGACGGCATACAGCGATGGGTCTTCGCTCACCAGCGTGCGCGCCGTGGCGCCGGCGCCGCAGCCGAGGTCGATCACGCAGCGGCGGCGTGCGGCCGCATGCTTCGGCGCGATGGTGTCGGGTTCATCGAGCTTCAATGCACGGCCGACCGCGCGATTCATCTCCACCAGCATGCCTTCGCGCCGCAGCGGATTGAGCCCGAGCCGCCAGAAACCGAAGTGCATGTTGTAGCTGGGGCTCCATGCGCGGTAGTCGTCGGCCACCTCGGTGAAATAGTCGCGCGTCTCGGCCGTGGTGATGGCGGGGTTGGACAGCGGTGCTTCGGACGGGGCAAGCGCCTGCGGCGCGCGGAAATCGGGCTGGAAAACGTTGGGCACGAGAAGCTCCTTTTTTATTCAGATCCGGCAATTGCCACCGGCGCAGGTGGCGGACGAGCGCGCCGCCTTTCCGGCAAGAAGGATGACCAGCCAGCGCGGCAGCCGATAGCGGTTGCGCGCCAGCAGCGCATAGGCGCGGTCGGCCAGCGGCGCGACGAGCGGCAGATCGAGCAGAAAGCTGCCGCTCGGCAGCCCGACGGCGTCGCGGCAGGCCCGGATGGCAGGGACGCCCGTGAACACCTCTCCACTGGCGTCGACGGCGTGAATCGCTGTCATCAGCGCTTCGCGCGGTCCAGGCCCGGCGTTGAATCCGGCAGGGGAGCAGTCGACGAGGTTCAGGCGCCCGGCGGAATCGCGCGCCTTCATCCCATTCATCTCGGCCGTGCAGAGGTCGCAGGTGGCGTCGTAATAGACCGTGAGGGGATAGGTGACAGCAGGGCGCATGGTTTGTTTCGTTATTTCTGTCAAAACAGAAATGAATAGGCAAAAAAAGAGAAGCTCAGATCATCGGCAGGCTGGCATGGTGGGCATCCGGGTCGTCGTCGTTCTTCCTGGGCGAGGCAGAGGCTGCAGGAGCCGCATCGCCCCGCACGAACTTCTGCACGCTGGCACCGAGCGTGAGCACCTTGTCGAGCGTGCCGGGCGAGAGCCGCAGCATTTCGTCGGCCCAGGTGGCGAGTTTGCTCATCAGCTCCATGGTGGAGCGGATGCGGTCTTGCGCGTCGGCGGGCTCCTTCTGGAAGTCGGGGCTGGCGACGAGTTCGCGCAGCACGCGAATGGTGGGGTCGAACTCTCGTTCCTTGCGCTCGCGCACCACGGTGCGGAACAGCTCCCACACATCGACGCTGGTTTCGAAATAGTCGCGGCGGTCGCCGAGGATGTGCGTTACGCGCACGAGGTTCCAGGCCTGCAGTTCCTTCAGGCTGTTGCTCACGTTGGAGCGGGCCACGCCCAAGGTGTCGGAGAGCTCTTCGGCATGCATCGGCTTGCCGTGCGCGAACAGCAGCGCGTGGATTTGCGACACCGTGCGGTTCACGCCCCACATGGAGCCCATTTCGCCCCAGTGGAGGACGAACTTGCGTTGGATGTCGGTGAGTTCCATGCCTCGCAGTCTAGGATTTTAGAAATTTCTGTCAATAGAGAAATAAAAATTAGTTTGCTGGTTTGCCTGGATTGGATACTGTACAAATAAACAGTACTCAACGAGAAAGAATCTGCCATGCCGGCTGCCCATATCCCCATTCATGCCATCAAGGGCCGCGGTGCGGCCACGCGTCTGGCGCACCGCTTTTCGCGCGACGAGCGCAATGCCTTCGACGACGGCTGGGGCACGCTCGAAGAGGGCGCGGCCGAAGCCGAAGACCTGCCGCCGCTCGCCACCGAAGTGCGCTTCGAAGACGTGAAATCGGTGCTCAACGAAAACGACTCGCCCGACGTGTCGTTCGACCGTTCGCTGAACCCCTACCGCGGCTGCGAGCACGGCTGCATCTATTGCTTTGCGCGGCCCACCCACAGTTATCTCAACCTCTCGCCGGGGCTCGACTTCGAAACCAAGCTGATTGCCAAGCGCAACATCGTCGAGGTGCTGCGCAACGAACTTGGGCGCAAGGGCTACAAGCCCAGCCACATCGCCATCGGCACGGCCACCGACTGCTACCAGCCCATCGAGCGGGAACTGCGGCTGACCCGTTCGATCATCGAGCTGCTGAAGGAGACGCGGCATCCGTTTGCGCTGGTGACGAAGTCAAGTGCCGTCGAGCACGACCTGGACCTGATCGCGCCCATGGCCGCCGAGCACCTGGCCGCGGTGTACGTCACCGTGACCACGCTCGACGGAGAACTGGCCCGCAAGCTCGAGCCGCGTGCGGCCGCGCCGCATCGACGGCTGCGCACCATTCGTACCCTGGCCGAGGCGGGCGTGCCGGTGGGCGTGAGCGTGGCGCCGCAGATTCCGTTCGTCAACGAAGACATGGAGCAGGTGCTCGAAGCGGCGTGGGAGGCCGGCGCGCGAAGCGCCTTCTACACGGTGATACGGCTGCCGTGGGAGGTGGCGCCGCTGTTCAAGGAATGGCTGCAGCTGCACTACCCACAGCGCGCCGACCGCATCATGGCGCGCATCCACGAAATGCGCGGCGGCAAGGACTACGACGCCGACTTCGCCACGCGCATGAAAGGCACCGGCCTCTGGGCCGACCTCATCCGCCAGCGCTTCGAGAAGGCGGCCAACCGCATCGGCTTCAACCGCGAGCGCATTCCGCTCGACCTTGGCGCTTTCCGGCCGCCCGGCGCGGCGGGGCAAGGGAGTCTTTTCTGAAGACTGTTCGTGTGCGGAGGCGGGCGGCGGGCGGGTCGAATTCGTTTCAAATACGCGTTAGATTCAAACCCCCGGGCGGCAGCGGCCGTCCGGCATGGCTGCAAAGGTACGCATGAACGGGATATGGCTGGTGGTAATGGGAGTTTCAGGCTGCGGCAAATCGAGCCTGGGCGCGGCGCTTGCCACAGCCTTCGCGCTGCCGCTGATCGAGGGGGACGACCACCACCCGGCGGCGAACGTCGAAAAAATGCGCCACGGCATTCCGCTGACCGATGCCGACCGCACCGGCTGGCTTGCCACGCTGGGGCGCGCGCTTGCCGCTGAACCGCAAGGCGCGGTGCTGACATGCTCGGCGCTGAAGCTGGCTTACCGCGACCAACTGCGTGCGGCCGTGCCTGGCCTGCGTTTCGTGTTCATGGCCATCGAGCGCGACGAGTCCGAGCGGCGCGTGGCTGCGCGCGCGGGCGAGCACATGTTTCCGGCCAGCCTGGTTGCCAACCAGTTCGCCACGCTCGAGTCACCGGTGGGCGAGCCCGGGGTGGTGGCCGTCGACGCGACCGCACCGCTGATCGAGCTGGTGGCGAAGGTCCAACGCGAAATCGCGGCCGCCAGCCGCTAGGCTCAGATCACTTCGGGCCAGTTGGTGTGGAAGAACTGGCCTTCGGGCTTGTCGATGCGCTCGTAGGTGTGCGCGCCGAAGAAGTCGCGCTGTGCCTGCAGCAGGTTCGCCGATAGGCGCTCGGTGCGGTAGCTGTCGTAGTAGGCCAGCGATGCGCTGAACGCCGGCACCGGAATGCCGTTGCCCACCGCGAGCGCCACCACCTCGCGCCAGTTCTGCTGGGTGCGGTTGAGCAGGTCCTTGAAAAAGGGGTCGAGCATCAGGTTGCCCAAGGCAGCATTGGTGCGGTAGGCCTCGGTGATGTGGTTCAGGAAGCGCGCGCGGATGATGCAGCCGCCGCGCCATATCGCCGCGATGCGGCCGAGATCGAGCTTCCACTCCTTCTTTTCGCCCATGGTCTTGATGAGGTCGAAGCCCTGCGTGTAGCTGATCACCTTCGAGGCATAGAGCGCGTCGTGCACCTTGGCCACCAGCGCC
Source organism: Variovorax paradoxus (assembly GCF_030815855.1). NCBI lineage: Bacteria > Pseudomonadati > Pseudomonadota > Betaproteobacteria > Burkholderiales > Comamonadaceae > Variovorax > Variovorax paradoxus. The sequence continues at coordinate 3,445,417 of NZ_JAUSXG010000001.1, read as the reverse complement.
TTCTTGTCGAGCGAGAGTTCGACCTTCGGCCCTTGCAGCACTTTGCTGGCCGCCACGCGCTGCTTCTTTTGCGACGACAGCACGCGCGCCTCGACTGCGGCGTTGATGGTGCTGATGACCACCGCGTTCTCGGCCGCGTTGACGAGCGTCCACTGGCCCGTGCCCTTCTGACCGGCCTTGTCGAGAATGAGCTCGACGATCGGCTGGCCGGTTTCCGGGTCTTTCTGCTCGAGCGCTTTGGCGGTGATCTGGATCAGGTAGCTCTGCAGTTCGCCTTCGTTCCATTCGTTGAAGACCGCCGCCATCTCGTCGGTGCTGAAGCCGGCTGCCTTGAACAGGCTGTAGGCCTCGCAGATCAGCTGCATGTCTCCGTATTCGATGCCGTTGTGCACCATCTTCACGTAGTGGCCCGCGCCGCCCGGTCCGATGTGAATCACGCAGGGCTCGCCGTCCACCTTTGCGGCGATGCTCTCGAAGATCGGCTTCATCACTTCCCAGGTGGAAAGCGGCCCACCCGGCATGATCGACGGACCCTTGCGCGCGCCTTCCTCGCCGCCCGACACGCCCGCGCCGATGAAGCGCAGGCCCTTGCCCGACAGATACGCATCGCGGCGCTCGGTGTCGGTGTAGAGGCTGTTGCCGCCGTCGATCACGATGTCGTCCTTGTCGAGCAGCGGAATGAGCTGATCGATGACCTGGTCGACCGGTGCGCCGGCCTTCACCATGATCTGGATCTTGCGGGGCCTGGCGAGGCTTTGGACGAATTCCTCGAGCGTCTTCGCGCCGACCAGCTTCTTGCCCGGGTTGGCTGCCACGAACGCCTCGGTGGTGGCTTCGGTGCGGTTGTAGACGCTGACCTGGAAGCCGCGGCTTTCCACGTTCAGCACCAGGTTCTGGCCCATCACGGCCAGGCCGATCAAACCGAAATCGCTTTTGTTGCTCATGGCCCTTCTTTCCTGTGCGATGGATGTGAGCGGCATTGTGCCGGGGGTGCCGCGGGGCTGCCTTCGGAGGCGGGCAATACCCGCTTGGCAAGCGCGCGCGGCTTGGGTATGTTGGCGCGATGAACGGAAACGCCTCCGCCGCAATCCATACCTGGTCCACCGATGCCGTGCCGCCTTCGCAGCGGCTCGACTACTGGATCGGCGCGGTGTGCGAAGGCTTCCTCGAGATGGACGTGACCAGTTCCTTTGCCGGCAGCTTCGGCGCCACGCTGGAGTCCGCGCCGCTCGGCGCCATTGGCGTGAACCGGGTCCGCGGCACCGCGCAGGACGTGTACCGCACGAATCGGGCGATTGCACACAGCCGCAGCAACTACTACTACTACCTGCCGCGCAGGACGGCCGCTCGACACGCATGCTCCCGGGCGACGCGGTGCTGGTCGACTCGAGGCGGCAGGCGAGCTGGGCATATCGGAGCGCAGCCTGTATCGCAGCCTGAGCGAAGGAGCGATCACCTTCGCCGCCGCCCTGAGCGGCTTTCGCATGCAGGTTGCGCGGCGCATGCTCGGCGACGCGCGTTTCGACCGGCTGAGCATCGCGGAAATCGGTTTCCGCGTCGGCTTGCCGATGCGTCGCACTTCGTTCGGCAGTGCCGCCGGCATCTCGGTGCGACGCCGGGCGCCTTGCGGCGCCAGCGCTGACGACGAAGCAGGCGCCATTCGGCCATCCGCCTGGCAGCCAGCGGCCATTCGCGCCGCCTCATGTTGACTAAAGTGGTCTCCATTCAACAACGAAGGAGACACGCATGGCCGACACCTATGTTCTCGTACACGGCGCATGGCACACCGGCGCCGAGATGGAAGACGTGGCCGGCGTGCTGCGCGAAGCCGGCCACGCGGTGCATTGCCCCACGCTCGTGGGCAACCGAGCCGGTGACGACCGCTCGCGCGTCGGCCTTGCCGATGCGATCGATTCGGCCGTGCGCTTCATCGAGGAGAAAGATCTGACCGAGGTTCGCCTCGCGGGCCACAGCTACGGCGGCATGGTGATCTCGGGCGTGGCGGACCGCATTGCGCACCGGCTCAAGCGACTGGTCTACGTCAACGCGTTCGTGCCGCTCGATGGCGAGTCGCTCAACGACATGGTGCCGCCGCAGTACGTCGCGATGTTCGACGCCGTTGCCGGGGCCAACGGCAACGCGGTGAGCCTGCCGTTCGAAGTCTGGCGCGAGGCCTTCATCAACGATGCCGACCTGGCGCTCGCGCAGGCGAGCTACGAGCTGTTGAACCCGCAGCCCTACCGCACCTTCACCGACAAGATCCGGCTGCGCGAGCCCTTGGCGGCGCTGCAGCTCGGCAAGTCCTACGTCAACTGCCAGCAGGACACGGCCATGCCGCACAGCTTGCCGTGGCATCCGCGCCTGTCGGAGCGGCTCGGCCTTTTCAGGCTGGTGGAGTGCCCCGGCAGCCACGAGATGTTCTTCTCGAACCCGGGGCGCCTGGCGCAGGCGATCCTCGAAGCGGGGCGGGATTAGTTCAGCCGCCGAAGAGCGCGTCGAACACGCGGATGGACGCATAGGCGTCGTTGGCCGCATAGCGGATCTGCGCTTCGGTCAACTGCCTGTTCGCCCAGTTCGACGTGGTCGCCTTGCGCGACTTGACGAAGCGCCGGTTGAACACCAGCGCCACGGCCGTCTTCACGCCGACCGACTTGCGGTAGCCGCGGCGGCGGAACTCGGTGTCGATGTCGAACACCGCCTTCGGCTCGATGTTGAGGCGGTTGCGTATCAATGTGAGATCGGTCGAAAGGCCGAAGCCGACTTTCCGGAGTTCGGTCGATGCGATCAGCGCCGCCACGACCGGGTTGCATTCGGTGCGGTGCAGCTGGAACAGCCAGGCCTTCTCGCGCGTGGAGAACTGCACCACGTGCGGGCCCCCCGACACTTCGTTCTTTGCGAACGTGGGCTTGGATTCGGTGTCGAAGCCCGCGACACCGGCGGCCAGCAGTGTGGCGGCGGCGTGCTCGGCGTCTTGCAGCGTGGTGACGACCACGATGTCCTGGAGGCCCAGGCCCTCGAAGGCTTCGAGCAAGGCGATCTGCTCGCGTTCGGGCAGCGGTGGCAACGCGATGGTGTCGTCGCTCACGAGGAGGCTGCTTTCTTTTTCTTCTTCACGGGGGCTTTCTTTGCGGTTGTCTTCGTGGCTGCGGCTGCGGCTTTTTTCTTCTTCGGCGGCTGGCCCGAGCGCAACGCGGCTTCGTAGGCGCGGCGTCCCCAGAGTGCGGCTTCCTCGCGGTCTTCGAAAAGATCGGCGGGCGCTTGCCGGTACGACATCGGCATCGTCTTGCCGTTGCGTTCGTAGGTGAACGGCGGCAGGTTCAGCTTGTCGAAATGTTCGGCACTGCCGGCATCGGACTTGAGGTAGAGCGTGTCCTTGGTAACGAACGCGATCATCCGCCCCTCGTGCCACACGCCATGGCCGCCGAACATGCGGCGCGTCTCGATGCGGCCGAGGCGCTCGAAGATCTCGTGCAGGCTCTGGACGAATTCACTCATCGGGCGGCCGCCTTGCGGATCATAGGTGCACCTTCGGCGCTGTGCCTCATGCGGTGATCTCGATACGGTTGCCGTCCGGGTCGAGCACAACGCTCTCGTAATAGCCGTCGCCGGTGCGGCGCGGCCCGTCGAGCAGCGGGTAGCCGTCGGCCTTCAGGCGCTGCGTGAGCTCGTCCACGGCCGTGTCGGAACCTACGCTGATGGCCAGATGCGTCCAGCCCATGCGCTGCGCGCCGGGCTCGGCGGTCACGGGCGACAGGGTGCTGGTGGTCATGGCCTCGATGCGGGCGCCGTCGCCCAGGCTCAGGAAGCAGGAGGCGAAACCCTTGGCCGGGTTGACATAGCCGGCGCCGGGCGTGGCACCGAAGTAGTCGGCGTAGAAGCGCTTGCAGCGTTCGAGATCGGTGGTCCAGAGAGCAATGTGATCGATGCGCATGGGAAAGAAAAACGGGAAAGGAGAGCGCTCTGCCAACCGCCGCGCCTACCGCGGCTTTCGTGAAGGGCTCGTGGGATACCAATGGTAGGCGACCCGCTCGCGTCCGCTCGACGGATGCCGGTCGACCGCCCCGCGCACCAGGCCGTAGCGCTCGTAGAAGCGCTGTGCAGCGGTGTTGTTGATGGCCACGTGGAGCTTCCAGCCGTGCGGCATGCGAAGGCTGGCTTCGTCGAGCAGCGCCTGCCCGAGGCCCTGGTTGCGCAGATGCGGCTCGACAAACAGCTGCGCCACATATTCGCGCCGCGCCAGCAGCACCATGAAGGCCAGCACCTGGCCTTCGCGCTCGGCCAGCACCACGTCGGCGGGGGGCACGAATTCGGTTTGCACGCGTCGCAGCCAGTGCGTGATCGGCTCGATGAGGGTGGCTCTGCGGTTGGCCGCGATCCAGGCCCGGCGCCAGATGCCGGCCAGCACCAGGCTCTCTTCGGCGGCACCGTCGCGGGAGCGCAATTGAAAGGCAGGAATCTGTGCTGCGGACATGAGCCCCATGATACGGCGCCCGTCCGCCGCGGTCGATAAAACCTGCCGCTCAGCCGCGCAGGGTTTGCGCGTGGTGCGCGATGTGGTCCGCCATGAAGGTCTGGATGAAGTAGTAGCCGTGGTCGTAGCCCGCGTGGCGTCGCAGCGTGAGCGGCTGGCCGGCGGCAGAGCAGGCGGCCTCGAAGGCCTCCGGGTACAGCTGCTCGGCAAGGAATTTGTCGGCCAGCCCCTGGTCGATCAATATGCCTTGCGGGTAGGGCGCGGCAGTCTGCGATTTCATGAGTGCGCTGGCGTCGTGTGCAAGCCATGGCGCGCGGTCGCCGCCGGGTTCTCCCAGGTAGCCGCTGAATGCCTTTTCGCCCCACGGGCATTGCGTGGGCGCACAGATCGGTGCGAATGCCGACAGCGACTTGAAGCGCCCCGGGTGCCGCATCGCGAGCGTGAGCGCACCATGGCCGCCCATCGAATGGCCGAAGATGCCCAGGCGCTGGTCGTCGACGGCGAAGTGCTTCGCCACGAAGGGCAGCAGCTCGTGCACGATCCAGCTTTCCATGCGCCAGTGGGCCGACCAGGGCGCTTCGGTGGCATCGAGGTAAAACCCCGCGCCGATGCCGAAATCCCAGTTGGCCGTGGCGCCGGGCAGGCCTTCGACAGTGCTCCCGCGCGGGCTGGTGTCGGGCGCAATCAGCGCGAGACCCAGGCTGGCCGCCATGCGCTGGGCGCCGGCCTTCACTGCGAAAGTTTCCTCGTTGCAGGTCAGCCCTGCAAGGTAGAGCAAGGCCGGCACGCGCTCGTGCGCGGCCTGCGGCGGCAGGTAGACCGAGAAGCGCATCGGCAGGCCGATCTCGTGCGAGGCGTGCTCGTGGAAGCTTTGCACGCCGCCGAAGACATGGTGCTCGGAAAGGGTCTTGAAGAGGTCGGTCATCGGGCGTTGGTGTTGTGTAGTGCGGGCACGAGTTCGAGCACCGCGTCGGCAAAGATGCGCGGCGCTTCCTGCGGCATGTTGTGGCCCGTGCCGGGCACCAGCCGGTGCGAACGCGGTCCGCTGAAGCCGTGTGCATGGGCCGCGGCCTCGGCGGGCGGGCGCACGCCGTCGTCGATGCCGTCGAAGGTGATGGCGGGCACGTCAATCGCAGGTTGCGCGGCCAGGCGGCGTTCGATCTCGGCATACGCCGGGTCGCCCGCAACGAGGCCGAAGCGGTGGCGGTACGAATGGATCACCACCTCGACGAAGTCGGGGTTGTCGAAGGCCGTGGCGCTGCGCTCGAAGGTGGCGTCGTCGAACTTCCAGGTCGGTGACCACAGCTTCCACAGCAACTTCGTGAGTGCCTTGCGGTCCCTCGCGAGGCCGGCGCGGCCGCGCTCGCTGTGAAAGTAATACTGGTACCAGAGGCTGTGCTCGTTCGCGGGCGTGTCGGGCTCCATCGCCTTCGCGATGTTCTGGATGTTGTAGCTGTTGAATGAGACCAGCCCCGCGCAGCGCTCGGGCCAGAGCGCCGCCACCACGCAGGCGGCGCGGCCGCCCCAGTCGTAGCCGGCCAGCACCGCGCGTTCGATCTTCAGTGCGTCGAGCAGCGCGAGCAGGTCGGCGCCGAACGCGGCTTGTTCGCCCGAGCGCGGCGTGGCGTCGCTCAGGAAGCGCGTGGCGCCGTAGCCGCGCATGTACGGAACGATCACGCGGCAGCCTTGCGCCGCGAGCATCGGTGCCACTTCGGCGTAGGTGTGGATGTCGTACGGAAAGCCGTGCATCAGCAGCACGGGTGGGCCGCCGGCCGGGCTCGTTTCGAAGTACGCGACATCGAGAACGCCGGCCTCGATCTTGCGCAAGGGCTCCATTGTTTCCATCGTCGACTCACCTCCGCAGAGCATGTGAGAGTTATTCCAGAAACACCGCGGAACCGGCTTTGCCGGGCCGCTGGTGTTGCCCCCTGAAAGGGGGAAGGCGCGCGCGACACGAAGTGCGCGAAGACTGGGGGTTAGTAAAGAACCACGCCGCGAATGGACTCGCCGCGCTTCATCAGGTCGAAGCCCTTGTTGATGTCTTCCAGCGGCATGGTGTGCGTGATCAGGTCGTCGATGTTGATCTTGCCTTCCATGTACCAGTCGACGATCTTCGGCACGTCGGTGCGGCCGCGTGCGCCGCCGAAGGCCGAGCCTTCCCACTTGCGGCCTGTCACCAGCTGGAACGGGCGCGTGCTGATCTCCGCTCCCGCTTCGGCCACGCCGATGATGATGCTGCGGCCCCACCCCTTGTGCGTGCATTCGAGCGCCTGGCGCATCACCTTGGTGTTGCCGATGCACTCGAAGCTGTAGTCGGCCCCGCCGTCGGTCAGCTGAACGATGGCATCGACGACGTTCTCGGTGTTCTTGGGGTTGATGAAGTGCGTCATGCCGAATTTGCGCGCCATGGCTTCGCGCTCGGGATTCAGGTCGACGCCGATGATCTTGTCGGCGCCCACCATCTTGGCGCCCTGGATCACGTTCAGGCCGATGCCGCCGAGGCCGAACACCACCACGTTGGCGCCGGCTTCGACCTTGGCCGTGAAGAGCACCGCGCCGATGCCGGTGGTGACGCCGCAGCCGATGTAGCAGACCTTGTCGAAGGGCGCGTCTTCGCGGATCTTGGCGAGCGAAATTTCGGGCGCGACGGTGTAGTTGCTGAAGGTCGACGTGCCCATGTAGTGGAAAATGGGCTTGCCGTCCAGGCTGAAGCGCGAGGTGGCGTCGGGCATCAGGCCCTTGCCCTGCGTGCCACGGATCAGCTGGCACAGGTTGGTCTTGCGCGAGAGGCAGAACTTGCACTGGCGGCATTCGGGCGTGTAGAGCGGAATGACGTGATCGCCTTTTTTGAGCGTGGTGACGCCGGGGCCCACGTCGACCACGATGCCTGCGCCTTCATGGCCGAGGATGGCCGGGAAGATGCCTTCCGGATCGGCGCCCGAGAGCGTGTAGTAGTCGGTGTGGCAGATGCCGGTGGCCTTGATCTCGACCAGCACCTCGCCGAACTTCGGGCCCTCGAGGTCGACGGTTTCGATGGTGAGGGGGTCTCCGGATTTCCAGGCGACGGCAGCTTTGGTTTTCATGGGGCTTCAGGGCAAAAGAGGACAAGGGACAAAGGATACCCAGACCGGCGTTCAGGCGGGGCCGGCAGCAAAGATACCCGACATTCCGATGAAACCGGGCAGGTGGCGAAAGTCCCAGACCCAGCTTCGCAACGCGGGGTATTCGTCCAGCGAAATTCCGCCTTCGCCGGCCAGCGCCACGTAGGGAAAGCAGGCCAGGTCGGCCAAGGTCGCGTTCGGGCCGGCCAGCCACTGACGGCCCTCGCAGGCGCGCTCGGCGAGATGGTCGTCCAGCATACGAAAGACCGCATGCGCGCCTCGCCGGCAGACTTCGATGTCGAGATCTTCGTAGCCGAAGGCATCGTGCAACCGGGCGGCGGACGCGGTGCGGGTGATTTCGTCGGCCGCGGCGAACCACGCCGCGATCTCGCCGCGAAGCTGCGGGTCGTCCGGGTACCAGCGGCGCTGCGCGTCGTGCTTGCTCGCCAGGTAGACGAGGATGGCCTGCGCGTCGCGCAGCACGAAGCCGTCGTCGTCGATCACCGGGATCTGCCCCAACGGATTGACATGCGCGAGGAACGCGGCCGACTTGTGCTCGCGGCCCGGATGGAAGTCGACCGGCACGCTCCGGTAGTCCACGCCGAGCCAGGCCAGCATCTGCCGCACCTTGAAGCAGTTGCCCGAAAGAGCGTAGTCGTAGAGCCGGATCATGCAGCCTCCCGCACGCCGAAGCGCATGCCGCGCTCGCGCAGCCAGCGCCGGTAGGTGACCGACGTCGTGTCGCCGCGCGTCGGCGTTTCGGCGCGGCCTTCGAGCGGCATGCGCTTGAAGGCGTGGTTCTCGAGAATCGGCTTGTCCTGTCCGAAGATCGTTTGCTGGAACGCGATGAGCTCGGCGTCGCTCGAGGTGTCGTCGTAGCAGGCAAGCAGCGTGTGGGCGATCACGTGCTCGTCGTCGAGCGGCTGCAGGAACAGGCCGATGGCATCGAGCTCGCCCGCGCGGGAGCTCGACTTGTAGAGCATGGCCGTGAGCGGCTGCATCACCCGGTATTTGTAGACCACTTCGCTGCCGCTGTCGTGAGCGGCCGAGGCGCGCGGTTGCCAGAAGCGGCAGTCGGTGGCCCAGATTTCCTGGGTGGCCGGATCGACCTGCACCTGGTACTTCGCCACCTCGGTATGCGGCACCTGGCCCAGGAAGCCGGCATGCACGAAGGGGAAGTGCGCCATGTCGAGAAAGTTCTCGATCAGGCGCAGCCCGGATACCGCCACGCCGATGCCGCCGCAGTCGACCATGCGGCGCCCGGGTTCGCCGTACTCGGGAAAGTCGAACAAGGGCCGTACCGGATGGCCGCTGGGGCAGACCCAGAGATAGCCGTAGCGCGATTGAATGAGCACTGCCTGCGTGCCAAGCCGGCACTGCGGCGTACCGGTTGCATCGGTCCACAGTTGGAGCATTTCGCCGAGCAGGCGCATCGTGCGGGGCTGCGCATCGGAGGTGCCGGCGAGCGCGGCCGAGGGGCCGACGACCAGCCAGTCGTCGAGCATGTTGGGGTCGTCTGTGATGAAGGGCATGGTTCTCGTCAGGCTGCCTCTTGCGGCCGGCGGCGTTCTTCTTCGATCTCGCTGCGCAGACTGCGTGCGGCAATGTGCAGCGTCGTCATCGCGTTGGTGCCGGGCGCGGCATCGGCCCAGAGGTGAATGAAGGCCAGCTGCGGCTGCGCGTCGAGCACCAGGGCCAGCGTGTCGGCCTGGCCGAGTACGCCGTGCCAGCCCATGCCTGCCGCATCGGCCGCGAAGCCGCGCCGGGCGAGCGCGCCGCGTACGCTGGCTGCATCGGTGCGTGCCGTGAGCGTGCGGCAGAACGACCGGCCGGCAGGCACGATGTCGTCCCGCGGCGGGCGGGGCGGGGCCTCGGATACGAGATTCACCCAGAGCATGCCGGCCGAATCGACCGCGCTGAACACCTTGGCGCATACGTTGCGCGGCGGCGGCATGCCGGGGTGTGCGGGAATGCCGATGCACTGGCCGCTGCCGGCCGCGTATTGCCAGCCGTGGTACGCGCAGGACAGGCTGTCTTGCGCCACCCGCCCCAGCGTGAAGCGCACGCTGCGGTGCGGGCAGCGGTTCTCCCACGCCTGCGCCGCGCCGTCGGCCGAACGCCAGAGCGCGAGCTCCTGGCCTTGGGCAAAGCCCGCGACGATGTTGGCGCCCGGGCGCACATCGGCCGAGCGGGCCACCGGATGCCAGGGTGAAATGCTGTCTGCGTTCGTCATGATGCGCGTTACCTTAGCGCAAGTCTTCGCCGGAGCGCGGCACTCATAATGGCGGCATCGCCAGACGCCATTCATCATGAAGAAAATACTCGTCCTCAACGGCCCCAACCTCAACCTGCTCGGCACGCGAGAGCCGGAGCAATACGGACGCGACACGCTGGCCGACGTCGAACGCCTGTGCACGGAGGCCGGCGCGAAGCATGGCATCGAAATCGAGTGCCGCCAGTCGAACCACGAGGGCGTGCTGATCGACTGGATCCACGAGGCGGGCCGCGAGGTGGCCGCCGGCAACATGCTCGGCGTGGTGATGAACCCGGGCGCCTACACCCACACGTCGATTGCGCTGCACGACGCCATCAAGGGTGCGAGCGTGCCGCTGATCGAGCTGCACATCTCGAACGTGCACGCGCGCGAGGAGTTTCGCCACCGCTCGTACATTTCACCTGCGGCACGCGGCATCATCGTCGGCCTGGGCGTGAAAGGCTACGCACTGGCCATCGCGGCCCTGGTGCCCTGAGCCCTTCAGGTCAATCGATCAGTCGGTCTGTTTCGGCGCCGCGGCCTTCCAGCTACGGCTGATGTGGCCTTGGGCATCGACGCTCTCCAGGTGCACGTCGAAACCCCACAGCCGCGCAACGTGCTTCAAGACCTCTTCGGCGTCGTCGTGCAACGGCAGGTTGTTGCGCTGCGTGTGACGCAGCGTCAGCGCGCGGTCGCCGCGCATATTGACGTTCCACACCTGGATGTCGGGCTCCCTGCTGCTGATGTCGTACTGGCGTGACAGCGATTCGCGCAGCGCCTGATAGCCGCTGTCGTCGTGAATGGCGGAGACTTCGAGCTCGGACTCGCTCTGGTGGTCGCGGATCGAGAACAGCCTGAAATCGCGCATCGTCTTCGGGCTCAGGAACTGGCCGATGAAGCTCTCGTCCTTGAAGTTGCGCATCGCATAGTCGAGCGTCTTGACCCAGTCGCTGCCCGCGAAGTCGGGAAACCAGCGCTTGTCTTCCTCGGTGGGTTTTTCGCAGATGCGCCGCAGCTCCGTGAACATGGCGAAGCCCAGCGCGTAGGGGTTGATGCCGCTATAGGCGCGATGCCCCACGGGCGGCTGGAAGATCACACCCGTGTGCGAACTGAGCCATTCCATCATGAAACCGTCGGCAAGCTGGCCGCGGTCGTACATGGTGTTCAGCAGCGTGTAGTGCCAGAACGTGGCCCAGCCCTCGTTCATGACCTGGGTCTGGCGCTGCGGATAGAAGTACTGGGCGATCTTGCGAACGATGCGCACCACCTCGCGCTGCCACGGTTCGAGCAGCGCGGCGTTCTTCTCGATGAAATAGAGCAGGTTCTCCTGCGGTTCCGAAGGAAAGCGGCGGGACGCGTCGGACTCCGTGGCGTGGTCGCTGCGGCGCGGCAGGGTGCGCCACAGGTCGTTCACCTGCTGCTGCATGTAGCGCTCGCGTTCGGCGCGCTGCGTACCCTCCTGCGCCAGCGATCGTTTCTGGGGACGGCGATAGCGGTCGACGCCGTAGTTCATCAGCGCATGGCAGGAGTCGAGCAGCTGCTCCACGGCGTCGAGGCCGTGGCGCTCTTCGCATTCGGCGATGTAGTGCCGTGCATACACGAGGTAGTCGATGATCGAGGACGCATCGGTCCACATCCGGAACAGGTAGTTGCCCTTGAAGAAGCTGTTGTGGCCATAGGCCGCATGCGCAATCACCAGGGCCTGCATGGCCATGGTGTTTTCTTCCATCAGGTAGGCAATGCAGGGGTCGGAGTTGATGACGATCTCGTAGGCCAGTCCCATGTGGCCGCGGCGGTAGTTCTTTTCGGTGGCGATGAACTGTTTGCCGTACGACCAGTGGCGGTAGATCATGGGCATGCCGACGCTGGCATAGGCATCCATCATCTGCTCGGCGGTGATCACCTCGAGCTGGTTCGGATACACATCCAGTCCGAAGCTCTTGGCCGTCTTCGCGATCTCGGTGTGATAGGTCTCGATGAGATCGAAGGTCCAGTCCGAGGGGCTGGGCAGGCGCTCCAGGCGCCCCGTGGCATTCGTGCGCTCGAGGGAAGGGTGGTCGGAAGTCATTGAGGTCCCTTCGTGCTTTGCACTGCGGTGCGAGCTCCCTTCGGGGTGGCCGGGCGGAGGCTCATGCGGGCACCCCTTCCTTCTTGAAGAGATCGCGGAACACGGGGTAGATGTCCCGCGCGTCCGACACCTTGCGCATCGCGAAGTTGGGCTGTATGCCTTCGAGCTGCGCGTATTCCTGCCACAGGTTCTGCTCGGTTTCGGCGACCTGCACGTAGGCGTAGTAGCGCACCACCGGAAGGATGTGGTCCACCAGCAGCTCGCGGCAGCGCCCGCTGTCCTGGTGCCAGTTGTCGCCGTCGCTGGCTTGCGCGCCGTAGACGTTCCATTCGCCGCTCGGGTAGCGCGCCTTGATGATTTCATCCATCAGCACCAGCGCGCTCGACACCACCGTGCCGCCGGTTTCGGTGGCATGGAAGAACTCTTCCTCGTTCACTTCCTGCGCCTGCGTGTGGTGGCGCAGAAACACCAGGTCGATGGTTTCGTAGTGGCGCGTGAGGAACATGTAGAGCAGCATGAAGAAGCGCTTGGCCATGTCCTTGCGCGCCTCGTCCATCGAGCCGGAAACGTCCATGAGGCAGAACATCACGGCCTTGGCGCTGGGCACCGGCGTCTTCACGCGGTTGCGGTAGCGCAGGTCGATCGGGTCGATGTACGGCACATGCCGAGCGGTTCGCCGCAACTCGGCAATGCGCTCCTCGGTTTCGCGGATTTCCTTCTGGATGAAGGGTTGCGCAACCTGCGGATGCTGCTGCAGGTGCAGCAGGTGCGCCTCCAGGCGGCGCAGCTCCTTGCGCGGCTCGCCGCCGAGCGCAATGCGCCGTGCCAGTGCACCGCGCATGGAGCGCACCACGTGCAGGTTGTTGGGCGTGCCGTCGTTCGTGAAGCCGGCGCGGTGGCTCTTCCATTCAGGCACCTCGGCGATCTGCGTGCGAATGAGGTGCGGCAGCGCCAGGTCGTCGAAGAAGACGCGCATGAATTCTTCGCGCGTGAGGCGGAACACGAAGTCGTCTTCACCCTCGCCGCCGTCCCCGGCCTCGCCGCTTCCCGAGCCGCCGCCGGCCTGCCCTTCGGGCCGCGCGATGCGGTCGCCCTTCAGGTATTCCTGATTGCCCGGATGCACGTACTCGCGGTCGCCGCCGCGCGCATGGCCGAACACCGGTTCGGACACGTCGTGGCGCGGCAGGGTGACATCTTCGCCTTGCTCCAGTTCGCGGATGTTGCGCCCGCTGACCGCGCGCCGCACGGCCTCCTGGATCTGTCCCTTGTAGCGCCGAAGAAAGCGCTCGCGATTGCCAATGGACTTGTTCTTGCCCGAAAGCCGGCGGTCGATGATCTGCTGCAGGATGGCCACGATGATGTCAAAGCTCCTTGCAAAAAGGGGACGAGGCCCCGGCCTCGCCGCTGTGAACTGTCGCTATGAACTCTTGCGTACCCGCAGGTACCACTCGCAGAGCAGGCGAACCTGCTTGGCCGTGTAGCCCTTCTCGACCATGCGGGTCACGAAGTCTTCGTGCTTCTTCTGCTCGTCGGCACTGCTCTTGGTGTTGAAGCTGATCACCGGAAGGAGTTCCTCGGTGTTGGAGAACATTTTCTTCTCGATGACGGCGCGCAGCTTTTCGTAGCTGGTCCAGGCGGGGTTGCGCCCCGCGTTGCCTGCGCGCGCGCGCAGCACGAAGTTGACGATCTCGTTGCGGAAGTCCTTCGGGTTGCCGATGCCGGCGGGCCGCTCGATCTTTTCGAGCTCGGCGTTGAGCGAGGCGCGGTCGAACACCTCGCCGGTGTCCACGTCGCGGAACTCCTGGTCCTGGATCCAGTAGTCGGCATAGGTGACGTAGCGGTCGAAGATGTTCTGGCCGTACTCGCTGTAGCTCTCGAGGTAGGCGGTCTGGATTTCCTTGCCGATGAACTCGGCATAGCGCGGCGCCAGCAGCTCCTTGATGTAGCTGATGTACTTCTGCTCGGTTTCCGGCGGGAACTGCTCGCGTTCGATCTGCTGCTCGAGCACATACATCAGGTGCACCGGGTTGGCTGCCACCTCGGAACTGTCGAAGTTGAAGACCTTCGAGATGATCTTGAACGCGAAGCGGGTCGAGACGCCGCTCATGCCTTCGTCGACCCCGGCGTAGTCGCGGTATTCCTGGATCGACTTGGCCTTGGGGTCGGTGTCCTTGAGGTTCTCGCCGTCGTACACCTGCATCTTGCTGAAGATGCTGGAGTTCTCGGGCTCCTTCAGCCGCGTGAGCACCGAGAGCTGGGCCATCATGCGCAGCGTGCCGGGCGCGCAGGGCGCCTTGGCGAGCGACGAGTTGCGCACCAGCTTCTCGTAGATCTTGATTTCTTCCGAGGCGCGCAGGCAGTAGGGAATCTTGACGATGTAGATCCGGTCGAGAAAAGCCTCGTTGTTCTTGTTGTTGCGGAAGGCCTTCCATTCGCTCTCGTTGCTGTGCGCCAGCACGATGCCGTCGAACGGAATGGCGCCGAAGCCTTCGGTCCCCTTGAAGTTGCCTTCCTGCGTGGCGGTGAGCAGCGGGTGCAGCACCTTGATGGGCGCCTTGAACATTTCCACGAACTCCAGCAGGCCCTGGTTGGCCAGGCACAGGCCGCCCGAGTAGGCGTAGGCATCGGGGTCGTCCTGGGCGTAGGTCTCGAGCTTGCGGATGTCGATCTTGCCGACCAGCGAGGAGATGTCCTGGTTGTTCTCGTCGCCCGGTTCGGTCTTGGCCACGGCGATCTGCCGCAGCACCGAGGGATAGCGCTTGACCACCTTGAACTGCCGGATGTCGCCGCCGTATTCTTCGAGCCGCTTGACGGCCCAGGGCGAGAGGATGCGGTTCAGGTAGCGCTGCGGAATGCCGTATTCCTTTTCGAGGATTTCACCGTCCTCGAGGGTGTCGAACAGGCCGAGCGGCGTTTCGTTGACCGGCGAACCCTGGATGGCATAGAACGGCACGTGCTCCATGAGCTGCTTCAGGCGCTCGGCGATCGAGCTCTTGCCGCCGCCGACGGGGCCGAGCAGGTAGAGGATCTGTTTCTTTTCTTCGAGGCCCTGCGCGGCATGCCTGAAGTACGACACCACCTGTTCGATGGCGTCCTCCATGCCGTAGAACTCCTTGAACGCCGGGTAGATCTTGATGACCTTGTTCGCGAAGATTCGCGAAAGCCGGGGGTCGTTGCGCGTGTCGACCAGCTCGGGTTCGCCGATCGCCTTGAGCATCCGCTCGGACGCAGTGGCATACGCTGTGGGGTCGCGTTTGCAAATATCCAGGTAGTCCTGCAGCGAGAGGACTTCCTCGCGGGTGCGCTCGTAACGGGCGGCAAAGTTGCTGATCACATCCATGGTCACGCCTCCATCAAGTCTGCGGGTTTTTAAGCCCGAGGCCAGCAGCCGCAATGCGTCGCATCTTTTTTAAAGGTGTGCCCGCCCATGGCTGCAAGCCGTGGAAAACTCCCTTAATCACATCTGCACAAACAGCATAAAGCAAAGAGTGCACCCGTAATATTATTTGTTAAATCAGAACCACAGTGCCGAGTAAAGTTCCCAAGAAAAACCCGCACCATTTCGCAAATTCCAGCTAAATTTCAAGGTTCGGCAAACGGTCTTGGTGCAACCCCGGTGCCCAGTGAAAATACCTATGGCAATCGGCCTATGCAGTCATTGCATCTTTTCCGGCGAAAGCTTCTCCTAATGAGCCCCCGTGGCTCAAAAACGGCTACATCACAACAATAACGCGCCGTGGCCTGTTTGGGTTTATTGCTCAAACGAAAATATATAAAAGCAATCTACGCGCCATCTTTTGATGGGCCGGTCGCGCATGTCTGCGTGGGAAAGCGCGCCAAAGCTCGGTCGGCGTGGTTCCGAGCGGTGGGCCGTCGTGGTGCGCGGCACCGAACCGGGTCGGCAGGCACCGTTCGCGTGCGGCGCCATCGGCCGCAGCGGAGCCGGCCCGCGCCGCGGCCGGCAACTACTTGAAAACACAGGGGAAACGGCCGTCCCCTCGGTCGTGTGAACCGCCCCGACAGGGCGCAGGGGACGCGAAACAGGACGCTGCGCGTGCGCCCTGTTTCTTACGGATGCTTCTTCAGCTGAAGAATTCCTTGGCCTTGTCGAGCCAGCCCTTGTCGGTGGGGCTGTGCTTGTCGCCGCCTTTCTTGAGCGACTCGTCAAGCTCCTTCAGCAGCTTGCGCTGGTGCTCGGTGAGCTTGACCGGCGTTTCGACGCGCACGTGGCAGTACAGGTCGCCGGGGTAGCTCGAACGCACGCCCTTGATGCCCTTGCCGCGCAGGCGGAACTGCTTGCCGCTCTGGGTGCCGTCGGGAATATCGATGGCGGCGGCGCCCTTGAGCGTGGGCACGTTGATCTCGCCGCCGAGCGCGGCCGTGGTCACGCTGACCGGCACCACGCAGTGCAGGTCGTCGCCGTCGCGTTCGAACAGCTCGTGCTTCTTGAGGCGGATCTCGATGTAGAGGTCGCCGGGCGGGCCGCCGTTGGTGCCGGGCTCGCCGTTGCCGGTGCTGCGGATGCGCATGCCGTCGTCGATGCCGGCCGGAATCTTGACCTCGAGCGTCTTGTTGTTCTTGATCTTGCCCTGGCCATGGCACACGGTGCAGGGCTCGGGAATGATCTTGCCGCTGCCATGGCAGGTGGGGCAGGTCTGCTGCACGCTGAAGAAGCCCTGTCGCATCTGCACGGCGCCGGCGCCGTGGCAGGTGGTGCAGGTGATGGGCTTGGTGCCGGGCTTGGCGCCCGAACCGTGGCAGGTGCCGCAGTTGTCCCAGCTCGGAATGCGGATCTGCGCTTCCTTGCCTTCGGCCGCTTCTTCCAGCGTGACCTCCATGGCGTAGCTCAGGTCGCTGCCGCGGAACACCTGGCGGCCGCCGCTCTGGCGCCCGCCGCGCGCGCCGCCGAACACGTCGCCGAAGATGTCGCCGAAGGCTTCCGCAAAGCCGCCGAAGCCCTCGGCGCCCGGGCCGCCGCGCATGTTCGGGTCGACGCCCGCGTGGCCGTACTGGTCGTAGGCCGCGCGTTTCTGTCCGTCGGACAGCATTTCGTAGGCTTCTTTCACCTCCTTGAACTTGGCCTCGGCGTCCTTGCTGGTGTCGCCGTGGTTGCGGTCCGGGTGGTGCTTCATCGCAAGCTTGCGATAAGCCTTCTTGATTTCTTCCTCGCTCGCGTTCTTGGGGACGCCGAGGGTTTCGTAGTAGTCGCGTTTTGTGGCCATGGCTGATTCGGTCGGGGCGGGCGTGAAGCCGTAACTTGAAGCGAGAAAGGCTGGAGCACCCGGTCAGGTGATCCAGCCTTGTTCGAAGGGCCGGGGATCAGCCTTTCTTGACTTCCTTGACTTCGGCGTCGACCACGTTGTCGTCGGCCGGTGCGCTCGCAGCTTCCGGGCCAGCAGCGGCACCGGGGCCGCCGGCGGCGCCTGCCGCGGCCTGCGCCTCGGCGTACATTTTTTCGCCCAGCTTCTGGCTCGCGGTCATCAGCGTGTTGGTCTTTTCCTCGATCGAGGTCTTGTCTTCGCCCTTCAGGGCTTCTTCCAGGTCCTTGATCGCGGTCTCGATCGCTTCCTTCTCAGCGGCTTCGAGGCTCGCGCCGTGTTCGCCGAGCGACTTCTTCACGCTGTGCACCATGGCTTCGCCCTGGTTGCGGGCCTGGACGATCTCGAGCTTCTTCTTGTCGTCGGCCGCGTTGAGTTCGGCGTCCTTCACCATCTTCTGGATCTCGTCTTCCGAAAGGCCCGAGTTCGCCTTGATGGTGATCTTGTTTTCCTTGCCGGTGCCCTTGTCCTTGGCACCCACGTGCAGGATGCCGTTGGCGTCGATGTCGAAGCTCACCTCGATCTGCGGCGTGCCGCGCGATGCCGGCGGAATGCCCTCGAGGTTGAATTCGCCGAGCAGCTTGTTGCCCGAGGCGATCTCGCGCTCGCCCTGGAACACCTTGATGGTCACGGCCGGCTGGTTGTCTTCAGCGGTGGAGAAGGTCTGCGCGAACTTCGTCGGGATCGTGGTGTTCTTCGTGATCATCTTGGTCATCACGCCGCCCATGGTCTCGATGCCCAGCGACAGCGGGGTCACGTCGAGCAGCAGCACGTCCTTGCGGTCGCCCGAGAGCACCTGGCCCTGGATGGCGGCGCCGACAGCCACGGCTTCGTCGGGGTTCACGTCCTTGCGCGGCTCCTTGCCGAAGAAGGCCTTCACCTTTTCCTGCACCTTGGGCATGCGGGTCATGCCGCCGACCAGGATCACGTCGTTGATGTCCGACACGCTGATGCCGGCATCCTTGATGGCCAGGCGGCAGGGCGCAATGGTGCGCTCGACCAGCTCGTCGACCAGGCTTTCGAGCTTGGCGCGGGTGAGCTTGATGTTCAGGTGCTTCGGACCCGAGGCATCGGCCGTGATGTAGGGCAGGTTGATGTCGGTCTGCGCGCTGTTCGACAGTTCGATCTTGGCCTTCTCGGCGGCTTCCTTCAGGCGCTGCAGTGCGAGCACGTCCTTGCCCAGGTCGACGCCTTGCTCTTTCTTGAACTCGCCGATGATGTAGTCGATGATGCGCTGGTCGAAGTCTTCGCCGCCCAGGAAGGTGTCGCCGTTGGTCGACAGCACTTCGAACTGCTTTTCGCCGTCGACGTCCGCAATCTCGATGATCGACACGTCGAAGGTGCCGCCGCCCAGGTCATACACGGCGATCTTGCGGTCGGCCTTGTCCTGCTTGTCCAGGCCGAAGGCCAGTGCCGCTGCGGTGGGCTCGTTGATGATGCGCTTGACGTCCAGGCCCGCAATGCGTCCGGCGTCCTTGGTGGCCTGGCGCTGGGCGTCGTTGAAGTAGGCCGGCACCGTGATCACGGCCTCGGTGATGGTTTCGCCGAGATAGTCTTCGGCGGTCTTCTTCATCTTGCGCAGGATGTCGGCGCTGACCTGCTGGGGCGCGATCTTCTTGCCACGCACTTCCACCCATGCGTCGCCGTTGTCGGCCTTCGCGATGGTGTAGGGCATCAGGTCGATGTCCTTCTGGACTTCTTTCTCTTCGAACTTGCGGCCGATCAGGCGCTTGATCGCGTACAGCGTGTTCTTGGGATTCGTGACCGCCTGGCGCTTGGCCGAGGCTCCGACCAGCACTTCGCCGTCTTCCTGGTAAGCCACGATCGACGGCGTGGTGCGCGCACCTTCCGAGTTTTCGATCACACGCGTGGTGTTGCCTTCCATGATCGACACGCACGAGTTGGTGGTGCCGAGGTCGATGCCGATGATCTTTGCCATGTTCTGTACTCCTGAAAGCCTGAAAAATATGTTGTTATGAACTTGTGGATAACCCAGCGCGATTCAAGGTATGAAGCGGGGATTTCCTGTGGGAATCGTGTGTATCGGTCGTGCGGGTTACTTGGGCGCGCTGACGGTGACCAGCGCCGGGCGCAGCACGCGCTCGTTGATGGTGTAGCCCTTCTGGAGCACGCTCACCACGGTGTTCGGCTCCTGGTCGGGCGCGGGCACCACCGAGATGGCCTGGTGCTGGTGCGGGTCGAACTTGGTGCCCGCGGCCGGAGCCACCTCGATCACCTTGTTGCGTTCGAGCGCGCTCTTCAGCTGGCGCAGCGTGGCTTCGGCGCCTTCGCGGATCTGCTCGGGCGTGGCGTCCTTGATGGCAAGGCCGGCCTCGAGGCTGTCGGTCACGGGCAGCAGGCTCTCGGCAAAGGCCTCGACCGCGAACTTGCGCGCCTTGGTGATTTCGTCGTCGGCGCGGCGGCGCGCGTTCTGCACGTCGGCCTGGGCGCGAAGGTACTGGTCGGCCAGTTCGGCATTCTTGGTCTGCAGGGCAGCGAGTTCGCCTTGGGCCGCGGCCAAGGCGTCTTGGGCCTCGGCTTCATTGGCAGCCTGCGCGGCCTCCAGTTCTTCGGGGCTCGGCTCGCCTTGCAGCATTTGCGAATTCTGTGAGGATTGTTGCGGGTCGGACATTTTTCAGAGAACGGTGTGATGCCGGGAAACAAACGATAGCCAGCCACTTGGGGCTGGTCAGGGGCATTTCAAGCGAAAAAATGGGGCAAAAAGGGTCGCGGAGGCATGAAAAAGGCCCGCAATCGGGCCTTCGTGCCAAGTTGGGGGCGAACCTTCAGTGCGCGTCGAGCAGTTCGACGTCGAACTTCAGCGTGGCGTTCGGAGGAATCACGCCGCCCGCGCCGCGTGCGCCGTAGCCCAGCGAAGCGGGAATGATCAGCGTGCGCTTGCCGCCGATCTTCATGCCGGCGACGCCTTCGTCCCAGCCCTTGATGACCTGGCCGGCGCCCAGCGAGAACGCGAACGGGTCGTTGCGGTCGCGGCTCGAGTCGAACTTGGCGCCTTGCACGCCGTCGTTGTAGAGCCAGCCGGTGTAGTGCACGTGCACGTGTTGGCCGGCCTTGGCTTCGGCGCCGTCGCCCACGGTGGTGTCTTCGTATTGCAGGCCGGAGGGAGTGGTAGGCATGTGAACGCTCCTTGCGTCAATGTTGGAGGATGAATGGATGGATAAGCAGACGGAAGGCACGAAGTTTACCGACGCCCCGGCACAGGCCGGCCGAGCTGCTCAATTGGCAGTGTCAAGCGGCGGGGCAGGTGAAGATGGTGCGGACGGCGCCGAGGGAGACGAAGAAGATGGTGGGGCCGGTGCGGCGGGGGAGGAAGCAGCCGGCGCGGGCGCTGCGGGCGCCGCCGCCTTTTTGACCTGGCCCAGTTGCCACTTGCCCGCGAAGGCCTGCAGGTCGGACAGCCGCTTGAGCAGGTCTTGCCCGCTCACCGTGAGGCTGTAGCCGTCGCCGCCATGGCTGACGAGGCCGGCTTCTCGCAGTTCCTTGATACGGGTATTGAGCGTGTTGGGGGTGATGCCGCCGACGCTGTCCTGCAGCAGACGGAAGGTCTGGGCATGGCCGTCGCGCAGCGCCCAGAGCACGCGCAGCGCGTAGCGGGCTTCGAGCAGTGCCAGGAGCTGGCTGACGGCTGCGTTTTCCTTGGTACTCATCGACATCATCTCCTCGGGCTGGGCGGGCCATCGATCCTGGGGGCAGGGCCGGTGCCTCGCGTTCTTGTTGGCTGGCTATGTCCGCTCGTTGGCCGGCGACTATAGCGCAAGGATCACGATGCTACTAGTTTTATAGCTACGGGCGCATGCTGCACGCGGGCCCTGAGACAAAGCCTCACAAATTAACAAAGTCGCCCATGGCTTCGCCCAAGCGGACCGCACGCGTGGGCGACCAGTCGGGATTGAAGACCACCGCCGGCGCCGGGAACAGCATGACGACGGTGGATCCGAGCAGGAAGCGGCCCATCTCCTCGCCTTGCTTGAGCACGATCTGCTGGTCGGCGTAGTGCCATTCGCGCAGCTCGCCCCCGCGCGGCGGATTGACGACGCCGTGCCATACGGTGGCCATGCTGCCGACGATGGTCGCACCCACCAGCACCAGCACGAAAGGCCCGCGCGCCGACTCGAACACGCAGACCACGCGTTCGTTGCGCGCGAACAGGCCGGGCACGCCGCGGGCGGTGGCCGGGTTGACCGAGAACAGGTCGCCGGGCACGTAGATCATGCGCAGCAGCCGCCCGTCGCACGGCATGTGGATGCGGTGGTAGTCCTTGGGGCTCAGGTACAGCGTGGCGAAGCTGCCGTGCGCGAACCGGGCCGCGAGCGTCGAGTCGCCGCCGACCAGCGCGGTCGTCGTGTAGTTGTGGCCCTTGGCCTGGAAGATCTGGTCGCCCTCGATGGCGCCGAACTGGCTGATGGCGCCGTCCACCGGACACACGAGGTCGGCCTCTGCAAGTGGCCGCACGCCGGGCTTGAGCGCGCGCGTGAAGAACTGGTTGAAGCTCTTGTAGTGGTGGATGTCGGACTCGAGCGCTTCGCCCATGTCGACACCGTACTTGGCGACGAAGCGCCGGATGATCCACGTGGTGACGGCGCCGCGTTCCTTGCCTGCGACCCAGCCGGCGAAGTTCGTCAGGGCCTGCTTGGGAAACAGGTATTGGTGCAGTACGGCTGAGCGGTCGGACACGTGTGGAAGGCCGGAAGCCTGGAATGCAAATCGGAGGGGCATTCTATAAAGGCCCCGCGGGGCCGGGCGTAGGAAGCTTCCCTTGTATCGCTCGGCCCTCCCGCGAAATCAATCCGCCTTGATGCCCGCCGCCTTGATCACCTGGGCCCACTTCTCGACCTCGGCCTTCTGGAAGGCCGCGATCTTTGCCGTGCTCAGGTCGGCGGGTTCCATGCCGAAGCCCTTGAGCTTGTCCTGCATCTCGGGCGTTGCAAGAATCTTGCGGATTTCGGTGTGCAGCCGGTCGACGATGGGCGCCGGCGTGCCCGCGGGCACGAAGATCGCCTGCCACGACAGCACCTCGAAGTCCTGCAGGCCCGCGATGCCGGACTCCGCGACGGTCGGCACGTCGGGCATCGAAGCCAGGCGCTTGGCCGAGGTCACGGCAATGGCGCGCAGCTTGCCGCTCTGGATGTGCGGACCCGCCACCACCGTGGTGTCGAACATCATGTCGACCTGGCCGCCGATCACGTCCTGAATGGCCGGACCGCTGCCCTTGTACGGGATGTGCGTGAACTTCACGCCCGACTTGAACGCCAGCAGCTCGAGCGACAGATGCTGCGAGGTGCCCGTGCCGGCCGACGCCGACGACAGCCCGCCCGACTTGGTCTTGCTGGCTTCGAGCACGTCCTTCAAGGTCTTGTAGGGGCTGGCCTGGTTCACCACCAGCACCAGCGGGTTGGTGCCGATCAGCGTCACCGGGGCAAACGACTTCTGCGGGTCGTAGCCGAGTTTCGGGTACAGGCTGATGTTGATCGCATGCGAGCTGACGGTACCGCCGACGAGCATGAAGCCATCGGGCGCCGCGCGCGCGCCGATTTCCGAGCCCACGCTGCCGCCGGCGCCGCCCTTGTTGTCGACGATCACGCTGGTGCCCAGCACCGTGCCGAGCTTCTGGCCGATCAGGCGGGCCAGCACGTCGGTCGTGCCGCCCGCAGGGAACGGCACGAGATACGTGATGGCCTTGCCCGTGGGCCAGTTGTTCGGGCCCTGGGCGAAAGCCGGCAGGCCCGCGGCGAGCGAAGAGGCCAGGGCCGTGCGAATCAGTGTGCGGCGTTGCATTGCGATATCTCCTTTGATGATGATGTTCGGTTTCGTCGTCACGGCGTGTCGACGATTTCGATCCAGTTCGGGTTCTTGCCCAGGCCGAGGCGCGAAGGGGTGCCCAGCGCGCCGGTCGTGGGATCGATGGCGTACAGCGAAACGCCGTGCGATTCCTGCCCGGCGGCAATCAGGTAGCGGCCGCTCGAATCGATTGCGAAGCCGCGCGGCGTTTTCTCGGTCGACGTCTGGCCGAGCGGCTGCAGCTGTCCGGTGGCTGCGTCCACCCTGAAGGCCGAGAGCGTGCTCGAGGTGCGCTCCGACGCATACAGAAAGCGCCCGTCGGGCGTCAGGTGCAGATCGGCCGCCCAGGGCTTGCCCGTGAAGCCCGCCGGCAGCGTGGTGGTGCTTTGCTCGAGCTTGAGCGTGCCGCGCGCGGCGTCCCAGGCGTACACGTGCAAGGCCGCATCGAGTTCGTTCAACAGGTAGACATGGCGCTGTGCCTTGTCCCAGACGAAATGGCGCGGCCCCGATTTCGCGGCGGCCATGGTCAGCGGCGGATCGTTGGCCGAGAGCAGCCCCTTCTCGGCGTCGAAGCGCCAGCTCGACACGTTGTCGCCGCCGAGGCTGGTCGCGAGCACGAAGCGGTTGCTCGCATCGGCATGAACCGCATGTGCGTTCGGTGCGGTCTGCACCAGTTGCTGAATGGCGCCCGCCGCACCGTCCTTGCCGATGGCGTTGACCGAAATCTTGCCGCCCTGGTAAGAGGCGGCAAAGAGCCACTTGCCGCTCGCGTCGAGGTCGATGTTGGCCATGCTGTCGGCCAGCGGCGCCTCGCCGAGCTTCTGCAGCTTGCCGGTGGCCGCATCGATCGACAGGCTGACCACGCGGAACGGCTGCGAGCGGAGCGCGGCATACAGCACGCGCTTGTCGTGGCTGACCGCCATCGGCATGACCGTGCCGCCGACATTGAGCGTCTGCACCGGCGTGAGCGAGCCCTTGTCGCGGTCCAGCGCGAGCACCGAGATTTCCTGGCTGTCCGCGTTGGAGACATAGACCCAGGTGGCGGCCGAAGCATGGACGGCAGCCATCGACAGCAGCGCGAACCCGACACGAAGTGAGCGAAGCATGGGGGTGTTCCTGTTCATGGCTTGATGTTGAGCTTGGCGATCAGCGCCTTGAAGTAGGCGTTGTCCTTGGCCAGCGTTTCCTTGAACACCGCGCCGTCCGTGTAGACATAGCCGAGGTTCTGCTTGTCCATCACTTCATGCATCAGCGGCTCGGCCGCGGTCTTGGCCGTGATCTCGCGCAGCTTTGCCATCACTTCGGGTGGCGTGTTCTTGGGCGCACCGAGGCCGCGCCACGTGCCGATCGACAGGTCGATGCCGCGCTCCTTGGCGGTGGGCACCTTGTCGAAGCCCTTCACGCGCTTGTCGGCCATGACCATCAGCACCTTGAGCTTGCCGGACTGCACATGCGTCGTGACCTCGGCCGGGCTTACCGCCACCGCCTCGATGTGTCCGCCCAGCAATGCGAGCACCGCGGGCGCCGCGCCCTGGAAAGGAATGTGGCCGAACTTGGTGCCGGTCTTGTCTTCGAGCGCCGCCGCGGCCAGGTGCCAGATCGAGCCGTTGCCCGAGTTGCCGACACGCACGCTCTCGGGCGACTTCTTCGCCGCAGCCAGGAATTCTTCGATCGTGTTCCACGGCGCATCGGCCTTGACGGTGATGGCGGCCGGATCGGCATTGAGCTGTGCAATCGGCTGGAAGTCGTCGTAGTTGAACTTGGCCAGCCCCAGGTGCGGCAGCGTGAGCAACTCCACCGTCAGCACCGCGAGCTTGTAGCCGTCGGGCCGTGCGTTGATCACCTCGGTCCAGCCGATGGCGCCGCCGGCGCCGGGGCGGTTGACGATCACGATGCTCTGCGAGGTGTGCTTGCGGCTCGCTTCGGAAAACGCGCGCGCCAGGCCGTCGGTGCCGCCGCCCGGCTGATAGGGCACCAGCAGCTCGATGGCGTGATTCGGAAAGTTGCTGCTGTTGCTCTGGGCCGTCGCGAGCGCTGCGTAGCCGAGCGAAAGGCCCGCTGTCGCCGACAGGGCGGCCAGGCCGCGAAGGAATTTGCTTCTTTTCATTTGGTTGTTGTCTCCGTGATTGATCTTGATTCGGCAAGCCTCGAGAAAAGGCTGAAAGGCGCTCTTCCCGTCAGGGCATGTACTGCCCGCCGTTGACTTCGATCACCTGGCCCGTGACGTAGCCCGAAAGCTGCTCCGAGGCCAGGTAAAGAAAGGCGCCCACGCATTCGTCGGGCGTTCCGATGCGGCCCATCGGAATGCCGGTGCGGAAGGATTCGAGCATTGCGGGCGTCGAGAAGCGGTCCTGGAACGGCGTCTGGATGACGCCGGGCGCGACGGCGTTGACGCGGATCTTGTCGCCGACCAGCTCCCGGGCGAGCCCGTGCGTCGCGGTGCTCACGAAGCCCTTGGAGCCCGCATACAGGTAGGCGCCCGGCCCGCCGCCGGTGCGCGCCGCGACCGAAGTCACGTTGATGATGTTGCCGCCGCCCTGGGTGCGCATGAGCGGAACCACCTCGCGCGCAAACGCAAGCACCGAGCGGGCGTTGATGTGCATCACCTCGTCGAACAGCGCATCGTCGAACTCCGCAATGGGCACGCGCTTCACCAAGCTGCCCGCGTTGTTCACCAGCACGTCGATGCGCCCGAACCGTGCCGCCGTCTGCTTGACGCATTCGCGGATGGCGGCTGTGTCGAGCACGT
Organism: Variovorax paradoxus; assembly: GCF_030815855.1. Classification (NCBI taxonomy): domain Bacteria; kingdom Pseudomonadati; phylum Pseudomonadota; class Betaproteobacteria; order Burkholderiales; family Comamonadaceae; genus Variovorax; species Variovorax paradoxus. Next base: position 3,419,657 of record NZ_JAUSXG010000001.1, on the reverse strand, counting down.
CGCCCTGCAGCGCGAAGGCGTCGCCGCCGGCTGCGCGAATGGTCTCGACGACATGGTTTGCCGCATCGGCCGAGCTGTTGTAGTGCACCGCCACGCGCATGCCGCGCGCCCCGAACGCAACCGCCACGGCGGCACCGATGCCGGTGCTGGCGCCGGTCACGAGCGCTGTCTTGCCTTTGAGATCTTCCATGGTGTTTCCTTTCGAGGTCAGGTCAGGTCAGGTCAGGTCAGGTCACGGGTGCGGGGTTGAACAGCACCAGCGCGTTGTGCAGCTTCCACTGTTCGGCCCAGGTTTTCTTCCTGCCGCTGGCCACGTCGAGCATCAGCCGGAACATCTCCCAGGCCACGTCCTCGATGGTGGCGTCGCCGTCGGCGATGCGGCCCGCGTTCACGTCCATCAGGTCGTGCCAGCGGCGCGCGAGATCGCTGCGCGTGGCGACCTTGATCACGGGCACTTCGGCCAGCCCGTAAGGCGTGCCGCGGCCGGTGGTGAACACGTGCAGGTTCATGCCGGCGGCCAATTGCAGCGTGCCGCAGATGAAGTCGCTGGCGGGCGTCGCGGCATAGAGCAGGCCTTTCTGCCGGGCTTTCTCGCCCGGAGAAACCACACCCGAGATCGGCGCGCTGCCGCTCTTCACGATCGAGCCCATGGCTTTTTCGACGATGTTCGAGAGTCCGCCCTTCTTGTTGCCCGGCGTGGTGTTGGCGCTGCGGTCGACGCGGCCGCGGTCCAGGTAGGCGTCGTACCAGGCCATCTCGCGGATCATGGCTTCGGCGACCTCGGGCGTGGTGGCGCGCGAGGTGAGCTGGTCGATGCCGTCGCGCACCTCGGTCACTTCCGAGAACATCACGGTGGCGCCGGCGCGCACCAGCAGGTCGGTGCAGAAGCCGACGGCCGGGTTGGCCGTCACCCCGGAAAACGCATCGCTGCCGCCGCACTGCACGCCCACCACCAGCTCGCTGGCCGGCACGGTCTCGCGCCTGCGGGCGTTGAGCCGCTCGAGGTGTTCCTCGGCCTGCCGCATGATCGAATCGATCATCGACATGAAGCCGACGTGCGCGTCGTCCTGCAGGCACACCACGTCCAGCTTGGCATTGGCCGTCTCGCCGATGTCGGCCACGTTGCGCTCGTCCACCAGCGCAATGCTGCCCGGCGGCAGCAGGCGCTCGGGCTGCAGCTTCTCGCAGCCCAGGCTGATGACCATCACCTCGCCGCCGAAGTTCGGATTGAGGCTGATGTTGCGCAGCGTGCGGATGGGGATGACCGCGTCGGGCGCATCGATCGCCACGCCGCAGCCGTAGCTGTGCGAGAGGCCCACCACGTCGTCGACATGGGGGTACTTCGGCAGCAGCTCGGCCTTGATGCGCTGCACCGCGAAGTCGACCACGCCCGCCACGCACTGCACGGTTTGCGTGATCGCGAGGATGTTGCGGGTGCCCACCGATCCGTCGAGGTTGCGGTAGCCCTCGAAGGTGTAGCCCTCGAGCGGCGGTTGCGCCGGCGGCTTCACGGTGGCAATGGGCAGGCCTTCGAGCTCGCGCGCGGCGGGCATGCGCAGCAGCCGCTCGTGCACCCAGCTGCCGGCGGGGATGGGCTTGAGCGCGTAGCCGATCGGCACGTTGTAGCGGCGCACCACGCCGCCTTCGGGGATGTCTTCCAGCGCCACCTTGTGCGCCTGCGGCACCTTGTCGACCAGCGCAAGGCCGGAATCGAGGATGGTGCCGGCGGGCAGGCCGCCGTCGTTCGCGACGATGGCGACGTTGTCCGCCGGATGCATCCGGATGGTGTGGGGCGGTCGGGTGTTCGGGTCGGTCATCGCGGAACTTCCATCTGCTTGCTGCTTGTTATTTCACCACCATGAACATGCTCGGCAGCCAGGTCGAGAACGCGGGAACGAAGGTGACCACGCCGAGTGCGAAGATCAGCGCACCGTAGAACGGCCAGATGGTCTTCATGACCGTGCCGACCGACACGCCGCCGATCGCACAGCCCACGAACTGCGTGGTGCCCACCGGGGGCGTGTTCAGGCCGAGCGCGCAGTTGATCAGCATCACGATGCCGAACTGCACCGAGCTCATGCCGTAGTGCTGGGCAATCGGCAGGAAGATGGGCGTGCACAGCAGGATCGTCGCCGCCATGTCGAGGAAGGTGCCCAGCACGAACAGGATGATGTTGATGAGCAGGAAGATCACCCACGGCGTGCTCGTGATCTGCGACAGCATCTGGCCGGTGAGTTCGGCCACGCCATAAAGGCTGATCAGGTAGCCGAAGGTGCTCGAGATGCCGATCAGGAGCAGGATCACGCCGGTGGTGCGCACCGCCTTCGATGCCGCCTTGACGAAGTGTTCCCACTTCAACGTGCGGTAGACAAAGATGGTGAGTGCCAGCGCATAGAGCACCGCCACGGCCGCCGACTCGGTCGCCGTGAAGATGCCCGACAGGATGCCGCCGAGGATCAGAACGACGATGAACAGGCCCGGCAGCGCCGCCGCGAACGAGCGCGCCACGATGGCCCAGCCCGGGAAGCTGCCGGCCGGATAGCCGCGCTTCACCGCCACCAGGTAAGCGGCCGCAAGGTTGCTGAGCGTGAGCACCGCTGCCGGCAGCAGCGCCGCCAGGATCAGCGCCGCGATCGACACCTTGCCGCCCGCCGCGAGCGAATAGATGATCAGGTTGTGGCTGGTGGGCATCAGCGCGCCGACGAGTGCCGCATGGGTCGTCACGTTGACGGCGTAGTCGGCGTGATAGCCCTCTTTCTTCATCATCGGGATCATCACGGCGCCCATGGCCGAGACGTCCGCCACGGGCGAGCCCGAGACGCCGCCGAACAGCGTGCAGGCCACCACGTTCGACATGCCGAGGCCGCCGCGCACATGGCCGACGACATTGCGCGCGAAGTTGACGATGCGGTCCGCGATGCCGCCGTAGAGCATCAGCTCGCCGGCAAAGATGAAGAATGGAATCGCCAGGAACGAAAAGATGCCCATGCCCGAGGTCATCTGCTGGAAACCGACCTCGAGCGGCAGGCCTTCATACAGCAGCGTGGCCAGGGCCGAGAGGCCGATCGAGAAAGCGACCGGCACGCCCAGCAGCAGGAAGAGCGTGAACGAGAGGCAAAGAATGAGGAGAGGGATCGTCATGATGCGGTTTCAGCCCCAGGCCGGTTCGACTTCGCGGCCTTGAGCCAAAGCGATGATGTGCTCGATCGAGAACATCACGATGAGAACGCCGGCCACGGAGGCGGGCACGTATTTCCAGCCTTCGGAGATCCAGAGCGTGGGCAGCCTGTAGTCCCACACCGATTCGGCGAGCGAGGCGCAGTTCCAGGCCATGGCCAGGCCGAACAGCAGGATCAGCGCGTGGATCAGGTACTCCATCTTCAGGCGCAGCCAGTCGGGCGCGAGCACGAGGAACGATTCGAGGCCGATGTGGCCCGCATCGCGCACGCCGACAGCCACGCCGAACATCGTGACGTAGATGACCAGCAGCAAGGCAAGGCTTTCAGCCCACGTGGGGGTGTTGTTGAGCACGTAGCGGCCGAACACCTGCCAGCTCACCGCGCAGATCACCGCGACGAGACCGAGGATGCCCAACCACATGCAGGCCCGGGCGAGGGTGCGGCAAAGTTTGGTGTACATGAAGGTTCTTTTTTGTCTTGCTCCCTCCCCCTTTGGAGGAGGGTTGGGGTGGGGGCACGCGGCGTCTCTGTGCCAGCGCCGTCGTGCCCCCATCCCGGCCTTCCCCAAAGGGGAAGGAGCCAATTCAACAATCCGGCTTGCTTACTTGGTGTCCTGCACGCGCTTGACGAGGTCCTTGAGCTTCGCGTCGGTGATGAACTTGTCGTATACCGGCTTCATCGCGGCCTGGAACGGCGCCTTGTCGACGTCGATGATCTCGGCGCCACCGGCCTTCACCGTGGCCAGCGACTTGATCTCGCGCTCTTCCCACTGCTTGCGCATGTAGGGCACCGATTCCTTGGCAGCCTGCCGGATCCAGCCCTGCTCTTCGGCCGAGAGCTTGTCCCACGCGCGCTTGGAGAACAGCAGCATCTCGGGGGCCATCGAGTGCTCGGTCTTGCTGTAGTACTTGGCCACTTCGAAGGCGCGGGCGCTTTCATACGTGGGGTAGTTGTTCTCGGCGGCGTCGATCAGGCCGGTCTTCAGGCCCGTGTAGACCTCGCCCATGGGCATCGGCGTGGCGTTGGCGCCCATGGCTTCGAGCATCGACACCCACAGGTCGGATTGCTGCACGCGGACCTTCAGGCCCTTCATGTCGGCAAAGGTGCGCACCGGCTTCTTGGCCGTGAACATCGAGCGCGCGCCGCTGTCGTAGTAGGCGAGGCCGACGAAGCCTTGCTTTTCGCACGACTTCAGGATCTCTTCGCCGATCGGGCCGTCGAGCACCTTGTGCAGGTGGTCGACCGAGCGGAACAGGAAGGGCATGGTCGGCACCTGCGTCTCGGCGCAGATGTTGTTCATCGGCGCGATGTTCACGCGCACCATCTGCAGCGCGCCGATCTTGGTCTGCTCGATGGTGTCTTTTTCGCTGCCGAGCGAACTGTTGTTGAACACCTTGATGGTGTGCTTGCCGCCGGACAGCGCCTTGAGCCGTTCGCCCATGAACTTGACCGCGGTCACGGTCGGATAGTCGTCGGGATGGATGTCTGCCGAGCGGAACTCGGTGGCGCTGGCAGCCAGTGTGGCGAGCGCGGCTGCGGCGCCGACGGCAAGTGCGATAAGAGTCTTGTGGAATTTCATTTGTCTCGTCCTCTGCTTGGGGTTGTTGAAAAAGAAAAAAGAGATCAGCCGCCGAAGGCCGGTTCCGGCATGCCGGCCACGCCGGGCCGCAGCGCGAACACGCCCCCGGCCAGAGGCTGGTCCGACAGGTCGATGCCGCCGGGCCGAATGGAGGTGACGAAAAGCGTGTCGAGCGCTGGACCGCCGAAGGCGCACATCGCGGGCTTCTTGACCGGAACCTCGAGCGAGCGATCGAGCCGGCCGTCGGGCGTGAAGCGGTGCACCAGGCCCGCATCGTTGCCGCAGATCCAGTAGCAGCCGTCGACGTCCACGGCTGCGCCGTCGGGACGGCCGGGCAGGGGTGTCATGTCGACGAACAGGCGGCGGTTGCTCGGGGTGCCGGTGTCGGTGTCGTAGTCGAAGGCCCAAATGGCCTGCACCGTGGGGTGCGAATCCGAGAGGTACATCGTGCGGCCGTCAGGGCTGAAGGCGAGCCCGTTGGGCACGATGAATTCGCCCGGCTGCACGGCAGCGCCGTCGCGGCCCTTGCCGTAGCTGTAGAGGCGGCCGATGCGCGCGCCCGCGGCCATGTCGAGCAGCATCGTGCCGGCCCAGAAACGGCCCTGGCGGTCGCAGCGGCCATCGTTGAAGCGCATGGCGGGCACGGCATGCGCGACGTGCGCGAGCGAGGTGGTGGCCAGCGTTCCGTCGGGCTGTGGCTGCAGCGAGAAGAGACCGCTCTCCATGCCTGCGATCCATGCGCCGGGCGCGTCGGCGCGCGGCGCGATGCAGGCAATCATTTCATTCGCATGCCACCGGGTGTGGCCTTCGCTCGCATGCCAGCGGTTCAGCGCGCGCGCCGGAATGTCGACCCAATAGAGCGCCTGCTCCGCGGCATGCCACACCGGGCTTTCGCCGGTGCCGTTGCGCGCATCGAGAACGAGTTCAGCCTGCATGCCGGTTGTCATTGGTCGCCGAACGGGCCCTGCGCCGTGAAGGCACCGCCCTGGTAGATGGCGTTGGGGTCGGTCGGCGCCACGGGCGGCTGGGCCTCGACCTTGTCGCGGAACACTTCGGAGGTGTCCTGCGGCACGAAGCCCAGGTGCGCCGCCGCGCTGTTGTCCCACCAGACGTCGCGGTTGGCCGACACGCCGTAGACCACGGTGTGCTTCACGTCGGGCGTGAAGAGCGATTTCTCGATCAGTGTCGTCAGGTCGCGGTAGCTGAGCCAGGTGCTCATCATCCGGCGGTTGAGCGGTTCGGGGAACGAGGAGCCGATGCGGATGCTCACGGTCTCGATGCCGTAGCGGTCGAAGTAGAACTGCGCCACGTCTTCGCCGAAGGACTTCGACAGGCCGTAGTAGCCGTCGGGCCGTCGTGCAACGCCGGCGTCGAGCCGCTCGCTTTGCTTGTAGAAGCCGATCACGTGGTTCGAGCTCGCGAACACCACGCGCTTCACGCCGTGGCGACGCGCGGCTTCATAGAGATGAAACACGCCCTTGATGTTGGCCTCGAGAATCTCTTCGAACGGCCGCTCGACCGAGACGCCGCCAAGGTGCACGATGGCGTCACAACCCTCGACCAGCGCATGGACGGCGGCTTTGTCGGAAAGGTCGCAAGGCATGACTTCTTCGTGCGCGCCCTCGGAAGGCGCGAGCGCGGAAATATCGGAAAGGCGCAGGATCTCGGCATAGGGGCGCAGACGTTCGCGCAGTACCTTGCCCAGGCCCCCGGCCGCGCCGGTGAGCAGAATCCGATTTAGCTTGTTGTTCGGGGCTGGTGGGGACGTCGGCATGGGTGTGGCGTGTGAAATGGGTGGGTTCCGGTGCGATGGAGCAGTCACCGAGAACTGGCGGTCATGAATTTCGACGCGGCGCGCTCGGGGAAGACTTCATCCGGGTATCGCATCAGTTCAAATAACCGGTCGATGGATAGAACGGCACTTACAGGCAGGCGTAGTGATAAGTTATCTGTTGTCGTACAACTAATAGGGGATTATTATCGTGACCATGGTCCAAACGGCTACGGGTAATCCCTCAATTTCCGATACAGCGGCGGAAGTCGCTGGCGGCGGCTCCTTCGTGGGGCGCCCGCGCCCGCGCGGCCTGGCCCATGGGCTGGTGGAGGATCTGGGCGAAAAAATCCGCAGTCAGTCGCTGCGTCCCGGCGACAAGCTGCCCACCGAGTCGGCCATCATGAAGTCGTTCGGCGTGAGCCGCACCGTGGTGCGCGAGGCGCTGTCGAAGCTGCAGGCGGCCGGACTGGTGGAAACGCACCATGGCGTCGGCACCTTCGTGCTGCAGCCGCGCGCGGCCGGCATGTTCCGGCTCGATTCCGCGGACATTGCCACCTCGGTGGATGTGCTGGCGGTGCTCGAGCTTCGCATCAGCCTCGAAACCGAATCCGCAGGGTTGGCCGCTACGCGGCGCACCGAGGAGCACCTGCTCGCCATGCGCCAGGCGCTCGACGATTTCGAGCGCAATGTCGCGGTGGCGGGGGACACCGTAGCACCCGACTTCCGCTTCCACCTGCAGATCGCCCAGGCCACCGGCAATTCGTATTTCGCGGACATCATGAGCCATCTCGGCACGACGATCATTCCGCGCACGCGCATCACCGCGATCCGCAACTACGACCGGCGCGGCGAATACCTGAGCCGCGTGAACCGCGAGCATGAAGAGATCTACGCGGCCATTGCGCGCCGCGATCCCGAATCGGCCCGCGCGGCCATGCGCATCCACCTGACCAACAGCCGCGAACGGCTGCGCGTGGCGCAGGAAGCGGCCCAGCAGACTGCCGCAACGCCGCCCGCCGCTTGATGAGCGGAATTTCAGGCAAGACGCTGGACAATCGTCATTTGTAGTTGTACGATGACTGACAACACAACCAGCAGGAGACCTGAATGAGCTTGAAAAGACGCGATCTGATGCTCGGCGCCCTCGGCGGCGGCGTACTCGCAGCCAGCGGTGCACATGCCACCGACAGCTGGCCCTCGAAACCCGTGCGCATCGTGGTGCCTTACCCACCCGGCGGTTCGTCCGACATCATTGCGCGTTCCATCAGCCAGCCGCTGTCGGAGGCGCTGGGCCAGCCCGTCATCGTCGAGAACAGGCCGGGTGCCAACGGCAACCTCGGCGCCGACTACGTCGCCAAGTCGAAGCCCGACGGCTACACGCTGCTGCTGTGCGACGTGGGCGCGCTTGCCATCAGCCCCTCGGTCTACACGAAGCTTTCGTTCGATCCTTCGAAGGATTTGCGCGGCGTGACCATGCTGGCCTATTCGCCGCACCTGCTCGTCGTGCATCCCTCGGTTCAGGCCAACAACCTGAAGGAACTGATTGCGCTGTCGAAGAAGTCGGACATCAATTTCGCCGTGACCGCGACCGGCAGCGCGCCGCACCTTGCCGGCGTGGCGCTCGAGCGCGCCAGCGGTGCGCGCTGGCAGTACGTGCCCTACAAGGGCGGCGTGCAGGCAGTGCAGGACACCGTGGCCGGCCAGACCCAGATTCTGATGAACGGCATGCTGGCCACCCTGCCGCACGTGCAGAGCGGCAAGCTCAAGGTGCTCGGCGTGTCGAAATCGACGCGCATGCCGCTCATCGGCGACGTGCCCACCATCGCGGAGCAGGGCGTCACCGGTTTCGAGTCGGGCACCTGGCAGGGCGTTCGGGTTGCCAAGGGCACGCCCGATGCGATCGTCCAGCGCCTCAACAAAGAGCTGATCACCGTCATTCGCGCCGCCGACATCCGCTCGCGCCTTGCAGGGCAGGGCGCCGAGGTGGTGACCATGGCGCCGACCGAAGAAGAACAATTCTTCGGCAAGGAGCGCGCGCGCTGGGCCAAGGTGGTGGCTGACGCGGGCATCAAACTCGACTGATCCGCTGCGAGCGCGACACCCTCTTTTCTTTGATCTTTTCTTCCATCCTCACGCTTTCTTCATTCCTATGAACCCGCAAGAACTCAAATCCATCATGGGCTCCGGCCTGCTCTCGTTCCCCTTGACCGATTTCGACGCGAACGGCGACTTCAACAAAAGCAGCTACGAGAAGCGCCTCGAATGGCTCGCCCCCTACGGCGCGAGCGCGCTGTTCGCAGCCGGCGGCACGGGTGAGTTCTTCTCGCTGACCGGCGACGAGTACCCCGGCATCATCAAGACCGCGGTCGACACCTGCCGCGGCGTGGTGCCGATCATTGCCGGCGCCGGCGGTCCCACGCGCTTTGCCATCCAGTGCGCGCAAGCGGCCGAGAAGGCCGGTGCGCACGGCATCCTGCTGCTGCCGCACTACCTCACCGAAGCCGGCCAGGAAGGCCTGGCCGCGCACGTGGAAGCCGTGTGCAAGAGCGTGAAGTTCGGCGTGATCGTCTACAACCGCGCAACCAGCCGCCTGTCGCCCGACTCGCTGGCCGGCCTGGCCGAACGCAACCCGAACCTGGTCGGTTTCAAGGACGGCATCGGCGACATCGAAGCCATGGTCGCCATCTACCAGAAGATGGGCGACCGCTTCGCCTACCTGGGCGGCCTGCCCACGGCAGAAGTCTATGCAGCAGCCTACAAGGCCATGGGCACGCCGGTGTATTCGTCGGCTGTCTTCAACTTCATTCCGAAGACCGCGGTGCAGTTCTACGAAGCCGTGCGCGACGACGACATGGCCACCCAGCATCGCCTGCTGAAGAACTTCTTCATGCCCTACCTCGAGCTGCGCAACCGCACGCCGGGCTACGCCGTGAGCATCGTCAAGGCCGGTGCCAAGATCGTCGGCCATGACGCAGGCCCGGTGCGCGCGCCGCTCACCGACCTGAAGCCCGCCGAGATGGAGCAGCTGAAGGCGCTGATCGACGCGCTCGGCCCGCAGTAAACAGAACAGAACAGCCGAATCAACAACAACGGAGACAACGACACATGTTCATCAAGAAGCTTTTTCTCGTGGCCGCTTCGGCGGTCGTGTTCACCGGTTGCGCCATGATGCCCGCGGGTGGCGGCGCCTCGGCGGAGCCCGCGGTGGCCGCGGCCGCCGAGCGGCTGCGCGTGGCGATGATCGATCCGACCCCCGCCGCCCTCGGCGCGCTGGTGGCGGACGACCTGAGCTACGGCCATTCGGGCGGCCGCGTCGACACCAAGGCCAGCTTCATCGGTGACCTGGTTGCCGGCAAGTCGGACTTCGTCAGCATCGCCATCACCGAGCAGACCATCAAGGTGGTCGGCGGCGACACCGCCATCGTGCGTCATACACTGGCGGCCGATACTCTGGATTCGGGCAAGCCCGGCAAGGTGGCGCTGAAGATCCTCGGCGTCTGGCAGAAGCAGGGCGGCGACTGGAAGCTGCTGGCCCGGCAAGCCGTGCGCATCTAGCCTCCGGCCAGGCCCAGCAGGTTCCGCGCAAATGGCATTTTCAGCCTCTACTTCTGCCGTCTCCGGCGCGCCCGTCGTCACCGCCATGCGCGTGGTCCCCGTCGCGGGCCACGACAGCATGCTGATGAACCTGAGCGGGGCGCACGGCCCGTTCTTCACGCGCAACCTGCTGATCCTGACCGACAGCGCCGGCCACACCGGTGTCGGCGAAGTGCCCGGCGGCGAGAAGATCCGCCAGACGCTCGAAGATGCGCGTGGCCTCATCGTGGGCCAGCCCCTCGGCCGCCACAACGCCGTGCTCAACAGCCTGCGCAGCGCCTTCGCCAACCGCGACAGCGGCGGCCGCGGCCAGCAGACCTTCGACCTGCGCGTGACCATCCATGCGGTCACCGCGGTCGAGGCGGCGTTGCTCGACCTGCTGGGCCAGCACCTCGAAGTGCCCGTGGCCGCACTGCTCGGCGAAGGCCAGCAGCGCGACGCGGTGCAGATGCTCGGCTACCTGTTCTACGTGGGCGACCGCACCCAGACCGACCTGCCGTACCAAAGCGCCCCCGGCGCCGACAACGACTGGTTCCGCCTGCGCCATGAAGAAGCGATGACCCCTGAAGCCATCGTGCGCCTGGCCGAAGCCACCCATGCGCGCTACGGCTTTACCGACTTCAAGCTCAAGGGCGGCGTGCTGCGCGGCGAAGAAGAAGTCGAGGCCATCCGTGCGCTGCACGAGCGCTTTCCGCAGGCGCGCGTCACGCTCGACCCGAACGGCGGCTGGCTGCTGCAGGATGCCATTCGCCTGTGCCGCGACCTGCATGGCGTCATGGCCTATGCCGAAGACCCCTGCGGTGCCGAGGGCGTGTTCTCGGGCCGCGAAGTCATGGCCGAATTCCGCCGTGCCACGGGTCTCCCGACCGCCACCAACATGGTGGCGACCGACTGGCGCGAGATGGTCCACAGCCTCTCGCTGCAGTCGGTCGACATTCCGCTGGCCGACCCGCACTTCTGGACAATGCAGGGCTCGGTGCGCGTGGCGCAGCTGTGCCAGGCCTGGGGCCTGACCTGGGGTTCGCATTCGAACAACCACTTCGACGTGTCGCTGGCGATGTTCACGCATGTCGCGGCGGCCGCGCCGGGCAAGGTCACGGCCATCGACACGCACTGGATCTGGCAGGACGGCCAGCACCTGACGAAGGCGCCGCTGCAGATCGAGGGCGGTTTCGTGAAGGTGCCGACGCGTGGCGGACTGGGCATCGAGCTCGACATGGACGAGGTCGAGAAGGCGCATCAGCTGTACCTGAAGCACGGGCTGGGCGCGCGCAACGATGCGCAGGCCATGCAATACCTGATTCCGGGGTGGACTTTCGACAATAAAAAACCATGTCTGGTCCGCTGAGGGTTTAGTCTCCCGTTTCCATTTCCGCAGCCGGACACCCAGTGCCCGGCTTCTTTCTTTTCATCGAGCAGCAAGGAAAAACACATGCAAAACTTCGACAACCTGATCGGCGGCGAATGGCGCGCGGGCGCAAGCTACAGCCCCAACGTGAACCCCAGCAACCTGTCCGACGTGCTGGGCCAGTACACCCAGGGCGACGCCAGCCACGTCGATGCCGCCGTGGCCGCCGCCACCGCCGCCTTCCCCGCCTGGGCCACCGGCAGCATCCAGGCGCGCTCCGACGCCCTGGACAAGATCGGCACCGAAATCCTCGCGCGCAAGGAAGAGCTCGGCACCCTGCTCGCGCGTGAAGAAGGCAAGACCCGCGCCGAAGGCATCGGCGAAGCCACCCGCGCCGGCCAGATCTTCAAGTTCTTCGCCGGCGAATGCCTGCGCCTGTCGGGCGAGCTCGTGCCCTCGGTGCGCCCCAACATCGGCGTGGAAATCACCCGCGAACCCGTCGGCGTGGTCGGCCTCATCACCCCCTGGAACTTCCCCATCGCCATTCCGGCCTGGAAGATCGCCCCGGCCCTGGCCTTCGGCAACTGCGTGGTCCTGAAGCCCGCCGACCTCGTGCCCGGCAGCGCCTGGGCCCTGTCCGACATCATCAGCCGCTCGGGCATTCCGGCCGGCGTGTTCAACCTCGTGATGGGCCGCGGCAGCGTCATCGGCAATGCGCTGGTCAACCACCCCGGCATCCATGCCATCAGCTTCACCGGCTCGGTGGGCGTGGGCCGCAACATCGCCATCCAGTGCGTCACCAACCACAAGAAGGTGCAGCTGGAGATGGGCGGCAAGAACCCGCAGGTCATCCTGGACGACGCCGACCTGACGCAGGCCGTGGAACTCAGCGTGCAAAGCGCCTTCTATTCCACCGGCCAGCGCTGCACGGCCTCCAGCCGGCTGATCGTCACCGAAGGCATCTACCCGAAGTTCATCGAGGCGATGAAGGCCCGCATGGCCAAGATCAAGGTCGGCGATGCGCTGGCCCAGAGCACCGACATCGGGCCGGTCTCGTCCAAGTCGCAGCTCGACCAGGACATGGAATACATCGCCATCGGCAAGGGCGAAGGCGCCACGCTGGCCGCGGGCGGCGAGCTGCTGAAGCTGGAGACCGACGGCTACTACATGTCGCCGGCGCTGTTCAGCGAATCGGCAGCGGCCATGCGCATCAACAAGGAAGAGGTCTTCGGGCCGGTGGCGAGCGTGATCCGCGTGAAGAACTACGAAGAAGCGCTGGCCACGGCCAACGACACGGAGTTCGGCCTGTCGGCGGGCATTGCGACCACGAGCCTGAAGTACGCCACGCACTTCAAGCGCCACAGCCAGGCCGGCATGGTGATGGTGAACCTGCCCACGGCGGGCGTGGACTACCACGTGCCGTTCGGCGGGCGCAAGGGCTCGAGCTACGGCCCGCGCGAGCAGGGCAAGTATGCGCAGGAGTTCTTCACCACGGTGAAGACGGCGTACACGCTGGCTTGATGTTCTCCCGGCCGGGTGCTGCGCGCCCGGCCCTGGTCACTCGCTCTGCAGCGGGTGGCCGCTGCGCGCCATCGAGCGCCGCAGCCCCAGTGCAAGCAGCACACCCATCGCGCCCGCCAGGGCCACGATGACGGCCGCCGCAGGCCAGCCCAGCGAATCCACCGCACCGCCCACGATCACGGGGCCGATCATCTGGCCCAGGTTGCTGCCAAGCATGAGCAGGCCCATCGACATCGGTACCAGCCGCGCGCTGGGCGCCACGATGGGGGAGGTGCCGATCAGCGTGGCAGGAAGCAGGCCGCCCGCGCCCGAAAAAGCCAGGCACAGCAAGAACGCCGGCACCGCACCGAGCACCGGCAGGAAGATGCCGATGGCCGAGAGGCCCATCAACGCGCTGGCCACGGCTGCCAGCAGCCAGCGCGCCACGCCGCGCTTCAGCAGCACGCCGGCTGCCAGGTTGCCCGCCACATTGACGCAGCAGGCCACCGCGCTCAGCGATCCGGCGGCGGCCATGCCTACGCCCATCCGCTCGATCAGCAGCACCGGCAGGAAACTGAAGAGCGCGAAGAACTGCAGGCTGTAGATCACGAACGAGGCCGCGATCAGCGCCGGCGCGCCGGCTTTCGTGGTGGTGGCCGCATCGCGCGCCATGCTGCGCCATGACACCGGCGCGGCACTGGCAGTGGCGCCGCGCGGAATGCCGAGCAGCAGCAACACCGCGAGCAAGGCTGCGAGCGCGGCATTGCCCAGCCAGAAGCCGCGCCAGCCCTCGAGCAGCGAGCCACTGAACAGGGCAATCGCAATGCCGGTGGGCATGAAGCAGCTCCAGATCGCAAAGGCCAGGTCCTTGCCGCTGGACGCAACCATGCGCTGCAGCACCGACGGACCGGCAATGGTGATCAGCACAAAACCCAGGCCCTCGACAACGCGGCCGGCCAGCAGCACTGCCACGCTGTTTGCCAACGCGCCCGCCGTGCTGCCGGCGGCAATGGCCAACAGCCCGGCGAGCACCATGCGCTTGTCACCGGCGCGCGCGACCCATGCACCGACCGGCACGGCGCCGGCCACGCCCAGCAGCGAGAACATCGCCATCAGCCAGCCCACCATCGAGAGGTCGAGGCCGAAATCGGCGCGCAATTGCGGCACCGCGATGGCGACCTTGCCGACCTGGAGAGAGGCCACCACCCCGGCGGCCACCACCAGCGCCACGCCGCGCCAGTGCGTCGAAGAAGACGAGAGGGGAAGGGTGGCGGGCGGTGCGCCGGCCATTTCGAATTGCTTCTGCATGCCGCCACTTTGCGGCGAATGCATGATCAATGAAAGCGAATAATATCGGCCAAGTCAATCGATTGAAAAGATCATGCTGGACATCCTCACGCTCAGCCAGATGCAGATGTTCGTCGCGGTGGCGGACGCCGGCAGCTTTCGCGCCGGTGCCGCACGGCTGCACAGGGTGCAGTCGGCCGTGAGCCATGCCATCGCCAATCTCGAAGAGCAGCTCCAGGTGCGGCTCTTCGACCGCTCCGGCCACAAGCCGGTGCTCACGCCCACGGGCAAGGCGCTGCTCGGCGACGTGAGAGTCATCCTGTCGAAGGTCGAGGCGCTGCGCTCGCGTGCGCAGGGCATCGAGCAAGGCATCGAAATCGGGTTGGCAATCGCGGTCGACACGCTCTTTCCGCCGGATCTTCTGGCGAGCGCACTGCGCGGCATGCATGCGATCTATCCGAGCATTGCCATTCGCGTGGAATACAGCTCGATGGGCGGCACCATCGATGCATTGAATTCAGGGCGGTGCGATCTGGCCATTGCCGCCTTCGGCCACGCCGACGAAAAAATCAGCCGCGAATTCCTGATGCAGCTTCATACGCTGGCGGTGGCCGCGCCTTCGCACGCGCTGGCCGCCCATGCAGGGCGGCATGGTGCCAAGGGACTGGACGCCGCCGCGGCGGAGCACGTGCAGATCGTGGTGGAAGACCCGAGCACGCTGAGCCAGGGCTACGACATCGACGTGCTCTCGCCTTCGACCTGGCGCGTGACCGACATGTACGCCAAGCTCGCACTGCTGCGCGCGGGCCTGGGCTGGGGAAAGATGCCGTCGTGGCTGGTGGCCGACGACCTGGCGGCCGGAACGCTGGTGCATTTGCCGATGAGCCGCATCGGCCCGGAAGGCGCAACGAGCCAGCCATGCCATTTTTGCCACCGTGCCGACAAGACACTGGGCGCAGGCGCCGCGCTGCTGCGCGAACGCCTCATGGCGGAAGCGAAGACGATGGCGGCGCCCGGCGCCGGCGGCGCATCAGCATCTCCACGAGCTCGAAAACCCCCTCGCTCAGCAGCGCCAGCGCCGCGGCCGGCAGCGCGCCCGCCAAAAGCAGCTCGCGGTCGTTGAGCGCCAATCCGGTCACGATGCGTTCGCCGAAGCCGCCCGCGCCGATAAAAGCCGCGATGGTCGCGGTGCCGATGGCAATGGCGGTGGCCGTTCGCACGCCCGCCAGCAGCGTAGGCAACGCAAGCGGCAGCAGCACCAGCCGAAGACTCTGCGGCGGCGTCATGCCGAGGGCGGTGCCCGCCATGCGCAGGCCATTCGGCACTTCGGCCAGGCCCGTCACCGTGTTGCGCATGATCGGCAGCAGCGAATAGAGCGTGAGCGCAATCAGCGCCGGCAGCGCGCCGATGGCGCCGAGCAGCGAGATGAGCACCGCCAGCAATGCCAGCGAGGGCACGGTCTGCAGAATGCTCGCCATACCGAGCACCAGCGCACGCAGCCGCAGATGCGGAAACACCAGGATGGCGAGCGGCACGCCGATCAGGATCGCGACGCCTACCGACACCGCCACCAGCACCAGGTGCTGCCGCGTGAGCTTCCAGAGGTCGGGCCCGAACAGCTTCGCGGTGAAGCCGCGCCGGGGCTCCTGGGACTGAGCAGCCTTGCCGCCGCTGCCCGCGCTGGCGAGGAAGTCGCGCGCAATCGCATCGAACGGCACGCTCTGCAACTCGGCGCGCGCATTCATCGCAATCATCGCGCGCTCGTCGATGCGGCCTTCGAGCGCCTGCAGTGCGGCCCAGGCCTTGGGCAGCCGCGTCGGCAGGTCGAGGCGGTACAGCAGCACGGCGTCATAGCGTGGGAAGTACTTTTTGTCGTCCTCGAGCACGCGCAGGCCCAGATGATCGATCTTGGCGTCGGTGGTGTAGATGTCGATCGCGTCGATCTGCTTCGCGGCCACGGCTTCGTAGGCCAGGCCGTGGTCGAGGCCGGTCGGCGTCTGCGTGAAGCCGTAGCGCGCGGCAAGTCCCTTCCAGCCGTCGGCGCGGCCGATGAACTCGTTCGACAGCCCGAGCTTGAGCTCAGGGTGTTTCGCGAGGTCGCTCAGCGTGCGCAGGCCGATCCGTTCGGCATCGGCCGCGCGCACGGCCAGCGCATAGCCGTCGTTGAAACCCAGCGGAACGGCCACGCCCAGGCCCATCGGCGCGAGCGCCGCGTTCATGGCCTCGCGCGTTTCGGCCGGCGAGCCCTTGAGGATCTCGAGTGCGATGGTGCCGGTGTACTCGGCATAGACGTCGATGGCACCCGAACGCAGCGCCTCGTAGACGATGGCGGTGTTGCCCAGCCCCTGCCGCACGACCGGCGGCGATGCGGTGTGCGGCGCTGCTGTCTGCGCCAGCAGCTCGGCCAGAATGTACGACTCGGTAAAGCGCTTGGAACCGACACGCAGCGTCCCGTCGGCCGGCTGCGCCGATGCGGTGGCGCCGAGCCAGGCGAGAGCGAACAACAGCCAGGCGGCGCGCAGGATGCGATGGGGCAGGTGCATCGGGGGCCAGTGTATAGAGATCGAAGGCGGCCGGGTGCACCCGCCAATCTCCTACAAACCTTGGTGCGCGCTACCGATGCCTTGTAGAAGCGGACTCATCCATATTGGCTGCCATGAACAAGAAAACCCACCTCTTGCCCGGCCCTGACGTTCACGGCCTGCGCGAGCTTCCGGGGCTGCGGGTGGAGGGCTACAGCCTGCAACTGCGCGACCAGGATGGCTTCGTCGGCGACCAGGCGAGCCAGACCGCGTTCAGGGAGCTGCTCGAACGCTGGCGCAAGCGCCGCCGCAAGACCGGCACCGATCCCTTGGGAAAGGAACACTCGCGCGACCTCAGCAAGAAGCAACTGGACCGCGTGCTGAAGAAGCCCTCGGACGCCGGCGACCTGATGCACGGCGCCATCGAGGAGTTTGCCGAAGAACTGGCCTTGGTGATCCAGCGCTTCACGCGCCAGCCTTCATGGAAGAAGGTAGAGCGCATCGTCGTGGGCGGCGGCTTCACCGAAAGCGACGTGGGCGAGCGCGCCATCCTGCAGACCGGGGCCATCCTCGAGGAGATGGGCGTGCATGTTCAGCTGGCGCGGCTGTCGCACGAGGTCGACGACGGCGGCCTGATCGGCTGGGTGCACCTGACGCCGCCGGCCATGCTGAAGAAGCACGACGCCATCCTGGCCGTGGACATCGGCGGCACCAACGTGCGCTGCGGCATCGTGAAGACGCGCCGGCGCAAGGCGGCCGACCTTTCGCGTGCCAAGGTGGTGCGGCGCGAGAAATGGCGCCATGCGGACGACAGCCCCAACCGCACCGACATGGTCGAGCGCATCGCGGCCATGCTCGAGGACATGGTTCGCTATTGCGAACGCAAAGACATCAGCCTGGCGCCGTTCATCGGCATCGCCTGCCCCGGATTGATCCGCAAGGACGGCTCGATCGAGCGCGGGACGCAGAACCTGCCCGGCGACTGGCAAAGCCGCGCGTTTCACTTGCCCAGCGCGCTGTGGCGCCGCATGCCCATGATCGGTTCCGGCCCCACGCTGATACTGATGCACAACGACGCGGTGGTGCAGGGCCTGAGCGAACTGCCCTTCATGCGCGACGTCTCCCACTGGGGCGTGCTGACCATCGGCACGGGCCTCGGCAACGCGAGCTTCACCAACACCTTCTAGCCAGGGGCGGCTCCGGCCGAAGGTGGCATGCCGCCGCCCAGCGCCTTGTAGACGGCCACCATGTTCACTGCCAGCCGGCTCGTGCTCTGCACGCGGTCGCGCCGAGCCTGCAGCAACGTGCGGCGCGCGTCGAGTTCGATACCGAAGTCCGTAAGGCCGTTGGCATAGCGCGCATGCGCCAGCGTGAGCGCGTCGACGCTGTTGCGCTCGCGCTCGACCAGTTCGGCATGGCGCTGGCGTTCGGCGGTATAGGCGCTGAGTGCCGAATCGATTTCGTGCCACGCCTTGAGCACGGTCTGCTGAAAGGCCACCGCCGCTTCCTGCTGCTGCAGTTCGCGCACGGTTACCGTGCTCCGGCGCCGCCCGTTGTCGAAGATCGGCAGGCTGATGGACGGGCCGACATGCCACTGCCGGCTGCCCCATTCGCCAAACCGTTCGCTGCCCACCGATTCGTAGCCGAAGCCGGCACCCAGAGTCACGCGTGGATAGAGCTCGGCCACGGCCACGCCGATGCGTGCGGTGGCGGCATGCAACTGCGCCTCGGCTGCCGCGATGTCGGGGCGGCGCCGCGCCAGGTCGGAGGGCAGTCCCAGCGCCAGGTCGGGCAGAGGTGGCGTTTGCAGCGCGTCGAGTGGGTCGCCTGGCCGATCGGCCGGCGGCGCGAGTTCGGCGTTCAGCGCACCAGGCGATGTGCCGGTCAGCAGCGTGATCTGGTTCATGGCCTGCACCTCCTGCTGCAGCAGCACCGGAAGGCGCGCCTTGAGCTCGGCCAGTTGCGTGCGCTGCCGCGTGGGGTCCAGGTCGGTCACCAGGCCGCCATTGGCGCGGGCCTGCACCAGTTCAAGCGATTCGGCCGCGGCCGCAATGTCGGCGCGTGCGAGGCGAAGTTCACGCTGCGCACCACGCAGCTCGAAGTAGCTGCGTGCCACTTCGGCATGCACGCTGAGCTGGGCCTGCCGAAGAAGTGACATCGATGCGCCGGTGTCTGCATCGGCGGCTTCGATGCTGCGGCGCACGCGGCCCCACAGATCGATTTCCCACGACGCATCGAAGCCGGCCTGATACAGGTCGTAGGGCTCGCTGAGCGTGCGAATCAACTGGTCGCGGTTGGCCACCGACGGGCCCAGCGCATCGATCATCCGCGTGGCGGCGCCGGTCTCGCTTTGCCGCTGCCGGTTGACGGCGCCACTGGCATTGAGTTGCGGGCCCTGCTGCGCTGCCGCCGCCGTGCGCTGGGCGCGGCTTTGCGCAAAACGCAGGGCGGCGGTCTGCAGGTCGTGGTTGGCCGCGAGCGCAAGCGCCTGCAAGCGGTCGAGCAGCGGGTCGTTGAAGGCTTTCCAGTCGCCCGATGCGACGGCCGAAGGCGCCGCATTCCGCTCGGCGCCCAGGAGCGCCAGCGAGCCGCCATGCCATGCGGACCAATCGGCAGGCGCCTGCGCCTGTGCGGGCCGGTGGTCGGGCCCCACGGCACACCCGGCAAGAAGAAGCGCAAGCGCGGAATAGCGGAAGGAGAACAAGGAGTAGGGGGTTCGTGATGCGGACATGCAAAGCTCCCGGGTTCAGACCAGGCGATGGCGAAACAGCCAGGCTGCCAGCGGCAGCGTGACAAGGGCGATGATCGACAGCGGGATCAGGTTGTGCCACACCGTGGCCAGGCCCACGCCCTCGAGGTACACGCGCTGCACCAGGTCGATCGCAAAGCGCAGCGGGTTGGCCGTGGTGATCACCTGCAGCACGTGCGGCATGTTGCGCACCGGCGTGGTCAGGCCCGACAGAAGCATCATCGGCATCAGCAGCACGAAGGTGTAGAGCATGGCCTGCTGCATGTTGGCCGACACCGCCGAGATCGAGAGGCCGATGCCCACGCTGGCCACCGTGAAGAACACCAGCCCGGTATAGAGCGTGGCCAGCGAGCCCGCCATCGGAATGCCGAACCAGAACAGGGCCACCAGCAGGATCAGCGTCGCTTGCGCAAGGCCGACCAGCACCGGCGGCAGCGCCTTGCCGATCATGATTTCGAGCGGCGACATCGGCGTGACCAGCAGTTGGTCGAAGGTGCCTTGCTCGCGCTCTCGCGCGACGGAGAGTGCGGTGAGCAGCAGTGTCTGCAGCATGCTGAGCGCGGCGATCAGGCCGGGCAGCAGGTTCCAGCGCGTCTGGAGGTTCGGGTTGAACCAGGCGCGCGATTCGATGGTGAGCGGGGCGGGCGGCGCACCGGCGCGCGCACGCAGCTCGGCGTTGTAGCGCTCCACCACCGCGCTCACGTAGCCGGCCGCAGAGCCCGCGGTGTTGGAGTTGCGCGCATCCAGAATCAGCTGGATGGCCGCGGGCCGGCCCGCGCTGAGCTGCTGTTCGAAGTCCGGCGCAATCTGGATCACCAGCAGCGCCTTCTCGGTATCGATCACCTCGCGGATGTCGGCCTGCGTGCGCAGCGTGGCCACGCGATGAAAAACACCAGTGCTGTCGAGGTGCGCGATCAGTTCCGTCGCGGCACCCGCACGGCTCTGGTCGAGCAGCGCATAGGGCACGTTCGAAAGGTCGTACGTGGCGCCGTACCCGAAGATGAGGCTTTGCATGATCGCGGGAACGAACAGGATCACGCGGCTTGCCGGGTCCTTGAAGATGGCGAGCAGTTCTTTCCTGCAGAGGTTGGCGATGCGCAGCAGAAAGTCGGTCATGGCGTGCCGTCCTTCAGTCGAGGCGCTTGCGCGTGACGGCGTGGGCGAGCAGCAGCAGGCCCACGGCATAGGCCACCAGGACTGCGCAGTTGCGCCAGATCAGCGGCCAGACATCGCCCGCGAGGAACAGCGTCTTGATCAGGTCCATGAAGTAGGTGGCCGGCAGCACGTGGCCGATCACGCGCACGGCGACGGGCACGTTGCGCAGGTCGAACAAAAAGCCCGACAGCATCATCGAAGGCATGAAGGTGGCAATCAGCGCCACCTGGCTCGCGAGAAACTGATTGCGCGTGACCGACGAGATCACGAGGCCCAGGCTCACCGCCACGATCAGGTAGAGCATGGAGCTGAGCACCACCGCGAACAGCGAGCCGACCATCGGCACCGCGAACAGGAAGCGCGCGGCCAGCAGGCACAGCGCGAGGCCCAGCATGCCGACCGCGAAATACGGAATGATCTTGGCCAGCAGTATTTCCACCGGCCGTACCGGCGTGACGAACAGCGCCTCGAGCGTGCCGCGCTCCCATTCGCGTGCCATCACCAGCGCGGTGAGAAATGCGCCCACCAGCGTCATGATGAGCACGATGAGGCCGGGCACCAGGTACCAGGTGCTGGTGTTCGCGGTGTTGAACCACATGCGCTGCTCCACGGTCACGCGGCCGATGGCGGGGGCGTCTGCGCCGCCGGTGCGTCCGCCGCGGTCGGCCTGCCGTATGGCCGTTTGCGCGAGAGCAGCGCTCACATAGGACTGGATGATGGTCGCGCGCCCGGCATCGGCGCCATGCACGATGAGCTGCACGCGCGCATTGCCCGCTGCCAGAGAGCGCGAGAAATCGGAGGGCACGCGCACGATGCCGTCGATCTTGCGGTCGTGCATCAACGCCTCGGCGTCGTGCATGGAGCCCAGCAGCACCGGCGCGATCGAGGGCGAAAGTTGCAGGCCGGCCATGGCCTCGTGCGCGGCGGGCGAAGGGTCTTCGAGCACCACGCCCACCGGCGCGTTCTTCACGTCGAGCGACATGCCGTAGCCGAAGATCAGGATCAGCACCATCGGCAGCAGGATGCCGATGGCCAGGTTGCTGCGGTCGCGCAGCAGCTGGCGAAACTCCTTGCGCGTGAGCGAGATGAGGCGGGTCCAGAAGCCGCTCATGCCGGGGCTCCTTCGGGTTGCCTGGGGGCGTTCTCCTTGCCCTCGCGGCGCGCCTTCTCGACGATGCCGATGAAGGCCTGCTCCATGTCGATGCGCTTTTCACTGTCGCCGCCGTCGAGCGCCTGCATGCGCACTTCCCGCGGCGTGCCGATGGCCAGCACCTTGCCCGCATCCTGGATCACGATGCGGTCGCAGTACTCGGCCTCTTCCATGAAGTGGGTCGTGATGACGACGGTGGTGCCGCCTTCGGCCAGCGCCGTGATACGGCGCCAGAACTCGCGGCGCGCGAGCGGGTCGGCGCCGCTGGTGGGCTCGTCGAGAAACAGGATCTCGGGCTCGTGCAGCAGGCCCGTGGCCATGGCCAGGCGCTGCCTGTAGCCGCCGGGCAACTGACCGCTCGGCACGTCGAGTTCACGATCGAGGTCGAACTGGCGCAGCACCGTGTCCATGCGGTCGCGCAGCCGTTGGCCGCGCAAGCCGTAGGCGCCGCCGTAGAACGAGAGGTTCTCGCGCACCGTGAGGTTGCCGTAGAGCGCGAACTTCTGCGAGACGTAGCCGATGCGCTGGCGGGCTTGCGCGCGCGCATGGCGCAGGTCGACGCCGGCCACGCGCAGCTGGCCGCCGCTCGCGGGAAGCAGGCCGCAGAGCATGCGAAAAGTGGTGGTCTTGCCCGCGCCGTTGGGCCCGAGCAGGCCGAAGATCTCCCCGCGCCGCACCGAGAAGCTGGTGCTCGCCACGGCCACGAAATCGCCGAAGCGGCGCACCAGGTCTTTCACCTCGATGACGACTTCGCCGGGTTCGCCTGTAGCGCGGCTGGTCGTCGTGGCTGCGTTGCTGCCCGGCGCAGGCGTGTGCTGCGTGCGCAGCAGCGTCATGAAGCCGTCTTCGAGCCGCGGCGGCACGGGCTCGGCGCGCGCGCCGGCCAGCAGCGCCGCAAGCGCCGCATCGTCCGTGCCCTGGCGGCGGATGAAGTGCACTTCGCCGCCTTGCGGCACGGCATCGACGATGTCCTGCCGCGCATCGAGCAGGCGGGCCTGCATCAGGCGCGGTGCCTCGTCGTTCGGCGGTGCGGCGACAAAGCACATGCCTTGCGCACGGTCGCGAATCTCGGCCGGCGTGCCGTCTGCGAGCAGCTGCCCTTCGCGCAGCACGAACACATGGCTGCAGCGCTCGGCCTCGTCGAGGTACGCGGTGCTCACGATGACCGACAGCTTTTCCTCGTCGACCAGCTGCTGCACGATCTGCCAGAGCTCGCGCCGCGAGAGCGGATCGACGCCCACGGTGGGTTCGTCGAGCAGCAGCAGGTCGGGCGAGCGCACCAGCGTGCAGGCCAGGCCGAGCTTCTGCTTCATGCCGCCCGAGAGCTTGCCCGCGGGCCGGGCAGTGAAGCGGCCGAGGTCGGTCATTTCCATCAGCCGCGCATAGCGCTCGCGGCGATGGCTGCCCGACACGCCATGCAGGTCGGCATACAGGTCGAGGTTCTCCTGCACGCTCAGGTCGTCGTACAGGCCGAAGCGCTGGGGCATGTAGCTGATGCGGTCCTGCACTGCCTGCGGGGCGGCCGACACGTCGATGCCGAGCACGCGCAGCTCGCCTTCATCGGCGCGCATCAAGCCGGCCATCAGGCGCAGCAGCGTGGTCTTGCCGGCGCCGTCGGGGCCGACCAATGCGGTGAGGGTGCCGGCGGGTACTTCGAGCGACACGTCGTTGAGCGCGCGTACGGGTGTCTTCGACGCCTTGACCGTGAAGCGCTTGTGCAGCGAGCGTCCGCTGACGGCCGGCTCATTGCACGGCATTCAACGTCCCTCCGAGCATGCGGCCTCGCTCCTTCCCCTTCCGGGGGAAGGTTAGGATGGGGGCAGGGCAGAGCGCTCGATAGACACGCCGCTTGCCCCCCCAGCCCTCCACCGGAAGGGGAGGGAGCCTTGCGCAACGTCGGTCGATGAGGTCTGTCATCGCGGCTTGCCGTTCGAAGGCAGCTGCAGCCGCACGGTCGCCGGCATGCCGAGCCGCAGGCGGTCTTCCTTGTCGTCGACCATCACGCGGATTTCGTAGACCAGGCTGCTGCGCAGTTCCTCGGTCTGCACCGTCTTGGGCGTGAACTCCGCCACCGACGAGATGTAGCCCACCTTGCCCGCGACCGGCTGGCCGGGCTGGCTGTCGGTGGTCACGCTGGCGTCCTGGCCTGGCCGCACGCGGCCGAGGTCGGGTTCGGCCACATAGGCGCGCACCCACTTGGGATCGGTGATCGCGAGCGTGAAGGCCGGGCGCTGCGGCGAAGCCATGTCGCCGGGCTCGAGCAGGCGGGCGCGCACCACGGCGTCGATGGGCGCCTTCAGTTCGGCCTCGGCGAGCTGGTGGTTCATGAGCGCCATATCTGCGCGCGCGGATTCGAGCTGGGCCTGCGCCTGCGCGATGTCTTCCTTGCGCGGGCCGGTCACGACGAGCTGCTGCGCCCTGCGCGCGTTGTCCAGCTGCGCCAGCGCCACCTTGCGGCGGGCCTGCGCACTGTCGAGGTCTTGCTGGCTCACGGCGCGGCCGGCCGTGCTCTGGCCGATGGCCTGCAGGCGCGCGAGCTGCTGCTGCGCCAGGTCGGCGTCGGCCTGTACCGCGGCCACCTGCGCCCGGGCCTGTGCCAGTTCCTCGGGGCGGCTGCCGGTCTTCAGGCGCAGCAGGGCTTGCTCCTGCACGCCGATGCGCGCCTGCGACTGCGCCAAGCGCAGCACGAGCGAGCGGGTGTCGAGCTTGCCGAGCAACTGCCCGGCGCGCACGCGGTCGCCTTCGCGCACAGCGAGTTCGGCGACGCGTTCGTTGGCATTGAAGGCAAGCAAGACCTGGCGTATGTCGACGTTGCCGTAGAGCACGAGCTGGTCGGGCGGCGCGGCCGAACGATGGAGGTACCACCAGCCGCCCGCCGCGGCAGCCAGCACCACGGCGGCAGCGGCTATGAGAGGTTTCTTGTTCATGAGGGCGGGCTCCTGCCGGTTTCCAGATCGGAATACGGCCGGATGTTATCAAATTGAAATTTGAATTTGAAGTAATTTTTCAATTCGATTAACCTCGGGCCATGGTTTCCCGCTCTTCCAGCACCCGTTCTTCCGGCACCCGCCCTGCCGCCCCGCGCCAGGCCGCACCGCGCACCGAGCGCACCGACGGCAGCACCACGCGCCTGCACATCCTCGAAACCGCGGGCCAGCTGTTTGCCGAACGCGGCTTCGCCGAGAGCACCAGCAAGGAAATCTGCACCCGCGCCGGCACCAACATGGCGGCCGTCAACTACCACTTCGGCAGCAGGGACGGGCTCTACGAGGCGGTGCTGATCGAGGCGCACCGCCAGCTCGTGAGCATCGACGAACTGGTCAGCCTGGCCAGCGTGCCGACCGACCCGCGACTCAAGCTGCGCACGTTTCTCGCCCACCTGGTCGAACTGGGCAGCCAGCCCAAGGCGCCTTGGGGATTTCGGGTGGTGCTGCGCGAGGCGCTGTCGCCGTCGCCGGCCATGCCGGTGTTGATCCGGCGGGCGGTGCTGCCCAAGGCCAAGCTGATCCGGGGCTTGATCGGCGGCATCATGGGCTTGCCCGACGACCATCCGTCGGTGCAGCGGGCCATGCTGTTCGTGGTGCTGCCCTGCATCGTGATGACGGTGGCGCCGAAGGACCTGCGCAACGAAGTGCTGCCGGCCCTCAAGAACACCGAAGGCCTGTCGGACGACCTGATGCGCTACGTCTTTGCCGGCCTCGACGCCATCGCGAAGGAGGCCAAGGCCACCACGCCGGCTAAAGCTGGAAAGCGACGGTGAGCAACAGCCCCTCGGCCACGTCGCGCAGCAGGCCGGGCCGCCGCGCGCGGTAGGGCTCGCCCGCCGAGGCCGTGGTCTCGATCCACTCGGCCAGCCAATCGATTTCGCGCGGGCCGTAGAACACCACGGCCGCCTCGTGGTTGAGCAAGAGGCTGCGCAGGTCGAGGTTGATGGAGCCGCACAGGGCCAGCTCGTCGTCGACCACCACGGCCTTGGCGTGCGCCATGAAGGGCAGCATGCGAAAGCTCACGCCCGCGCGGGCCAGGTCGCGCATGGCGCGGGCGCGCACGAAATCGGCGAGGCGGTGGTTCGACCGCGCGGGCATCGCGATGGTCACCTGCACGCCGCGCCGCGCGGCCAGCCGCAGCGCATCGCGCAGCCCGTCGCCGGGAACGAAGTAGGGGGTGACGGCCAGCACGCGGTGCTCGGCGCGAAAACACGCGTCGATCAGCAGCGCATGGGCGGTGTCCTCGGTCTGGTCGGGGCCGCTGGGCAGGAACTGCGCCATGGCGCTGTCCGGGCTTTCCTCCACGTCGTCGGCCGTGATGGCGCGTGGCTTGCGCCCGCGCACCGAGCTCCAGTCGTGGTCGAACTGGCGCGCCGCCGCGGCGGCCACGCTGCCGCGCAGGTCGAACGACAGGTCGGGCCAGGCTTCGGGGTACTTGTCGCTGCCGCTGAAGTATTCGCCCGCGAGGTTGCGCCCGCCGGACCACAGCCAGCCGTCGTCGGCAATGGTGAACTTGCGGTGGTTGCGCAGGTTGCGCGGTCCGATGCGCCGCAGGCTGAAGAAAGGGCGGAACACGGCGACTTCGCCGCCCGCGGCGCGCAGCAGGCGGATCTGCCGGCGTGGCAGCGTCAGCGCGCCGAAGCCGTCGAGCAGCACGCGCACCTTGATGCCCTCGCGCGCACGCTCCGCCAGCCGCTCGATGACCGCGCGGCCCAGCGTGTCGTCGCCGATGATGAAGGTGCCTACGTCGATGCGCTCGCGGGCGCCGTCGATCACCTGCCACAGCGCCTCGCGCGCGGCCTCGCCGTCGGCGTGCAGGCGAATCGCGCAGCGCCCCGGCGGCGCGAGGCCGAAGCTCTCGATCAGGTCGGCCGCCCAGTGGCC
The DNA here is from genome assembly GCF_030815855.1 of Variovorax paradoxus. Classification (NCBI taxonomy): domain Bacteria; kingdom Pseudomonadati; phylum Pseudomonadota; class Betaproteobacteria; order Burkholderiales; family Comamonadaceae; genus Variovorax; species Variovorax paradoxus. The sequence continues at coordinate 3,392,949 of NZ_JAUSXG010000001.1, read as the reverse complement.
CGGTGGTACCGAGCGCGGCGGCCGCGGCGAGCCCGCGGGGCGCAGTTTGCGCTGCCCGAACAGCAGGTACATCGGCAGGATGACGTAGGGCATCAGCACCAGTCCCATCACCCACGCAATGGCCGTGGTGGGGGCGCGCTGCTCGCGGCGCGCGCGCGTGGTCAGCACATAGACCAGCAGCGCAAAGGTGACGACAAGAAAATGCTGGGACGGTGAGGGGAGCCAGTCGAAACTCGTGTTCGGCATGCGGCAATGATGCCTGAGGACCGGGTGGCGCCGCCAGCGATCAGCGCGGCATCAGGAACGAGGCCACGTCGCGCCCTTCCGAGGCCAGGAAGCGCATCATCGGATCGACCACCGTTCGCACCGCGGGCCGCTCGCCCATGCGGCTGCGCCAGGCCAGGAGCCTCGGCGTGGTCTCGGCCATGCGGGCGCCCTTGCGGTCGGCAAAGATGCAGGCCATGTAGAAGGCGATGTCGGCGAACGAGTACGGGCCCGCGAGGTACTCGCGCGCGGCCAGCAGGCCTTCCATCTCGTCGTAGTAGCGCGCGCAGCCGGCGCAGGCCGCGACCGCCGCAGCGCTCTGCATGTCGTGCTGCAGGCCGAAGAGCTTGATCACGTGAGGAAAAAAGACCTCGTCCGACTTCTGCTCGAGTTGCCGTGCGCGGGCCCGCTCGGCAATGCCTTCGGGCCACAGCCGAGGGGTGGGGTAGCGGTCTTCGAGGTATTCGAAGATCTGCGTCGAGTCGAAGAGCTCGACATCGCCGTCGATCAGCACCGGCACCTGCTGCTTGACGGGGTTGATGCGCAGCACCTCGGGATGCTTGGGCTCGTAGGCATCGTCCTTGGTGAACGGCACCATCACCAGCTCGAAGTCGATGCCTTTTTCGAGCGCGGCGATCTGCACCTTCGCGCCGAACATGCTGAGGGGGCCTGAGTAGATGGTCGTCATGTTGCCAATTTGACCAGAAGGGGGGCGCCCAGGCCTTCCGCCGGGCCGCTATTTCAGGCGGAGCCCCAGACCTCTTGTGCGGTCTCCACGACCAGCCGCAGCTTGCTGCGCTGTGCTTCCACCGCGATGTTGTTGCCGTGCACCGTGCTCGAGAAGCCGCACTGCGGCGAGAGCGCGAGCTGCTCCAGCGGCGCGTACTTGGCGGCGTCCTCGATGCGGCGCTTGAGCTCGTCCTTGTCTTCCATCTGGCCGAACTTGGTGGTCACCAGGCCCAGCACCACGGTCTTGCCCTTGGGCAGGTAGCGCAGCGGCTTGAAGTCGCCCGAGCGGGCGTCGTCGTATTCCATGAAGTAGGCGTCGAGGTCCATCTCCTTCAGCAGCGCCTCGGCGACCGGCTCGTAGTTGCCGGCCGCGGCGTGGGTGCTCTTGAAGTTGCCGCGGCACAGGTGCATGGCCAGCAGCATGCCCGGCGGCTTCTGCGCCACCACCTTGTTGATGAATGCGGCATAGCGGTGGGGCAGTTCGTTCGGATCGTCGCCGCGCTTGCGGGCGGCTTCGCGCATGTGCTCGTCGCACAGGTAGGCCAGGTTGGTGTCGTCCATCTGCACATAGGTGCAGCCGGCCGCAGCGAGCGAGCGCAGTTCGTCGCCGTATGCATTGGCCACGTCGTCGTAGAACACCGGGTCGAGCTCGGGATACGCGTCGCGGCTGATGCCGGCGCGGCCGCCGCGGAAGTGCAGCATGGTCGGCGAGGGAATGGTCACCTTCGGCGTGCGGCCGGCCGAAACCTGGCTCTTCAGGTACTGGAAGTCGGCCAGCTGGATGTCCTTGACGTGGCGCACCTTGTCGATCACGCGCATCGCGGGCGGCGCCAGTTCCTCGGTGCCGTCGGGCTTGCGGATGGTGACCGGAATGTCGGTCTTCACGCCGCCGAGCTGGTCGAGAAAGTCGATGTGGAAGTACGTGCGGCGGAATTCGCCGTCGGTGATGCTCTTCAGGCCGATGTCTTCCTGGAACCGGACGATCTCGGTAATGGCCTTGTCTTCGACCTTGCGCAGCTGCTCGGGCGTGATCTCGCCCTTGGCGTTCTGCTCGCGCGCTTTGAGCAGGTATTTGGGACGCAGAAAACTGCCGACGTGGTCGTAGCGGGCGGGCAGGGCGGCGTGCTGGGACATGGAAATCTCCGTCATGGCTGTAAACGAATCGAACATCGTATCGCCTTGGAAACTGGCGTATGTGTATACATAGACCCTAGTATTTACCCTCGATTTGGCGATATCCAGTTGAGTATTCTCGATTTCTGTATACATTGGGTATTCATGAAAACGCCCACGACCGCCTTTCCTTTGAACGCCTGGTATGCCGCCGCCTACGACGTCGAAGTGCGTCATGCGCTGCTGCCGCGCACCATCTGCAATGAAAAACTGGTGCTGTTCCGCCGTACCGACGGTCAGGTGGCCGCGCTCGAAGACGCCTGCTGGCACCGGTTGATGCCGCTGTCGCTAGGCAAGCTCGAAGGCGACGAACTGGTGTGCGGCTACCACGGCCTGGTCTACAACAGCCAGGGCCGCTGCACCCACATGCCGAGCCAGGAAACGCTGAACCCTTCGGCCTGCGTGCGCAGCTTCCCGGTGGTCGAGAAACACCGCTTCGTCTGGATCTGGCCCGGCGACCCGGCCAAGGCCGACCCGGCGCTGGTGCCCGACATGCACTGGAACGACGACCCGGCCTGGGCCGGCGACGGCAAGATGATTCGGGTGGCCTGCGACTACCGCCTGGTGGTCGACAACCTCATGGACCTGACGCACGAGACCTTCGTGCACGGCTCGTCCATCGGCAACCGCGAGGTGGCCGAGGCGCCTTTCGTCGCGACGCACGGCGACCGCTCGGCCACTGTGACGCGCTGGATGGAGAACATCGATGCGCCGCCGTTCTGGGGCGGCCAGATCCGCCATGCGCGCGGCTACACCGGCAAGGTCGACCGCTGGCAGATCATCCGCTTCGAGGGGCCGTGCACCGTGAACATCGACGTCGGCGTGGCCGAGGCGGGCAGCGGTGCGGTACCGAAGGACGGCAACCCCGGCGACCGCAGCAAGGGCGTGAACGGCTACGTGCTCAACACCATCACGCCCGAGACCGACAAGACCTGTCTCTACTTCTGGGCCTTTGCGCGCAACTATTGCCTGGGGGAACAGCGCCTCACGCACGAGCTGCGCGAAGGCGTGGCCGGCATCTTCCGCGAGGACGAGATCGTGCTCGAGGCGCAGCAGAAAGCCATGGACGAGCGGCCCGACCACCAGTTCTACAACCTCAACATCGACGCCGGTTCGATGTGGGCGCGCCGGCTGATCGATCGCATGGTCGAGAAGGAAAAGCCCGCGCGCGCCGCGATCCCGATCCGCCCCGTCGAGAAGCACGCCGCATGAAAGTCACAGCCGTATCTCCCGTCGAGCCCGGCGACGGCGGCAGCTCGCAGGCCGTGAAGGCGCAGCTGCGGTTGCGCGAAATGATCTTGGCCGGCGAACTGCCGGGTGGTGCGCGCATCGCCGAAGTGGCCATCTCCGAGCAGCTCGGCGTCTCGCGCACGCCGGTACGCAGCGCGCTCATGCGGCTGGAGCAGGAGGGCCTGCTCGAGGCGCTGCCCAACGGCGGCTATGCGGTGCGCACTTTCTCCGAGCGCGACGTGGCCGATGCCATCGAGCTGCGCGGCACGCTCGAAGGCCTGGTGGCCCGGCTCGCGGCCGAGCGCGGCGCGGCGCCGGTGGTGCTGCGCGAGGCGCGCGCCTGTCTGGCACGCATCGACGAACTGCTGCGCGAACCGGCGCTGGACGACGCGGCGTTCTCGCGCTATGTCACGCACAACGAGAAGTTCCATTCGCTGCTGTGCGAGATGGCGGCGAGCCCGGTCATCGCGCAGCAGCTCGAGCGCGTGATCAACCTGCCGTTCGCATCGCCCTCTGGCTTCGTCATCGTGCAGGCCAATTCGCCCGCCGCGCGCGACATGCTCGTCATCGCGCAAGACCAGCACCTGCAGGTGCTCGATGCCATCGAGGCCGGCGAAGGCTCGCGTGCCGAAGCGTTGATGCGCGAGCACAGCCGCATCGCGCGGCGCAACCTGCGCGATGCGCTGCACGGCACGCCCAGCGCCGAACAGCGCCCGCTGCCCGGCGTGCAACTGATTCGCCGGCCCGGCTGAGCGGCCGCTTTCCTTTCCTTCCTGTTGGTGTTGTTCCCCGATGAAAAGCGATCTTCAATGGATGCAGGCGCAGGTCGTTGCGCTGCGCGACGTCACGCCCACCGTGCGCGAGTTCGAACTGCGGCCCGAGCCGGGTTTTGCCGCCACGTACGAACCGGGTTCGCACCTGCAGGTGCAGGTGATGGCAGCCGGGGGCAAGCTGCAGACGCGCTCGTACTCGCTGGTGGGCGAGGGCGACGGCCAGTGCTGGCGCATTGCCGTCAAGCGGCTCGACGACGGCCGTGGCGGTTCGCTCGCGATGTGGCGCCTGGCCGAGGGGGACCGGCTGCAGGTGAGCGCACCGCAGAACCACTTCGCGCTCGACCTCTCGGCGACCGGCTACCTGTTGGTGGCGGGCGGCATCGGTATCACGCCGCTGGTGCTGATGGCCGAGCGCCTCGGCGCGCACGCACAGCGCAGCGGCGTGCCCGTGAAGATGCTCTACGGCGCGCGCCATGCCGGCGAGCTCGCGTACCTCGATCGGCTGCGCGAAGCGCTGGGCGACGAGGTCGTGGCGCATGAGGGCGCGGCAGCCATCGACTTTGCGGCCGCCATCGCCGCGCTGCCGCCCGGCGGCCAGCTCTATACCTGCGGACCCGTGCCCATGCTCGAAGCCGTCAAGCGCGCCTGGCAGGCGGCGGGCCGTGCCCCGGCGGACCTGCGCTTCGAAACTTTCGGCAGCAGCGGCCGCCTCCCCACGCAAGCCTTCACAGTGCGCATTCCGCGGCACGACCTGGCGATCACCGTGCCGGCCGATTGCACTTTGCTCGATGCGCTCGACGCCGCCGGTGTCCAGACCCTATGGGACTGCAAGCGCGGCGAGTGCGGCCTTTGCGCCATGGACGTGCTCGCGGTCGATGGCGAAATCGACCACCGCGACGTGTTTCTGAGCGAACACGAGAAGCAGGCGACCACCCGCATCTGCGCCTGCGTGTCGCGCGCCGTGGGTACCCTCACGCTCGATTCCGCGTACCGGCCCGACCACTGAAAAGCACTCTGCGCGATCATCGCGCAGTTCATTTGTTCATCGCGCAACAAAGGCCGGCCGAGGGCCGGAGTAGGTGATTGCCTGCTCCGCCGGATATTGCAAAGTGTTGAAGAATGGCCCCGGTTCCGCATTCCAAGGAAAACCTCATCATGCAAAGACGTCACCTCATCCAGACCGCAGGCCTCACGGCGCTTGCGCTTTCCATGTCGCTCGCCAGCGCACAGGACAACAACAAATTCAAGATCGGCCTGATCCTGCCCATGACGGGGCAGCAGGCGTCTACCGGCCGGCAGATCGAAGCGGCCGCGCGGCTGTACATGGCGCAGAACGGCGACACTGTCGCGGGCAAGAAGATCGAGCTCATCATCAAGGACGACGTGGCCACGCCCGATGTCACCAAGCGCCTCGCGCAGGAACTCATCGTCAACGACAAGGTGAACGTGATCGCCGGCTTCGGCGTCACGCCGGCCGCGCTGGCCGCCGCGCCGCTGGCCACGCAGTCGAAGACGCCGCAGGTGGTGATGGCCGCCGCCACGTCGAGCATCACCGAAGCCTCGCCCTACATCGTGCGCTCGAGCTTCACGCTGCCGCAGGTGTCGGTGGCCATGGGCGACTGGGCGCCGAAGAACGGCGTGAAGACGGTGGTCACGCTGGTGGCCGACTACGGCCCGGGCAACGACGCCGAGAAGTTCTTCAGCGAGCGCTTCCAGCTCAACGGCGGCAAAGTCATCGAGAAGCTGCGCGTGCCGCTGCGCAACCCCGACTTCGCGCCGTTCTTGCAGAAGGTGCGCGACGCCAAGCCCGATGCGCTGTTCGTCTTCGTGCCTTCGGGCGCCGGCGCGGCCGTGATGAAGCAGTTCCTCGAGCGCGGCATGGACAAGGCGGGCATCAAGATGATTGCCACCGGCGACGTGACCGACGACGACCAGCTCAACGACATGGGCGATGGCGCGCTCGGCGTGGTCACCTCGCACCACTACTCGGCCGCGCACCCTTCGGCCGCGAACAAGAAGTTCGTAGAGGCCTTCCAGAAGGCCAACCCGAAGATGCGCCCCAACTTCATGGCCGTGGGCGGCTATGACGGCATGCGCGTGATCTACGAGGCGCTCAAGGCGACCAAGGGGCAGGGTGGCGGTGATGCGCTGCTGGCCGCCATGAAGGGCCAGATCTTCGAGAGCCCGCGCGGCCCGGTGTACATCGATGCGCAGACGCGCGACATCGTGCAGGACGTGTACCTGCGCAAGGTCGAGAAGAAGGACGGGCAGCTCTACAACGTCGAGTTCGATGTGATCGAGGGCGTGAAGGATCCGGGCAAGGCGAAGTAACTGGCTTCAGGGCGGCGCACCCGCCGACGGGGTACCTTGCTCCGCGAATGTCCCCCGCCCTTCGGGCTCCTCCTTGATTTCGCTGCGCAAGGCACCCCATCGACGTGAGCGTTGCACAGAGCGGTCGTTGATCAGCCACGCACCAGCCGCGTGCCCAGGTGCACAGGGCATCGGGTGCTCCCCGCAGCGAAATCAAGGAGGAGGGGCGCAGCCCCGGGGGACATTCGCGGAGGGGAGTACCCGGTGGCCTGTGCACGCGCCCTGAACAGCGGCGCCCAGAACAAAGACGCCCGAACTAGAACCGACAGAAAGCAACGCGAGCCAAACAAACGCCGTAGCGGAACACTGACATGTTGACCATTCTTTTCGACGGCATCGCCTACGGCATGCTGCTCTTCGTGCTCGCCGTGGGGCTGGCCGTGACGCTGGGACTGATGAACTTCATCAACCTGGCGCACGGCGCCTTCGCCATGGCGGGCGGGTACCTCACGGTGTTCGCGATGCAGAAGCTCGGCCTGCCGTTCCTGGCCTGCCTGCCGCTTGCGTTCATCGTCGTCGCGGTGGCCGGCGCGCTCCTCGAACGCACGCTCTACCGGCCCATGTACGGCAAGCCGCACCTCGACCAGGTGCTGTTCTCCATCGGCCTCGCCTTCATGGCCGTGGCGGCCATCGACTACTTCGTCGGCTCGTCGCAGCAGAACATCCAGTTGCCCGAATGGCTGCGCGGCCGCACCGAGATCGGCGACGGCGCGCTGCTGCTCGGCATGGGGCACTACCGCCTCTTCATCATTGCCGTGTGCGCCGTGCTCACCGTGGTGCTCCAGCTCATTCTCTCGAAGACGCGCTTCGGCAGCCGGCTGCGCGCCGCAGTCGACGATCCGCGCGTGGCCGCAGGGCTGGGCATCAACGTCAACATCGTGTTCCTGCTGACCTTCGCAGTCGGCTCGGGCCTCGCGGGCCTGGGCGGTGCACTGGGCGCCGAGATCCTCGGGCTCGACCCGACCTTTCCGCTCAAGTACATGATCTATTTCCTGATCGTGGTGTCGGTCGGCGGCACCTCGTCGATCACCGGCCCGCTCGCGGCCGCGCTGCTGCTCGGCATCGCCGACGTGGCCGGCAAGTACTTCATTCCCAAGATGGGGGCGTTCACCGTCTACCTGCTGATGATCATGATCCTGATGTGGCGGCCGCAAGGCCTGTTCACGCGCAAGGGAGGCCGTTGAATGAGCACGCCTGCCTCGTATGACTCGGCCCTGCTGCGCAAGGCGCGCTGGCGCCCGCTCGAGTTCGTGGTGTGGGCCGCGGCATTTGCGCTGCCCCTCGTCACGCCTTCGCATTCGCTGCTGGTCAACGAGATCGCCATCGTCGCGCTGTTCGCGATGTCGCTCGACCTGATCCTCGGCTACACCGGCATCGTCTCGCTCGGCCATGCCGCCTTCTTCGGTTTCGGTGCCTACACCGCGGCGCTGTTCGCCAAGCTCGTGATGCCGGACCCGACCGTGGGGCTGGTGGTGGCGACCGTGCTGTCGGCCCTGCTCGGCCTCGTGGCCAGCGTGACGATCCTGCGTGGCAGCGACCTCACGCGGTTGATGGTCACGCTCGGCACCGCGCTGCTGCTGCTCGAACTCGCCAACAAGCTCGACTGGCTCACCGGCGGCGCCGATGGCCTGCAGGGCGTGGTGATGGGGCCGGTGCTCGGCCTGTTCGAGTTCGACCTCTTCGGCCGCACGGCCGCCTGGTATTCGCTGAGCGTGATGCTCGTGCTGTTCCTCGTGATGCGCCGCTTGGTGCATTCGCCCTTCGGCGCCACGCTCAAGGCGATTCGCGACAACCGGCTGCGCGCCATGGCCATCGGCATTCCGGTGGTGTCGCGGCTCGCGGTCATCTACACCGTGGCGGCGGGCATTGCCGGCGCCGCGGGTGCGCTGCTGGCGCAGACCACGGGCTTTGCCTCGCTCGACGTGCTGGCCTTCGACCGCTCGGCCGATGTGCTGCTGATGCTGGTGATCGGCGGCGTGGGTTGGCTCTATGGCGGCGTGGCAGGCGCCATCGTCTTCAAGCTGCTGCAGACCTGGCTCTCGGCCGTGACGCCGCAGTATTGGATGTTCTGGATCGGCCTTCTGCTGGTGCTGCTGGTGCTGGTGGGGCGCGACCGCGTGCTCAGGCCATGGACGTGGCTGGGCGGCGGCAAGAAGAAGGGCAGTGCCGTATGACTGACACCGTGCTTTCGATGCAGGGGCTGGTGATGCGCTTCGGCGGCATCACGGCCACCAACAACGTCACGATGGAGCTCAAGCGCGGCGCGCGCCATGCGCTGATCGGGCCCAACGGCGCCGGCAAGACCACGCTCATCAACCTGCTGACCGGCGTGCTCGTGCCGACCGAAGGCCGCATCACGCTGCTCGGTGAAGACATCACCACGCTGGCGCCGCACAAGCGCGTGGCGCGCGGGCTGGTGCGCACCTTCCAGATCAACCAGCTGTTCGACTCGATGACGCCGCTCGAGACGCTGGCGCTCGTGGTGTCGCAGCACCAGGGCATCGCTTCGCAATGGTGGCGTCCGCTGGGTGCCACCCGGGCCGTGACCGAGCGCGCGGCGCAGCTGCTGGAGCAGTTTCACCTCAGCGACGTGGCGCAGCAGCAGACGAAGTTCATGGCCTACGGCAAGCGCCGTCTGCTGGAGATTGCGATCGCACTGGCCTGCGAGCCGCGCGTGCTGCTGCTCGACGAGCCCGTGGCGGGCGTGCCCGCCGGCGAGCGCGAGGAGCTGCTGCAAACCGTGGCCGCGTTGCCGGCCGATGTGTCGGTGCTCTTGATCGAGCACGACATGGACCTGGTGTTCAGCTTTGCCGACCGCATGACGGTCCTGGTCAATGGCACCTTACTGACCGAGGGCGACCCCGAAACGATTGCCAACGATCCGAAGGTCAAAGAGGTCTACTTGGGCCACGGAGAGAACGCCCATGTCTGAACTCTTGCGCATCGAGAACCTGAGCGCCGGCTACGGCGAGGCCGTGGTGCTGCATGACGTGGCGTTTGCGCTCGGCGAAGGGCAGACGCTGGCGCTGCTGGGCCGCAACGGCACGGGCAAGACCACGCTGATCAACACGCTGGCAGGCGCCACCCGGCAGCATGGCGGAACCATCGCGCTCGGCGGCCAGGCCCTGCACAAGCTGGCGCCGCATCAGCGCGCCGCGGCCGGCATTGGCTGGGTGCCGCAGGAGCGCAACATCTTCAAGTCGCTCACGGTGCACGAGAACCTCACGGCGGTGGAGCGGCCCGGCAGGTTCGGAGGGACTTCCAATCCCTGGAACCCGCAGCGCGTCTACGAGATGTTCCCGCGCCTGGCCGAACGCAAGACGAACCTCGGCACGCAGCTCTCGGGCGGCGAGCAGCAGATGCTGGCCGTGGGCCGCGCGCTGGTGCTGAACCCCAAGCTGCTGCTGCTCGACGAGCCGCTCGAAGGGCTCGCGCCGATCATCGTGGAAGAACTGCTGCGCGCCATCCGCCGCATCACGCAGGACGAGGGGCTGGCCGCCATCATCGTGGAGCAGCATCCGCAGGCGATCCTCGCGATTTCCGACCACGCAGTGGTGCTCGACCACGGCACCATCGTCCATACCGACGAGGCCTCGACGCTGCGCACACAGCCCGAGGTGCTTGAGCGGCTGCTGGGTGTGGCGCGGTAGCAGCGGCCCTCACAAAGAACCACCAGGAGACAGACAGATGGCGATTCCCCCAACAGTGTTCAGCGGGGGCGCCATGCTGGCGACCGCCGCCTTGCTCGCCGCATGCGGCACAGCCCCGACCGGCCCCACGCGGCTCGGTCTCGGCGCCGATCCGGCCCAGGCCTGCGCGGCGCTCACTGCGCCGGTGGCTGCCACCGCCATCGGCCTGCCGAGCGGCGCGGCGACGATCGATTCCGCGGCGCTCGTGCCGGCATCCGCGCTCGCCGTGGCCGAGCGTGGCCCCAGCCCTGCGTCGCGCATCACGCCGGCGATGCCCGCGTACTGCAAGGTGCTCGGCCGCATTGCGCCGCTCGATGCAACGGCGCCGCCCATCCTGTTCCAGGTCAACCTGCCGCTCGCATGGAACGGGCGCAGCGTGCAGTACGGCGGCGGCGGCTTCAACGGTACGCTGATCACCGGCCTGGCGCTGGTGCCGGCCGCGCGCTTCGACCTGCCCACGCCGTTGGCGCAGGGCTACGTGACCTACGGCACCGACTCGGGCCACCAGAACGTGCAGGGACAGCCGCCGCAGGTCTTTGCGCTCAACGACGAAGCCCTCGTGAACTTCGCGCACGCGTCGTACAAGAAGGTGCGCGACGCGGCGGTGGCGCTGACGCAGCGCGCCTACGGCCACGCGCCGCAGAAGCTCTATTTCATGGGCAGCTCCGAAGGCGGGCGTGAAGCGCTCACCATGGCGCAGCGCTATCCGCAGGACTTCGACGGCATCTTCAGCCGCGTGCCTGTCATCAACTGGACGGGGCTGCAGCACGCCGGCACGCGCAACGGCATTGCCACTTTCGGCGAAGGGTGGCTGCGGCCCGCGCAGGTGCAGCTGGTGCACGACGCGGTGCTCGCGGCATGCGACGCGGCAGATGGCGTGGCCGACCGCATCGTGTCGAACCCCGTGGCCTGCCTGCAGCGCTTCGATCCGGCCACGTTGCGTTGCGCGTCGGGCACGAGCGGCGACAACTGCCTGAACGACGCGCAGGTGCAGGCGGTGCGCACGCTGCGCTCGCCGTGGCGCTCGCCCGTGCCGCTGGCGCATGGCGTCACCGAGTACCCCGGCTGGGGCATCGGCGGCGAAGGCACGCCGGCCTTCGCGTCGATGGGTGGATGGAACGCATGGTGGACCGGCACCGCCGCGCCGACGGTGCCGCCGCAGCCGAGCAACGGCATCGCGTGGTTCTACGGCAGTGGCGCGCTGCAGTATTTCTACGCGCGCAATCCGTCGCTCGACGTGCGCAACTACCGCGCCGAAGACTTCGCCGCACGCATCGCCGCCGTGTCGCAGCTGATGGATTCGACCAACCCCGACCTCAGCGCCTTCCACGCGCGCGGCGGCAAGCTGCTGATGCTCGAGCACATGGCCGACTACGCACAGAGCCCGTTCGCCGGCATCCGGTACTACGAATCGGTGGTGGCGCGCATGGGCCGCGACAACGTGGACCGCTTCATGCGCCTGTACACCGCGCCCGGTGTCGACCATGTCGGCAGCGGCGCGCCCGCCAACGTCGACATGCTCGGCGCGCTCGTCGATTGGGTCGAGCGCGGCCGCGCACCGGCCGGCCTGCAACTGGCCGAGCAGGAAGTGCAGCCACCGTTCAGGGTCGTGCGCGCCCGCCCGCTGTGCGAATGGCCGCTGTGGCCGCGCTACACGGGCGACGATGCATCGCAGGCGGCCAGCTTCCAGTGCAGCAGGTAGCCGCGCGAAGGCCGTGGCGGCCTAGATTGCGCAGTTGTCCGGACCGCATGACGCCTGGCCGGCGCCAACCTCTGCTGCAGTGCCCGAAGGTGCTGCAAGCGTGGCCAGTTGAGCCTTCCACTCATCGGCGCGACCGAGCCACGGACCGATCTCGATGCGGCTTGTCGTGCCGTCGGCCTGCGCCAGTACGAAGGTCGGAAATCCCTGGCCGCCCGCGCGTTGCAGCAGTTGACGGCTCTCGGCGAAATGCCGCGAGGTTGCCTCGCCTGACAGCCGGGCAAAAGCCGATGCGAATGCCTCACCGTCGAAGCCGAGTTCTGCCGCTATCGCGGTGAGCACGCCGACATCGGCGATGCGCCGGCCTTCGACATAGTGCGCGCGCTGCAGCCGATGGATCATGTCGAGGCCGCCGCCCGTTCGCAGCGCTTCGGCCGCCAGCACCGCGGTGGTCGGCGGCTCGGAATCCATGACCGCGCCCGTGTCGCGCAGCAGCCCTTCGAAGTAGCCTTCGCCGAAGGGCTGGCCCGTGAGTTCGGCAATGCGCCGGTCGTGCGGCATCACGTAGTCGCGCCACTGCGCAGTGATGGCGCGCCGGTTGGCGCCCGTCATCATGCCGCCGCCATGGAACTCGACCCACAGCCCCGGTACGCTGCGCGCCGCGTCGACCAGCGGTGCGGCCGCGTAGCACCAGCCGCACATCGGATCGAAGATGTAGTGCAGCGTGGCGCCCGCCGGCGAGGTGCTGTCGTTCACTGCGGCCACTTCATTTCTCCCTTGATGACCTTGGCGCCCAGTTCGAGCGACGAGGCGTGTTCCAGCTTCGGGTAGCGCTTCTTCATCGCGGCGATGAGGGCGGCCGAGTCCTTGGCCTTGGCGGCTTCGGTTTCGAAAGCCTGCAGGTAGCTGCGCGTGAACTTCACCGAGGCCACCGAGTAGGGGGCCGATCCATCGGCGTTCGGTTCGTAGTGGCCGGGCACCACGGTCTTGGGACGCAGCGCTTCGATGCGGCCGAGCGTCTTGATCCAGTCGCGGCGCGATTCGGGCGTTTGCGTGTCGGCCACCCACAGATGGATATTGGCCGACACGGGCACGCCGCCGACCACGGCCTTGATCGAGGGGATCCACGCGAAAGTGCGCGCCGGGGTGGGGCCGTCGAGCCCGACCACCTGGATCTTGCGGCCTTCGAGTTCGATGCTGTCACCGGCGAGCGGCTCGGGGACCACCACCGTCTTGGGGGCGTTCTCTTTCAGGATCGGGCCCCAATGCGCGAGCTTGCCGTCTTTCGACGCCTGGATGGCGGCCACGGTCTGCGGCGCGGCGACGATCTTCGCGTCGGGGAACGCGGCCTGGACGACGTCGAGGCCGAAGTAGTAGTCGGGGTCGCTGTGGCTGATGTAGACCGTGGTCAGCTTCTTGCCGCTGGCCTTGATCTTCTGCACCAGCGCTTCGGCGTCGTTGCGCTGGAACTGCGCGTCGATCAGCACGGCGTCGGTCTGGCCCGTGACCAGTTCGGACGACACCGGGAACATCGACTTGGCACCGGGGTTGTACACGTCGAGCTTGAGCGGCTGGGCGGCATGGGCCGTCAAGGCGGCGAGGGACAAGGTGGCGGAAAGGGCGGCAGCGGAGAGGAGGGTTCTGCGGAACATGCGGGTCTTTCGAGGATGGCGTTGGAAGGATGGCAACGTGAACAGACCGAATGTTAGGTTTCATGAATGGAAACAAAAACCCCGATTCTTCCAACGAATAGTTTCTGATTCCGGTCGAATCAAACGGCAGCAGCCCGATCGGGCGCGCACCGTTCGAGATGCGCCACCAAGAGCTGCGCTGCCAGCGACAGCGTCGCTTCGTCGCGAAAGCAGATCGCGAAGCGCCGGCGCGCCCAGGCGTCGGCGAGCGGCATCAACCGAAGACCATAGGTGTCGGCAAAGGGCTGGGCCACCTCCGCCGGCACCACGCTGATCGCGAGCCCGGCGCGCACCACGCGCAGGGCGGCGTCGAAGTTGCTCACCAGCACGCGGTACACCAGCGGCTTTCCCGCCACGGCGGCTTCCCGGGCGAGCATCAGCTGTACGGCGCTCAGCGCGGGCATGCCGACGAACTCGTGGTCGAGCACGTCCTCGAACCGCACCTTGCCGCGGTGCACCACCGGGTGCGACGGGTGCGCGACCACGGCCAGGTGGTCGCTGCGGTAGCTGCGCCGCTGCAGGCCCTCGAGGTCGGCGGCGTCCCAGCACAGTCCGATCGATGCGCTGCCCTCGCGGATGCCGCGCACGATCTCGGGGCTCACGCGCTCTTCCATGTCGACCCGGATGTCCCGGTGCGCGGGGTTCTGCAGAAAGTTGGCCACGTCTTCGGCCAGGGACTCGGCCATGACCGAGGCCGAGGCGAGGACGCGCACATGCCCCCGCGCACCACCCGCGTAGGCCGCCATGTCGCGCTCGATGCGCTGCGCGCTGCCGAGCATCGCGCGTGCATGCTCCAACAGAGTTTCACCGGCCGGCGTGGGCACCACGCCGCGTCGCTTACGCAGCAGCAGCGGCGTTCCGACCGCGTCCTCGAGCTGGGCGAGGCGCTTGCTGATGGCCGAGCCGACGATGCTGGCCTGCTCGCCCGCGCGCGCAATGCTGCGGGTTTCGCACACGGAGACGAAGAGGCGAAGGGTGGTCAGGTCGAGGTCTCGCACGGGGCGGTTCCGGTCTGAAGATGAGGTATTCCATTTTGGAACGGATTGGCTTCCAAAATCTATTTTCTGAATCAGATGGGAACTCCTAACATCGGCGCCAGACCACGAAGGAGACACCTTTGAACGACGCATCGGTAGCGCCCGCCGCTCACGCCTTTTTGCCGCCCAGCGCGGTTGTCCGCGAGGTGGGGCTGCGCGACGGCCTGCAGAGCATCGAGAGAACGCTGCCGACCGCGCAGAAGCTCGAATGGATCCGCGACGCGCATGCCGCCGGGCAGCGCGAGATCGAGGTCGGTTCCTTCGTGCCCGCGCGCCTGCTGCCGCAACTGGCGGACACGGCCGAACTGCTGGCATTTGCGAAGACGCTGCCGGGACTCTTCGCCTCGGTGCTGGTGCCCAACCTGCGGGGCGCGGAACTCGCCATAGCGGGCGAGGCCGACCTGATGATGGTGCCGCTGTCGGCCAGCCACGCCCACAGCCTGGCCAACCTGCGCAAGACGCCCGACGAGGTGGTGGCCGAGGTCGCCCGCATCCGCGCCGCGCGCGACGCCGCGGGCTCGAAGACGCTGATCGACGGCGGCGTGGGCACTGCGTTCGGCTGCACGATCCAGGGCCACGTGGCGCCGGACGAGGTGCTGCGGCTGATGCAGGCGCTGCTCGATGCAGGCGCCGACCGCGTGAGCCTGGCGGACACCGTCGGCTATGCCGATCCCGCGATGGTCCGTAGCCTGTTCGAACGCGCGCTGCGCATCGCAGGCGACCGGCTGTGGTGCGGCCATTTCCACGACACGCGCGGCCTCGGGCTCGCCAATGTGTATGCCGCGCTGGAAGTCGGCATCGCGCGCTTCGACGCATGCCTGGCCGGCATCGGCGGTTGCCCCCATGCGCCCGGCGCCAGCGGCAACGTCGACACCGAAGATTTGGTCTTCATGCTCGAGAGCATGGGCGTGCGCACCGGTGTCGATCTACCGAAACTGCTGAATCTGCGCCGGCGCGTGGCCGGGTGGCTGGAGGGCGAGACACTGCAGGGCACCGTGTGGCGCGCGGGCTTTCCCAAGACGTTTGCGCCGGGCGCTGGAGTTGCGGCATGAGCGACAACACGACGAAGCCCGAAGAAAAGCGCCTGCCGCTCACGGGCATCCGCGTGGTCGAATTCACGCACATGGTCATGGGCCCGACCTGCGGCATGGTGCTGGCCGACCTGGGCGCGGAAGTCATCAAGGTCGAGCCCATCGAGGGCGACCGAACGCGGCAACTGCTGGGCGCGGGCGCCGGCTTTTTCCCGATGTTCAACCGCAACAAGAAGAGCATCGCGCTCGACCTGCGCCACCCGCAGGGGCTCGAGGCGGCGCTGCGCCTGTGCGCCACCGCCGACGTGGTGGCGCAGAATTTCAGGCCCGGCACCATGGACAAATACGGGCTCGGGCACGCCGCGCTGAGCAAGCTCAATCCGCGGCTCGTGTACGTGAATCACACCGGCTTCCTGCCGGGCCCCTACGAGCACCGCACCGCGCTCGACGAGGTGGTGCAGATGATGGGCGGCCTGGCCTACATGACCGGCCGTCCCGGCGATCCGCTGCGCGCGGGCACCAGCGTGAACGACATCATGGGCGGCATGTTCGGCGCCATCGGGGCGATGGCCGCGCTGATGCAGCGCGCGCAGACCGGCAAGGGGCAGGAGGTGCAGTCCGCGCTGTTCGAGAACAACGTGTTCCTGGTCGGCCAGCACATGCTGCAGTACGCCATTACCGGCCAGGCCGCCGCGCCGATGCCCGAGCGCATCTCGGCCTGGGCGCTGTACGACGTGTTCACCGTGAAGGAGGGCGAGCAGATCTTCCTGGCCGCCGTGAGCGATGCGCAATGGCGGGTGTTCTGCGATGCGCTCGGCTTCGACGACCTGAAGGCCGACCCTGCCTTGCGCACCAACAACGACCGGGTTCGCGCGCGGCCCGCCTTGCTCGCGGACTTGCGCGGCCGGCTGGCCGACCGCTCGGCCGCCGAGCTGTCGGCGATCTTCGAGGCGTGCGGCCTGCCGTTTGCGCCCATCGTGCGGCCTGAAGACCTCTACGAAGATCCGCACCTGAAGGCCACCGGCGGCCTTGCCGACATCCGCCTGCCCGACGGCGAGCGCGCAGGAGAAACGGCACAGACGACGCTGTTCCCGATCACGCTGGGCGGCGAGCGCCTGGGCGTGCGGCTCGATCCACCGACGCTCGGCGAACACACGCGGGAACTGCTGGCCGAGCTCGGCTATGCCGAGACGCAGGTGGCTGCAATGCAGGCAGAGCTGGCCGTCGCCTGAACTGAATGCTTTTCGAAAACATACAAAGAGAGACAAGACCATGCACACGATGCTCCCCCCGATGACCCGCCGCGCCGCCCTCGGCTTCGGCGCCGGCGCCGCCGCGCTGGCGGCATGCCCCGCACTCGCGCAGGGCTCCGACAAGCCCATTCGCTTCATCCTGCCGATCAGCGCCGGCTCGGGGGTGGACGCCATCGTGCGCGCGGCGTCGGTCGCGCTCGGCAAGGCCTTCGGCCAGCCAGTGGTGATCGAGAACCTGCCCGGTGCGGGCGGCCTCACCGGCACGTCGGCCGTGGTCAAGGCCGCCCCGGACGGGTTGACGCTCGGCATGGTGTCGAACAACCACGTCATCAATCCGGCGGTGTACAAGAAAATGCCCTTCGATGCCGTCAATGACGTGACGCCGATCAGCGTGGTGGGCGCGACGCCGCTGGTGCTGGTGGTGAATCCCAAGCTGCCCGCGAAGAACGTGAAGGAACTCGTGGCGCTGCTGCGCGCGAAGCCCGAGGGCTACAACTACGCGTCATCCGGCAACGGCACCATCATTCACCTGGCCGGCGAAATGTTCCTGGACGAAGCGGGCGTGAAGGCGCGGCACATTCCCTACAAGGGCACCGGCCCCATGGTCACCGACATGATCGCGGGCCAGGTCGAGATGGGCGTGGTGGCATTGCCCGCGGTGCAGCCGCACCTCAAGAGCGGCGCGCTGCGGGCCATCGGCCTGTGCGGGTCGACACGCTCGCCGGCCGCGCCCGACATGCCGACCATCGCTGAGCAGGGCCTGCCCAACTACGCCGTCGAAGGCTGGTTCGCGGTGATCGGGCCGCCGAAGATGCAGGCCGCCGACGTCCAGCGCGTGCACGACGCCGTGGCTGCAGCCTTCACGAGTGCCGAGGTGCGCGAGGCCATGGACAAGCAGGGCAACATCATCAAGCCCACGTCGCCCGAGCAGGCGGCAAGCTACTTCCGCAGCGAAGCCGCGCGCTATGCGGCGCTGGTGAAGAAGGCGAACGTGGTGCTCGAATAGCGGCAGCGCCGGTCGCACCCGCTCAGGCCGGACTGGTGAGCTTGAGCCCGAGGATGCCGGCCACGATCAGGCCCACGCAGACCAGCCGTGCGGCATTGGCGGGCTCGTGGAACAGCACGATGCCCAGGATCACCGTGCCCACGGCGCCGATGCCGGTCCACACCGCATAGGCCGTGCCCACGGGCAGCGAGCGCATGGCCCAGCCGAGCAGCACCACGCTGAGCACCATCGAAATGACGGTGCCGATGGAGGGCCACAGCTTGGTAAATCCTTCGGTGTACTTGAGGCCGATGGCCCAGCCCATCTCGAGCAGGCCCGCCACCAACAACACGATCCACGCCATGCGCGCTCCTTGAAAAAGGGGTTTCAGTTCTCCGGCTGTACGGCGCGGTAGAGGGCGCGCACGAAATCCGACTGCGTGATCATGCCGGTGAGCCGCCTTTCATGGTCGATGATGGGGATATGGTGGTGGCCGCCCTCCGAGAACAGCGGCACCAGGTCGATCACCGGGCGGTCGGCGCTGGCCACGCGCACCTGGCGCGTCATGATCTGGCCCACCACTTCCGGCTTGTTCGACACGACGGTGCGCGTGGCGCGTATCAGGTCGCGCAAGCGCCCCGCAATGCCTTCGTGGTGCTCCAGATCGAGCATGCGGAAGAAGTCGGCCTGGGTGACGATGCCGACCACGCGGCGCGTGCGGTCGGTGACGGGCAGCGCCTTGATGCGGCGCTGGTTCATCAGCGTCCAGGCCTCTTGCAGCGGCGTGCCGAACTCCACCGACACCGGGTCGCGCGACATGATGTCGGCGCAATGCAGCGTGCCGAGGCGGCGCTTGTACGACTCGAGCTCGGTCTGCTGGATCAGCGATTCGAGGTCGTCGCGGCTGATGTCGAGCACCTGGTTGTAGCGCGACAGCACCGCATCGATGTCGGCCTGGCTGAACCGCGCGTCGGCCGACGGCGGCCGCGCCACCTGCACATGCGGATAGCGCCGGCCCGTGAGGGTGTTGTAGGCCACGCCGGCCAGCACCAGCAGCAGCGAGTTCACGAAGGTAGGGAACAGCGCCGCCGAGAAATCGGTGGTGTGCGTCAGCACGGCGAGCAGCGCCGCGGCGCCGCCCGGCGGGTGCAGGCTGCGCGTGGCGAACATCAGTCCGATGGCCGCGCCGACAGCCAGGGCAGCGGCCCAGGCCGGGTCCGGTATCCAGCGCACGCAGGCAATGCCCACCAGCGTCGACAGCGTGTTGCCGACGATGACCGACCAGGGTTGCGCCAGCGGGCTCGCAGGCACGGCAAACACCAGCACGGCGCTCGCGCCCATCGGCGCGATCAGCCAGATGCTGATGCCCGCTGCCTCGGCCATCCAGCGGCACAGCAGCGCGGTGATCAGCAGGCCCACCGCCGCGCCGCCCACGGCGCGCAGGCGCTCGCGCGCATCGACGGTGGTGCGGCCCGGCAGCCAGGCACGCGCATAGGTCAGGAACGGGGAGAACTGCATCGAATCGGTTCTTTCAGTTTTCGTTGGCGAGACTGCGTCCGATGTCGGGCCAGCGGCCGTGCAGCCAGACCCACGCGACCAGGCCGATGCAGAGCATCAGAGTGGAGGTGAGCGCGAGCGCAAGGGTGGAATGCATCACCAGCGGTGCGATGGCGCCGGCCACGAGTCCGTTGGCCGTCGAACCGATCACGGCCTGCAGCGACGAGGCCATGCCGCGCCGCTCGGGGTGCAGGTCGAGCACCAGCAGCGTGACCACCGGCACCATCAACGCCCAGCCGAAGGCGAACACCGCGAGCGGCCAGAGCGCCCACGCCACGTGCGCGTCGAAGAAGGTGTTGGCCACCACGTTGACCACCGAGGTGACCAGCATGATGAGGAAGCCGTCGCGGATCTGCCGCTTGGGCGTTACCTTGCCGGCCATGCGCCCGCTCGCGCGCGCGCCGAGCATGATGCCGCCGATGGTCAGCAGGAAGAACCAGAAGAACTGCTGCGGCTGCAGCGAAAGGTGGTCGCCGAGGAAGGCGGGCGCGGCCAGTACGTAGAGGAACATGCCGTTGAACGGAACGCCGCTCGCGAGCGCGAGCAGCAGAAAGCGCGGGTCGGAGCACAGGTCCCAGTAGCCGCGCAGCAGGTGCCGGACGTGGAACGACTGTCGGTGCGAGGCATGCAGCGTCTCGGGCAGCAGCTTGTAGTTGGCCACGAACAGCACCACGCCGACCGCGACGAGGAACCAGAACACCGAGTGCCAGCCCGCATGCACGAACAGGAAGCCGCCGATGATCGGCGCGATGGCCGGCGCCACGCCGAAATAGATGGTCACTTGGCTCATCACGCGCTGCGCTTCGGCCGGCGGGAACATGTCGCGGATCACCGCACGCGAGACCACGATGCCCGCGCCGGTCGACAAACCCTGCAGCCCGCGAAACAGCACCAGCTGCGTGATGGTCTGCGACAGCGCGCAGCCCAGGGAGGCGATGGTGAACACCGCGAGGCCCCACAGCACCACGGGCCGGCGGCCGAAGCTGTCCGACAGTGCGCCGTGGAACAGGTTCATGAACGCGAAGCCGAACAGGTAGGCCGAAAGCGTCTGCTGCATTTCGGCGGGCGTGGCGCCGATGGAGCGCGCAATGCCCGAGAAAGCCGGAATGTAGGTGTCGATGGAAAAGGGCCCGAGCATGCCGAGCACGGCGAGCAGCACGGCCAGCGCCCAGCGCGGGGCCTGCCAGAGCTTGGCTGCATCGGGATTCATTGGGTTTGCTCCATTTTTCTTATCGTAAAGGCCAAAAAAGAAAGCGCCCTTGCGGGCGCCTCCTCGTCAGAGAAATACCGGGAGACCGGCTTAGAGCGTATCAATAAAGCTGCGAAGCTTGTCCGAGCGCGAAGGATGCTTGAGCTTGCGCAGTGCCTTTGCCTCGATCTGGCGGATGCGCTCGCGGGTCACGTCGAACTGCTTGCCGACTTCTTCCAGCGTGTGGTCCGTGCTCATCTCGATGCCGAAGCGCATGCGCAGCACCTTGGCTTCGCGCGGCGTGAGGCTGTCGAGGATGTCCTTGACCACGTCGCGCAGGCCCGCCTGCATGGCGGCTTCGATAGGGGCCGTGTTGCTGCTGTCCTCGATGAAGTCACCCAGGTGCGAATCGTCGTCGTCGCCGATGGGGGTTTCCATCGAGATCGGCTCCTTCGCGATCTTCATGATCTTGCGGATCTTGTCTTCCGGAATTTCCATCTTCGCGGCCAGGATGCTGGCGTCGGGCTCGAAGCCGAACTCCTGCAGATGCTGGCGCGAGATGCGGTTCATCTTGTTGATCGTCTCGATCATGTGCACCGGAATACGGATGGTGCGCGCCTGGTCGGCGATCGAGCGCGTGATCGCCTGGCGGATCCACCACGTCGCGTAGGTCGAGAACTTGTAGCCGCGGCGGTATTCGAACTTGTCGACCGCCTTCATGAGGCCGATGTTGCCTTCCTGGATCAGGTCCAGGAACTGCAGGCCGCGGTTGGTGTACTTCTTGGCGATGGAGATCACGAGGCGCAGGTTGGCCTCGATCATTTCCTTCTTGGCGTCGCGCGAAGACGATTCGCCTTCGTTCATGCGCTTGTTGATGTCCTTGAGCTGCGTGAGCGGCACCACCACGCGCGACTGGATGTCGGCGAGCTTCTGCTGCAGTTCCTGCACCGGCGGAATGTTGCGCGCGAGCACGGCGCTCCACGGCTTGCCTGCGGCGGCCTGCTTCTCGACCCACTTGAGGTTCAGCAGGTTCGATGCGATGCGGTTGCCGTTCTTGTCGTAGCCGCTGAAGTCGCGAATGAACTCGTCCTGTGGGAAGCCGCACTTGTCCACGATGATGCGGCGCAGTTCGCGCTCTTTCTTGCGCACGTCGTCGACCTGCGTGCGAACCAGGTCGCACAGCTTCTCGATGGTCTTGGCCGTGAAGCGGATGGTCATCAGCTCTTCGGACAAGGCCTGCTGGGCCTTCTCGTACGCGGGCGTGCCGTAGCCTTCCTTGTCGTAGATCTTGTGGACCTTCTCGAACATCGCCGCGATGCGGTCGAAGCGCTCGAGCGCATCGCGCTTGAGTTCCTCGAGCTTCTTGGTCAGGGCCTTGGAGCCGCCCTTGCCGTCGTCGTCGTCTTCCTCGTCGAACTCGTCGAAGTCTTCCTCGGCCACGTAGTCGTCGGCTTCGTTCGGGTTCGAGAAGCCGTCCACCACGGTGGAGATGACGACCTTGCCTTCACGGATATCGGCGGCCAGGCGCAGGATTTCGGCGATAGTGGCGGGGGAGGCCGAAATGGCTTCCATCATGGCCATCAGGCCGCCTTCGATGCGCTTGGCGATTTCGATTTCGCCTTCGCGCGTCAGCAACTCGACCGTGCCCATTTCGCGCATGTACATGCGGACCGGGTCGGTGGTGCGGCCGAATTCGCTGTCGACCGTGGAGAGCGCGGCTTCGGCTTCTTCCTCGGCCTCTTCCACCGTGGTGGCGGTGGGCGCGGTGTTGTTCAGCAGCAGGGTTTCGGCGTCGGGCGTTTGCTCGTACACCGCCACGCCCATGTCGTTGAGCATGGTGACCACGACTTCCATGGTCTCGGCGTCGACCAGCTTGTCGGGCAAGTGGTCGGAGATTTCGCCGTGCGTGAGGTAGCCGCGCGTCTTCCCCAGCGTGATCAGGGTCTTCAGGCGCGAGCGGCGCTTGGCCAGGTCTTCCTCGGAGAGCACGGTCTCGTCGAGGCCGAACTCCTTCATCAAGGCGCGTTCCTTCGCCTTGCTGATCTTCATGCGCAGCGGCTTGACCTTTTCTTCGGTGGTCGTGGCAGTCGCCGGTTCGTCGCCGACCAGGTCTTCCTCGATGTCCGACAGGTCGATGTCACTCTCGGGTGCGTCATTGCCGGCCTTGGGCTTGCGGCCGCGCTTGGCGCCGGTGGCGGGCGCGGCGGCGCCGGCGGCCTTGGGCGGGCGGCCGACTTTCTTGGCCGCAGGGGCGGCGGCGGCCGTCTTGGCGGCGGCTTTTTTCGGATCGTCGATGGAGGTCGATTTCGTGGGCACGGTTTTCACTTTCGTTGCGGCTGCCGATTTGGACGCGGCGGCACCCGGCTTAGTTGCCGGCATAACGCCAGCTTTCAACGGTTTTTCTGCGACAGGCTTTGGGGCGGCGCCTTTGGCGAGTGAAGGAGCAGGCTTCTTTGAACTGGGCATACGACCTCGTTACAGCAAGATGGACCAAGCGAAATCACTGGCGCACCGCCACAACGGGCAGCGCCACCAAGCCCGTGCGGGAACGGGCAAGACTCAAAGCCCGCGCACAGGCACGGACAGAACAATTGGGAAAGAGGAAGTAATTCCTCGTCAGGCAAGATGTCGGGCGAACATTTGGTGTGCAGTCCTTGCGGTTATTGACCCTTTCCGACGGATTTTTTCCGTTGGAGTGCGTTGCGCTAGGGGTCGGCCCGGAGGTGCTGCTGTCGCTCTTGCCTAATTTCGCCAGTTGCGAAGCCTTACATTATAGCCTATTGCGCAAATTTCAAGCAGTTTATGCACTGGACGGATTGAGCCGGGCGCGCAATTCGAGCCTTCGCGCCTCCAGGGCCTTGTAGCGCTCGAGGGCCTTGGGGTCCTTTCCGACCGCGGCAATAGCCTCGCTCTGCTGGGCTTTCAGGCGATCGTCGAGCATGAAGTCGAGCACGCTCGAAAGCTCCTTGGCGGCGTCGGCCAGGTGCTGGTCTTCCTCGCCCTCGGACACCGGCGCCGCCTCGGACACGCTCATGAGCCGTTCCGCCAGCGGCTCGAAGTCGAGCCCGCGCATGCCCTCGCGCAGCGCCGCCCAGGGCTGGACGCCGTGCTCGTGCAACTGGCTGTCGAGCCAGGTAAAAAGCGCGCCGTGCTGTCCAGGCAGGTCGCACAGCATCACGTGGAGTTCATGCGACAGCGCTTCCCACTGCGCCATGTTCGACAGCAGCAGCCGCACCGCCACGTCGGGCCGGCTCGGCGGCTTGCCGCGTCCGCGCAAGGGCTCGATGGGCGTTTCGAACTTGCCGCCCCAGCGCTTGCCCTTGGTGAATTTGCCGCGCGGCTTGCTATCGCTTTCGTAGCGCGGCGGCTCGTAGTCCGACGGGGGCGGCATGTCGGGGTAGTCGAACGGATCGCCCGGCTCGCCGGAGGAGCGCGGGGCGGGTGCTGCGGCGGCCTTGCGCGGGCCGGGCGTGGCGGCCCAAAGCTCCGAGAGGGCGGTGGCGTCCAGCTGCACGAGCGTGGCGATCTCGCTCAGCAGCTGGCGCTTCAGTGCGCCGTCGGGCATGGCGCTCCAGAGCGGCCGCGCGTTGCTGCTCATGTGCGCGCGGCCTTCGGCGGTCGTGAGGTCGCAGCCTTCGCGCGCCGCCTCGATCATGAAGCGCGAGAGCGGCGTGGCCTCTGCCACGAATCGCGCGAAGGCATCGGCGCCGAATTCGCGGATGAAGCTGTCGGGGTCGTGCTCCGCGGGCAGAAACAGGAACTTGATGCTGCGCACGTCGGTGGCATAGGGCAGGGCGCCGTCGAGCGCCTTGCGCGCAGCGCGGCGGCCGGCGGCATCGCCGTCGAAGCTGAACACCACCGATTCGGTGAACCGGAAAAGCTTTTGCACATGCTCGGTGGTACAGGCCGTGCCCAGGGTGGCCACCGCATTCGGAAACCCGAGCTGGGCCAGCGCGACCACGTCCATGTAGCCCTCGGTCACCAGCGCATAGCCGCGCTCGCGGAAGGCGGCGCGCGCCTCGTACAGGCCGTAGAGCTCACGGCCCTTGCTGAACACCGGTGTTTCGGGCGAATTGAGGTACTTGGGCTTTTCGTCGCCGAGCACCCGTCCGCCGAAGCCGATGCATTCGCCCTTGACGTTGCGGATGGGGAACATCACGCGGTCGCGAAAGCGGTCGTAGCGCTTGGCGTCTTCGGCGCCGTCTTCCGTGTTGACGATCACCAGGCCGCTTTCGGCCAGCAAAGGATCGTCGTAGTCGGGAAACACGCTCGCCAAGGCGCGCCAGCCGGCCGGCGCGTAGCCGATGCCGAATTGCTTGGCGACTTCGCCCGAGACGCCGCGGCCTTTCAGGTATTCGATGGCGCCGGGCGCCTGCCGCAAGGACTTGCGGTAGGCCTCGCCGGCCTTTTCGAGCACGTCGGTCAGCGTGGCCTGCTTCTGGCGCTGGTTCGCGGCGCGGGCGCGCTCGGCGGGGGAGGCGTCGTCCTCGGGCACCTGTAGGCCGTATTGGCCGGCGAGGTCGTGCACCGCCTCGACGAAGCCCATGCCCGCGTGCTCCATGAGAAAACCGATGGCATTGCCGTGCACCCCGCAGCCGAAGCAGTGATAGAACTGCTTGGTCGGGCTGACCGAGAACGACGGCGACTTTTCGCCGTGGAACGGGCACAGGCCCATGAAGTTGGCGCCGGCCTTCTTGAGCTGCACATAACGCCCGACGATCTCCACCACGTCGGCGCGCGCGATGAGTTCTTGGATAAAGGAAGCGGGGATGGTCATGTAGGCGAAGAGCGGCAAATCATACGCAAGCGGCCGAACGCCCGCGCGCGGACGCCATACTTGCCGGTTACACCCTCATTGCCCGGATGACGACGCCCCACCCATTGCACCACGCCGCGCCGCTGCTGCGCCATCCCTTGCGATTCGCATGGGACGCGCTCAAGGCGTTCCGCGCCAACCAGGGCCTGCTGCTCGCGGGCGCGGTGGCTTATTACGCCTTGCTTTCCATTGTGCCGCTGCTGATCGTGAGCGTGATCGCGATGTCGCATGTCATCGAACAGGCCGAGCTGCTGCGCACCATCGGCCGGTACCTCGAGTGGCTGTTGCCGGGACAGTCGAAAGCCATCGTTGCGGAGCTGTCGAACTTTCTCGACCACCGCGATGTGATGGGGCCGGTGCTGCTGGTGACGATGATCTTCTTCAGCTCGCTGGCCTTCAGCATTCTCGAAAGCGCAATGGCGGTGATCTTCCATCACCGCAAGGCGGACCACAGCCGGCACTTTCTGGTGTCGGCCGTCATGCCCTACATCTACATCCTGTGCCTGTGCGCGGGCCTGCTGCTGGTCACGCTGGTTTCGGGCGCACTGCAACTGGTCGGACAGGAAAGCGTCGACCTGTTCGGGCGCGACTGGTCGCTGTCGGGCGTGTCGGGGCTGCTGCTCTACCTGCTCGGGCTGGGCGGCGAGATCTTCATGCTGACCTCGCTCTACCTCGTGATGCCGGCCGGGCGGATGTCGCTGCGCCACGCGCTGCTCGGCGGCGTGACCGCCGCGCTGCTGTGGGAGGCCACGCGGCATGTGCTGATCTGGTACTTTTCGACGCTGTCGCAGGTCAACGTGGTCTACGGCTCGCTCACCACAGCCATCGTGGTGCTGCTGAGCCTCGAGATTGCCGCCACGCTCGTGCTGCTGGGGGCCCAGGTCATTGCCCAGTACGAGCGCCTGGACCGCACCGGCAGCACCGCGGTGCCGCCGCTCACCGGGGCGGAAGTCGAATCGCTCCGTCGAGACGAATCACCTCGCCGTTGAGCATGTCGTTCTCGATGATGTGCCTGGCGAGCTTGGCGTAGTCCTCGGGCGTGCCCAGACGGGACGGGAAGGGCACGCTCGCGGCCAGCGCGTCCTGCACGTCCTGCGGCATGCCGAAGAGCATCGGCGTGCCGAAGATGCCGGGGGCGATGGTCATGTTGCGGATGCCGTTGCGCGCCAGATCGCGCGCAATGGGCAAGGTCATGCCGACCACGCCGCCCTTGGAGGCGCTGTAGGCGGCCTGGCCCATTTGCCCGTCGTAGGCTGCGACCGAGGCGGTCGAGATCAGCACGCCGCGCTCGCCCGTGGCTTCGGGTTCGTTCTTGCTCATGGCCTCGGCCGCGAGGCGGATCATGTTGAAGCTGCCGATCAGGTTGACGGTGACGGTCTTGCTGAACACTGCCAGCGCGTGCGCGCCGTTCTTGCCCACGGTCTTTTCGGCCGGCGCAATGCCCGCGCAGTTGACCAGGCCCACCAGCTTGCCGAGCTTCTGCGCCGCGGCAACGGCGGCCTGGCCGTCGGCCTCCTGGCTCACATCGCATTTGACGAACACTCCCCCGATCTCGCGCGCGACGGCTTCGCCCTTGTCAGCCTGCATGTCGGCGATGACCACCTTGGCGCCGTTCGCAGCCAGCATGCGCGCCGTGCCTTCGCCGAGGCCCGAAGCGCCACCGGTCACGATAAAAACCTTGCTGTCGATCTGCATGGAGAGTCTCCTGAAATAAGACCCGCATTATCCAAGCCTGGGGGGCAGCCAAAGTGCTCAAAAAAAAGGCCTCATCCGAAGATGAGGCCCTGAATTGGATCCGTGAGGACCCAAGGAGACAACTGGTAGTGGCCGGCGGCTTAGCGCTTGCGCGAAGTCGTGGCGGTCTTGGCAGCGGCGACGGCTTGCGTCGACACGGCGTTGAAGTTGGCTTCGGCGACGTCGGAAGCCTGCTTGACAGCCTTCTGGACCGATTCGAAAGCGTTGTTGGCGGCAGCCACGGCGCTCTTCAGCACGGCGACGGCGGTTTCCGAGCCGGCGGGTGCATTCTTGGAAGCGCTGTCGACCAGGCCGACAAAGGTTTGCTGGGCTTCGGAGGCCTTGGCTTCGAAAGCCTTGGTGAACTCGGCGCCGGTGCCTTGGGCGATGTCATACAGATGACGGCTGTAGGCGGCGGTCTTTTCGGCCAGGGGCTGGAACAGGCTGGCTTGCAGCGTCAGCAGTTCTTGTGCGTCCTTGACGTTCAGCGCAGCTTGGGCGGTGCCGGCGGCTTCGGCCAGGGCAGCCTTGGAAGCGGTCACGTTCAGTTCGACGAGCTTCTCGACGCCTTCGAAGGCCTTGGTGGTCAGGCCGAACAGGGTTTCGAGGTTTGCTTTTTGGGCGGCGAGGATTTGGTCAGCGGTCAGTGCCATGTGGAATCTCCAGTAAGGATGATGGATAGTCGGTTCACGTTGCGCTGCCTCGTCGTCTTGTTTTTGTTGCGGTGCAGCATGCCTCAAGTATAGGCAGCACAGTTTTCTGATCAAGAGGGTTTTGCTGCTTTGCAGCAATTTAGAACACACTTTCTAAATTCGCTCCGCGCCCCAGAATGCAGGCCATGCGCGCCTTCTATTCCGGCCAGTTCGTCTTGCCTTTGCCGCCCGGCCACCGCTTTCCGATGTCGCGCTATGCCTTGCTGCGCGACCGCCTGCTCGAGTACCTGCCGGCGGTGCAGATGGACCAGGCCCCGCGCGCCACCGATGGCGAGTTGGCGCTGGCCCATACGCCGCAATGGATCGCCGCCGTCAGCGACGGCAGCGTGAGTCCGCAGGCCATGCGCGAGATCGGCTTTCCGTGGAGTGAGGCCATGGTCGAGCGCTCGCGCCGCTCGACGGGGGCCACCATCGCGGCCTGCCGCGCGGCATTCGCCGGGGGCGTGGCGGCCAACATGGCGGGCGGCACGCACCACGCCTATGCCGACAAGGGCGGCGGATTCTGCGTCTTCAACGACGCCGCGGTGGCCGCGCGGCTGATGCAGGCGGAGCACGGCCGCACCGGCCGGCAGCTCCGGGTGGCGGTGATCGACCTCGACGTGCACCAGGGCAACGGCACGGCGAGCATCTTCCGCAGCGACCCGAGCGTTTTCACGCTCTCGCTGCACGGCCAGAAGAACTTTCCCTTCCGCAAGGAGGCGAGCGACCTCGACGTCGAACTGCCCGACGGCTGCGGCGACGCCGACTACCTCACCGCGCTCGAGCACGCGCTGGAGGAGCTGGACCGGCGCTTCTCACCCGGCCTGGTGATCTACCTCGCGGGCGCCGATCCCTTCGAGCGCGACCGGCTCGGCCGGCTCAAGCTGACGTTCGACGGCCTGGAGGCGCGCGACCGGCGGGTGTTCGACTGGGCCTGGCAGCGCCGCATTCCACTGGCCTTTGCCATGGCCGGCGGCTACGCCAGCGATATTGCCGAGACGGTGCAGGTGCAGCTCGGCACCTTCAAGGTCGCTTTCGACTACTGGCGCCGCTGGCAAAATGCCGCGCGATGAGCTCCGCCACCAAACCCACGCCGCATTCCCGAAGCGGCTACCGCGCGTTCCGCAGCATCCCGACGCGCTGGGCCGACAACGACATGTACGGCCACGTCAACAACGTCGTCTACTACAGCTGGTTCGACACGGCGGTGAATGCGCTGCTGATCGAGCGCGGCGCGCTCGACATCCACCACGGGCAGACCATCGGCTTCGTGGTCGAGACGCACTGCAACTACTTCGCGCCGATCGCGTTTCCGCAGACGGTGGAAGCCGGCATCCGCGTGGCCCAGGCGGGGCGTTCCAGCGTGCGCTACGAGATCGCGCTGTTTGCGGAAGGCGCCGAAACCGCGGCCGCGCAGGGGCACTTCGTGCATGTGTATGTGGATCGGGCCTCGCAGCGGCCGGTGCCGTTGCCCGATGCGCTGCAACGCGTGGTCGAGGCGCTGAAAGCCTGACCATGAAAAACGGCGCCCGAGGGCGCCGTTGTCCTTTGCCAAGCGGTCGCCGGGACCGCGATGGCCTTACATGGTCTTCTTGGTTGCCTTGATGTCGGCCTTCGCCTGGGCTTGGTCGGCCTTGGCCTGCTTCTCGCACGCGGACTTGGCCTCGCCCTTCTGGTCGTCGCATTTTTCCTTGGCGACTTCGTACGTGGCCTTTACCTTTTCTTCGGCGACCTTGCGGGCATGCGCGTCGCTCGGCTTGTACTGCTGTTCGAGCTCGGCCTTCGCCACGTTTTCGGTGCCCTTGGCTTCCTTTTGGCAAACGTCCTTCGCGTTGTCCTTCATCGCATCGCACTGCGCCTTGGCGGACTTGTAGTCGGCTTCGATCTTGTCCTTGGCGACCTTGTATTCATCCCGGGTCATCGCGCCCGCCTGGGTGGCCATGAAGCAGGTCGAGGCGAGGGCAAGCATGAGCAGATGTTTTTTCATTGGTTTTTCTTTCCTTGTTTCGCGGTTGAGAAGAGCAGTTGAGAAGCGGTCGGAGGGCAGGGCGGCCTTCGGCCGTCCGGCCGGCGGTCAGTACTTTTCGTACCAGAGGGCATCCGGCGAACGGCCGTCGCGCGATTCCCAGTCCTTGACCTGCTTCTCGGCCTCGTCGCGGCTGATGCCATGGCGTTCCTGGATGCGGCCGAGGAGTTGGTCGCGCTTGCCGGCAATGACATCGAAGTCGTCGTCGGTCAACTTGCCCCATTGCTCCTTGACCTTGCCCTTGAGCTGTTTCCAGTTGCCTTCGATGGTGTCCTTGTTCATGCGAATCTCCTTGTCGGTTGATTCGGTGGGCTCGTTGCCCGCCGTCAACCAACTGTCGGGGGACCGATTCACCCTCACGGTAGGACGTGCTGTGCAGGCCCCGTAGGCACAAGCCGACGCTGCCCGTGATAATCGAACGCACGCCGAAAAGCTTGGGACAACGCGCGCCGCACCATGATCATTCACAGCCTGCTCGACACCGACCTCTACAAGTTCACCATGATGCAGGTCGTGCTGCATCACTTTCCCGGCGCCCAGGTCGAGTACCGGTTCAAGTGCCGCAACCCTGGCGTCGACCTGGCCCAGTTCGCCGGACAGATCCGCGAGGAGGTGCGAAGCCTCTGCTCGCTGCAGTTCCGGGACGCCGAGCTGGCCTACCTGCGGTCGATGCGCTTCATCAAGAGCGACTTCGTCGACTTTCTGGGCCTGTTCCGGCTCAACGAGAAATACATCAGCATCACGCCCCAGGCCTCGGGCGAGCTCGAGATCCGCATCAAGGGCCCGTGGCTGCACACCATCCTGTTCGAGATTCCCGTGCTGGCGATCGTGAACGAGGTCTACTTCCGCAACACGCAGAAGAAGCCCGATCTCGAAGAAGGCCGGCGTCGGCTGGAAACCAAGATCGGGCAGCTGCAGGATGCCGGCCTCGCCGACCTCAAGATTGCCGACTACGGCACTCGCCGCCGCTTTTCGAAGGACTGGCACGAGGAGGTCCTGCGGACCTTGAACGCAAGGCTCGGCGCCGTGACCTCGCCGCCGGTCCAGCCCAGGCCCACCGCCCGCCTGCCGCAGCTTGCGGGCACCAGCAACGTGCTCTATGCCATGAAGCTCGGCCTGATTCCGCTCGGCACCATGGCGCACGAATACCTCCAGGCCTGCCAGGGACTCGGTCCGCGGCTGCGCGACAGCCAGATCTTCGGCTTCGAGAGCTGGGCCCGCGAATACCGCGGCGACCTCGGCATCGCGCTGTCGGACGTCTACGGCATGAGCGCTTTCCTGCGCGACTTCGACCTGTACTTCTGCAAGCTGTTCGACGGCGCGCGCCACGACAGCGGCGACCCGTTCCAATGGGGCGAGCGCATGCTGGCGCACTACGCCGCCAACCGGGTCGATCCGCTCACCAAGACATTGATCTTCAGCGACAGCCTCACCGTGCCGCGCACCATCGAGCTCTACCAGCAGTTCCGCGGCCGCTGTCAGCTGGCATTCGGCATCGGGACCAATCTCACCAACGACCTCGGCTACGAGCCGCTGCAGATCGTCATCAAGATGATCAACTGCAACGGCCAGCCCGTGGCCAAGCTGTCGGACACGCCTTCCAAGAACATGTGCGAGGACGAAAAATACCTGGCGTACCTGCGCCAGGTGTTCGAGATCGAGCAGCCGCCGGCCTGACTCCGTCTGGTACGGTACGGCCCCATGAGAAAAACGTTCCGCATGGCGGCAGCCGCCGTGCTGCCGATGACGTTCCCCGCGCTTGCGATGGCTGCCGAATTCGACGGCAGCAAGCTGTCTGCACTGTGGGGCGTTCCGTTCGCGGGCATCCTGCTGTCGATCGCGCTGCTGCCGCTGCTCGCGCCGACGTTCTGGCATCACCACTATGGCAAGATATCGGCGGCCTGGGCGCTGGCGTTCCTGCTTCCCTTCGCCGCGGTCCATGGGGTGCCTCTGGCGGGAGCCCAGTTCGTGCATGCGCTGGTGGAGGAATACATCCCCTTCATCATCCTGCTGACCGCGCTGTTCACGGTGGCCGGCGGCATCCATATCCGCGGCAACCTGCATGGCGCGCCCGGGCTCAACACGGCCATTCTTGCCATAGGCGCGGTGCTTGCGAGCTTCATGGGAACCACGGGCGCCTCGATGTTGCTGATACGGCCGCTGATCCGCGCCAACGACAACCGCGTGAGCAAGGCGCACGTGGTGGTGTTCTTCATCTTCATCGTGTCGAATGCGGGCGGCTCGCTCACGCCGCTGGGCGATCCGCCGCTGTTCCTCGGCTTCCTGAAGGGCGTCGACTTCTTCTGGACCGCGCGGAACATCTTTCCGGAAACGCTGTTCCTCGTCGGCACGCTGCTCGCGCTGTTCTACGTGATCGACCGCCATCACTACCGCAAGGAAGGGGTGCTGCCGTTCGACCCGACGCCCGATACCCAGCGTATCGGCTTCGATGGCGGGGCCAATGTCTGGTTGCTGGGCGGCGTGGTCTTCTTCGTGCTGCTCTCCGGCATCTGGAAGTCGCCAGTCGACTTCGACGTCTTCGGCACGCGTATCGGCTTGCCGGGGCTGGTGCGCGATGTCGGGCTCATCGCGATCACGCTGCTCTCGCTCAAGATCACGCCCGGCAAGGTGCATGCCGCCAACCAGTTCGAATGGGGTCCGATGGCCGAGGTCGCCAAGCTGTTCGCGGGCATCTTCCTGACCATCATTCCGGTGATCGCGATGCTGAAGTCCGGCATTCACGGAGCTTTCGGACCGGTGGTCGCAGCCGTGACGCGGGCCGACGGCACGCCGGATCCCGCCATGTACTTCTGGGCGGCCGGCATCCTGAGCTCGTTCCTCGACAACGCGCCGACCTACCTGGTGTTCTTCAACACCGCGGGCGGCGATGCGGCCATGCTCATGACCACCTACGCCACCACGCTGGCCGCCATCTCGGCCGGCGCCGTGTTCATGGGCGCCAACACCTACATCGGCAATGCGCCCAACCTCATGGTCAAGGCCATTGCCGAAAGCCGCGGCGTGCGCATGCCCAGCTTCTTCGGATACATGGCGTGGTCGATGGCCATCCTGGTTCCGCTGTTCGTTCTCTCCACCTTCATCTTCTTCCGCTAGGCGCAGACACATCATGAGCAAGCCCAAGATCCTGGTCGCACGCGCGATCTTTCCCGAAACCATCGAACGCCTGTCGCAGCACTTCGAGGTCGAGTCGAACCAGGCCGACGAGAGCTGGAGCAAGGAGCAGCTGATCGCGAGGCTCAAAGGCAAGCAGGGCGCGTTCACGACCGGCAGCGAGCGCATCGATGCCGCGGTGCTCGACGCCTGCCCCGACCTGAAGATCTGCGCCAACATGGCCGTGGGCTACAACAACTTCGACGTCGAGGCGATGGCCGCGCACGGCGTGCTGGGCACCAACGCACCCGATGTGCTCACCGAAACCACGGCCGACTTCGGCTTTGCGCTCTTGATGGCCACGGCCCGCCGCATCACCGAAAGCGAACACTTCCTGCGCGCGGGCAAGTGGCAGAAATGGAGCTTCGACATGTTCGCGGGCTCCGACATCCACGGCTCGGCGCTCGGCATCATCGGCATGGGCCGCATCGGGCAGGGCATTGCCAAGCGCGGTGCGCACGGCTTCGGCATGAAGGTGGTCTATCACAACCGCTCGCGGCTCGATGCTTCGCTCGAGGCCGAATGCAAGGCCAGCTACGTGAGCAAGGAAGAGCTGCTCAAGACCGTCGACCACGTGGTGCTGGTGGTGCCGTATTCGCCGGCTTCGCACCACACCATCGGCGCGGCCGAAATCGCGCTGATGAAGCCGACCGCCACGCTGGTGAACATTGCGCGCGGCGGCATCGTCGACGACGCGGCGCTGGCCGTCGCGCTGCGCGAGAGGCGCATTGCGGCAGCGGGGCTCGACGTGTTCGAGGGTGAACCCAAGGTCCACCCCGATCTGCTGACCGTGCCCAACGTGGTGCTGACGCCGCACATCGCGAGCGCCACCGTGCCCACGCGGCGCGCCATGGCCGAGCTCGCGGCCGACAATCTCATCGCCTGGTTCGGCGGCAAGGGGGCGCTGACGCCCGTCACGCCGGTTCCGCCCGCGGCGCCCTGAACGGCCAGATAGACATACAACACGGACCCTCGCCGACACCTTGGACACCTCCCTGATTCTTCTTCTGCTGGCCGCCTTCGCGGTGGTCCAGCTCGTGCTCGTGATCTGGCTTCTCGCGCGCCGCCAGCCCAGGCCCGACCACAGCGAAATGCTGGCTGTGCTGGCCGCCATGGGCTCGGCCAATGAGCGCACCGAGCGCGAGCTGCGCCACGAAATCGGCGAGAGCTCGCGCGGCGCGCGGCAGGAAACCGCGCAGGCCTTCGCCACTTTTCAGCAGGCGCTGGTGCAGCAGGGGGCCGAGGCCACGCGCACGCAGAACGCGCAGCTCGATGCCTTCTCGCTGCAGCTCGCGTCCTTGCAGAAGAGCCTGGCCGACACGCTCAACACGCAACTGCAGGGCCTGAGCGAATCGAACGCGCGCCGTCTCGCCGAAGTGCGCGCCACCATGGAAACGCAGCTGGCGCAGCTGCAACAGACCAATACCGCCAAGCTCGACGAAATGCGCAAGACCGTCGACGAGAAGCTGCAGAGCACGCTGGAAGCCCGCCTCGGCGAAAGCTTCAAGCAGGTGGCCGACCGGCTCGAGCAGGTGCACAAGGGGCTGGGCGAAATGCAAACGCTGGCGGTGGGCGTCGGCAGCCTGCAGCGGGTGCTGACCAACGTGAAGACGCGCGGCGTGTTCGGCGAGGTGCAGCTCGAGGCGTTGCTCGAGCAGGTGCTCACGCCGGAACAGTACGCCAAGCAGATCGAGACCAAGCCGCGCAGCGGCCAGCGCGTCGACTTCGCCATTCGCTTTCCGGGCCGCGGCGACGACGGAGCGCCGGTGTGGCTGCCGATCGATGCCAAGTTTCCGCGCGACGACTACGAGCGCCTGATCGACGCGCATGAGCGCGCCGACGCGGCCGGCGCCGAGCTCGCGGCCAAGGCGCTCGAAGCGCGCATCCGCAGCGAGGCCAGGTCGATCGCGGAGAACTACCTTGCCGCGCCGCACACCACCGACTTCGCCATCCTGTTCCTGCCGGTCGAGAGCCTCTATGCCGAAGTGCTGCGCCGTCCGGGCCTGATGGACGCCATCCAGCGCCAGCACCGCGTGACGCTGGCGGGCCCGACGACCCTGCTGGCCATGCTCAACAGCCTGCACATGGGCTTTCGCACATTGGCACTGGAGCAGCAGGCTTCCGAGGTCTGGAAGGTGCTGGGCGCGGTCAAGACGGAGTTCGAGCGCTACGGCGAATGGGTGTCGCGCATCAAGGAGCAGGTGGCCAAGGCCTCCGACACGCTCGACAAGGCCGACACGCGCGCCAAGCAGATGCGCCTGGCGCTGCGCAAGGTCGAGGCCCTGCCCGAAGCCCAGTCGCAGGTGCTGCTGCCCCCCACGGCCGACAGCGAGGGCGACGACACGCCGTGAAAGGTTCCGAACTGCTGCGCGTGATCGGCGCCCAGGTCTGCCTGCATGCGACCATGGCCGGCATGCGGCTCGCAACGCCGCTGCTGGCACTGCAGCAGGGCTACAGCGCGGCGGCCGTCGGCGTGCTGATTTCGTTGTTCGCGCTCACCCAGGTGTTCCTGGCGCTGCCCGCGGGCCGTTTTGCCGACCGGCACGGATTCAA
Organism: Variovorax paradoxus; assembly: GCF_030815855.1. NCBI lineage: Bacteria > Pseudomonadati > Pseudomonadota > Betaproteobacteria > Burkholderiales > Comamonadaceae > Variovorax > Variovorax paradoxus. The sequence continues at coordinate 3,357,287 of NZ_JAUSXG010000001.1, read as the reverse complement.
GCGGCCGCTCTGGCTTTCGGTGCTGGCGGCCGCGGCCGGTGCGGGCCTCGTGGTGGTCTTTCCGATTTTCCCGGTCATGTGCCTCGCCGCGCTGTTGACCGGCGGTGCCACGGGCGCGACCGTCATTGCGCTGCAGCGGCACGTCGGCCGCTCGGCCACCAACGCCACGCAGCTCAAGCGCGTATTCAGCTGGCTTGCCATTGCGCCCGCGGTAGCCAATTTCGTCGGGCCGTTCGTGGCCGGGCTGCTCATCGATCATGCGGGGCGCGCACCCGCGGACATGCTGGCCTTCAGGATTTGCTTCGCGGTGATGGCGGCCTTTCCGATCGTCTGCTGGCTGCTTGCGCGCGGCGCGCACGAGCCACCGCGCACCGAGCCCGCCGCAGGCGCGGTGCCGACGCGAGCCTGGGACCTTCTGCGCGAGCCGATGTTCCGCCGCCTGCTGTTCGTGAACTGGCTGCAGTCGTCGAGCTGGGACGTGCATGCCTTCGTGCTGCCCGTGCTGGGGCACGACCGCGGCATCAGCGCCTCGGTCATCGGCTCCATCCTCGGCGCTTTCGCGATTGCGGCAGCGGCCATTCGTGTCGTGCTGCCTCTCGTTGCCTCGCGCGCTTCGGAGCGCAGCGTGATCCTGAGTTCCACCATCGTCACGGCCGCGGTGTTCGCGGTCTACCCGCTGCTCCATTCGCCCTTGACCATGGGCCTGTGCTCCGTGGTGCTGGGTTTTGCGCTCGGGGCGGTGCAGCCGATGGTGATGAGCATGCTGCACCAGATCACGCCGCATGCCCGGCACGGCGAGGCGCTGGGCCTGCGGCTGATGACCATCAATGCATCGAGCGTGGCGATGCCGATGCTGTTCGGATCGCTCGGTGCGCTGATCGGTATCGCGGGCGTTTTCTGGGTCGTAGGCGGCGTGCTGGCGCTGGGGGCGCGGGCGACGTGGGGTCTGAAGGTCCGGGACAGGACCGATTGACGCGACCAGCCAGCACCCGCCGCCGGTCAGAGCTCAGAGCTTGTAGAAGCGCTTGATCGCGTCCCAGGCATCTTCGGGTGCGTCGACGTACTCGAAGAGATTCACATCGGTTGGCGAAATCACGCCTTCCTCGACCAGGAAGTCGAAATCGATCAGCTTCTTCCAGTAGGCAGAGCCGAACAGCACGATCGGCACCGGCTTCGACTTCTTGGTCTGCACCAGCGTGATCACTTCGAACAGTTCGTCGAGCGTGCCGAAACCACCCGGAAAAGCCACGAGCGCCTTGGCACGCATCATGAAATGCATCTTGCGAATGGCGAAGTAGTGGAACTTGAAGCTCAGCGCCGGCGTCACGTAGGGGTTGGCTTCTTCTTCCATCGGCAGCGCGATGGCAAGGCCGACCGACAGGCCGCCGCCTTCGTGCGCGCCGCGGTTGGCCGCCTGCATGATGCCGGGGCCGCCACCCGTGCAGACGAATAACTTGTCTTCCGGTTCTTTCCCCTCGCTGTATTGCGCGACCAGCTTGCCGAAGGCGCGCGCCTTCTCGTAGTAATGCGAGCTGCGCGCCAGGCGGCGCCAGCGTTCGGCCGCGGCGGCATCGCCGGCGGCCTCGGCCCGCGCCACCAGTGCGGCGGCTTCTTCCTCGCTGCGGAAACGGGCGCTGCCGAAGACCACCACGGTGTTTTCGATGCCGTGGGCGCGCTGCTCGAGGTCCGGCTTCATCAGCTCGAGCTGCATACGAATGCCGCGGGTTTCGCGGCGCAGCAGAAACTCCGGATCGGCGAAGGCGATGCGCGAGGGATCGGGGTCGAGCGGAAGGCCTTTTTCCGAATGCGTCTTGAGCGTGGCCCAGGCGTCGGCGAGGCGTTTGTCGTGAAGGTCGTGCGTGTTGTTCATGGAGGAATCAGACAGGAAGACTGGTGCATTGTGCAGCCTTGCAACCGGCATGCCCGCCGGTTCAGAAAGTGCCGTGCCGCCCCGCGCCCTGGACGAAGCGCTTGGCGCCGGCTGCGCCCTCGGCCGCCACCATCGGCACACCCAGCCGCCCCTCCTGCCGCAGCGCCTCGGCCAAAGGCAAGTCCCATTGGGCGTAGGCGGAACGGCGGTCCGCCAGCATGCATTGCTGCGGAAAGGCCGCGAGCTCGCGTCCGAGCGCTTCGGCCGCCTCGCGGGCTTTGCCCTTCGGCACCACGCGGTTCACGAGGCCCATGGCATGCGCCTCCTGGGCGCTCACGGGCCGCCCGGTCAGGATGAGGTCGAGCGCGCGGCCCATGCCGACGATGCGCGGCAGCCGCACGGTGCCGCCGTCGATCAGCGGCACGCCCCAGCGGCGGCAGAACACACCCAGCACGGCATCTTCTTGGGCCACGCGGAGGTCGGCCAGCAGCGCCAGTTCGAGCCCGCCGGCCACCGCATGGCCGCTGATGGCCGCGATCAGCGGCTTGCTCAGCACCATGCGGGTCGCGCCCATGGGACCGGAACCGCCGCCGTCGGGATCGAGTTCGTTGCGCCGCACGGGGTCGCCGACCGCGCCGAGGTCGGCGCCCGCGCAGAAGGTTCCGTGTTCGCCCCAGAGCACCGCGACGCGCTGGCTTTCGTCGGATTCGAAGCGCTCGAAGGCGGCACGCAGCGCATCGGCCATGGGCTTGTCGACCGCGTTGCGCTGCCGCGGGCGGCTCATGACAATGGTGCTGACCGGTCCATCGATTTGGGTGCGGACGCTGGCGGACGTGTTCATGGGCGCGAGCGTACGCCCGCCAACGGAAAAAGGCTCCTTGCGGAGCCTTTTGTCGGGGCGGCGGCCGGCAGCGACGCTGAAGCCGCCGTCGGAAAGGTCCTGGACCTTAGACGCGCTTGCGGTATTCGCCGGTGCGGGTGTCGATTTCGATCTTGTCGCCTTGCGCAACGAAGAGCGGCACGCCGATTTCGAAGCCGGTCGCGATCTTGGCGGGCTTCATGACCTTGCCCGAGGTGTCGCCCTTGACGGCGGGCTCGGTCCAGGTGATTTCGCGTTCGACGCTGGTCGGCAGTTCGACCGAGATGGCCTTGCCGTCGTAGAACACCACTTCGACAGCCATGCCGTCTTCGAGATAGTTGAGCGCGTCGCCCATGTTCTCGGCTTCGACTTCGTACTGGTTGTACTCGGTGTCCATGCAGACGTACATCGGGTCGGCGAAGTAGGAGTAGGTGCACTCCTTCTTGTCGAGCACGATCTGGTCGATCTTGTCGTCGGCCTTGAAGACCACTTCGGTGTTGAAGTTGGCGATCAGGCTCTTGAGCTTCATGCGCACCGTGGCGGAATTGCGGCCGCCGCGGCTGTATTCGGTCTTCAGAACGACCATCGGGTCCTTGCCGTGCATGATGACGTTGCCGGCGCGGATTTCTTGAGCGATTTTCATGTCAGGTTCTCTGGATGTTGGCCGCTCGGTGCACGGGACCATCGGCGGCGTTTGCAGCGTTGCGATGCAACGTCTTGCCGGCGTTATTGGTCCCGCGGTACAGGTCCCGCGGCAGGTTTGGCGGACAGCATCTCGGATCTGTGTAAATCCGGGCTGAAATCCGCAAAGCCCGCTATTTTAGCTTTTTCCGGCGACCAGATGCCGCAGCTGCGTGACCAAGTCCTCTTGTTCGCACAGCCTTTCGCAAGCGGCCTGCACGGTTTCATGCCAGGGGCCTCGCGTTCCGAGAGGGGGCAGGGGGCTGTCGCCGAAGCCATTCCAGGCATGGTGAAACTGCCGGAGCGATGGCGGGGCGCCGAGCCAGTCCAGCCAGGCGCCGAGCTTGACGTGGTGCGCGTCGTCGTCCTGCGGGTAGATCTGCCAGACCAGCGGGGCGCCGGCCCACAGGCCCCGCACGAGCGAATCTTCGCCGCGCACGAAATTCAGGTCGCAGGCCCACAGCAGATGGTCGAAATCCGGCTGCGTCAGGTAGGAGAGGTACGAAATTGAGAGTGCGCCGAATCCTTGGAGCGAGCGTTCCGGCCGTGCCTGGCCGGAGAAATATGCCTTGACCGCATGTGCGGCACGGCCTGAAGTCACCAGGAGCCGCGTCGGTTCCGGCCCTGACGCCAGCTGCTCGAGCAGGCTGGCCAGCGCCGGAGGCTCGTAGCAGAACAGCGAAACGAGGCGTTCGCCATCGCGCCAGGGGATTTCCTGCGCCGCCAGCCATTGCGCGCGGTCGAAGCGGGCGCGCCGTTCCAGCAGATCGGGCTCCCGCAGCAGCCCTCCCGTGGCGGGCGTGAAGCCCGGATAGAAAAAGCGCTTGGTCAGCCCCGCGCCGGGCCCCTTGAACACCGGAGAAGGCAGGCCGTGCAGCCGTTCCACGTAAGGTTCCGCCGAGAGGTATTCGAGATTGATCCACGTCCGGGCCGGCCCGCCCGCGGCCGGCGGTTCGGCGAAGCGGGCGATCAGTTCGGGTGCCGGCTCGCAGCCGAAGGCTTCGATCAGCACATCGGGTGGCGGAGCCGCGACGGCCTTGCGGATTGCGGCAGGGTCGAGCCAGTCGATCACGCTCACGCCGTCGCAGCCTGTCGGCGCCATCCAGTGCAGCGCCGTGGCGTCGTCGATCCAGAGGCGTGCGCGCTCGCCGAGCGCCGCCAACTGGCTGGCCAGCCGCCAGCACACGCCGAGATCGCCGTGGTTGTCGATGACCTTGCAGAAGATGTCCCATTGCATGGGGTGGCAGTGTGCCCGTCTTCGGCGCCTCCGGGGCGTGGGTGCTTGGTATGCTGGCCGCACCACAACATCCGGAGCGAGAAACCATGCGCATGAAGACCCGTCGTCGTTCGCCGCTTTCCCTTGTTTCCCTTGGTACAGCGAAAACCGCGCTCGCGGTTTCTCTGGCCCTGGGTGCCCTCGCAGGGGCGTCGGCGCAAACGACGCCGTCGCTGACGCCGCAGCAGCAGCGCTTTCACGATATCTACAAGGAGTTGATCGAGATCAACACCAGCCATTCGGTCGGCGACAACACGCTGGCAGCGCGCGCGATGGAAAAACGGCTCGTCGAATCGGGCTTTGCGCCCGGCGACATTCAGATCTTCGAACCCTTCCCGAAGAAGGGCAACCTCGTGCTGCGCTTCAAGGGCAACGGCAGCAAGAAGCCGCTGCTGTTGCTGGCGCACATCGACGTGGTCGAGGCCAAGCGCGAAGACTGGAAGACCGATCCGTTCAAGCTGCAGGAGACCGGCGGCTACTTCACAGCGCGCGGCTCCATCGACGACAAGGCGATGGCTTCGGCGCTGGTGTCGGTGCTGGGGCAGCTCAAGCAGGAAGGCTTCAAGCCCAGCCGCGACATCATCCTGGCGCTCACCGCAGACGAAGAGCGCGGCGACGCGCTCAGCAACGGCGCCTTCTGGCTCATCAACAACAAGCCCGAGCTGCTGCAGGCGGAGTTCGGCATCAACGAAGGCGGCGGCGGCGAGCTGCGCGGCGGCAAGCCCAACCTGCACCGCATGCAGGTGGCCGAGAAGATGTACACCACCTACATGCTCGAGGCGCGCGACGTGGGCGGCCACAGCTCGGTGCCGACCAAGGGCAACCCGATCTACGCGCTCTCGGCGGGGCTGGAGCGGCTGGGCAACTACGCCTTCCCGATCAAGCTCGCGGACGTCACGAAGACCTACTTCGCGCGCAGCGCGCCGTTCGCCACCGGCCAATTGGCAGACGACATGCGGGCCATCGGGAGCGGCAACCCCGATGCCGGAGTGCTCGAGCGCATGACGGCCAACCCGGCCTACAACGCGCAGTTGCGCACCACCTGCGTGGCGACCATGGTGCAGGCCGGGCATGCCGAGAACGCATTGCCGCAATCGGCCAAGGCCACGGTCAACTGCCGCATCCTGCCGCACGACGACCCCGAGGAAATCGAGCGCCTGCTGACCCAGGCCGTCGGCAACGACAAGATCGTGGTGCGCAATCTCGGCAAGCCCTTGCGCAGCCCGGCGTCGCCGCTGAACGGCGACCTGGTCAAGACCGTGGAATCGGTGACGCAGGCCATGTGGCCCGGCGTGCCCGTGGTGCCCGCGATGAGCACCGGCGCCACCGACAGCCGCTTCATGCGCAATGCCGGCATTCCGATGTACGGCGTGACGGGCATGTTCCTCGATCCGGCGGACGCACGCGCCCACGGCCTGGACGAGCGCATCGAGATCCAGCGCCTGTACGACGGCCGCGAGTTCCTGTATCGGCTGGTCAGCGAACTCGCCAAGTAACCCGGCGCCTTTCAGGGCGGTGGCCGCTGCGGCGGCCGCCCTGCGCGCGCGCCACAATAGCCGCCATGTCAGACGTGCATTCCGATCAATTGCTCAGTGAAGTCGCGGCCCTGCCGCAGCTGCCGGGCGTCTACCGCTATTTCGACGCGGCCGGCGCGGTGCTCTATGTGGGCAAGGCGCGCAACCTCAAGAAGCGGGTTGCCAACTATTTCCAGAAGAGCCATGGCGGCACACGCATCGGCCACATGATCAGCAAGATCGCGCGCATGGAGACCACCGTGGTGCGCTCCGAGGCCGAGGCGCTGCTGCTCGAGAACAATCTCATCAAGACGCTCAAGCCGCGCTACAACATCCTGTTCCGCGACGACAAGAGCTATCCCTACCTGAAGATCGCTTCGCACGAGTTTCCGCGGCTGGCCTATTACCGCGGTGCCGTCGACAAGAAGCACCGCTACTTCGGGCCTTACCCGAGCGCCTGGGCGGTGAAGGAATCGATCCAGCTGCTGCAAAAGGTGTTCAAGCTGCGCACCTGCGAAGACACGGTGTACGCCAACCGCACGCGGCCCTGCCTGCTGTACCAGATCAAGCGCTGCACCGGGCCCTGCGTGGGCTACATCGCTCCCGAGGCCTATGCGCAGGACGTGGCCAGCGCTGAAGCCTTTCTGATGGGCGACACCCAGCTCGTGCTGTCGAAGCTCGAGGCGCGCATGACCGAGCATGCCGAGAAGCTCGAATTCGAGCAGGCGGCCGAGCTGCGCAACCAGATGTCGGCCATTTCGCGCGTGCTGCACCAGCAATCGATCGAGATCGCTTCCGACAAGGACGTGGACATCCTCGCCGTCAAGGTGCAGGGCGGCAAGGCCTGCGTCAACCTGGCGATGGTGCGCGGCGGCCGGCACCTGGGCGACCGCCCCTACTTTCCCGTGCACGTGGAAGACGCCGCGCAGATCCATCATGGCGAGCTCGATGCGGAGGAGGGCGCGGCGGCCGCGCCGGCCGATCCGATCGAGGTGCAGGTGCTCGAGGCCTTCATCGCCCAGCACTACATCGATGTGCCGGTGCCCGCCACGCTGGTGCTGAGCCATCAGGTGGGCCGCGAACTGATCGAGGCCATTTCCCAGCAGGCCGGCTCGCGCGTGACGGCCGTGTTCCAGCCGCGCGAGCAACGCCGGCACTGGCTCGAAATGGCCGAGACGAACGCCGGCCTGCAATTGGCACGCCTCTTGGCCGAAGAGGGCTCGCAGCAGGCGCGCACCCGCGCGCTGGCCGATGCGCTCGAGCTCGCGCCGGACGACCTCGACAACTTTCGCGTCGAGTGCTTCGACATCTCGCACACCGCGGGCGAGGCCACGCAGGCTTCGTGCGTGGTGTTCGAGCACCACACGATGCAGAACCGCGAATACCGCCGCTACAACATCGAGGGCATCACGCCCGGCGACGACTACGCCGCGATGCGCCAGGTGCTGCACCGCCGCTACGGCAAGCTCGCCGAGGCAATGGCGGCCGAGACCGATGCGCCGCCGATGGGCGATGCCGGCGGCGCGGGCAACGATGCGCCTGCCAGGACCAAGGCCGCGCGCATGCCCGACCTCGTGCTGGTGGACGGCGGCAAGGGCCAGGTGTCGATGGCGCGCGAGGTGTTCAGCGAACTGGGCCTGGCACTGTCTCTCATCGTGGGCGTCGAAAAGGGCGAGGGCCGCAAGGTCGGGCTCGAGGAACTGGTGTTCGCCGACGGCCGCGAGAAGGTCTACCTGGGCAAGGATTCGGCGGCGCTGATGCTGGTGGCGCAGATCCGCGACGAGGCGCACCGCTTCGCCATCACCGGCATGCGCGCCAAGCGCGCGAAGGTGCGCGTGGGCGGCAGCCAGCTCGAAGACATTCCGGGCATCGGGCCGAAGCGCCGTGCGCGCCTGCTGCAACGGTTCGGCGGAATTCGCGGCGTGGCGGCGGCCAGCGTCGAGGACATCGCATCGGTCGAAGGCATTGCCACGGATCTGGCCGAGGAAATCTATCGCGCATTGCACTGAGGCCGATTTGCCCCCTGGCCTTCGGCCCGTCACGCGCGCATGACACAATCGCCCGCATGTTCTGGACCCTCCCGACCATCATGACCTGGACGCGCATCGTCGCGATTCCATTGATCGTTGGCGTGTTCTACCTGCCGATGGCCGAGCCGACGCGCAACCTGATCGCCACGGTCATGTTCATCGTCTTTGCCGCGACCGACTGGCTCGACGGCTACCTGGCGCGCAAGCTGAACCAGACCTCGTCCTTCGGCGCCTTCCTCGATCCGGTGGCCGACAAGTTTCTGGTGTGCGCCGCGCTGCTGGTGCTGGTGCACCTGCAGCGCGCCGATGTGTTCGTGGCGCTGATCATCATCGGCCGCGAGATCGCCATCTCGGCGCTGCGCGAATGGATGGCGCGAATCGGCGCCGGCAAGAGCGTGGCGGTCCACATGATCGGCAAGGTCAAGACGACCGTGCAGATGATCGCGATTCCCTTCCTGCTCTATGACGGGCGCCTGTTCAACGTCATCGACACGGGCCTCTGGGGCCAGTGGCTGATCTGGATCTCGGCGGTGCTCACCGTCTGGTCGATGGTCTATTACCTGCAGAAGGCCATTCCCGAGATCCGGGCCCACAGCAAATGACGGCGGCGGCCACGGCACGTGGCTCGGGCTGGCTGCGTGCCATGCCGGCGGTCTTCGTGCTGATCTGGAGCACGGGGTTCATCGTCGCGCGCTACGGCATGCCCTATGCGCCGCCGCTCAAGTTCCTGGCCGTGCGCTATGCGCTTTCTCTCGTGTGCTTCTGCGTCTGGGTCGCGCTCGCGCGGGTCGCTTGGCCGAAGGAGCGCGCGCAGTGGGGGCACCTTGCGGTCACGGGCGTGCTGATGCAGGCGGGCTACCTGGGCGGCGTGTGGGCGGCCGTGCACGCGGGCATGGGCGCGGGGCTGGTGGCGCTGCTGGTCGGCGTCCAGCCGGTGCTGACCGCCATCTGGCTCTCGTTTGCCGGTGGGCGCATTTCGAAGCGCCAGTGGGCGGGGCTGCTTCTGGGATTTGCGGGCTTGGTGCTCGTGGTGTCGCGCAAGTTCGGGCAGGGTTCCGAGATCAGCGCTTTGACGATGGGGCTCGCCGTGATGGCGCTCCTTTCGATCACCGCGGGCACGCTGTACCAGAAGCGCTTCGTCGCGCCGTGCGACGTTCGCAGTGCGAGCGCCGTGCAGATGGCGGCGGCGTTGCTCGTGACCTTGCCTTTCGCGGCAATGGAAACGCAAGGCATCGAATGGAACGCGTACTCGACCGGCGCCATGGCGTGGTCGGTGCTGGTGCTGTCGCTTGGCGGCAGTTCGCTGCTCTACATGCTGATTCAGCGCGGTACGGCCACCGCCGTCACGAGCTTGCTGTACCTCGTGCCGCCAAGTACGGCGGTGATGGCCTGGCTGCTGTTCCGCGAGCCGATCACCCTGGTGACCTTGCTGGGCATCGGGCTGACCGCGGCGGGCGTGAGCCTGGTGGTGCGCAGCGAGCGATGACCGACCGCGTCTTCTTTCAGCGTGCCGAACCGGCCTTGCCGGGTTTCCAAGGCTCGCCGCGGAACTGTTCGGCCAGGTAGTCGAGCAGCAGCCGCACGCGGCGCGGTGTCTTGGGCCGCCATGGCGCAACCCAGTGGATGTCCGCATCGGGCATGGCGTAGTGGGGCAGCACGCGCACCAGCTCGCCTGAAGCCAGCTGCGGGGCGATGTCCCACAGGCTGCGCAGCATGATCCCCTGGCCGGCCAGGCACCAGTCGCGCACCATCTCGCCGGAGTTGCTCGTCAACGGCCCTTGGACGCGCACGCGCGCCGTGCTGCCGTCGCGCGCGTGGCGCAGCGTCCAGAGCGCGAACTGGTGCTGGTTGACGTCGCCGTTCTCCCGCGCCACCAGGCAGTCGTGCGTGCCTAGCGCATCAACCGTGGCGGGCACGCCGCATCGCTTTATATATGCAGGAGAGGCGGCCAGCACGCGCTGGTTGCGCGCGATGCGGCGCGTGACCCAGTCGGCGGCGCGGCGTTGCTGCACGGCCCAAAGCCAGAGCGCGCCGTCGTAGCCCTCGGCGCCAAGATCGGGCAGCCGCTCGGTCAGCAGCAATTCGATCTGCAGCCCGGGATGACGCGCTTGAAACGCTGCCAGCGCGGGGCCGAGCCAGCGCCGTCCGAAACCGAAAGTCGCCGCCAGTCGGATGGTGCCGACCAGTTCGTTCTGCCGCTCGCCGAGTTCGCTCTCGAGCGCCGCGAAACCTTCGAGCAGCGTCCTGGCGTGCAGGCAGACGGCCTCGCCCTCGGCCGTGACGCTGAGCCGGCGCGTCGTGCGTTCGAACAGGCGCTGGCCCAGCCGCGCCTCGAGCGCGCCAAGTCGCTTGGTCACCACGGAAGGCACCACGTCCAACGTGGCGGATGCGCCCGCCAGGCTTCCCTGGTCGCGGATGGCCAGCACCAGTTCCAGATCGCCCCGGTCCATCGACAGTTGATTCATGCCAAACTGGAAAGTATGAATTGGCTGATTGTTGCTTGATGGCCGATGGAGCGCAACGCACAATGGCCGCGTGACTGCTTCATCCTTCTTCGACTTTCCAGAATTCGATATCGAGCGCAACGGCGTGCGCGTGCATGGCCGCATCGGCGGCCGCGGCGCCCCCTTGCTGCTTTTGCACGGCCACCCTCAGACGCACCTGATCTGGCATCGCGTGGCACCGGCGCTGGCCGAGCAATTCACGGTGGTGGCGGTGGACCTGCGCGGTTACGGCGACTCCGGCCGCCCCGCGGACGATGCGGATCACATGGCCTACAGCAAGCGCGAAATGGCGCTCGATGCGCTCGCCGCCATGCGCCACCATGGTTTCGAGCGCTTCGGCGTGCTGGCCCACGACCGCGGCGCCCGGGTGGCGCATCGGCTGGCCGAGGACCATGCCGCGGCCGTCGATCGCATGCTGCTCCTCGACATCGCACCCACGCTCTCGATGTACGAGAACACCACCGAGGCGTTTGCCCGCGCCTACTGGCACTGGTTCTTCCTGATCCAGCCGCCGCCGCTGCCCGAAGCGCTGATTGCTTCCGACCCCGTGCGCTACGTGCGCAGCGTGATGGGCGGGCGCCATGCCGGCCTCGCGCCCTTCGCGCCCGAGGTGCTGGCCGAGTACGAGCGCTGCGCAAGCATTCCGGGCACGGCCGAATCCATTTGCGGCGACTACCGCGCATCCGCGAGCATGGACCTGGTGCACGACCGCGCCGACGTTGCCGCCGGCCACCGGCTCGCGCAACCGCTGCGGGTGCTCTGGGGCGAGCACGGCGCGGTGGGCCGCTGCTTCGACGTGCTGGCGCTCTGGCGCGAATGCGCAGAGCAGGTTTCGGGCCGTGCATTGCCTTGCGGCCACTACGTTCCGGAGGAAGCCCCGGGCGAGGTGCTCGCCGAGGCACTCCAGTTTTTTACTCCCCCTCTCCAGCAAGAAGGAACCAGACCATGACCACCCACAGAATCGCAGTCATCGCCGGCGACGGCATCGGCAAGGAAACCATGCCCGAAGGCCTGCGCGTGGTCGATGCTGCGGCGCGCAAGTTCGGCATCGACCTGAAGTTCGACCATTTCGACTTCTCGAGCTGGGACTACTGCGAGAAGCACGGCAAGATGCTGCCCGACAACTGGAAGGACCAGATCGGCGGGCACGACGCGATCTACTTCGGCGCGGTCGGCTGGCCCGAAAAAATTGCCGACCACGTGTCGCTCTGGGGCTCGCTGCTGCTGTTCCGCCGCGAATTCGACCAGTACATCAACCTGCGCCCCGCGCGGTTGATGCCCGGCATCATCGCGCCTGTGGTGCGCCGCGACGGCACGCCGCGCGAGGCCGGCGAGATCGACATGTACATCGTGCGCGAGAACACCGAGGGCGAATACTCGAGCATCGGCGGGCGCATGTACGAAGGCACCCCGCGCGAGATCGTGGTGCAGGAAACGGTGATGTCGCGCGTGGGCGTCGACCGCGTGCTCAAGTTCGCCTTCGAACTCGCGCAATCGCGCCCGAAGAAGCATCTGACCAGCGCCACGAAGTCGAACGGCATCTCGATCACCATGCCGTACTGGGACGAGCGCGTGGCCGAAATGGCAAAGAACTATCCGGGCGTGGAGCTCGACAAGTTCCACATCGACATCCTCACGGCCCACTTCGTGCAACGGCCCGACTTCTTCGACGTGGTCGTGGCGAGCAACCTGTTCGGCGACATCCTGTCCGACCTGGGGCCGGCGTGCACCGGCACCATCGGCATTGCGCCCAGCGCCAATCTCAACCCCGAGCGCACCACGCCATCGCTGTTCGAACCGGTGCATGGCTCGGCGCCCGACATCGCGGGCAAAGGCATCGCTAACCCGATCGGCCAGATCTGGTGCGGCGCGATGATGCTCGAATTCCTGGGCCACAAGAAGGCGCACGACGCGATTCTTGCCACCATCGAAAAGGTGCTCGCGCCCCAAAGCGGAGCACCGCGCACGCCCGACATCGGCGGCACTGCGAGCACCAGCGACCTGGGCAAGGCCATTGCCGAAGCGCTCTGAAATAGACTGCGCGAAACGCCCCTAAAATCGCGCGCTCCGCTGTTCTGCATGGCCTCGTGTCGTATTGACACCCTGCAGACCAGTGGTTGTAATCCTCGCTGGCAGTGCGCTGCCGAGGCGTCATTCCTGCCAGGTTCCCGTGTCGCGTCATTTCGCGGCCAGCTCGCAGCTGACGAAAGCCGACCAACTTTATTTCTTCGACAAGGGGCCCTTGTGAACAAGACCGAACTGATTGAGCACATCGCAAAAAACGCCGATATTTCCAAGGCAGCCGCCACGCGCGCGCTCGAATCCACCATCGGCGCCATTCGTACCACGCTCAAAAAAGGCGGCTCCGTGTCGCTGGTCGGTTTCGGCACTTTCGCAGTAGGCAAGCGGGCTGCTCGCACCGGCCGCAATCCCCGGACCGGCGACGCGATTAAAATCAAGGCCGCCAAGATTCCGAAGTTCCGTCCGGGCAAGGCGCTGAAAGACGCGCTGAACTAAGACGTAGACTCGGAGAGTTTCCCGGTGGGGTGCTTAGCTCAGTTGGTAGAGCGGCGCCCTTACAAGGCGTAGGTCGGGGGTTCGAGCCCCTCAGCACCCACCACCCACCGATGCAAAGGCGAACACAGGTTCGCCTTTTTTATTGCCGTTCGACATCCGTCGCAAGAGAGTGTTCAAGCATGTTTGATTTCTTCCGCAAGCACAACAAGATCGTCATGATTTTCTTGTTCTTGCTGATCATTCCTTCGTTCGTCCTCTTCGGCGTGGACCGCTACCAGGGCTCCGGCAAGGACGAAAAGGTTGCACGCGTCGATGGCCACGACATCACGCGGCCCGAGTGGGACGCGCAGCACCGCAACGAGGTCGACCGCATTCGCCAGCAATCGCCGAACGTCGATCCGACACTGCTCGATTCCGAGGTGATGCGCTACGCCACGCTGGAGCGCATGGTGCGCGATCGCGTGCTGGCCGCAGCGGCGGCCAAGTCGAACGTCACGATTTCGGAAGAACGGCTGTCGCGGATCTTCGCGCAGGACGCGGGCCTCGCGTCGTTCCGCACGCCGGACGGCAAGTTCGACCGCGAGACCTTTCAGCGCGTGACCGGCCGCACCCCGGAGCAGTACGAGGCGTCGATGCGCGCCGACCTGGCAACGCAGCAGATGCTGCTGGGTATTTCGGGCACGGCATTCACGCCGCCCGCGCTGGCTGCCGCCACCATCAATGCGTTCTATGACCGGCGCGAAATCCAGGTGGCACGCTTCGGTCCCGAGAGCTTCGCATCGAAGGTGACGATCAGCGACGCCGACATCGAGGCCTACTACAAGGACCACGCAGCCCAGTTCCAGGCACCCGAGCAGGCCAGCATCGAGTACCTGGTGCTCGATCTCGAAGCAGCCAAGAAGAACATCTCGGTGAACGAGGCCGACCTCAAGACGTACTACGAGCAGAACAAGGCGCGCTTCGGCACGAAAGAAGAGCGGCGCGCGAGCCACATCCTGATCACCGCGCCGGCCAGTGCGTCGGCGGCCGATCGCGAAAAGGCCAAGGCCAAAGCAGAACAGTTGCTGGCCGAAGTGAAGAAGGCGCCCGCCACCTTCGCCGACGTGGCACGCAAGAATTCGCAAGACCCGGGCTCGGCGGAGAAGGGCGGAGACCTCGACTTCGTGACGCGGGGCGCGATGGTCAAGCCTTTCGACGACGCGATGTTTGCGCTCAAGAAGGGCGACATCAGCGACGTGATCGAAAGCGAGTTCGGCTACCACATCATTCGCCTGACCGACATCAAGCCGGCCGTGGTGCCGCCGTTCGAACAGGTGCGTGCCACCATCGAGAACGAAGTCCGTGCACAGCAGGCGACGCAGGAATTCGCCAAGGCCGCTGAAGCCTTCACCGACGCGGTGTACCAGCAGCCGGACAGCCTCAAGCCCGCGGCGGAAAAGCTGAAGCTCACGATCCAGACGGCGACCAACGTTGCGCGCACGCCCGCACCGGGTGCGACCGGCGCGCTCGCGAGCCGTAATTTCCTGAGCGCACTCTTCGCGGCCGATTCACTCGACCGGAAGCAGAACACCGAGGCGATCGAAGTCGGTTCCAACCAGCTCGCATCGGGCCGCGTGACGCAGTACACGCCTGCGCATCCAGTCCCGCTGGCTGAAGTGAAGGACAAGATCCGCGCGCAGCTCGTCACCGAGCGCGCCGCGGTGCTGGCAAAGACCGAGGGAGAAGCCAAGCTCGCTGCCTGGACCGCCAAGGCCGACGGCGCGACCTTTGCTGCGCCGGTGACGGTTTCACGGCGCGAATCGCAGAACCAGCCCATCGCGGTCGTTGATGCCGCACTGCGCGCCGACGCGTCCAAGCTGCCCGCGCTGGTGGGTGTCGATCTGGGCACGCAAGGCTATGCCGTGGTTCGCGTGACCAAGGTCGTTCCGCGCACGCCGTCGGCACCCGAGCAGGCGCAGCAGGAGAACACGCAGGTCGGCCAGTCCGTGGCCGCCGCGGAAGACGTTGCGTACTACAACCTGCTGAAGGAACGTTTCAAGGCCGAGATCCTCGTGCCGAAGCCCGCGGATACGCTGCCCGTGCCCACCCGCTGACGGGGCGCGGCGCGCCGCGCCCGGGTCGGCGGCCCGGGCCCCGCCGCGCGCGCTTCGTCGCACGTGGGACAAGCGCGCGATGCGCTTGTCGCCAGAATCGCGTGCATGGGAACCCTCTATCTCGTGCGCCATGGCCAGGCCAGTTTCGGCGCCGCCGACTACGACAACCTGAGCGAGCTCGGGCACAAGCAGTCGGTGCGCCTCGGTGAATACTGGCGCGAGCGCGGCATGCTGTTCGATGCCGTGATCACCGGCACCTTGAAGCGCCACTGGCAGACCTGGGAGGGCATTGCCGAGGGGCTCGGGCTGAAGCGCGACGACGTGCTCCCGTGGCCCGGCCTCAATGAATACGACAGTGAAGCGGTCATCGCCACCATTCACGAAGGCAAGCTCGAGAAGCCTGATTCGCCCGAGATGTACCGGCATCATTTCCGCCTCTTGCGCAATGGCCTGGGGGCCTGGATGCAAGGCAAGACCCGGCCTGCCGGCATGCCGAGCTATGTCGACTTTCTGTCGGGCGTGACGACGGCGCTCGACCATGTACGCGACCGCCACCATGGCGCCAAGGTGCTGGTAGTGTCGAGCGGCGGGCCGATCAGCACGGCGGTGGGGCATGTGCTTGGCACGAGCCCGGAAACCACCATCGAGTTGAATCTGCGCATCCGCAATACCGCGGTGACGGAGTTTGCCTTTACGCCCAAGCGCCACATGCTCGTGACGTACAACACGCTGCCGCATCTGGACGCACCGGCTTACGAGGGCTGGATTACCTACGCCTGAAGTGTCGGCGCCGAAGCAGAGCACCTCGAAGCGAGTGGGCTTCAGGCCTGCCAGACGCCGTAGCCGTTGTTGCGCAGCCTGATGCCGAGTTCGACCTCCATCGATCGCGCATCCTCGTAGCTCATCGGGTTGTAGCGTTCATAGAGGGCGGGCAGCAGCCGAAGGCCGAACTCCCGCACGAAGCTGTTGGCCTGGATGCCGGCCTTGTGCTTGTCGAACCGGACGTCGGGGTCGAGCCCGGTCATTCCGACATAGACGAACGGCTTGCCGAGCAGATAGCCGGGGTTGGCCCGCCGGAAACGGCCATGGTTCCAGACGCGATCGTCGAGTTCGACCACGTAGACATGATGCTTGGCTCGGGGTTTGCGCGGCATCAGTCTTCCGCACTGCTCCGAATCAGCTCTTGCGCTTGATCAGGCCGTAGAGGATGAGCAGCACGATTGCGCCAAGCACCGACGCGATGAAACCGGCCCCCTGGCCCGCGGTGTACCAGCCCATGGCTTGGCCGACATAGGTCACGATCAACGAACCCGCGATGCCGATCAGCGTGGTCACGATGAAGCCCGCGGAATCGTCGCCTGGCTTGACTGCCCGCGCAACGAGACCCACGATGAACCCGATCAGAATAGTCCAGACGATGCTCATGAAGAAGTTCCTTTGGCGGTGAATTGAAGAAGCTGGGAAGCGCGCCCGATGCTCAGGTGGCAGCCATGATAGCGGAGCAAAACCGCCGCCAAGCGCAGGAAAGCACATCGAGGACGGGTTCGAGAATTTTGGCGCGGACTACCGCCATCTCTCGCTTGCTGCGGCGTCCTACAGGGCCAACTGCCGCGCAGGGCTATACCGAAGCCATGCTCGAAAAATTGCCTGAAGTCATCGGCCATGCGCTGCACGGCATGCGCGCGGGGCTGGACAAGATCGTTTTCAATGCGCTCGGCATGCGGCAGGGCATGGCGTCCATCGCGCTGACCAGCGTGGCTTTCGTGGACCATGGGCCGCTGCCCTCACGCTATACGGCCGACGGCGAAGGCTTGTCGCCACCGCTGCAATGGGCGAATCTGCCCGCTGAATCCACTTCGGTGGTGCTGGTGGTCGAGGACGCCGATTCCCCGACGCCGAACCCGCTGGTGCATGCGATCGTGGTCGGGCTGCGGCCCAGCGACGGCAAGCTCGACGAGGCGGCCATTCCGAGCCGGGACAACGAAGGCGCCGCCGGCATTCACGTCGGGCGCAACTCCGGGCTGCAGGCCGCCTGGCTCCCGCCCGATCCGCCGCCCGGCCACGGGGCCCACCGCTACGCTTTTCAGTTGTTTGCGCTCGACAGTGCACCCCTGTTTTCGGCCGCACCCGGCCGCGACGAAGTCTTCGAAGCGCTGCGCGAACATGCGCTTGCGAGCGGGTTGCTGATCGGTACCTGCGAGAGGCCTGACGGTTCCATCAAGATCGAGAAGGCTGCACCGGCCGGCCCGTTGGCAGCGGGCTGAACAGAATTTCAGGCATGTCCGGATGCCCGGGCGCTGAAAACGGGAGTTTTTGCCGCTACAATTGCGGGCTCTTCGGTGGCTGTAGCTCAGCTGGTAGAGTCCCAGATTGTGATTCTGGTCGTCGTGGGTTCGAGTCCCATCAGCCACCCCAAATACTTCCCTGACTGCTATTGCGCAATAGCGTCCAAGGGACCACAACGCCGGGGCTGGCCCGGCGTTGTCATTTCCGGCTGTTACTGCCGTTGGGGCTTAACCCCTTGCCTCTCTTCTTTTTGTTCGATAAAAGCGTGTGAACCGGTGCGCTTTACATGGTGCACTGCCGCAATCCGCGTGCGCTCTCCGGTTTTTTCTTGCGGCGGCGTGCTTGTTTTAAATTGGAATTGAATTAAAATCCGCCCGTTTCCAATTTTCAGGAGTCCAACAATGGCTTCGACCCTCGCCGATATCAATTCCCAGATCAAGAAGCACGACGAGCTGATTGCGCAATTGCGCAAGCAGGCCGAAGACCTTCGCAACCAAGAACGCTCAGGCGTCATTGAAGAGGTTCGCAAGAAGATTGCTGAATATGGTTTGACGGCCTCCGACCTGAAACTCAGCGCACGCGGCGGTTCGGTCAAGCGCAGCGCCGGAGCGCCCGGCACCAAGGCTGCCGCCAAATACCGCGGTCCGAGCGGTGAAACCTGGTCTGGCGGCCGTGGCCGCAAGCCGCGTTGGGTGACCGAGGCGCTGGCCGCCGGCAAGTCGCTGTCCGAGTTCGAGATCAAGTAACCGAACGTCCGACAGAACCATCGACCACAAAAAAGCCCGCATCCGCGGGCTTTTTTTATTGCGTGAGTGGAACCAAACGGGCGACGCGCGCTCAGTTCACCATGACGAGTTTCCCTTTGACGCCGCGCGAACCCATGTGGGCATAGGCAGCTTTCAATTCTGCCATCGGCATCGTGCTGTCGATCACCGGCTTGATCTTTCCCTGGCCGTACCACTGTGCCAATTCGGCCATCATTTGTGCATTGGCCTTGGGCTCGCGCTTCGCGAAATCGCCCCAGAACACGCCGACGATCGAAGCGCCTTTCAAGAGCGTCAGGTTCAATGGCAGCGACGGAATGGGACCGGAGGCAAAGCCGACCACCAAATAACGGCCGCGCCATCCGATCGAACGAAATGCCGGCTCGGCAAAATCGCCGCCCACCGGGTCGTAAATGATGTCGGGACCCTTGCCGTCGGTCGCGGCCTTGATGGCGTCGCGAAAACCGTTTGGAAGCGCGTGCGTCGTGTAGTTGATGGTGGCGTCGGCGCCAATGGAACGGCAGAGTTCACATTTCTCGTCCGTGGAGGCCGCCGCAATCACTTTCGCGCCCGCTGCCTTTGCAATTTGTATGGCCGCGGTGCCCACGCCGCCCGCCGCGCCGAGCACGAGCACGGTTTCACCGGCCTTGAGTTGTGCGCGGTCCATCAGCGCATGCCACGACGTCGCATAAATCATGATGAATGCCGCCGCGTCGACATGGCCGAAGCCTTGCGGCAGCGGCATGCAGAGCGCCGCCGGCGCCAGGGTGTGGGTTGCGAAGCCGCCGGTGCCCGAAAGGCAGGCCACGTTCTGTCCGACCGAGAGGTGCGTGACGCCTTCGCCCACCGCCTGGACGATGCCGGCGTATTCCGAGCCGGGTACGAAGGGCAGCGGCGGCTTGATCTGGTATTTGTTCTGGACGATCAGCAGATCGGGAAAGTTGAGGCTGGCGGCCCTGATCTCGATCAGCACCTGGCCCGGGCCCGGCGCCGGTGTGGGCAGTTCTTTCCAGGTCAGCGCATCGACGCCGGTGGGGTTTTCGCAAAGCCATGCGTGCATGCTCGGGTCTCCTTGAATCAGTCGTGTGTGGGCAATGAATGCGAGGCGATGATAGGGGGCGCGGCAGGGCGCCGTTGTCCCTGCTGCGACGCACCCGGCGCCTACAATCCGGGGCACCGAAAAGCACCATGAAGATACTTATTTCCAATGACGACGGCTTTCAGGCTCCGGGCATCGTCGCATTGCACGACGCCCTGAAAGACATCGCCGATGTCGAGGTGGTTGCACCCGAACACAACAACAGCGCCAAGTCGAACGCGCTCACCCTGGCCGCACCGCTCTACGTGCACAAGGCGCACAACGGATTCCGCTACGTCACGGGCACGCCGGCCGACTGCGTTCATATCGCGCTCAAGGGGCTGCTCGACTACCGGCCCGACCTGGTGGTTTCCGGCATCAACAACGGCGCCAACATGGGCGACGACACCATCTATTCGGGCACTGTCGGGGCCGCGATGGAGGCGTATCTGTTCGGCATTCCGGCCATTGCGTTCTCGCAGATCGAAAAGGGCTGGGCGCATGTCGATGCGGCGGCACAGGTGGCGCGGCGGCTGGTACAGCAGATCGAGCGCGAGCGCATGCTCGAAGGCGGCGCTTTCCTGCTCAACGTGAATGTGCCGAACCGGCCGTTCGAGGAGCTCAAGCCGACCAAGGTCTGCCGGCTCGGCCGCCGCCACGCGGCGGAAAAGGTCATTACGCAAGAGAGCCCGCGCGGCGAGACGATGTACTGGATCGCGGGCGCCGGCAGCGCCAAGGACAGCGGCGAAGGCACCGACTTCCACGCCACCGCTGACGGCCACGTCGCACTGACACCGCTGCAGATCGACCTCACCGATCACGCCAACCTGGGGCAATGGCGCGAGACGGTAGCCCGTCTCGGCAATTGACATGGCCACGCAACGGCCTGGATTCCCGGTTCGCCTGACACCCACTGCTTCGGCCGCCGCGCGCGGGCGCCTGCCCGCCGTACCGGTCAAGCCGATGGTGCCGACCACGCCCTCGATGGCCTCCGACGCGGTGCGCGCGCGCATGGTGCAGAAGCTCGCCGCCCAGGGCATTACCGACCCCCGCGTGCTGCGTGCCCTGGGCGCGGTGGAGCGGCATCGTTTCGTCGACAGCGCACTGGTCAACCAGGCCTACGAAGACACGAGCCTGCCCATCGGTCTGGGACAGACCATTTCCAAGCCCAGTGTGGTGGCCCGCATGATCGAGCTCCTGCTGGGCGCGCCTGCACTGGCCGGCAAGCCGCAAGACCGGCTCGGACGCGTGCTCGAGATCGGCACCGGCTGCGGCTACCAGGCCGCGGTGCTGAACCACGTGGCGACGGAGGTCTACAGCATCGAGCGTTTGCGGGGGCTGCACGAGCGCGCACGCGCCAACCTGCGGCATTTCCGGCTCGCCACCGTGCACCTGATGCTCGGCGACGGCATGGTCGGCTATGCCAAGGGTGCGCCCTATGCAGGAATCATCGCCGCAGCAGGCGGCGAAGCGGTTCCGCAGGCCTGGACCGATCAACTCGCCGTGGGCGGACGCATCGTCGCGCCCACGCAATCGGCGGGGGGCGGACAGGCCCTCGTCGTCATCGATAAAACCGCCCGTGGGCTGGAGCGCCGCATTCTTGAGGCGGTTCACTTTGTCCCCCTAAAATCGGGCATCGCTTGAAGGAACAACACATGCAGGGTTTTGGCAATCGGAGTTGGTGCGCTGGTATCACGTTGGCCGTTGTGCTCGTGATCGCGGGCTGCGCCGCACCGCGAGGGCCGGCGCCGGTCGAAGACCGTGGCACGATGACGCGCGCCCCCAATGCGGCCCCCGGCGGCCCGCTCATCACCACCGACGCCTCCGGCAAGCCGCTTCCCGGCATCGAGAACTATGGCAAGCCGGGCTACTACGCAGTGCGGCCCGGCGACACGATTCGCCGCATCGGAAACGAAACCGGCCAAAGCTGGCAGAACATCGCTCGTTGGAACAATCTCGACAACCCCGACCTGATCGAAGTCGGCCAGGTGTTGCGCGTGGTTCCTCCGGTGGGCCCGGTCTCCACCACCGTGGCCGCCGCGCCTGCGCCCGCCGAAGGCGTCGTGACCAAGCCCGTCACGCCAGCGGCGGTACTCCCCGCGGCGCCCGCGAGTGCGGCTGCGAGCAAACCGCCGGTCACGGCATCGCCGTCGGCGCCTGCTGCAAATGCAGGCGACGAGGACCTCGGCTGGATCTGGCCGGCGCATGGCTCCCTCATCGCAGGATTCGACGACGCCAAGAACAAGGGCTTCGATATCGGCGGCAAGGCGGGCGATGCTGTCTTGGCCGCGGCCGACGGCCGCGTGGTCTACGCAGGCGCGGGCCTGCGCGGCTACGGCAACCTCATCATCCTGAAGCACAACAACACCTACCTCACGGCCTATGCGCACAACCAGACGCTGCTGGTGAAGGAAGACCAGTCGGTGCAAAAGGGCCAGAAGATCGCCGAGATGGGCAACAGCGACGCGGACCGCGTCAAGCTGCATTTCGAAATCCGTCGCCAGGGCAAGCCTGTCGATCCGGCACGCTACCTTCCGAACCGGTAATGCCATGGCTGCCTCTCGCCCCCGTCGCGCGCTTGCTGTGCGTCGGCTGGCGGGCCGGGGCGGGGCCGTGGAGAACAGCAAAGAGGGCGCGTCCACGAAGCCCGGCCGCGCTGCAGACCTGATTGCGGCAACCGACGCGGTCGGCGGCGAGGGCGCGGATGCCCTGACGATCTACCTGCGGCAGGTGCGGCGCACCGAACTCTTCACGCCCGAAGAGGAATACCAGGCCGCTTGCGCTGCCCGCGCCGGGGACTTCGCCGCGCGCCAATCCATGATCGAGCACAACCTGCGGCTGGTCGTGAACATCGCCAAGGCCTATCTGGGCCGAGGCGTGCCGCTCTCCGATCTCATCGAGGAGGGCAATCTCGGCCTCATGCATGCCATCACCAAGTTCGAGCCCGAACGCGGTTTTCGCTTTTCCACCTATGCGACCTGGTGGATCCGCCAGTCGGTCGAGCGCGCTGTCATGACCCAGGCGCGTGCCATCCGCCTGCCTGTGCATGTGGTGCGCGAACTGCAGCAGGTGCTGCGAGCCCGCCGTGCGCTCGAAGGCGATGCCGAGTTCCTGGCCCATCGGCCCGACGGCGTGCGCGTGGAAGATGTGGCGGCGTTCCTGGGCCGCGAAGTGCAGGCTGTCGCAGAATTGCTGGCGCTCGCCGAGGCGCCGCGATCACTGGATGCCGGCGATGCGCACGGCGAAGAAGGCTTCACCTTGGCCGACACCGTGGCCTCCGACGATGAACGCGGCGACCCGACCGACGTCACCCACACCCACGAGGTCGAACGGCTGCTCGAGCAATGGGTTCATGCGCTCGATGCGCGCGAACGCGAAGTGCTGGAAGGCCGCTACGGCTTGCACGACCGCGAGCCCGAAACGCTCGAGGTGCTGAGCGTTCGCCTCGGCCTGACACGCGAGCGCGTCAGGCAGATCCAGAACGAAGCGCTTGCCAAGATGCGGCGGCAACTCGTCCGTTCCGGGGTGGGGCGCGACGCCTTGTTCTAGGCCGAGCCGGCGAGGCCGCGGGAAGCGGGGCCGGCGCTGAGACAATCGGGGGATGACGGAATCCATCGAAGAAAAGAAAGTCCCCACGAAAGCCCTTGCGAAAGCCTCGGCAAGTTCCCCGGACGAATGGCTCGAGGTCGAATCGCTCGACCTGGACGCGCAGGGCGTTGCGCACAACGCCGAAGGCATGGTCGTGTTCATCGAGGGCGCCTTGCCTTTCGAGGAAGTGCAGTTCAACGTTCATCGCCGCAAGAACAACTGGGAGCAGGGCACGGTCACGGCCATCCGCCGTGAATCGTCGCAGCGCGTGCGCCCCGGCTGTCCGCATTTCGGATTGCACACCGGCGCATGCGGCGGCTGCAAGATGCAGCATCTGGACGCCGCGGCGCAGGTGGCGGTGAAGCAGCGCGCCCTCGAAGACAACCTGTGGCACCTTGGCAAGGTCCGGCCCGAGAACGTGCTGCGGCCGATGGAAGGGCCGGCTTGGCACTACCGCTACCGCGCGCGGCTCTCGGTGCGCCATGTGGTCAAGAAGGGCACGGTGCTGATCGGTTTCCACGAGCGCAAGAGCCGCTATCTTGCCGACATGCAGGTGTGCCCGGTGCTGCCGGAGCAGGTCAGCGACATGCTGATGCCGCTGCGCGCGCTCATCGGCTCGATGGACGCCCGCGAGACCTGCCCGCAGATCGAGCTTGCCTGCGGCGACGCACCCGGTACGACCGCGCTCGGCACCATTGCGCTGGTGCTCAGGCACCTGGAGCCGCTGTCCGACGCGGACATCGACCGCCTCAAGGGCTTTGCGGCGCAGAACCCCGGCGTTCAGTGGTGGCTACAGGCCAAGGGCCCCGAAACAGTGAAGCTGCTGGAAGAGGGCGGCGCGCCGCTGTCTTACGAGCTGCCCGAGTTCGGCGTCACCATGCCGTTCAAGCCGACCGATTTCACCCAGGTCAATCCGCACATCAACCGCGCGCTGGTCGGCAAGGCGCTGCGTCTTCTCGATGTGCAGGAGAACGAGCGCGTGATCGACTGGTTCTGCGGGCTCGGAAATTTCACCTTGCCGCTGGCGAGCCGTGCCCGCGAGGTCCTGGGCATCGAAGGCAGCGACACCCTGGTGGCGCGCGCGAGCGACAACTTCAAGAAGAATCAACCCGCCACGCCCGCCAGGCGAGCGCTTTCGTCCACCGGTTTCGTGGCCCGCAACCTCTTTGAAATGACGCCCGCCATGCTCGTGGCCGATGGCAGCGCCGACAAGTGGCTCGTCGATCCGCCGCGCGAAGGGGCTTTTGCGCTCGCCAAGGCCATGGCCGATCTGCTCCTGCAGCCCGAACTGCGAACCGATGGCTGGACGCCGCCGAAACGCATCGTGTACGTGAGCTGCAATCCGTCCACCCTGGCGCGGGATGCCGGCCTGCTCGTGCACCAGGCCGGATACCGCTGCACATTCGCGGGGGTGATCAACATGTTCCCGCACACGGCGCACGTCGAGTCGATTGCGGTGTTCGAACTGGCATGAAGAAAGGCCCCTCGAGGCCTTTCTTCTTCATGTTGGCGCACCGCAGCGCCACAGGTCTTGATCAGTCGCGTTCGCCGCCGGCAATGCCCAGCAGGGCCAGCAGGCTCTGGAACACGTTGAACAGGTCCAGGTAGAGCGCGAGCGTGGCGCTGATGTAGTTGGTCTCGCCGCCGTCCATGATCTGCTTCAGGTCATAGAGCATGAACGCCGAGAAAATGCCGATGGCGGCCACCGAGATGGCCATCATGCCGGCGCTCGAGCCGACGAAGACATTGATGATGGCACCCACCATCAGCACCATGGCGCCGACGAAGAGCCACTTGCCCATGCCGGACAGGTCGCGCTTGATGACGGTGGCCAGGGAAGCCATCACGAAGAACACGCCGGCGGTGCCGCCGAAGGCGGTCATGATGAGCTCGGAACCGTTCTTGAAACCCAGCACCATCGCGATCAGACGCGAGAGCATCAGGCCCATGAAAAAGGTGAAGGCCAGCAGCACCGGCACGCCGGCGGCGGAGTTCTTGGTTTTCTCGATGGCGAACATGAAGCCGAAGGCGCCGCCGAGGAAAACCATGAGGCCCAATCCGCCCTTGAGCGAAGCGGTAATGCCGGTGGCAACGCCGAACCAGGCGCCCAGCACCGTAGGCAGCAGGCTCAGCGCGAGCAGCCAGTAGGTGTTGCGCAGCACGCGTTGGCGCTCAGCCTGCGGCAGCACCTGGCCGTAGCCGGTGGAAGTGTCGAGGGTGGTAACGCGGTCGTTCATGGCCGTAGCTCCTTGGGTTGCTGCAATGACGCAGTTTGGGCGCATTCTAGGGGTCTGCAAGAGGAGGCAGGCAAAGACCGTATGGGCGATGGTCCTAAGCACCGCAGGGCTCCGGGTCTGGTTGGCCGTTATGCTGTCGGGTTTCCCGACCAACCTGACTTTCATATATGAAGACCAAGTCCTTCCTCGAACTCGCCGACGTCAAGGCCATTGCCGCGGCTGCCGAAGCCGAAGCCCTGAAGAACAACTGGGCCGTGACCATTGCCATCTCGGACGACGCCGGCAACCTGCTCTGGCTTCAGCGCCTCGACGGGGCTGCGGCACTGTCTTCCCATATCGCTCCAGCCAAAGCCCATACCGCGGCCATGGGCCGCCGCGAGAGCAAGGTCTACGAAGACATCATCAACGGCGGCCGTACGGCGTTCCTCACGGCGCCCGCCGTGCAAGGCTTGCTTGAAGGCGGAGTGCCCATCGTGAAGGACGGCCATGTGATCGGCGCCGTGGGCGTGAGCGGCGTGAAGTCCAACGAAGATGCCCAGATCGCCAAAGCGGGCATCGCAGCGCTCGGTCTTTGAAGTAGTTCGTCCGCGGGGCGAAAGTCCCGCGGAAAGCAAAACGCCGACTTCGAGTCGGCGTTTTTGTTGGTATCCAGCGTGAAAAAAAGCTTGGCTAGTCGGCGAACCGTTGGCTAGCAAAAAACGACCCTTCGGAGATGAATCTCCTGGAGTCGCCCCACGATGAAACTTGCGCGAGGGGCGGGCGGATTGCTTACTTGGTAAGAATCAGCTTGCCGAGTTTGGTCGCCTGAAGACGATAGAGGGAACCGTTGTGCATGATGCCCACGGTTTTGCTCCCCTTGAGAAGCTCCGTGCTTTCGACCATCGGCGCCGGACGGGGGGCCTGGATGGACGCATGTCCGCCACCCGATTGATCGAGCGAAGGATGGCTCAGAACGGAAAAGGCGTTCGGCTTGGCTTGCATCTGAAATTCCCTTATCGAAGCGATGAGTGAATGATAATGATTCGCAATAAAAAGTCAATCGCGGCGATCAACTTTTTTAAGGGCGTTCAGTGACTTACTTCGCGTCGGGTTCGGTAATGAAGCCGATCTTGCGCACGCCGGCCTCTCGCGCCTCCGACATGGCCTTGGCCACGCGTTCATAGCGGACCGCCTTGTCGCCGCGGATGTGCAGCTCGGGCTGCGGGTCCTTCGCAGCCTCGGCGGCCAGCCGGCCCGGCAGTTCGCCGTCTTCGATCTTCTGTTCGTTCCAGTAGTAGCTGCCGTCGGCCGTGATGCTGAACAGGATGTTCTGCGGTTTGGGCTGCTCGGGTTCGCTGGTTGCGCGCGGCAGGTCGATGTTGACCGCGTGCTTCATCACCGGCACGGTGATGATGAAGATGATCAGGAGCACCAGCATGACGTCGACCAGCGGCGTCATGTTGATCTCGTTCATCACCTCATCGGGTTCGTCCTGGGTACCGAAGGCCATGATGCTCAGCCCTTCTTGAGCGGAACCACGATGGCGTCGCCGCTGCCGCTTTGCACGCGGGCGCCCGTCACGAAGTAGGCGTGCAGGTCATGCGCGAAGCTGTTGAGCTTGGTCAGCACGAACTTGTTGCCGCGCACCAGCGCGTTGTAGCCCAGCACCGCCGGAATCGCCACCGCGAGACCCAGCGCCGTCATGATCAATGCTTCGCCGATCGGGCCGGCCACCTTGTCGATGGTGGCCTGGCCGGCCGAGCTGATGCTCATGAGCGCGTGATAGATGCCCCAGACGGTGCCGAACAGCCCGATGAACGGCGCCGTCGAGCCCACCGACGCCAGGATGGCGAGGCCGGTTTGAAGGCGTGCCGTGAACGCATCGATGCCGTTGCGGAGGGCTCGCGTGATCCAGTCGCTCACATCGAGCGCGTCGTGCAGATGGGCCTTCGTGTTGCGGTGGTGCGCAGCTGCTTCGCGGCCTTCGAGCGCCAGCGCGCGAAACGGGTTGCTGTCGTCCTTGCCGAGCTTGTTGAGCGCGGTGGCGAAGTCTTCGCTGTGCCAGAAATCCTGCGAGTTCTTCGCGAGGCGCTTGTACTTGATGACGTCGAGGGCCTTGATGATGATCACGATCCACGACGCAAGCGACATGCCGATCAACAGCACCGCGACGGCCTTGGTGACGAAATCGCCCTGGTTCCAGACGTTCATCAAGCCGAATTGGGAATCCATACGAAGTTGCTCCAGAGAAAAATTAGTTCAATTTGAATGAGAAGGGCGCCCGCAGCAGGTAGGTCGTCTGCGCGTTGCCTCCCGTTTGCCTGAAGGGCGTGACCTGGGCGGTTCGGGCGGCGCTCATCGCTGCTTCGTCCAGGCGTTCGAATCCGCTGGACTTGAAGAGTTCGACGCGCTTGGCGAAGCCTTCACTGTCGAAATAGATCGACACGACCGTCGTTCCCGTCTCGCCCAAGCGCTTGCTCATGCTGGGGAACACCAGCTTGGGTTCTCTGACGTAGCGCGTCTGGCCTTCCGAAATTTCGATCATCCGCGGCGCGGGGGGAGCGGGCGGTGCCGGCGGCGGAGCCGGTGGCGCGGGCGGCGCGGGGGCCTCGACCGGCGGTGCGGGAGGGGGCGGCTCGGTCACGCCCACGGGTGCACTGGGCGCGGGTGTCGGTTTGGGTTCGCGTATGGCGACCGGGCGCGGCGGCGGCTTGACCGCCTCGGGCTTGCGCTGCGGAGGAGGCGGTGGAGGGGGCGGCGGCGGAGCAGGCTTGGGCGGCTCGACGAACTGGCTCAGTATTTCAACCGGAATCACCACTTCGGCAGCCCGCCGCAGGAGGCCGCTTTGCAGCGCCCACAGCGCCGCCGCATGAAACAGGATCACGCCTCCGGCAATGAGCGCATTGCGCGAAAGACCCAGAACGGAGGGAGGGGGGGCAAAGCGGTCAGACACGATCAACCAATTCGAATGCGGGCACGCATGGAGCGTGCCCCGATTGCAGCAAAACCGCTACGACTACTGTTTACTTACGAAAGATCCACCAAGCCGAACCTGCGACGAGTATCAGGCTGCCGCCGATTGCCGAGAAGAGTTCCATGCCTTGCTTTCCGAAATGGAGGTGGCAAGCTGGATCGCGCTCGTTCCCGATTCGCGATTCAACGCGGCGACCGGGTGCGAGGCGCTGCACTGCGCGACGATATCGCGCGCACAACCTTCACATTGGCCACATTGGGTGGCTACGCCAAGCTCGAACTGGACTTCGTCGAAAGTCATGCCGGCCCGCACGTGACGTGCGATTTCACGGTCGGAGACTCGGCGGCAGACGCAAACGATCATGGCAGTGAAAGCGGCAGTTGGCTGGCTGGTTTGGGTTCGAGCCGATTATAAATACGAATCTCTCGCATTTTCAATAACTATCCCGGGAGGAGGCCTTTCGTACTGGTTCGGGAAAAGTTGCATTTTCGCAACGACGAATCTAAGTGCGAATGATTAAGAACTACGTTCGCACCTACACTCCAGCCCCATTCGGCAAGCCACATCGGTGAAGTACCGGTTCCAGCCAGCCATTCAAAACCAGCCGTTTGGCTTTCCGGGAGGTTATCTTGTCCAATGTCGCCCGTCGGCGCGCTCGCGCGTCGCGCCCCAAGTCTTCTTCGTTTCCTGCGGCGGGCGCCGCGACACCCAGCATGCCGCGTGAAGCGGCCATCCTGCCTTTCGGGGCCCTGATGCTGGCCGCCTCGGTCAGCAGCTGGGCGCAGACGCCGCCGGCGCCTGTGCAGGGCGGAACGCTCGGAACCATCACAGTGACGGAGCAGGCCGAAACGCAGGGCAAGGACCAGGTCCAGACCAAGAAGACCAACATCGGCAAGGGAACGCAGGAAATCCGCGATATTCCCCAGTCGATCAACGTCATCACCGAGAAGCTGATCGACGACGTCAAGCTCGACACGCTCAAGGATGCCTTGCACTATTCGGCTGGCATCACCTTCGCGGCGACCGAGAACGGCACCGACCAGGACATCCGTTTGCGCGGCTTCCCGGTGGCCACGGTCGGCGACCTGCTGATCGACGGCATGCGCGACCCTTCGCAATATGACCGCGACACCTTCAATCTCGAACGCATCGAGGTATTGCGCGGCTCTGCTTCGATGATTTTCGGCCGCGGGTCCACGGGCGGCGTGATCAATCAGGTTTCCAAGAAGCCCTTGCTCGCCGACCAGACCGACGTGGAAGCCACCGCCGGCTCGCGCGGCTACTACCGCACGACAGCCGACTTCAATGTGCGCACCGGCGAAACCTCGGCATTGCGGATCAACGCGATGTGGAACAAGGCCGACAACGGCGGCGCCAAGATCGACAAGTACGGCATCGCGCCTTCGTACAGCTGGGGCGTCGGCACGGCCAATGAATTCACCGTGGGGTTGTTTCACCTGAACGTCGACAACGTTCCGCTGTCGGCGGTTCGCTGGGTGGCGACCGGCCGGCAAGGCGTTACCGGCTACAGCGCGAGCGGCGTGCCCACCATCGGCAGCCTGGGAACCCTCGCGCCCGTCAAGCCCGGCAGCTTCTACGGCACCACGGCCGACAAGGTCCTTGGCAAGGCCACCTATGGCTCGGCTTCATGGCTGCATCGCTTCGACGACGGCGGCGAACTGCGCACGCAGGTGCGCTCGGGCACCTTCGATCGCAACCAGTGGTCTACGGCGGCCGGCGCGAGCACCACCTTCGGCGCGCCCACCACGGTGGCGAACTTCAGCGACTACACCATGCTCACGCGCAGCGGCCTCACCCCGCGCAAGGACGAGTACAAGGGCACCTACCTGCAAAGCGACTACAGCAAGGAGCTGAACTGGGGTGGCATGAAGCACCAGTTGCTGGCCGGTGTCGATGCCTCGAAGGAGGAAGCGAGCCGCTATCAGAACGACGCCTTCTTCAACAACAGCTTCCGCGGGCGCGCGCTGGGCTCGCGGGCCAACACCTTCGTCGGCACGCCGAACGATGGCGCCGGCCTGAGCGGCACGTTCGTGGAGCCCGTGTACCGCGATTCGAGCGCCTATTCCGCGAAGTCGATGGGCGTCTACCTGCAGGATCTGGTTCAGGTTGCGCCCGACTGGAAAATTCTCGGTGGGCTGCGCTACGACCGGCTCAGCGGAGATTTCGACCAGTACAACTACACGAATCCGGCGTGCGTGAGGCCCACTCCGGCACCGCGCGGCTATACGCAAACGGCGAACTGCACCGATCGGCGTGAACGCTATTCCGCCGGTAGCCCGCTGCCGACAGTGGCTACCACCCATTTGTCCCAGGGCGCCTGGAGCTACCGGGCCGGCGTGCTGTACCAGCCTTCGACGACGCAGTCGTACCACCTGTCGTACAGCACCTCGTTCAACTCGTCGGCGGACACCTATCAGTACGTGTCGCCCCAAACTGCGGGTACGCCGCCCGAGAAGAGCCGCAACATCGAACTGGGCACCAAGCTCGACTGGCTGGATGGCAGGCTCTCGACGCGCGCGGCCATTTTCCGCACGGAGAAGACCAACGAGCGCACGACCGACTCGGACTTTGCGAACAGTTCCTATCTGCTGTCGGGCAAGCGTCATTCCCAAGGGCTCGAGCTCGACGTGGTCGGACGGTTGAGTTCGCAGTGGGAGGTCTACTTCTCGTACTCCTACATTCCGACTGCAACCATCGACAAGGTCGGCAGCACGGCCACGCCGGGTACGGTCGGTTCGCGCGTGGGCCTGACGCCCAAGCACAGCGGGGCCGCATGGATCAGCTACCAGGCGACGCCCAAGTTCCGTGTTGCGGGCGGTGTGCGCGGCGCGTCCGAGAATCGGCCGCTGCAGGGCGGCAGCGGCGCCGCCAGCCTGGCCAACAGCACCCCGGGCTACGTAGTCGGCGACATGATGCTCGAGTACAAGTTCACGCCCGATCTGTATGCGCAGCTCAACGTCAACAACGTGACGAACAAGCTCTACGGCGATCAGCTCTACCCGGGCTTCGCGATTGCCGGTGCGAAGCGCACGGTACTCTTCACGGTCGGAGCTCGTTTCTAAAATAGGCCAAGCGTTCTTCCACTCTCATGCTCTTGCATATTCGCGAAGTGCTCTCGCCCGACGAGGTTCGTCAGGCCAGGGAAATTCTGGGCCAGGCGCCCTGGGAAGACGGCCGCCTGACCGCAGGCGAGCAGTCGGCCAAGGCGAAGAACAACGAGCAACTAAGAGAGGACTGCGAAGAAACCCGCGCCGTCCAGCAACTGCTGCTGCGCGGCCTGGAGCGGCACCAGGTCTTCTTCTCGGCCGCCTTGCCGAAGCAGATCTCGCCGCCGCTGTTCAATCGCTACGGCGGCGCATCCAACAGCTTCGGCAATCACGTGGACAGTGCGGTCCGTTTTCTGCGCGACGGCTCGGGACGGGTGCGTACGGATATTTCGTGCACCTTGTTCCTGGCCGAGCCCGATGAGTACGACGGCGGCGAGCTCGTGATCGAAGACACCTTCGGCGTGCAGCGCGTCAAGCTCCCGGCCGGCGACATGGTGCTGTATCCGGGCACCAGCGTCCACCGGGTGCTGCCGGTGACGCGGGGCTTTCGCACCGCGAGCTATTTCTGGATTCAGAGCATGGTGCGCAGCGACGAGCAGCGCCGCCTGCTGTTCGAAATGGACAATCATCTGCGCCATCTTCGAAGCCAATACGGTGAGACCGACGCCGGCGTGATCGGCCTCACGAGCACGTACCACAACCTGCTGCGCATGTGGCTCGACATCTGAGCCGCGGCGTGGCGCCTGCAACGTCAGGAGATCCTTTCATGAACAAGTCACTTCTTTTCGCCGCAACGGCCGCAATCGCCGTCCTCTGGTCCGCCTCGGTGTCCGCGCAATTCGTCGACCACGACGCCGTCAAGTGCGCGGCAGTTGCCAAGGAAGAAATGCGTCCGCAGATGGAACTGCAGCGCAAGCTCACCAGCGAGGGCTGGAAGGTTCGCCAGATCAAGAACTTCAATGGCTGCTACGAGGTCTACGGCTTCGACGAGAAGGGCCAGCGCACTGAGGCGTTCTTCGATCCCAAGACTTTCGAGAAGGTCGGGCAGGTGAAACAGCCATCCTGAGGACGCGCGAAATGCGTGCAGTTCCCGGAGGTCCATCGACGCAGGTCTGGGCGCTTTGGCTGCGCGCAGCGCATTGGGCACTGGCGGCGGCCATTGCCGTGGCATGGTTCAGCGGCGAGGCGCTGCTGCGGCAGCACGAGCTGGCGGGCTACGCGGCGCTGGCCTTGATTGCCGGCCGCTGCATCGGTGGATGGCTCGGAGGTCGCTATGCGAACTTCAAGCAGTTTGTGCGGCCTCCTTCACAGGTGCTGCGCTATGCGGCCGAAGTGCTCGCACGGCGCGAGAAGCGCTACCTGGGCCACAACCCGTTGGGCGGCTGGATGGTCGTCGCTCTACTCGCCATGGTGACAGCCGTCAGCGTCACGGGCTGGATGTATTCGCTGGATATGTTCTGGGGACTGGCGTGGGTGGAATGGCTCCACCGCACCTTCGCCTGGATACTGGTGGTGCTGATCGCCCTGCATCTGGCCGGTGTGGCTTTCACGAGCTGGCGGCACCGGGAGAACCTGGTGGGCGCCATGCTCAGCGGGCGCAAGCGTCCCAAGGAGCCGGGCGACGTCGACTGACGGCGACGCCCGCCACATTGGAAGGGGCCGAGCGGCCCCCGTCCGAAACTCAGCCGAGCTCGCCCATCTGCGACTGCAGATAGTTCTGCAGCCCGACCTTGTCGATCAGGTCGATCTGGGTCTCGAGGAAGTCGATGTGCTCTTCCGTGTCGTCCAGAATTTCCTGCAGCAGGTCGCGGGAAACATAGTCGCGAACGGTTTCGCAATACGCGATGCCGTCCTTGATGGTGGCTTGCGCGCCGGTTTCGGCGCCCAGGTCGCAGCCGAGCAGCTCGGGCACGTCTTCGCCGATGTTCAGCTTGCCCAGGTCTTGCAGGTTCGGCAGTCCGTCGAGCATGAAGATGCGGTCCATCAGCTTGTCGGCATGCTTCATTTCGCCGATCGACTCTTCGTATTCCTTCTTGGCCAGCTTGTCCAAACCCCAGTGCTTGAGCATGCGGTAGTGAAGGAAATACTGGTTGATTGCAGTGAGCTCGTTTTTGAGCTGCGCCTGCAGATGTTCGATGACCTTGGGGTCGCCCTTCATGTTTTTTCCTTGTTCTGAAAGTAGGGATTGTGAGAGGTGCGGGCGAGCGCTTGCAAGCAATCCCATGCTGCGCTGGTCTGCATGCGTTTGATGGTGATACACGTTCGTATTCGGATGCGGCGAAACGGCCGCGAAGGTGATCGCCAACATAGTAAGCAGCAATATTTTTAATAGCTAATCGCTATTGAAATATATCGATTGGTAGTTATACTCATGGCTCGCACTTTTTTGTCCACCCGCAGCATCCAAGGAATCACCATGTCCCTGATCAACACCCAAGTCCAACCCTTCAAGACCCAGGCCTACCTCAACGGCAAGTTCATCGACGTGTCCGACGAGACGCTCAAGGGCAAGTGGTCCGTGCTGATCTTCATGCCGGCGGCCTTCACCTTCAACTGCCCGACCGAAGTCGAAGACGCGGCCGACAACTACCCCGAGTTCCAGAAGCTGGGTGCCGAGGTCTACATCGTGACCACCGACACGCACTTCTCGCACAAGGTCTGGCACGACACGTCGCCGGCCGTCGGCAAGGCCAAGTTCCCCCTGGTGGGCGACCCGACCCACACGCTGACCAACGCTTTCGGCGTGCACATCCCCGAAGAAGGCCTGGCACTGCGCGGCACCTTCGTGATCAACCCCGACGGCATCATCAAGACCGCCGAAGTGCACTCCAATGAAATCGCCCGTGACGTGAAGGAAACGCTGCGCAAGCTGAAGGCAGCGGTCTACACCGCCGCCCACCCGAACGAAGTCTGCCCGGCCAAGTGGAATGAAGGCGACAAGACCATCGCACCGTCGTTCGACCTCGTCGGCAAGATCTAAGCGTCCCGCGCGAAAGCCCGGGCGCTCACGAGGCCCCGGGCTTTTTTGTCCCCTGTTGATAGTTTTCAGTTATCGAAAGAGAGTCCGTCATGCTCGACGCCAGCACCAAAGCCCAATTGAAGAGTTACCTCGAACGCGCCACGCAGCCGATCGAGATCGTCGCCTCGCTCGACGACAGCAAGGCCTCGGGCGAAATGCTGTCGCTGCTGAAGGACGTCGCAGAAGCCTCGCCGCTGGTCAAGCTGACCGAAAGCCGCGACGACAACCATCGCAAGCCCTCCTTCTCGGTCAACCGCCCGAGCGAGAACCATGGCCCGCGTTTCGCCGGCCTGCCGATGGGCCATGAATTCACGTCGCTGATCCTTGCGTTGCTGCAGATCGGCGGTTATCCCCCGAAGGTCGAAGAAGCCGTGCTGGAGCAGATCCGCGCGCTCGACGGCGACTTCGAGTTCGAGATCTACGTCTCGCTCACCTGCCACAACTGCCCTGACGTGGTCCAGGCGCTGAACCTGATGGCGATTCAGAACCCACGCATCCGCACCACGATGATCGAAGGCGGCACCTTCCAGGACGAAGTCAAGGAACGCCAGGTGATGGCCGTGCCGACCGTGTTCCTGAACGGCACCGAGTTCGGTCAGGGCCGCATGAGCCTGGAAGAAATCCTCGCGAAGATCGACACCAGCGGTGTCGAACGCGAAGCGAAGAAGATTGCCGCCAAGGATCCGTTCGACGTGCTGATCGTCGGCGGTGGCCCCGCCGGCGCGGCAGCTGCCGTGTATGCCGCGCGCAAGGGCATCCGCACCGGCGTGGCATCGGAGCGCTTCGGCGGCCAGGTGCTCGATACGCTCGGCATCGAGAACTTCATCTCGATCAAGGAAACCGAAGGACCGAAGTTCGCCCATGCGCTCGAAGAGCACGTGCGCGACTACGACGTCGACATCATGAACCTGCAGCGCGCCAAAGCCCTTGTTCCGAATGCGGGCCCGGGCAAGGACCTCATCGAAGTGCAACTCGAGAGCGGCGCTTCGCTCAAGAGCAAGTCGATCATCATTTCGACCGGCGCGCGCTGGCGCAACATCAACGTGCCGGGCGAGCACGAGTTCAAGAACAAGGGCGTGGCGTACTGCCCGCATTGCGACGGTCCGCTGTTCAAGGGCAAGCGCGTCGCGGTCATCGGCGGCGGTAATTCAGGCGTCGAAGCGGCCATCGACCTGGCCGGCATCGTCGGCCATGTGACGCTGATCGAGTTCGACACGCAGCTGCGTGCCGACGCCGTGCTGCAGCGCAAGCTCAAGAGCCTGAAGAATGTCGACGTGTTCACCAACGCGCAGACCACCGAGATCACCGGCGACCAGAAGGTCAACGGCCTGGTCTACAAGGACCGCGCAACGGGCGAGCTGAAGAAGGTCGAGCTCGAGGGCGTATTCATCCAGATCGGCCTGGTGCCCAATACCGATTGGCTCAAAGGCGTGGTCGAGCTGACGAAGCACGGCGAGATCGTGGTCGACGCCAGGGGGCAGACATCTGTGCCGGGCGTGTTCGCCGCGGGCGACGTGACGACCGTGCCGTTCAAGCAGATCATCATCGCCGCCGGTGACGGCGCCAAGGCGGCGCTGGGTGCTTTCGATCACCTGATCCGGACTTCGGCCCCGGTAGAGCAGGCCGCGGCTTAAAGACGGCTGCGGCGGCCGACCTGCAGGCCGCCTCAGTACGTCAGCCGCTCCGGCTTCAGTTCCTGCAGGATGGTGGTGGCAATTTCCTCGATCGACTTGGTGGTCGTCGAAAGCCACCGGATGCCTGCCCGGCGCATCATGGCCTCGGCCTCGCTCACCTCGTTGCGGCAGTTTTCGAGGCTGGCGTAGCGTGAATCGGGCCGGCGTTCGTTGCGAATCTGGCTCAGACGTTCGGGCTGGATCGTGAGCCCGAAGATCTTCTTGCGATGGGGCAGCAAGGCCGGCGGCAGCTGCCGGCGCTCGAAATCTTCCGGAATCAGCGGATAGTTGGCCGCTTTCAGGCCATGCTGCATCGCTAGATAAAGAGAGGTCGGCGTCTTGCCGCTGCGGCTGACGCCTACCAGGATCACGTCCGCGCCCTCGAGGTCACGGTTGCTCTGGCCGTCGTCGTGGGCCAGGCTGAAGTCGATGGCCGCGATACGGGCGTCGTATTCCTTGCTCTTGCTGACATCGCTGAAGCGGCCGATACGGTGGTTCGACTTCACGGCCAGCTCGATCTCGAGTGGCCGCACGAAGGTCCCGAACATGTCGAGCAGCATGCCCTTGCAGCCGGTCTCGATCACCTCCAGCACTTCCATGTTCGCCAGCGTCGTGAAGACGATCGGGCGCACACCTTCCAGTTCGGCCGTGTGGTTGATCTGCCGCACCGCCTGGTGGGCCTTGTCGACCGTGTCGGTGAACGGCAGCCGGACATGGCGCGGTTTCATCTCGAACTGGGCGAGCACGGCGTTACCGAAAGTTTCAGCGGTGATGCCGGTGCCGTCGGAAATGAAGAAAACAGTGCGTGTGTGCATGGTGTAGCTCTTGCGGCCTTGTCCTGCGGCGCGCGCAACCTTGCCACGCCTACAATCCGGGCCATTATCGGGAATCCGCTTTCCCTTGACTCAATTCTTTCCATGCACGCCGCGCCAGCACCCAAAGCAACGACAACGATCGTGCCGCGCCGCCTGCATGCAGCACCGGTTTCAACTTCTGGAGCTTTCCCATGTCTGCACTTTTCGACGCGACCGCCCTGGTCGTACCGTTTGAAAACCTGAGGATGACCGACGTCGAGTCGGTCGGCGGCAAGAACGCCAGCCTCGGCGAAATGATTTCGCAGCTGCCGCAGGGCGTGCGGGTGCCCACGGGCTTCGCGACCACGGCGCACGCGTTCCGCCAATTCCTGGCCCATGACGGACTGGCCGACAAGATCAGCAAGCGGCTCGCCGCTTTGGACACCGAAGACGTGCGGGCGCTGGCCGTGGCCGGCGCCGAAATCCGCGCGATGGTCGAGGCCCAGCCTTTCCCCGCCGATCTGCAGAAAGCCATTGCCGACGCCTTCGCGAAACTGAGCGCCGGCAACCCCGCCGCCTCGTTTGCCGTGCGTTCCTCGGCCACGGCCGAAGACCTGCCGGACGCTTCTTTTGCAGGTCAGCAGGAAACCTTCCTCAACGTGGTTGGCATCGACGACGTGCTGCACAAGATGAAGGAAGTGTTCGCCTCCCTCTACAACGACCGCGCGATCAGCTATCGCGTGCACAAGGGTTTTGCGCACGACGTGGTCGCGCTCTCGGCCGGCGTGCAGCGCATGGTCCGCTCCGACCTCGGCGCGGCCGGCGTGATGTTCACCATCGACACCGAGTCCGGCTTCGAGGACGTGGTGTTCATCACCTCGAGCTACGGCCTGGGCGAGACGGTGGTGCAGGGCGCCGTGAACCCCGACGAGTTCTATGTCCACAAGCCCACGCTGCGCGCCGGCAAGCGGGCGGTGATCCGCCGCAACCTGGGCTCCAAGCTGATCCAGATGGAGTTCGCGACGCCTGAAGAAAAGAAGGCCACCGGCAAGCTGGTGAAGACCAGCGACGTCAAGGCCGAGCAGCGCAACCGCTATTCGCTGAGCGACGCCGATGTCGAGCAGCTCGCCAGGTACGCGCTGGTGATCGAAGAACACTACGGCCGCCCGATGGACATCGAGTGGGGCAAGGACGGCACCGACGGCCAGCTCTACATCCTGCAGGCGCGCCCCGAGACGGTGAAGAGCCAGCAGCAGGGCAAGGCCGAGCAGCGCTACAAGCTGCTGGGCAAGGGCGCCGTGCTGGCCGAAGGCCGTGCCATCGGCCAGAAGATCGGCACCGGCCCCGTGCGCCTCGTGCACAACATCAGCGAAATGGACAAGGTTCAAGCCGGCGACGTGCTCGTGACCGACATGACCGACCCCAACTGGGAACCGGTGATGAAGCGCGCCGCCGCCATCGTGACCAACCGCGGCGGGCGCACCTGCCACGCGGCCATCATTGCGCGCGAGCTCGGCATCCCGGCCGTGGTGGGCTGCGGCGACGCCACCGACCTGCTGAAGGAAGGCACGCTGGTGACCGTGAGCTGCGCCGAGGGCGACACCGGTTTCATCTACGACGGCCTGCTCGAAACCGAGGTGACCGAAGTGCAGCGCGGCGTGATGCCCGAGATCGACATCAAGCTGATGATGAACGTCGGCAACCCTCAGCTGGCATTCGACTTCGCGCAATTGCCCAACCACGGCGTGGGCCTGGCGCGGCTCGAATTCATCATCAACAACAACATCGGCGTGCACCCGAAGGCCATCCTCGACTATCCGAACGTCGACAACGACCTGAAGAAAGCCGTCGAATCGGTGGCCCGTGGCCACGCCTCGCCGCGCGCGTTCTATGTCGACAAGGTGGCCGAAGGCATCGCAACCATTGCCGCGGCGTTCTGGCCCAAGCAGGTCATCGTGCGGCTCTCGGACTTCAAGTCGAACGAGTACCGCAAGCTGATCGGCGGCAGCCGCTACGAGCCGGAAGAGGAAAACCCGATGCTGGGTTTCCGCGGCGCCGCCCGTTACCTGAGCAAGGATTTCGGCGAGGCCTTTGCCATGGAATGCGAAGCGCTGAAGCGCGTTCGCAACGAGATGGGTCTGGTCAACGTGCAGATCATGGTGCCCTTCGTGCGCACGCTGGGCCAGGCCGAGCGCGTGACCACGCTGCTCGGCGAGCACGGCCTGAAGCGCGGCGAGAACGAACTCAAGCTGATCATGATGTGCGAGGTGCCGAGCAACGCGATCCTGCCCGAGGAGTTCCTGAAGTTCTTCGACGGTTTCTCGATCGGTTCGAACGACCTGACCCAGCTCACGCTCGGCCTGGACCGCGATTCGGGACTCGAACTGCTGGCAGCCGACTTCGACGAGCGCGACCCGGCCATCAAGGCCCTGCTGAGCCGCGTCATCAAGGCCTGCAAGGCCGAAGGCAAGTACGTGGGGATTTGCGGCCAAGGCCCGAGCGACCACCCGGACTTCGCGCTTTGGCTGGCGGAACAGGGCATCGAATCGATCTCCTTGAATCCGGACAGCGTCATCGACACCTGGCAGCAACTCGCCAAGCGCTGACGGCAAAAAAGAGCGGGGTGGTTGTAACCGCCTCCGGACCCGAAAGCGGGAATCCCCATTGGGGAAATTCCCGCTTCCGTGGTGCATGAATGAATCAAAATGTGTTCTTTATGCCAGACTTGTGACGCTCACAAGGGCGGCAGTCGCTTGCGGGCTGCGCATGGCGAAATTGCCAATCGCGCAGACCGGCGGTACATCGCGGAAGAAACATCATGATTCTTGTCAAGACAGAAGCCGGACAGCAGGTTTTCAAGGAGCGGTCGGTGCCGCTTTCGCCACGCCAGCGCACGGCATTCATCCTGTTCGACGGCAAGCGCTCGGTCGATGAGGTGCTGGCTGCGGGGAACGGCATTGCACGTGAAGAGATCGACCAGATGGTCGACCTGGGGCTGCTCCAGCCGGCCGCTGGGAGCAACGCGGCTGCGGCACCCAAGGCGCCTGAACCCCCCGCCACCGCAAGCAAGACGGCGGCAAGCGCCGCGCCACAAGCTTCCGCCGGAAGCAGGGCGCCCGAGGCGGCAAAGCCCAAGCCGGCCGATGCCGTCCCCGCGCCCGCAGCAGCCCGCAGCAGGCAGCAACGCTACAAGGACGCCTATCCCATTGCCACCCAGTTGACCGGTGCACTGGGGCTGATGGGCTTCCGGCTCAATCTGCAGGTCGAGGGCACGACGAGCTATGAAGATCTGGTGGCGCTGGCGCCCAAGATCCGTGCCGCAGTCGGCGCCGAGAAGGCGGCCGCTCTGGACAAGGCCTTGAACGACTGAGCGTGGACCAACGCCGCGCCTATAGTGCTACAATAGCCGGCTTTGCCTTGCCACACTGCGCCCGACGCTGCAGGTGGCTTTTCCTCTTCCTCGGAAGAATCCACAAGGAGTGCCATGCGTCACTACGAAATCATTTTGCTGATCCACCCGGATCAGAGCGAACAAGTTCCGGCCATGCTGGAGCGCTACAAGGGCCTGATCACGGCCGGCGGCGGCAACGTCCACCGCGTTGAAGACTGGGGCCGCCGTCAGCTGGCTTACCAGATCAACAAGCTCAACAAGGCGCACTACCTGTGCGTCAACATCGAAGCTGAGCAAACCGTGATGGCCGAACTCGAACACGCGTTCAAGTTCAATGACGCCGTGCTGCGCCACCTCACCGTTCAGAAGAAGAAGGCCGAAACCGGTCCTTCGTCGA
This sequence comes from Variovorax paradoxus, assembly GCF_030815855.1. Lineage (NCBI taxonomy): Bacteria > Pseudomonadati > Pseudomonadota > Betaproteobacteria > Burkholderiales > Comamonadaceae > Variovorax > Variovorax paradoxus. Next base: position 3,316,695 of record NZ_JAUSXG010000001.1, on the reverse strand, counting down.
TGATGAAGACGGTCGAGCGCGAAGAAGCCCGCAAGGCCCAGCAGGCCGAGTACGCCGCCAACAACAGCTGATAGCGGCGTGACCGCTGCCGCTGCTGCGGCAACCGGAGTCAATCAGCTTCTGCTGACAGCTTCCGTTGCCGAACTCGGAGCCTTGCGATACACGCCGGCCGGCCTTCCCGTCATCGATCTGAAGCTCGAACACGAGTCGACGCTCCAGGAGGCAGGAAAAGCCAGGCAGGTGAAAACGGCCCTCAAGGCCGTTGCCTTCGGCGCCATCGCCGAACGGCTCGCAACGCAGTCGATGGGAAGTCTCTGGTGTTTTCAGGGATTTCTCGCGACACCGGGCAACGGCAAGCATCCGGTCCTGCACATTCAGGATTTTCAGCAAAATTAATTTTCGACAAGAGGTCCCCAAATGGCCACGTTCAAGAAATTCAACAAAGACAAGCGCCCGAAGCGCAACACCCAGTCGCTGCTGTTCAAGCGCAAGCGCTTCTGCCGCTTCACCGTCGCTGGCGTCGAAGAAATCGACTACAAGGACATCGACACGCTGCGTGACTTCATCAGCGAAAACGGCAAGATCATCCCCGCACGCCTGACCGGCACGCGCGCGATCTACCAGCGCCAGCTCAACACCGCGATCAAGCGCGCACGCTTCCTCGCGATGGTGCCGTACAGCGACCAGCACCGCGTCTAAGGAGCAAGCACCATGCAAATCATTCTTCTGGACAAGGTTGTCAACGTCGGTGGCCTGGGCGATATCGTCAAGGTCAAGGACGGCTACGCCCGCAACTTCCTGATCCCGACGGGCCGCGCCCGCCGCGCCACCGCCGCCAACAAGGCCGAATTCGAAGCCAAGCGCGTCGAACTCGAAAAGGCTGCGGCCGCCAAGCTGGCCGAAATGCAAGCCCAGGGCGAGAAGCTCGGCGGCACGACCGTCAAGCTGACCCAAAAGGCCGGCGTCGACGGCCGTCTGTTCGGCTCGGTCACCAACGGCGACATCGCCGAAGAGCTCGGCAAGCAAGGCTACAAGGTTGCCAAGTCGCAAGTGCGCCTGCCCAGCGGCCCGATCAAGGTCGTTGGCGACAGCACGGTGAGCGTTGCGCTGCACACCGACGTGGTGGTCGACATCACCGTCACGGTCTACGGCGAAACCGCCTGATCGTCATTGCGGCGCCTTGTGCGCTGCTGCAAAAGCCGCCTCCGGGCGGCTTTTGTTTTTCTGCGCACGGGTTTTCCAGCCCGCTGCACCGGAAGATCACCGTTTATTCACAACCTTGTCCACACGCGCAACGCCGCGCGCGGCTTAGCATGCAGGGTTGCAAGGGAAGTCCATGTCCGCCGTTTTCTCCTATGCCGACAATGACCCGTCGGCCGATCGCCAAGTTGCCAAGCTCCGCATTCCGCCTCACTCGATCGAGGCCGAGTCGAGCGTGCTTGGCGGCCTGCTGCTCGACAACGGGGCATGGGATCGCATGGGCGACCTGCTGGTCGACGGCGACTTTTACCGCCACGAACACAAGCTGATCTACGCGGCCATTGGCGGGCTGATCAACGCCAGCAAGCCGGCCGACGTCATCACGGTCTACGAGCAGCTGCAGGGTCTTGGCAAGGCCGAGGAAATCGGCGGGCTGGTCTACCTGAACTCGCTCGCGCAGTATGTGCCGAGCGCGAGCAACATCCGCCGCTACGCCGAGATCGTGCGCGAGCGCTCCATCCTGCGAAAGCTGGTGTCCGCGAGCGACGAAATCGCGACCAACGCCTTCAACACGCAAGGCAAGTCGGTCGACAAGATCCTCGACGAGGCCGAACAGAAGATCTTCAACATCGGCGAAGAAGGCACGCGGATGAAGCAGGGCTTCCAGAGTATGGATGCCCTGGTGGTCGAGCTGCTCGACCGCGTGACCGAGATGGCCGAGAACCCGAACGACATCACGGGCGTGCGCACCGGCTTCCACGATTTCGACAAGATGACCTCGGGCCTGCAGCCGGGCGACATGATCGTGCTGGCCGCGCGTCCTTCGATGGGCAAAACCTCGCTGGCTATCAACATCGCCGAGCACGTGGCCCTGAATGAAGGACTGCCGGTGGCGGTCTTCTCGATGGAAATGGGTGCTTCGCAGCTGGCGGTGCGTATCGTCGGCTCGATCGGGCGTATCGACCAGGGACACCTGCGCACCGGCAAGCTCAGCGACGAGGAGTGGCCGCGCCTCACGGAAGCCATCGAGAAGCTGCGCAACGTGTCGCTGCACATCGACGAGACGCCCGGCCTTACCACCAGCGAGTTGCGCGCGAATGCGCGGCGCTTGGCGCGCCAGTACGGGCGGCTCGGCCTTATCGTGGTCGACTACCTCCAGCTCATGAGCGTGTCGAGCAGCATGAACGACGAGAACCGCGCCACCGCCGTGGGCGAAATCTCGCGCGGCCTGAAGATGCTCGCCAAAGAACTCAAATGCCCCGTGATCGCGCTCTCGCAGTTGAGCCGCGGCGTTGAAAGCCGCACCGACAAGCGTCCCATGATGAGCGACCTGCGTGAATCCGGCGCCATCGAGCAGGACGCGGACATCATCATGTTCATCTACCGCGACGACTACTACGACAAGAACAGCAAGGAGCCGGGCGTGGCCGAGGTGATCATCAGCAAGCACCGGAACGGGCCCACGGGCACCGTCAAGCTGGCGTTCCTGAAGCCGCTCACCAAGTTCGAGAATCTGGCCGGCTACGGCAGCAGCAACGACTACTGACGCCGCGTATTTATTGTTGCTGCTGTTCGAGCCGCTTCGCTTCCGCCGCCCGGGCCTTCACCTGGCGCAGCATGTCGGCCAGCGTCTTGCCCGCTTCGTCGCGAAACCGGTCGGGCAGCACTTGCACCGCGTCCATGCGGTCGATGCGAAACCCCCGGAAGTCCTTACGCAGCTCGCACCAGGTCGAAAGCGTCCAGACCTTGCCCCAGTAGAAGCAGCCGAGCGGACGCACGGTGCGTTCGCTGGCGTCGCCTGATACGTCGCGGTAGCTGAGGCGCAGCTTGTGATGCGCCTCCACGGCCTCGCGCAATACCTGCAGCCGGGCCCGCATGGCGTCCTCGAGGCCGAGGGCGGGAGCGTAGAGCGCCAGTGCTTCCGCCGAGACGCGCGCGGCCGGCGGCAGCACCGAAAGAATCTTGCCGAGCCCCGTTTCGATATTGCGCGCCAGCGCCGGATCGACCCAGCTCTGCGCGAGCCGCGCCGCAGCCACGAGGGCGGAAGCTTCTTCCTGCGTGAACATCAGCGGGGGCAGTTCGAAGCCCGCGCCAAGCCTGTAGCCCACGCCGGCTTCGCCCTCGATCGGCACACCCTGGTGCTGAAGATCGGCGACGTCGCGGTAGACCGTGCGCTCCGACACTTCGAGGCGCTGCGCCAGAAAAGCGGCCGTGGTGAGTCTGCGCCCGCGGATGAGCTGCACCAGTTGAAACAGGCGATCGGCGCGGCGCATCAGCGAGCTCGTGCGAGTTTCTTCGCGAAATCTTCGACGAAGTAGCGCTTGCCGCGCTGCACGACGGTATGGCCTTCGGCCTCGAGTTTCGACATTTGCGCGTCGATGCCGCCGGGATACTTGGAGTTGAGCTCGCCGCCGATTTTGAGGGTACGCCAGTAGGGCGTCCTGGCCTCCGCGGGGATGGCCTCTTCGGCCGCATGCGCGATCATGTGCGCGAAGATGGCCGTCGTCACGGTGCATCCGATGGTGGTGCGATGGCGTGCCGCGATGTCTTCGCCTATGCCGAGTACGGTGGCGAGCCGGCCTTCCGGAACGCCGCGCATTGCCTCCTCGACCTCGCGCGGCGAGGGCGTGGCGATGGTGCCCTCGCCGTGCCGCTTGCGCATCGGCGTTGGGATCTCCTTGACGTTCGGCAGGTGGGGGTAGCCGGCGAGCCGGTCGCGCCAGCTCTTCGTGGTGCTCATGAAACTCCAGAAACTCCGATATGGATCGCCACTTTGTCGGGCCCGTCGTACGCTTCGAAATCGCTGCGGTAGAGGCGCGCGATGGTCGGGTTTGTCTCGAAATACTGCCAGATTCGCTGCCAGGTATCGATCACCATATGCGGCATTTCACCCTGGCCCGAAAAGACGAGGTAGTCGCCGGCTTCGATGGTGGCCGCCCCCGTTCCGCCCGAGACACTCACGCCCACGGTCAGGTCGAAGGCTCCATTGGCATCGGATTCGTAGCCCGAATAGACCCCGAAGATGCGAACGTCTTCCGTCCGGTGGGGCGTCGAGCGGTAGGTCTCTTCCGCAAAAAAGCGATTCCACAATAGGCTGATTCGGGCCGTGGCGGGATCGTCCTCTTCGCGGTTGGTGGTACGGGCCGTGAGTCCGGCAACCTGAAAAACGCCATGGTGCTGGCGAACGGGTTCCATCTGTTTTTCCTCCTGCATGAGTGGTGTTGGGGCGGAGTTGCTCAAAGCGCGAGCGCTTTCAGCTCGGCCTTCATGGCTTGGGCAATCAGCGTCATGTCGGCGTCGGTGACGTCGAACATGCCGAAGCGAAACTTGTAGCCCCACTGCTTCGGATTCTCGATGAAGGCAAGGCGCTCGATCAACGGCGCGATAGGCGCTTCGTACGCAGCCGCATAGGCCACGTCGCGGCGCCAGGGGACAAAGCCGTTGCCCATGTCGAACTCGTAAGGTTCGCCGGGCCGCACGATGCCGATCGACACGAAGCTCTGCAGCTTGTCCGTGCCTCCGAACACCGTAGCCGGTGCGTAGTAGGCCACGCGGTCGCCCGGTGCGACCCGCTTGAGCGGGCCGAGCTTGCCATGGCCGACCTGCATGAAGCCGAGCGGCTCATGGTCGCGTCCGCGCCGGGCATGCTCGGCGCTGGCAACGGCGATCCAGTTGCGCTGTGCCATGGCTTCAGGCGAGGGCGTGGAGGCCGACTTCGTTGCCTTCGGTGTCGCGCAGGTGGGCAATGAAGCCCATGCCGGGCGGCAGCGCGGACTTGGGCGCAACGATCTCCCCGCCGGCCGCTTCGACGCGTGCCAGCACGGCATCGATGCTCGGCATGCAGTCCAGATAGATGCGGATGCCGCTGCCCGGGCGGGCGCTGGCATTCGTGCCGGCCTGCAGGGCGCCACCCGTGGCGGGATCGTCGTAAGGAAACACGGCCAGCGTCTCGTTGCCGAAGTTTTCGCGGCGCAGCTTGCGCGCCAGCACGGTCTCGTAGAAGGCCTGGGCGCGGTCCATGTCGGTGACCGGAATCTCGAACCAGCTGATGGCGTTCTGCATGAGGAGCTCTCTTTCGTTGCGTTTGAAGAAGCCTCGATGGTGCGGACCGGCTCCTGACAACGTCTTGTCAGGAGCCTGTCACCGGGGACGAAAAAAAGCCCGCGATGCTCTCGGAGCATCGCGGGCTTGATCGGCGGCGAAGCGGCGGTTTAGAGCACGTCGCTCGCGAAATCGGCCAGACGCGAGCGTTCGCCGCGCGCCAGCGTGATGTGCCCGCCGTGCGGCCAGCCCTTGAACTTGTCGACCGCGAACGTGAGGCCCGAAGAGCCTTCGGTGAGATAGGGCGTGTCGATCTGCGCGAGGTTGCCCATGCAGATGATCTTGGTGCCCGGGCCGGCCCGGGTGATCAGCGTCTTCATTTGCTTGGGCGTCAGGTTCTGCGCCTCGTCGATGATCACGTACTTGTTCAGGAAGGTGCGCCCGCGCATGAAGTTCATGCTCTTGACCTTGATGCGGCTGCGGATCAGCTCGTTGGTGGCCGCGCGGCCCCATTCGCCGGCGCCGCCGCCGTCGCCCTTGGCCAGGAACTCGAGGTTGTCATCGAGCGCGCCCATCCAGGGGCCCATCTTTTCTTCTTCGGTGCCCGGCAGAAAACCGATGTCCTCGCCCACGCTCACGGTGGCGCGGGTCATGATGATCTCGGTGTAGCGGCGGTCGTCGAGCACCTGCGTCAGGCCCGAGGCCAGTGCCATCAGCGTCTTGCCGGTGCCGGCGGTGCCGGTGAGCGTGACGAAGTCGACCTCCGGGTCCATCAAGAGGTTCATCGCGAAGTTCTGCTCGCGGTTGCGCGTGTTCACGCCCCACACCGCGTTCTTGCCCGAGCTGTAGTCCTTCAGCGTTTTGAAGACCGCTGTCTTGTCGCGGATCTCGGTGACGCGCGCATACATGCTCGGCTCGCCCGGTGCTTCGAAGTACACGAACTGGTTGATGTACAGGTTGGGCACCAGCGGGCCGCTGATCCGGTAGAAGGTGTTGCTGCCGCTTTGCCAGCTCTCGACCGTCTTGCTTTGGCGGGTCCAGAAATCGGCCGGCAGCGCAAGCGAACCCGCGTAGAGCAGGTCGCCGTCTTCCAGCGTCTTGTCGTTCTGGTAGTCGTCGGCGGCCAGGCCGAGGGCGCGCGCCTTGACGCGCATGTTGATGTCTTTGGACACCAGCACCACTTCCTGCTTCGGGCGGCCGGGCTGGTTCGTGGCATGAAGGTCGCGCAATGCCTGAACCACACCGAGGATCTGGTTGTCGGCCTTGCCCTGGGGCAGGCTCACCGGCAGCGAATAGTCGAGCGGTGCGGTCTGGAAGAACAGCTTGCCGCCGGCCTCGCGGTGGCCGGTGGTATCGAGCTTCAGGCCCATTGCAATGTCGGCGCCGTGCGGGGCAGCCAGGGCATCGAGCGTGCGGCTGGTCTGGCGGCCGTTGCGGGCGACTTCGGTCGTGCCCTTTTTGTGGCCATCCAGCTCTTCGAGCACGATCATCGGCAGGAAGATGTCGTGTTCTTCGAAGCGGAACAGGCACATGGGGTCGTGCAACAGCACGTTCGTGTCGAGCACGAACAGCTTGGCCGGGCCGCTGGACTTGCTGCGCTTGGGCCGTGCCGGCGCCTGAGGCGCTGGAACCAGCGGCACGTAGGCCGGCGCGGCAGCCGTGGGAACCCGGGTCTCGACCTGGATTGCGGGTTGCTGCTGCGGGGCGCTCACCGGCGCGGCAGGCGCCTGCGGCCTCGACTTGGCCCGGCGGGACGTGCGCGCGGTTTCGCCGCCGCCTGTCGCCTCCGAACCCAGGTTGTCGAACAATTCCAGCGGTTGCGACCCGCTGGCGGCGGCTTCGCCGGCGCGCTCTTCGCCGGAGCGGCGCGATCCCCTGTGCGAGGAACGGGCGGGTGCATCGTGCGCATCCGGCGAGAGCAATGCGGCGCGTTTCGTGGGGGCGGGAGGCAATGGCATGGGTCAGGTCGCTCGCAGGAAGTGGAAACCAGAAAACGAAAAAGCCGCCTGTAGACCAAGGCGGCTTTGTTCGGGGGATGCGGTCGTGGAGCTCAACGGCATGAGGCCATTATGCACACCGGCGGCGACACGTCTCATGCTCTTTGCGCGGTCCGTTGGGCATTCCCCACGGGATGATGCAAAAGCGCACAAGCGGCGCTTCTTGTAACCGTCAGGCAGCCTTCTTGAGCGCCTTGACAGCCTTGAGCACGTCGTCGACATGGCCGGGCACCTTGAGGCCGCGCCATTCGGCCTTCAGGATGCCGTCGGCGCCGATCAGGAAGGTGCTGCGCTCGATGCCCTTGACCTTCTTGCCGTACATGATCTTGTTCTTGACCACGCCGAACATGTGGCACATTTTTTCTTCGGTGTCGGCAATGAGTTCGAACGGGAGTTCGAGCTTGGCCTTGAATTCGTCGTGCGACTTCATGTTGTCGCGGGACACGCCGAATACGGTGGCGCCGGCCTTTTCGAAGTCCTTGTAGCGGTCGCGGAACTGCATGGCTTCGGTCGTGCAACCCGGAGTGTTATCTTTCGGGTAAAAATACATGACCAGCACGTGGCCGAGATGCGAGGTATTCGAGACTTTCAAGCCGCCCGTGGCGTTGGCGTCGAATTCAGGAATGGGTTTGTTGACAACGATCGCCATGAAACTTGTTTTCTCCGTTGGTTTCCATTGATCGAGCGCTTTGGGGCACACTCGACGAATGGAGGATTGGTCGTTGCTAACCGAGGGCAGCTGGCCTCTTTGCAACCCGGTATTTTACCCCGAAAAGCTCCCCCTCAGCCATCCTGGGGCGGTTCGACCAGCAGGGCGGCTATCACGTGGCGGCCTTCGCCGGCCAGGATGTTGTAGGTCCGGCAGGCAGCGGGGGTGTCCATGGTCTCCACGCCGGTGCGCTTGGCCATGAGCGGCTGAAGCCAGGCGGCCTGCGGAAAGCGGATGCGCGACCCGCTTCCGAAAATGATCAATTCCGCGCCGAGCGACGCCAACTGGGCGAAATGCTCGGGCCCAAGCTGGTCGAAGCGGGTGCAATTCCACTCGAAGCGCTCGCCCCGGGAACCGACCACCACGCTGCCCTCGACCTTCTCGTTGTTGATCGCAACCCAACCGGGGCCGTGTGCGGTAAGGGACTGGGCGTCGGATTTGTCGGGCTGGAGCTTCATCGGGGCACTGGGAACTGTGGTCAAATTATAGGTTTTCCCCAGTGACACGAGGCCCCCAAGGGCCTTTCGACATCGAGTAACCCGCGCCCGGGAGGGCCCTTTGAAGCAGTTCAAGAAATCGGCCAAGCTGGCCAATGTGCTCTATGACATCCGCGGCCCCATCATGGACGCCGCGAAGCAGATGGAGGAAGAGGGCCAGAAAATCATCAAGCTCAACATCGGCAACCTGGCCGTGTTCGGTTTCGATGCGCCCGAGGAAGTGCAGCAGGACATGATCCGCAACCTGCCGGCCTCGGCGGGCTATTCGGACAGCAAGGGCATCTTCGCGGCGCGCAAGGCCGTGATGCACGAAACGCAGAAGCAGGGCATTGCCGGCGTCACGCTCGACGACATCTACCTGGGCAATGGCGCGAGCGAACTGATCGCCATGGCCACCAACGCGCTGCTGAACGACGGCGACGAGATGCTGCTGCCAGCGCCCGACTACCCCCTGTGGACGGCCGCATCGAGCCTGTCGGGCGGCACGCCGGTGCACTACCTCTGCGACGAGGCCAACGGCTGGATGCCCGACCTGGACGACATCCGCGCCAAGATCACATCCCGCACCAAGGGCATCGTGGTCATCAACCCCAACAATCCCACGGGCGCGCTCTATTCCGACGAATTGCTCAAGAGCATCGTGGCCATTGCGCGCGAACACGATCTGGTGATCTTCGCGGACGAGGTCTACGACAAGGTGCTGTACGACGACGTCAAGCACACCGCGATCGCAAGTCTTTCGACCGACGTGCTCACGCTCACCTTCAATTCGCTTTCCAAGAGCTACCGCTCGTGCGGCTACCGCGCGGGCTGGCTCGTGGTGTCGGGCGACAAGAAGCGCGCGCAAGACTACATCGAGGGGCTGAACATGCTCTCGAACATGCGTCTTTGCGCCAACGTGCCCGGTCAATGGGCCATCCAGACCGCCCTCGGCGGCTACCAGAGCATCAACGACCTGGTCGGCGACGGCGGCCGCCTGCGGCGCCAGCGCGACCTGGCCTATGAACTGATCACGGCCATTCCGGGCGTGAGCTGCGTCAAGCCCAGTGCGGCGCTCTACATGTTTCCCAAGCTCGATCCGAAGGTCTATCCGATCGACGACGACCGGCAGTTCTTTCTCGAGCTGCTGAAAGAAACGAAGGTCATGCTGGTGCAGGGCACGGGTTTCAACTGGGCGACGCCAGACCACTTCCGCATCGTGTTCCTGCCGCATGAGGACGACTTGCGCGAGGCGATCCACCGCATTGCCAAGTTCCTGGAGCTGTACCGCTTGCGCAGCAAGACAGGGCCATGAAATCCGCCTGCATCGCTGCGGCGTTCTCGCTCGCCGCGCTGTCCGCCGGTGCCGCCGGGAAGGATCCGATCGCGTTCTCGCACAACGACTGGGAATTGGCCCGCGATAACACGCGCACCTGCCGCGCGGCGGGCTATCAGGCCGAGAGCGGGACTTCGGATCCGGTGTCGATGCTCATCACCCGGGCGGCGGGGGCCGGCACGGCCATCGACATCGAATTGCAGATGGGCGGTGAGAGCGAGGTCAAGGGGCCCCTGCGCTTCAGGGTCGGCAAGGCCGCCGTTCCCGGCCTGGGTGGCGAGAGCGCAAAGCTCGATGCGGACCAGATCCGCCACATCCTGCCGGAACTGCTCAAGAACGACGACGCGACCGTGACGGGCGGCGGCAGGAAGTGGACGCTGTCGCTGGCCGGCCTCAACGCCGTGCTGCTGAAGATGGACGAGGCCCAAGGCCGCGTCGGAACGCAGGGCGCGCTGGTGCGCCGCGGCAGCAAGCCGGAATCTTCCGTGCTGCCCCCGGTGGCGGCCCCCGTCGTGAACGTGGCCAAGCCGCCGAAGGCGCGACCCGGCGACGATGCGCTCGCCGCGCGCATCTTCCCCTCGCTCGATCTGGGCGACGCCAGGGAACGGTGCAGCAACCGCGACGACATCGACGCCAAGGCGCTGACCGTTTTGCGCCTGAGCGAACGGAAAGTACTGCTGTCGCTCGGCTGCGGCTTGGGCGCCTACAACTATTCGAGCCTGATCTGGATCGCCAATGACAAGCCGCCCTATGCGCCGGTGTCGATCGAGGCGAACGGCGATTTCGACGACAAAGAGGCCAGCATCACCTCGGCCATGAAGGGCCGCGGCATCGGCGACTGCTGGTCGAGCGAGACCTGGCACTTCGACGGCAAGGACTTCGTGCGTACCGGCGCGGCGGGCGACGGCATGTGCCGCGGCTTTGCCGGCGGCGCATGGAGCCTGCCACGCTACGTGAGCCGTGTCGTGAGCGCGCCGCCTGCCAATCCATCCAAACCATGAACGCGAATCTCCAATGAAACCCATCCAAGTAGGCCTGCTCGGCGCAGGCACGGTCGGCAGCGGCACTTTCAAGGTGCTGCTGCGCAATCAGGAAGAAATCAAGCGCCGTGCGGGCCGGGGCATCGAGATCACGATGGTGGCCGACCTCGACCAGGCGCGTGCGCGTGAAGTGGCGGGCGAAGGCGTGCGAGTGGTCGCCGACGCGCGCGACGTCATCGCCAATCCGGACATCGACATCGTCATCGAACTGATCGGCGGCTACGGCATTGCGAGGCAACTCGTGCTCGAGGCCATCGCGGCCGGCAAGCACGTGGTCACGGCCAACAAGGCACTGCTCGCGGTGCATGGCACCGAAATTTTTGCCGCCGCGCATGCCAGGGGCGTGATGGTGGCCTTCGAAGCCGCAGTGGCCGGCGGCATCCCGATCATCAAGGCGCTGCGCGAAGGCCTCACCGCCAACAGCATCCAGTGGCTGGCCGGCATCATCAACGGCACCACCAACTTCATCCTGTCCGAGATGCGCGACAAGGGGCTCGATTTCGCCACGGTGCTCAAGGAGGCGCAGCGCCTCGGGTACGCCGAAGCCGACCCGACCTTCGACATCGAGGGCGTCGACGCCGGCCACAAGGTCACGCTGATGAGCGCGATCGCCTTCGGCATTCCGGTGCAGTTCGACAAGGCGCACATCGAGGGCATCACCAAGCTGGCTGCGCAGGACATCAAGTACGCCGAACAGCTCGGCTACCGCATCAAGCTGCTGGGCATCACCAAGCGCACGGCGCAGGGCATCGAGCTGCGCGTGCACCCCTCGCTGGTGCCGTCGAAGCGGCTGCTTGCCAACGTGGAAGGCGCCATGAACGCGGTGGTGGTGCATGGCGATGCCGTGGGCACCACGCTGTACTACGGCAAGGGCGCGGGCAGCGAGCCGACCGCCAGCGCTGTGATCGCCGACCTCGTCGACATCACGCGCCTGCACACGGCCGACGCCGCGCACCGCGTGCCGCACCTGGCGTTCCACCCGGACGCCATGAGCGACCTCAAGGTACTGCCGATGACCGAGGTCGTCACCAGCTACTACCTGCGCCTGCGCGTGGCCGACCAGGCCGGCGTGCTTGCCAAGGTCACGGGCCTGCTGGCCACCGCAGGCATCAGCATCGACGCGGTGCTGCAGCGCGAAGCCGACGAAGTGGGCGGAGAAGGCTCCACGCAGACCGACCTGATCATCCTCACGCACGACGCGCGCGAAGGCACCGTCAACGATGTGTTGGCCGAGTTGCAGGCACTGCCCACCGTGCTGGAGCCGATCGTGCGAATTCGCAAGGAAGAGCTGTCCTGAAAGACGGCGCAAGAGAAATACCGTGAACTACCTGAGCACCCGCGGCCACCCAGACCGCAAGCGTTTCTGCGAAATCCTGCTTGAAGGTCTCGCGCCCGACGGCGGGCTCTACCTGCCCGAGCACTATCCGCAGGTCGACACCGCCATGCTCGCGAAATGGCGCGAGCTGCCGTATGCGGAATTGGCGTTCGAAATCCTCTCGCTCTACATCGACGACATTCCGCCGGCCGACCTGAAGGCCATCTGCGCCAAGACCTACACGCCCGAGATCTTCGGCAGCGAAGAGATCGTGCCGTTGCGCGAGCTCGAGGACGGCGTGTACCTCGAGGCCCTGTCCAACGGCCCGACGCTGGCCTTCAAGGACATGGCGATGCAGCTGCTCGGCAACCTGTTCGAGTACGAACTGGCCCGCCGCGGCGCCGAGCTCAACATCCTGGGCGCCACCAGCGGCGACACCGGCAGCGCGGCCGAGTACGCCATGCGCGGCAAGAAGGGCGTTCGCGTCTTCATGACCTCGCCGGACGGCCGCATGAGCCCGTTCCAGCAGGCGCAGATGTTCAGCCTGCAGGACGAGAACATCCACAACATTGCCGTCACCGGCGTGTTCGACGATTGCCAGGACATCGTCAAGGCGGTGTCGAACGATCTGGCGTTCAAGCGCAAATACCGCATCGGGACGGTCAACTCGATCAACTGGGCACGCCTGCTCGCGCAGGTCGTCTACTACTTCGCCGGCTACTTCCAGGCGACCGCCGGCAACGACAAGCCCGTGAGCTTCACCGTGCCCTCCGGCAACTTCGGCAATGTCTGCGCCGGCCACGTGGCGCGCATGATGGGCCTGCCCATCCAGACGCTGGTGGTGGCCACCAACGAGAACGACGTGCTCGACGAGTTCTTCCGCACTGGCATCTACCGTGTGCGCGCGGCTGCCGATACGCATGAAACCTCGAGCCCGTCGATGGACATCAGCAAGGCCAGCAACTTCGAGCGCTTCGTGTTCGACCTGGTGGGCCGCGATGCCGGCAAGCTGCGCTCGCTGTTCGTGGACGACCTGGGCCGCGAGGGCCGCTTCGACCTGAGCGGCACTCCGGCCTTCGCGCAGGCCGCGGAGCGCTTCGGCTTCAAGAGCAGCCGCAGCACGCATGCCGACCGCCTTGCAGTCATCCGCGACACCGACAAGCGCTTTGCCACGCTGGTCGATCCGCACACCGCCGACGGTCTCAAGGCCGCGCGCGAACACCTTGTGCTCGGCGTGCCGATGGTGGTGCTCGAGACCGCGCTGCCGATCAAGTTTGCCGCCACGCTGGTGGAGGCGCTCGGCCATGAGCCGGCTCGGCCGGCCAGGTTCGAAGGCATCGAAGCGCTGCCCAAGCGGGTGGTCAAGCTTCCGGCCGACGCCGAAGCCGTCAAGGCGTACATCGCGCAGAACTGTGACTGACCTTGGTCGTACGCCGCGCATTGCAGCGGCTGCCCCGCATTTGCATTCGGCTGCCGCGTAACGGCAGCCACAGGAACTCGACATGAAGGTGATCGGCTTTTCCGGGTATTCGGGTTCGGGCAAGACCACGCTGGTCGAGCGCCTGATTCCAGTGCTCAGGCTCCATGGGCAGCGGGTGTCGGTGGTCAAGCATGCGCATCACAAGTTCGACATCGACCATCCGGGCAAGGACACCTACCGCCATCGCGAGGCCGGGGCCTTCGAGGTGGTCGTGGCGTCGGACAAGCGGCTCGCGCTCATCCGCGAATTCGAGCAGCCCGCGCAGCTCACGGTGCACGATCTCATTGCCGAGCTTCACGACGGCGTCGACTGGGTGCTGGTCGAGGGCTTCAAGCACAGCGACCTGCTCAAGATCGAAGTCTGGCGTGCCCCCGAGGCAGGCCAGCAGCCGCGGCCTTCGAAGTACATCGACGATGCCTTCGTGACCGCCATTGCCACCAACGCACCCGAAGGACTGCCGGAGCCGACCAACCTGCCGATGTTCGACCTCGACGACATCGAGGGCATCGCGCAGTGGCTGATCGACAGCGGAGGCCGCTTCGAATACAACCCCGAACATCATGGCTGACACCGCTCCTAACTCGCGCCCGCCGCTGATGGCGCTCGACGAAGCGCTGGCAAGTCTGCTCGGGAAGGCGCAGCCGTTGCTGCCGGCCGAAAGCGTCGCCACCTTCGATGCGAATGGACGCGTGCTCGCGCAAGACCTGGTGTCTGCGCTCACCGTGCCGCCCCGCGACAACAGTTCCATGGACGGTTACGCAGTGCGCGCGGCCGACTGCGCCGCGCCCGGCGCCTTGCTGCAGGTCGCGCAGCGCATCCCTGCCGGCACAGTGGGCACGCCGCTGGCCGCAGGCACGGCGGCGCGCATCTTCACCGGTGCGCAAATCCCCGAAGGCGCGGATGCCATCGTGATGCAGGAAGACACCCAGGCCGTGCCGCAGGAAGGCACGCTCGGTTCAGTGCGCATCGAGATCGTTCCCACCGCTGGCCAGTGGATCCGCCGTGCGGGCGAAGACGTGGCTGCCGGCGACGTGGTGCTGCGCAAGGGCGAGCGGCTGACCCCCGCCGCGCTCGGGCTCGCCGCGAGCATCGGTTTCGACCGGCTGCAGGTCGCCCGGCGGCCCCGCGTCGCGCTGCTGTCCACCGGCGACGAGCTGGTGATGCCCGGCGAAGTCGCGCCCGAAGCCATGAAGCCGGGCGCGATCTACAACTCCAACCGCTTTTTCATGCGCGCCTTGCTGCATCGGCTCGGCTGCGAGGTGAACGACCTGGGCATCGTGCCCGACAGGCGCGAGGCCACCATCGAGGCGCTGCGCGGCGCGGCCGAAAGCAGCGACTTGATCATCACCACGGGCGGCGTGTCCGTGGGCGAGGAAGACCACATCAAGGCCGCGGTGCAGGCGCTTGGCGAACTTCAGTTGTGGTCGCTCTCGATGAAACCCGGCAAGCCTTTCGCCTACGGCTCGATCGCAAGGGCCGCGGGCGATGCGCAAGGCCGCTGCCACGTCACGGGGCTGCCCGGAAACCCGGTGTCCAGCTTCCTGACCTTCCTGCTGCTTGTGCGCCCCTTCCTGCTGACACTGCAGGGCGCCGCACGCGTGGCGCCGGAACCCGTGCAGATGCGCGCCGACTTCGACTGGCCGCGCGCCGACAAGCGCCGCGAGTTCCTGCGCGCGCGGCGCAACGCGGCCGGCGGACTCGATCTGTTCGCCAACCAGAGTTCGGGTGTGTTGACGTCGATGGTGTGGGGCGACGGCGTCGTCGACAACCCGCCGGGCCAGACCATCCAGGCTGGCGACACGGTGAATTTCATTCCCTTGGCCTCGCTGCTGGCCTGAAGCGCATCTCCATGAAGGTCCAGATCCGTTATTTCGCTTCCGTGCGCGAGGCGCTCGACACCGGCGGCGAAACCGTCGAAACCGGTGCCGGCACGCTGTCCGCGCTGCGCGACGAACTCATCGCGCGCGGCGGGGCCTACGCCACGGCGCTCGCGCGCGGCAAGGCCGTGCGCATGGCGCTCGACCAAGCCATGAGCGACGAGGCGGCCTCGCTGCGCGAGGGCTGCGAGGTCGCCTTCTTTCCGCCCGTTACGGGCGGCTGAGCCGGGCGTCCAGCGCCACCAGGCGCTCGCGCAACGCGTCGGAAGCGCGGGTCATCGGCGAGCGCAACTCGTCGCGCATCGATCCGCCATGCGCCAGCAGCGCCTTGAGCGGCGCGGGGTTCGGTTCGGCAAACAGCAATTCGATCAGCGGCTGCAGCGGCTGCCATTCGCTGCGCGCCTCTTCGAGCCGGTTTTCGGCCAGGAGGCGCAGCACCTGCACGAAGCGCCGCGTCTGCACATGCGCGCTCGCCGCAATGGCTCCTACGCCCCCTTCGGCCACCGTGCCGAAGATCTGGTGGTCTTCGCCGGACAGCACCCGCAGCCTGCCATCGGCAATCACCGCACGTGTCTTGGCCATGTCGCCGCCGCAGTCCTTGATGCCGCGGATGCGCGGGTGCCCGGCCAGCGCCAGCAGCGTTTCGCGCGCGATGGTCACGCCGGTGCGGTAGGGAATGTCGTAGATCAGCAGAGGTGCGGCGCTGGCGTCGGCAATGGTGCGAAACCATTCGAGCAGGCCGGCCTGCGAGGGCCGGATGTAGTGCGGCGCGGACACCAGCAGCCCTGCCACCGGGCGTTCGGCCAGCCGGCGTACCCAGGCTGTCGTCTTGCCCAGGTGATAGCCCGACAGGCCCATGACGATCGGCAGCCCTTCGGCGGCAGCGTGCACGGTGTCAAGCGCGGCCAGCTGTTCCGTTTCATCGAGCGCGGCGGGCTCGCCGGTCGAGCCGCAGACGACGAAGCCGGCCACGCCGTCGCCGGCGAGCCGGCGTGTCAGCGCATCGAGTGCGGCATGGTCGACGGCGCCGTCCTGAAACGGCGTGACAAGGGGAATCCAGAGGCCCGAGAAATCAGGGCTGGAAGAGGAGGGGATGGATGGTTGCGGCACGCGGGCTTCCTTACGGGAATCGACCGATGGAAAAGAACCATCGTCGATGCGCGCGCAACCATTCAGGGACCAAAGCCTTGGCAGGTTCCGTCGCTCATCCGACGACGGAACCGCAGCTCCGGTCAGACGAGCTTTGGTTTTTTGGCTTTGCTGCCCTGGCGCGCACGACTGCTTTCAAGGTGCGAAAGCACCGTGGAGAGCGCGGCGTGGCAAGGCATTGCCGAAGTCTAGCGCGGTGCCACAATCCCGGCATGAGCGATGCACGCGTTTCGATCCAGACAGCCGATTTCGACCTCGGACGGGAGGTCGCCGCGTTGCGTGCCGGCGACAAACGCGTGGGCGCGGTCTGCAGCTTCGTCGGTACGGTGCGAGACCGCAACGACGGAAGCGCCATCGCCTCGATGGAACTGGAGCACTACCCAGGCATGACCGAGAAGGCCATCGAGGCCATGATCGACGAGGCCCACAAGCGCTTCGACATCCTGGGCGCCCGCGTGATCCATCGCGTGGGCCTCTTGCAGCCGCTCGACCAGATCATGATGGTGGCGGTGATCTCGGCCCACCGTGGTCAGAGCTTCGAGGCCTGCGAGTTCCTGATGGACTACCTGAAGACGCAGGCGCCGTTCTGGAAAAAGGAGCAGACGCCCGAAGGTGCCCGATGGGTGGATGCACGTGTCAGCGATGACGCTGCGCTGGCGCGCTGGGGTATCGATGTCGGCAATGCGTGAATCGCGGCAGGTCTCACCGGGGCTCGACTAGAACATAGTCGCCAAAGCGCTGCCGGTCCTTCTTGCCCACTTTGGCGCACAGGCGGCCATCGCACAGTGTGACATCTGCCTGGTTGTAAGCCCTGAGCAGGTCGGCGGACACTTGGTTTGTACGAATCTCCTCGTAGTAGTGCCAGGATAACCAGCCTCCGCCAGCCAGAAGAAGCACGAGACTGCCCAGTGTGATGCCGGCAACTTTCCAGATCAGTTGCTTGTGCAGCGTTTCAGCGCGCTGCAATTGTGAGGTGAGTGCTTTCGACGCTTGCTGCAACCGCTCGCCCGCCTCGCGCAAGCGCTGTTCATAGGCGACCACTGGTCGCTCGATTCCTGACCGGACGCCGCCCATCACCTCGTCGGGAATGCGGCGAAAGTGCTCGTCGGCCGACTGCCGCACCACGCCCGGCATCTGTTGCGCGAGCTGGCGCAACTGTCCGCTGGCGTGCTCGCAGCGGCGGTCAAACTGCTCGACAAGTGCCGCAATCTTGCTGATCAAAATCATGCTTTTTTCTTCGTTCATTTCTTCCCTTTTTTCGCTCCCGTTCCCGATCCGTTCAATCGCGATCTACCAGGTGTTACATGCGCATGACCGGGCTACTGACCTGCGCGGCCTGCTGCAGTTGGGCTTGGTGCTGTGCGGCCAACTGCTCCTGTTGGTCTACGGCGGCAACGGCTTCGGTGCGCAGCTCGCGTCCGGGTGGTAGATCGGCCAGGGTCTGAGTCATCTTGCGGAAGGAAGCGTCATCGCCCGACTGCGCGGCGGCGAGCATGCGGTCGAGATAGGCCGAGAAGTCGGCTGTGGGCGAGAGTTCCCGCTGCGCCTGGGGTGTGCCGGAAGGCTGAACGGCCTCCGGATCGCGCGGGTCGCCGGCTTTTACCCCAGGCGATCCCGTTGCGCCGGGAACTACCGGCACATGCTGATGGCTATTGGGCGTGCCAGCCGGCGTGTTGGTGTGATCGAAACGATGCGGTGCCGGCGGCAACTGGCTGGTGTCGTTGTAGGGCTGCGGGGTGCCGGGATTCTTTCCGATGGCGATGCCGTTCCGTTCCATCAACTCTTCGCGCAGGCCCAGGCGAGACATATCGACCTGCATGTTCGGGGCTAGGCCGTTGATGGGCTGGGCGTAGGAGCGCTCCATATCGATGGCGCGCCCCACCGCATGGGCACCGTAGTAGTTGCGATAGTCGGAGTCGCCGTGAAAACCGATGCCGGTGGTCTGGTTCTCCGGTACGCCGAGTGTCCCCTTGGGCGGCTTGTCGAAGTAGTACAGCCCCGCCGTGGCAATGTTGGCGGGGGTTGGCGACAGGGTGGCGTCGGGGTTGAAGGTCAGGCCGGGGCGGATTTGGGCTGATCTAGAAATTCGGTTGAGTTCGATGAAATCGTTTACTCTGAAATTTCGGGTTCTCAGCATGTCATCGAGCCCCGCGGAGGGCGTGATCTGCTGCTGCTGGCTCAACAACGCATTCCATCCCGCAATCTGCGCGCTGGCCTCATCCGCGCGCGAAGCCTGAGTCAGCTTGCCGATGGGTTCGGTGTAGTCGTGCGCAAGGTTGTTGCTCTGGGCGATCTGCCGGGTCTCGGTGCTGAAGGACTGACTGGCCGCAGTCATGCCGGCATGGTTGAAGGCATGCTGGACTTCATGGCCCAGCACAAAGGTCATGTCCGCTGAATCGAATAGGGTCGAGAGACTCGTCGGTGGCAAGCTCATGGTCCTGGTGTCGCCGTTGTAAGTGCCGCCGGCCACCGTGCCGCTGAGTGGCGCAAAGTGCTGCAAGGGCGCTTCCTGCCCCGGCCCTGGTGGCGTGACCGCCTTCTTCATCTCCTGCGCCAGCACCGGCGAGCCATTGATGGTTGACTGCAGGTTGTTCACCATCACCTGCGTGATCGGGCGGCAGAGCTTGTTGGCAGGGTCGTCGTAGTCGCTGTGCGCAAAGCGCATGGACATGTCCTGCAAGCGCAGCGTTGCGATCAAGTCTGCACTGGCAACTCCGCCGGTAGGAGCAAAACTGCCGGCCGGTAAGGTGACGACACCGGAGGCCTTCTCATAGGTGCCCGTCAGATTCGGTGGGGCCCCGCCCTGCGACAAGGCAAAGCCCTTGAGGTGGCCGTCGGCAGCGTCCTGGTTCAGGCGCTCCAGCAACCGGGCATCGCTGGCGACGGCGGCACGCAGTTGTGCCTCATGGGCGGGAGTGACGCCGGGTTGGGCAGCGAGTTGGGAGAGGGCGATCTCCAACTGAGGATTGAGGATGGACATGGCTTATCTCTTTCCGAAGCGCTTGGCGGTGATGGATTCCACGCAGGCGTGAGACAGCTTTTCAGCAGGCGCATCGGCTTCACGTCGAGGGATGATCTGCACCACAACGTTGCTGCGCGTGAAAAAATAAACGGGCAGGCGCCGGAATTGAGGGGGGGGGAGGGCTCTAACAGTCCTGTTCGCTCGTTACGGCGCGGATATGGATGGAGGGCATCGTATCGGGCCATATCCTCCCGTTCCTGGAAGCCCATGCTCGTCAGTGCCGTCACATAGGCGCCATAGTCCATGGCGCAGACTGGGCCCATGTCAACCGTTTCGTTTTTCCCGAGGAACTCATACGTAATGTTCTTGGACTCTGACAGTTGGGGATGGTCGTAGTAGTCGAAGGCGTAGTACCAATCCGACGCTGGCAAATGCATTCCGAAAGCGTGCGATGTTCCTGATGGCATTTCGTACAGAGGCAGCCGCATCACCTCCTGAACCCGCGCCAACGACAACTCGTCGAAGGATGCGAGGCTGTCGATCAGCTTGAGCATTCGCCGTCCCATTTCTTCCGGCGTGAGGTCGGGGTATTCATCCAGCGTGTGGGGACGGTAGGCTTTCGCAGATGCGTTCATCGGCATGGTCTCTTTGGAGTGGTGCGCTGGGGCTTGGGCACAGGCGCCCAGGGCCAGCGTTGCAAGCACCGGCAATATGAGCTTGTGGGCAATCATTGGGATGCGTCCTGGTTCAGTTGCTCCAGCAATCCGGCCTTGCTGGCGACGGCGGCACGCAGTCGCGCCTTCTGCGTGGGAGTCACGCCCGGCTGGGCTGCGAACTGAGCCAGCGCCGTTTGCAGTTGGGGGCTGAGGTTGGCCATGGCCCATTGTGGTTGGCCGGAATAGTCAAAGCCGCAGTGCCTCCCCGACTGCGATAAACGAACCGTGAAGGAATGCAGGTCTCCGGCGGGCGTGTAAGTCATCCGAAGCGTGTGCTATCTCCGGTACTTGCTCCAACTGGAACTCCACGGCGTGCCGCTGTCGCGGCGCCTGTGGCAGGGCTGGCGCGCTGGGGCATCACGGCCAACAACGCTTGATTCTTTTCCCTCTCCCTCTGGGAGAGGGCGGGGTGAGGACAAGCGGCCGTTGTCGAGCGCTGCGCCTCATCGGCGGCACATGCCCTCACCCCAACCCTCTCCCGGAGGGAGAGGGAGCCAGAAAGCTCAGAGGGGCTTGAAGCCGCTCGACTGGATGATCCGTTCCCAGGTCTGCGTATAGCTGCGCACGCGGCCTGCGAACTGGCCCTGGGACTCGTAGCCGACCGTCAACCCCATGGTCGTGAGCTTCTGCTTCACGTCAGGCATGGCCAGCACTTTCTGCAGGGCCTCGCCGTACTTGTCGATGACCGGCTGCGGCGTGCCCACGGGCGCGAAGATGCCGTAGTAGGGCAGGTCCTCGAGGTTCGAGAAACCCAGCTCGGTGAAGGTCGGCACGTTCGGCAGCACGGCCTGGCGCTTGGCGCCGATGGACGCCACGATGCGCACCTTGCCCGCCTTGTGGTTCTCGATGAAGTCGGGCACCGAGGCGATGCCCGCGGTGATCTGGTTGCCCAGCATGTCGGCCGTCATCGGCGCGCTGCCACGGTAGGGCGCGGGCTGCACATCGATCTTGTACTTGTCCGAGATCATCTTCACCAGGAACTCGGGAATCGAGGCCGGTGCCGGAACGCCGATGGTCTCCTTGCCGCCGCGCTGGGTGCGAACCCACTTCACGTACTCGTCGATGCTCTTGGCCGGCGTGCCGCCCGACACCGCGAGTACATTGGCGAAGGTAGCGAAGCCGGCCACGGGCACGAAGTCGGTCGCGGGGTTGAAGCCCGGGTTCTTCACCACCTGCGGCAGGATGGAAATCGTATGGTCGTGCGAAAGGAACAGCGTGTGGCCGTCGGCCGGGGCCGCCTTGAGCGCCTGCGCCGCGATCTGTCCGCCGGCGCCGGCGCGGTTTTCCACCACCACCGGCACGCCCAGCACATCCTTGAGTTTTTCACCCAGCGTGCGTGCAATGGCGTCCGTGCCGGCACCCGCCGGAAAACCGACCAGCAGGCGAATGGGGGTGCCTTGCGCCTGCGCAAGACCTGCGAGGCCCATGGCCGCTACAAAGAGACCGACGCCGAGCGCCCGGCGAACCGGATGGGCGCGCTGCATTGAAAAAACCATGATCGACTCCATTCGAAAGATGAACAGGCACAGTGCAATAGCCATGCCCGAAGCGCCGGACACCTTGAATCGCGCCGGAACAGTCCTATTTTGAGTGCAGGAATACCACCATGCGACAAGACAAACTCACCACCAAGTTTCAAGAAGCGCTGGGCGATGCCCAGACGCTCGCGCTCGGCAACGACAACGCCTACATCGAACCGTCCCACCTGCTGGTCGCCATGCTGCGCCAGGAAGACGGTCCGCGTGCCCTGCTGGAGCGCGCCGGCGTCAACGTGCAGGGCCTGGCCCATGCGGCCGAGGCGGCCATCAAGAAGCTGCCGCAGGTGCAGGGGCACGACATCGTGCAGGTCGGCCCCGAGCTTGGCAAGCTGCTGCAGGCCACCGAGAAAGAAGCCATCAAGCGCAACGACCAGTTCATTGCGGGCGAACTCTTCCTCTTGGCCGTGGCCGACAGCAAGTCCGACATCGGCCGGATCGCGAAGGAAAACGGCCTCAGCCGCAAGTCGCTCGAATCGGCCATCGACGCCGTGCGCGGCGGGCAAGGCGTGAACAGCGCCGATGCCGAAGGCCAGCGTGAAGCACTCAAGAAATACTGCCTCGACCTGACCGAGCGTGCACGCCTGGGCAAGCTCGACCCGGTCATCGGCCGCGACGAGGAAATCCGCCGCGCCATCCAGGTGCTGCAGCGCCGCACCAAGAACAACCCTGTGCTGATCGGCGAACCCGGCGTGGGCAAGACCGCGATCGTCGAGGGCCTCGCCCAACGCATCGTCGCGGGCGAGGTGCCTGAGTCGCTCAAGGGCAAGCGGGTGCTGTCGCTCGACATGGCCGCGCTGCTCGCGGGCGCCAAGTTCCGCGGCGAGTTCGAAGAGCGCCTGAAGACCGTGTTGAACGAACTGGCCAAGGACGAGGGCCAGACCATCGTCTTCATCGACGAGCTCCACACCATGGTCGGCGCCGGCAAGGCCGAGGGTGCGATGGACGCGGGCAACATGCTCAAGCCGGCGCTCGCGCGCGGCGAGCTGCACTGCGTGGGCGCCACCACCCTCGACGAATACCGCAAGTACATCGAGAAGGACGCCGCGCTGGAGCGCCGCTTCCAGAAGATCATCGTGGGCGAGCCCTCGGTCGAGGCCACCATCGCGATCCTGCGCGGGCTGCAGGAAAAGTACGAAGTGCACCATGGCGTGCAGATCACCGACCCGGCCATCGTGGCCGCGGCCGAACTCTCCGACCGCTACATCACCGACCGCTTCCTGCCCGACAAGGCCATCGACCTGATCGACGAGGCCGCGGCCAAGATCAAGATCGAGATGGACTCCAAGCCCGAGGTCATGGACCGCCTCGACCGCCGCCTGATCCAGCTGCAGATCGAGCGCGAAGCCGTGCGGCGCGAGAAGGACGAGGCCTCGGTGAAGCGCTTCGGCCTGATCGAGGACGAGATCGCGAAGCTGCAGAAGGAAATCGCCGACTACGACGAGATCTGGCAGGCCGAGAAGGCGCAGGCGCAAGGCAGCGCGAAGATCCGCGAGGACATCGACAAGATCAAGTTCGAGATCGAGGAGTGGAAGCGCAAGGGCGACTTCAACAAGCTCGCCGAACTGCAATACGGCCAGTTGCCCGCGCTCGAAAAGCGTCTGCGCGAGGCCGAGGAAAGCGAAGCGAGCAAGGGCAAGTCGAGCGCGCCCACGCTGCTGCGCACGCAAGTGGGCTCCGAAGAAATAGCCGAGGTGGTGGCGCGTGCCACCGGCATTCCGGTCGCCAAGCTGATGCAGGGCGAGCGCGACAAGCTGCTGGTGATGGAAGACAAGTTGCACGAACGCGTCGTGGGCCAGGACGAGGCCATCGGCGCGGTCGCCAACGCGATCCGCCGTTCGCGCTCGGGCCTGTCCGACCCGAGCCGCCCGACCGGCTCGTTCCTGTTCCTCGGCCCCACGGGCGTGGGCAAGACCGAGTTGTGCAAAGCGCTTGCGGGCTTCATGTTCGACAGCGAAGACCACTTGATCCGCATCGACATGAGCGAGTTCATGGAGAAGCACTCGGTCGCCCGCTTGATCGGCGCGCCGCCGGGCTACGTGGGCTACGAGGAGGGCGGCTACCTCACGGAAGCCGTGCGCCGCAAGCCCTACAGCGTGGTGCTGCTCGACGAGGTCGAAAAGGCGCACCCGGACGTGTTCAACGTGCTGCTGCAGGTGCTCGACGACGGCCGCCTGACGGACGGCCAGGGCCGAACCGTGGACTTCAAGAACACCGTGATCGTGATGACGAGCAACATCGGTTCGCCGATCATCCAGGCCATGGTGGGCAAGCCGTCCGAAGAGATCAAGGAAGCGGTGTGGGACGAGCTGAAGAACTACTTCCGCCCCGAGTTCCTGAACCGCATCGACGAGACGGTGGTGTTCCATGCGCTGGACGCGAAGAACATCGAATCGATTGCCGCGATCCAGCTCAAGGTGCTGCAGGCGCGGCTCGCGAAGATGGACCTGGGGCTCGAGGTGTCGCCCGCGGCGCTGGCCGAAATTGCCAAGGTCGGCTTCGACCCGGTGTTCGGCGCGCGCCCGCTGAAGCGCGCCATCCAG
Source organism: Variovorax paradoxus (assembly GCF_030815855.1). NCBI lineage: Bacteria > Pseudomonadati > Pseudomonadota > Betaproteobacteria > Burkholderiales > Comamonadaceae > Variovorax > Variovorax paradoxus. Next base: position 3,292,319 of record NZ_JAUSXG010000001.1, on the reverse strand, counting down.
CAGCGCATCGAGAACCCGCTCTCGAGGCTGCTGCTCGACGGCAGCTTCGGGCCGAAGGACACGATCGAAGTGAATACCGACCCGATCCGGACCCCTGGCCAGTTTTCGTTCTCCAAGGCCGGGGAACCATCGGAGGCCGTTGCGGCCTAAAGTCGGATGATGAACTTTATCTTTCGCGTCGTTCTTCTGCTCCTGGGGCTGGTTTTCGCGGCCAGCCTGGCGGTCGCGGTCACGCTGCTCGCCGCCGTGTGGGGTGTTCGCTACGCTTGGGGGCGCCTCACGGGCAAGCCCGTGAGGCCCTGGATGGCTTCGATGGGCGGGCGCTTCAATCCGCGCTCGGGCTTCGAACGTTTTCGCAATGCGGCACAGCCGGCCGAACCTACTGCCTCGGACACGGCCAACGCGCGTGCCCGCGGCGAGTCGGTGCGCAGCCCGCTGTCGCTGCGTCCGGCCGGCGACGTGACCGATGTGCGGGCCCGGCCTGCGCGCGGCGAATAAGAAGCACGCCGCGGTCTTCGAACGCGTTTGAAGGCACACTCGCCTTCATGCTTCGTCCACCCATTCTGATCGACCCCGACGAGGTCGAAATCAGCGCCATTCGTGCGCAGGGCGCGGGCGGGCAGAACGTCAACAAGGTGTCGAGCGCGGTGCACCTGCGCTACGACATTCATGCCAGCTCGCTGCCCGCCGACGTGAAAGAGCGGCTGCTTGCATTGCGCGACAGCCGCATCACGCAGGAAGGCGTCTTCGTGCTGAAGGCGCAGCAGCACCGCACGCAGGAGATGAACCGGGCCGACGCGCTCGCGCGCTTGCAGGCGGTGGTCGACAGCGTGGCCACGCCGCCGCGCGTGCGGCGCGCCACCAAGCCGACCTATGGTTCGAAGCAGCGCCGGCTCGAGGGCAAGAGCCAGCGCTCGCAGATCAAGAACCTGCGCGGACCGGTGCGGGACTGACCGGCTTGTGCGCATGCATTTGCCTCCCTCATTAAGACTCGACTAAGCCGGGGGCAATGGGGCCCAAGCACAATGGAGGCCATGAGAGCCTTTCTTCGCCGTACCTTGCCGGCTTTCCTGCTTGCATTGGGCGCGGTGACCCTGGCGGGCTGCGGCCCGGCCGCCGACACGCGGGCGGCCGCGGCGGGCGCGGTGCAGGAGCTCAAATGGGAAGAGCTCGTGCCCAAGAGCTGGGACCCGACCAGGCGCTACCGCGACATCAGCCTGGAGTCGCTGCGCGACAATGATCCGCGCGCGGTGCAGATGCTCGACGAGATGCGCGCCGTATGGGACAACGCGCCGGTCAACGTGGCGCTCGACGGCACGGCTGCGCAGCTCTCGGGCTTCGTGGTTCCGCTCGACAACACGCAGGGCGGCATCCGTGAATTTCTGCTGGTGCCGTATTTCGGCGCCTGCATCCACACCCCACCGCCGCCCGCCAACCAGATCGTCCACGTGATCGCGGCCGATACCGTGAAGGGCCTGCACGCGATGGACACGGTGCGCGTCAGCGGCCTGCTGAAGGCGGCGCGCTATTCGTCGGCGGACATGGGCGTGAGCGGCTACGAGATCAAGTCGGCTTCGGTCGAACCCTTTGTCTCGGCGCGCTGATTCGCGCCTCCGGCCAGTGCCGCCAGCGCTTCGCCGTCGGTGCGGTAGCTGAAAAGCATCGGCCCCGGCGCGAGCAGCCCGGCACGTTCGAGCACCTGCAGGGCCGGCAGCTTCAGGCCGCTCAGGTGCAGGCGCACGCCCTTGGATTCCATCATTCGCCGGATCGAGCCGAACACTTCGGCGCCCGTGATGTCGATGCGGTTGATAGGTTGTGCAAAGAGGCACACATCGGTCAGTTCAGGCCGCTCGGCCAGCACGACCGTGAGCGCGCGCTCGAGCGTCGACGCCGAGGCGAAGTCGAGTTCGGCATCCATGCGCAGTGCGTAGAGCTGCGGTGCCAGCGGCGGCAGCTTCCAGAGGTTGCGGTCGCGCAGGCTGCCGTCGGGATGCAGGCCCACCTCGATGATGCGCGGATGCAGGTGGCGGTACATGTAGTGCGCCATGCTCGCGAACAGCCCGCCCAGCACGCCCCAGTAGATGCTCGGCGCGGTGCCAATGGTCAGCACGAAGGTGCCGAACGAAATGCTGGCCTCGATGCGCGACACGCGCCAGAGCGCAATGAAGCTCGCCGGCTTGACGAGCCCGAGAATGGCCGTGACCACCACGGCGGCCAGCACCGCCTGCGGCACGTGATAGAGCAGCGGCATCAGCCACAGCAGCGCACCGGCCACGACCGCGACGCTGAACAGCGTGGCCCACCCGGTCTGCGCGCCCGCATAGAGCGTGATGGCCGAGCGCGAGAACGACGAACTGGTGGGGAAAGCGCCCGAGAAGCCCGAGACCAGCTTGGCCAGGCCCTGGCCGATGAGGTCCTGGTTCTCGTTCCAGAGCGTGCCGGCGCGCGCGTTGTCGACCTTGGCGCTCGAGGCGGTTTCGAGAAAGCTCACCAGCGTGATCATCAGCGCGGGCAGCACCAGCGTGCCGAGCGTGCTCAAGGGCAACAAGCCGGGCCAGTACAACGAAGGCAGGCCCGATGGCAGGCTGCCCACCACGGCCCCGCCGCGCAGCGCGTAATCGATCGTCCAGCTGATGGCCGCCGCACCCGCGACCAGTGCCATCGCGGTTGGAAAACGGGGCGCCAGCCGCTTGCCGAGCCACAGCGCCGCAATGCTGCCCAGGCCGAAGGCGATGGCCGTCAAGTCCGGCAGCGGACCGCCCCGCAGCACTTGCGGAATGGTGCGGCCCGTGAAGCCGAGCAGCCCCGGCAGCTGAGAAATGGCGATGAGCACCGCCGCGCCTTGCGTGAAGCCGATGAGCACCGGCGAATTCACCAGCCGCAGCAGCCAGCCGAAGCGGCCCGCGCCCAGCACGATCTGAACGGCGCCGGAGATCAGCGTGAGCCACACCGCCATTGCCACCCACTCGGTGCTGCCCGGCACCGCGAGCGGCGCGAGCGATGCGCCCACCAGCAAGCTCGTGAGGGCCGTGGGCCCGACCGACAGCCGCTGCGACGAACTGAAGATCACCGCGACGAGCGCCGGAAACAGCGCCGCGTACACGCCCGTGACCAGCGGCATGCCGGCGAGTGCCGCGTAAGCCACGCCTTGTGGAATGACCATCAGCGCCACCGTGACGCCCGCCATCGCCTCGTTGCGCAGCAGCGCGGCCGAAGGGCGCGGCCAGGCGAGACAGGGAACCCAGCGCGCGAGGCGCTGGCGCAAGGAAGGAGAGGGGGCGGCCGGGTTCATGGATCGTTGCTGGCGCACGGGAGAGGCAAGAGAACACAGGCGCGGTGCGGCGCGCGGTCGGGACGCAGGAGCGTTGTCAGATCAGGGAGGTGGCGTTTTTCAGCACGTAATCGCAGGCCTTTTCCTTCATCTTCGACGACAGGATCTTGAAGTTGAGCGTCTTGCCGTCGCCGCCCTTCAGCAGCCCCTTCGCGCCGCTCTCGAAGTTCTTTTCCTGCTGCTTCTGGCCGGTGATCTTGGCAAGGAGCTTGTCTTTCACCGAGGCCGCATCGCCGCCGAGATAGTTGTTCTTGACGCAGTACTGCAGCACGCCGGCCGCGCTGCCGACGGTGCTGGAGCCGATCGCGGGCATCTTGAAGCCGAGGTTCCCGCCGAGCGACGAACCGGCCTGGTCCTTGAGCTTGCCGAGCAGGTCGGACTGGGCCGAGGCCGAGACGCTGGCTGCGATCAGCACGACGGAAATCAGTGTGGAACGAACATGCATGACGTGCTCCCGCCTGTAGGGGTGAATGAGGATTCCATCGGCAGCATACCCCGACGGAACCGCGATTCACGGGCGACGGAAAAGCAGCACCGAGTTCGTGCCGCCGAACGCGAAGGAGTTGCTCATTGCGGCTTCGAGTGCCGGCGCGTGCGTGTCGTTCTGCGTCACGAGATTCAGGCTGCAGGCCGGATCGATTTCGTGGCAGTGGGCATTGGGCGGCAGTTCGCGGCGGTGCAGCGCCAGCACCGTGATGAGCGCCTCGAGGGCGCCCGCCGCGCCGAGCATGTGGCCGTGCAGCGCCTTTGTGGAGCTGACGCGCAGGGTGTCGAGGTCGCGGCCCCACACCTCCGCCAGCGCATTGCGCTCGACCACATCGCCGATGCGCGTGGCCGTGCCGTGCGCGTTGCAGTAGCCCACGTCGCGCGGTTGAAGGCCGGCCTGACGCAGCGCCTGGCGCAATGCGCGCGCCTGGCCCGGTGCGTCCGGCTTCGTGAGGTGCGTGGCATCGCTGCTCAGGCCCCAACCGGCCAGCGTGGCATAGCTGCGCGCGCCGCGGCCGCGCGCGCGTTCGGCGGATTCGAGCACGAGGAAGGCCGCGCCTTCGCCCAGCGCGAACCCGCTGCGGTCGCTCGCGAACGGACGTACCGCGCCGGCTGCTTCGCCGGGCTGGAAAGTTGCCAGCGTCTGCATGGCCTGCCATGCCAGCACCACGCCCGGCACGATGAGCGCCTCGCTGCCGCCAGCAATGGCCATGTCGACTTCGCCACGCTGGATGGCCTTGGCCGCTTCGGCAATGGCGACCGACGACGAGGCGCAGGCGACCGAATAGGTCAGCACCGGCCCCTGCACGCCCTGGCGCATGGCCACGTGGGCGGCAGGCGCATTGGGCATGAAGGCTGGGATGGTGAGCGGCGATACGCGTCCGTTGCCGCGGTACGCGGCCTCCAGTGCGGCGGCACCGCCCATGCCGCAGCCGGCATAGATACCCGTGCGCTCGGGATCGGCATCGCTTGCGGCAAGGCCTGCATCGCGCATCGCGAGGTCGGTCGCCGCCACGGCAAGCTGGCTCACCCGGTCGACCCCGGCGAGCTGCAGCTTGGTGAACCAGCGCGTTTCGTCGAAAGCCACCGTGGCCGCGGCGGCCGGCTTGGGCAGGTCGGGAAAGATCGGGCGGATGGCCGACTGGCCGCCCAGCAGTGCCTGGAACAGTGCATCGGGCTCGCCGCCGTGCGGCGCCATGACGCCGAGGCCCGTGACGCAGACCTCGTGGCTCACGCTGTTTTCGCGGCCCTGACCTTGTCGACGAGCAACGCCAGTTCGCCCAGCGTGTCGATGTTCGCGTCGTCGTCGGGCATGGTGATGCCGAAGTGGTCTTCGATGGCAAACAGGAACTCGGCCAATGCCAGCGAGTCGAGTCCGCCTGTTTCGCGCATCGATGCATGGGGGTCGAGCTTCGACGGTTCGATACCGTACTTCTCGTGGATCAGGTCCTGCAATTCCTTCAGCGAACTCATCGTGCGATGCCTGTTGTCGTGTGCCGGCCGCTGATCGATCGCCACCCCTCAGGGCGCTGCATGGGATCGACCCCTTCCTCGCTCGGCTTGTGGGTCAGTGATGGCCAATGATATCCGCTCCCACCAAAGTATTCGGCCGGTTTCTGTACACCGGACGCCAGCGCAGCGAGGGCAGCGCAAAGGCCGTTCCCAGCAACGCGCCGGCCAGTGCGTCGAGCACCACATGCTGCTTGACGGCCAGCGTCGAGTAGGCAATGGCGGCAAACCAGAGCCAGTTCGCAAGGCGCAGGAAGACCGGCGTGCGCGTCTCGCGCAGCACGTGGTCCAGGCGTATGGCGGTGAAGATGGCCACGGCCACGTGCATCGAGGGACAGGCGTTGCCCGCGGCATCCACGCCCTGCAACATCGCAAAGCCGGGGTAGCCCGACACGTCGATGGCGAGCGGCGGTATCTGGGTGGGCCAGAAGTAGAAGAGGCCCAGGCCCGTGAGGCAGAGCGCGCCGATCCAAAGCCCATAGACCACCAGCTCGCGAAAGCCCAGCTGCAACCCCGGCGCGACGCCCACATAGAACCAGAGCGAGAGGTAGGCGCCCAGCGTGTACGGCTGGAACGGAATCAGGTGGTCGAGCGCCGTGAGCGGCATCACCACGACCGGGTAGACCGGGTTGCGCAGCAGGTGGAAGTAGCCGATGAAGAAGAGCCACGTGAAGGCCGTGGTGCCGATCGCCTTGAGCCAGAAGAGGCTGCGGATGCGCTCGCCGATGTCTGCGGTCCAGGTCAGGGGGCGATGCGATCGGGGAATGGGCGCCATGGGGCAGGTGGGTCGGGGTCCGTGGTTTCTTGGGCCCGCCGATCTTGCCAGAGCGCCGTGACAGCCCCGCGCCGCACAGGCGATTCAGGCAAGTGCGGCGGATCGCTTGCGGTGCTGGAACGACGTCGGCGAGCGGCCGGTGGCCGCCTTGAACATGGCGCAGAACGCGCTGTCGGTGGCATAGCCGCTGGCCGCCGCCACCTGGCTCACGGCCATGCCGCGTGCCAGCAGCGGCAGTGCATGCGCCATCACGGCTTGCTGCCGCCACTGCTGCCAACTCATGCCGAGCTGGTCGCGGAACAACCGCGCCACCGTGCGCTCGCTGGCGCCGATGGTGGCGGCGCGCTCGGCCAGCGTGGCCCGGTCGGCCGGGTTGCGCAGCAGCGCTTCGCAGAGCTGCCGCAGCCGTTTGTCGGTGGGCAGCGGCACGTCGATGCGGATTTGCGTGGCGCGCTCCAGTTCGTCCACCAGCAGCGGGGCGATCATGCGTTCGCGCTGCGGTGCATGCGGATCGGCCGGCGGCAGTCCGTCGGGCGTGGTGTCGAGCGCGAGCATCAGTGCGCGCAGCAGCGGGCTGATTTCGAGCACTTCGCATTTTTCCCATGGCGGGCCGAGCCAGGCATGCAGGTACACGGTGCGCAGCTCGGCATCCTCGATCAGCATGATGCTGTGCGGCATGTTGGCCGGCACCCAGACTGCGCGTGACGGCGGCACGATGTAGCTGCCGTCCTGCGTGCTGAGGCGGATCACGCCGCGGGTCGAGAAGGTGAGTTGCGGCCACGGGTGCTGGTGCAGTTCGACGAACGTGTCGGCGCTCAGGAAATGTTCCTTGGCGCGCAGCGGCCGCACGGCATCGGGCGCATAGAGATGCGGCGTGAGCGAGGCAACGCTGGTGACCGGCGCCACGTTCGCGCCGCGCGGCTTGGCAGCGCGGGTGCTCCCGGCATTGGACGAGAAAGAGGAAGAAACGGCGCTTGGCATGGTTTCGACAAATGTTGTCGCTGTATCGCCATTCTGCCGCGAGCTGCGGGCATAGCATCGGTACTGCCTCGGTTTTTTGTAGCAATCCATGTCTTCTTCCACCTCCACGACCGCCACCTCTTCCACCAACTTGCGCAGCGATGCCCAACTGATCGGCCTCGTCGGCCTGGCCCATGCCATCAGCCATTTCAGCCAGCTGATCCTGGCGCCGCTCTTCCCCTGGCTCAAAGACGCCTTCAACGTGAGCTACACCGAGCTTGGCGCGGTGCTGACGGTGTTCTTCGTGGTCTCGTGCATCGTGCAGGCGGCTTCCGGTTTCATCGTCGACAAGCTGGGCCCGCGGCCCGTGCTGTTCGTCGGCCTTGGCGCCTTGGCGTTGGCGGCTTTCGGCTATGCGCTGGCCCAGAGCTACTGGATGCTGCTGGCATGCGCCGTTGTGGGCGGCATCGGCAACGGCGTGTTCCACCCGGTCGACTACACGCTCTTCAACCGCAAGGTCGCGCCGACGCGGCTCGGCCACGCCTACAGCGTGCACGGCATTACCGGCAGCCTGGGCTGGGCGCTGGCGCCAGCCTTCGTGGTGCCGATTGCCATGGCCTATTCATGGCGCGTGGCGCTGGCCTCGGCGGGCGTGCTGGCCATCGTGGTGTTGCTGGTGCTCTGGGCCTATCGCAGCGTGCTGTCGCTCGATGTGAAGGCGGTGCACAAGGCCACGGGCCACGGCGAGCCCGCGCCCATCGGCGGCGAGTTCGATTTCCTGCGCATCCCGGCGGTGTGGATGTGCTTCGGTTTCTTTTTCCTGTATGCCGTGGTGATCAGCGTGGTGCAGACCTTCGCGCCGGTGGCGGCGGGCCACCTGCACGCGGTACCGGTGGCACTGGTGGCGGTCTGCCTCACCGTCTACATGGTCGCGAGCGCGGCGGGCATGGTGGCGGGCGGCTTTCTCGCGTCCGATCCGTCGCGCTGCGAGCGCATCGTAGGCACCGGCTTCGGCATTGCGGCGGCCGTGGCGCTGGTGCTGGCCTTTGCGCAGTTTCCGCCGGTGCTGGTGCCGGTGCTGTTCGGCGTCATGGGTTTCGTGTCGGGCGTTGCTGGGCCTTCGCGCGACTTGCTGGTCAAGCGATCGACACCGCCGAATGCCACCGGGCGCGTCTATGGCGTGGTGTACGCCGGCCTCGATATCGGCCAGGCGCTGGCGCCGCTGGTGTTCGGGCGGCTGATGGACCACGCCCAGTACACGAGCGTGATCGTCGGCCTGGCGCTGGTGCAGGGCGTGCTGATTGCCAGCGCGTTCAATGTGACGCGGGTGCGCCGCACGGCGATGGTGCCGGCGTCGGCCTGACCGGCCGGCAGCGACTGACGCGCGATGCGGCCGATATCATCGGCCGCATGCAGGCCTTGTATGTGTATGTGATCGTCGGCGCCGTGCTGGCGGGTTTTGTGCAAGGCCTGTCGGGCTTTGCCTTCGGATTGGTGGCGATGTCGGTCTGGGCCTGGACCCTGGAGCCGCAACTGGCCGCCGTGCTTTCGCTGTTCGGCGCGCTCACTGGCCAGGTGATTGCCGCCGCGACGGTGCGCCGCGCCTTCGACAGGCATGTGCTGTGGCCGTTCGTGCTCGGCGGACTGGTCGGCGTGCCCTTCGGCGTGTGGCTGCTGCCGCACCTCGATCTCGTGGTCTTCAAGGTTTGCCTTGGCGTGCTGCTGGTGCTGTGGTGTCCTGCGATGCTGATGTCGCAGCATTTGCCGAAGATCACTTTCGGCGGACGCATCGCCGATGGCATCGCCGGGTGCATCGGCGGCGCCATGGCCGGTATCGGCGGCTTCTCGGGCACCATTCCCACACTGTGGTGCACGCTACGCGGCTTCCAGCGCGACACGCAGCGGGCGGTGATCCAGAACTTCAATCTTTCGATGCTGATGGTGGCGTTCGCACTCCACCTGGCGAGCGGCAGCATGGGCCGCTCGATGGTGCCGCTGCTGGGGCTGGTGGCGCTGGCCGTCGCGGTGCCGGTGCTGCTGGGAGCGCGGCTCTACATCGGCATCAGCGAGGCGGCGTTCCGCAAGCTGGTTCTGGGTCTGCTGACCGCCTCGGGCGTGGCGATGCTGGCTTCGGGCGTGCCCGCGCTGTTGCAGCGCGGCTGAGCCTATACGGCAGGCAGGATTTCGCGCACGCGTTCCCACGGCCGGCACATCAGCGTGCCGCGCGGCGAGACGACGATGGGGCGCTGCAGCAAGATCGGATTCGCGACGATGAAATCGAACAACTGGTCGTCGGTCCACTTCGGATCGGCCAGCTTCAGGTCTTCATAGGGCGCTTCCTTCGTGCGCAACAGGTCGCGCGCGCTCGCGCCCATGGCCTTCGCCAGCTCGCGCAGCTTTTTCTTCGAGGGCGGGGTCTCCAGATAGAGGACGATCTCGGGTTCCACGCCGCTCTCGCGGATCAGGCCCAGCACGTTGCGCGAGGTGCTGCAGTTGGGCTTGTGGAAGATGGTCATCGGGTAGGCGGTGGTCGGGGTGCGTGCGGTCATGGCGTCGATGATGTGAAGAACAGGCGTCAGTCTTTCTGGGTTCCGGTGTCCAGCGTGAAGGGAAAGCGCGCGGCCCAGAAGTCGGCCAGCCGGGGATCGGCATCCACGCGCCGCACCACCCGGGCCATGCGTGGTGCCTCGCGATAAAAGCGCCTGCGCTGCGGCGTCCAGCGCGACATCACGGTCACATACAGGTCGAGCATGCTGATCTTCTCGCCGAGCAGGTAGGGCGCGGGTTCGTCGATCTGCGTGTCCATCAGGTGCCAGCAGTGCGCGATGCGCTCGGCCGTGCGTTCGAGCATCACGGCCTGCGCCGCCGCGTCGGGCGTGAGGCGCGTGGGATCGTCGCGCACCCAGTACAGCGAATAGATGGCCGCCGGCAGATAGACCATCCAGCGCAGATAGCGCGCACGCAGCGGATCGTCGGGCGCGGGGCAGAGCCCGGCTTCCGGATAGCGGTCGCCGAGCCAGATCAGGATGGCCGCGCTTTCGGTCATGACCTCGCCCGAAGGCAGCACCAGCGCGGGCACCTGGCGCATCGGATTGATGCCCGATACCCGCTCGCGCTCGGACTCGCCCTCCCAGGGAGAGACGTCGACGGTATTCACCTGCGCGCCGATCAGCGTCAGCGCGGCGTGAACCGGCGTGGCACCCGAACCGGGCGCACCGTAGAGGGTGTAGCGGTCGTTCGAAGAAGCGGATGAAGAAGTCATCCGCCCAGATTACTGCAGCTCAGCGCCTGTTGTCACGCAGCCAGCAGCGCGTCGACGTTCTTCAGGCCTTCGAGCGTCTTCACGCAGGCTTCGGCCACTTCCGTGCCCTTGACGGCAAAGTGGCGGTGGAAGTATTTGCGGTGCTCCACATGCTCGTGGAAATGGTGCGGCGTGAGCACGGCCGAGAAAATCGGCACGTCGGTCTCGAGCTGCAGCGACATCAGCGTGCTCACCACGGTGCTGGCCACGAACTCGTGGCGGTAGATGCCGCCATCGACCACCAGCGCGCAGCCGACAATGGCCGCGTATTTGCCCGAGTTCGCGAGCCTCTTGGCATGCAGCGGGATCTCGAAGGCGCCCGGCACATCGAACACGTCGATGAGCTCGCGCGGCACGCCGAGCCGTTCCATTTCGGCAAGGAAGGCGTCCCGCGCCTGATGGACGATGTCGGAATGCCACTGCGCCTCGACAAATGCGATGCGCTCGCCGCGCGGATTGCCCGACGCGTTGATGGCGGAAAGGGGAAGGCCGTTGATCTGACTCATGGTGTGCCTCTTGAAAGCAGGTTTCCTGAATCAGGGCGCACGAAACCGCACGCCAGACCACGCGCCATTGCACCTAGAGACGGCAAAGCGCGCGGGCCAGCCCGCATTTTCGCGCTCTCTTTCATCCGGACTGTGACCGTCGGCTTCGGAATGGCACCGAAATCTGCTGACCCCGCAGCCTGTTGCAGGCCGCAGGCGCTCGCGGGCTCGTGCGGCTTATCTCTCGAAGAAGCCGCCATTACCGCCGGTGGGGAATTTCACCCCGCCCTGAGAACGCTTGCCGTCCGGCATGCCGGACGACGGGGCGATTCTAGGAGCGGGCGGCGGCGCGGGTTGTCGCCCGTGCGCCAGACCTTCCGCGGCGCGGGGATTTTCATTTCAAGCGGATGCGGATTAGCGCTTCGCCAGGAACTGCGTCATGCGCTGCAGTTCGTCGTCGAGCGCCGCACGGAAGGCTGCATCGCGCGGCTTCCGGTCGACGTAGCCGAATGCGGGCTGCAGCCGGCCTTCGGGCGCGCTCACGTTAGCCCAGCCGATCACGCGGTCATGCCAGAGCATGGGCAGCGCGTAGTAGCCGAACCGGCGCTTGGCTGCGGGCATGTAGGCCTCGAACTTGTATGTCCAACCCCACAGCAGTTCGAAGCGGCGACGGTCCCACGCCACGGGATCGAACGGCGCTAGCAGGCGCACCTCGTCATCGGGCGCATGACGGCGCGAGGCTGGGTTCTCGCCGGCCGGCCAGTACCAAGTCGTGCCGTCGATGCGGCAGCTCGCGAGCTCTTCTTCGCGTGCGAGGCGCAGTGCGGCCTGCGTCTGTGTCGAGAGATGCGGCGCGCCGTAGCCGAGCAGCCGCACGAGATACGTCAGGCTCGCGGCGGGCAGTGGCGCGTATTTGCGCACGACCAGGTCGATCAGTGCGGCGGCGCGCTCCGTGCGGCCGGCGGGGCTTTCGTCGGCGGGCGCATGCGTCACGGCTTCATAGACGCGCGTGCCGCTGTCGCGCCGCACCACGCGCAGCATGCCCCGGTAATGCAGGCCGTCGAGCAGCCGCGTCGTCGCATTGCTCGAGCCGCCCCAATAGTTCTTCACGCTGCCGTGCGCGAAGTGCTGTTCGACCTCGCGCGGATGCACCGATCCGCGTTCGCGCGCGAAGGCCAGCACATCGGCGGCCTTGCGGCGGGTGTCCGCGTCCCAGGGTTGCCTGGCTTCGCGCGGATGCATCAGAGCCAGGTGTTCGCGCGGCAGGAATCCGTAGTTGACGAGGCAGTCTTCCTCGATGGGAAGGCGGGTATAGCGGCTTTCGAGATCGCCGGCGCGGTAGTCCTTCACGCGATGGCGCAGCGTGAGGTCTTGTGCACGCGCAGGTGCGCGGATCGGGTCGGCTTGAACGAAGCCGAGTTGGCGGATTGCGCCGGGCAAGGTGGTCGGCTTGAAGAGGGTGCGGGCTATTGCATAGCGGCGCAGGTCGTCGAGGGTCGGAGTAGCCATGGGGCGAATTGCAGCACAAAGTGGAGCGTTCTTTTTGGCGCTGCTGTTCTTCGGGGCGCGCTCCCGCCGACGGGGTGCCTTGCGCAGCGAAATCAAGGAGGAGCCGAAGGCGGGGGACATTCGGAGGGGAGTACCCGGTGACCTTTGCACGCGCCCTGAACAAGGGCCCATGCGCCCGCGCAAAGATTCAAACAGCCTGCTTATGCCGCTCGATACACACGTCGAGGGTTTCGCTGCCAAGCCGCTGCCACCAGTCGAGATTCGAAAAGATCTCAACCTCGCTGAACCCGGCGAAGCCCGCTTCTTCGACCCAGCCGCGGATCTTCTTGAGTTCCACGACGCCGTCGCCCATCATTCCGCGATCGCTCAGCAGGTCGCGCGTGGGCGTGAGCCAGTCGCAGACGTGATACGCCAGCAACCGCTCGCGTCCGGCGCGTGCGATCTGCTGCTGCAGCTTCGGATCCCACCAGACGTGGTAGATGTCCAGCGCCACGCCGAGCATGCCGCTCTTCCCCACATCGAGCTCGTCGCAGATGTCGAGCGCGTGTTCGAGCGTGTTGATGCAGGCGCGGTCGGCGGCCTGCATGGGGTGCAGCGGCTCGATGGCCAGCGGCATGCCGACTTCGCGGGCGTATTCCAGCGAGGCGGCGATGCCGTCGCGCACCTCGTTGCGCGCACGGGCGATGTCCTTGTAGGCGGCCTTGCCCTCGAGCGCACCGGGCAGCGCGCCGACCACCAGAACCAGGCAGGGCGCATTCAGCGTCTTGGCCTCGTCGATGGCGCGGCGGTTGTCGTCCAGCGCGGCTTTCAGGCCCACCGCATCGGGCGCGGGGAAGAAGCCGCCGCGGCAATAGCCCGAGAGGCGGATGCCATGTGCCTTCAGCTGCGTCGCAATCTTGTCCAGCCCGACGGCCGCCACCTGGTCGCGCCAGGGGCTGATCGCGCGGATCCCGCGTTCGGCGCACTGGTCGATGATGCGGTCCAGCGGCACCTCGGCGCCCAATTGCTTGCGGATGGTTGCCGTGTTGATCGACAGCCGGTCGTGGTTCTGCGAGAAGTCGCGCATGGTCCGGGCTAGCCTTCTACGCCGTGCAGGGCCAACAGCGTCTTCATACGCCGTAGCGCCAGCTCCGGCTGCTCCAGCAGATTGGCCGCATCGGCCAGGCGGAACAGCTCGGCAAAGTGCTGCAGCGAGCGCGTGCTCTGCTGGCCGCCGACCATCGTGAAGTGCTTCTGGTGGCCGTTGAGCCAGGCCATGAACACCACGCCCGTCTTGTAGAAGCGCGTGGGCGCCGCGAAGATGTGGCGCGACAGCGGCACCGTCGGGCCGAGGATCGCGTGGAACTTCTCGGTGTCGCCCTGCGCAAGCGCACCCAGCGCCGCACTCGCTGCGGGGGCGATGGCGTCGAAGATACCCAGCAGTGCGTCGCTCTGGCCGTGCGTCGGCTCGCTGCCGACGCCGTCGCCGGCAATCAGCTCGGCGTAGTTGAAGTCGTCGCCGGTGTACATGCGAACACCTGCCGGCAGCCGCCGCCGCATCGCAATTTCCTTGTCCTTGTCGAGCAGCGAAATCTTGATGCCGTCGACCTTGTGCGGATGCGCGGCAATCACCGCAAGGGCGGTGTCCATCGCCGCATCGACATCCTTGCTGCCCCAGTAGCCCGCGAGCGCCGGATCGAACATGTCGCCGAGCCAATGCAATACCACCGGCTGCTTGGCCTGGCTCAGGATGCGGTCGTACACACGCTCGTAGTCGGCGGGGCTCTTCGCCACGCGGGCGAGGGCACGGCTCGCCATCACGATCAGCTTGCCGCCGAGCGCCTCGATGGCGGCCATCTGCTCTTCGTAGCCGCGGATCACGTCGTCGACGCTCTTTACGTCGTCGATGTTCAGGTGGTCGGTGCCGCAGCCAGAGGCCACCAGCGCGCCGGGCACATCCTTTGCGGCATCGAGCGAGCGGCGGATCAGTTCGAGCGACGTGGGCCAGTCGAGGCCCATGCCGCGTTGCGCGGTGTCCATCGCCTCTGCCACGCCCAGCCTCAGCGAGAACAGGTGGCGGCGGTAGGCGATGGTCGCGTCCCAGTCGACGGCAGCCTGCAGCCACGGATCCACTGCGGCGAGCGGATCGGCCACCACGTGCGCGGCCGAATAGGCGATGCGGTTGAACTTGACGCCCGCTTCGGGCTTGACCGGCGCGGTACCGCGCAGGGCGTACGGCGCGAGCGAGCCGCTTGCGGTGGGAAGGGTCAGCGAAAGTGCCATGCTGCCTGCCTCAGACCTTCAGCGCAGGCACGTCGATCCAGCGGCGTTCCTTCCACGACTCGAGCGCGGCCTCGACCAGCTGCACGCCCTTGGCGCCCTCAGGCAGCGTCCACTTGTAGGGCTCGTTCTCGACCACGTGGCGAATGAAGTGTTCCCACTGGATCTTGAAGCCGTTGTCGTACGCCTGCGAATCCGGAATCTCCTGCCACTGGTCGAAGAAATTCATCATCTGCTTCTCGTCCGGGTTCCACACCGGGCGCGGCGTGGCCACGCGCGACTGGGCGCGGCAGCTCGAGAGGCCCGCGACGGCCGACCCGTCGGTACCGTCGACGTGGAAGGTCACGAGGTCGTCGCGGCGCACGCGCGTGACCCAGCTCATGTTGATCTGCGCGATCACTGGCTCGCCGTTGTGGCCGGTGAGTTCGCAGGTGGCATAGGCCGCGTCGTCGGCGGTGGCTTCATACGGCTTGCCGGCTTCGTCCCAGCGCTTGGGTATGTGGGTCGCGCCGAGGCACGACACCGACTTGACCTCGCCGAACAGGTTGTCCAGCACATAGCGCCAGTGGCACATCATGTCCAGGATCATGCCGCCGCCGTCTTCCTTGCGGTAATTCCAGCTCGGGCGCTGGATGGGCTGCAGGTCGCCTTCGAACACCCAGTAGCCGAACTCCAGGCGTACGCTCAGCATGCGGCCGAAGAAGCCGGCGCGGCGCAGCATGTCGAGCTTGCGGAGACCTGGCAGGAAGAGCTTGTCTTGCACGGCGCCATGCTTCAGGCCAGAGCCTTCCGCGAGGCGCGCGATCTCGACCGCTTCATTGAGGTTGGTGGCAATCGGTTTCTCGCAGTACACGTGCTTGCCGGCGCGGATGGCCTTGGCCAGCAGCGTGGGGCGCATCTGCGTGGTGCCGGCGTCGAAGAAGATGGTGTCTTCCTTGTTGGCCAGCGCCTTGTCGAGGTCGGTGCCCCAGCGCGCGATGTTGTGCGTCTTGGCGAGCGCTTCCATCTTCTCGGCGTTGCGGCCGATGAGGATCGGGTCGGGCATGACCTTGTCGCCGTTCGACAGCGTGACGCCGCCTTGCGCGCGGATTGCGCAGATCGAGCGGATCAGATGCTGGTTCATGCCCATGCGTCCGGTGACGCCGTGCATGATGATTCCGAGTCGTTGTGTAGCCATGTCGTCTTCAGCCGAAAGAAAGTTGGAGAGAAAAGAAGGAAGGAGAGGGCGGATTACTGCGCCGGCGTGAGCCCGGCGGCCTTGACCAGCGTGGCGTTGGTCTTGATCTCGTCCTTGATGTAGGCGTCGAACTGCTCGGGCTTGAGCGTCCAGGCATCGGCGCCGAGCTTGAGGAAGCGCTCCTTGACCTCGGGTGAAGCGAGCGCCTTGGCCACTTCGTCGTGCAAGCGGTTGACGATGTCGCGCGGCGTCTTGGCGGGCGCCATCATGCCGATCCAGAAGTTGAACTCGGAGCCGGGCACGCCTGCTTCGGCGGTGGTCGGCACGTCGGGCAGGGCGGCGGCGCGCTTGGGCGAACCGACCGCCAGTGCGAGCAGCTGGCCTTCCTTGATCTGGCCGATGACCGGCGCGATGGGCGAGAAGTAATAGTCGACCCGGCCCGACAGCACTTCGGTCACGGCTTCGGCCGAACCCTTGAACGGGATGTTGGTGGCGTCGATCTTCGCGGCCAGCTTGAACTTCTCCGCGTTGAGGTGGGTGGCGCTGCCCTGGCCGGCCGAGGCGAAGTTGATGGTGCCGGGCTTGGCCTTGGCGGCTGCGACGAGCTCTTGCAGCGTCTTGATGTTCTTCGCGGGCGAGATCACCAGCGCGTTGGGCAGCGACGAGATCGGCGTGACGCCGGCGAAGTCGTTCACCGTGTCGAACGGCAGCTTCGCGAAGGTGGAAGGGCTCACCGTGTGCGACGACGAGTGAATCATGACGGTGTAGCCGTCCGGCGCGGCCGTGGCCACGGCCTGCTGGCCGATGGTGCCGCTGGCGCCGCCGCGGTTGTCCACCACCAGCGTCTGGCCCATGCTCTGGCCCATCTTGTCGGCAATGGCGCGCGCAATGATGTCGGTGGTGCTGCCGGCCGCGAACGGCACGATGACACGGATGGGCTTGTTGGGATACCCGTTCTGCGCCGACGCCCACCCCGGCGCCAACGCGGCCAGGCAGGTGAGCGTGGCCAGTGCAGTGCTGCGTACAAGTTGCTTCATGGTTGTCTCCGTGCGGTCGGGCCGCTGTGTCTGATCGATTAATTCACCAATAAGTGAATTAGCGATTCTAGAAAGGCTGTCGCCGCAGCGCAATCGCTGCCACTCGGTAAATACCCGAAGATGCTGGAAGTGCCGGAGGACTCAGTGCAGGACGTAGCCCAGGACCAGGTCGGTCATGTGCGAAAGGCGCTGCGCCATGGCCTTGGGCGCGCGCAGGTCACGGCCGAAGACAGCCGAGAGCGTGTGGTTGTTCGAGAGATAGAAGTAGCAGAGCGAGGCGATCGAAATGTAGAGCTGCACCGGGTCGACCCCCCCGCGAAACAGCTTGTCGCGCTTGCCGCGCTCGAGCACCGTGTCGAGCAGTTGCACCAGCGGCGAGTTCATTTCCTGGATGCGTTCGGAGCGCTTGAGGTGTGCTGCGCAATGCAGGTTCTCGCTGTTCAGCAGCGTGATGAACTCGGGATGCTCGAGGTAGTAGTGCCACGTGAACGAGACCAGCTGGCGGATGGCTTCGACCGGATCGATCTCATCCAGGTGCAGCTGCTGCTCGGCCTCCCGAATGTCGGCATAAGTGCGTTCGAGCACCGCCAGGAACAGGTCGTCCTTGCTGCCGAAGTAGTAGTAGATGAGCCGCTTGTTCAGGCCCGCGCGGGTGGCGATGCTGTCCATGCGTGCGCCCGCGAGACCCAGCTGCGAGAACTCTTCGCGTGCTGCCACGAGGATGGCGAGTTGCGAGCGATCGGCGTCGCGCGAACGCGGCTCGATCGTTTGGGGCAGGGAGTCCTTCGAGGCTTTCATGGTTCGAATTTAACCATTTGGTGAATTAATGCAACGCGCGGAGGACCGGCGAACAGAGTGCCGCAGGCAAAAAAAAGCCGGCATGTGCCGGCCTTTTGATTCGGGAGCGCGATGGACGCGCACTACCCGAGCGCTTACTTGACGTGCTTGCCGATCAGCGCGGCCAGTTCGAACATCGACACTTGCGGCTTGCCGAAGATTTCCTTCAGCTTGGCGTCGGCGTTGATGTTGCGCTTGTTGGCCTTGTCTTGAAGATTGTTCTTCTTGATGTAGTCCCACAGCTTGCTCACGACTGCGGTGCGCGGCAGAGGCGTCGAGCCCACCACAGCGGCGAGTGCCGGGCTGGGGGTCAGGGCCTTCATGAACGCGGCGTTGGGCGTGCGCTTCTTGGCGGGAGCGGCCTTCTTTGCAGGAGCCTTCTTCGCCGGTGCAGCAGCCTTCTTCGCAGGAGCAGCCTTCTTTGCGGGAGCTGCCTTCTTGGCCGGTGCGGCCTTCTTCGCAGGAGCCGCAGCCTTCTTTGCGGGAGCGGCCTTCTTTGCCGGAGCTTTCTTGGCCGGAGCCTTCTTTGCAGTTGCCATGGTTGATTTCCTTTTTTGGTTGAACAGTCACCAATGAAAAACTTGCGTCTCCAGTGGCATTGCGGATGCTAAAGGAGAAAAAACGCGTTTCCAAGGGAAAAAGAGCTTTTTTCATTGGGAGTTGTTGTTTTTTCAGAGGGGAGAACCCGAGGTTTTCAACTCCGGCGTGCAGGCCAGGTCGCCAGCACCACGCCAACGAGTGCGATTGCGAATGCAAGCAGCTGTGCCGAGGAGAGGCTTTCGCCGAGCACCAGCACGCCCACGAGGGCCGCGCTCACGGGCAGCATCACAGCGAAAACACCGGCTTGCGCGGCGGGCACATGACGAAGACCGGTCATCCAGAGCCACACGGTCCAGATGCTCGCGGCGAGTGCGTAGACCACGAGCAAGGCCCAGGTGCCGAAGCGCACGGCGGAGAAGTCGAACTGCAATGCGAACCAGAGGCCGAAGGGCATCGACAGCACGAAGCCCCAAAGGTTGATGAGTGACGAGATCCGCTTGGGCCCAAGACGACCGGTGAGCGACTTGCCGATCACCGCGTAGGCGGTTTCGCAAAGCACCGCGCAGAACACGAGCAGGTTGCCGAGCCAAGGCATCGATGGCGGCGCGCCGCCTTCCGCGGCAGGCGGTGCATGCGCCGGCGCAAGGGCCAGCAGGCCAATGCCGAACGCGGCGCAGCCGATCGCAAGGCCGATGCGCACCGTGATGCGCTCGCGCAGGAAGAGCCAGCTCGCCACCGCGACCACCGCGGGGATCGATGCCATGATCACGCCTGCCGACACTGCGCTCGTGAGGCTCACGCCAAACAGCATGCAGATCGAAAACAGGAAGTTGCCGAGGAAGGATTCGAGGAAGACGAGCCAGCGCGTGCGGCCCGTCATGGGTGCTTCTTCAGGCCCGCGCTTGAGCCAGTGCGGCATGGCCAGCGCAGCGATGCCGAAGCGCAGCCAGGCGAGCAGCAGCACGGGAAAGGCCGCGACCAGCGGTTTGGAAAGGGCGACGTAGCCGCCGACGAGCGACATGCTCAAGGCCAGGCAGCCATAGGCTACAAGACGGCTGGAGGCGGGAGCGGCGGTGTTCAATAGACTGGACGGCTTGTTGGGAACGATGGATTCAATGATGCCGCAATCGCTGAAATTCGATGGCGCACCGGCCGTGCGCACACCGGGCCATGTCTTCGTCTACGGCACGCTGCGCCGCGGCGGGCGCAACGACATCGCGCGCTTTCGGCCCGAGCCGATCCATGTGGCCGACGCCGTCATCGCAGGCACCTTGTACGACCTGGGCGCCTATCCCGGCTTGGTGTTGAACGGAAAAGGACGGGTGCTGGGCGAGATCTACCGCATCGAACCCGAGGTGGAGGCGGCGCTCGACGTGCTCGAGGAAGTTGCGGACGACGACTCCGGCGAATACATCAAGCGCCAGGTGGCGGTGGAAGTGGACGCGCGGCAGTTCGAATGCCTGGTCTATGAAATCCATCCGTCGCGCATCGTCGGACGCGCGGTGATCCGGAGCGGCGATTGGATCGCACACGCAGCGGCCGGCTGAAAAACCGTGTCTGAGGAGCCTGTTTTCACGTCTGAAAGAGTCATTGCACATCGTGAAAAGAGCGACTGCTGCGCTGCAATATTTTTTCTCGATATGAGAAAAATAATTTCGTATTGAGAAATATTCCTATAAGTTGTTGATTTTCCTTGGATAAAAATATGTCTTCTATAAGACATAAGAGTGTGAGATCGGTTTACAGTGACTTCACGGCCGTAGCGCCCACCTTCAATCAACCTCACGGAGTGACCATGCCCCAGACCCTTACCGAACAACTGAGCCGCGAACAGCAAATTGCCGCCCTCGAGAAAGACTGGGCCACCAATCCCCGCTGGAAGGGCATCAAGCGCGGCTACAGCGCGGCAGACGTGGTGCGCCTTCGCGGCTCGTTCCCCATCGAGCACACGCTGGCCCGCCGCGGCGCAGAGAAGCTCTGGGAACTGGTGAACAACGAGCCCTACGTCAATTGTCTCGGCGCGCTCACGGGCGGCCAGGCCATGCAGCAGGTGAAGGCCGGCGTGAAGGCCATCTACCTGTCGGGCTGGCAGGTCGCCGCCGACGCCAACACCTACTCGTCGATGTACCCCGACCAGTCGCTGTACCCGGTGGATTCGGTGCCGACCGTGGTCGAGCGCATCAACAACACCTTCCGCCGCGCGGACGAAATCCAGTGGTCGAAGAACGTGAACCCGGGCGACCAGGGCTACGTCGACTATTTCGCACCCATCGTTGCCGATGCCGAAGCGGGCTTTGGTGGCGTGCTGAACGGCTTCGAGCTGATGAAGGCCATGATCAAGGCCGGTGCCGGCGGCGTGCACTTCGAAGACCAGCTTGCCTCGGTCAAGAAGTGCGGCCACATGGGCGGCAAGGTGCTCGTGCCCACCACCGAGGCCGTGCAGAAGCTGGTTGCCGCGCGCATGGCGGCCGACGTTTGCGGCACGCCCACGCTCGTGATTGCCCGCACCGATGCGGAAGCGGCCGACCTCATCACCAGCGATTACGACGAGAACGACAAGCCCTTCCTGACGGGCGAGCGCACCGCCGAAGGCTTCTACAAGACGAAGAAGGGCATGGACCAGGCCATCAGCCGCGCCGTGGCCTATGCGTACTACGCCGATCTGGTGTGGTGCGAAACCGGCACGCCCGACCTCGAGTTCGCGCGCAAGTTTGCCGAAGCCGTGCACAAGGTGCACCCGGGCAAGATGCTGGCCTACAACTGCTCGCCGTCGTTCAACTGGAAGAAGAACCTCGACGACGCGACCATTGCCAAGTTCCAGAAGGAACTGGGCGCCATGGGCTACAAGTACCAGTTCATCACGCTGGCCGGCATCCACTCGATGTGGTTCAACATGTTCGACCTGGCGCAAGACTATGTGGCGCGCGGCATGTCGGCCTATGTCGAGAAGGTGCAGGAGCCCGAATTCGCAGCGCGCGACCGCGGCTACACCTTCGTGTCGCACCAGCAGGAAGTGGGCACGGGTTACTTCGATGATGTGACCACGGTCATCCAGGGCGGCAAGTCCAGCGTCACGGCGCTCACCGGCTCGACCGAGGAAGAGCAGTTCCACTGATTCGGCTGTTCCTCGAATCGCCTGCGCAGGCGATTCGCGGTCACTTCAGAGCCCGGCCATGCGCCGGGCTTTTTCAGTTGGGCTTGCAAGACCCGGCGCCTGCTGCCTGGCCCGGCAGCGGATAGAATCGCGGTCTCTGCACCCAACAAGAGCGAGAAAGGCAACTTGGTTATGACACCGCGAACTACTCCGCAAGGATTCAGCGGCTTTTTCTTCTTCGAAGGAAAAGGCCGGTAGACCGCGCACGCTGGTTTTCTCCAGCTTCCGAACCAAGCAAAGCGCGGCCAGTCACCGCGCTTTTTTGTTTTTCTCCCGAGGTTTTCACATGATCCAGATCACGCTTCCCGACAACTCGCGCCGCGAGTTCCCCGGCCCGGTTTCGGTGGCCGAAGTGGCCCAGTCCATCGGACCGGGGCTCGCCAAGATGACGGTGGCCGGCAAGGTCGACGGCAGGCTGGTCGACGCCAGCGATGTCATCGACCGCGATGCCAAGCTGCAGATCATCACGCCCAAGGACGACGAGGGCCTGGAGATCATTCGCCACTCGACGGCCCACCTGGTCGGCCATGCGGTGAAGCAGTTGTATCCGACGGCCAAGATGGTCATCGGGCCCGTGATCGACGAAGGCTTCTACTACGACATTTCGTACGAGCGCCCCTTCACGCCCGAGGACATGGCCGCGATCGAAGCTCGCATGCGCGAGCTGATCGCGCAGGACTACGACGTCGTGAAAAAGATGACGCCGCGCGCCGAGGTGATCGAGGTCTTCAAGTCGCGCGGCGAAGACTACAAGCTGCGCCTCGTCGAGGACATGCCCGACGAGCAGGCCATGGGCCTCTACTACCACCAGGAATACGTCGACATGTGCCGCGGCCCGCACGTGCCGAACACGCGCTTTCTCAAGGTCTTCAAGCTCACGAAGCTGGCCGGCGCCTACTGGCGCGGCGATGCCAAGAACGAGCAGCTGCAGCGCATCTACGGCACAGCCTGGGCCGACAAGAAGCAGCTCGACCAGTACATCCAGCGCATCGAGGAAGCCGAAAAGCGCGACCACCGCAAGCTGGGCAAGGAGCTCGACCTGTTCCACATCGACGAAGTGGCGCCGGGCGTGGTGTTCTGGCACCCCAAGGGCTGGGCGATATGGCAGCAGGTCGAGCAGTACATGCGCGGCATCTACCGCGACACGGGCTACTGGGAAGTGAAAGGTCCGCAGATCCTCGACAAGAGCCTGTGGGAGAAAACCGGCCACTGGCAGAACTACCGCGACAACATGTTCACGACGGAATCGGAAAAGCGCGAGTACGCGCTCAAGCCGATGAACTGCCCTGGCCATGTGCTGATCTTCAAGAGCGACCTGCGCAGCTACCGCGACCTGCCGCTGCGCTACGGGGAGTTCGGCCAGTGCCACCGCAATGAACCCAGCGGTGCGCTGCACGGCATCATGCGCGTGCGCGGCTTCACGCAGGACGATGGCCACATCTTCTGCACGGAAGACCAGATCTTGGGCGAATGCATCGCCTACACGGAGCAGCTGCAGAAGGTCTACGCCGACTTCGGCTTCACGGACATCCTCTACAAGGTGGCCACGCGGCCCGACAACCGCGTCGGCTCCGACGAGCTCTGGGACAAGGCCGAGCACGCGGTGATGGAGGCGCTGCGCCGCTCGGGCGTCGATTTCATCATCTCGCCCGGTGATGGCGCCTTCTACGGCCCCAAGATCGAGTACACGCTGAAGGACGCGCTCGGCCGCCAGTGGCAGTGCGGCACGATGCAGGTCGACTTCAACACGGCCGAGCGCCTGGGCGGCGAGTACGTCACGGAATCGAGTGGCCGTGCCCACCCCGTGATGCTGCACCGGGCCATCGTCGGCAGCCTGGAGCGCTTCATCGGCATGCTGATCGAACACCATGCCGGCGCGCTGCCCGCTTGGCTCGCTCCGGTGCAGGTGGCGGTGCTCAACATCAGCGAAGGACAGGCCGATTACGCTGCTTCAGTGGCTAAAACGCTGCAGAATCAAGGGCTTAGAGTCCAGCTCGATCTGCACAACGAGAAGATTACGTATAAAATACGCAAGCATTCGTTGCAAAAGCTCCCTTATATCCTTGTCGTGGGCGACAAAGAGAAGGAAGCTGGTGCCGTCGCAGTGCGCGCCCGGGGCAATCAAGACCTCGGTGCAATGTCCCTCGAATCGTTCGTACGACGGCTCGTTCAGGATATTGCTGACAAGCGTTGATTTGTCCCGGAAGCACCCTCACATGTGTTTCTTGACTCATCGTGCCGCTTGTCCGCGAGGACTGACCCGGCGTTCGCTACAGATTTTGTAGCAATTTTTGAAGGATTCTGACCATCGCTACTGCATTTCGCGACCGCCGCCACCGCGAGGAACGCCAACACCGCCTGAACCGGGAAATCATGGCCCCGGAAGTCCGCCTTGTAGGCCCGGAAAACGAGCCCATGGGTGTTATGAGTCTTACCGAGGCCCTGCGCCTTGCCGGTGAGGCTGACGTGGATCTGGTAGAGGTCGTTGCCGCGGCCAATCCGCCTGTCTGCCGTCTGATCGAGTACGGTAAGTTCAAGTACCACGAGCAGAAGAAAGCGGCCGAGGCGAAGTCGAAGCAGAAGGTCATCGAGGTCAAGGAAATCAAGTTCCGGCCCGGTACCGACGATGGTGACTACAACATCAAGATGCGCAATATCCGGCGCTTTCTTGAAGAGGGCGACAAATGCAAGATCACGCTGCGCTTCCGCGGCCGCGAGATCACGCACCAGGAGCTCGGTTTGGCGCTGCTACAGCGCATTCGCGATGAGCTGGGCGACCTGATCGTCGTCGAGCAATTCCCGAAGCTCGAAGGCCGGCAAATGATCATGATGATCGCTCCGGGCCGCAAGAAGCCGGGTGCCGCCAAGCCTGCGTCGTCGGAAACGGCGGCGCCTGCAGCAGCCTGAAAAGGCTGGCTGGCGACTTGAGAGATAGCAGGGTTTAAAGAATTTCGCCCTTGCCGGTGCTTCGAAAGAAGGGCCGGCAGGGGCGGAGTAAAGAAGTGTCTCGGGGCCAACAAGTTCGCGGAGTATCCGCGGCGCCTCACGAGCACAAATTAAAGGAGCATTCACATGCCCAAAATGAAGACCAAGAGCAGCGCGAAAAAACGTTTCCGCGTTCGTCCCGGTGGCACCGTCAAGCGCGGTCAAGCCTTCAAGCGTCACATCTTGACGAAGAAGACCACCAAGAACAAGCGTCACCTCCGTGGTGCAGTCGCAGTGCATGAGACCAACATGGTTTCTGTCGCCGCCATGCTGCCCGGCCGTGGCATTTAACTCAGACGAACAAGGAGTACACACATGCCTCGCGTCAAACGTGGTGTAACGGCTCGCGCCCGCCACAAGAAAGTTCTCGCACTCGCCAAGGGTTTCCGCGGTCGCCGCGGTAATGTCTTCCGCGTCGCCAAACAGGCGGTGATGAAGGCTGGGCAATATGCCTACCGTGACCGCCGCACCAAGAAGCGCGTGTTCCGTCAACTGTGGATCGCGCGTATCAACGCTGCCTCGCGTGAACTGGGCCTGACCTACAGCCAGTTCGCAAACGGCATCCGCAAGGCCGGAATCGAGATCGACCGCAAGATGCTTGCGGACATTGCAGTGCACGACAAGGCCGCTTTTGCCGGCATCGTGGAGCAGGTCAAGGCCAAGCTGGCTGCTTGATCCTGCACAGCAGGGGGGCAAGCCTTCGGGCCGCTTCCTTCGCTCGCGACACAAGGGCTGGCGCTTGAAAAGGCTCCAGCTCTTTTTTTATTTCCCGCCTATTTTTTGTTGCTATGAACGAGTTGGACTCCCTGGTAGCCACCGCAGGCACAGCCTTCGCCGAAGCGAAAACGCCCGCCGAGCTCGAGAACGCCAAGGCGCAGTTCCTGGGCAAATCGGGCCGCATCACCGAGCTGATGAAGGGCATGGCTGCGCTCAGCGTCGACGAGAAAAAATCTCGCGGCGCCGCGATCAACGTGGCCAAGCAGGCCATCGAGTCCGCGTTGACCGACCGTCGCCAGCAGTTGGCCGACGACGAGCTGTCCCAGCAACTGCGTGCCGAGGCGCTCGATGTGAGCCTGCCTGGCCGCCGCCGCATGACCGGCGGCCTGCACCCGGTGAGCCGCACGCTGGAGCGCATCGAGGAGATCTTCTCGAGCATGGGCTTCGACGTGGCCGACGGCCCTGAAATCGAGAGCGACTGGCACAGCTTCACCTCGCTCAACAACCCGCCGAACCATCCGGCGCGTTCGATGCAGGACACCTTCTATGTCGACCTGAACGGCGACGACGGCATTCCGTACAACCTGCGTCCGCACACCAGCCCGATGCAGGTGCGCTATGCGCATCAGCACATCAAGAAGTACGCGGCCGAATTCGCCGCCGCAGCAGCCGATACCACCGGCGCTGCCAAGGCCCCCGAGATCCGCGTGATCGCGCCAGGCCGCACCTACCGGGTCGACAGCGACGCCACGCACTCGCCCATGTTCCACCAGTGCGAAGGCCTGTGGCTTGGCGAGAACGTGAGCTTCAAGGACCTGAAGGTCGTGTTCACCGACTTCTGCCGCACCTTCTTCGAGCGCGACGACCTCGTGCTGCGCTTCCGCCCGAGCTTCTTTCCGTTCACCGAGCCGAGCGCCGAAATCGACATCCAGTTTGCGAGCGGCCCGCTGGCCGGCCGCTGGCTCGAGGTTGCGGGTTCAGGCCAGGTGCATCCGAACGTGGTGCGCAACATGGGGCTCGACCCCGAACGCTACATCGGCTTTGCCTTCGGCATGGGCCCCGATCGGCTCACCATGCTGCGCTATGGCGTGAACGATTTGCGACTGTTCTTCGACGGCGACTTGCGCTTTCTCTCGCAGTTCCAGTGACGTCCCCCATTCAAGACTAGAAAAAACCGAATACGAGATCGAAGAGATGCAATTCCCGGAATCCTGGCTGCGCGAGTTCTGCAACCCACCCCTCGGCAGCGCCGAGCTGGCCGAAACGCTCACCATGGGCGGCTTCGAGGTCGAAGAGCGCCGCCCCGTCGCGCCGCCCTTCAGCCGCATCGTGGTCGGTGAAATCAAGGAAGCGGTGCAGCACCCGAACGCCGATCGCCTGCGCGTGTGCCAGGTCGACGTGGGGCAGGGCGCCTTGCTCAACATCGTGTGCGGCGCGCCCAATGCGCGCGTCGGCATCAAGGTGCCTTGCGCACTGGTCGGCGCCGAACTGCCGCCGGGTGAAGACGGCAAGCCCTTCCTCATCAAGCTCGGCAAGCTGCGCGGCGTCGAGAGCCAGGGCATGCTGTGCTCGGCGCGCGAACTGAAGCTCAGCGAAGACCACGGCGGCCTGCTTGAACTCGATGCAGAAGCACCCATTGGCGCCGACGTGCGCGATGTGCTCAAGCTCGACGACGCGCTGCTCACGCTCAAGCTCACGCCCAACCTGGCGCACGGTCTGAGTGTCTACGGCGTTGCGCGCGAACTCGCGGCGTTGACCGGTGCGCCGCTCAAGACGCCCGCCATCGCGCCCGTGAGCACTTCGTTCAATGACGTGCTGCCGGTCAAGGTCGAAGCGCCCGAGCTCTGCGGCCGTTTCTCGGGCCGCATCGTGCGCGGCGTGAACACCCAGGTTGCCACGCCGGCCTGGATGGTCGAGCGCCTGGCGCGCTGCGGCCAGCGCAGCGTGACGCCGCTGGTCGACATCTCGAACTACGTCATGTTCGAGTATGGCCAACCCAGCCACATCTTCGACCTCGACAAGATCCACGGCGGCCTCACGGTGCGCTGGGGCAAGGCAGGCGAGCAGCTCAAGCTGCTCAACGGCCACACGATCAGCGTCGACGACACGGTCGGCGTGATTGCCGACGACCAGGCCGTCGAGTCGCTCGCCGGCATCATGGGCGGCGATGCCACCTCGGTGTCGGACGGCACCCGCAACATCTACGTCGAGGCTGCGTTCTGGTGGCCCGAGGCCGTTCAGGGCCGCTCGCGGCGCTTCAACTTCACGACCGATGCCGGCCATCGCTACGAGCGCGGCGTCGATCCGAGCCGCACGGTCGAGATCATCGAGCGCATCACGCAACTCATCATCGAGATCTGCGGCGGCCAAGCCGGTGCCATGGACGACAAGATCCTGAACGTGCCCGAGGCCATGCCCGTCACGCTGCGCGTGGCGCGTGCTTCGCGCGTCATCGGCATGCCGCTCTCGCAGGCGCAGTGCGCCGATGCGCTGCGCCGCCTCGGCTTTGCCCTCCGCGAAGGCGAGGGCACATTGACCGTGACGCCGCCGCCGCACCGCTTCGACCTGCTGATCGAGGAAGACCTGATCGAGGAGGTCGCGCGCCTGATCGGTTTCAACAACCTGCCGACGACTGCGCCGCTGGCGCCCATCACGGCGCGCGTGCGGCCCGAGTCGCAGCGCAGCCGCTTCGCAGTGCGCCGGAGTCTTGCGGCGCTCGGCTACCAGGAAACCATCAACTTCAGTTTTGTCGAGGTGCATTGGGAGCAGGACCTGGCCGGCAATGCCAACCCCGTCAAGCTGCTGAACCCCATTGCCAGCCAGATGAGCGCGATGCGCTCCTCGCTGCTCGGTTCACTGCTGCAGGTACTCAAGTTCAACCTCGACCGCAAGGCACCGCGCGTGCGCGTGTTCGAAGTGGGCCGCGTGTTCATGCGCGACGACAGCGTGGCCACGACCGACAGCACCGTGCGCGGGATTCACCAGCCGATGCGCGTGGCCGGCCTTGCCTGGGGCGATGCCGAAGAAGCCCGCTGGGACGGCAAGCCGCACCGCGTCGATTTCTACGATGCCAAGGGCGACGTCGAAGCACTGCTCGCACCGCTGGTGCCCAGCTTCGAGGCGGCCGAACATCCGGCGCTGCACCCCGGCCGCTCGGCGCGCGTGCTCGTCGACGGCAAGGCCATCGGCTTCATCGGCGAACTGCATCCGCGCTGGCGCCAGAAGTGGGACTTTGCCCTGGCGCCGGTGCTCTTCGAACTCGACCTCGATGCCGTCGCCGCGCGTCCCGTGCCCGTGGCGCAGCCGGTGCCCAAGCACCAGGCGGTGGAGCGCGATATTGCGGTGGTGGTGGCCGAGGCCGTCACGCACAATGCGCTGATGCAGGCCATTCAATCGGTGGCGGCGGCGCAAGGGCTGCTGCGCGACGCCACGCTGTTCGACATCTATCGCCCGCAACCCGCGCGCGATGGCGCGGCGCCGACATCCGCCGGCCTGGCGCAAGGTGAAAAAAGCATGGCGGTCCGACTGAGCTTTCAAGACGATAACGCCACGCTGACGGACGAACAGGTGGAGCCGGCCGTGCGTGCCATCGTCGAACAATTGAGCGCCAGACTCGGCGCACGCCTGAGAGGTTGATGAGAATGAACGCTGCGGAATTCACGCTCGAAGCCCTCGAAACGCCCGCACTCACCAAGGCGCACCTGGCCGACCTGCTGTTCGAGCAGATCGGCCTGAACAAGCGCGAATCCAAGGACATGGTCGAGGCTTTCTTCGACCTCGTCGCCAACAGCCTGATCGAAGGCACGGACGTAAAGATTTCGGGCTTCGGTAACTTTCAGATCCGCGTGAAGGCGCCTCGCCCGGGCCGCAATCCGCGCACCGGCGAAGCCATTCCGATCGGTGAGCGGCGCGTCGCCACCTTTCATGCGAGCGCCAAGCTGAAGGAACAGATTCACGGAAGCATCGAGCAGAACGGTACTTCCGAGGTCGAGTGGAGCCTGGGCGCCGAATAGTGCTTGGTGCTGCGCGGGTGCGTAGAGTAATCTCTAAGGTTTGCTGCGCACGGTCTTGATTTCAATGGAAATAATGGAGAAAGCGCTCCCGCCCATTCCCGTCAAACGCTACTTCACCATCGGTGAAGTCGGCGAACTCTGCGGCGTGAAGCCGCATGTGCTGCGTTACTGGGAGCAGGAGTTCACGCAACTGCGCCCCATGAAGCGGCGCGGCAACCGGCGCTACTACCAGCACCACGAGGTGCTCATGATTCGCCGCATTCGCGATCTGCTCTACGACCAGGGCTTTACCATCAGCGGTGCGCGCAACAAGCTCCAGGAACTCGTGCAAGGCGAGCGTGACCGCCGCAAGGCTGGCATGGTGCCGCTCGAGGGCATGGAGGCCGTCGAGATCGACCAGGAAGAGTTCGATGCGGCCGTTCACGAGGACGACCCCGATTCAGGTAGCGCGGTTCGCACGATCGATCCGTCGCAGCTATTGCACCTGCGACGCGAACTCTTTGAAATTCGTGAGCTGCTGACCGTCGGACGGTGATTTCAGCCGGCTATAATTAAAGGCTTCGGTGTGTGGCGCAGCCTGGTAGCGCACTTGCATGGGGTGCAAGGGGTCGAAGGTTCGAATCCTTTCACACCGACCAAAAAAACGTCCAAGGGCGTCCGGAATCATCCTCCGGACGCCCTTTTTCATTGGGGAGCCGGCGAATCGTGCGCGATCATCCACGCGTGCAGCGCATCGGCCTCAACTCAAACTGACGCGTTTGCGGGGCCCCGGCGCGCGAGGGCCGATGCGATCATCCAAGGCGTAGCCTTCCAGCACTCTCACGCCCGCATGCAGCGCGTCGAGCCAGATTTCATAGGACAACTCGGCGGACTCCAGTTCTCTCCACTGGCTCGCGTCGTCGCATTCCTCCGCGAGCACCCAGAAGAAGTGCCCCGGATGCGGTTCGTCGACGTAGATGGCGACTCGCCGGACATGGCTTACTACCGCTTCTTGGCAGGGGCTTTGCTCGGTTGCCGACTGGGCTGCTTGAGCCACGTCGGGCCCGGTCAGCTTGTCTACAAAACTGATTTTCCGGGAGTCGCTAGCCATGGTGCTCTCCTGCTCCTGCGAGCCGTGACCCACTCGACCTTCACCCTCCAGGCTTCAGCGTGGACGCGAGGCTTGCGCATTTGTGCGTCGGACGAAACCCACGCCGCAGAGGCTACTCGGCAATAGAACACCGCCATGTTCCGGCGCGCATGAGATGCTTGGCTGCATACGGCGGCGGCTATTCCAAGACAGCCACCGAGTGGCCCGGGCCAATCAGCGGGCTCGAATTCTTTGACCAACCCGTGCCCTGAGCATCTGCTCGTAGTGGCGAGTCGCCATTGCCCTGGCTTCGTGCGCCAAGTTGTAGTCTTCGACACCGGGCGGCTGCGAGGCGCCGCGGAAGTAATCCACGTGCTTCCTGTGCAAGCGCCGCTCCGCGCAGCGTGCCAAGCCTTCCAAGTCTTTCCATAGCTGCAGCGATGCCGCAGGAGTCAGCGGTAGTTTCGACATGCAACACGCAAGTAAAAGCAACCGAATGATGGATGGGGCGCGAGGCGCGCCCGCGTAAGACAAGTGCTACGGCTGAAGCCATACTCGTGCGCCTCGCATCCATCTCTCACATGAATCGCGGCCCCCCAGCAAACTTCATCGAGGTTGCTGCATGCTTCGGCACGTGCCCGCTTCTCGCGATCTCGGCGCATCCGTGTTCGGTGATGCGGATCACTATGGCCAGCCGTGACGCGGCGTATCGTGCTGTAGCCCCCAGGGCGCCGATCTCGGCTTCGATCAAACCCGTCGCCGTGAGCGCCGAGACGTATCGGATTTCTTCGGCCTCAACGACTCGAACCGGCAACTGCTCGTGCTGCAGCCGCATCAAAAATGAGAGCGCGGTTCGACTCTCGACCCGCCGAGCATCCAGGTGATTGCGCTCGGGGAAGGTATCGATGAGTTTGCGGACCGCAGCTTGGTCGGCAAGGCTTGGCGTCATGGTGTCTCCTTGTTGTGGGAGCGCCTGTCCGGGCAATGCGCGTGCCTACCGGTTGAAGAAGCCCGAGCGGTCTGACGTACCGAAATCGAACCGCGGTGACACGAAACGCCGCCGTCATTTGCGGCAAATCGGACAATGCATGACCTTCCAGCTGCAATGGCGGATATAGCGCACGAGGCAAGCCAGCCGGCATATGCTTGTGGGACGCAAGCGAATCGGTTGTCGATCTTCAGTTCGTTGAGGCCTTGCGACGGCGCCGACGGCGATAGCGAGTTCACAGCTTTGGCAAGCCGACGAGACGGAACCCGGTGCGAGCGGACGCAGCTATTGCTTAGCGCCGGCTCCCCCAGGCTCGGACAGTGGTGACAGCATCGGCGAAATCCCTTGGCACCTCCCGCGGCAGGTTGTGCCCGCACTGAAGGACGCGATGTTCATGCCGGGCCTTGAACATGGGCGCGTGGTCGGCCGTGCCGCCTGGCTTGAGCGGGTCTTGGTCCCGTCGATCGTGATAGCCGGAACGGTGATCGGTGGCCTTTCGGCCAACCGTGCTTCCAGCTCGGCCAGTGCGGGGTCGCCTGCTGCAAGGCCAAGATGAAAACGATAGGAATGAATCACGGCGTCGACAAAATCGGGATTGTCGAAGGAGGCCGCGGTTCGATCGAATGTCTCTTCGTCGAAGCGCCATGTCGGGGACCACTGCTGCGATGGCCGCTACGCATGGATGAAGCTTCAGAGCAACTGCGCCCGAGATCAAGAGCCCGTGGCCCATCGAAGGCATGCGACGGGTCCTCGGGGGTCTTCTTCAGTGTCTCGCCAGTACAGCCTTTGCAGCTGCCGCACGAGGTGTGCAAGTGGGAGGCCCCAACCACGCCGCGCCAAGAACTGCTTCATGGCGCGGCGAGCGCTCACCACTTCATGCGCAACCCGAGCGAGCCCTGCAGGGACGTCTTGACATCGCTCGCGCCGCCGGAGGCCCACAGCTTGCCCACTTCGCCGTAGATGCTGGTCGTCTGGTTCAGCGCCAGCGTCAGGCCGCCGGCCAGTTCGCTGACGGTAGAGCCGGTGCGGCTCGTGATGTCGGTCGTGCCGGCCGGTCCGATGAAGCGGGCCACGTCGGCACCGCTGCTCGCCTTGTAGACGTTGAAGCGGCCGTAGGGCTGCAGCGTGCCGAGGCCCGTGGCCATCTCGCCCTTCAGGCGCACGCCGATGCGCGCGATCCAGCCGTTGTCGCTGTCCTGCCGCACGTTCGCACCGGAGATCGCCAGATTGTCCAGGCCGATGTGCTGATGAATCAGCTGCAACTGCGGCTCGATCTTCCAGCCGCTTTCGCCGAGCGCAAAAGCCTGGCCCACTTCGATGGAGGCCATCAGACTGTCGCCCTTGCCGGCGCTGCGCAGGCTCGAAAGCGGCTCTACGGTGTAGCGGTGGCGGCCGGCCTGCAGCACGGCATCGGCATAGAAGCCCGAATCGGCGGTCCAGGTGCCGTAGGCGCCCAGGTACTGGCTGCGCAGATCGTTGGAGCCGACGGCCAGGTTGGCGATACCGCTCGCGAAGCCGCTGACCTTCACGCCGCCGTCGAGCTGGCCGACGTACACGCCGGCGCGCCAGTTGGACGTCGCGAACAGGTCGGTGCCGGCCTGGAAGCCCTTGACGTTGCCGTTGCTGTGCGGGCTGACGGTGCCTTGCTGGCGGATGTCGAGGTCGGTGGCAATCACCCGGCCCCAGGCACGGCGTTCAGTACCGGTCGATGCGGGGCCGCCGGCCTTCACGTCGTCGTCGCCGATGCGCTGGTGCAGATTGCCGATCATGGCCAGGTCCATCTGGCGCAGCTGGCTGGGCAGTGCAGCGATCAACGGGACTTCGGCGCGGTAGGTGGGCACCTGCACGGTGATCGTGCCTGTGCCGCCGCCCGTCGATCCGTCCCCGCCTGTCGTGGGCGTCGTCGGGGTGACAGGCGTGGTCACCGTCGTGGTCGATCGCAGGTACCAGTTCTCGCCTGCGCCGCTCGCGTCGGCGGCATGCAGGCGGTACTCGTAGGCGCCCGCGTCGACATGGCCGCCCGCCAGCGTGAACGCATCCCGGGTGGTCTGCGCGGTCGTGGTGGCGCCATTGAGCGCCGAGATCACCTCGATGCCGTTGCCCGTGGTCAGTGCGCCCAGGCCGCCGAGCTGGGTGATCTGCACGCTGGTCCGGCCGCTGGCCGAGGCGCTCGCGCCGTTGAGCACCAGCCGGTCGCTCACGCTGGTGCTGTCGCCCAGGAAGGTGCCGAGCCGCAGCACGCCGTTGTTGCCGACGTAGGCGCCGTTGACGGTGAGGGTGGTGCCCGGTGCGGTGCCGACGAACGAGACGGTACCGCTGTTGGCGAGCGAAGCAACCGTCTGGCTGAAGCCCGCCAGGTCGAGCGTGGCACCGCTTGCCACGGTGTGCGCCGAGGCCGCGCTGAAGGTGCCGATGGCACCGGCCCTCAGCGTGCCTTCGGCCACATTGGTTGCGCCCGTATGGGTGTTGGCGCCCGAGAGCGTGAGCGTGCCGCTGCCCATCTTGGTGATGAAGCCGCCGCCGCTGATGTTGCCGCTGAGCGTTTCGCTGAATGCGCCGGTGTCGATGATGGGATCGTTGGCGCCCGTCAGCACGATGGCGTTGGCGAGGTTCAGGCCGTCGGCAACGAAGCCGAGCGTGGTGCCGTCGTCCATCGCCAGCGTGCCGGTGCCCAGCGCCAGGCTGTTGCCGACGTTCAATCGGCCCTGCTTGAGCGCGGTGCCGCCGCCGTAGCTGTTGGCGGCGGTCAGCGTCGTCGTGCCGGCGCCTTCTTTCACGAGCGAGCCGGTGCCGCTGATGGTGCCCGACAGCGTCAGCGCATCTGAACGGTTGACGACCAGCGTCGCATTGTTCACGACGTCGCCCAAGATGCTGCCCGTGGTGCCGCCGTTGCCGAGCTGCAGCGCACCCGCTTCGATGGTGGTGCCGCCGGTGTAGCTGTTGTCGGCGGTGAGGATCGTGGTGCCGGCCCCGGCTTGCACGAGTGCGCCGGTACCGCTGATGGTGCTTGATATCGTCAGCGCGTCCGAGCGGTTGACGTTCAGTGTCGCGTTGTCGACGATGTTGCCCTGCACCGAGCCGGTGGGGCCGCCGTTGCCCAGCTGCAGCGTTCCGGCGGTAATGGTGGTGAGGCCGGTGAACGCCTGGTCCGCGGTCAGCGTGAGCACGCCCGCGCCGGTCTTCTCGATGCCGCCGGTGCCGGTGACAACGCCGGCGTACGTAGCGTCGACCGGCTGGGCGAAGCGCACCAGCCCCGCATTGCCAATGGCCTGGGGCGCGAACTCTGCCGTGCTTTGCAGGACGCCCGCCGCTGCGACATTCATGCTGCCCGTGTAGGTGCTGGCGTTGGCGCCCAGGATCAGGGTGCCGCCATTCACGGTCGTGCTGGTGATGCCCGATCCCGGCAGTGCGACATTGAAGGTCCAGATGCCGGCATTGCTCTGCAGCGTCTGGAAGCCGGTCAGGGAAAGGGGCGCAAAGGTCGACGCCGCGCCATCATCGCTTTCGAGCGTGAGCAGGTTGGCACCGCCGCCCCCGTTGATGTTGCCGGTGATCTTCGAGCCCGTGAAGGCATGCAAGGCATCGTTTCCGTTGGCGAAGTTGAGCGATCCGATAACGCTGCCCTTGTTGGTGAAGTCGACGGCCGAGGTGCCGTTGGCGCCGAACACCGTTGCGGTGCCTGGGTTGCTGCTGCCCGCCACATAGCCCGCTTCCATCGTGCCGGTGTTGAGGATGGTGTTGTTGCCCGAGTTCGCCTGGAACCAGATCGCCGCATGGGTCGACCGCACGGTGCCGTGATTGATGATCGTGTTGCCGCTACCAACAGGATTGACGGCCTCGGAATTGGAGGCGGTTCCATCGGCGAAGACATTGGCGCCCTGCTCGATGGTGAGGGTGCTGTTGCTGTTGAACTCGATGGTGTTGGCACCGATGCCGCCCGGGTACTGGCTGTTGCCGTTGGCGGAGCTGTTCTGGACCGTGGCGCCGCCGCGAACCGTGATGACGGCATTGTTGCCGAGGCTGATCGCGGAGGTGTTGCCCGTGCTGATCAATGCACCCGACTGCACATCCACCGAGGTGTTGGCAGCCGTGGCGGGCCCGGTTCCGACCGTCGTGGCCTGCGTTCCGCCTGTCGCACCGCAGGTGATGGCCGCACCCGCCGCCACGCAATCTGCCGCTGCTGGCATTGACACGATGGCCAAAGCAAGGGCGGCGACTGCTGCACCTGCCGCACTGGCAGCGCTGCTTGCCTTCGCGTGACCGCGGCCCAGCTCCGACACTACCGTCCATGCCGCGAGCGCGTCATTCCACACAATGCGAAAAACTCTGTTCATGATGTTCCTGGTTGGTTCCGCCGCCGCGGTATTGAGGCGTATGCCAGCCAAGATCAGGGGCGGACGGCTTCTGCCGAACAAGCCTCTGTGCCGGAGCGCCGAGCGTGAGCCGCGAGCTTATGTAACAAGCGCCCGACTTTCGCTAACCATTGTTAACTTTGAGCTTGCTTTTCGTTCACTAAATCACAAAAAAGGCGCGATTTAGTATTCATCGTGGGCCGTCGAACCTGTCACAACAGGGCTTGCCAAGCCTTGACGGAAATCAGGCATTGGCTCGCCGCGTTAACATTCTTACTGTACAAATGAACAGTATCCAAGGCATAATCGCACCATGGAAAACGTGCCTGCCACTCTCTGGATCGCTGCTTGCGCGCACCGGCTGCAGCAGCAGTGGCACACCGTGGATCCGCTCGAGCTGGAGGATGTCGCACGTGACCTGCGGCGCGATGCGCGCCTGCGGGCGATGCCACCCGAAGCTGCCGCCATGGAGTGGCTGAAGCCGATCACCGAAGCGGCTTAGGCCCTGCTCCAAAACCAATTTGCCGTTGCCCTGATCCTTGATTGAGGGCTCCTTGATGTGGCGACACCGTCGAGGATTCCACCCAGCTTCGTGCTGGGTTTTTTTTGGGGTCAAACCAGGTGCCGGATTGGGGCCTCAAGCCCAGGCGCGCTTGCAAGGGTTAACCCTTGTATGATTGAGCATTCTGTTACGTTCTCGGTTCGAGACGACATCGCTTACCCCTCCCGGTCACAAATACCGCGCATCGTGCGAGCCGATGCCGCTTCGATGTGCGAGTGCTTCAGACCAGCACCACCTAACTACCTTAATGAACAATTCCATCAAACGTCGCGATGCGATCAAGCGGTTTGCGGCTGCAGGCGCTGCCATGGCGATGCCGGCGCTGGCTCAACCCGCGCGCATCGTGCTTGGCCAATCCGCCCCGCTCAGCGGTCCGGCAGAACAACTGGGCATTCAGATGAACCAGGGCGCACGCATCTACTTCGATGCACTCAATGCATCGGGCGGCGTCAATGGCCGGAACGTCGAATTGCGCACCATCGATGACGGCTATGAACCCGAGCGCTGCCAGGCGAATACCGACAAGCTCATCAAGGACGATGTCTTCGCGCTCTTCGGTTATGTCGGCACGCCGACCTGCATGGCGGCATTGCCGCTGGTCGAAGCCGCGAAGATCCCGTTCTTCGGCCCGTTCACTGGCGCCGAGGTTCTGCGAACGCCATTCCGCAAGACGGTGTTCCATGTTCGTGCCTCGTATTTCGACGAGACCGCATTGATCGTCAATCACCTCACCTCGCTCGGCATCAGGAAGATCGCGGTGTTCCACCAGAACGATGCCTATGGCCAGGCCGGGCTCGAGGGCGTGCGCAACGCCCTCAAGCCCATGGGCCTTGCGCCGGTCGCCATCGGAACGGTCGAGCGCAACTCGGTCGACGTGGCGAAAGCCGTGAAAGACATCACCGCCGCCGGCCCCGCGGCCGTGATTCAGGTGGGGGCGTACAAGGCGTGCGCCACATTCATCCGCGAGGCGCGCAAGGCGGGTTATGGCGGGACCTTCCTCAACGTGTCGTTCGTCGGAACCCAGGCGCTGGCCGATGAACTCGGCAAGGACGCCCGGGGCATCATGGTCAGCCAGGTCATGCCGTCCCCCTTTTCGACGAGCACCGCGATCTCGCGCGAGTACCTGGATGCCGTGCGAAAAGCAGGGCCCGCAGCCAAGCCCAACTTCTCGAGCATGGAAGGCTATGTCGCCGCGAAGGTGCTCACGGAGGGGCTTCGGCGGGCCGGCCGCACGGCGACGCGTGAATCGCTGATCACCGGATTGGAGTCGATTCAGAACACCGATTTCGGCGGTTTCCACGTCGACTTCAGTGCCCGCAATCACAAGGCTTCGAATTACGTCGAACTGTCGATGCTGACCGAGGACGGCAAGGTGCGCCGATAAGCGCTTGGTGCGGCCGGGCCTCCGTATGCCTAGCCAAACAGCGAGTGCCCTCGTGGGGCTTGCGTGGCTCGCTCTGGCCTTCGGCGTGACATTTGGGAACGTTCTTCACAGCAGCGATGTGCGCGGCACCGTCGGGCCAGGCGTTGGGTAGGCAGCAGGGGTACTTCTCGCCCCTCAGGAGATGAAATGACTTTTTCCCGATCTGCTCTCACCTTGGCCGCTGCAGGTTTCGTTGCCGCTGGCTCCTTGTTCATGGCCGCATCGGCCCATGCGGGCACCAGTTGGTCCATCGGCGTCAACGTTCCGGGCGTGGTCGTGAGCGAGCCCCCGCCGGTCTACTACGAGCCGGCGCCTGTCTACTCGCGGCCGGCGCCGACCTACTACCAGCCTGCGCCGCCGGTGTATTCCGCCCCGGTGCCTGTCTACGAGGAGCCTGGCTCTCGCTGGGAGGAACGCCGCGCGGAGCGGTGGGAAGAGCGCCGTGCCGAGCGCCGTGAATGGCGCCGCCGGCAGTGGGAGCGCGAACAGTACCGCCGCTACCACGAATACCGCGACTGAAGGCAATCTCACTCCGGCTGGATTCCTGCTTCCTTGACCACCTTGCCCCACTTGGCGAGGTCTGACTTGATCAGCGCGGCGTACTCCTGCGGTGTTCCGCCCTGTATCTCGATGCCGGCAGCCTCCAGCTTTGTCCGCACGTCGGGCAGCTTCAGCGCCGCGTTGATCTCGGCATTCAGCTTCGCGACGATGGCCTTGGGCGTGCCGGCGGGGGCCAGGAAGCCGCCGTTCGTATTGGCGTCGTAGCCCTTGAAGCCCTGTTCGTCCGCGGTCGGCACGTCGGGCAGCAACCGTGTCCGCTTGCGCGTCGACACTGCAACCGCCCGTACGTTGCCGGCCTTCACTTGCGGCAGGATGGCACTGATGGTGTCGATGAAGAGCGCGGTACGTCCGGCCAGCAGATCCGGGTGCGCGGCGGACGAGCCCTTGTACGGGACCAGCAGCATCTGCGCACCGCTCGCCATGCGGAACATCTCGGCCGCCATTTCCTGTGCACTGCCGCGGCCGGAGGTGGCCACCTTGGTCTCGTCCGGATGGGCCTTCATCCAGGCCACGAACTCGGGCAGCGTCTTGGCCGGAAGCTGCGGGTAGATGGCGAACACCAGCGGGACCTCGTGGCTGTAGACGATGGGCTCGAAGCTCGTCGAAGGATCCCAGCCGAGGTTCTTGAACAGGAACTTGTTGATGTTGTGGCTGCCGCCCACGATACCGATCGTGTAGCCATCAGGCGCCGACTTGGCGAGAACGTCCGTGCCCAGGTTGTTGGATGCGCCGGGTCTGTTGTCGACGATCACCGGCTGGCCCATCGACACCGCGAGCTTGTCGCCGACGACGCGGGCGATGGTGTCGATCGCGCCGCCCGGCGGGGCGGGCACGATGATCTTGATGGCGCGCGCCGGGTAAGCCGCCTCGGCCGATGCCGCGATCGGCATCGCGGCTAGCGACGCCGAGACCGCAAGGACCTTGACGAGGGATGTGAGCTGCATGGATGTCTCCTCTTCGGGGTGGATCTGTCGTTTTGAAAGGCCGGCCTGCCGCGCTCACTCGATCGTGATCTTGCGGCTGCGGATGATCTGGGCATAGCGCTGCCTGTCGTCGGCAATCAGCCTCGCAAACTCCTGCGGCGAAGTGGCGCGCGGTACGCCGCCCAAGCCCACGAAGCGTGCCTTGACCGCTTCGTCGGCCAGCACGGCGCGCAGGTCGGCGGCAATCTTGTCGACCACATCCTGCGGCGTGCCCGCGGGCGCCAGCAGGCCGATCCAGGAGATGGCGTTGAAGCCGGGAGCCACGCTTTCCGCGAGCGTCGGAACTTCGGGAAACGCCGGCACGCGCTTGTCGCCGGTCACGGCCAGCGCACGCAGCTTGCCCGCCTTGATGTGGCCGGAGGCCTCCAGCACCGTCATGAACGACAACTGCACATGGCCCGCGAGCAAGTCGGCGATGGCCGGGCCGCCGCCGCGGTAGGGCACATGCAGGATGAAGGAACCGGTCTGGTCCTTGAACATCTCGGCCGCCAGGTGCGGCGCGCCGCCGGCGCCCGAACTGCTGTAGCTCATCTGTCCCGGCCTGGACTTGGCCAGCGACACGAACTCGGCCGCCGTCCTCGCGGGGACCGACGGATGGACCATCATGGCCAGCGGCAGCTCGGCCACCAGCGAGACCGGGGCGAAGGCCTTGTCGGCGTCGTAGGGCAGCCTGGGGTACAGCAAGGGGTTGATCGCTTGCGTGCCGATGTTGCCCAGGAGCAGCGTGTAGCCGTCGGATCTGGACTTGGCAACGAAGTCGGCGCCGATCTGCCCTGCGGCACCGCCCCTGTTCTCCACGATGACAGGCTGGCCCCAACGCCGGCTCAATTGCTCGGCGATGACACGGCCGCCCGTGTCCGTCCCTCCGCCCGGCGGGAACGGAACCACCAGCGTGACGGGGCGGGAAGGAAAGGTCTGCGCAAAGCTTGGCGCGTGGATCGCGCAGAGGGCAAGCGCCAGGAAAATCGCAAGGCGTCGGGTGAACAAGGGTGTCTCCTTTTTTGGTGTAGGTGCGGTCGCTGCGCCCCGCGCGCAGGGGTTCAAGTGGTCAGACTCATGGCGGGGCGCTCGCCTGAGAGGGCCTGGGCAATGCTGGCCAACACCATCTCGGCCATGGCGGTGCGCGTCTCCCAGGTGGCGCTCGCGCGGTGGGCCTGCAGGGTCACGCTGTCGCACTGGCGCAGCGCGAGCGGTACGCGCGGTTCGTTGACGAACACGTCGAGGCCGGCACCCGCGATGCGGCCGGCGACGAGCGCCTGCGTCAGGTCGGCTTCGTTGACGAGCCGGCCCCGGGCCACATTGACGAGAAAACCGCGCGGTCCCAGCGCGTCGAGCACGGCCGCATCGATGATGCCTTCGGCCTGGTCCGCGGCGGCGCACAGCACCAGCGCGTCCGACTCGCGCGCGAGGTCCACCAGGCTCGGCACGAAGCGGTGCGCGACGTCGTCCATGGCGCGCAGGTCGGTGTAGGCGATGGGGCAACCGAAGGCAGCCGCGCGCACCGCCACCGCGCGGCCCACCCGGCCCATTCCGACAATGCCGATGCGCATGCCGCTGAACCGCCGGGCGAGCGGAATGGCGCTGGGCTGCGGATGAAGCTCCCACTGGCCGCCACGCACGAAACGGTCGCCGGCACACAGGTTCCGGCAGGCCGCGATCAGCAGGCCGATGGCCAGGTCGGCCACGTCTTCCGTCAGCGCGCCCAGTGTTGCGGTGACAGGCAGGCCGCGATCGCGGCAGTACGCCAGATCGACGGCGTCGGTGCCGACGCCATTGACGGCCACCACCTTCAGGCGGGGCAGCTGCTCCAGCATCGCCCGCGAAATACCGGTGTGCCCGCCGGTGATCACGGCATCGATCGATGCGCCATGTGCACGCAGCCAGGCCTGCGGATCGGGTAGCTCGAAATGCTTGTGCACCACGTAGAGAGACGCGAGTTTGTCGTTGATCGCCGGGATCAGGATCGGATTGAGTTGAAGGACTTGGGGTTTCATATCGCTGTTCGTTCACGGGAGGCCGAGGTTTCGACGGCTTGGCCGCATGCTAGTAATAGATTGACATACAGGTCAATATTGATACATATAATCAATGCAAATTGACTCTGTCAGAACAGCGATGGCTTCCTGGATTCCGATGAACGAGGCGTGCGACCTCCTGGGCGTTCAGCCCCAGACGATCTACGCCTACGTGAGCCGCGGCAAGCTGGAAGTCATGGCCGACCCCGCCGATACGCGGCGCAGGCTCTACCGCGCCGAAGACGTTGCCGCCTTGGCCAAGCGCAAACAGGCCGGCCGCAAGCATGAGACGCTGGCCTCGAACACCTTGTTCGGTTCGGAGCCGAGCATTCCGACCGCGCTTTGTGCGTTCTCTCGCGGGCGCCCGTACTATCGCGGCCAAGATGCCGTGAGCCTGGCCCGAACGGCCACGTTGGAAGACGTGGCGCAACTGTTGTGGGGCGCAGAGCACGCCGTCAATTTCTCGTCCGCGACGCCGATGCACTCCGGAAAGCCGGGGCGACACGCGGCCTTCGCGGCGCTGGGCAGCCTGGCGGCCGCCGGGCATTCCACAGGGGGGCGTTTGACCCGCGTGCTGCACGCCGAGTGCCAGGGTCTGGTGGGTCAGGTGGCCGCTGCGTTCGGCGCCGGCCCCGGGGACGAACCGTTGCATCTACGCCTTGCGAAAGGATGGAAGCAACCTTCCAGGGTGGCCGATCTGCTGCGAACCGCCATGGTGCTGCTGGCCGACCACGAACTGACCAGCTCAGCCTTCGTCGCACGCATTGCCGCTTCGACCGGCGCTTCGCTGCCGGCCTGCCTTCTGGCCGGATTGACCACGCTCTCCGGCCCCTTGCATGGCGATGCCTCGGGCCGCGTGCGCGCGCTGTTCAGCGAGGTGGAGCGCCTGGGCGAGGACCAGGTGCTGGCCCACTACCTGTCGAACGGCTTGTCACCGGCCGGGTTCGGCCATCACCTCTACCCCGACGGCGACCCTCGCGCGGCCGCATTGCTGGCGTTGTTCGAGCCCCCCAAGGTGATCGTGCGCTTTATCGGAAAGGTGACGAAGCTGACCGGACTGCAGCCCAACATCGACGTCGCCCTGGCCGCGATGGCTGCCCACCATCGGCTTCCCGCCGATGCGGCTTTCGGCCTGTTCGCCACGGCGCGCAGCGTCGGGCTGCTGGCGCACAGCCTGGAGCAACTCGGCACCGCGCAGGTCATTCGCCCGCGCGGACGCTACGTGGGGCCGATGCCCGAACCGTACGCCGAGGGCCGCTGAATGTGCATGGCAGGCCACGCCGCTCCCACGACGTCGAACACGCTTCGCTCCGACTGCCAATTGGGACGGCAGCTGGCGTCGCAGTACGGCATCGACGCAGTTCAGTCGCTCGTGAGCAGGTCGCGCGCCGGGTCTGAACTCGGAATCGCGCGCCTGCGCTATGAGTTGCCGCATCTCTTCGTGCTGGCGCCTCTGCCGCCCGAGGATGCGTTCCTCCTCAGTGTGGAGATCAATTCGGGCGGCAGCCGGCGCATCATCCGGGACGGCGATTCGCGGCAACTGGGCCTGCAGCAGGAGGGCGCTTTCCACATCGCCGATCTGTCGCAGCGCGCCTCGGCCCATGTCAGCAGCCCCTTCCACTCGATGTTCTTCCACCTGCCGCGCGCAACCATCGATGCGTTCACCGAAGAAATGGAAATGCCGCGTGTCGACCGGTTGCGCTGCGACGCCGGTACGGTCGACCCGGTGGTGGCCAATCTGGGCCGGGCCATGCTGCCGGTGCTGATGCGCCCGCAGGATGCGAGCCGGCTGTTCGTGGAGCATGTGGCGCTGGCTCTGAAGGCGCATGTGGTCCATGCCTACGGCGACGTGGCCGGCGCTGCCCCCGTGCGGACCCGGGGCCTGGCGCCTTGGCAGGAGCGTTGCGCCAAGGCGTTCCTGATGCAACACCTTGCCGGCGACGTATCGCTGGCCGACGCTGCTCGCGAATGTGGGTTATCGCGCAGCCACTTCAGCAAGGCGTTCAAGCAGACGATGGGGCAGACGCCACATGCATGGCTCGTGGCGCAGCGCGTGGAAGCGGCACGCCGCCTGCTGCGGCAGCCTCGTCTTCCGATCGCCGAGATTGCCGTGACCTGCGGTTTTTCCGATCAAAGCCATCTGACGCGCGTGTTCACCGCGCACACGGGTACATCGCCGGCGCGCTGGCGACGCTTGAACGCGGGCTGACCCGCGCGCGGCCCTTGCGTTCAGGTCGACCGCGGCAACAGCGCTGGAACCAGCTGCCGGTTCAGCTGCTTCACACCCACCACTGGAGCGCCTTCCCCTTCGCGCCGGTCTTCCAGGCCAGCCAGAACGCCTCTGGGGC
Organism: Variovorax paradoxus; assembly: GCF_030815855.1. Classification (NCBI taxonomy): domain Bacteria; kingdom Pseudomonadati; phylum Pseudomonadota; class Betaproteobacteria; order Burkholderiales; family Comamonadaceae; genus Variovorax; species Variovorax paradoxus. The sequence goes on along the minus strand of NZ_JAUSXG010000001.1, from coordinate 3,248,943 downwards.
GCGCGGCTCTTCGGTCTGCAGCTCGATGAGCGTGCCGCGCTTCAGTTCGCCCTGAATGCAGGCTCGTGGCAGGAATCCGTGGCCCAGGCCCGCGGCCTGGCAGGCGATCTTCGAGGCCATGGTCGGTACGGCCACGCGGTGCTGGCCAGCGAGCAACCCCACGGTGCGGTCGGAGAGAGTGCGCGCGCTGTCGCTCACCACGATGGCATTGTGTTCCAGCAGGTCGCCGCGATGCAGCGGACGCTCGAGCCGGGTCAGCGGATGCGTGGGCGCCACGCAGAACGCGAACTCGAGGCTGCCCACCATCACCGCCTGGTAGCCCCCGCCGGCCGGTCCTTCGCCCGCCGCAATGACGATGTCGGCGCGTCCTTCGCGCAAGGCCTCCCAGCTGCCGGTGAGCGCCTCGCAGCCGATGCGCAGCCGCGTGCCGCAGCGCAGTGCCTCGAACGCGCGGATGTCGTCGATCAGTGCCTGCGTCGGAATCAGCGAGTCGTGCACCAGCCGCAGCTCCGATTCGAACCCGGTGGCGATCTGCCGCATGCGCGATTCGAGATCGCCCGCGGCGCCAAGCAGCCAGCGGCCTTCCTTGAGCATTTCTTCGCCGGCCGCGGTCAGCGTCACGCGCGGCCCGTTGCGCACGAACAGCAGCATGCCCAGTTGCTCCTCGAGCTTGCCGACGGCGTACGAGATGGTCGAGGGCACCTTGTTCAGGCGCGCGCCGGCAGCAGCGAAGGAGCCATGGCGTGCGATGGCGTCGACGAGTTCGATGGCTTCGAGGCTTAGCTTCCGCATGGGCAGGTCCTTGGAAATGAATCATCGAAAAATTCGATGATGAACGGATAAAAATTTCGTCAACAAGCGCCGGTGAAAGAAAGATGATTCAGCCATGCCTCGGGAATTTCTCTCCGGGGCCATTGTGAATCAGATCGAACTCGTCGGACACAAAGGACATAAATCATGTTGGAAATTCGCAGCGCCAACGACCGCGGACTCGCAGACTTCGGCTGGCTCAAGTCCCGCCACACCTTCTCTTTCGGCCATTACCACGACCCGGAGCAAGAGGGCTTCTCGGATCTGCTGGTGATCAACGACGACCGCGTGCATCCCGGCCGCGGCTTCGGCACCCACCCGCACCGCGACATGGAAATCTTCTCGTACGTGCTCGACGGCGCGCTCGAGCACAAGGACTCGATGGGCACGGGGTCCGTCATCCGGCCCGGCGACGTGCAGATGATGAGCGCGGGCACCGGCGTGCGCCACAGCGAGTTCAACTCGTCGGCGACAGACCCGCTGCATTTCCTGCAGATCTGGATCGTGCCGAACGCCAAGGGCGTCGCCCCGCGCTATCAGCAGGTGCACTTCACGCCTGAAGAAAAACGTGGCCGCCTGCGGTTGATCGTGTCGCCCGAGGGCACCGACGGCTCGCTCGCCGTGCACCAGGACGCCCGCGTCTACGCCGGCTTGTTCGATGGCGGTGAATCCACCTCGCTCACGCTCGGCACCGATCGCCATGCCTATGTGCATGTGGCGCGCGGCAGCGTCGAAGTGAACGGCCAGCGGCTGGGCGAAGGCGACGGTGCGCGGGTGCGCGGCGAGCAGCGGCTCGACCTGTCGCACGGCGAGGGCGCCGAGGTGCTGGTGTTCGATCTGCGCGGGAACGAGTTGCCTTCCTTCTGACAGCGCATGTGCGCCCAGGGCCGGCGCGGACGCAAATGTCCAAACGGCCTCACTAATCGACAAGACATGCATCGACGCCGAAACGACGATGCATGACAAGGCAAGACCATTTTCTTAAATCACCAACTCGCGGAGAGTCTCATGTCCATCAAAGCCACCCCCATCGCCGGCGCCAAGCTGCTGACCCCCACCGACCATACGCTGGTCATGATCGACTTCCAGTCGCAGATGGCGTTTGCCACGCATTCGATCGACGCGGTCAACCTGCGCAACAACGCTGCCCTGGTGGCCCATGCGGCGGCCGGGTTCGGCGTGTCGACCATTCTCACGACCGTGGCTGAAAAGAGTTTTTCGGGCCCGATGTTCAGCGAGATCGCCGATGCCTTCCCGGGCCAGAAAATGCTCGACCGCACTTCGATGAACACGTGGGAAGACGCCGCGGTGATCGACCGCGTGAACGAGATCGGCAAGCAGCGCATCGTGCTGGCGGGCCTATGGACCGGTGTATGCATCGTCGGCCCCGCGCTGTCGGCCATCGACCAGGGCTTCGAGGTGCTCGTGATTGCCGACGCCTGCGGCGACGTGTCCACCGAGGCGCACAACCGCGCCATGGACCGCATGGTGCAGGCCGGCGCACAGCCGATGACCTCGCTGCAATACCTGCTCGAGCTGCAGCGCGACTGGTCCCGCACCGACACCTACGAACTCACCACCGGCATCGCGAAGAAGTTCGGCGGCGCCTATGGCCTGGGCATCACCTATGCCAAGACCATGTTCGGCGCCCACGAAGGCTGACCACCGGCGTGAAAGCAATGAAGCCCTACGTCCTGTCGCTCGCGCTCGGCCTGCTGGTCGGTGTGATCTATGCACTGTTCCAGGTGCGCTCGCCGGCCCCGCCGGTCATCGCGCTCGTGGGGCTGCTCGGTATCTTGCTTGGCGAGCAGATCCCGCCGCTCGTCAAGGGCGCGATGAAGCCCGATGCCGCGGCCACCTCGTGGCTGCAGCACCAGGTCAAGCCGCACATGTTCGGCGAACTGCCGCAATGCGCCAAGGCCGGCCAGGCCGTCACACCGGACAAAAACGCATGAGCGATCCATCTTTCGACGAACAGCGCCGCCGGCTGTGCCTCGGCACGCTCGGCGCCGCGCTTGCCGGCACGGCCATGGCCCAACCCAACCCTTCGAGGACGCCCGACATGGCAGGCACCACCGCCCCCCAACTGATCCTGCACAACGGCCGCTTCACCACGCTGGACCGCGCCAACCCCGTCGCCGATGCGGTGGCCATCAAGGACGGCCGCTTCACCCGCGTGGGTCGCGCACAAGAGATCCTGCCGCTGGCGGACGGCAGCACGCGGGTCATCGACCTGCAAGGCAGGCGCGTGCTGCCGGGCCTCATCGACAACCACCTGCACATCATCCGCGGCGGCCTCAACTTCAATCTCGAACTGCGCTGGGATGGCGTGCGCAGCCTGGCCGACGCCATGGCAATGCTGAAGCGCCAGGTGGCGATCACGCCGGCGCCGCAATGGGTGCGCGTGGTGGGCGGCTTCACCGAACACCAGTTCGTTGAAAAGCGCCTGCCGACCATTCAAGAGCTCAACGCCGTGGCGCCCGATACGCCGGTGTTCCTGCTGCATCTGTACGACCGTGCGCTGCTCAACGGCGCAGCGCTCCGAGCGGTGGGCTACACCAAAGACACGCCCGCACCGCCGGGCGGAGAAATCGTGCGCGACGCGGCCGGCAACCCGACCGGGCTGCTGCTTGCCAAGCCCAACGCGAGCATCCTCTATGCCACCCTGGCCAAGGGACCGAAGCTGCCCTTCGAATACCAGCTCAATTCCACGCGCCACTTCATGCGCGAACTGAATCGTCTCGGCGTGACCGGCGCCATCGATGCGGGCGGCGGTTTCCAGAGCTTTCCCGAGGACTACCAGGTGATCCAGCAGCTGGCCGATGCCGGCCAGCTCACCATCCGCCTGGCCTACAACCTGTTCACGCAAAAGCCCAAGCAGGAGAAGCAGGACTTCCTCAACTGGACCGCCACCTCGAAGTACAAGCAGGGCAACGACTACTTTCGCCACAACGGCGCGGGCGAAATGCTGGTGTTCTCGGCGGCCGACTTCGAAGACTTTCGCCAGCCGCGGCCCGACATGGCGCCCGAGATGGAAGGCGAACTCGAAGAAGTGGTGCGCGTGCTGGTGCAGAACAAGTGGCCATGGCGCCTGCATGCCACCTACGACGAAACCATCGACCGTGCGCTCGGCATTTTCGAGAAGGTCAACCGCGACACACCGCTTGCCGGCCTGAACTGGTTCTTCGACCACTGCGAAACCATCTCCGAAAAATCGATCGACCGCATCGCCGCGCTGGGCGGCGGCATCGCGGTGCAGCACCGCATGGCCTACCAGGGCGAATACTTCGTCGAGCGCTACGGTGCTGGCGCGGCCGAGGCCACGCCGCCGGTCAAGCGCATGCTCGAAAAAGGCGTGAAGGTGTCCGCGGGCACCGACGCCACGCGCGTCGCCTCCTACAACCCGTGGGTGTCGCTCTCGTGGCTGGTCACGGGCAAGACCGTGGGCGGCATGCAGCTCTACCCGCAGCGCAACTGCCTGGACCGCGAGGCCGCGCTTCGCATGTGGACCGAGAACGTCACCTGGTTTTCGAACGAGGTCGGCAAGAAAGGCCGCATCGAAGCGGGCATGTTCGCCGACCTGGTGGTGCCGGACCGCGACTTTTTCGCCTGCCCGGAATCGGACATTGCCGACACCACGGCGCTCCTGACCATGGTCGGCGGCAAGGTGGTGTATGCCGCAGGCCCGTTCCAGCCGCACGACGAAGGCGCGCCGCCGCCGGCCATGCCCGACTGGTCGCCGGTGCGCAGCTTCGGCGGCTATGCCGGATGGGGCGATGCCGAGGGCGCGCCGCTGCAAAAGGCCATGCGCCACGCCGCCATGGCTTGCGCCTGCGCCAATAACTGCAGCGTGCACGGCCACCAGCACGCAACCGCCTGGAGCAGCAAGCTGCCGATTGCCGACCTGAAGAGCTTCTGGGGCGCGCTGGGCTGCGCCTGCTGGGCGGTGTGATGGCAACGCGCTGGACCACTTCACCCGCAGTGCGCTGGGTTGCCTTGCTGATGCTCTGCGCGGCCTACCTGCAGGGCGGGCTCAACAAGGCCATGGACTTCAACGCGGCCATCGCCGAGATGAACCACTTCGGCCTGTCGCCGGCGGCGCCGCTGGCGCTGGCCGTCATCGTGCTGGAACTGGGCGCCTCGGCGCTCATCCTCACGGGCTTCCTGCGCTGGCTCGGCGCGCTGGCGCTGGGCGGCTTCACGCTGATGGCGACCTTCGTCGCATTGCGCTTCTGGGAGATGCCGCAGCCCGAGCGCTTCATGGCGGCCAATTCATTCTTCGAGCATCTGGGCCTGGTCGGCGGCTTTGTGCTCGTGGCCTGGCTCGACCTGAAAGAGCGCACCCATGACTGATCCCCTCAAAGGCGCTGTTGCTTCGCCGCCCGGCGCCTTTGCGCCGTTGCGCCAACCGGTGTTTGCCGTGCTGTGGGCGGCCACCGTGCTCGGCAACATCGGCAGCTTCATGCGCGACGTGGCGAGCTCGTGGCTGGTCACCGATCTCTCGGCCAACCCGACCGCGGTGGCGCTGATCCAGACCGCGGCCACGCTGCCGGTCTTTCTGCTGGCGATTCCGGCGGGCGTGCTCTCCGACATCCTCGACCGGCGGCGCTTCCTGATCTTCGTGCAGCTGGTGCTCGCGGCCGTGAGCGGCACCCTGCTGGTGCTCTCCCACACCGGCGCGCTCACTGTCGAATACCTGATTGCGCTGACCTTTGTCGGTGGCATCGGCGCGGCGCTCATGGGGCCGACCTGGCAATCGATCGTGCCCGAGCTCGTACCGCGCAGCGATCTGAAGAGCGCGGTGGCGCTGAACTCGCTGGGCATCAACATCGCGCGCTCCATCGGGCCGGCGGCCGGCGGGTTGATTCTGGCGAGCTTCGGCGCGGCGGTGACCTACGGCCTGGACGTGCTGAGCTATGCGTTCGTCATTGCGGCGCTGCTGTGGTGGAAGCGCCCCGCGGCCGCCGACACCGGACTGTCGGAGAACTTCTTCGGCGCCTTCCGCGCGGGCATCCGCTATACGCGGGCGAGCAAAGAGCTGCACGTGGTGCTGCTGCGCGCGGCGGTGTTCTTTCTGTTCGCAAGCTCCGTGTGGGCGCTGCTGCCGCTGGTGGCACGCCAGATGCTCGGCGGCACTGCCGGCTTCTACGGGGTGCTGCTCGGCGCCGTGGGCGCGGGCGCCATCGGCGGCGCGCTGGTCATGCCGCGGCTGCGCGCCCGGCTCGATGCAGACGGCATGCTGCTGCTGGCTTCGCTGCTCAGCGCCGCCGTCATGGGCGGGCTGGTGTTTGCGCCGCCGCAGTGGCTTGCGGTGGTGCTGCTGTTGCTGCTGGGTCTGGGCTGGATCATTGCGCTCACTACGCTCAACGGCGTGGCGCAGTCCATCTTGCCGAACTGGGTGCGCGGCCGCGGGCTGGCCGTGTACCTCACGGTGTTCAACGGCGCAATGGCGGCCGGCAGCCTGGGCTGGGGTCTGGTTGCGCAGCAGATCGGCGTGCCGTACACGCTGGTGGCGGGCGCCGTCGGCCTGGTGGTGGCCGGCCTCGTCTTCCACCGGGTGCGCCTGCCCGCCGGCGAGGCCGACCTGCAAGCCTCGAACCACTGGCCCGAGCCATTGCTGGCCGAACCTGTGGCGCATGACCGCGGGCCGGTGATGGTGCAGGTCGAATACCGCATCCGCAAGGAAGATCGCCCTGCCTTCAAGGAGGCGGTAAGGCGCCTGTCGACTGAGCGCCGCCGCGACGGCGCCTACGCGTGGGGCGTGACCGAGCACACCGGCGACCCCGAGCGGGTGATGGAGTGGTTCCTGGTCGAGTCATGGGCCGAGCACCTGCGCCAGCACCATCGCGTGTCGCATGCCGACGCCGACCTGCAGAACGAAGCCGTGCGCTTTCACATGGGCCCCGGAAAGCCCGAGGTTCACCACTTTCTTTCCCTCTGATCTTCTTCACTGCCTTTCAATCAACTTCGAATAGAAACATGGCCAATCCGAAAACCGCCAAGTCCATCAAGACCACAAAGGCACGGCGCCAGGCACCGCTGCATACGCCGAGCGACCTTGGCGCAGACGCCACGCGCGACATTTCCGCCGCGCTCAACCTGCTGCTGGCCGACGTATTCGCGCTGTATTTCAAGACCAAGAACTTCCACTGGCACATGTCGGGCCCGTCGTTCCGCGACTACCACCTGCTGCTCGATGAACAGGCCGACCAGATCTTCGCCACGGTCGATCCCATTGCCGAGCGCGTGCGCAAGGTAGGCGGCACGACGCTGCGCTCGACCGGCCACGCCGCGCGGTTGCAGCGCCTCTCGGACAACGACGCCGACTTCGTGACCCCCATCGGCATGCTGGCCGAGCTGCGCGAAGACAACCAGCGCCTGGCCGGCTTCATGCGCGCCACGCACGGCGTCTGCGACGAGTACGGCGACGTGGCCACTGCGAGCGTGCTGGAGAACTGGATCGACGAGGCCGAGCAGCGCACGTGGTTCCTTTTCGAGTCGGTGCGCCAGAGCTGAGAACGGCCGCGCCTGTTGCATTTCCCTCCTTCCCTTCAATCCACTCCAACACCCAAAAAAATCATGACCACACTCACATTGCGCGACGGCACCGAGCTCTACTACAAGGATTGGGGCACGGGCCAGCCCATCCTTTTCAGCCACGGCTGGCCGCTCAGTGCCGACATGTGGGACGCGCAGATGCTGTTCTTCGCGGAACGCGGCTACCGCGCGATCGCCTTCGACCGCCGCGGCTTCGGCCGCTCGAGCCAGCCCTGGACCGGCTACGACTACGACACCTTCGCCGACGATATCGCCGAGCTGATCGAGAAGCTCGATCTGAAGGACGTGGTGCTTGCCGGCTTCTCGATGGGCGGCGGCGACGTCACGCGCTACATCGCGCGCAAGGGCAGCGCACGGGTGGCAAAGCTGGCACTCATCAGCGCCGTGACGCCGCTGTTCATGAAGACTGAAGACCACCCCGTGGGCCCCGACGCATCGCTGTTCGCGGGCATCCGCGCCGGCCTGGCCGCCGACCGTCCGCAGTTTCTCGACGATTTCAGCACGCTCTTCTACGGCACCAACCGCCCCGGCGCCAACGTGTCGCAAGGCGTCTTCAAGCAGACGCTGCAAATTGCGCTGCAGGCCTCGATCAAAGCCACCATCGACTGCGTGACCGCGTTCTCGGAGACCGACTTCCGCCCCGACATGGCCAGGATCGACGTGCCCACGCTCGTGATCCACGGCGACGACGATCAGGTCGTGCCGATCGACGCCACCGGCAGGCTGGCGGCCAAGATGATCAAGGGCAGCCAGTTCAAGGTTTATGCAGGCGCGCCGCACGCCACCTGCACCACGCACAAGGACCAGGTGAACGCCGACCTGCTGGCGTTCATCCAGGCCTGACCGTTCGCGGGCGAGGGCGTGCAAGGCGCCTGCGGCGTCTCCTGGGCGGTACGTCGCGCTGCCTTCCGCACCCGCCCTCGTCATGCGGCCGCGTGCCGGACCCCGCGGCACTCGCGGTGCATGCACTGAATCCACCTCTGCCCATTCGAGATCCTTTTCATGACCACGCCTTCTTCATCCCTCGTTCAAGACAACCCCTCGAAGCACCGCTTCGAATTCGCATCGCAGGGCGAACGCGCGGTCGCCATCTACAGCCTGGCGGACGGCGTCATCACTTTCGTCCACACGCTGGTGCCCGAGGCGCTGCAAGGCCAGGGCGTGGCCCGGCAGCTGGTTCTCGCGGGCCTGGCTTCGGCGCGCGAACGCGGCCTGCGCGTCATTCCGCAGTGCCCGGTGTTCGCGGCCTACATGCGCTCGCATCCCGAGACGCATGACCTGCTGGCCGAAGAAGGCCGCACGCTGCTGGGCCTCTGACCCGGCCGGGGCGGACCTTCAGCGGCGGGAGCCGGCCGTTTCGGCGGCCTCGCCTTCGTGCGTGGCGCGCTGGAGCAGCACGGCGCAGGCAGCCAGCACCGGTGGCACCACGAAGCACCAGACATTCACGCGGCTGTAGATGAGCGCGGCGGCGGCGCAACCCGCGGCGAACACGGCGACGCTGCGGGTCATGCGCCGCAGCCGGGCGCGCGCCACGACGGCATCTTCCGGCGGCAGGCCTCGCAGCAGGTCGGTGATGTCGATCATCACCTGCGTGGTGGTGCCTGTCATGAGCGTGGTCGGCGGGGCGTTGCCCAGATGCAGCCGGTGCACGGCGTTCTGGATCGCCATGGCCGACACCAGCGACATGCCGGTGAGCATCGCGAGGCCGCTGTCGCTGTCGTTGAAGGGCCCGTGGCAGATTGCGAAGGCCGCGCCCGCCGCCAGCAGCAGCGCCTTGAGCACCAGCATCGTGCGCAGCACCGGCAGGCCGAGAGCGGGCAACCCGTGACCGAGCCATCGCGCGAGGACCACCACGGCGCAGAACACCGGCAGCGCGACCAGCTTGGTCAACGCGCCCGAGGTGCCGTGCACCAGCGCCGCGCCGATGGTCACGAAGTTGCCCGTGACATGGGCCGTGAACAGGCCCTGCAGCGCCAGGAAGCCGGCGGTGTCGACGAAGCCGCCGTTGAGGCTCATGAGCAAGGGGAGGCTGGGTTTCATAGGTCACCTTCGCGCAAGGAGAAAGAGGAGGGAATGCATGCTCCATGCTGCGTCGTTTCGCGCGCAACCCGCGCGAGTCCAGCGCTGCAATTTCAATGCAATCTTGTCACGGCCAGCGTGTTGCATGCAGTGCCGCCTCACCTGGATCCGGCAACCTCTGCGATCAGCGACCTCAATCACTGCTGCGCGGGATGGGCATCGTTGCGCCGATGCCAGATCAGGTTGAAGGCAATGCTCGGCAAGGGCACCGGGGGCGGGAACATCACCAGCTTTCGCCGTGCAGGCGAGGCCAGCGCCACCTGCCTGGGAACGGTGGCGGCCAGATCGGTTTCCGCCACGATGGCCGGCGTTGCGAACATCTGCGGCAGGGTCAGGCGCAGCGTGCGGCGCTTGCCCGCCTGCGCCAGCAACTGATCCACCAGGCCGTGCCGGTCGCCTTCCGGCGACACCAGCACGTGCTCGAACGCCCCGAGTGCCGAGTGCGGCTGAACGGCCGACTGTATTCCAGCGCAATGTCTGGTAGAAAAGTGCCCATGACCGTCTCGCTCGCGGCTTCCCTCGCCCACCTCCTGCTCGGTTCGGAACTCGGGCCTTCAGGCAGCGCGGCTCGCAACCGCTGCTCGTTCGAGGGCATCTCTTGGGAGCCCAGGCAGGAGGGCGTGCTCGAGGTCGGAATCCGCGAGTTCGAAGCGACGGCGCTTCGGCTGGCATCGGGAGCGCTTGTGCTGGAGATCGGCCGCGTCGCCGTGCACCAACTGGCGGGGCAGGTGCGCACGGAGGCCGGCATCCCGCGTCTGTCTGCCGCCCAGGCGGTCGAGGCCGAGCTCTCGGGAGTGACGCTGCAGGGCCCCTTGGTCATGCCGCCGCACCTGCTGGCGATGTGGGAGGCCTTGCGGGAAGCGGGCAGGGCGGCGTCCTCTGCCGGCGCCGCTCCGGCGCTCCCCATAGCAGCCAACGCATGGTGCCTTGGCCCGCTCGGCGAGGCCGAGGGCACGATTCGCGGGCAGATCACCGACGCGCACTTGCTGTTCGACGCCGAGGTCACGGTGCCCATACGGCAGGGGCAGGTCGACTTCAACGACGCGACCGTCGAGCATGTGGGGCCGGACTCGCGCATGGGCGTGAGCCGGCTGGGCCTTTATGTCGATGCGCCGAATGGCCGCAGCTACCTGTACCAGTTCGCCTCGGCGCCGCTCGCAGGTGTGGAGTTCGAGCGCCGCGGGGCCTTGCTGAGCCCATGGGTCTCCGAGCGCGGCAAGCTGCACCTGCAGGATTTTGCCGAGGCGATGCTGCGCCAAGGCGTCGATGGCGGAAGCCAGGGATTGACGCAGCAGGCGCGCCTGCTGCTGGGCCGCACCGCGCTGTCGGGCAAGGTGCAACTCGGCGACGGACGCATGGCCGTGCCGGGAATGCAAGCGCACATGGAGGGAAGCGGTCAAGGTGCCAATGCGGTCGGACTGCGCTCCGAGGCGCTGGACGACGGTTTGACCGTCGAGATGGCTTCACTGTCGGTCCGCGATGCAGCGGCGACGTGGAGGGACCTGCGGCTGAGCTGCGACACGATCACGGCGCGGCTCAAGCTCCAGATTCTTATCGATGAAGGCGCGCGCATGCGCTTCGTCCTCCACATCGAGGACTGCAAGATCGCAGGGCCTCGGCTCGGTCTTCATCGCCCCGAAAGCGCGTGAAACCGGTCACGAGCGGCCTGTCGTTCAAGAGGCCGCTCGTGTGAATGCACTCCGGCTTACTTTTATGGCTCCAGCGCCGCGAGAGGAGGTTCGACGACGCTTTTCTTTCGCGCCTGCAGGATGAACGAAGCCAGCTGCCAGACGATGAAGATGGCAATCAGGGCCATCAGCGTGCCGCTGATCGGGCGCGTGGCGAAGGGGCTGAAGCTGCCGCGGCTCAGCAGCATTGCGCGGCGGAAGTTTTCTTCGAGCATCGGACCGAGGATGAACCCGAGCATGAGCGGCGCCGCATCCAGTTCCAGCCGCATGAACATGTAGCCCATGAACCCGAAGGCGGCCGTGATGAAGACGTCTTCCAGATTGTTGTTCACGCTGTACGTGCCGATGCAGCAGAAGAACAGGATCGACGGGAACAGCACGCTGTACGGAATCTTGAAGACCGAGAGCCAGTAGCGCACCAGCGGCACGTTCAAGACCAGCAGAAAGACGTTGCCGATCCACATGCTGGCGACCAGGCCCCAGAACAACTCGGGGTGGCTGGCGATCATGTTCGGGCCCGGCTGAATGCCCTTGATGATGAAGGCGGCCAGCATCAGCGCCATCACGGCGTTCTCCGGAATCCCGATGCTCATCAGCGGAATGAAGCTCGTGCGCGCGGCCGCTTCATCGGCAGCGGCCTGCCCGGCCACGCCTTCGATGCAGCCGGTGCCGATCTCATGCTTGTACTTGCTGACCTTCTTGTCGAGCGCATACGCCGCAAACTGCGCAATAGTCGGGCCGCCGCCGGGAAGGATCCCCAGCAGCGAGCCGACCACGCTGCCGCGCAAGGCACTGGGGATGATCCGCTTGAACTCCGCCCAGGTGGGAATCAGGTTGATCTTGCCGTTGAACGGCGAGCGCTCTTCCCGGGAGTCGAGGTTCTTGGTGATCTCGGCAATGCCGAAGCAGCCCAGCGCGATGCTCACGATGCCGACGCCATCCGTCAGGAAAGGCAAGTCGAGCGTGAACCGCGCCATGCCGCTGTTCACGTCGGTGCCGATCGTTCCCAGCAGCACGCCGATCATGCACATCGCCAGGCCGTTCAGCAGGTTGCCGGTGGTGACAAAGCTCACGCACACGAACCCCACGAGCATCATCGCAACGTAGTCCGCGGGGCCGAACAGGAAGGCCACCTCGCCCAGCATAGGTGCGAAAAACGACAGCACCAGGATGGCGACCGTGCCGCCGATGAAGCTGGAAAAACCGGCCGTGAACAGCGCCAGCCCCGTCTGCCCCTTCAGCGTCATCTGGTAGCCGTCGATGCAGGCCACGATGCTGCTGGCATGCGGGATCTTCATCGTGATGGCGCTCACGCTGTCGCCGTATTGCGCACCGTAGTAGATGCCGGCCAGCATGATGAGCGCGCCGGTCGTGGGAATGGAATAGGTCAGCGGCAGCAGCAGGCTGATGGTGGCCAGCGGACCCAGGCCGGGCAGCAGGCCGACCAGCGTGCCCACGGTGCAGCCGATGGCGCAGAACATCAGGTTCTGCCATGTCAGGGCGTGTGAAAAGCCAAACGCCAGGTTGTGGAGGACTTCCATCATCGGCCTTTCAGAAGAGCGGCAGGTTCAGGCCGAGAAGTTTCTGAAGCGCGAATGCCATCGCGATCAGGCCGGCCGAGACTTTGACGTTGCGCACCCACGAGTACGAACTGCCCGCGAATGCCGAACAGAACACCATGAAGACAATGCCCACGACCATGTCCAGGTACATCGAGATCAGCGCGAACCCGCAGAGGCTTCCGAGAATGAGCGCGATATTCCTGAAGTTGAGTTGCAACGGCACCTGCTCGACGAAGAACGACCGGAGGACCGTCGCAATGCCGATCAGCAGCAGCATGCCGCTCACCAGGGCAGGGAACAGCCCCGCCCCCGCGCGGCTCAGATCTCCGATGGGGTAGCGCAGCGCCGTCAGTCCGAAGGCCAAGGCGATGGCCATGAGGAACAGACCTCTGACAAGGTTTCTATTTTTCATACGCTCAGGATGTGATGTGAATTGAATCCACCCGAGCCGGAGCATCGGCGCGGGTTTGTCTCCGTCCGGATGAAACTCCGGACGGTCACATGCTCTTTTTCCGAACTGATCGGAATCTGACGAGCGCCTGAGGGGAACTACTTACGCCTGCATGCCCGAGCGGGCTGCAGGCCTGCACCGAACTGGCCAGCGGCAACCGGCGCGGGCCGCCTCAATCCCCGGGGATATGGGGTGGGTGCAGTTCCACCCGCTTGGCCGACTTCTTGCGCATTCTGATGTTGAGCATCTCCACGGCCACGGAGAAAGCCATCGCAAAGTAGACGTAGCCCTTCGGCACGTGATGGCCGAAGCCCTCCGCGACAAGGACCACGCCCACCACCACGAGAAAGGCCAGCGCCAGCATCTTGATGGTCGGATGGTTCGAGACGAAGCGGCCGATCGGGCCGGCGAACAGCATCATCAGGAACACCGAGACAATCACGGCGGCGATCATGACGCGCACGTCGTCCACCATGCCGACGGCGGTGATGATCGAGTCCAGCGAGAACACGAGATCGATGACCATGATCTGCAGGATCACCGACGCGAAGGTGGCCTTGACGGCGCTGGGCTTCTCTTCGTGGCCGCCTTCCAGCGACTGGTGAACCTCGCTCGTGCTCTTCCAGATCAGGAACAGGCCGCCCAGGATCAGGATCAGGTCGCGGCCCGAGATCCCCTGGCTGAAGATCGAGAAAAGCGGCGCCACCAGGCCGACGATCCAGGCGAGCACCAGCAACAGCCCGATGCGCATGAACATGGCCATGAACAGCCCGACCCGGCGTGCGAACTCACGCTTGGCGGCGGGGAGCTTGTCGACCAGGATCGAGATGAAGATGATGTTGTCGATACCCAGAACGAGCTCGAGCGCGGTCAAGGTAGCGAAGGCGATCCAGACCTGCGGATCGGTCAAGAGTTCGAGCATGGAAGTCCTTTCAGCGCGGCGGTGCCGGGGAAGGTGGGCCGGAAATATCCGCAGAGGATGCCACGAGAAGACGGGTGCCGCCGCGCTTGTGCAGCCGCGGGGGCACCGATGGCGGGGCTTTTTTACCTCGCCGCGACGACTTCGGGCATTGCCGACGAGTGGTGGTGGGCAATCAGCCATTGGCCGTTCACCCATTCGTAGACATAGGTGTACCTGGCATGGACGGTCTTGCCGTCCTTGAACTTGAAGGTGTAGGTGCCGACGTCCTGCGCCACGTTGCAGCCGACCTTGATGATGCGGTGATCGATCTTGCCCTGCGGCGATCCCTTCAGAAACTTGACGAAGTAGTCGCGAATCTCCGCCGGGTTGGTGCGCGGCGTGTTCGACACGGTCGGCAGCAGCACACCGTCCACGGCGTAGTTGGCCACCACCTTGTCGGCATCCAGCGTGCGCAGCGAGTCGTTCCAGCGGTCGAACAGCGCCGCAATCTGCGGCTCGGTGGCCGGCACGCAAATCCCTGCGGCCGGCGCCTGCGCGAAGGCCGAGGTCGACATGGCGAGCACCGCCGCCGTGGTTGCCGAGAGAGAAAGCGTACGAAGCACGTTCATGGAGTTTTCCTTTTTTTCCAATGGAGGGTCGAATCACCGGCATCTCCGGTGCCGCATCGTTGTTGCGATGCAGGACTTCATTGTTCGGTTTCTCCCTGAACGCCACCGGGGGTCCGCGATGAATCGGGTGTGACGCGCAGATGAACATCGGATGAACCGGCATCAGGCCGCCGCGGCATCGAGCCGATAGCCGAGCCCGCGCACCGTCTTCAGCAAGGCCACGGGATGGCCTTCGTCGATCTTGCCGCGCAAGCGCCGCATGTAGACGTCGACGATGTTGGTCAGCGGGTCCTCGTTCGTGCCCCAGACGTTGGAAAGAATCCGCTCGCGGCTGTAGACGCGGCCGGGTGCCGCCATCAACAGCTCGAGGAACGCAAGCTCCTTGGCCGTCAGCGGCACGAGCTTGCCGGCGCGGGTCACCTCCATGCGTTCGCGGTCGAGCACCAGGTCGGCCACCTGCAGCGTGGTGGCCCTTGGCCGTTGCTCCCGGCCGCGGCGCAGCAAGGCCTCGATGCGCGCCAGCAGCTCCTCGAAGGCGAAAGGCTTGGTGAGGTAGTCGTCGGCGCCCAGGCGCAGGCCGCTGACCTTGTCCTCCGTGTTGCTCAATGCGGTGAGCATCAGCACCGGCACGTGGTGGCCTTCGGCGCGCAGCGTCTGGCACAGCTCCAGCCCGCTCAGGCCCGGAAGCATCAGGTCCAGCAGCAACAGCGACAGCTCGCTGCTGCGCGCGAGTTCGAGGCCTTCGGGCCCCGTGCGCGCAAGTTGCACGCGGTAGCCCTCGGCGCCCAGGCCGCGCAGCAGAAAGTCGGCGACGCGCGCGTCGTCTTCGACAACCAGGATGTTCATGTTTGATGTGTCAGGTTGGGAAAGTGGCACGGCAGCTCGATGCGCACCTTTGTGCCCTGTTGGGGAGCGCTCTCGATCTCGATGCGGCCGTGGTGGGCCTGCACGATGGCCTGCGCGATCGACAACCCGATACCGGTTCCATCGGCGCGGTGCAGGCGCGCCCGGCGGCCACGCACGAAGCGTTCGAACACCTTCGGAAGTTCATCCGCATCGATGCCGATTCCCTCGTCGGCCACGACCACCTGCACGCGGCTGTCGAGCAACCGCCAGCTCACACGCACCGTTCCTTCGTTGCGCGAGTAGCGCACCGCGTTGTCGAGCACGATCACGAGGGCCTGCCGCAGGCGGTCGGCATCGGCCTGCAGCATGACCGCGGGCCGCTCCGCTTCGGGGGCTTCGAGTTGAACGCAAACGTTGTGCCGCGCACCCAGCGTCGAGGCCGTTTCGGTGGCGTCGCCCAGCAGTTCCGCAAGATCGACCGCGCCGAAGCGCATTGCGAGTTGATCCGCCTCGGCCCTGGCGACCAAGAGAAGGTCGTCGATCACGCCGGTGAGCTGCTTCACACCGCCGACGATGCGCGTCAATGTCTGGTGGTACTCGGCGATCGGCTTCTCGGCGCCGCGCAGCGCGATCTCCGCCTCGCCGCGGATCGCGGTGGCCGGGGTGCGAAGCTCGTGGCTCAGGTCGGCAAGAAGCTGGCGCCGCCGCTGGTCGATCTGTTGCAGCGTCTGGTGCGCGGCGCTCAGTTCGCTGGTGCGCTCCAGCACCGCATCCTCGAGCCGGCGGCGCGCGGCGTCGGCCTCGAGCCGATGCCGCTGCAGCTCGGCCGCCATCGCGTTGAAGTGCTCGGCAACGCGTCCGAACTCGTCGCGCGAAGGCAGTGCGATGCGGTGGTCGAGTGCGCCGGCCTGCAATGCCTGCGTGCCTTCGAGCAGGCGGTCCAGCGGCCGCTGCAGCCGCCGGTTCAAATACAGCGCCAGCACGATCGCGGCGGCCAGCGTGAGCGCTGCAAGCCGGACCGCCTGCTGCCGCAGCTGGTCCAGCCCCCGTTCGGTCGCGGCGCGAGCCACGGGCATCACATTGCGCTGCCGTTCGATGGCGCCGTTGATCAACTCGCGCAGATCGCGGCCGCGCGCCACGTCGAAGACTTCGTTCAGCTCCTTCCAGACGCTGGCGAACTCCGCACCGCGCTCCAACGGCGCCAGCCTCAGCAAGCGCGTGCGAACGGCGGCGATGTTGTCGTTGAGCAGTTCGCTCACGGAGACGAGCTGGTCGACTTCCGGCGGTATCGGCACGCCGTCGCGCGCGGCGATACCGTTCCAGAGGAAGAGGTCGCGGCGGGCGAGCTGCCTGAGCGTCTCCGCGCTGTTCTGCATGCGCGCCAGCTGGCTGTCGCGCACCTCGGGCGACGCATCCGCATCCATCAGCTGCTGGGACGCCCAGACGCGCAGCCTTTGCTTGCTGGCCGAGAGATCCAGCAGTTCCGACAGGATGTCGCTTGCCAGGCGGCTGTGCTGGGCGTAGTCGTTGACCCGGTTCGAACCCCAGTAGACGAAACCGGCCTGGGCGCAGACCAGCGCGACAAGAACGGCGAATGCGATGGACAGGCGGAGGCGGAACATGAAGCGACTTTAGCGCCGCCTCGGATGCTCCCGCATGAACAACAGATGAACGCAAGAGGCAGCGGCAGTTCCCGGAATCGAGCCGCTGCCGCCTCAGGCCTGCCGCTGGCGCGCGCCGGCCAGCAACGCGATTTCGTCCAACAGCTCGCCGAGCGCCACGCGGATGAAGTCGAGCGTCGGCGCGTCGACCAGCCGGCCGTCCTGGATGCGCGAGGCCACGTTCGCGATGGCGACATGCTGGCGCACCAGCGGGCGCGCCAGCGTGGCAGCCAGCGCATCGCGAATCTGCGCCTGCGCGCGCACGCCGCCCGCGGTGCCGGGCGACGCGGTCATGATGAGCGCCGGCTTGCCCTTGAGCGGCGATGCAAAGCTCGGCCTCGATGCCCAGTCGATTGCATTCTTCAGCACGCCCGGCATGCCGTAGTTGTATTCGGGAGAGCACAGCACCAAGCCGTCCGCCGCGGCGATGGCGCTCTTGAGCCGCACCACCGGCTCGGGCGGCGAGCCGCCGTCGAGGTCGGCGTTGTAGGGCGGAATGTCGTCCAGCGGGACGATCTGCAGTGTCGCGTGCGGCGGCAGCAGGGGTTGCAGGCTGCGGAGCACGGCGGTGCAATTCGACGCGCGGCGAATGCTGCCGGAGATGGCGACGAGCTGCAGGGTGGGTGGGTGATCGGCCTTCAATGCTATCGACTCCTGTTTCATGAGGCGCGAGTTTATGCATAAAATTGAAACCATGTACAAAAATGACGTGCCTGCCGCGCGGGCGCTTCCGCTGGTCGACCAGGCCTTCCTTCGGTTGCGCCAGGACGTGCTGTCGGGCACCTACGGGGCAGGGGCCAAGCTCAAGCTGGACGAGCTTCAAACCGCCTACGGCTTTTCCAGCAGCCCGTTGCGCGAAGCGCTCAGCCGGCTCGCGCAGGAGGGGCTGATCCGCGCCGACGAGCGCCGGGGCTTCAGGGTTGCGGACATCTCGGCGGAGGACCTGGCGGACATCAGCCGGATGCGCCTCATGCTCGACATCCCCGCGCTGCGGGAATCGATTGCGAACGGCGACGACGCGTGGGAAGCCCTCGTGGTCGGCGCCTTCCACCGCCTGGAGAAAGTCGAAGGCCGGCTCAGCGACGGACCGGTCGTGCTCGACGACAACTGGACCCAGGTCCATACGGCGTTCCATGCCGCGCTGATTGCGGCCTGCCCGTCGGAGCGCATGCGCTCGTGGAGCGCGAGCCTGTTCGACCAGGCGGAGCGCTACCGCCGCTATTCGGCCCGCTTTCGCAAGACGGCCCGGCGCAAATCGGCCGAGCACCGCAAGATCATGGATGCCACCTTGCGGCGCGATGCGAAGACGGCCTGCGCGCTGCTGGAAGAACACATTCTCAGCACCCAACGCAATGTCACGGCGGTGCTCGGCACGCTGGCCGGCCGCGCTGGCCGAAGCTAAAGCCTAGCCGAACTGAAACCGCCGCGTACAGGCGTCTGTACGCAAGACGAGAGATGCGCACGCCCGCTCGCGGCGTTCGATGGACCGGTGCTGCGCACCGGGCTCCACTCACCAAGCGATCCCACCCTTGACTCTGCGCCCCTCGCGCAGCCGCAGGCGTGGGCGCTCGCGTTCATGGCCGTCTTCATGCTCGGTAAAAACCACTATGCATGACATCAGTTTTATGCACAAAAATATGTTCATGCATTAATCTGTGCATCGAGCGGGTCGAGGTCGATCCGGTGTGCAACGTCCCATCCGAAAGAAGCAACGCATGAAATTGATGTCCTACTCACTCGCCGGCCGCGAAACCTGGGGCGCCGTCGTCGACGGCGGCGTGGTCGAACTGGCCGCACGCACCGGCCACGCCACCTTGGCCGACTTCATCGCCAGCGCCGACTTCGCGCGGCGCGACGCATTGGTCGCGGGCCTCGCCGCCGATGTGCCGCTCTCCGACGTCCGCTACCTGCCTGTGATTCCGAAGTCCGAGAAGATCGTCTGCGCCGTGCGCAACTACATGGACCATCACCAGGAGGTGCTGGCCGCGGGCATGCACCGCGAACTCTCCGAGGAGCCGCCGATCTTCCTGCGCGTGTGGCGCTCGCAGACGCCGCACGAAGGCCCCATCGTCCGCCCGCGCGTGTCCGAGTCGCTCGACTGGGAGGGCGAACTGGCCGTGATCATCGGCAAGGCCGGCCGCGACATCCAGGAGGCCGATGCATGGGCGCACGTGGCCGGCTACAGCTGCTACAACGACGGCAGCGTGCGCGAGTGGCAGTTCCATGCCAAGCAGATCGCCTCGGGAAAGAACTTCGAATCCACCGGCGGCTTCGGCCCGTGGATGGTCACGGCCGACGAGATCGCACCGGGCCGCGAACTCAAGCTCGAGACGCGCCTCAACGGCGAAGTGGTGCAGTCCAGCCACACGGGCCACATGATCTTCCCGATCCCGCGCCTCATCGCCTATGCGTCGACCATCTTCACGCTCGTGCCCGGCGACCTGATCATCACCGGCACGCCGGCCGGCGTGGGCTGGAGCAAGAAGCCGCCGCGGTTCATGAAGCCGGGCGACGTGGTCGAAGTCGAGATCGAAGCCGTGGGCCTGCTGCGCAACCACGTGGTTGCACAGGACTGAAATAAAGAAAGCCTCTTCGACCGAGCATCGTGCGAGACGTCCCGCGAAGGACGCCGCCTCAGGAGACAAACTTGAAACGAAGAACACTTCTCTCCGCCTGCGCGATGACGGCGGCCGCGTGGCCCGCGTTTCGGGCCTTTGCGCAAGGCTACCCGGAGCGCGCGGTGAAGCTCTACCAAGGCTTCGCGCCGGGCGGCAATGCCGACGCGATTGCCCGCGCCATCGGCGCCGAGATGGGCAAGGCGCTCGGCCAGCCGCTGGTGGTCGAAGCGCAGGCCGGCGCGGGAGGAACCATTGCCGCCGCCACCGTGGCGCGCGCCAAGCCCGACGGCTATACGCTGCTGCTGGCCACCGGCGGGCATGCGGTGGCGGGTGCGCTGTACAACACGCTGCCGTACAAGACGGTGGGCGACTTCGAGGCGGTTTCGACCATCACCTACTTTCCGTTCCTGATCGTGGTCAACGCCAGTTCGAAGGTGCAGGGGCTGGCCGAAATCATCGCGTCAGCCAAGACCGCGCCGGGCACTGTTGCCTACGGCACCGCGGGCATCGGGTCGACGCACCATCTGGCCGGTGAACTGCTCGCGAAGATGGCGGGCGTCTCGCTGATGCACGTCCCCTACCGGGGCGATGCCGCCGCCGTCACCGCGCTGCTCGGGGGCGAGGTGCCCTTCATCATTGCGCCGCCGACGGCCGTGATGTCGAACATCCAGGCCGGCAAGCTGCGCGCCATTGCGACGACCGGCCCTCAGCACTGGCCGGGCCTGCCCAAAGTGCCTGCGGTTGCGGAGCAGGGCGTGGCGGGCTACGACGTGAGGTCCTGGGCCGGCATCCTGGCGCCGGCGGGTACGCCGCGCGCCATCGTCGAGCGGCTCAATGCCGAGACGCTGCGCGCGCTGCAATCGCCGGCCGTGCGCCAGCGGCTGGAAGACATGGGCGGCGAAGCGCGCGGCAGCACGCCCGAAGAAATGAAGACGATGGTCACCCGGGAACTCGAGAGGTGGACCCAGGTGGTCGCCGATGCCAAGATTCCCAGGCAATGAATGAATGAATGAACGAAAGAACCGAGCCATGTCACTGATCGCGCTGCGCAAACGAAGCCTGACCATCGAAACCGTCTTCCACGAGGGCGGCCCGCCGTCCGGGAAGCCGCTGCGCATTGCCGCCGCGTGTGCGGTCATCCGCAATCCCTACGCCGGCCGCCACGAGCCCGACCTGATGCCGTTCATGGCGGAACTGCGGAGCCTCGGCACCTCGCTGGCGGAAGAACTCGCCGCCGCGCTGGGCAAGGACACGGTCGAGGCCTACGGCAAGGCGGCCATCGTCGGTGTCAACGGCGAGCTCGAGCATGGCGCCGTCTGGCACGAGGCGGGCGGTTGGGCCATGCGGCAGGTGCTCGGCGAACCCAAGGCCATCGTGCCTGCGGCCAAGGCGGTGGCCGCAACCGGCTACCGGCTGATGGTGCCGCTGCACTACATCCATGCCGCCTACGTGCGCAGCCACTTCAACACCGTCGAAGTCGGCATCCAGGACGCGCCGCGGCCCGACGAGATCCTGTTCGCGCTGGCGATGGCGGACGGCGGGCGCATCCACTCGCGCCTCGGCGGCCTGACCAAGGACAAGGTCTCGATGAACGACGGGCAGCGCTGAGCATGGCGATGCACACCATGCGCGCCGTGCAACTGTCGGAGACGGGCGGGCCCGAAGTCCTTGGGCTGGTCGATCTGCCGCTGCCCGAGCCCGGGCCGGGCCAGGTCCGCGTCAAGGCGGCGGCCATCGGCGCCGGCGGACCCGACGTGCTCATCCGCAACGGCACCTACAAATGGATGCCGCCGCTGCCTGCCATTCCCGGCAACGAAATGGCGGGAACGGTCGATGCGGTCGGTCCCGGTGTCGCGCGGCTGCCGGTGGGCGAGCGCGTGCTCGTGAGCGCGCGCGAGCTGCCGCAGCGCGGCGGCTGCTACGCCGAATACATCTGCGTGAGCGAAGCGGCGCCTTTCGTGCTGCCGGCGTCCATCGGCTTCGAGGACGCCGTGAGCCTGGGCAACTTCCAGCTTGCCATCGCCTTGCTCGCGAGCAACGGCCATCTGCCGGCGCAGACCGTCCTCGTACCCGGAGCCGCCGGGGGCGTTGCAACCGCGCTGGCGCAGGTCGCCCGCGCGCGCGGCCTGCGCGTGATCGGCACGGCTTCTTCGGAAGAGAAGCGCGCCTTCGCACGCGAGAACGGCGTGAGCGAGGTGATCGGCAGCGACGCCGCGGCGCTGCCCGAACGCGTGATGGCGCTGACCGATGGACGCGGTGCGGACCTGGCGTTCGACCACGTCGGCGGGCCGCTCTTCATCGCCTGCCTGCGGTCGCTCGCGCCCTTCGGCATGGCGGTCTCCTACAACATCCTCGCCGGCCCGCCATCGAGCGATGTGTTCGACGAACTGCGCAAGCTGCTGGGCAAGAGCCTGGCGATCCGCACCTTCTCCATCCACACCGTCGACAACGACGTGGCGCAGCGCCGCGGGCTGATGGAGGAGGCGATCGCGCTGATGGCGGCGGGAAAGGTGCGCGCCCCGCGCGCCACCCGCATGCCCCTCGCCGATGCCCGGCAGGCGCATGAACTGCTCGACCGCGGCGGTTCGCTCGGCAAGCTCGTCCTGATTCCCTGAACCCCCGAACCCTGAAAGCCGCCGTGAACGCACCCTACATTCCCAACCTGTCCCACTGCGGCATCTTCTGCCGCGACCTCGTGGTGATGAAGCGCTTTTACACCGGCGTGTTCGACATGCAGGAGACCGACCGAGGCGTCGGCGGCACCTTCCGGTACGAGCTCGTGTTCCTGAGTGGTCGCGACGACCAGCATCATCAGCTGGTCCTGGCGGGCGGCCGCGGCGCCGATACGCCCAGCACCGTGATGCAGCTCTCGTTCAAGGTCGAGACCATCGATCATCTGCGCGAGGCACGCCGCCGCGCACTGTCGCTCGGCGCGACGAAGATGCGGGGCCTGAACCACGGCAACGCGCTCTCCATCTACTGCATGGACCCTGAAGACAACACGGTCGAGGTCTACCTCGATACGCCGTGGTATGTCAGCCAGCCACACGGCGATCCGCTCGAGCTCGACGAGACGGACGAAGCGATCTGGGCCCAGACCGAACGGGTGGTCCGATCGGACCCGAGCTTCATGCCGGCCGAAGAATGGGCGGCCCGCTTCGCCCAGCGCAGCGAGGCGCTGAGGGCCGCGAGCCACTGAAGCGACGCTAGGAGCCGATCAAGTGCAGGACCACTTGCCTTGAATGCGGCTTCAGCCGGTGCTCCCAGAGATAGATGCCCTGCCAGGTGCCTAGCGCCATGCGGCCCTGCGTGACCGGAATCGACAGCTGAACCGCGGTCAGCGCCGCACGGACATGCGCGGGCATGTCATCCGGTCCTTCGTCGCGGTGCCTAAAAAGAGAGTCGCCGTCGGGTACCAGCCGCGCGAAGAAGCGGTCGAGGTCCGCCTGGACATCCGGATCCGCGTTCTCCTGCACCAGCAGACTGGCCGACGTATGCCGGACGAAGAGCGTCAACAGGCCGGTCTGAAGGCCGGAGCGCTCCACCCACTGGCCAACGGCGCCGGTGATCTCGACAAGGCCCCGGCCGCGGGTGCCGAAGTCGAGCGTTGTCGTTGTCTGCTCGAGCATGAATGAAGGCTTCCCGGCTTTCCTTTTTGCACGCGGGCGACTTACGACGCGTCTTTCTCTGCCAGCTTTGTCCAGCGCCGATCGGTGTGCCGTCCCGCGTATTCCTGGTCGATTTCGTCGATCAGGACATCGGCATTCTTCGGGTCCACCGCCGCCAGGATCGCATCGATCTTGGCCTCCATCCGGTCGTCTCCCTCCTTGGATTGCGGCGAGCCGACATAGAGAAGGAAAGCCAGGCCCCCGATCTGCCACAGCAGTTGCAGGAACTCCGACTGCCAGTTCTCCAGGGTGTCCCTCGACATCTGGATCAAGTAGCCCGACATCTCCGGCGGAACGCCGAAGTTCTTTTGCTCGTCGACATAGGCGAACCAGCCAAAGACCCAATGCCCGACCAACGAAACGAGGAAGAAGCCGAGGGTGACCCACCCATAGCCGTACAGTTTCCAAATCGATTTCTTCATGTTTTGCTTTCCGCTCTGGTTGCTTCGTTGACTACGCCCTTGTGCGCGCGCCGCACGCGTTCGTTGCGCGTCTTGTCGAGCGCCGCGTGGCTCACTTTGGCTGCCCGTTCGCATTTCTCGTGCAGTTCGGCCAGTTCCTTGTCCGTCAACTTCTCGATGCCGATGAACTCGTCACCGGCGCTCGACGAACGGATCAACTCGTCGAGCTTGGTCTGAAGCGCCGCCCCGTCGCGGTTTTGCGTGTTCTGGATCAGGAACACCATCAGGAACGTGATGATGGTGGTGCCCGTGTTGATGGTCAGCTGCCAGTTTTCCGAAAAATGGAAGAACGGGCCCGAAACCGCCCACGCGATGACCAGCGCGATGCAGATCAGAAAGGCGAGTGGACTGCCGGCCGCGTGCGCCGTGGCATTGGCGAAAGATGCAAAGAACTTGTCCATGCCGCGAAGCCTGATGCATCGGGGCGCGCGAGGCGTCATCCATCGCCGATAAAAGGAAGTTGAAATTTCCCTTTGGAGGTGTGGGTGGCGAGCTATCTGCTCGCTTGACGGCGTAGTGCGCGCTGCCGTGCGAGGGTAGGACAGTGCCGACCCTGACTGGCGGCGGCGGCCCGCGCGGGGGTGCCGCCGTTGTGGCTCAGATGGCGGTCTCAGTCAACGGAGGTGATCCCATGCACGCAAGAGCCCGTTTTCTCGGCCACCCGGTGCACCAGATGCTGGTGGTGTTTCCGCTGGGACTGCTCGCCACGGCGGTGGTGTTCGACATCATTTACCTGATCAGCAGCAGCCAGGTCATGGCCGCCGTCTCTTACTGGATGATCGCGGCAGGGCTCGTGGGCGGCCTGCTTGCCGCGCCTTTCGGCACCATCGATTGGCTGGGCATTCCGGCAGGGACCCGGGCGAAGCGCATCGGCGCGATGCACGGCGCCGGCAACGTCGTCGTCCTGCTCCTGTTCGTCCTGAGCTTTCTATTGCGCGACAGGGAGGACTATGCCCCGGGCTTGGCCCAGATGATCTGGTCCTTCGCGGGCGCCGGCCTCGCGATGGTCACGGCCTGGCTGGGTGGCGAATTGGTGGACCGCCTGGGCATCGGCGTCGATGAAGACGCCGGCATGAACGCATCCAGCTCGCTGGACAAGCGGCATGTCGCGACCGGCAAGTAGCCTCCTGCCGTCGATTCCGCAGCTTGCACCGGACGATCGGTAGCCGGGCCAGGCGAGCGCCCCGCTCGTACGGGCGCCGGTATGCATCGAAGGCCATATCAGGTCTGCACGCCGCGGAGCCTCCCCGCGTGCATCCGTCGATAGACTGGCCGGACGGCCCCTCGGCACGATGCACGAGGCAGGCCCCGGAGACAAGCAACGATGAACGACCTGACCCAGCTCGACTACCAACTGCACGACCACGTCGCAACGCTCACGCTCAACAGCCCGCCGGTGAACGCACTCACGCGCGTGCTCAATGACGAGCTCACGCTCGCGCTCGATCGCATCTCGGAATTGGACGACGTGCGTGTCGTCGTATTGACGGGCGCAGGCAAGGTGTTCTGCGCCGGCGCCGACCTGAAGGGGCGCGCCTCGGTCATCAAGGGACCGGGCGATCTCCCGGCGCATTCGCGCCGCACGCGCGAGTGCTTTCATGCCATTCGCGAATGCGCCAAGCCCGTGATCTGCGCCATCAACGGCGCCGCGCTCGGTTCGGGCCTTGCCATGGCCGCGTCGAGCGACATCCTGATCGCTTCCGAAAAGGCCACGCTCGGGCTGCCCGAAGTCGACGTGGGCCTGCTCGGCGGAGGCCGCCATGCAATGCGGCTTTTCAGCCACTCGCGCCTGCGCCGCATGATGCTCACGGGCATGCGCGTCACCGGCGCCGAACTCTACCGGCTTGGAATCGTCGAAGCTTGCGTGGCCCCCGATGAACTGATGCCCGCCGCACTCGATATCGCCACGGCCATTGCATCCAAGAGCCCGGTGTCCACCCGCATGGGCAAGCACACGCTCAACGTGATCGAGGACATGAGCCTGCGCGACGGCTATCGTTACGAGCAGGACATGACGGCGCAGATCGCGAAGACCGACGACGCGAAAGAAGCCCAGCGCGCCTTCGCCGAAAAGAGGAAGCCGGTGTTCACCGGACGCTGAGCTGCGACGCGTGCTGCGCACGCCCGCGTGCCGCTCTCGCGTCACTTTCGGGACGGCTCGCAAGCATCGGTGGTGTTTGAATTCTCCAAACCCACACAAGGAACCTCATGTTTGCCGAACCCTCCGCCAAGACCCGCGCGCTGCTCGATCGACTTCAGCAGTTCTTCGACCAGCACATCTATCCCAACGAGGCGCGCTACCACCACGAGATGGATGCCTTCCGGCGCCAGGGCAACGCCTGGCAGGTGTCGCCGCTGATCGAGGAACTGAAGCCGATTGCGCGCGCGGCCGGTCTCTGGAACATGTTCCTGCCGCATGCGCACCGCGACGTCCCCGCCATCTCCAATCTCGACTATGCGCCGCTGTGCGAGGTGATGGGCCGCGTCTCCTGGTCCGGCGAGGTGTTCAACTGCTCGGCGCCCGATACGGGCAACATGGAAACCATCGAGCGCTACGGCACCGAGGCGCACAAGGACGAGTGGCTGGCGCCGCTGCTCGCCGGCGAAATCCGCTCGGGCTTTCTCATGACCGAGCCGGCCGTGGCCTCGTCGGATGCCACCAACATCCAGTGCACCATCCGCCGCGAAGGCGACGAGTACGTGATCAACGGCCGCAAGTGGTTCTCTTCCGGCGCGGGCAGCCCGCGCTGCAAGATCTTCATCGTGATGGGCAAGACCGACCCCGACGCGCCGCGCCACGCGCAGCAGTCGATGGTGCTGGTGCCGCGCGACTCCAAGGGCATCACGGTGCTGCGCCATCTCTCGGTGTTCGGCTACGACGACGCACCGCACGGCCACATGGAAGTGCTGCTGGAAGACGTGCGCGTTCCCGCGGCGAACATCCTGCTGGGTGAAGGGCGCGGTTTCGAGATTGCGCAAGGGCGGCTCGGCCCGGGGCGCATTCACCATTGCATGCGCTCCATCGGCGCCGCCGAGCGCGCGCTCGAGTTGATGTGCGACCGGTTGCGCAGCCGAGTCGCCTTCGGCCGCCCGCTGGCGGAGCAGTCGATCTGGCACGAGCGCATCGCCGAGTCGCGCTGCCTGATCGACCAGGCCCGCCTGCTGACGCTCAATGCGGCCTACAAGATGGACACCGTGGGCAACAAGGAAGCGCGTGCCGAGATCGCGATGATCAAGGTGGTCGCACCCAACATGTCGTGCAAGGTGGTCGACTGGGCGATCCAGGCGCACGGTGCCGCCGGCGTCAGCCAGGACTTCTGGCTCGCCGAAGCCTATGCGCACCAGCGCACGGTGCGCATCGTCGACGGGCCCGACGAGGTGCACCGCAACGCCATCGCCAAGCTCGAGCTGGCCAAGCGCGCGCAGCCTGCCGCCGCGCGCTGAGCGCAGGAAGCGAAGGGGGCGCTCAGTCCAGCTTGGCGCCCACGGCGCGGGCCAGGGCGCCCCAGCGTGCGGTTTCCGCAAAGATGTAGGGGCCGAACTCTTCGGGCCGGCTGCCCACCACTTCGATGCCCTGTTGCGCGAAGCTCTCCTTGAGCTCCGGCGTGCGCAATGCGGTGTTCACCTCGCGGTAGAGGCGATCGACGATCTCGGGCGGGGTGCGCGCGGGAGTCAGCATGCCGTACCAGTTGTAGACCTCGACCTTGGGCAGGCCGAGTTCGGCCGTGGTCTGCACTTCCTTGAGCACCGGAATGCGGCGGATGCCGGTCACTGCCAATGCGCGCATCTTGCCGGCCTTGATGAAGGGCAGAACCACGGGCACGTCGGCCATCATCAGGTCGACCTGTCCGCCCATCAGGTCGGTGAGCGCCGGAGCGGCGCCGCGGTATGGAATGTGGTTCATCTGGACCTTGGCCTCGCGCTTGAGCAGCTCGACCTCCAGGTGCGTGGTGGTCCCGCTGCCGGCCGAGGCGTAGTTGAGCTTGTCGGGATTCGCGCGCGCCGCATCGAGCAGGTCGGCCAGCGTCTTGAATTTCGAGTCGGCCGAGACGACCAGCACCGTCGGTACCTTGACGGCCAGTGTCACGGCCTGCAGATCCTTTTGCGGGTTGTAGGGCATCGAGGGCGCGATGTTCGGCACGATCGACAGCGCGCCGGCCGACGAGAAGAGCAGGGTGTAGCCGTCCGCGGGCGCCTTGGCCACCGCATCGGCGCCGAGCACGCCTGCGGCGCCGCCCTTGTTGTCGATGAGCAGCGGCTGCTTCAGTGCGGCGCCGACCCTGGTGCCCAGCGCGCGCGCCGTCTGGTCGACCGGCCCGCCCGCGGGAAAGGGCACGATCATGCGGATGGGCTTGGACGGCCAGGCCTGCGCCCAGCCTGCGACGGCGCTCGATGCCAATGCCACTGCGGCCGCGCATCTCAAGAATCTGTTCATGCAGTTGTCTCCGGTTATGAGCGAACTCTAGGCAGCGGGAAGCCGCACGGCAGCAACCTGCGGCGCATAGCTGCTATGCGGCAGGCCGAAGGCGCTGCACGCAGCTATGCCGCCCGGCACATCACAGGGTTGCCGCCCGGCCGGTAGCCCGGGGCGGGAGGGCTGCCCAGAATCGATCTCCATCCAAGGAGACCATTGAATGACCATTGCCAACGGCCCGCTGTCGCATGTGCGGGTGCTCGATCTCAGCCGAATCCTCGCTGCGCCATGGGCCGGCCAGATACTCGCCGATCTTGGCGCCGAGGTCATCAAGGTCGAGCGGCCCGGCGCCGGCGACGACACGCGCTCGTGGGGGCCGCCCTTCCTGAAGGATGCCCAGGGCAGGGACACGCGAGAGGCGGGGTATTACCTTGCCGTGAACCGCGGCAAGCGCTCGATCACCGTGAGCCTCGAGAAGCCCGAAGGGCAGAAGATCGTGAAGGCACTCGCCGCGCGGGCGGACATCGTGCTGGAGAACTACAAGGCCGGCACGTTGGCGCGCTACGGCCTGGACGAGGCCTCGCTGCGCAAGGTCAATCCACGCCTCGTCTATTGCTCGGTGACGGGGTTCGGCCAGACCGGGCCGCGCCGCGACCAGCCCGCCTACGATTTCCTGATCCAGGCCATGGGCGGGCTGATGAGCGTGACCGGCGAGAAGGACGGCCGGCCCGGCGGCGGCCCGCAGAAGGTCGGCGTTCCCATCGTCGACCTGATGACGGGCATGTATACCGCAGTGGCCGTGCTCGCGGCACTGGCGCGCCGCAACGAGACCGGCACGGGCGACAGCATCGACATCGCCATGCTCGACGTGCAGGTGGCCGCGTTGTCCAATCAGGCCATGAACTATCTGGTCTCGGGCAAGGTGCCGCAACGCAGCGGCAATGCCCATCCCAACATCCAGCCGCAAGACGTGTATGCCTGTGCCGACGGCGATGTGATTCTGGTGGTCGGCAACGACAGCCAGTTCGCCCGGCTGTGCGGCGTGTTCGGCCGCGCCGAATGGGCGGCCGACCAACGCTTTGCCACCAACGCGCAGCGCGTGCGCAACCTCGGCGAGCTGTCGGCCCTGCTGCGCAATGCGTTCGCCGGATGGACCCGCGCGGCGCTTGTGGCCGCGCTCGACAAGGCCGGCGTGCCATGCGGCGCCATCAACTCGTTGGCCGAGGTGTTCGAAGATCCGCAGGTCAAGGCGCGCGGAATGCTGCGCCACGTGCCGCATCCGCATGGCGTCGACGTGCCGCAGGTGGCCAGCCCGATGCGATTTGCCGAGGCCGGCTTGCAGGCCCGGAGCGCACCGCCGCTCTTGGGCCAGCACAGCGAAGACATCCTCGCCGAACTCGGCTACGACGCCGCCGCCATCGAGGCGCTGCGCAGCGCGGGAGCCATCTGATGGACGAGCCGACGATGAAGCTGCATTGGTCGCCCAAGTCGCCCTATGTGCGCAAGGTGGTGGTTTGCGCGCACGAGCTGGGCCTGCTGCCGCGCCTGGAGTTCGTGCGCTCGGTGGCCGCCATGCTGAAGCCGAACCCGGCCCTCATGGCCGACAACCCGCTTTCGAAAATACCGACGCTGGTGCTCGCCGACGGGCGCACGCTGTTCGATTCCGCCGTGATCTGCGAGTACCTGAACGATCTCGGCAACGGCGGGCTTTTTCCGGCGAGCGGCGGCGCCCGCTGGCGGGCGCTGCGCTGGCATGCACTGGGCGATGGAATGCTCGACGCACTCATTCTCTGGCGCAACGAGCGAGAGCGCGAGCAGCCGCTTCAGGTGCTGATCGACGCTTTCGACCTCAAGATGCGCGCGTCGCTCAAGCAGCTCGACGGCGAGGCCGAGGCACTGGGCAATGCGCCGTTCTCCATCGGCCACGTGGCGCTCGGCTGCGCGCTCGGGTACTTCGACTATCGCTTCGGAATGCTCGGGTGGCGTGAGCTCGCGCCCCGGCTCGCCGGCTGGTTCGAGGTCTTGCGCGAACGGCCCTCGTTCCAGTTCTCCGAACCGGTCGACGGCTGAGGGCCCCCGCGCCTCATCGGTAGAGGTGTTCGGGATTGGTCTCGAGCACTTGCCGCACCACGGCTTCGCTGCCTGCCCAGTCCTTGAACATTGCGAGCAGCCGCACGGCGTCGGGCGCCGGCGCCACACGCAGGTGCGGCCAGTCGCTTCCCCACAGCAGGCGGCCGGGATTGACTTCGACCATCTTTTGCTGGAACGGACGACCCGCCTGCCAGTCGGGCGTGTTCAGCAGGTTGCGGTAGGCGCAGAGCTTGACCCACACCTTGCCGGACGCCAGCAGCTTGAGCAGCGTGCGAAAACCCGGCGCATCGATGCCCGCATCCACACCGAAGCCTCCCATGTGGTCGATCACGACCGGCACCGGCAGCGCCATCAGCGCATCGGCGATGCTGCCCAGCGCATCGCAGTCCGTCCACAGCTCGGCATGCAGGCCCGCTTCGGCGAGCGCGGGCGCAAGTTCGCGCAAATCGTCGAACGATGCACTGCCCGCGAAATTGGCGTCGGCACCGCTGCGATGGCTGAAGCGGGCGCCTCGCACCCCCCGCTCGCGCAGGCCGCGCAGCGCCAGCGCGCCGCCCGGCCGCACCACGACCACCCCGCGCAATGCGGGCTGCCGTGCGAGCGTGTGCAGCAGCAGTGCGGGGTCGTCGCCGTAGGCGCTCGGGTGCACCAGCACGCCGTGCGCGAGGCCGAGCCTGGCAAGCAGGTCCAGGTAGTGCGCCTCGAGTGCCTCCGGCGGCGTGTAGCTGCGATCGGGCGCGAGCGCAAAGCGTTCGTAGGGGCCGAACAAGTGGGCGTGGCAGTCCCAACCCGCCGCTGCGGCTGCGGTGCTCATCGGAGCTCCGACTGCTGCGGCAGTGCAAAGGCGGGTGCCACGCCTTCGGGCAGCGGTATCTCGTGGGCGTTGAGCGTCATCGCCACCATCGTGTAGTAGCCGATCAGCGCCGTCAGTTCCACGACGGTCCGTTCGCCGAAGCGCGCGAGCGCGGCGGCGTAGGTTGCATCGGAGACCGAGTTGTGGGCGGTTGAGCTCGACTGCGTAGCGGTACACCGCTGCGTCGTCCGCGCAAAGGCCGGGCGGGTCCGCTTCGGCCAGGATGGCTTCGATGACCGGCTGCTCGATGCCCGCCTTTTCGGCTTCGAGGCGGTGCGCGTACCACTCGAAGGGCGAGCAGCAGGCGCGGCCGGTCACCAGAATGGCAAGCTCCGACAGGCGCGGCGGCAAGGTGGTGCCGTAGCGCAACAGCGCACCGAGCGCCTGCCACTTGTCGGCCAGTTCGGGGTTGTGCAGTGCGGCGCGCAGCGGTCCCTGCACCTTGCCGCGCGGGCCCGACACGATCTTGTCGTGGACCGCGCGCTGGGCGGCATTCATGGTTTCCGGCGGGGGCAGGGAGATGCGTGGCATGGGGCTTGGGAATGTCAGCGGGGAAGGGTGGAAATCCAGCCGGCGATGGCGCGCGCCACAGTCTCCGGCTGTTCGGGAATGAGCGCATGGCTGGCGCGCGGCACGACCTGCACCGTCACCTTGTCGCCCAGCACATCCTTGAGTTCGTTGCGCGTGGCGGGCGGGCGCCAGGGGTCTTCGGCGCCTTGCAGGTCGAGAATGGGCGAGTGGCTCACGGGCCACCAGGCTTCCTTGGGCGGAATGCTGCCGGCGCGCCGATAGGTCTCGCGCAGTTCCGGATGCCAGCCTTCGAGCCAGGGGGTGGGATCGTTGCCGGGCGCGAAGAAGGCTGTGCGCAGTCCCCCCAGCCGCGCATCGCGGGGCTGCGCCGGGTCGCTGGCGACGGCGAGCGCCTGCGCCATGCCGGGCGGGAAGGTGCGCGCGGCGCCGCCCGCGACGACCACGCCGCGCACGAGGCCGGGATGGTCGAGGTCCGTGACGCGCGCCACGAAGTGGCCGTAGGCGTGGCCAACCAGCACGGCACGGCCGCCGCCCAGCTGCCGGACCGTGGCCGCGACGTCGGCGGCGAGCGCGTGCAGGCTCAGGTGGCTCATCGGTCCGCTCGATGCACCCATGCCGCGCGGCTGCGGCCGCAGCACCTTGAAGCCGGCTGCGGCCAGGCGTGCCGCCAGGTCGTCGAAGTCTTCGGAGTCGCGCTGGGAAGAGGGCAGCAGCACGACCGTGGGCCCTTCGCCGTCGACGATCACGTCGATGCGTACATCGCCATCGGTCAGCAGGACGCGCCGGCGCGCCGCGGCACGCCCCGAAGCGAAAGGCGCGCAGGCGCCGAGCGGGAGTGCGCAAGCCAGTGCCATCAGTGCGGCTCGGCGCTGGCGCAATACGGAAAAGTTGAACGGCACGGCGTGTTGTCTCCTCGGGGCACGGCTTGCGCGAAGCATAGGCCGCCATGTCCGCCCGACCCATGCATGGCCGCGAAAGGCTGCTATGCAGCGGGGGCGCCCGGGCGCCACAGTCCCAGGCGCGTGCTTTCCTCCACCGCCTGCACGATCTGCGCAGCCACGGCCGAGACCGCCTTGCCCGGCCCCTTGCTGCGCGCCGTGGCCATGGAGACGATGCGTTGCAGGCCGGGCGAGACGATCCTGGACGCCTGCAGGCGCCCCTCTTTCACCTCGGCCCAGACGGCGTGCAGCGGCAGCACGGTATAGAGCCGCTCCTGCGCGACGACCGAACGCATCAGCGGCAGCGAGTCGGCTTCGAGCACCGGCGCAAGGGCGATGTGATGCTGGCGTGCAAGCGCATCGAGCGCGCTGCGCAGGCCGTTGGGCGCGCCCGGAAGAATGAACGGCAGGCCGTCGAGCGCCTTGAAGGGCAGCTCCGGCTGGGCGGTGAGACGGTCGCCCGCGGTGCCGATCAGATAGCTGTCGACTGTTGCGAGCGCCTGTTCCTGCTCGGGCAGCGTGGTGCCGTAGCGGTACAGAATCGCGATGTCCACGCGAGCGTCGGCCAGCCACTCTTCGACCTGTCCGCTCGATCCTTCGAGGATTCTGAGCTGGATGCCGGGATGGCGCGCTTGCAGGCGGCTGAACAGCTTGCCGACGATCGGGTTGGTGATGGAGGGCAGCGAGCCGATGGTGACGCGGCCGGCCGGCTCGCGCGCCTCGCCGCGGATTTCAAGCTCGAGCTGCTCGGCATCCGACAGCAGTGCCTTCACATGCGGAAAGAGGCGCTGGCCCACCTCCGACAGCTGCACGCCGCGGCCGGTGCGGTTGAACAGGCGTGCGTTGCACTCGCGTTCGAGCGCATTGAGATGGCGGCTCAGCAGCGACTGGCTGCTGTCGAGAAACAGCGCGGCCCGCGTCAGGCTGCCCAGCTCGGCAATGGCGAGGAAAGCGCGCCATTTCTGAAGATCGGACGTGAGGTCGAGCTGGATGTGGGTGGCTTTGCTGGGCGGCTGCATCGCGGCGGAAAGAACGAGTGAGAGGCGGGCATTCTGCCCCCGCAGCCATCGGCTCGAATCTCAAGCCTGAACTTGTTCGGCCCTGTCGGCTGCATCGGCAGCATCGGCAGCATCGGCCGTATCGACCGACAGCGCGGCTTGCAGCACCTGGTCTGCTTCCACGGGTTTGACGAAGTGGCCGTCCATGCCGGCGTGCATGCTTTTTTCCCGATCGGCCGGCTGGCCGAAACCCGTCAGCGAAAAAATCTTGAGAGGCGCCGCTTCACCCAGTTCCTTTCGCAGCAGACCGGCCAATTCGTAGCCGTCCATCACGGGCAGGCCGATGTCCAGAAAGGCGACTTCCGGCTTGAAGGACGGGACCAGCATCAGGGCCGTGGCCGGGTCGTACGCCACTCTCGCGTCGTGCCCGTGTTCCCGGAACAGGGCGCCGAGCAGATCCGCGGCATCCTGGTTGTCGTCGACGATCAAGACCCGCCGCCGATGGCTCGCCACTTGCGAGAGCGCGGGAGCCTTGGGCGCCACGGGATTCAGCCGTTCGTGGGAGGGCAGGGGCAGGCGAACCGTGAACTCGCTGCCTTGCCCCGGTCCGGCGCTGCGGGCTTCCACGGTCCCGTGGTGCGCCGCAACCAGGCTCTTGACGAGCGCCAAGCCGACACCGAGGCCGCCGGCGGCACGCTCGATGGTTTGCGCCCCTTGATAGAACAGATCGAAGACCTGCGGCAGCGCATGCGCATCGATGCCTCGTCCGTTGTCGGTCACGGAGATGACCACGCCGTCTTCTTGCTGCCTTGCCTTCAGTTGAACGAGGCCGCCCACAGGCGTGTAGCGCGCAGCATTCGTCAGCAGGTTGCTGATCACTTGCGCCAGGCGGGCCGGATCGCCATGCCAGAGCAGCGGCTCGTCTGGATAGACGACATTCAAGGTGTGCTGGCGCTGCTCCATCAGCACGCTCACCATCTCGACCGCCTTCGCCAGCACCGATGCCAGCTGCACGGTCTCCTGCCGCAGCGTCAACTTGCCCCGGGTCACGCGGGACACGTCCATCAGGTCGTCGACGAGCCGGATCAGGTGCTGAACCTGGCGCTGAATCGTGTCTTGCTCGCGGGAGGTCTTGAGGTCGCCGCGCCGCTTCATCAACTCGAGCGCCGTGACGATTGGAGCCAGCGGGTTGCGAAGCTCATGCCCCAGCACCGCGAGAAATTCGTCCTTCGTGCGGCTGGCACGCTCGAGCTCCTGCAGCAGCGCTTCGCGCTCGGCACTGGCCCGCTCCTGGCCGCGCCGGGCGAGGACCAGGTCGGTCACGTCCACCGCAATCACCATCAGGCCGTAGACGCGGTCGACCCGCTTCAGCGGTTGCACGCTGAGTTTGAAATACCGTTCATCGAACTGCCCGCTGCCCGTGCGGTCGATGAGCGCCGGATGCTCCTCGGCCACGTACGGCAGCCCGGAGCCGAAGGCTTCATCCAGAACGCGAAGCGTGTCCTCGCGCCTGCAAAGTTCGGGCAATGCTTCGGCGTAGGTCCTTCCTTCGAGATCGGATTTGCCGACCATGGACTTGTAGGCATCGTTGGCCAGTTCGAACCGGTGTTCGGCGCCCATCAGCAAGGCAGCGGCCACGGGTGCCTGGCGCAGCAGGTCGTTTCGTTCGCGCTCCGCTTGTTCTCGCGCGACGCGCTCGGTCACGTCGCGCGAAAAGCAGCGCGTGTAGCGCAACACGCCGTTTTCGAATCGGCCGTTCGACTGGATGAGAACATGCTTGATGGCGCCGTTCTTGCAGACAAGACGGGCAGGATAGTTGCGCAGGGTCTCGCCGGCGCCGAGCCGTGCGAGCATGTCTTCGATCACCGGCGGGTCGAGATAGAACCGGGAGATGTGCTGGCCCAGGTACTCGTCGGCGCTGTAGCCCAACAGATCCAGCTCGGCCCGGTTGGCCCACAGGATCGTGCCGTCGGCAGCCAGCTGATGCAGGCCCTCCGCGGCGTTTTCGACGAACTCCGCCAGCTCACGCTCGCGTGCACGCGTGGATTCTTCCGCCTGGCGGCGGCGAACAATCTCGTCGTCCAGCGACAGCACCTTCTGCTGGAGCATTGCCATCTCCGCGGGGGACATGGCCGCGGTGCCCCGGATCGGTATCACCGTGGAATGCGCCTGGCAGACGTGGCGGAAGGCGGAGGCATGCTCGGTGCCCGGGAATACGGACAGCGGGTAGCCGCAAAAAAGCTCGAAATCGCGCCGCGCCGCCAGCCGGTTCCAGTACCTCTCGAGTTCGATGGCATCTTCGTGCTTGCCGTCCGCGCAAAGCAGAGCGACCAGTTCCCCGTAGATGCGCAGCTTTCCATGGCTCGCCATGGCATCGAGCAAGCCTGTGACGACCTTGTTGAACAGGCGCTCATCGGGCTTGCCGTTCACCACGACTTGCCCAAGCGCTTCGGCTGCATCCACGAAAAGGATTTTTTCGCTCGGGCAAAGCCCGCTGAGGCGCGTCCAGAAGCTGCGGCGATGCGCCGCGGTGGCAAGAATCAGCGCGCAGCCGCCTTCAGCCAAAGTCTCGGCCAGAAAGTCCGATGCCGACGCGATCAGAATCTTTTCGTCGTCATAGAACTGCACCTGGTGCGCGCAGGGGGCTGCCGCGGGCCTGGCAGAGAGGGTATTGGCGCTCATGCCGGATATTTTCGCGCCCGTTTAATCCATTCGGATTCAACACGGGACGCTGTCCGACACGCTTTCCACACCCACCACGCCCCGGCAGTTGTTTCCTTCAGACATGCGGCGGAACCGTCCCGCTCCGTTCTGCGAAGGCAACCTCATCCACCCGATCGGATCGCGGCCCCGTTCATGGCGTTTCGGGCTCTCGACCTACACCGCGAAAAGGGCGCGCCAACAAAAAATCCCAGGCTGAACCCAAACATGAGCCCCTCTCCGATGCACTGCGATCCCTCGCGGGGCCTTCTGCCGTTCTCCCTCGTTCTCGACCTGGTCGAGCAGGCCGTCATCGTCAAGGACGAGGCGTCGCGGTTCGTGCACGCCAACGCTGCGGCTTGCGCCCTGCTCAACGCTTCTCTGGATGAGTTGAGAGGAAAGACAGACCACGACTTTCTGACGAGAGAACAGGCTGACCGGCTCAGGCAAGCAGACCTTGAGGTGCTGAACAACGGTCAGGAGCGTACTTTCGAAGAACACATCACGCTCGAAAACGGCACGGTAAGAAGTTTGCTCACAAGGAAGCAGCGCATCGTTGTGCCGGGTCTCGCGACTGGCAAGCTGCTCGTGGTCGTCATCTCCGATGTCACCGGCCTGCGCAATGCGGAAGCCATTCTGCAGGCCGCTGAAGAGCACCACCGCGCGTTCGTGGAACTGCATCCACAGACTCCCTGGACCGCCGATGCGCGCGGTGCGGTGACGGAGATCGGTCCGGGCTGGCGGCAGGTCTCGGGCATGCCGCCTCAGAAAGCGCTGGGCTCAGGCTGGGAGAACTCTGTTCACCCCGACGATCTGGAAGAAATTCGTGCCAAGTGGACAGTGTCCGTCCGGCAAGGCCAACCGCTGGATGTCGAATGCAGGATATCGAGTCCTTCCGACGGCAAATACCGCTGGTTCAGAAATCGCGCGGCCCCTCGTCGCGACGAGGCCGGCCACGTGGTGCAGTGGTACGGCCTGCTCGAGGATGTTCATCAACAGAAACTCGCGATGGACGCCTTGCGCGAGAGCGAGGAACTGTTCCGGGGGATCGCCGACAGTGTCCCCGTGATGATGTGGCTCACCGACCAGAACGGCCGCGCGACATATCACAGCAAGCGATGGCTCGAGCTGACAGGTCAAAGCGAAACCGATGCGCTTGGAGACGGATGGAGCCGCGCTGTTCATCCGGACGATCTCGCCTCCGTACTGGACAAGTTCGCCAAGGACCTGGCCAACAGCGCCTTCGTCACGCTCGAATACAGATTGCGGCGCTCGGACGGGAGCTGGGCCTGGGTCATCGACACCGGCGCGCCCCGGCTCTCCGCCAGCGGCGAGTTGCTCGGCTATGCCGGTTCCATCCTCGACATCACGGACAGGCGCGTCGCCGAACTGGCGCTGCAGGAGAGCGAAGCTTCGGTCAGAAGCATCTTCGACAGCAGCCCGGATTGCATTCGCCTGCTGGACATGGAGGGCAGGCCGCTGCTCATGAACAGGGCCGGGCGGGAGTTCCTGGGGCTGAGCTCGACGGACGGCATCGAGAGCCAGACATGGAAGAAGATTTTTTCAGAGCACGATATGCCCAAGCTGGAGGCCGCACTCGAAAGTGTTCGGCAAGGGGGCACGGCGAGATTGGAGGCCGGAGCGATTGACGCTCGGGGCAATCACCGGTACTTGGACGTGATTGCGGCACCCGTGTTCAATGCAGGCGGCACACCGGCCCGGACGGTGACCATCTGGCGCGACATCACGGAAGCGAAGGCCGCGCACGATGATGCAGAAGCGGCACGCCGCGAAGCCGAAGATGCGGCGCGACAACTGTCGGCAGCCCTGGAGGCCACGATGGACTGCGTCGTGGCCATCGATCGCTCATGGCGAATCACCTACGTGAACCAGAACGCACGAAAATTCCTGAAACTGGACCACGAGGCGATCGGCTATGGGCTGCTGGACCTGTTCCCCACGGAGTTGAATGGACCTTTCGCGGACCATTGCCGGCGAGCATTGACGAGCGGCAAGCCTGTGTCCTTCGAGGAATACCTGCCCACCTTGGGCGTGTGGCTCGAAGTCCATGCCTCGCCCACGCCGGTCGGCCTCTCCATCTTCTTCCGCGACACCTCGGCGCGTCGGGCGGCCGAGCAGGAACGCTTCCATGCACAGAAGCAGGTGTTCCACATGTCCCGGCACGATGTGTTGACCGGCCTTCCCAACCGCGTGGCTTTTGTCGAGGCCATGGAAGAGCACCTGCGCCACGCGACGGCGAACTTCGCATTGGCTTTGCTGACGGTGGACCTCGACGACTTCAAGGCCGTCAACGACAGCTATGGCCATCATGCCGGCGACAGCCTGCTGCGCCAGGCCGCGGAGCGCTTGCGCCATTGCGTCAGGGATACCGATTTTGTTGCGCGGCTCGGAGGCGACGAGTTCGCCGTGGGCTTGCCCGGGCTGCGTCGGCCGGACGACGCCGGGGAGATGGCGCGCCGCTTGATAGCCGTGCTCTCCCAGCCTTTCGACATGGACGGGCCCAGCGTGGTCATCGGTGCCAGCGTCGGTATCTCGGTCGCGCCGGACGATGGCACCAGCGCCTATCAGATCACCAAGGCATCGGACGTGGCTCTGTATCGGGCAAAGGCCGCCGGAAGGGGAACGTACTTCCGGTATGTCGAGGGCATGGACGCGCAGCTTCAGGCCCGCCTGGCCTTGAAGCTGTCTCTTCGCGAGGCGCTGGCCCGAGGCGAATTCGAGGTGCACTACCAGACGCTGGTCAGTCTCCGGTCGAAGCAGGTCACCACGTGTGAAGCACTGCTGCGCTGGAGGCATCCGGACAAGGGCCTGGTCTCTCCCGCCGACTTCATTCCGATTGCAGAGGAGACCGGCCTCATCGTGCAGATCGGCGCGTGGGTTCTCCAGGAAGCCTGCCGGCAAGCCGCGAGCTGGCCGGACGACATCAGCGTGGCCGTGAACCTGTCGCCCGTGCAATTCAAGAGCCCCCATCTGGTGGAGACCGTCAGGCAGGCCATGGACACAGCGGGACTTCCCGCGTCGCGCCTGCAGCTCGAGATCACGGAATCGGTGCTCCTCGACGAAGACGACAGGAACCTGCAGACCCTGGAGCAAATTCGCCAGCTCGGCGTGAAGATCGCGATGGACGATTTTGGAACGGGATACTCGTCGCTGGGTTACCTGCGGAGCTTTCCTTTCGACAAGATCAAGGTGGACCGCAGCTTCATCTCCGATCTCCCTCAAGGAAAGGAATCGCTGGCCATCGTGAGGGCTGTCGCGGGCATCGGCAAGAGCCTCGGAATCACCACCACCGTGGAGGGCATCGAGACAGCGGAACAGCTGGAAGTGGTCAACCTCGAGGGCTTCGACGAGGCGCAGGGCTACTTGTTCGCCCGACCGCTGCCGGCCTCGGAAGTGCGCGAACTGATCTCTTCGCAGCGGAAAACCGCGCAGCGTATTCGGGAAAGTTGAGGTTCGTCGATCTCGGAGGATGCGCGCACGCGGCGTCTGCGCTTGCCTCAGGTTTGCCGATGCCAAGCAGGCGTCACGGCGCGATGAAGTCCGGGTAGCGCGCGCAAATTTCCGGCAGCGAACTCAACGTGCCCGAGAGGTGCTCGCGCAAGGCCTTCTGCGCGCCGTCGCCGTCGCCTTGTGCAATGGCACGCACGATGGCGCGGTGGTCGCGAAGGATCGCCTCGGTCTTGCCGGCGGTGGGCAGGTGCAGGCGCCGCAGCCGGTCGACGTGGCCCGAGACGCGGCTCACCATGTCCCACAGGCTCGGCACGCCCGCGGCTTCGTACATCAGGTGGTGAAACTTGCGGTCGGCACCGACGAAGTCGCTGTACTGCCGCTCGGCTGCCAAGGTCGCCTGCAGCGCGATCTGTGTTTTCAGCTGCGCCACGAGATCGGGCGTCGCCTGTTCGGCCAATTGGTGCACGATTTCGAGTTCGATCGAGCGGCGCAGAAAGTGCGCCTGCCTGGCCGCGTCGATGTCGATGCGGCTGACCAGCGTCGCGTGCTGCGGGAACACATCCACCAGGCCTTCTTCCGCCAGGCGCAGCAAGGCCTCGCGCACCGGCGTCTGGCTCACGCCGAACCTGTCGGCCAGCTCCTGCCGCACCAGCACCGTGCCGGGCACGAGTTCGAGCGAAAGGATGGCGTCGCGCAGTTTCTCGAGGACCTGGGGGGCTGCGAGGCGTGTGCGGTCGAGTCGGATCTGGGGGAGGAGGGCGGTCATTCGCAGGAATTCTCGCTTTGCTGAATTGATATATTAGTGTTTTAATGTAGTTGATTTCACGAAGACCGCAGTCCCTCCGATGCAACGTTCCTACGACACCCTGCGCAGCGCACGCTGGTTCGCGCCCGACGACTTCCGCTCCTTCGGCCACCGCTCGCGGGTCATGCAGATGGGCTACGCGCCCACCGACTGGGTGGGCAAGCCGATCATCGCCATCGTGAACACGTGGAGCGACGCCAACCAGTGCCATTCGCACTTCAAGCAGCGCGTCGACGACGTCAAGCGCGGCATCTTCCAGGCGGGAGGCTTTCCGCTCGAGCTGCCGGCCATCTCGCTGTCCGAGAGCATGGTCAAGCCGACCACCATGCTCTACCGCAACTTCCTCGCGATGGAGACGGAAGAGCTGCTGCGCAGCCATCCGGTCGACGGCGCGGTGCTGATGGGCGGCTGCGACAAGACCACGCCGGGTCTCACCATGGGCGCGCTCAGCATGGGCCTTCCGTTCATCTACCTGCCGGCCGGCCCGATGCTGCGCGGCAACTGGAGAGGGCAGGTGCTGGGCTCGGGCTCGGACGCCTTCAAGTACTGGGACCAGCGCCGCTCCGGCCAGCTGAGCGACCAGGCCTGGCAAGAGATGGAGGCCGGCATCGCACGCAGCCATGGCACCTGCATGACCATGGGCACCGCGGCCACCATGATGGGCATTGCCGAGGCGGTGGGCTTTTCTCTTCCGGGCGCCTCGAGCATTCCGGCCGCCGATGCCAACCATGTGCGCATGAGCGCCGAATGCGGTCGCCGCATCGTCGAGATGGTGTGGGACGACCTCACGCCGGCCAAGATGCTCACGCGCGCCAACTTCGAGAACGGCATCGTCTGTGCCATGGCGATGGGGTGCAGCACCAACGCCATCATCCATCTGATCGCCATGTCGCGCCGGGCCGGCCATCCGGTCACGCTGGGCGACTTCGATGCCGCGAGCCGCGAGGTGCCGGTCATCGCCAACATCCGGCCGAGCGGCGACACCTACCTGATGGAAGACTTCTTCTACGCCGGCGGCCTGCCCGCGATGCTGGAGCGCATCCGCGGCCACCTGAAGACCGAGGCGCGCACGGTCAATGGCCGCACCATCGGCCAGAACATCGCGGGTGCCGAAGTCTTCAACGACGACGTCATCCGGCCGCTCGAGAACCCCATCTATGCCGAAGGCGCGCTCGCCGTGCTGCGCGGCAACATCGCCCCCGACGGCGTGGTGATCAAGCCGAGCGCCTGCGCGCCGCATCTGCTGCGGCACACCGGCCGTGCGCTGGTGTTCGACGACTATCCGGCACTCAAGAAGGCGGTGGACGATCCCGAGCTGGACGTGACCGGCGACGACATCCTGGTGCTGCGCAACGCCGGACCGCGCGGTGCCGGCATGCCCGAATGGGGCATGCTGCCGATTCCGACCAAGCTGCTGAAGCAGGGCGTGAAAGACATGCTGCGCCTGTCGGATGCGCGCATGAGCGGCACCAGCTACGGCGGCTGCCTGCTGCACTGTTCGCCCGAGGCGGCCATCGGCGGGCCGCTCGCATTGGTCAGGACGGGAGACCGCATTTCCGTCGACGTGCCCGCACGGCGCATCCACCTGGAAGTGAGCGATGAAGAGCTGGCCCGCCGCAAGGCCGCCTGGACGCCGCCGCCGCCGCGCTACGAGCGCGGCTATGGATGGATGTTCGGCCGCCACATCCTGCAGGCCAACGAAGGCTGCGACTTCGACTTTCTCGAAACCACGTTCGGCAAGCCGGTGCCCGAGCCCGACATTTTCTGAAGACCTCTTTCCCCCTACCGAACCAACGATCAAGCAAACGGAGACCCCGACGTGAATTCCCAAACCCGCGAGAAGCTGATGCAGGTCAGCACCGCCACCCTGTGCACGGCCTTGTTCAAGCGCGGGCTGCGCAACCAGTTCATCCAGAACGTGCATCCGCTCAATCCATCGCTGCCCAACATGGTCGGCGAGGCCTTCACGCTGCGCTACATGCCCGCGCGCGAGGACCTGAACCCGATCACCGTGTTCAACGACCGCAACCATCCGCAGCGCCAGGCCGTGGAGCAATGCCCGGTGGGCGCGGTGCTGCTGATGGACAGCCGCAAGGACGCGCGCGCCGCATCGGCTGGCGGCATCCTGGTGAGCCGGCTCATGAAGCGCGGCGTGGCCGGCGTGGTCACCGACGGCGGTTTTCGCGACAGCCCCGACATTGCGAAGCTGGGCTTTCCCGCCTACCATCAGCGCCCGAGCGCGCCGACCAACCTCACGCTGCACCAGGCCATCGACATCAACGTGCCCATCGGTTGCGGCGACGTGGCGGTGTGGCCCGGCGACGTGGTGGTGGGCGATGCCGAAGGCGTCATCGTGATTCCGGCGGACATTGCCGACGAAGTTGCGGCCGAGGCCACCGAGATGACCGTCTTCGAAGACTTCGTGCAAGAGAAGGTGCTCGAAGGCCGCTCGATCCTCGGCCTCTACCCGCCGACCGAGGAGCAGAGCCGCACCGAATTCGCTGCCTGGCGGCAGGCCCGCGGCCGCTGACGGCCTGCTTTTTTCCCCGACAACGACAAAGAGAGACAAGACCATGCCCTTCATCCACCGTGCCGCACGGCTGCTGTTCGCTGCATCCGCCTTCGCACTGGCTCCCGCTCTGGCGCTTGCACAGGCCGAATGGCCCGCCGCCAAGACCATCACCTACGTCGTGCCCTTCACGGCCGGCGGCTCGACCGACATCGTGGGGCGCATCCTCGCCAACAAGCTGCAGGAGAGCCTGCACCAGTCGGTGGTGGTCGACAACAGGCCGGGGCAGGCCGGCGGCATCGGCGCCGCCTATGTGGCCAAGGCCGCGCCCGACGGCTACACGCTGTTCGGCGGCACCATCAGCACGCACGCCATCAATGCCAGCCTCTACAAGAAGCTGCCCTATGACCCGATGAAGGACTTCGAGCCCGTGTCGCTGGTCGGCCGGCTGCCCAACGTGCTGATCGTCAACAGCCAGCTCGGCGTGAACTCGGTGGCCGAGCTGATCGCGCTGCTCAAGAAAGACGAATCCAAGCGCACCTTCGCCTCTTCCGGCGCGGGCACCTCGACGCACCTGGCGGGCGAGATGTTCGCCGAC
Organism: Variovorax paradoxus; assembly: GCF_030815855.1. Classification (NCBI taxonomy): domain Bacteria; kingdom Pseudomonadati; phylum Pseudomonadota; class Betaproteobacteria; order Burkholderiales; family Comamonadaceae; genus Variovorax; species Variovorax paradoxus. Next base: position 3,205,103 of record NZ_JAUSXG010000001.1, on the reverse strand, counting down.
ATGATCGGCGTGAAGCTCACGCACGTGCCGTACAAGGGCACGCCGCCCGCGATGACCGACGTCGCATCGGGCCTGGTGCCCTTCATGTTCGACCAGGTGACCGCCGCGCTGCCGCTCGTCAAGAGCGGCAAGCTCAAGCTGCTGGCCGTGACCACGGGCAAGCGCATCGCGCTCGTGCCCGAGCTGCCGACCATGATCGAATCGGGCGTGGCAGGTTTCGAGATGTCGTCCTGGCAGGCCGTGTACGCGCCCAAGGGCACGCCCAAGCCCATCATCCAGCGCCTGAACGCCGAGATCGTGAAGGCGCTCAAGCAGCCGGACGTGCAGGCCAAGCTCTCGGGCCAACTCGCCATGGACATCGCCGCCAGCACGCCCGAGGAACTGCGCGACCACATGGCCCGCGAGATTCCGCGCTGGGCCGAACTGGTGAAGAAGTCGGGCGCCACCGCGGACTGACGCCGCGGCGTCGTAGAACAGCCGCGGGGCCTTTGCGGCCCGCGGCGGAATTTCTTTTAGAGTTCCTGAATCCTTCTGGCCATGAAGTGCCCTCTATGCAAGGGTCAACATCAACCGGAGTGTTCAACGTGTTCCATCTCAAACGCAATCTCCCCGCGTGGGAGCGCATCGTTCGCCTGTGCCTGGGAACCTTCGCCGCCGCGGGCGCGTTCTACTTTTTGCCGGCCGGAACGCTTCGCCTCCTGGGGTTTGCCATGGCCGGAATGCTTGCGTCCACCGCCATCGTCGGCTTCTGCCCGGCCTGCGCGATGCTCGGCCGAAAAGCGCCGGGCCCGGCGAAATGATCCGTGCGTCCGCGCCGCTCATCGAGGCCGCCTGCGCGGGAGACGAGCGCGCGCTGTCCCAATTGCTTTCCGTCTGCCAGCCCGATCTCAAGCGATTCGCGCGCCGGACATGCGCCAGCAGCGAAGACGCCGAAGATGCGGTTCAAGTGGCGCTCTGGCAGCTGCATCGAAAGATCGGCACGCTGGGCACAGTGGCCGCCTTTGCCACCTGGCTGTTCCGCATCGTCGAGCGCGAGTGCTACCGGATATTCAGGCGCAGCTCCGCGGGAGGCGCTTTTTCAGAGCCTTCCGCTGCAGAAGCCGCAGCGCCGCAAATTCCCACCGACCTGCGGCTCGACCTGACGAAGGCCATTGCCGCGCTCCCGGAGGCCTACCGCATTGCGCTGGTCTTGCGCGATGTCGAGGAGTTGACCGCCCCCGAAGTCGCGGCAAGCCTGGGCGTGAGCGTGGAGGCCGTGAAAAGCCGGTTGCACCGCGCCCGCGCGATGGTGCGGGAAAGCCTGATGAACGGCGGCTATTGGAATCAGGAAGGCTGATCCGATGCGCCGCCGCCGCGCTGGAGGACGCGTGGGGCTTCAGTAGGCCGCGCGGGACGCCGGCTCGGCGGCTGGTGGCGCGCCGGTGAAGTCGGCGGCCAGCTTTCGTGCGGCGCCGGCATACAGCAGCAGGTCGACACCCACCGCAACGAAGGTGCAACCCAGCTCAAGGTAGCGGCGCGCCAGCTTCGGGTCCGAGGTCAACGTGCCTGCCGCCTTGCCGGATCCCACGATGGTCCGCATGGCGGCTTCGATGGCAGCCTGAACCTCAGGATGTCCTGGTCGACCCCGATGGCCCATCGAAGCGGCCAGGTCGGCCGGTCCGATGAAGACGCCGTCGATACCGTCCACGCCGCATATCTCCGCCAGGTTGGAAAGCGCCGTCACGGTTTCCGCTTGCACCAGCAGGCAGATTTCTTCGTCGGCGACATCCAGGTAATCGGTGCGAGCGCTCCACTGCGACGCACGCCCCACGGCGCTGCCGACGCCGCGGATGCCCAGCGGCGGGTAGCGCGTGGCCGACACCAGCGCGCGGGCCTGTTCGGCGGTGTCGACCATTGGGACCAGCAGGTTCTTTGCGCCGATGTCGAGCAACTGCTTGATGAGCGCCGTGTCGCCCTGCACCGCGCGCACCACCGGCTGGGCGGCATGGGGCGCAACGGCCTGCAGCGCGGCCAGGGTCGAGCGCAGGTCGTTGGGCGCGTGTTCGCCGTCGATCAGCAGCCAGTCGAAACCGGCGGTGGCGCTCACCTCCGCCATGTAGGGATCGGCCATCGAGAGCCAGAGGCCGATTTGCGGCCGGCGCGCGGCCAATGCGGTCTTGAAGGGGTTGTGGGCGGGCATGGGGTCTTTTCTTTTCAGTGGTCGGTGTTGCGCTGCAGATCCGGGTCTATTCGCACCTTCTCAGCTCACGATGCCGAGGTGCCACGGCACGAACTCGTGGTCGCCCAGGCCCAGCGCCTCGCTGCGCGTGCGCTCGCCCGAGGCATGGCGAAGGATCTGCTCGAAGATCTGCTGCCCCATCTCGGGCACGGAGAGTTCGCCGTCGATCACCACGCCGCAGTTGATGTCCATGTCTTCTTCCAGGCGCTTGAACATCGGCGTGTTGCTGGCCAGCTTGATCGTCGGTGCCGGCTTGCTGCCGAACATCGAGCCGCGTCCGGTGGTGAAGCAGATCAACTGCGCGCCGCTGGCAATCTGGCCGGTGACGGCCACGGGGTCGTAGCCCGGCGAATCCATGAAGACGAAGCCGGTCTTGTCGATGGTCTCCGCATATTCGTACACCGCCTGCAGCGGCGTGGTCCCGCCCTTCATGGCCGAGCCGAGCGATTTCTCGAAGATATTGGCCAGCCCGCCGGCCTGGTTGCCGTGCCCGACCACACCGTTGAACTGCGCATTCTGGCCCGCGGCATAGCGCTCCCACCATGCCAGCCGGTCGAGCAGCTTCTGGCCGACCTCGGGCGTGGCGGCGCGCCGCGTGAGCATGAACTCCACGCCATGGATCTCGGGCGTTTCGGAGAGGATGGCCGTGCCGCCGTGGCGCACCAGCACGTCCATTGCCGCACCGAGCGCGGGGTTGGCCGTGATGCCCGAGAAGCCGTCCGACCCGCCGCACTCCAGCCCGATCTTCAGATGGTTGGCGCCGACGCGGGTGCGCCGCGCGGCATCGGCTTCGGGCAGCATGTCCTCGATGGCGCGAATGCCGGCTTCGATCGTCTGGCGGGTGCCGCCCACCTCCTGCATCACCATCGTGCGCATGAGCCGGCCCTGCTGGAGCCCCTGCGAATCGACCAGCGCATCGACCTGGTTGCGCTCGCAGCCCAGGCCCACGATCAGCACGCCGGCCAGGTTGGGGTGGCGCGCGTAGCCCGCGAGCGTGCGGCGCAGCACGTCGAAATGCTCGCTCGGCGAGGACATGCCGCAGCCGCTGGTCTGTGCAAAGGCGGCCACGCCGTCGACGTTCGGAAAGGCCGCCAGGCGCTCGGGCGTGAAGTGCGCCGCAATGCGCTTGATCACGGTGGCCGAGCAATTGACCGACGACAGGATGCCGATGAAGTTGCGCGTGCCGACGCGGCCGTCGGCGCGCACGAAGCCCATGAACGTGGCGCGCTCCGCCTCGGGCACATAGGCCACCGGCCGCACGTCCTGGCAGAAGGCCGGGTCGCGGTAGGAGTCCACCAGCGTGAGGTTGTGGCTGTGCACGTAGTCGCCCGCCTCCAGGGCGCGCGAGGCGACGCCGATCACGGTGTCGTACTTCTTCACCTGCTCGCCGGCCGCAATCGCGCGCGACGCGATCTTGTGCCCCGCGGGAATCTGCGCGCGGGCGCGCACGCCGAATTCGGCAATGGTTTCACCCAGCGCGATCGGGGTCTTGGCAACCAGCACGTTGTCGTGCGGATGCAGGCGAAGCAGGGGGCTGTCGGTCATGAAGAGGGTGCGTGGAAGGCTGTAGAGGAGGGCCGGGGGCGTGGCCGCTCAGCCCTTCGCCATCAGTTCCTTGAGGTTGAGTTTGCGGATCAGCTCCGTCTCCTGCCGGTACACGGCTTCGACGTACTTCTGGTAGTCGGGGCCGTCCTGGTACATGACCGGCGCATCGATGCTCTCGGCGACCTTCCTGAATTCTTCGCTGTTGACGGCAACGCGGAACGCGTCGCGCAGCTTCTTTTCCACCGCCGCCGGCAGCCCGCGCGGCGCGCCGATGCCGTTGGGCGCTTCCACCACCACGTCGTAGCCCAGTTCTTTCAGCGTGGGCGTGTCCTTGAAGCGTGGCGTGCGCGCCTCGCCCCAGGTGGCGAGCAGGCGCAGCTTGCCGCTTTCCACGTGCGGCGCCCAGGAGCTGCTGTCGGCCAGCATGTCGACCTGTTCGCCCAGCACGTCCTGCAGCGCGGCGGAACCGCCCTTGTAGGCGATGGCATTGAACTTCACGCCCGCCGCCTGCGCGAACTGCTCCATGCCCACGTGGGTGGCGCCGCCGACGCCCGCGTGCGCATAGGTGATGACGCCCGGCTTGGCCTTGGCTTGCGCCACCATGTCCCGCAGCGACTTGAACGGCGAGCTCGCGGGCACCGCGATGCCGAAGGTCTGGCCCGAGGTGCGGGCCAGGTAGCTCAGGTCCTTGAGCGGATCGATCTGCACGGTGCCGATCTGGGCGAAGCGCGTGACCGAGATCGGGATCTGCCCGATGGTGTAGCCGTCGGGCCGGGCGGAAGCCAGGGCCTTGGTGCCGATCATTCCGGACGCGCCCGCACGGTTTTCCAGCGCAATGGGCTGCCCGAGTTCCCGCGCGGCAATCTGGCAGATGGCACGCATCGAACGGTCGGCCGTACCGCCGGCCGGCCAGGGGCAGATGAAGGTGATCGGGCGGTCCGGATAGTCGGCCGCGAATGCGCGGGCAGGTGCGGTGGCCAGTGCGGCGGCGCCGAGGCCGCCCAGCATCCATTGACGTCGCCGTGGGGAGCGATTGAAGGTCATGTCTGTCTCCGACGGTTTGTAGTTCGATGAAAGCAGAGCGCATTCTTCAGTAGACAATCATTGCAATCCAATGAAATAGCGGACTCGCTTCATAGCCTGGAGGTTATGTAGGCGAAAGCCCGCTGGCACCCACGATGAGCCAGATCGACCGCGTTTTGCGTTCCAACCTCAAATTGCGCCACCTGCAGATGCTGGTGGCGCTCGATCAATTTCGGCACCTCGGCCGCGCGGCCGAGTTTCTGTCGGTCACGCAGCCGGCGGTCTCCAAATCGCTGGTGGAAATCGAACGCATGTTCGGCCTTGCGCTGTTCGAGCGCTCCACGCGCGGGACCGAGCCCACGCCCTATGGCGAGAGCGTGGTGCGTTTCGCGCGCTCGGTGCTCGCCGATTACGACCGCACGCGCGACGAGATTGCCGCCGTGGCCAGCGGTGCCGCGGGCCGCACCAGCGTGGGTGCCATGGTGGTCGCCATGCCGGTACTGATGGCCCGCGCCGTCGAAATGCTCAAGACGCATTCCTCGCAGACCACCGTGCTGGTCGAGGAGGGCGACCTCACGCGGCTGCTGCCCAAGCTGCGCCTGGGCGAGCTGGACCTGTTCGTGGGCCGGCTGGAGCCCGGCTATGCGGCACCCGACCTCGAAACCGAGGCGCTGCTTGCCGAACCCATGGCGGCGGTGGCGCGGCCCGGGCATCCGCTGGCGGCGAAGCGCCGGCTGAACTGGGCCGACCTCGCGAAGGAGCGCTGCGTGATGCCGCCGCCCTGGGCATCGCTGCGCGTCAAGCTGGACCAGATGTTCTTTCGCGACGGGGTTCATCCGCCCGCCGACATCATCGAATCGGCCTCTTTCCTGGCGCAGATCAGCTTCCTGCAGCAACGCGATGCCGTGGCGTTCATGGCGCGCTCCGTGGCACGGCACTTCCAACACCAGGGAATGCTGAAGGTGCTCCCGCTCAAGGTGCCCATCGATCTGCCGCCGGTCGGCCTGATCACCATGCGCGGACGCAGGCGAACGCCCAGCACGCAGCAACTGATCGAATGCCTTCGGCGCGCAGCCAAGGTGAAAGCCGAACGCTAGGCTTTCGCAACGCCGGGGCCGTTCCGCTGCGCTTGCCTTGTCGTGGAGCCATGCCCGGGATGCATCCCCTCCGGCATCTCCTCCCGCATCCCCTGTTTATGGGTTCCGCCCGGTGGCGCCGTCATGCACCATGCATGCATGTATCTGCACACGCTGGTCGCCAGCCTGCCCCAGGCAGAGCGCGCGGCATTGGTCCAGGCCACCGAACTTCGTTCCTACCGGCGCAACGAAAGCGTGCTGGCCGCCGACGAGTGGACCGACAGCATCTACTGTGTCGCGAGCGGGCTGCTGCGCGTCGTGGCGCATGGCAGCAGCAGCGGCGGCGATGTCACCACCGACTTCATCCGCCAGGACGATTTCTTTCTCGGTCCTTCGTTCGGCGAAGACCGCTACCGGGTCGCCCACACGCTGATCGCGGCGCTTCCCTCGTCGGTGTATCTCATTCCGGTGTCCGAGATGCGGAGGCTTTGCGCATCGCATCCCGAAATTACCTTGAAGCTGCTCGCGATTGCCATGGAGCGCATGAGTGCGATGCGCGGGCAGTTGCGCAGGGTTTCGTCGTTTTCGTCCGAAGATCTCGTGGGCCGCGTGCTTCATCAGCTGGCGCAATTGGCGCCGTCGTCCACGGGGGGTTACGACAAGCGCATCACCCAGGCGGTGATCGCGTCGTATTCGGGTCTTTCGCGCGAGGTGGTGAACAAGACGATGCGCAACATGGAAGACCGCGGGCTGGTGCGGCGCGATGAGCACGGCTTGCATGTACCCGCGGAGTTCGCCGCAACCGATTTCCAGTCGCTGATGGCCGACCCAGGCGCTTTCGGGCCTGCCGCGTCTTCGCTGAATCCCTGTTCCCCGAACGACTGAAGCCCCGCTCGGGCCCCTGTGGCCGAAGCGGGTGTTTTTCGCTCCCGCATGTGACGTGGCACACATCCGTGGTTCGAAAGCGGATGCCGCAAGCCGCGCTTCTGCGTACATTGGGTTCGGTCGTCAATGTCCTGCGGAGCTTGCAACGTGATGGTCTTCAGATGAACTCCGCCATGGCGGCCGGCGCCGCGCGCCATCTCTTCGCCGAGGCGAACCAAACGGACCTGGCTTTCCTGATGCGTTCGATCGAGCTCGGCGACTCCCTGGCGGCTTCGCAGGTCGCGCGGCGGATCGTGGGCGGTATGGCCGCGCACGCCGAGCCAAAACTGTCCGCCGGCAAGGCGCCGCGCTCCGAACACCTCGATCCGAAAGGGCTGCTTTCCCCTCGCGAACTGAACGTGCTGCGGCTGATCGCAGAGGGCAAGACCGACCGGCAGATCGCCGATGAGAGCCAGCGATCGACGCACACGATCAGGGCCCACCTCAAGAGCATCTACTTCAAGCTGGCCGTCAAGTCGCGCACGCAGGCCGTGTGCGAGGCCACTCAGAAGGGCCTTCTGAGCTGGAACGGATCTTTGTGACGGTGCCGGCACCGGCCCTCGGCCGCGCCTGCACCTACTTTGACGGCGGATTCGCCGGAGCCGGCTGAGGCGCACTCTGGGTCGGCGTGTCCGGCTTGACCGGGCCTTCCTCCCGCGTCTGCGTCAGGAGGTTGTAGGCCAGCGCCAGCAGGAACACGACGATGGCCGCGCCAATGCCCCATCGAAAGACACGCCTGTTGTCACGTTCGTCGCTTCGGGCTTGTTGAACCTTCATCTCGATCATCCTTCAATGCAGTCCGCCAACGGTGCACCGGCGCGCGGGGGCAGAGTGTCGGACAGCGGCGCGCACCCCTGTCGCGAAACCGCCGAACGGCGGCCGCCCCGTGTAGCAATGCGCGGGCCGGTTGGCGTGTCGGTCGATGGAGACGGCGCTGTATCGCCACCCGCCTACGCCGTCGTGCTCCGAGCCGCACTCGCGCGGCGTCTCGAAGCGCTCAAGCTCCAGGCATGCAGCAAAGAGCAAGTAAATCTCGAAGCACGGACACGTCGACCGGAACCCCCACGACATCGGCGCTCAGGACCGGGCTGATCGCAGGCGCATTCGCCAGCGTGGCGTCGAGCATCGCGCTGGCGATATTCGGCCGCTACGAGGCGGGGAGTTCCGCGGCGCCCACCAACGCCATCAGCCATTGGGTGTGGGACCGCGAGGCCCTGTTCAAGAAGTCTCCGTCGCTCCGGCACACGGTGCTCGGCTATGCGATTCACCACGGCTCCGCGACCTTCTGGGCGGTTCTCTATGCGTGGCTTCACGCCAACCGCCGCCCCGTGCAATCGGTGCCGGCGGCGCTCGGGAGTGCCGGTGTCGCGGCGGCCACGGCATGCGCGGTCGACTATCTGGCAACGCCGCGGCGCTTGACGCCGGGGTTCGAGCATCACCTGTCGAAAAGTGCCATGGCCGCGGTGTACGCGAGCTTTGCCGTCGGACTGGCGCTGGGCTGCGCGGTCGCGAACCGCGAGCGGCAGCGCTGAGGCCGCATGGGCCGACGCATGGCGAAAGGCGAACTGTGAGAGTGGTCATCGTCGGCGCATCCGGCTTTCTCGGGCGCGCAATGGCCGAAGCCTTCGCGCATCGGGGCGCCGACCTGCTGTGTACCGCACGCAATGCAGACGAGGCGCGCGCCGAGGCGGCTTGGCCGCAAGCGCATGCGCAGTGGATATCGGCCGATCTTGCAGAGGTTCCGCCGGCCTCGTTCTGGCTGGCGCAATTGCGCCCCGGCGATGTGGTCGTCAATGCGGCCGGCATCCTGCGCGAGGGCCGTGCGGGCGAGTTCGACGCCGTGCATCACCGCGGGCCGGTGCAGCTTTTCGAGGCCTGCGCCACGGCGGGTGCCGCGCTGGTGATCCAGGTCTCGGCGCTGGGCGCGGCGCCCGACGCGGCCGGCGGCTACTTCAGCAGCAAGGGAGAGGCCGACCGCCATCTGAGGCAGTGCCGCGTCGCATCGGCCGTCGTGCAGCCTTCGCTGGTGTGGGGCGACGAGGGCGCGAGCGCGCGCCTGTTCGCGGCGCTGGCTGTCATGCCGATGCTGCTGTTGCCGGGCGGAGGCCGCCAATGGCTGCAGCCCGTTCACTTGCATGACGTGGTGGCGGGCGTGCTGGCGTTGGCCGAGGCGCGGCCCGTGGGCCGCCGCACCCTCGCTTTCGTGGGCCCCGAACCGCTGAACCTGCGGGACTACCTGGCCGACCTGCGCCGGCAGCTGGGCTATGCGCACGCCGCATGGGTGCTGCCGATGCCGGTGACTCTGTTCCGGTTCGGCGCGATGCTGGCGGGCCGGTGGAAAAGCAGCTTTCTCGACGCCGAGACGGCGGGCATGCTGCTGCAGGGCAACGCCGCGCCCGCGGACGATTTCGCGCATTGGCTGGGACATGCACCGCGCTCGCACCGCGCGTTCGTTCCCGCTCATCGGGTCCAGGCGCTGCGCCGCGCCGCGTGGCTGCAATGGATGCTGCCGCTGCTGCGCTGGGCCGTCGCGCTGGTGTGGATGTGGACTTTCGTCGTTTCCATCGGGCTCTATCCGCGCGACCAGAGCCTGGCGCTGCTGGCGCGCGTGGCTGCCAGCGGCGGGTGGGCCGAACTGCTGCTCGACGGTGCGGCGGTGTTCGACCTCGCGCTGGGCATCGGCACGCTCGCGCTGCCCGCTGCCTGGCGCAGCCGCGTGCTGTGGCCGCTGCAACTCGCGCTGATTGCCTTCTATACCGCGGCCATCACGTGGGCGATGCCGGAGTTCTGGCTGCATCCCTTCGGTCCGCTCTCGAAGAATCTGCCGATGTGCGCGGCCATCGCGCTGCTGTGGACCATGGAGCCGCCCACGCGCCGCAACGCGCGTGCCGCACCGAAGCCACCCGGAGAGCCGCCATGGAATACCTCGTCCTGAAATACGTGCACGTGATCTCGTCGACCCTGCTGTTCGGTACCGGCATCGGATCGGCCTTCTACCTGCTGGCCACCACCTTGTCGCGCGACGTGCGGGCGGTGGCGGTGGTTTCGCGCATGGTGGTGCGCGCCGACTGGCTCTTCACCGCCACCACCGCGGTGCTGCAGCCGCTCACCGGGCTCTGGCTCGTGCATCGCATGGGCCTGCCTCTGTCCACACCGTGGCTGGCGGCCTCGCTGGCCTGCTATGCGCTGGCCATCGCATGCTGGCTTCCGGTCGTGTGGTTACAGATGCGGCTGCGCGACCTGGCGGCGCAGGCGGCGCGCGACGGCACGCCGCTGTCTCCGCGTTACTGGGTTTTCTTCAGGTGGTGGGTGGCGCTCGGCGTGCCGGCCTTCTTTCTCTTTCTGGCGCTGTTCTGGCTGATGATCGCCAAGCCCGCGCTCGGCGCCTGATCAGGCCGCGGCTTTTGCGCGCTCGATGATTCCGCGCACGGTGATCGAAAGCGTGCAGAGATAGCGGGCGTCCGCCGAGAGCGAACGGCTCATCGCGATGATCAGCTCTTCGAAATCGCCATCTGCCGGACCGTTGCCCGCATCGCCGTTGCGTCGGGCAAGCGAGGCGCTGATCCGGCTCTGCAGCTGCAGGTAGTCGGCGCGCAGCAGCACGCTGCGCGCAAGCAGCACATCCAGGTTCAAAAGGTCCAATGCGGTCATGCGATGCGCCCCTTCTTCTCTGCTTCTCTGCTTCTCTGCGAAAGACCGGAATCTCAGCTCAGCGCCGTGTCGAGCACCATCATCACCACGAAGCCGATCATCAGGCCGCCCGTGGCATAGGCTTCGTGCCCTTGCCGGTGCGATTCGGGAATGATCTCGTGGCTGATGACGAACAGCATCGCGCCGGCCGCCAGTGCAAGGCCCCAGGGCAGCAGGCTGGCCGTCAGCGTGACCACCGTGGCACCCAGCACCGCCATGGCCGGTTCCACCAGCCCCGAGGCCACGCCCAGGCCGACCGACATGAGCCGCCCGTAGCCGACGCCTCGCAGCGCGAGCGCCACGACCATGCCTTCGGGCACGTCCTGAATCGAGATGCCGGTGGCCAGCGCCGTGGCCGCTACCGGGTCGGAGCCCGCAAAGGCCACACCGATGGCCAGGCCCTCGGGCAGGTTGTGCAGTGCGATGGCCAGCACGAAGAGCCACACCCGTTTCAGTTTCTTGGCCTTCGGCCCTTCGAGGCCCTTCACGAAGTGCTCGTGGGGAACCAGGCGGTCGATGGCCAGCAGCAAGGCTGCCCCCAGCAGCACGCCGCCGCCCACGATGCCGCCCGCCGCCCATGCGCCGGCGCCTTGGGCCCTGGCCGCGTCCAGCCCCGGAATCACGAGCGAGAACGATGTGGCCGCGAGCATCACGCCGGCGCCGAAGCCGAGCATGGTGTCGTAGCTGCGCTGCGAAAACTGCTGCGACAGCAGCACGGGCAGCGTGCCCAGCGCCGTGGCCAGTGCGGCCAGGCTGCCGCCGAGCAGGGCGCCGCGCACCCGTGCATCGCCGGCCACCATCGCCTCGGCGGCCTCGAACGCCAGCAGGCCGAGGCCCACCGCAACGATGCAGAAGCCCAGCAAGCGCCGCACCGGCCGCATTCTGGAGCCGCGCGCAAACAGCAGATCAAGAGTCGTCATCTTCGGCCAGGCCATGAGCCTGCAAAAAAGGCGGCGGCCACCACGGCCGCCGCCAAACTCGCACCCACGGAGAGATCAGGCGTTCGAGTCGGTGTTGTTGTCACCCGATCGAAGATTCAAGTCGCGCCCGGGCGCTTCGCGTAGGAACGTTTCTCGTGTGGCCCGCGAGCGCAGACTACATGCGGTGCGTTCGAGCCGCTGCTTTGAAAACTTCGGTTCGCAAGACCCGTCCCGGAGCGCCATCGAGGCTCGGATCGAAAGCCCGGCCGCGCGGGCATGCGGCTTGCCGACGAAGCTGCATTCACATCAAAGCGAGGCGCCCACCATGCACATGGCCTATCTGGCGCAACTGGCACGCGAGGCTCTGCCCGCGACTGTCGACGAGCCGGCAAAGATCGCGATGCTGCGGTCGCTGGATCGGACCGGCCACCTCCGGGCTCGCTTCTATTCGGTCGACGACACGCCGCTCGCCACCGTGGAGGCGGTGACACCGCTGGGCCTCAAGGTCATCAGTTGCTTTCGCCATCGGCCCTCGCCTCGTCTCACCACGGCGTTCTGGGCGTTCCGTGTGCGCGAGGCCGAAGCGCCGGGCTCGGCCGCGGCGCTCTGAAGAATCCGGGCCACTCCGCCGCACAATTTGCTGCAGCCGGAGAGGTAGAACTTACCGGGAGGCGGCGCCCCGAAGGGGAGAGGAGGACGTCAGCTGTTCGCAAGATGGCGGCGGAGCGCGCGCGCGTAGCGTTCGCCGTGCGCTTCGAGGCGCCTTCTCTCGGTAGGTGAACGGGCGTCCTGCGCCGCTAGCCGGAAGTGGCCGAGCTGGAATGCGAGATAGGCCGGCGCATAGAAGCCCAGCAGTTCCCCATCGATGAAGCAGCCGCGCCGCGAAAGACCGTCGACCAGCGCATGCGATTCATCGGCGTGCAGCCCGAGCTCCGCCTCGGCGCCGACAACGTCCCAGGCCGGGTCCTGGCAGCCGATCAGGTCGTGGCCTGCGTGGTGGTCCACGGCATCGGTCTTCAAGAGGCGCTCGCCATTCGCCAGCCATTCCCATGCGTGCATGCGGTTGTCCGTTTTCACGCGCCGTACCCGGCCCTGCAGCCGATCCGCCTCGCTGCGGTGGCGCTTCCATGCGTCCGCAAAGCCGCTGCCGAGGGCTTCGATGCTGTTGTGACGGCCCATCTCGCACAAGGCCTGCAGCGAGGGCGCCGCTTTCGCCGGGCGCGGGAAAGCTTCGCGCGCGAAAGGCGATGTAGTCCGCTAGGCCTTCGATCAGCCGTGCGCGGAGCGCGGCATTGCCGAGGCGCGCAGGCGAGAGCGGCGCCATGTCGCCGTGCCAGCGCTCCACCATGAAGCCGTGGCACAGGCCGGCAACGGCAGGGGAGAAGCCGGCCTCCGCCAGCGCCTTGGCACAGCCGAAGCGCTGCCGCGCGGCGTGGCCGAGGCCGATGAACTTCACGAGCCAGCACCCGTCGCCGCCGCTTGCCAGAAACTTGCGGCGCTCCTGCCAGGGATGGGCCGGGGGCAGTTCGTCAGGCGTGCCATCGTGCGCGTGGCGCCATTCCCCGGCGGTGACCTCCGAGAGCGGCGCATGAAGCGGGCCGATCAGCGCTTCGACCCAGCTCTGCAGCCGGTGCGCGGGATTCTCCGCGCGCAAGATCAGCTCGTCGAATCCGACCACGTGCGTCGCGGCCTGTGCCCACAGCGCTCGCACCTCCGGGCCCGATCGGACACCGGGGCCGTTCGCGTGGCCGGGAAACAGATGGATGTGGTCCGCCGGCACGCCTTCATTGCGCAACTGCCGGATCACGCCCGCCATCGACGAGCCCGAGAGGCCCGGCCCTTCATCGACGATGGCGTGGTGCGCGGCCGGCATCGCCAGCGAGGCATTCCCCAGCGCGAGGCGGCGGTCGAAAGGATGGCCGACGGGCCTCAGCGTCAGGGGCGCGGCATCGCCGAGTGCCACCGCCACCATGGCGGAGAGGCTGGTGCCGATGCTGCGCAGGCCGATCACGCGCCAGGGCCTGCATTGCAGCCGCTTCGCAGCAACGAAATGGCCGTCGGGGTACAGCGCGTAGAAGGCGTATCCCTCGGGCTGCTTCACGTCGACTTCCTCGAACGGGGACAGCAGGGCTTCGCACGCGGCAAGCGCGTCTTCCGGGGCGCCTTGCCGGCGGGCGCTTTCGAGCGCGGGCGGCTCGGGGGAGAACGATGTTTCCCACGACCTCGCGCACAGCCTGGCCACTGCCATTGCGAGCGCCATGGCGGCGTCCACCTCCGGCGAGCGCACGTCGCGCTGGCCGGCGGCGTGGAAGCGCGCGTCGGCAAGGCCCTGCACCAGTTCGCCCGCTTCGATCAGCGCGTCCACGAGCAGGCTGTGCCTGCCGATGCCCGCCGGCGAGGCCTGCGCGGCCGAGAGCAGATTGCGCAGCCGCGCCAGCATTTGTGCGGCAGGCTCCCGCCGCGTGGCGTCGCCGTAGACGAGCATCAGCCGGTCCGCAGGTGGCGGTAGGCAATGGCCTGGAACGCATCGAAGTCGGGCACCTCCCACGGCGTGCCCTGCAGTTCGCGGTGGCGCGCCAGCCATTCGCTCCAGCAGGCGAACTGCGCGGGGGAGGGCGACACCAACGCCCTGCGGCTTTTCATCTGTTCGAGTGCGTCGAGCGGACGCTCGCCGCGAAACACCATCACGCAAAGGGCGAGCGTCGCCGAGCGGCCGATGCCGTGCTCGCAGTGAATGAGCACGCGTTCGCCGCGGTCGAGCGCGGCATCGGCAAAGGCCACGCCTTCATCGAGCTGCGCGGCATCGACGCCGCACATGTCCTCGGTCGGCAAGTGCAGCAGCGTGATGCCGTGCCGGTGCAGCAATGCCTCGTCGTCCTTTGCTTCATTGCGCAGGTCGACCACCGACCGGATGCCGTGCGCCGACGCAAGCTCTTCGGCGCGCTCCGACGGAAAACTGCCGCCCACCGCGAGCGCGTGCGTGATCCAGCTGAAGTTGGGTGTCCAGGTTGTTGTCATTCGTTCATTGTCGGCAGGGGCGGACCGCCGCGTGCAAGGCCGCGGCAACAGCATCACGGCAACCGGCATGCCCGACGGCTGTGGCGCGAGTCCGTGGCGCCACGCTACTTGCGCTCATCAATGCAGTCAACGGCGCGCCACGGTGCTGTCCTGTTCCTTCCCGGAAAAATTTCTGCTAGGTTTTTTCAACACGCTTACATCAACAACGCAAATCGGCATCCACTCGCTCCCCCCATGAAAATCTCAGTCCTCGGTACCGGCTATGTAGGTCTCGTCACGGGCAGTTGCCTGGCGGAGATCGGAAACGAAGTTGTCTGCTTCGACGTCGACGAACGCAAGGTCGACATCCTGCAATCGGGGGGCGTACCGATCCACGAGGAGGGGCTGCCGCAGCTCATCGAGCGCAACGTGCGCACCGGCCGGTTGCACTTCACGACGGATGTCGCACGGGCCGTGCACCACGGCGACCTGATCTTCATCGCGGCCGGAACGCCGCCCGGTGAAGACGGCAGCGCCGATCTGCAATACGTGCTCGCCGCCGGACGCAGCATCGGCCGCCACATGCAGGGCTTCAAGGTGGTGGTCGAAAAATCGACCGTGCCCGTGGGCACCGCCGGCAAGCTGCGCGCGGCCATCGAGGAAGAGCTTTCGGAGCGGCGCAGCAAAGGCGACCACGCGGCCGGCAGCGGCCTGCAGGGGCTTCCGGTCGCCATCGTGTCCAACCCCGAGTTCCTCAAGGAAGGCGCGGCCGTCGACGACTTCATGCGGCCCGACCGCATCGTGGTCGGCACCGAACCCGGCGAGGCCGGGCAGCAGGCGCGCGACGTGATGACCCGCCTGTATGCGCCGTTCAACCGGCAGCGCGACCGCATGATCCACATGGACGTGAAGGCGGCCGAGTTCACCAAGTACGCGGCCAATGCCATGCTCGCCACGCGCATCAGCTTCATGAACGAGCTCGCGAACCTTGCGGAAAAGGTCGGTGTCGACATCGAGCAGGTGCGCCGGGGCATCGGCTCCGATCCGCGCATCGGCTACAGCTTTCTCTATGCCGGCCTGGGCTACGGCGGCAGCTGCTTTCCCAAGGACGTGCAGGCGCTGGTGCACACCGCCGCCACGCATGGCCAGCGGCTGCAGGTGCTGGAGGCCGTGCGCGCCGTGAACGATGCGCAGAAGCTGGTGCTGATCGAAAAGATCGTCCGCCGCTTCGGCGAAGACCTGCGCGGCCGCCGCTTCGGCATCTGGGGCCTGGCCTTCAAGCCCGACACCGACGACATGCGCGAAGCGCCGAGCCGCCTCGTGATCAAGGCGCTGCTGGTGCGCGGTGCCGAGGTGGTCGCGCACGACCCGGTCGCCATTGCCGAAGCGCGCAAGGTTCTTGCGGGCGACCTCGATGGCATGCCCGAGCTGGTGGCCCGCTTGCGCTACGTCGAGAACCCGATGCAGGCCGTGGAAGACGCCGATGCGCTGGTCATCCTCACGGACTGGAAGGCGTTCAAGAGCCCCAGTTTCAGCGCGTTGAAGACCGCGCTGAAGCAACCGCTGATCTTCGACGGACGCAATCTGTACGACCCGGAGATCCGCTCGCAGGGCTTCGACTACCTGGCCATCGGGCGCTGAACAAATACCGAAAACAGGAGCTTCGATCATGCGTATCTACAACACCCAGCGCCGCATCCTCGTGACCGGAGGCGCGGGCTTCCTGGGCAGTCATCTCTGCGAGCGCCTGTTGGCGCAGGGGCACGACGTGCTGTGCGCCGACAACTTCTTTACCGGAACACGGCGCAACGTGGAGCACCTGCTCGGCAATCCGCATTTCGAGCTGATGCGCCATGACGTGACCTTTCCGCTGTACGTGGAGGTGGACCAGATCTACAACCTCGCATGCCCGGCGTCGCCCGTGCACTACCAGCACGACCCGGTGCAGACCACCAAGACCAGCGTTCACGGCGCCATCAACATGCTGGGCCTTGCGAAGCGCGTGCGCGCGCGCATTCTCCAGGCGTCGACCAGCGAGGTGTACGGCGACCCCGACGTGCATCCGCAGCCGGAGAGCTATTGGGGCAAGGTCAACCCCATCGGCGTTCGCAGCTGCTATGACGAAGGCAAGCGCTGCGCCGAGACGCTGTTCTTCGACTACCACCGCCAGCACCGCGTCGACATTCGCGTGGCGCGCATCTTCAATACCTACGGGCCGCGCATGCATCCGCGGGACGGACGCGTGGTGTCGAACTTCATCGTGCAGGCGCTGCGCGGTGACCCGATCACCATCTACGGCGAGGGCCTGCAGACGCGCAGCTTCTGCTTCGTCGACGACCTGGTGGAAGGGCTCAACCGCTTCATGGACGCTTCGGCCGGCGGCCCGGGGCCGGTGAACATCGGCAACCCGGTCGAGTTCACCGTGCGCGAGCTTGCGCAGCAGGTCATCCGGCTGACGGGCTCGTCGTCGAAGCTGACGTTTGCGCCGCTGCCCTCGGACGACCCGATGCAGCGCCGGCCCGACATCCGGCTCGCAAAGAAGATGTTCGGCTGGCAGCCGAGCGTGCAGCTCGAGGAGGGCCTGCGCAAGACCATCGAGTATTTCGATGGCCTGCTCTCGGCCGGTGAACTGTCGCCGGCTCAGCTCGCGGGCATGCGCGACGGCGCCGTGGTTCCGGCGGCCGCGAAAGGCAAGACGGTGCACGCCCGGTTCGACGCATAGCGGCGCACCATGCCCGCGCAGAACTCGGCGAATTCCTCGGGTTGCTGCGGCGGGCTGGTGTGGTGCGGCGCAATGCCGCGGTGTTCGGGCGTGAAGCAGAAGGTGAGGGTGACGTCGAAATCTTCCAGCGCACGCATCTGGCGGTCGAACCATCGCTCGGCGTTCGGGCGGAAGCTGTCGGCCCAGCTGAGCCCCGTGCGCAGATGGCGCACGCCCAGCCGTTCGAGCCAGCGCACCGCCTCGTCGAGGCGGTGGTCTTCGAAGTGGAACCACTGGCAGATGCCCATCGCGGGCGTGTAGCTGGCGAATTGCTCGCACGCGATCTTGGGCGTGCCGTCTTCACGCAGCAGCCCCATGTGAAAGTGCCGGTAGTAGCTCGACCCTTCGGCCTCGCGGTGCCGCGTGGTCGCGGGCCAGGCCTGGGGCAGGTCGTAGAGCGAATACCAGAAGATGCGCGGCACGCGGCCGATCAGCAGCTCGGCCGTGCGGCGCAAGCCGAACTCCTGCACCTCTTCGGCGCCGAAGGTCGAGACGCCGACCTCGGTCACCCACACCGGCAGGTGCGTCACCGCCTCGATCTCGGCGATGCGGCGCGGCCATTCGTGGATCTGCCAGTTGTTCCAGTCGAGCGGAAAGCCGTGCACCGCCACCGCGTCGAGCCCGTCGAGCACGCCGCGGTCGCGCAAGCCCGCCATGAAGTGCGCGTCGATGGGCGAGATGCCGCCGAGCACCTGCGTGAGCGTGCTGTTCTCCGCGCGCACCGCGCTCGAGGCCAGCTTGACCATCTGCGCATAGGCCGACCAGTCGGGGTCGAGTTCGAGGTCCCAGTGCGACTTGTTGTTGGGTTCGTTCCAGAACTTGACGGCTTCGATCATGCGAGCTTGCTCCTCTTCGCATGGCGCGGGGCCGGTTCGTGCGCATGGGCTTTGCGCTCGGGCGGCGCCGCGGCCTCGGCATCGCCGCGAATGAACGCCTCCACCAGTTCGCGGGCCTCGTCGTCGGTGAACTGCTGCGGCGGCGACTTCATGAAGTAGCTCGAAGGCGCCAGCACCGCGCCGCCCACGCCGCGGTCGAGCGCGAGCTTGGCGCAGCGCACCGCGTCGATCACCACGCCGGCGGAGTTCGGCGAATCCCACACCTCGAGCTTCACCTCGCACTGGAGCGGCACGTTGCCGAAGGTGGTGCCTTCCATGCGGATGTAGCACCACTTGCGATCGGCAAGCCACGGTACGTGGTCGCTCGGCCCCACGTGCACGTCGGAACCCTTCATGGGGTGCCCGAGCTGGCTCGTGACGGCCTGCGTCTTCGAGATCTTCTTCGAGAGCAGGCGCTCGCGTTCGAGCATGTTGAGGAAGTCGGTGTTGCCGCCGAAGTTGAGTTGGTAGGTGCGGTCCAGCCGAACGCCGCGCTTCCTGAACAGGTCGGTCAGGATGCGATGCACGATGGTGGCGCCCACCTGCGACTTGATGTCGTCGCCGATGATCGGCAGGCCGCGCTCGGCAAAGCGCCGCTCCCATTCCGGCCGCGAGGCGATGAACACCGGCACGCAGTTGACGAAGGCGCAGCCGGCCTCCAGCACCTGCTCTGCGTACCACTGGGTGGCCTTCTCGGAGCCCACCGGCAGGTAAGAGACCACCACGTCGGTCTTCGTCTCCTTGAGGATCTTCGCCACGTTCTGCGCCCTGCCGGGTGCAAGTGGCACCACGTCCTTCAGGTAGGTGCCGATGCCGTCGTGCGTGGGTCCGCGGTGCACGGGTACGCCGAGCTTGGGCACATCGGCGAAGCGGATGGTGTTGTTGGGTGCCTCGTAGATGGCTTCTCCCAGGTCGCGGCCGACCTTGCGCGCATGCACGTCGAAGGCCGCGCTGAACTCGATGTCCGACGGGCGGTAGCCCGCCAGGTCGAGATGCATCAGACCGGGAATGAAGTCGGCGCCCTGGGTGTTGCCGTAGAAGTGGACACCCTGCACCAGCGAGGAGGCGCAGTTGCCCACACCGACGATCGCGACACGTACCTTGCTCATGTGAAAACCTTTTGCGAGTGCCGCCGCACGAGCGCGCGGCGGGCGTGATGAACCGAAGCCAAAGCTTTGTTGCTTGGCAATCTACGCTCGTTTGAGGCCCTGCGCGCGCCCGAAACACCCGCGATGCACATCACCAACTCAGCAGTGGCGTAACAGGGCAGCGCGCCTACACACAGGTAAGTACCTTCGCACATGAAGGCGGCAATTTTTCGACGAATTTCGAGCTTCGCCAGGGCGTTGGAAAACGATTTTCCTTTTCTCGACGCTTCGCCGGCGACTCAAACAAAAAGGGGTTTCATGTCGCAGCACATTCTCATCACCGGCGGCGCCGGTTTCATCGGCTCGCATCTTGCAGACGAGCTTCTCTCCCACGGTTATCGCGTTCGCGTTCTCGACAACCTTGCGCCTCAGGTGCACGGCGACAGTGGGCGCAGGCCGGACTACCTCGAGGCCGATGTGGAACTTGTCGTCGGCGATGTGTGCGACCCGGCAGCGGTGCGCAGTGCGCTCAAGGGCGTGGATGCGGTCTACCACTTCGCGTCGGCGGTGGGCGTGGGCCAGAGCATGTACGAGGTGGCGCACTACACGCGCATCAACAACCTCGGCACTGCGGTTCTGCTCGAAGCGCTGATCGAGAAGCCGGTGAAGAAATTGATCGTCGCGTCCAGCATGAGCCTGTACGGCGAAGGCCTCTACCGCACCGCGGGGGGCGAACTCCGCACGGTGCAGGAGCGCACGCTCGAGCAGCTGCGGCGCGGCGACTGGGAGTGGCGCGACGAGGACGGCCTGGCGTTGGTGCCCGCACCCACGCCCGAAGACAAGGCGCCCGCGCTCGCATCGGTGTATGCGCTGTCCAAGTTCGACCAGGAGCGCATGTGCCTGATGATCGGCCGCGCGTACAACATTCCGACCGCCGCGCTGCGTTTCTTCAACGCCTACGGCCCGCGCCAGGCGCTGTCGAACCCCTACACCGGCGTGCTCGCGATCTTTGCCTCGCGCCTGCTCAACGACAGCCCGCCGAAGATCTTCGAAGACGGCCACCAGCAGCGCGACTTCGTGAGCGTGTACGACATTGCGCGTGCCTCGCGGCTCGCGCTCGAAATGCCGGCGGCCGCCGGCGAAGTGTTCAACATCGGCAGCGGCGAAGCCTACAGCGTGCGCGACATCGCGCAGCGCGTGGCCGAGGCCGTGGGCAAGGAAAGCCTCGCGCCCGAGATCACCGGCAAGTACCGCGTCGGCGACATACGACATTGCTACGCGGACATATCCAAGGCGCGCCGGGTCCTGGGCTATTCGCCCCGCGTGAGCCTGGATGACGGCCTGGCCGAACTCGCGGCCTGGCTCGAAGGGCAAGCGGCCGTCGACCGCGTGGCGCAGGCGAGCGCCGAGCTTTCCGCCCGCGGGTTGGCCATATGAACAGCCGGGACCCCGTACTCACTCCCCGGCGCGCGCTCAACGGCAAGGATCGGGTCACGCTCATCACGGGTGGCGCGGGCTTCGTCGGAGCCAACCTCGCCCACCGGCTGCTGTCCGACGGGCGGTGCGTGCTGGTGTTCGACAACCTCTCGCGGCCCGGCGTGGAGCGCAATCTCGAGTGGCTTCGGCAGAACCACCCGACCCGGCTCGACGTGATGGTGGCGGACGTTCGCGATGCCGCCGCGGTGGAGCGCGCGGTGGCACGAGCCGACCATGTCTTTCACTTCGCGGCGCAGGTGGCGGTCACCACCAGCCTGGTCGATCCGCGCGAGGATTTTTCGGTCAACGCACTGGGCACGCTCAACGTGCTCGAGGCGGCCCGCGCGCAGCCGGTGCCGCCGTCGGTGCTGATGACCTCGACCAACAAGGTCTATGGCGGCCTCGAAGACGTCGAGCTCAAGCTTGAGGGCCAGCGCTACGAACCGGTGGCGCCGGACATTGCGAGCCACGGCATCTCGGAAGCGCGGCCGCTCGACTTCCACAGCCCCTACGGCTGCTCCAAGGGAACGGCCGACCAGTACGTGCACGACTATGCGCGCAGCTACGGCCTGAAGACCGTCGTCTTCCGCATGAGCTGCATCTACGGCCAGCGCCAGTTCGGCACCGAAGACCAGGGCTGGGTGGCGCACTTCCTGTTGCGCGCGCTCGACCGCGAGCCGATTACCCTGTTCGGCGACGGCAAGC
This sequence comes from Variovorax paradoxus, assembly GCF_030815855.1. Lineage (NCBI taxonomy): Bacteria > Pseudomonadati > Pseudomonadota > Betaproteobacteria > Burkholderiales > Comamonadaceae > Variovorax > Variovorax paradoxus. The sequence continues at coordinate 3,183,805 of NZ_JAUSXG010000001.1, read as the reverse complement.
AGGTGCGCGACATCCTGTTCGTCGACGACCTTGTCGACGCCTTCGTGCTGGCGCAGCGCCATATCGGCAAGCTCGCGGGCGGCGCCTTCAACATCGGCGGCGGCCCGCGCAACGTGATCAGCCTGCTCGACCTGCTCGACCAGATCGAAGCGCTCGACGGCAAGCGCCCCGAGACCACGTACGAAGACTGGCGCACCGGCGACCAGCGTTACTACGTCTCGGACACGCGCCGCTTCGAGGCGGCCACCGGCTGGCGGCCGGCCGTCGATGCGCGGCACGGCATCGAGCGCCTGCACCAGTGGCTGCGCGAGATGCGCGCCCAGCCGGCCTCCGTCCGCAAGGCCGCACAGCGCGGCGTCGTGCTGGCAGCGGCCGGGAGGTGAGCATGTTCGCAAGCGTCATTGCTTCGCCGGGACAGGCGGTCGTGCGGCGGGTGGAAACGCCCGAGCCGGCCGCCGGGCAGGTGCTGCTGAAGCTGGAGGGCTCGGGCGTCTGCGCCTCCAGCCTGCCGCTGTGGGAGGGCCGCTCGTGGTTCGAATACCCGCAGCCCGCGGGCGCGCCGGGGCACGAAGGCTGGGGCCGCGTGGCCGCGGTGGGCGAGGGCGTCGAAGGCCTGGCCATCGGCGACCGCGTGGCCGCGCTCACTTACCGCGCGCATGCCGAGTACGACGTGGCCGATGCGGGCGCGGTGGTGCCGTTGCCGGCCTCGCTCGCCGATGTGGCCATGCCCGGCGAGCCGCTGGGCTGCGCGGTCAACATCTTCCGGCGCAGCGACATCCAGGCCGGCCAGACCGTGGCCATCGTCGGCATCGGGTTTCTGGGTGCCATCCTCACGCGGCTCGCCGCGCGGGCGGGTGCACGGGTCATCGCCATCTCGCGCCGGCCCTTCGCACTCGAAGTGGCGCGCGAAGCCGGCGCCGAGCACACCCTCGCGATGGACGACCACTGGCGCATCCTCGACGAGGTCAAGCGCCTCACCGGCGAGCAGATGTGCGAGCGCACCATCGAGGCGGTCGGCCTGCAGTGGCCGCTCGACCTTGCGGGCGAGCTCACCGGCGAGCGCGGCCGCCTCGTCGTCGCGGGCTACCACCAGGACGGAACGCGCCAGGTCAACATGCAGATGTGGAACTGGCGCGGCATCGACGTGATCAACGCGCACGAGCGCGACCCGCGCATGTACGTGCAGGGCATTCGCGAAGCCGTCGACATGATGGCGGCGGGCGTGCTCGACGCGGAACCGCTCTTCACCCACCGCCTGCCGCTCGACCGGCTGGGCGAGGCGCTCGAGCTCACGCGCACGCGGCCCGACGGGTTCCTGAAAGCGGTGGTGACCACGTGAGGGCGGCGCACGCCATGAACGCGCTGGACCCCGGCCCGGCGTCCGGCGCCGGGGCTGCGCTGGCCAGCGCGCTTCGCAAACCGCGGCTGGGCTTCCTCGGCGTCGGATGGATCGGCAGGAACCGCATGGAAGCCATTGCAAAGGATGGCGCGGCGGAGATTGCCGCCATCGCCGATGCGCATGACGACGCACGCGAAGCCGCATGCGCGCTGGCGCCCGGCGCGGCCAGCTTACATTCGCTCGATGCGCTGCTCGAACACGAGCTCGACGGCCTCGTGATCGCCACGCCGAGCGCGCTTCATGCCCGGCAGGCCGAAGCGGCGCTTGCGCGCGGCATGGCGGTGTTCTGCCAGAAGCCGCTGGCGCGCACCACCGAGGAGACCCGTGGCGTGATCGATGCGGCGCGGCGCGCCAACCGGTTGCTGGGCGTCGACCTGTCGTACCGGCGCACGGCAGGCATGCAGCGCATTCGCGAGCTCGTCTCGGCCGGGGACATCGGCGACGTCTATGCCATCGACCTCGTGTTCCACAACGCCTACGGACCCGACAAGCCGTGGTTTCGCGATCCGGTGCTTTCCGGTGGCGGCTGCGTGATCGACCTCGGCATTCACATGGTCGACCTGGCGCTGTGGACGCTGGGCTTTCCGCGCGTCGAGGCGGTATCGAGCCGCCTGCATGCGGGCGGCCGGCGTCTCGCGCTGCCGTCGGCCGTGGTCGAAGACCATGCGGTGGCGCAGATCGACCTCGCGGGCGGCTGCGTGGTGCGGCTCGCGTGCTCCTGGAACCTGCCGGCCGGCCGGGACGCCGTCATCGAGGCCAGCTTTCACGGCACGCGCGGCGGCGCCTCGTTTCGCAACGTGGGCGGCTCGTTCTACGATTTCGTCGCTGAGCGCTTCGACGGCACGCGCGCAATGCCGCTCGCTTCGCCGCCCGACGATTGGGGTGGCCGCGCCGCCGTGCACTGGGCCCGCGCTCTCGCGAACGGCGGCGCCTTCGATCCCGAGATCGAGCGCCTGGTGGAAGTTGCAGCGGTACTGGATGCGATCTATGAACGCTGACGCGCTGCCCCACACGCCAGAGCGCGCGCCACCCCATGTGCCGCAGCACGTGCTGATGACAACCGACACCGTCGGCGGCGTCTGGAGCCACGCCCTGGAGCTTGCGGCCGGGCTCGGCGAGGGGGGCGTGCGTGTCTCGCTGGCCACCATGGGCGCGCCGCTCACGCCGGTGCAGCGCGCGCAGGCCGCATCGCTCCCTGGTCTGCAACTGCACGAGAGCGATTGGCGCCTCGAGTGGATGAACGAGCCATGGGACGACGTGCGGCGCGCAGGCGATTGGCTTCTGGGGCTCGAGCGCGCCGTGCAGCCCGACGTCGTTCACCTGAACCAGTTCGCGTTCGGCGCACTGCCGTTCGCCGCGCCGAAGCTCGTGGTCGCGCATTCGTGCGTGGCGTCCTGGTGGCGCGCGGTGCATCGCCAGCTCGCGCCGGCGGGTTGGGACACCTACCGGAAGGCCGTGCGGCAGGGGCTGGACGGCGCCGACGTTGTCGGCGCACCGACGGAAGCCATGCTGTCGTCGCTGGCCCTCGACTACGGCTACATCGAGGGAGGCCTCGTGCTCCCCAACGGCCGCAGCCCCGCGATGTTCGTTCCGGGCGACAAGGAGCCGGTCGTTCTCTCGGCCGGGCGGCTGTGGGACGCGGCCAAGAACCTGGCGGCGCTGCAGGCCGTCGCCACGCGGTTGCTCTGGCCCGTGTGCGTGGCCGGATCTGCCTCACCGCCCGGCGCCGGCGAGTGCGGCATTCAAGCGCCCGGCGTGCTGTGGCTCGGCGAACTGGCGCCCGATGCGCTGGCGGCGCAGTTCTCGCGCGCATCGATCTATGCCTTGCCTGCGCGCTACGAGCCGTTCGGGCTCACGGCGCTGGAGGCTGCGCTGTCGCAGTGCGCGCTGGTGCTGGGCGACGTGCCCAGCCTGCGCGAGGTCTGGGGCGATGCCGCGCTGTATGTGCAGCCCGAGGACCACGAGGCCTTGCACGCCGCACTGATGCGGTTGATCGACGACCCGCCCTTGCGGCAGCAGATGGCGCTGAAGGCATGGGAGCGCGCGCGGCATTTCACGCCGGCGCGCATGGTGGATGCCTACCTGTCGGCCTACGCCCGTTTGCTCGCGCCCGCGGCGCCGCGCACGGCGGGCGCCAGGCGGACTCGAAGGAAAGCCAAGGAGCCCGCATGCGCTTCGTGATGTTCTGCCATTCGCTCGTTTCCGACTGGAACCACGGCAACGCTCATTTCCTGCGCGGCATCTGCAGCGAACTGCTCGCGCGCGGCCATGAGCTTGCGGTGTATGAGCCGCTCGGCGCATGGAGCCGAACCAACCTCGAGGCCGAGCACGGCAAGGCACCGCTCGAAGAATTCGCGCGCGTGTACCCGGAGCTTCACAGCACCGCCTGCGACCCCGCCACGCTCGATCTCGACGAGGCGCTGGAAGGCGCGGACGTGGTGCTGGTGCACGAATGGAACGACCACGCACTGGTGCGCCGCATCGGCCTCCACCGGCGCGATGGGGGGCGCTACCGGCTGTTCTTTCACGACACGCACCACCGCTCGGTGACCGACGAGAAAAGCATGGCCGGCTACGACCTCTCGCACTACGACGGCGTGCTGGCCTTCGGCAACGTGATTCGCGACCTGTACCGCAAGAAGGGCTGGGCGCGCCGCGCCTGGACCTGGCATGAAGCCGCCGACGCGCGGCACTTTCATCCGATACCGGACGAGGTGGAAGAGGGCGACCTGGTCTGGATCGGCAACTGGGGCGACGACGAACGCGAGGCCGAGCTCGACGAATTCCTGCTCGGCCCCGTGCGCGATCTGCGCCTGAAGGCGCGGGTGCATGGTGTGCGCTACCCCGACCGGGCACTGGATCGTCTTCGCGCGGCCCGAATCCATTTCGGCGGCTGGCTGCCCAACTACCGCGCACCGCGCGTCTTCGCACGCCATCGCGTCACGGTGCACGTGCCGCGCAGGCCCTACGTCGAGGCGCTGCCGGGTATTCCGACCATTCGCGTGTTCGAGGCGCTGGCCTGCGGCATTCCGCTGGTCTCCGCGCCGTGGAACGATGCCGAAAGCCTGTTCACGCCGGGCCGCGATTTCCTGGTGGCACCGGATGGCGCGGCCATGCGGCGCCACCTGCGCGACGTGCTGCACGACAAGGACCTGGCGCGCGCATTGCGCGAACAGGGCCTGGAAACCGTGCTCGCGCGTCACACCTGCGCCCACCGCGTCGACGAACTGCTCGCCATTCACGCCGAACTCGAAGGCGAGCCCTCTCATCTCCGGAGCATTCCTGCATGAAGAAAAAAATGAACATCGCCTTTTTTGCCTCCAGCCTGGTGTCCGCCTACTGGAACGGTGCCGCCACCTATTACCGCGGCATGGTTCGCGCACTGCACGAGCGCGGCCACCGCGTGCGCTTCTACGAGCCCGATGCCTTCGGCCGGCAAAAGCACCGCGACATGGACGACCCCGATTGGGCGGAGGTCATCGTCTACCCCGGCGAGGGCGATGCCAACGCGCGCCGCATGGTCGAGCATGCGCGCGGCGCCGACCTGGTGGTCAAGGCCAGCGGCGTCGGCGTGTTCGATGCGCTGCTCGAAGAGGCCGTGCTCGATCTGCAAGGCCCGGGCACGCGCGTCGTGTTCTGGGATGTCGATGCACCCGCCACGCTCGACCGGCTGCAGGCCGATGCCTCGGACCCTTTTCATGCGCTGGTGCCGCGCTACGACATGGTGCTGACCTACGGCGGCGGCGATCCCGTGGTGCAGGCTTATCGCCGCGCCGGCGCGCGCGACTGCATTCCGATCTACAACGCGCTCGATCCGTCCACGCACCATCCGGTCGGCCCCGATCCGCGCTTCGAGGCTGACCTGGGCTTCCTCGGCAACCGCTTGCCCGACCGCGAGGCGCGCGTGGAGGAGTTCTTTCTTCGCGCCGCGAGCCTGTTGCCCGAGCGGCGCTTCCTGCTGGGCGGCAGCGGCTGGGACGACAAGCCCATGCCGTCCAACGTCCGCAATGTGGGCCATGTCTACACCGCCGACCACAACGCGTTCAACCGCACACCGATGGCCGTGCTGAATGTGAGCCGCGACAGCATGGCGCGCTACGGCTTCTCGCCGGCCACTCGCGTGTTCGAGGCGGCCGGCTCGGCCGCCTGCCTGATCACCGATGCGTGGGAAGGCATCGAGCTCTTTCTCGAACCCGGAAAGGAAGTGCTGGTGGCAGCCGATGGCGATGGCGTCGCAGCCCATGTGCGCCAGCTCGATGCCGTGGCGGCACGCCGCATCGGCGAGGCAGCCTGCCGGCGCGTGCTGGCGGAGCACACCTATGCGCACCGCGCGGCGCAACTGGAGGCGCTGCTCGAGGGCCGCGATGCCGTGCAGGCGCTGGAGGTGCTGGCATGAAGAGCCACGATGCGCCGCTCAAGATCGTCATCCTCGGGCTTTCGATCACCTCGTCGTGGGGCAACGGCCACGCCACCACGTACCGCGGCCTCGTGCGCGAACTCGTGCGGCGCGGGCATGACGTGCTGTTTCTCGAACGCGACGTGCCCTGGTATGCAGAGCATCGCGACCTGCCCCATCCTCCTTTCGGACGCACCGCGCTATATGCCGACCTGCCCGGCCTGCAGCGCGACCATGCGGCGCAGATCGGCGAGGCCGACCTGGTGATCGTCGGCTCGTTCGTGCCCGACGGTGTCGCGGTCGGCGACTGGGTGCAGTCCGAAGCGCCGGGCCGCACGGCCTTCTACGACATCGATACGCCGGTGACGCTGGCCGCGCTGGCACGCGGGGGCACCAGCTACCTCGAGGCGCGGCAGATCGCGGGCTACGACATGTACCTGTCCTTCACCGGCGGCCCCACGCTCGGCCGGCTGGAACGCGAATTCGGCTCGCCCGCGGCGCGCAAGCTCTACTGCTCGGTCGATCCCGAGCTGTATTACCCCGAGCCCGTGGCGCAGGACTGCGACCTCGGCTACATGGGCACCTACAGCGACGACCGGCAGCCGACGCTCGAAGCCCTGCTGCTTTCGCCCGCGCGGCAGTGGCCCGAGGGCCGCTTCGACGTGGCCGGAGCGCAGTATCCGCAGGGCATCGAGTGGCCGCCGAACGTGCGCTACATCGCGCATTTGCCGCCCGCGCAGCACCGCGCCTTCTACAACCGGCAGCGCTTCACGCTCAACGTGACCCGCGCCGACATGATCCAGGCCGGCTGGTCGCCCAGCGTGCGCATCTTCGAGGCGGCCGCATGCGGCACCCCGATCATCAGTGACCGCTGGGACGGCATCGAGTCGCTGCTCGTGCCGAGCGAAGAGATCTTTCTCGCCGATTCTCCCGGCGAGGTGCTGCGGCTCTTGCGCGACCTGCCGGACGAAGAGCGCCGGGCCGTGGGAGAGCGCGCGCGCCGGCGCATTCTGTCGGAGCACACCGCAGCCCATCGGGCCGCAGAACTCGAGGGCTACGCGCGCACGCTGCTGCAAGCGCGGGAACCCGCATGAACAGGAGGAGGCATGCCCATGCATAACCCAAAGTCGGCCGCCGCGCTCGCCGCCAACCAGGAACAGGGTTCCGTTCGCCAGCAGATCGAGGCGCTGGGTCCGTGGTTCCACAATCTGCACCTGCCGGGCGGCGTGCAGACGCTGCCCCATCATTTTCTAGGCGGCGACTTCCCGAACTTCAAGTGGCAGGAGATCAAGCCTTTCGTTCCCGAAGACCTCCGCGGATGGCGCGTACTCGACGTGGGCTGCAACGCCGGCTTCTACAGCTTCGAGCTCGCGCGGCGCGGCGCCTCGGTGCTGGGCATCGATGTCGATGCGCACTATCTCGCGCAGGCCCGGTGGGCCGCCGGACAGCTGGGGATGGCGTCGCAAGTGGAGTTTCGCGAAATGCAGGTGTACGACCTGGCGCGCTCCGACGAAAGCTTCGATCTGGTCTGGTTCATGGGCGTTTTCTATCACCTGCGCTATCCGCTGCTCGCGCTCGACCTGCTGGCTGCGCGGACACGCCGCATCATGATGTTCCAGACGCTCACCATGCCGGGAGACTCCGTCTACACCGACACGGCCGACTGCAGCATCGACAACCGCATGCCGCTGCTCGAAAGCGGCTGGCCGCGAATGGCCTTCATCGAGCACCGGCTGGCCAACGACCCGACCAACTGGTGGGCGCCCAACCATGCCGGCGTGGAGGCCATGCTGCGCTCCAGCGGCCTGCGCATCGAAGCCCGGCCGGGCCACGAGATCTACCTGTGCGTGCCCGACGCGCGGGCGCAGGGCGCGCGCGCCCTCTATGGTTCGCAGTACGAGTCGGCCACGGGAGTGATCCGTGGCGGCGGCTGAATCGCGCCCACCCGGCCGGAGCGACGAGCCGCCCGTTGCGGCTGTCGTCGACCGCAACATTGCCGCGCTGGTAAGACGGCGCCAGCAGCAGAAGATTTCCACCGGACTGCAGGACAGGATGGCCGACGCCATTACCCGTTTCGCGGGCAGCATGAGGTTCGTGTACCTGCACCTCTTGATCTACGGCGGATGGATCGTGGTCAACCTCGGGTGGGTGCCCATGGTGCGCGCCTTCGATCCGACCTTCGTGGTGCTGGCCATGGTCGCGTCGGTCGAGGCCATCTTCATCTCGACCTTCGTGATGATCAGCCAGAACCGCATGGCCGCGCTTGCGGACCAGCGCGCCGACCTCGATCTTCAGATCAGTCTTCTGGGCGAGCACGAGATCACGAAGATCATGACGCTGGTCGCGGAGATCGCCAAGCGCATGGAAATTCCGGCTGCGCACGACCCGGAGCTCGACGAACTCCGCGAGAACGTTTCGCCGGACCGGGTGCTCGACCGCATCGAGCATCCGTCGAAAGAACCCGGGCAGCCGGACGGGTAGGGCGGCCCTACAGCGGGGCCGCACTTGTCTTTCTTTCTTACTTCTTGCCGATGACCTGCTGCGCGGTGGTCAGGTGGCCGTGAACCACGGGCAGCGTCTTGGCCGCATAGGCTTTCAGGTCCGGGTCGGCCGCGTTGCGCTGCACCTTCTCCAGCATCTCGTGCGTCTTCTTGTGGTCGGAAAGGCCCGCCATCGACATGTACTGCTTGTCGAAGGTCTCGCCGCTCAGGGCCTTCAGCGCGGTAGCGGTGCCCTTGTGCTTCGCGTCGGGTTCGGTCGGCAGCTCCACGCCTTTCTTCGAGGCGATTTCCTGCAGTTCGCTCAAGGCCTTGCTGTGGTCGTCGACCATGGTCTTGCCGAACTGCTTCACCTCGTCCTTCGACGCCTTTTCCTGTGCCAGCTTTCCGGTTTCTATTTCCGCGATGTTGGCTTGCGCGATGTCTCTCATCATGCGCTGGTCCGCCTTGGAGGGCTTGCCTGCGGGGTCCGACTTGCCGGCCGCGCTTCGCGTGCCGGTGGCCTGCTCGCCGCGGGAGTTGGCGCTCTGGGCCGCGGCAGGAAGACCCGCCGTGAGTGCGCAGGCGGCCATCGCGGCAGCGCCGAGCCGGAATGCAGTGCGTTGAATGGTCATCGATGTTCTCCTTGAACGATGGTGTTTTCAGGCCCGCCCGGTAGAGCGGGGGCTCCGCTTCCTGCGTGGCAACGCGCGTGCCTGCGCGGATGCAGGCATGCCGCTTGCTGCGCACGAGGCTCTGCTTCCTTCCCTTCAACGCTCGGGTGTCCTCTCATGAAAAGATCGCAGCCACGTGCGGGCCATGCCAGCGAGTGCTATGAACTGCTCGAATTCCTCTGCCGCCGGCAGATGCCCGTGGTGTGCTCGGAGCCCGACGACATCCACAGGATTCTTGCGCTGCGAAGCGCGTCGCTGCTCCAGGCGTCGACCGAGCCGACGGTCGTGCTGCGCACGGGCGAGCGAAGAATCGAACGCGCGATCGTCACGGCGATCACGGCCGAAGGCCGCGCCGCCTGCATGATGCGCAGTGCAATGGCCCTTCCTGCCGGGCGGCGCTGACTGGCTGCCCGCGCCGCGCTGTCCAGGCATCTTTTGCGGCAAGCGTTTCCACGCTGCGCCGGGTGCGCATTTCAGAGCTGCCCCTGGCCGTCGCCCGTGCGGTCGTGCACCCAGCGCATGGCTTGCTGCTGCGCATGCCGAAGCGCCTCTGCCTCCGTGGCGTAGGCGATCTCGTCGGTGTCGTCGGGCAGCATCGTTTCCTCCGCGCCCGGTTGCTGGCCGAGGCAGACCACTTCGGGGCGGTACACGCCCGTGGCCATGCGGCGGGCGCCATAGGCGAAGCGCCAGCCCCTGTAGAGGAAGATGTGGCGTTGCGCTTCGTTCATTGCGGGTGCTCCGATTCGGATGGGTCGACATTGCGAACCGCGCGCCAGCCGGCGGGCGTCAGCGCCCGCACTTCGCCGAACTGCTCCGCGCAGGAATCGGGCGGATAGAAGCGGGCGTCGACATGCCCGGTTGCCGCGAGCTGCCGCAGCACGCGCACCTTGGAGGGCCGTGCCACGAAGACGGGAAGGCGCAGGCGGGCCAGCCTTGCAAGATAGCGGTAAGACATGCCGATGTCCTTATGTCCTTTACTGCATCGCGGCTTCTGCGCCGCCAGAGCGTTGAGCTTCGCCGTCCGCCAAGCCGAGAGCGCTGCGGCCGTCGGGCGTCAGTGCGAGAAAGCGGGCCACCTCGCGCCCGCCGGTGCCGGGCTTGAGCGTCAGGGCCACGACCAGGCCCGCGGCCCGCAGCACCAGGAGGTTGTCGACGTCCTGTGGACGGGTCAGTGTCAGAGGAGGGGTGCACTTCGAGAGCGCTCGCAGGAATTCGATGGACATGGTGTCTCCTTGTGCCGATGGCGCCGACGTAAACCGCGGCGCTCTGGACAACCGGCTAGGCCGGTGCTCCCATTTCTCCGCCTTGGGCGCGGCGGCGCTCGAAGGGGTCGATGTTCATGCTCTGGCGATACTTGGTGACGGTGCGGCGCGCAATGCGGAAGCCTTGCTGTGCCAACTGACGCGCCAGCGCCGCATCGCTCAGCGGTGCCACGGGTTTTTCGACCGCGATGAGTTCGCGGATCAGGCCCTGCAGCGCCACCGGCGCACTCGCGCCGCCGGCCGCGTGGTTCAGGCCGCGCGAGAAGAAGTGCTGCAACTCGAAGATGCCGGCCGGCGTGGCCATGTACTTGTTGTGCACGGTGCGCGACACCGTGGATGGATGCACGCCCACTTCCTCCGCGATCTCGCGCAGGCCCAGCGGCTTCATGGCGAGCGGGCCGTGCTCGAAGAACATCTTCTGCCGCGCGACGATGGCGCGCGCCACGTCGAGAATGGTGGATGCGCGCTGCGACACGCTGCCGACCATCCAGCGCGCCTGCTCCAGGCATTCCTTCATCGCGGTGCACTGTGCGCCGTGCTTCTCGAGCAGTTGCGCGTAGCCCGTGTTCAGCTTCACGCGGGGCAGGGCGCTGGCGTTGAGCGAGGTTCTCCATGCACCGCGCACTTTCTTCACGGTGACGTCGGGTATCACGATGCGCGAAGCGGTCTCGCCGAACTGCCAGCCCGGATGCGGGTTCAGGCGCCGGATGCAGTCGATGGCGCACTGCACCTCCTGCGCGGACGCGTCGAGCGCCTTGGCCAGCTTGCCGGCATCGTGCGCCGCAAGCAGGCCGATGTGGCCCTCCAGAATCCGGCGCGCGAGTCGGCGGGTGCCTTCGCTCGCGTGGTTCGACGCGGCATCGAGCTGCAGGCAGAGGCACTCGGCGACGTCGCGCGCCGCCACGCCGGCGGGGTCGAGCGCTTGCACGCGCCGCAGGGCGGTGCGCAGCTCGCGTTCGGCATCGGCGCCGGTTTCTCCCAGCGCAGCGCCGATGTCTTCGAGCGAAATTCGCAAGTAGCCGTCATCGTCCAGCGCCTCGACCAGCGCGCGGGCAAACGCCATCTCGCGCGCCGACAGGCGCAGCACGCCGAGCTGCCCGTGCAAGTGGGTGCGCAGCGAATCGGGCAAGGGCACGCGCTGCATCAGGTCGAAGCTCTCGTCGTGCGACAGGTGCCGCTCGCCCGAGGCGGGGGCCGCGGTGATTCTGTCGAACGCGGCGGCGGCTTCGATGTCCGCGGCGGCATCGAGTTCGGATCCGGCCGGCGCGGCCGTGGCGACGTCGTCTTGCGCGGCCGTGTCGATTTCGAGAAAGGGGTTCAGTTCGGCCGCATCGCGCAGCGCTTGCGCGTACTCCTGCGATGACATCTGCAGCAGCCGCACGGCATGCTGCAGCCGGGGCGAGAAGACAGGCGCCTGCACTTGGCGGGCCTGCAAGACAATCGACGTGTTCATGGTTCTCCGTAGCCTCCGATCCTTGGCGGCGGGAATGCAGCGCAACGGTCGTGCCAGGGCGATTCCCTCCCGGAGGGCTTGAAAATTACTTTAAAAGTTCACAGAATCGCCGGCTGACCGACGCCGCCTGCCAGCCTTGCGGCAAATCTTGCGGTTCTCCCGGGGAAGACAGGAACAGGGACCTTGTCGCAAACTCCGCGCTATGAAAAATTCATTGGGGGAAGCCGGTGAACATCCGGCATGCACGGCAATGCTGGTCGCCGCTTGCGCCGCGCTCGCGGGCCTGGGCCTTCTGTGCCGGCAGAAAGATCGGTCCGCGCGGGCCGCGAACGAGATGCTGACGATCCATCACGCGCGCCAGGCCCGGCAGATTCTTCGGGCGCAACGCCTCGAACACGATCTGCGAAGCCCGGTGGGCGCCATGGCGGTGGCGCTGGAGCTTTTGCGGACCGCCGACGACAGCGCCACGCAGCTCGAAGCCATCGAGGTGCTCGAGCGGCAGGTCGCGCGTATGACGTCTCTGACAGAGCAAGTGCACGAATTCGCACAGAGCTTGAACGATTGAACCGTCCGGAGCGCTCTCGCCGAGAGCGCAAGATTCGAATCATGGGAGATGGGTGCGCGCGGAGCGTTGAAAACGCACGCATCCGCAGCGCAGCACGGGCACCGAGCCAGGAACGAAGTTGAGCCACACACTCATTGTTGAAGACGACGAAGATTCGGCGAAGATGATCGCCGCCCTGGTCGCGCGCGAGGGGCACACGGTGATGTGCGCGCACTCGATCGCCGCCGCACGCCGGCTTATTGCGATGCAGCGGCCCGATCTGCTGCTGCTCGACCTGCATCTGCCGGACGGGAGCGGGTTCGATCTGCTGAACGATCCCGAGATCGTGAGCGACACCATGCTGATCCTGATGACGGGGCAGGCGAGTCTCGAAACCTCCATCAAGGCCTTACGGCTCGGCGCTGCCGACTACCTCGTCAAGCCCATCAATCCGCAGCATCTGAAGGGCCTGCTGTCGCGCCTGATCGCCCCGTCGCAATTGCGCGCCGAGCTCGACGAGGTGCAGGAACTGTGGCGCGAGACCGGACAGTTCGGTCACATCATCGGCCGCTCGCAGCCCATGCAGCGTGTCTACCCGGCAGATCTCGCGGGTGGCCGGCACGGCCGTCACGGTATTCATTCATGGCGAAAGCGGCACGGGCAAGGAGCTCGTGGCCCGCGCCGTGCACGACCTGAGCCGGCGGCGCGAGCAACCGTTTCTCGCGGTGAACTGCGGCGCGTTGTCGCCGCATCTCATCGAGAGCGAAATCTTCGGCCACGAGCGCGGCAGTTTCACCGGCGCGGAGCGCCAGCACCAGGGCTTTTTCGAGCGTGCCCACGGTGGCACGCTGTTCCTCGACGAGGTGACCGAAATGCCGCCCGAACTGCAGGTGAAACTGCTGCGCGTGCTGGAAAGCGGCACCTTCATGCGGGTCGGTTCCACGCAGGTGCAGCAGACCGACGTGCGCATCATCGCGGCGACCAACCGCGACGCCGCCGAGGCGGTGGCGCGCGGCACCATGAGGGAAGACCTGCTGTACCGCCTCAACGTGTTTCCGATTGCGCTGCCGCCCTTGCGGGAGCGCGGCGACGACGTGGCGCTCATTGCCACGAGCTTTCTGCAAGAGCTTGCGCGCCAGGAAGGCGGCACCAAGCATTTCACGCTAGGCGCGCTGGCGCGGTTGGCCGCGCATCGCTGGCCGGGCAATGTGCGCGAGCTGCGCAATGTGGTGCAGCGCGCCTGGGTGATGGCCTCCGGCAGCGAGATCGACGAGGAATGGCTCCCCGCCGGCGCAGGGCAAGGCCCCAGCCCCGGCCCGGGGCCCCGCGTCGAATTCGAGTCCGAGCCGCCGCGCAGCCAGGCCCTTGCGCCGCCGGCGCTCAATGGCCAGCGGCACGCCGTGGCAACGCCCCCGGATGCCGGCGAGAACCAGATCGTGGTCGAAGTGGGAACGCAACTCGCGGAGGTAGAACGGCGTGTCATTCTTGCCACCTACGAGCGCTGCGGCCGCCACAAGGAGCGCACGGCGGCGCTGCTCGGCATCAGCATGAAGACGCTCTACAACCGATTGAAGGAATACCAGCAATGAGAAGGTGCCTGCGGCTGCACCGGTGCATGCCGATGGGCGCATGAGGAATGGCCCGGCGCGGCTGCCGTGCGCATTCGTGCGCGATAGCGCTCCTTCCAGCTGCGCAGGCGCAATCTGTACGCCGCGGCGCCGGCGGGATCGAAGTCGGTTCCCAGATAGTTCGCCGGATTTTCACGGGGATGGCGGGCGAAATAGCTGCTGAGTTCATTCATGCGTATCTCCGGGTGCGTGAGGGTTTTCGTTCGGCGAAGTTCTCGCGTCAGGCGTTGGCCGACCGGCAAACTGCGTGCCGACCGGCGCCCCCGCCGGGCCGGTATGCCGTTTGCCGCTGCAACAAGGAGAAAGCGCATTGGATGAAATGAAACCCGACCATGCCGAGGAAGAACTGGCCGACCAGATCGACGACGCCGTGCCCTCGCGCGGCTACCGCATGTTGCCCGTCGTGGGGCTCGGCGGCTCGTCCGGCGGCATCGAGGCCGTGGGCGCCTTCTTCGAGGCCACGCCGTTCGATACGGGCATGGCGTTCGTGGTCGTTCTCCATGTGTCGGCGGCGCACGAGAGCGCGCTGGCCCAGGTGCTGCGGCGCTCCACCCGCATGCGGGTGGTACCGGTGGCCGGCAGGGAGCGCATCGAGCCCGACACGGTGTATGTCGTTCCGCCCGGCAAGGCGCTGCGCACGCGCGGGGAACTCATCGAACTGGCCGCGTTGCCGCCGGGGCAGGGCCACCACGTGGCGGTCGATTTCTTCTTTCGCACGCTGGCCGATACGCATGGCCCGCACGCCATCGCGGTGGTTCTTTCCGGCGCGGACGGCGACGGCGCCATCGGAATCAAGCGCATCAAGGAGCGCGGCGGCCTGACCGTCGCGCAGGACCCGCAGGAGGCCCGGCACGGCGGCATGGCGCAATCGGCCATCGCCACCGGCATGGTCGACTGGGTCTTGCCCGTGCACGAGATGGGCGCGCGCATTCATGCCTATTACCGCATCGAGCGGCAGCTCAGGCTCCCCCCCGAGCAGTTGCCGAACGACGGCAAGGACGACCCACCACCGCCCGCCGATATCGACGAGGCGACGTTCCGCGAGGTGCTGGCATTCGTGCGAAGCCGCAGCGGGCGCGATTTCGTCGACTACAAGCGCGCCACGGTGCTGCGGCGCATCGGCCGCCGCATGCAGGTGAACGGCGTGAGCGATCTCGCCGCCTACCTCGATTGCCTGCGCACCCGTCCGGGCGAGGCCGGCGCGCTGCTGCAGGACATGCTGATCAGCGTGACCAATTTCTTCCGCGACGGCGAATGCTTTGCCGCGCTCGAAGGCATGGTGCACGAGCTGTTCCGCAACAAGACGGCGGCGGACACCATCCGCGTCTGGGTGGTCGCGTGCGCGACCGGTGAAGAGGCCTACTCGATCGCGATGCTGCTCAACGAGCACGCGCGCACGCTGGAGAGCCCGCCGTCCATCCAGATCTTTGCCACCGACCTCGACGAAGACGCGGTGCGAGCCGCCCGCGAGGGCGTCTACCCCTCGCTTGCCGAGGCGGATGTCTCCGAAGACCGCTTGCGGCGTTTCTTCGTCCGCGAGCCGCGCGGTTACCGCGTGCGCCGCGAGTTGCGCGAGATGGTGCTGTTCGCGGTGCACGACGTGCTGAAAGACTCGCCGTTCTCGCGCATCGATCTGGCCACCTGCCGCAACCTGCTCATCTATCTCAACCGGGAAGCGCAGACCAGGGTGTTCGAGACGCTGCACTTTTCGCTGCTGCCCGGCGGTCGGTTGTTCCTCGGCGCATCGGAAGCGGTCGACGACAGCAGCCCGCTGTTCTCGGTGATCGACAAGAAGCACCGCATCTACGCGCAACGCACTTCGCCCAAGGCCGCGCTGCCGGTGCCCACCGGCCGCAGCAGCGCAGCCATCGCGCTGGAGCTCAAGCATTCGTCGCCGGTCGTTCCGGGGCCGGCCTTCGTTCAGTTGCAGCGCACCACGCTGCCGCTGGCCGGCGGCCGGACGATGAGCTGGGCCGAGCTGCACCTGCGGCTGCTCGACCGTCTCGCGCCGCCTTCGATCCTGCTCGATGCGGACCACGAGATGCTGCATATCTCGCCGGCGGCAACGCCGTTCCTGCACTTCAGCGGCGGCGAGCCGTCGCGCAACGTGCTGCGCGCCATCGTGCCCGACCTGAAGGCCGAGTTGCAGACCGCGCTCTATCACGTGAACGAAAGGCGCCAGCCGGTGGAAGTGGCGCCGGTGCGGGTGCGGCTGGGCGCGGGCGAGGCCGAGGTGTCGCTGCACGTGATCCCGGTGGAAGAGTTCGGCGGCGGCTTGCTGGTGCTGCTGCGCAGCGGCGATCCGGCAACGAGCGGCCGCGGCAGCATCGTGGTGCCGCGGGTCGACGCGGAGCCCATCGCCGAGCACCTGGAGCGGGAGGTCGGGCGCATGAAGTCGCAGCTGCGCGAGACCGTGGAGCAGTACGAGACGTCGACCGAGGAGCTCAAGGCGAGCAACGAAGAACTGCACGCCATGAACGAGGAGCTTCATTCGGCGACCGAAGAGCTCGAGACCAGCCGCGAAGAACTGCAGTCCATCAACGAGGAGCTCACCACCGTCAACCACGAGCTCAAGAGCAAGGTGGACGACCTCGGCCAGGCCAACAGCGACATGCTGAACCTGATGGACGCGACCGCCATTGCCACCGTGTTTCTCGACCGCGAGTTCCACGTGACCCGCTTCACGCCCAGCGCGGTGGCGATCTTCAAGCTGATCGCCACCGACGTGGGACGGCCGCTCTCGGACCTGACCACCCCGCTCGACTACCCGCAGCTCGCCGCGGACGCGCGCCGGGTGCTCGAGACGCTGCAGCCCAGCGAGCGCGAGGTGGGCGATGCCGCCGGCAACTGGTACCTGGCGCGCGTGCGGCCCTACCGGACCATCGAAGACCGCATTGCCGGGGTGGTGCTGACCTTCGTCGACATCACCGAGCGAAAGGAGGCGCAGGAGTCGCTGCGGCAGTCGCAGGAGCGCTTCAGCGCCATCGTCAACCAGGCGTCGGTGGGCGTGGCCCAGACCCGGCTCGACGGCGAGATCACTTTTGCCAACACCTGCTATCACACGCTCATGGGCTACGGCGAGCGCGAGCTCGTCGGCGTGCGCGCGCTCGACCTGGTGCATGCCGCCGACCGTGAGGCCATGGCGGTGCGGCTCGCGCGGCTTGCGCAGCACGGCGAGCCGTTCCAGAGCGAGAGCCGCGACATCCGGAAGGACGGCTCTTTCATCTGGCTGCACAAGAGCGTGACCGTGCTCACGGATGCGAGCGGCAAGCCCGACTCGGCGCTCATCGTCTGCAGCGACATCAGCGAGCGCAAGGCCGCGGAAGAAGCGCTGCGCGAGAGCGAGGAGCGGTTCCGGCTCATGCTCGAGAACGCCGTCGACTACGCGATCTTCTCGGTCGACATGGAGCGCTGCGTGAAGAGCTGGAACACCGGCGCCGAGCGGCTCCTGGGCTACACCGAAGCTGAAATCCTGGGCCGCTCGGCCGACATCATCTTCACCGAGGAAGACCGCGCCGCGGGCGCCCCGCTGGAAGAGGCGCGCACCGCGCTCAGCGCCGGCAGGGCGGCCGACGACCGGCTGCACCAGCGCAAGGACGGCTCCCGCTTTTGGGCCAGCGGCGCGCTCATGCCCATGCACAACGGCGAGGGTGCCGTCGTCGGCATGGTGAAAGTGCTGCGCGACCAGAGCGAGCAGCGCGCCGCCCAGCAGGAGGTGGAGCGAAGCCGCGGCGAGTTGCTCGACGCGCTGCGCGCCAACGAGGCCGCGCGCAAGGCGCTCGAAGCCGCGGATGCCGCCAAGGACCGCTTTCTGGCGGTGCTTTCGCACGAGCTGCGCAATCCACTGGCCTCGATCAGCGGCGCCGCGGAACTGCTCGCGCCGCAAGAGCTTGCCACCCAGGAGCAGGCGCGCGCCGCGCGTGTCGTCCGGCGGCAGGCGTCGGCCATGAAGGTGCTGCTGGGCGATCTGCTGGACGTCTCCAGCCTGCGCCGGGGCCGGCTGGTGCTGCGGCGCGAACGCGTGACGGCGCAGAGCATCGTCGACGCGGCCGTGGAGGCGACCCGTCCGGTGATGGAAATGGGCCGCCACCGGCTCGCGCTGGAGATTTCCGCCGCCGAGATACCGCTCGACGCCGATCCCATGCGCTTGACGCAGGTGGTTTCCAACCTGCTCTCCAATGCGGCCAAGTACACGCCCGAACGCGGCGATATCCGGCTGTCGGTGCATGCCGACGGCGGCGATGCGATCTTCGTGGTGACCGACAACGGAATCGGCATGGAGCCGGACACGGTCGACACCATGTTCGAGATGTTCACGCAGAGCGTGCATGCGCACGAGCGCTCGGCCGGCGGATTGGGCATCGGGCTGGCACTGGTGCGCAACATCGTCGAGCTGCATGGCGGCACGGTCACGGGCGAGAGCCGGGGCCTGGGGCACGGGAGCCGGTTCACCGTGCGCGTTCCGCTGGCCGAGGCGCGTGCGGCCGAAGCCGAGTTGGGGTCCGCGCAAGCACCGCCGGCGCCTCTTCCGCCTCCGTCCGAAGGACCCCCGAAGCGCGTGCTGCTCGCCGACGACAACGTGGACGCGCTGTGGGGCATGGCCCGGATGCTGTCCATTTCGGGCTTCAGCGTGAAGACCGCCGACAACGGAATCGATGCGCTGCAGATGGCCGAGAATTTCCGGCCCGACGCGGCCGTGCTGGACATCGGCATGCCGGGGCTCGACGGGCACGAGGTGGCGCGCCGGATCCGTGCGCAGCCCTGGGGGCGCGGCATGCTCCTTGTCGCGGCGACCGGATGGAGCCAGCCCGAGGACAAGCTCGCCGCACTCGAAGCGGGCTTCGACGAGCACCTGGTCAAGCCCGTGGCCGCGACCGACGTGCAGCGCCTGCTGCGCACGCGCGAGGGCACGGCGCTGTCGTCCGACTGAGGCCACGCCACCACGGGGCACTCCGCGAGCGGGCACGCCGCTTGCCGAACAAGACAGAACCGCGTACTTCCGCATGTCGAAAATACCCAACTCCGCCGGCCGGCAGCAGGCCATCTTCATCGGTGCCTCTGCCGGCGGCGTCTACGCCATGCTCGATCTGGTCGCCGCGTTGCCGGCCGATTTTCCTGCGCCCATCTTCTTTGTGCAGCACATCGGCGCCCACCGCAGCCAGCTGGCCTCTTTGCTGAGCGGCCGCGGACCCAACCGCGCGGTCGAGGCGAAGGAGGGCGACGTGCCCGCCGCGGGCACCATCTACATCGCGCCGTCCGACCACCACATGCTGCTCGAAGGCGGCGTGGTTCGCTTGAGCCGCGGCCCCAAGGAACACCATGCCCGCCCCGCCATCGATCCGCTGTTTCGTTCCGCCGCGCTGGACTGCGGCCCGCGCGCCGTGGGTGTGGTTCTCACGGGCATGCTCGACGACGGCAGCGCCGGGCTGCGCGCCATCAAGGACTGCGGCGGCATTGCCGTCGTGCAAGACCCGGCCGATGCCCACGAACCCAGCATGCCGCAAAGCGCGATGGCCGCGGTGCAGGTGGACCACGTCGTCGGCTTGCAAGAGATGGGCCGCCTGCTGTTCGAACTGGCGCAACCCCGCGCCGAAGTGCAGCCCGCCGAACCGCCGGCCGAACTGCGCCGCGAATACGCCCTCGGTGTGGGAGACCGTGCCATGGAGAACCTGAAGTCGATTGCGGAGCCGTCGGTATTCAGTTGCCCCGATTGCGGCGGCGTGCTCTTCGAATTGAACGACAAGCACCCCGTGCGCTACCGCTGCCACACGGGCCACGCGTTCAGCCTGCGCAGCCTGGCCGCCACGCAGGAGCAAGTGACCGATGCGGCCCTGTGGTGCGGCTTGCGCACGCTGCAGGAAAAAGAGGCCATCCTGCGCCGGCTCGCCGAAGTCCAGGTGAGCGAAGGCCTCGGCGATGCCGAAGCGTCGCTGCGCGAGGCGGACGAACTCGCGGCCGCGAGTGCCGCCCTGCGCAAGCTCACGATGAAGGCGCCCAGCCCCGCGAGCTTCGACGCGGGCTGAGCTGTTCGTTCCTGCACTGCTATTTCTTCGGCCGCGCGGTGCCGGCGGTGTCCGCAGGCAAGGCGGGGCCTTCGCCCATGCCGAGCTCCGCGCCGGTGAGCGGATCGCCGTCGGTGCGCGACTGCGTACGGGTGGCCATCTGCTGCAGCACCGGTGCGTCCGCATCGCTGAGCTCGACCGTCGCCAGACCGTCGCCGCCGTCCACCGGCCCCGACTCTTGCGTGACCGGCACGAAGTCCCAGCGCTCGCCCTGGTTCCACGGCCCGCGCAGGTCCGCCTCGCCCTTCGACATCCGGAAGTACACGTTGGTGAAGCGCGGGTCGCCCGGCAGCTTGCCCGGCGGGAAGTTCGGCTCGATGGCATAGAGCGCCTTCTCGAACGACTTCTGGTGCGCGATCTCGCGTGTCATGAGGAAGGTCAGCGCATCCTTCACGCCCGGATCGTCCGTGAGGTTGATCAGCCGCTCGTAGACGATCTTGGCGCGCGCCTCGGCCGCGATGTTGGAGCGCAGGTCGGCCGTGGGCTCGCCGATGGTGTCGATGTAGGCCGCCGTCCAGGGCACGCCGGCGGAGTTGACCAGCGGGGGGCCGCCGCCGTAGAGCACCTGCGTGATGTGGCTGTCGTTGCCCGCGCCGGTGATGGTGCGGTACATCTCGCCTTGCTCGTCGACGCCTTCGGCCAGCCGCCCCTTGGCGCCTTTGTTGAGCATGCCGACGATCGTGCCGATGATTTCGAGATGGCTCAGCTCTTCGGTCGAGATGTCGAACAGCATGTCCTTGCGGCCCGGGTCGTCCTCGCCGATGGCCTGCGTGAAATAGCGGCAGGCCGCGGCGAGCTCGCCTTGCGGACCGCCGAACTGTTCGAGCATGAGATTGGCGAGACCGGGATTGGTTTCGCTGACGCGTACCGTGTATTGCAATCGCTTGTTGTGAGAAAACATGGGGGACTCCTTGCGTTGGATGGGCTCTGGGGTTGGAACGGCTGCACGTGTCGGCGCCGCCGCACTTTTTTCGCGGCAAGCGGCGTGCCCCCCGATGCGTGCGGCGAAGGCTGACAAGGCCATGGGAAACCGCCTTGCCTGGTGTCCCTGCGCGCGCCACAAACATCGGCCGTGTTCCCTCCACCACTCCCCTTCAACTCACTTTTTTTCAAGGAACCGACATGCCGATCAAGAGCCTTTCCGATCTCTTCGTCCACGAGCTTTCCGACACCTACAGCGCGGAGAAGCAGATGACGCGTTCGCTGTCGAAGCTCGCCCGCGCGGCCACCGACGAAGGCCTGGCTTCGGCCTTCGAGACGCATCTGGAGGAAACCCGCGGCCAGGTCGAGCGGATCGAAGAAATTGCCGAGCTGCTGCAGATCAAGATCAAGCGCATCAAGTGCGACGGCATGGCCGGACTGGTCGAGGAAGGCGATTCGCTGATCGACGAGATCGAGAAAGGCCCGGTGCTCGACGCGGCACTCATCGGCGCGGCGCGCAAGGTCGAGCACTACGAGATTGCGGGCTACAACTCGTTGTGCACGCTGGCCAAGCAGCTGGGGCACACCGAGGCCGTGGCATTGCTCGAAGCTTCGCTGGCGGAGGAAACGGCCACCGACGGCAAGCTCAGCGCGCTGGCCGAGGCGCATGCCATGGAAGAGGCCGTGGCCGCGGAGTGAGCGGGCGGGCACGCCGCTTGCCCATAGACGGTCTGGCGCGCAACTGTTGCGCGCGCAGGGCCGCACTGGTTCGCGGATCGAAGGAAAGCATGTCAATGAACGACCAAGAAGGGCGCATTCGTACCCGGCGCGGCTTTGCCGGAATGGATCCTGAACGCCAGAGGGAGATCGCCAGACTGGGCGGGCGCACCGCCCACGAGCTGGGACTCGCCCACGAATTCACCCCTGAAGAGGCTCGCCACGCAAGGGCCAAGAGCTTGAGCGCGCGGGCGCAGGCGGCCGCGCGGCAGCAGGAGTAAGCGCAGGGCCGCCCGCCGCCGCGGTCGGGGTCAGTTGATCGCGGCGCGCAGGGCGGCAGGTTCGAAGGATCTGGCAAGCACGGCATCGAAACCCGCGATACCGCCCTGGTCCTGCGGCTCTTGCGGATCTTGCGCCAGCGACGAGCCCCAGACGGCGACCATGCGGCCTTCGAAACCGGCGCCTCGGGCGCGCCGGCCCAGCAGGAGCGCCGCGCCGGTCGAGGTGCGCACATCGACCACCGCAATTTCGGGGGCACGCTTCACGAGTACGTTGTAGCCGCTGTCGCTGCTTGCGGCCAGATCGACCTTGTAGCCCGCATCCGAAAGGAGCCCGCCCATCACGGCCAAGAGGCCGGCGTCGTCGGAAACCGCCAGCGCGCGGCCGGCGTCCCCCGCGCCGCGCTGCGCGTGCGCGACCAGTTCGCTCATTCGGGCCGAGAGCTGGCGGACCTGGCGCGCCACCACCACGCCCGCTTCGCGCAGCACGGCCTGCGGCAGCTCCACGCGCGCGAGCACTTCGCTGGCCGACGAAATGGCGGCCAGCGCATTGCGCGCGTCGTGCACGCAGCGGTTCAGATCTCGGGTGTCGTCGACGATGGAAGGTTCGGACATGGGAAACGGGTGCATGGGTGAGGCACTTCCCATGGCATTCGGCGTGCCCGGGGCAAGGCAAGGCAAGGCAAGGCAAGGCAAGGCAAGGCAAGGCAAGGCAAGGCAAGGCAAGGCAAGGCAAGGCAAGGCAAGGCAAGGCAAGGCAAGGCGTGCGCCAGCCCACTGCGCTATTTGCAGCAAGTTTTGCCGGCTCGAACGGCTGCGGAGCGCGGCTGACAGAGGCCGAAGCACCGGGACGACAAGGCCCGCCATGCTCTCGACCACCATGGAATGCATCCGTTGAACAAGGCCGCCGGCCACAGCGCCGCAGCCGCCATCCAGGAGCAACCATGACCCGAACCCCCGAACAATCGCCAGTGAACATCGACCAGAACCGCGCGGTCGGGCAGGACAGCCCGGCCGAGGGCAGCCAGATCGGCCGCGAGGCGAACAAGCGCCGCGGCTACCCCGGCTCGCGCGACATCGGCACCAACGCCTCGCAAAGCATGCAGGTGGGCGAAAAGCCGCCGCCGAGAGACGCGCCCAAGTCGGGCGAGAGCGAGTCCGGCTCCGAAACCGCCGAGCGGTAGGCAGCGGCGCATTCGCGCTAGCTGCCGACCACGGCCTCGAGGAACTCGATCAGTGCCTTCGAGGGGTCGTCCCGCGCCAGCGGAATCATCTCGATGCCCCACTGCGCGAGCACCGCCTGCTGCACTTCGTTCGCCGACGGCGAGAACAGGTAGGAAACCGGCTGTGCCACATCGGGCACCGACTGCTTCCACAAGCGCGAGAGCTTGTAGAACAGGTAGCGGATGTTCACGTCCGCCAGGCTGTAGCCGATGAAGACCACCGAGCGCCCGAGCACGTCGGCGCGCAGCTTGATGTCGAGCGGCGATTCGAAGTCGAGCCGCGCGAAGTAGCTGCTTTCGTCGAGCACGATGGACGTGTCGTCCTCCAGGTCGCCGTGGAACTTGATGATCTGCGTGGCGCCGGGGCGCAGCTTGGCGAGATCGGCAACGCTCACGATCTTGGTGTACTTCACCTTGTGGTGTTCGAAGGCAGTCTCGAGCCAGCGGTCGTAGTTGGTGGTGTAGATGATCGGAAAGCGGCCCTTCGCCAGCAGCTCGTGGATGCGCGAGGTCTCCACGCGCACGTCGTTGCGGTGCCATTCGCGGTCCATCCAGCTGCGCAGCGGGCCGATGCTGCCGTGCCTGAGCCGGAAGTATTCGGCCAGCGTCAGGTAGCCGCCTTTGTCGCCGAAGGAGCGCGCATCGATGCCCAGCTCGCGCGCCATGTGCTCGATGAGCGCCGACCACGGCGGCAGGCCCAGCCCCATCGAGATGCCCGCGCCCACGAAGAGCACAACCTTGCCGCGGCGGTGCGCCTCGCGCAGCTGCGCGAGCTTTTCGTCGTCGGGCATTTGCGTCGAGATGCGGGATGCACGGCGCAGCGCGGTGCGTGGCGCAGCGCGCTGGCCGGTGCGGCGCTGCATGGGCACGGTTCAGCCGACGACCCGGGTGGCGGTGCTGTCCAGCCGGGGCGGCGTCTCGAAGGTATGAAAGGGCGCGGGTGAAGGCACCTCCCACTCGAGCCCTTCGGCGCCTTCCCACGGTTTGGCGGGCGCGGGTTTCCCGCGCTTCCTCATGGCCGGCAGCACGACGAAGAAGACGAAGTAGGCCTGCGCGAGCGCGAAGACGAACGCGCCGATGCTGGCGATGTGGTTGAAGTCCGAGAACTGCATCGGATAGTCCGCATAGCGGCGCGGCATGCCCGCGAGCCCAAGAAAATGCAAGGGAAAGAAGCCCACGTTGAAGCTGGCGATCGACACCCAGAAATGAATCTGGCCGCGAAGCTCGTCGTACATCACGCCGGTCCATTTGGGCGACCAGTAGTAGTAGCCCGAGAACATGGCAAACAGCGAGCCGGCCACCAGCACATAGTGGAAGTGCGCCACCACGTAATGCGTGTCGTGCACCTGGATGTCGATGGGCGAGATCGAAAGAATCACCCCGCTGAGTCCGCCGATGGAAAAAACGAAGATGAAGCCCAGCGCGAACAGCATGGGCGTTTCGAGCCTCAGCGAAGACTGCCACATGGTCGCGATCCAGTTGAACACCTTCACCGCCGTGGGCACCGCCACCAGCATGGTGGCGTACATGAAGAAGAGCTGCCCCGTCACCGGCATGCCGGTGGTGAACATGTGGTGCGCCCAAACGATGAACGAGAGAATCGCGATGGAAGCCGTGGCATAGACCATCGACGCATAGCCGAACAGCCGCTTGCGCGAGAAGGCCGGCACCACCTGGCTGATGATGCCGAAGGCCGGCAGGATCATGATGTAGACCTCGGGGTGGCCGAAGAACCAGAAGATGTGCTGGAACAGCACCGGGTCGCCGCCGCCCGCGGGGTTGAAGAAGCTGGTGCCGAAATGTCGGTCGGTGAGCAGCATGGTCACCGCGCCGGCCAGCACCGGCATCACCGCGATCAGCAGGTACGCGGTGATGAGCCAGGTCCAGCAGAACATCGGCATCTTCATGAGCGGCATGCCGGGCGCGCGCATGTTCAAAATGGTGACGATGATGTTGATGGCGCCCATGATCGAACTCGCGCCCATGATGTGCACCGCGAAGATGCCGGCGTCCATGGCGGGGCCCATCTGAAGGCTCAGGGGCGGGTAGAGCGTCCAGCCCGAAGCGGCGGCACCGTCGGCCGTGAAGAAGGGCGCAATCAGCATCAGCCCGGCGGGCGGCAGCAGCCAGAAGCTGAAGTTGTTCATGCGCGCAAAGGCCATGTCCGATGCGCCCACCTGCAGCGGGATCATCCAGTTCGCAAAGCCCACGAAGGCGGGCATGATCGCGCCGAAGACCATCACCAGCCCGTGGATGGTGACGAACTGGTTGTAGAGCTCGGGGTTGAGAAGCTGCAGCCCCGGCTGGAACAACTCGGCGCGAATGCCCAGCGCGAGAATGCCGCCCACCATCAGCATCGTGAGGCTGAAGAGCAGGTAGAGCGTGCCGATGTCCTTGTGGTTGGTGGCCAGCACCCAGCGGCGCCAGCCGTGGGGCATGGCATGGTGCTCGTCGTGCGCATCGGCGGCCGTGAGGGCATCGTTCGCGGCGAGGGAAGCGAATGGATGGTGTGTGGGGCTCATGGCGCGCTGGGGTGTGGATGGCATCGGCGTTCGGCAAGCCGCGTGCCCGGCTTCATGGCGCGCTGTCGAGTGTCCGCGCGCCGGCCAGCAGGCGGCTGAAGTCTTCGGCGAACTTGCGGCGCTGCGCAGCGCCCAGGTGCACGGCCACGGGCACGCGGGTGCGGCCGCTGCACAACGTCGGTGGTTCCGAGCCCGCCGGAAATTCAAGGCGGGTCCAGCAAGGATTCAGGCGAACAGTGGTCGAACGAAAGCCGCGAATGCATTGCACTTCGAGCGTTTCGCCGGTCAGCACGAGCTGCTCGCCGTCGAGCGCGTGAATCGTGTAATGAACCATGGCCGACAGGAGCGCCAGTGCCTGGCAGGCGCAGAAGCCGAACACCAGCGGATAGCCCGCGACCCAGAATCCGATGCCGATCGCGCAACTGCCGCCCGCCGCCGCGCCCATGTGCAGCATGAAGATGCGCGGCGTCGTCGCGAGATTGCGCGTGAGGGTCCAGCGCACGGCGGCGCGTGCGCTGCCCTCAGCGGATGCTTCGGCATGGGCTGTGGCATGTGCTGTCGCAGGTGCGGCGTGCTCGATGTCGCGGGGCATTTTTTCTCCAGCTGTTGTTTTCTTCGGTTGGCGTGCGCACAGCACACGGGGCCGGTCGTTCCGCCGCAACGGTGTCGGCAACCAGCGTGCCCGCGGCGTGCAGCGCCATGTGGGTGCTATCCGACGGGGCCTGTGGGCGTCTGCTGGCGCATTGCTCGCGCATGCAGCGGATGCTTGCCGCCGTGTTCCACTTTCGCGGGGGCAGAGACAGGCATGAAGAAAGACTCGAAAGATTCGGTCAAGCAGATCCGACCCGGCGCGTTCTCGGAGTCGGTGACGGGCGAAGAAGACCCGGGCGCATCGGTGGACCTCGTTCAGCCGCCGCCGATGCAGCCGGGTGACGAGGCGCCGCCTGGCGTACCGGGAACCGGCGAAACCGTGTGCCGCCTGTGCGGCGGCAGCGGGCGCGGGAAGGGCGGCGAGACCTGCCCCGAATGCGGCGGAACCGGCAAGGTCAACGTCGGCGTGGGCGGCGGCTGAGCGCCAAGCTGCGTGGCTTGCTTCAGCGGCCGCCCGGGTCGTCGGGTGCCAGGCGCGCCATCCATGAACCGAGGCGGCCCCTGGAATACGCCAGTGCGTGGTACAGCGCCAGCGCGCCGCGGGCCCATCGCACATACAGCGAACGGCTGCCCGTCGATCGTGCGAGCGCGAACAGGCGCCGGCTCCACCGGGTGATGGCGGCGCGCATGCGGTAGATGAGTTTTCGGCGCCAGGGCAGGGCGCGGCCGGGGCGCACCCGCTTGACCGGCTGCAGGCTGCGATGCCGCCCCGGGCGCCGCCAGCTGAGCCTGTAAGCCAGCCCTTCGCGCCGCTGGCGGAAGCCGGCCGCCTGCGTCTGCGCAAGAAATGCCGCATCGACGGGCGCCAGGCAGAGGCGACCCGCGGCGACTGCATCGGCCACGAGCGCATGCAGCACCGGGGAGCGCACGATCACCACGTTGGTCCCACGCCCGTCGGACGAATAGGGCTCGACCCATGCGTCGCCGAACGAAATGTCGGCGGTTTCG
The DNA here is from genome assembly GCF_030815855.1 of Variovorax paradoxus. NCBI lineage: Bacteria > Pseudomonadati > Pseudomonadota > Betaproteobacteria > Burkholderiales > Comamonadaceae > Variovorax > Variovorax paradoxus. The sequence goes on along the minus strand of NZ_JAUSXG010000001.1, from coordinate 3,156,650 downwards.
GAAACGACGTCGTCGCAGAAGTTGCAGGCCTCGTTCTGGAAAAAGCCGGAGCCCCAGTCTCCCTCGGCCAGATGGAACCAGTCGCGCTGCACGCTGCGTCCGTCGCGCAGGGTGAGTTGCGCGGTGTACCAGTTGGCGGGCCGCCGGGCGTCCTTCAGGCGGTACTCCACGGCGCGGATGTCTTCGACACCCACGCCCATCTGGTAGGCAAAGCTTTCGACCAGGCGCGCGCTTTTCATGTGGCCGCAAAACAGGCCCAGCGTGAATGCGATGCGCTCGCGCATCAGCGGGTCTTCGCGGCGCAGCAGTTGCACCGCCTTGATGAAGCAGGGCACGCCGACCACCGCATACCGGCCCGGCACGGCGCGTATCGTCTCGAGCACCTCGGACATTTCCACCGGGTAGTAGCGAGACTTGGCGCCGGCATCGATCTCCTCGGGCGTGCGCGACAAGCGGTAGCGAAAGAACCGCTCGTCGTCCGACGGCACGACGTGGGCCACGGCATCGACCCGCCCCGTGCGCAGCAATTCGGAGACGGTCCAGCTGACCATGCCGCCGGAGCTGCCGTGCGCGCGAAAATTTCCTTCTTCTGCATGCCCTACGTAGGCGCTGTGAAAGCGTCCTACCAGCGGGTCGTCGTGAACGGCTTCGGGGAAAAGTCCGGCCGCAAGCTCGGTCTCGTTGCGCGCCGCGGGAGAGAACGGGCAGGTGCGCGAGAAGGCCTCGGTGCCCTGTCGCAGCCACGCCGCGGGCCCCTCCGGCTTGAGTTCGCCGTGCCGGTCGAGACGCATGCGCGGCGCTTCGGGATCGCTCGCCGGAAGCCCCGGCCTTGTCGCGCTGCGCGCCTGCGCCACGCAACTGCCGCACCCGATGCAAAGACCCGAGCGCATGACCTCGGAGGGGGCAGGGCGCGGGTTTTGTCGCGGCTCATGCATGGGCGCACCCCGATGCGCGGGAATCCGGTTCTTCCTGCAGCGCCTGGTGGAGGTATTCCGCCGATGAGGCGCGCATGGCCGCGATGCGCGCGTCGATCGAGGGCGCCAACGGCTCCGACAGGCTGGCGTCGCAACGCACAGCCGGCGTGGCGGCATCCGCGAGATGGCTCTGCGCACCCAGAGCGGACAGAAGATCCTGGATCTTGATCGCCCGGTAGGGCGAGTTCTCGCAGAGAAACGGTTTGCGGTTGCGGAGCGCGAACACGCAGCCGTGAAAGAAGTTGGTTGCGACCGCGTCCGCATCGGCCATGAAGCGCGCGAAATCCTCGGGGCCCGCGGTGAGCCACTGGGTGTCGGCCCAGTCGTTGCGGTAGCCGATGCTCACCAGCCGCATGTTCCGCTTGCGGGCCCACTCGCGCATGCGTGCCGCGAACCATCCGCTGAAGTTGTGGCCGTACACGGCGACATGGCGCGCCCCCCGTTCCCTGCCCGAATCGGGCGGCGGCGCGAACTGCAGGCAAGGGTCGAGCACCAGTTCGGGGGCGTGCCCGAGCGCCCTGCCCAGCAGCGCGCGCGAGTTGCCGTCGCGCACAGACACGCGATGGAATTGGTGCAGCATCCGTGCCCAATGTTGCGGCAAACCTTGCTCGACCGGGTAGTTGCCGAAGCTGGCCGCGTATGCGATGAGCCGCTTCGCGCGCAAGCGCTCGCCGAAGAACAGGGGGCACTGGCCATACCAGGGATGAGAGAGGTTCCACACTTCGTCGCTGCCGACCACCACCGTGTCGAAGTCTTCCATTTCTTCGGGATGGTCCAGTGCGAAGCGGCGCGAGCGGGGGAGCGCGTGGATCGATGCCAGAAACTTGCGTGTCTTCTGCCCGTAGAGCTTCCGGTCCGCGGCGGACACCGGTGTGGGCAGCACCGGGCGGAGCGCGCAGCGCCATTCGGCCATGTCCACGCGATGCGAGTGGTGGTCGAGCAGCACGGCGCGGTGGCCCATGTCGCGCAAGGCTTCCACCAGGCAACGCGCCTGCCAATACGAGCCGTAGTTGATGCAGCGGTGAAAGGTGAGCACGCCGATCTTCATCGGGTGCATCGCGGCAAGTATCGATGGTGTGCGGTCGGGCGCTTGCATCGCTCCGACGCTAGGCATTGCGTCGGGTGCGAGGCGTCGGACGACGTGCCGTCGGCCAGTCCGCGCGGCACGCAGCGGTGGCGGTCGTCCTACTTGTTCGGCGATGGTCCCGCCGCGGCGGCGCCCTGGGGTGGGTGGTGATCGGTCCCGGTGGGGTCCGCAATCTGCACCGCCTTGCCGGTCTGCCAGCTGTTCGCGCCTTCGGCAATCGGTGGGGCGGGAATGTCCTCGCGGCTCTTTTTCTTTTCGGCGGAGTCGATGCCGAAGCGCTTGTCGCGTTCGGCGACCATGCCGGCATTGACCTGGCCGTCGGCGGTGAATCCCATCATGACTTGGGGAACGCCAATGGGGAGCTCCTTCTGCAGATCGGTGTGCCAGGTGTGAAAGGTCTTGCCGTAGGTTCCGACGAGCTTTTTCATGAGTTCGTGCTCGGCCGCCTGCGGAATGCCCGGTGCGACGAGCTGGCCCGACTTCACCTCGTGCACATGGCTGTGCCACAAGGCTTTTTCCTGCGCCGGCAGCGACTTGAAAAGCCGGTCGCTCACGATGTACTCGACGCCCATGATCTTGGCGTTCTTCACGTTGCCGTCGTAGATCACGCACTGGATCAGCTCTTCGTTGAGCATCGCGCAGTAATGATGCGCTTCCATCTGCGCCTGCATGTTGCCGCTGTAGAAATGAAAGCCGTCCAGGTACGCGTTCAGCGCCTCGAGCGGCGGCTTGTCCTGGAGCGCCGCGGCGCCGGTTTCCAGCGTCGCGGTCTTCGCGCTCTTGCCGGCGCCCGGCGCCTCGACGTTCGACGCCGTGTTGCTGCCGCCGCATGCCGCAAGCAGCGCTCCCAGGGCCAGCGGAAAGATGATTCGCGATTGCATGGTCGATCCTCTTGATGAAGCAGAAAGCAGAAAGCAGAAAGCAGAAGCAGAAAGCAGAAAGCAGAAAGCAGAAAGCAGAAAGCAGAAAGCAGAAAGCAGAAAGCGCGACCATGCGCCGCAACCATTCGGCGACGGCAAGAGGCCGTCGACGGGGCTTGTAGGAACAGCGCGAATACCCGGTCGGCCGCGAATCCGGCTGATCGCACGCCGCGAATGGACAAAAAAGAAAGGAAAACCCGCCCCAAAGCGAAATATGGCGACGACAAGGGGCAGAATTTCAGGTTCGAACGCCGTCCGCGGCAGGCCCCGGGGCTGTGCGGCCCCGCAATGACATTCAATGCCCAAATCGAAGCCGTCTTCTCCCTCTCGCGCCGATGAACGCAAGCTCACGCCCAGCACGTTGAGCTTTCCGGTCATCGGCATCGGCGCTTCCGCGGGCGGGCTGGAAGCATTGATCCGCTTTTTCGAGCAGATGCCGGCCGACGCGGGCATGGCCTTCGTCGTCATCCTGCACCTGTCGCCCGAGCATGAGAGCAATGCCGCCGACATTCTTCAGCGTTCCACGCACATGCCCGTGAAGCAGGTCACGCAACCGATGCCGGTCGAGGCGGACCATGTCTACGTGATTCCGCCGGGTGTCGAGCTCACGATGAACGATGGCTACCTGCGGGTGGCCCCCAGCGAACGCGTCAAGGGCCAGCACGTGGCGGTGGACGTGTTCTTTCGCGCCATGGCCGAGGTGCACAGGGAACGTGCCGTCTGCATCGTGATGTCGGGTACCGGAAGCGACGGCGCGGTCGGCCTCACGCGCGTGAAGGAGAACGGCGGCGTTGCCATCGCGCAGACGCCCGAAGACGCGGCGCACGACGGCATGCCGCGCGCGGCCATTGCCACCGGCATGGTGGACATCGTGCTGCCGGCGGCCGACATGGGCCAGCGCCTGGTCGAGCATTGGCGCAACGCCCAGCGCATTCGCATGCCATATGGCGAGCAGGCCGAATTCGCCCAGGAGCCCGACAGCGACGCCGCGGCCAAGGCGGCCGAAAAGGCGCTGCAGGAAATCATGGCGCAGCTGCGCACCTACACGCGGCACGACTTCCGCCACTACAAGCGCGCCACGGTGCTGCGCCGCATCGAACGCCGGCTGCAGGTGAACCGCCTGGCCGACCTGCCGGCCTATCGCGACTTCCTGCACGACCACCCCGAAGAAGCGGGGCCGCTGCTGCAGGACATGCTCATCAGCGTGACCAATTTCTTTCGCGACGCCGAAGCCTTCGAGGCGCTCGAGCGCGATGCGATTCCGCTGCTGATCGAAAACAGGCAGGCCGGCGAGCAGGTGCGCGCGTGGGTGGCGGGCTGCGCCACGGGCGAGGAAGCCTATTCGCTCGGCATGTTGCTGCGTGAACAGATCGACCGGCAGTCCAAGCCGCTCGGCATCCAGATCTTTGCCACCGACATCGACGAGCGTGCCATTGCCACGGCGCGCCGCGGCCTCTACGCGCAGGGCATTGCCGAGGACATCTCGCCTTCGCGGCTGCGGCAGTTCTTCGTGGCCGAACAAGACCAGTACCGCATCGCGACCTCAGTGCGCGAGCCGGTGCTCTTCGCGCTGCACAACCTGCTGCGCGACCCGCCGTTCTCGCGGCTGGACATCATCTGCTGCCGCAACCTGTTGATCTATCTCGACCGTGCGGCACAGGCCCATGTGCTGGAGATGTTCCGCATCGCGCTGCGGCCCGGCGGCTACCTGTTTCTGGGCACATCGGAGTCGATCGACGCGGTGGGGAACCTGTTCACCGCGGTCGACAAGAAGAACCGCATCTACCGCGTGAACACCGAGTTGCCGCCGGGGCGCCACATGCCGCTGATCAGCGATGCGCCGGTCAAGCCGGGCTCGCCGGTGCCGCTGGCGGCGCTGCGCTCGCCCAAGCGTGCCGCCGGCCTGAGTTTTGCAGAGCTGCACCAGCGCGCGCTGGAGCAGTTTTCACCGCCGAGCGTGCTCATCGACAGCGAGCACGACGTGCTGCACCTGTCCAACGGCGTCGGCCGCTTTCTCGAGCGGGCCAGCGGCGAGCCGTCGAACAACCTGCTGAACAACGTGCGGCCCGACTTGCGGCTGGAACTGCGGACCGCGCTCTTCAAGGCCGCGCAGACCTCCCGCAGCGTGGAAGCCCGGCTGCTGCAGAGCCGGGAGGACGGCCGGCAGGTGTTTCTCAACATCACGGTGCGGCCGCTGCAGCAGCAGGAGGAGGGCGCGCCGCAGCTCACGCTCGTGGTTTTCGACGAGGTGGAAGACAGCATGCGCGCGGAAGGCGGCGAGCCGGCCGACGCGGCGCGCGAGCTGCTCATCGGCCAGATGGAAGACGAGATCCGCCAGCTCAAGCTGCACCTCCAGGACACCATCGAAGGCGCCGAAACCTCGACCGAGGAACTGAAGGCCTCCAACGAGGAGCTGCAGGCCATCAACGAGGAGCTTCGCTCCGCCACCGAAGAACTCGAGACCAGCAAGGAAGAGCTGCAATCGATGAACGAAGAGCTCGTGACGGTGAACTTCGAGCTCAAGATGAAGGTGGAAGAGCGCGGCCACATCAACGACGACCTGCAGAACCTGATCGCGTCGTCCGAGATTGCGACCGTGTTCGTGGACCGCGGCATGCACATCAAGCGCTACACGCCGCATGCGAGCAATCTGTTCAACCTGATCCAGTCGGACATCGGGCGTTCGCTGTTCGACATCACCAGCCGGCTCGACTACCCGCAGCTTGCGGACGACACGGCCTCGGCCTTCAAGGAGCTGCGCATCAGCGAGCGGCATGTCACCAGCGTGGACGGGCGGCATTTTATGGCGCGGATACTCCCCTACCGCACGGCGGAAGACAAGATCGAAGGCGCGATCCTGAACTTCTTCGACATCACCGACCTGCACACCGCCGAGGAGCGGGTGCGCGCGGGCGAAGAGCGGCTGCGCCTGGTGGCCGCCACCACGCGCGACTTTGCCATCATCACCACGGACGACCAGGGCCTGATCACGAGCTGGAACGCCGGTGCCCAGCGCATCTTCGGCTACACCGAGGAAGAAATGCTGCACCGGCCCCTCGCGGTGATCTTCACCGCGGAAGACCAGGCGAACGGGGTGCCCGAGCTCGAAATGCGCCGCGCCGTGGAACGGGGCCGGGCCGAAGACGAGCGTTGGCATCAGCGCAAGGACGGCAGCCGATTTTTCTGCAGCGGCGTCACCACGCCGGTGGAGCCCACTGCGGGCGGCGGTTTCGCCAAGATCGCGCGCGACATGACCGGCACCAAGCAGCACGAGCTCGCGCAGGAGCAACGGCTTTTCAAGGAAAAGAAAGCCAGCCTCAGCGCGCAGGCGGCCAACGAGCTCAAGGACCAGTTCCTCGCCGTGATGTCGCACGAACTGAAGCAGCCGCTCAACCTGATCCAGATGAACGCCGAGCTGCTGATGCACATGCCGAACACCGCGGAGCAGCCGGCGGTGCGGCGGGTGGGAGAGACCATCAAGCGCGCCGTGGCCAGCCAGACGCGCATCATCAACGACCTGCTCGATCTCTCGCGCATCCGCACCGGCAAGCTGCGCCTGAACCGCGTGGCGGTCGACCTGGGTGAGCTGGTGCAGACCACCGCGCACGCCGCGGTGAGCGACGTGGCGGGCAAGAAGCTGGTGTTGGACGCGCATTGCGAAGCCGGTGTGCGTTGCAGCGGCGACCGGGTGCGGATGGAGCAGATCGTCTGGAACCTGTTGAGCAACGCCGTCAAGTTCACGCCCGACGGCGGCCGCATTTCCGTTCGCGTGGTGGCCGAGGAGAATTTCGGCAAGCTGACCGTGGCCGACACCGGCTGCGGCATCGACGCGGAGTTTCTTCCGCAGGTGTTCGGCATGTTCAACCAGGCGAGCGGCGACTTGACGCCGCCCAATGGCGGCCTGGGCATCGGGCTCGCGCTGGTGCACGAACTCACGCGGGCGCACGGCGGCCGTGTCGAGGTCCGCTCGGCCGGTGTGGGCCTCGGGGCCGAGTTCAGCGTGTGGCTGCCGCAGGTGGGCGCGGCGGTCGAAACCTCGGCGGAAAGGAAGCCGGCCGAAGTGAGCCTCAGCGGCTGGCGCGTGCTCGCGGTGGACGACTATGCCGACGCCCTGGCCCCGTTCGCCGAGGTGCTGCGGCTCGAGGGCGCGATCGTCGATGTCGCGCAAAGCGCGAAACGAGGTCTTGAATTGCTCGAGTCGAACAGCTACGACCTGCTGGTGTCGGACCTCGGCATGCCCGAGATGGACGGCTACCAGTTCATTGCCGAGGTGCGGCGGCGGCCGGCCACGCGCGAGCTGCGTTCCATTGCCATGTCGGGCTTCGGCCGGCGCGCCGATGCACGCCGCGCGCTGGAAGCCGGCTTCAACGCGCACCTGCCGAAACCGGCATCCATCCAGGATCTCAAGGCGCTCATCGGCAAGCTGTGAGCCGCGCGGGGTGAGGGTGCTGTGCGGGCGTGCGGCTCGCACGCCGTCGCCTTCGCCCAGGAGTCTGCGCGGCAGAAGCCGGCTTTTCTCCCTCTCCCTCTGGGAGAGGGTTGGGGTGAGGGCGGCGGCGCTGGCGAGTCGGCCTGGTTGGCATGAGGCGGGTTACCGCTGCATTTCCACCAGCTACCTGCCCTAGCAGCCTGACCAGGACTTCAGGCAGTCCAGTCTGCGGGGGCTGCACCGCGCTGAGCGTGCGCCGAATGCGGTTCCTCGAGCGCCGCAGCCCTCACCCCCGCCCTCTCCCAGAGGGAGAGGGAGCAAGAAAAACGCTCTGCCGCGCAGACTCCCAAGTGCTCAGGCAATGTGCCGGAAGATGAAGCCGCGGGCCGGCGCGATCCACTCGAGCTCGTCTCCGGCGTGCACGGCAGGTGCACCGGCCTCGCCGGTGAACAGGGTGCGCTCCTCGGGCAGCAGAAACTGAAGCGCGCGAGGTGTGGATATGCCGTCACCGGCCTGGCGCACCTGCAGATTGGCGCCGCCCAGGTCGAGCGTGTCGCCGGGCTCGGGCCACAGCACCGACGCATCGGGCCACGAAGATCGCAGGCGTTCAAGCGATTCGGCCGCCGCCGGCGTGCGCGGCGCGGTCGAGAGCAGCCACCGCACCTGTCCGGGCGCCGCCGCGTGAAGCGCTTCGCCACCCGCCGTGCCATCGGGCAGGGGATCGATCAATGCCCAAGTGCCGCTTTCGCCGCCCACGAAATAACTGTGCGGCCCCGGTGCGCTCGTCGATTCGCCGGCGCTGCCGGTCACTCGACACACGCGTGCGGAGAGCTGGGTGACGAGGCCGGCCTCGAGCGCATAGCGTGCATGGCCGGTGCCGTCGGGGTCGAGGCGGCTGATCTCCTCATAGGCGGCTTCTTCGATGTTCACCGCGCGGCGTCCCGAAGGGCCATCGGCCAGGCGCGGCATGTTCAGCGAAATCCGGGTCAGGCTCCGCGCATGGGCCATGCAATCGGCGGTGCTGTCGAAGGTGGCCAGCTGTTCGAGCGTGCGGCGCGTCACGTTCATCAGCTTGAGTCCGCGCGCGGGGCTCACGGCTTCGGCCGGCTTCAGCCACATGTGTTCGACGATCTCGCGGCCGTCGGGCTTCACGCCTTGTCCGCGCGGCATCTGCGCGATGAAGAAGCGGGTGTCGAACCGGCGCGGCATGCCGGGCGGCGTGAGCCAGTGGCTGAAGTAGGCGAGCCGGTCGACCGCCAGGCGCCAGCCTTGCGCGTCGCACATCGCAAGCAGTGCGTCGGTGCCTTGCTCGGCGGCATGCCGCATGGCCTCGAGCCGGGACGGCGGCAACCGGTCGAGTTCGACCACCTTGTCTTCGGCGTCGCTCGCGAACAGGACGCCGGCTTCCTCGAAGCATTCGCGCACCGCGGCGGCGTAGTAGTCGAGGCCGCCATCGGCCACGCCGAGACGCGCGCTCGCCGCCGCATCGTCGAGCCCCTTGCACATCAGGTGCAGGCCGCGATCGTGCGTGTCGACCACGCCGCCGGGGAACACGCTGGCGCCGCTGTTCTGGTCGTCGGCCTTGTCAGCCCGGCGCAGCAGCAGGACTTCCATGCCGTCGGCACCGTCGCGCAAGAGGATCAATGTGGCCGCAACGCGAATGGGGCGCGGCAGGGGCGGTGACGAACCCGATGGGGCCGCCGAGGGCTTGGCATTCATGGGCGCCGATTGTCGGGCCAACGCGGCCCCCGGGGCACCACCCGAACCGTCTCAGTCCTTGGGCGTGAGCTGTCCCGCCGCGCCGCCGGCGGAAGAGTTGGCGGACTTGCCGAGCGATGCGCCCTCGTTGACCTTGGGCGTGGCAACAGGGCCTTCGGATTTCTTCGTGGCCGGCGCCCGCAGGCTGGTTGCGGGCTGAACGGTCCGCGGGGAGCGGGTCTGCTTTTGCTTCGATGGGCTCATGCATGCCTCCTGGGGTTCGAGCCACGTTATCGGAGCGGCTGCGCGCCGGTGTCGGACAGCCTGCATGCCGGTGTAGGACGGGAGGCGTTGCATCGCGTGCAAGCAGGGCTGCTGCCGGTGCCCGTGGCCGAACGCCCGCAGGGCGTGTTCTCCGACATGGCCACGGCGGCTTTCGGGCCATGATCTGTCCACTTCGTTCCTGTGCTTTCATGCCGCGCTCATGAAGATTGCGACCTTCAACGTCAATGGCGTCAACAGCCGGCTGCCACGCCTGCTCGAGTGGCTTGACGAGTCCCGCCCGGACGTGGCCTGCCTGCAGGAACTGAAGTCTCCCGACGCGAACTTTCCGGCCGAGGCGATCCGCGACGCGGGCTACGGCGTGCTGTTCCACGGGCAGCGTTCATGGAACGGCGTGGCCATTCTTGCGCGCGGAAGGGAGCCGATCGAAACCGGCCGCGGGCTCGACGGAAACTCCGAAGATGAACAGAGCCGCTATCTCGAAGCCGTGGTGAACGGCGTGATCGTCGGCTGCCTGTACCTGCCGAACGGCAATCCGCAGCCCGGCCCCAAGTTCGACTACAAGCTCGAATGGTTCGAACGGCTCAACGCCCATGCGCGCCGCCTCTACGGCTGCGGCATGCCGGTGGTCTTGGCCGGCGACTTCAACGTGGTGCCGACCGACGCCGACATCTACAACCCCGCGTCGTGGCGGAATGATGCGCTGCTGCAGCCCGAAAGCCGCGCCGCTTTCGCGCGCTTGCTGGCGCAGGGGTGGACCGACGCAATTCGAACCCGCCATCCGGGCGAGGCGATCTACACCTACTGGGACTACTGGCGCAACCGCTGGCCGCGCAACGCGGGCCTGCGCATCGACCACCTGCTGCTGAACCGGGAGCTCGCGCCTTTGCTCGTCGATGCGAACGTGGACCGCGAGGTGCGCGGCCGCTCCGGCGCGAGCGATCATGCGCCCGCCTGGGTCGAACTCAACCTTCCCATGGTGGCCTGAACGATGCGTACCGCCGCTTGCAAATATGGCCGCGCGGACCCTGCCTGGCCACCTGGCGGCGCCTAGAATCCTTTGCAAAAAATAGACTCGGCGCCTTCCCGTTCGCGCAAGAGCACCCGCATGCCATGCGCGCGGGGCCGGCGAAACGGCGGTGCCGATCAGGGAGCCGGTCAGCAAGCAGAACTGCCGAGCGGCAGGTATCCGTCAATGCCAAAAGGTGTTCCCAATCCGGCCGCCATGTATGGGATCTACGCCCGTTCCTGGGGCTTCGAGGTTTCCATCGTCAGAAGCGGGGTCCGGTATTTCCAGCAGTTCGGCAAGGCGAGCTACGGCGGCGCCGAGCATGCGCTGCGGCGCGCGCAGGAATGGCGCGATGCCGTCGTGAAGAGCGTGCCCCCGGTCACGCGGCGCGAACGGGCGGAGAAGCTCCGGGCCAGCAACACCACGGGCGTGCCGGGCGTCTTCTGCCTGGCGTCGCCCGACGGCAAAGGGCTGTCGTGGCTTGCCAAGACCTACATCGCGGCGGAAGAAATACTGCGCGCCAACTTTCCGATCCACAGCTGGGGCGACGCGGCACGCAAGCTTGCCATCGAGGAACGCGCAAGGCAGCTGGATCGCATGACCGGCCTCGCCGCGCTGCATCCCGCCGAAGAGGCGATCCGGAAAGCCAGCGTCGCTGCACCTGCCGATCCGGGCCCGCCCAAGCGGTCGCGTTCCGAGATCATCCGCAAGTCGAACTCCAGCGGGATGAGCGGCGTGCACTTCAAGCGGCCCCGGTCCGACCACCCCGGTTATTGGCTGGCAATTACCTATACCGCAGGCAAGGGCAGCGTCAGCAAGGCTTTCTCGGTCAAGGCGCATGGCTACGATGAAGCCAAGAGCTTGGCGGCGGCCGAACGCACGCGCCAGTTGTATCAAAAGGGTATCGGTTGAAGAAGGGGTTACATTTACGCACTATTGTGTCGCCATGTAGTTCAAAATAATTACCCCAGGCTTGCCGCGAGATCCACACCAGTGACCACCGAAACTTCGGCAAGCGCCAGCTTTTCAGGCCTCGACGCGGGGTTCGTCATGGCTTTTCAGCCCATCGTGGACTTCGAGCGGCGGGAGATATTCGCCCACGAGGCACTGGTGCGCGGCACAGCGGGGGAAGGGGCGTTCGAGGTGCTTTCGCGCGTGAATCCCCTGCACCGGTTCGCGTTTCACGAGGCTTGCCGGGTGAAGGCCATCGAAACGGCCTCGGCGCTGGGCATGGAATCGAAGCTCAGCCTCAACGTCATGCCCAACGACGTCTCGGGGCAGACCGAGTGCTTTCATACCGCAATGACCGCGGCCCGGCGGTGCAACTTTCCCGTGCACCGGCTGATGTTCGAGATTACCGAAGGCGAACGCGTGGCCGACCTGCCGGGGCTTGCCGCCGTCTTTCGGGCCCACAAGGCCTATGGCTTCACCTCCGCCATCGACGACTTCGGGGCCGCGTATGCGGGTTTCGAGCTCCTGGCCGGTTTTCAGCCCGACTTGGTCAAGATCGACATGGGGCTGGTGCGCAACATCCACAACGACCCGGTCCGGCTCAGCATCGTGAGGGGCTTTGTCGGCACCTGCGACGAACTCGGCATCAGGGTGGTGGCCGAAGGCGTCCAGGCATCGGAAGAAGTCCATGCGCTCCGGGCGCTGGGCGTCGGCTTGTTCCAGGGCTACCTGTTCGCCAAGCCCGGCGTCGCCATGCTGCCGGCGGTGGCATGGGACGCGGCCTGACCGGCTGCGCCACCCGCTTGGCCTGCCCCGCGGGACAATGACTCACACGTTGCTGGTCGCGCGGACCTCCTCGATGGTGGTCTTTCCCGCAAGTACCTTGTCGATGCCGTCCTGGCGCAGCGTGCGCATGCCTTCCTGCAGCGCCGCCTCCTGAAGCTCTTCGGCGCGGGCTCCGCCCTGGACCAGCCGCCGCAGCGTTCTCGAAATCACCATCAGCTCATGAATGCCGACGCGTCCGCTGAAACCGGTGTTGTCGCAGTGTTTGCATCCGGGGCTCGCAAAAGCCTGCAGCTGGCCGTCCCGTCCGTAGTGGCGGTGCCAGCCATGGCGTACCGCCTCGCGTTCGGCCGGCGTGTCGTGCGCCGCAAACGAGTGCATGTAGTCGGCCAGCAGTTCCTCGACTTCCTCGGGGCGCATCGGGCGGCTGACGATGCAGTGGGTGCACAGGCGGCGCACCAGGCGCTGCGCCAGCACCGCCAGCAGGGAGTCGGCGAAGTTGAACGGGTCCATTCCCATGTCCAGCAGCCGTGTCACCGTTTCGGGCGCGCTGTTGGTGTGCAGCGTCGAGAGCACGAGGTGGCCGGTCAGCGAGGCCTCGATGGCGGTCCTGGCGGTTTCCTCGTCGCGGATTTCGCCGACCATGATCACGTCCGGGTCGGCGCGCACGAAGGCACGCAGCGCCTTGGCAAAGGTCCACTCGATGCGCGGGTTGACCTGGACCTGGCGCAGGCCGGCCTGCGTGATCTCGATCGGGTCTTCGGCGGTCCAGATCTTTCGTTCCGGCGTGTTGATGTGCATGAGCGCCGAGTGCAGCGTGGTGGTCTTGCCCGAGCCCGTGGGGCCGACGCACAGCACCATGCCGTAGGGCCGCTCCACCGCCTTCGTGAACTCCGCAAGGTTGCGCTCCGACAGGCCGAGCTGGTTCAGCGCAATCGGCTTGGCCGAAGCCAGGATGCGCATGACCACGTCTTCCAGCCCGTTGCTGGTCGGAATGGTTGCCACGCGCAGCTCGATGCGGTGCTGCGGCGAGTACTTGGCGAAATTGATCTTGCCGTCCTGCGGCTTGCGCTTTTCGCTGATGTCCAGGTCGCACATGATCTTCACGCGCGCGACCACCGCGTTGCGGTAGCTGGCCGGCAGCTCCAGGTGGGTGTGCAGCCGGCCGTCGCGGCGAAAGCGGATGCGGGTCTTTTCCTTGCCCGGATAGCTTTCGATGTGAATGTCGGAGACGCCTTCGCGGTGCGCGTCGACGATCATGCTGTTGATCATTCGCACCAGGGAGTTGTCCGATTGCTCGATGCCTTCTTCCTCGACGGCCGGCGCGGGGCGTTCCTTTTCGAGGGTGACCAGCAGCTCGCTGGTGCCCCCCACGCTGAAGTCGAAGTCGAGCGGCCGCGAGGGGTCGTGGACGATGGTCGGGTCGAGCGTGTCGTTGCCGATCTTCCCGTAGGTCTTGTAGAGCACGGTGTCCAGCACAAGGCATTCGCCGATCACCGGCACCACCTTCATCTGCGTGATGAACTCCACTTCGTCGATGGCGGCATGACGGCTGGCCGGGTCATCGAGGGCCAGGATCAGGCGGCCCTGATGGATCATCAGTGGCATGACCTGCAGGCGCCGCGCGACGCCGTGATTGAGGGTGCGCAAGGCGTCCACGGCAGCGGGGAACACATGCAGGTTCACCAGCGGGTAGCCCATCTTGCGCACCAGCGCGGTCTTCAGCTGCTCCCGCGTGACCGCGCCCATGCGAACCAGCGTTTCGCCCAGAGGCACGCTGCGGTCGAGCTGCTGCTGCTCGAGGCCCGCGCGCAACTGCTCTTCGGTGATTGCGCCCAGCGCCATCAACGCCTGGCCGATGCGCAGGATCGGCATGCGGCTTTGAACCTCCAGCGCGTGCAGCAACTGCTCGGGCGTGACGACTTCGGTGGGGGACATGAAATGGATCTCCTATGGGGCGATTCTGCGGGGGGCGGGGGGGCTTGTCAGCAGGAGCCGCGCCTCCGATGCGAGGCAGCGATGCATGGCCACTACCAAAGTTCTCATTGCCGAGGGTGCCCGGGCGAAACGCCTCAATCGGAAAACCCGAAGGTGTTGCGCCCCGCCGACTTTGCGCGGTAGAGCGCGGCATCGGCACGCGCCAGCAGTTCCGATGCCGTGGCGGGCGCTTCGCTCGCGGGTTGAAACGCCACGCCGATGCTGGTGGTGACACTCAGGCTCTGTCCCTCGATCTCGAACGGCGTACCGCCGATCTGGTCGACGATCTTCCGTGCAATGGCCGCGGCGGCCTCGCGCACATGCAGGTTTTCCAGCACCACCACGAACTCGTCGCCGGCAAGGCGCGCCACGGTGTCGGTGTTGCGCACGCCGGCCAGCAGGCGGCGGGCGTACTCCATCAGCACGCCGTCGCCGGTTGCATGGCCGAGCGTGTCGTTGATGGTCTTGAAATGATCGACGTCGAGAAACAGCACCGCCAGTGCGCTTGCCGTGCGCTGCGCGCGGGCGATGGCGCCGGGCAGGAACTCGTTGAAGGCGAGCCGGTTCGCGAGGCCGGTGAGCGGGTCGACGCGCGCCAGGTCGATCAGCTTGCGCTCCACCGCCTTCAGCGCGCTGATGTCGAGGCTCAGCGAAAAAATGCCGCGCGTCACGCCATCGACCCCGGTGTCGGGTACGTAGCTCACGCGGGTGATGCGGTCTGAAGACTTGGTCCGGGTCTGGGCCTCGAACTCAACGCGCTCGCCGGCCAGGGCGCGCTGGATCATGGGTTTGCGCGAAAGATACAGTTCGGGCCCCGCGACGTCGCTCAGGTGGTGGCCCAAAATCGCGGAAGGTTCCACGCCCAGCCATTCCCGGTAGGTCGCGTTCGCGAAGGTGACCCTTTCCTCGCGGTCGATATAGGTGATCAGCGCCGGCATGTTATCCGTGATGGTGCGCAGGCGCATTTCGCTTTCGGCCTGCCGCAGCTCCGCTTTCTTCAACGCGGTGATGTTGAAGGTCATCAGATAGAAGCCGAGGAACCGGCCCTCCAGGTTCCTGTCGGGAATCAGGTTCACCTGAAAGTAGCCCGTCTTGCCGTGCAGCGGCGCCCGCACCGGAAACCGCACCGCCTTGCCTTCGCGCACCATGGAGAGATAGGGCAGCTGCTGCTGGTACACCACATCGCCTACCGCCCTGCGCAGATCGACGCCGGTCAGCGGTCCGTTGCCCAGACTGGCCATTCGCCGCGCCCTCACGTTCGCGAAAAGACAGTTCTCGTCTTCGTCGAAATAGCCCACCAGCGCCGGAATGTTGTCGGTGACGTCGCGCAGCCGTTTTTCCTGCTCGGTCAGGGCCTTGCGGATGTTCACCTCGTCGGTGATGTCGAAGGTCATGGCGAACACGCCTTGCACCACGCCGTTCGCGTCCTGGTCGGGGATGTAGTGCGCCTTGAAGGTGCGGTCCCCGATGCCCAGCCCCGGATCCCCGGGTTTCTCGATGACCACCGTTTCGCCGGCCAGCGCGCGCCGGTAGGAGTCGGCCACCAGCGAAAAATCTTCCGGGCCGCGGACCTCCGGCATCAGCTGGCCGACCAGGGCCTTGTCCTTGTGCAGCACCTTGATCTTCGCGTTCACGAAGGTGTACTTCAGCGACGAGTCGACGTGCGAAACCAGCGCGGGAATGTTGTCCGCAATGATGCGGACCTGTGCCTCGCTGTGGGCCAGGCTCATCTCGATGCGCCTGCGTTCGGTCACGTCGGAGGTCATGGCGTAGTAGCCGCGAATCTGCCCCGCCTGGTCGCGGTCGGGAATCAGCTCGGTGTGAAAGAAGCGGTCTTGCGCGCCGCGGCTCGCATCGCCCCGGCTCTCGAAGCTGACGGCCTCGCCGGCCAGCACGCGGCGAACGGCGGCGTCCACCGCCTCGTCTTCGCCGACGATCCGTGCGGTTCGCCCGATCAGCTGCGCCGGCCAGCGGTCGAGCTCCCTGCAGAGCTGCGCGTTCACGAACGTGTAGCGGCCCTGCGCATCCACGTGCGACACCATCGCGGGCAGGTTGTCGGTGATGTCGCGCAGGAACTTCTCGCTCGACTTGCGCAGCCGCATCAGTTCGTCGAAGGTTCGCGCAAGGTCGCCGATCTCGTCGCGGGCATAGATGCGCGGCACCGCACTTTCGAGCGCCGCGTTGTCCACGTCCAGCATGTGCCGATGCAGATACCTGAGCGGCCTGAGCTGGCGGCTCACCACGCCCAGCGCCACCGCGCCCGCAATTGCAGCAAGCACCAGCGCTCCGATCCAGGCCGCGCGCTCGATGGCGTCGACCCGGGCGAACGCTTCCTTGCTCGGGTACATCGCGCCCAGCATCCAATCGGTCTGCTGAACGCGCTTGAAGGCATACAGGCCATGCACGCCCGCATGGTTGACCCCCTCGGCCACGCCTTCATAGCCTTCCATCGGGCGATCGATCTCGGGATTGCCCGCGCCCTTCAAGCCCGCCTGGTTGATGATGAGTTCCGTGCGCGGGTGGTCGATCACCACGCCCTCCCGGCTGGTGATGAACAGATAGCCGGTTTCGCCGAACTTCATATCGGCGAGTTCGCCCAGGATGTTCCGCTCCTTCAGGTCGATGGCGCCCGAGATCACGAACTTCACCTCGCCGGCGCGGTCGAGCACCGGCTCGGTGATGGCGATCTGCGCCAGGCCGCTCAGGCGGTTGAGATAGGGCTCGGAGATCACGCCGGTCTTGGATGCGAGCGTTTCCCGGAAGTACGCGCGGTCCTTGATGCTGATCTTGCCGGGCTGCTGCGCACCGCTGAGGCTGGCGATCAGGTCGCCGTCGGCGGTAAAGAAGGCGACATTGCTGAAAGCCTTGTGCAGCGATCCATGCCTTTCGAGAAAGGCCTGCAACGCCGCGGTGTCCGGGAAGTCGTTCGATCCGACGCTGGCGGCGAAGGTCTCGAGCAGGAGGCGCCGGCTGACGAACTTTTGATCGACCGTGTTGGCGACGGCCGACAAGCGAGCGAACTCTTCGCTCTCGATCGAGGCCTTCATGCTGGCCTTGACGAGCTGCAATGCCACCGAGCCAATCGCGAACGTCGCCGCCAGGACCACCGCGGCAACGCTGAGGCCGAGGCGCGTATTCAAGCTGATGCGAATGTTCCGGAGACCTGATGGTTTCATTGTCGTGGACAGGCGTCGCGAGGGAATCCGCGTTGCGCAATGTAGTGTGTCAGAAGAAGCGGGATTCCCGGTGCTTTGCGAGAATCTCCCTTCATCGCTGCGTTGCCGGCACGGCATCACATCTCGTCGCGCTTGAGCAGATAGTCGAGCGGACCGACGCGAAACCACCGGTAGCCGTACGACTCGATCACCATGCAGTGCTTTCCTTTCGAATTGGCGCGGCTGTGCGCGTTCGACAGCAGGTTGATCAATTGCCTGCCGTGCTTGCCGAGCGCCTTGGCGTCGATCTTGACCTCCAGCGGGTTCGCTTCGAAGTTGTGGATGAAGACCACCGCGTTGCCCCGCCATTCATAGCGCAGCACCAGCACCGAACGCTCCTCGTTGGGAATCACCGTGAAGTCGCCCCATCCGATTTCCGGCACCTCCTTGCGCATGCGGAACACGCGCTCCATCCAGTTGAGCAGCGAGTCGGGGTCGCGCCGCTGGGCCGCCACGTTCACGTGCTCGAAGCCGTAGGCGCCGCCCGTGATCACCGGAAGCACCGGTTTCGACGACGTGGTGAACCCGCCCTGGCGTTCGGTGGACCACTGCATCGGCGTTCGCGCGCAGTTGCGTTCCGGAAGGCTCAGGTCGTCGCCCATGCCGATCTCGTCGCCATAGCGCATCACCGGCGTGCCGGGAAGGGTGAGCATCAGGCTGTACGCGAGTTCCAGCCGGCGCCGGTTGCCCCCGAGCATCGGCGCGAGGCGCCGGCGTATGCCGCGGTCGTAGAGCTGCATGTCCTTGTCGGGGCCGAAGGCCTCGAACACGCGCTGGCGCTGCGCGGGCCGCAGGCGCCCGAGGTCGAGCTCGTCGTGGTTGCGCAGGAACATGACCCACTGCGAAGTGGGAGGGCGCTCCCTCGTGGCCTCCAGGGCCTTGACCAGCGGCCGCGTGTCGCCCACGGCCATGGCATAGAACAGGTTCTGGTTGACCTGGAAGTTGAACATCATGTGCAGCCGCTCGCCCTCGTCGCCGAAGTACGCCATGTTGACCTTCGGCAGCACATTGGCCTCGGCCAGGATGATGGCATCGCCCCGGCGCCATTGGAGCAGTTCGCGGAACTGCCGCAGCATGTCGAATTTCTCGGTCGGGTGCACGACCTTCGGGCCCTTTGTGCCGATCACGAAAGGCACCGCGTCCATGCGGAAGCCCGACACGCCCAACTGCGTCCAGAAGCCCATGATCTTCAGGATTTCCGCTTGCACGGCCGGGTTCGCCGTGTTCAGGTCGGGCTGAAAATCGTAGAAGCGGTGAAAGTACCAGCGTCTCGCGAGCTTGTCGAAAGTCCAGGTCGACTTCTGCACGCCTGGAAAGACCACACCGTCCGTGAAGTGGGACGGCTTCTTGTCGGACCAGACATACCAGTCGTGGTACTTTGACTTTCGGCCCTTGCGCGCCTCCTGGAACCAGGGATGCCGGTGCGAGGTGTGGTTGACGACCAAATCCATCATCACGCGCATGCCGAGTTGTTCGGCCGAGTGCGTGAACTCGACGAAGTCGCCGAGCGTGCCGAAGCGAGGGTCGACGTTGTAATAGTCCGAAACATCGTAGCCGTCGTCGTTGCCCGGCGATGGATGGAACGGCATCAGCCACAAGGTGGTAACGCCCAGGCCGTGAAGGTACTCCAGCCGCCGCGTGAGGCCCTCGAAGTCGCCGCAGCCGTCGCCGTTGGAATCCATGAAGGTTCCCACGGAGAGGCAATACACCACGGCGTTCTTGTACCAAAGGTCGTTGATCATGCCGGGGAACCTCCTAAAAATAGGAACCTCGCAACACAGAACACGAAAGGAAACTCGATGTCGGCTGATGCTTGGTGGAAGAACGGAATCGTCTATCAAATCTATCCGCGCTCGTTCCAGGACAGCGATGGAGATGGCATCGGTGACCTGAGAGGCATCCGGAAGCGACTCGATTATCTGGTCGAGCTCGGCATCGATGCTGTCTGGATATCGCCGATCTACCCCTCACCAATGGCCGACTTCGGGTACGACATTTCCGACTACTGCAATGTCGATGCGCGTTTCGGCACGCTCGAAGACTTCGATGCGCTGTCCGCTGAATGCAAGGCGCGCGGCCTGAAGCTGGTGCTCGATTTCGTGCCCAACCACACGTCGGACCAGCACCCGTGGTTCGTGCAAAGCCGGGCCTCGCGCAACAACCCGCGGCGCGACTGGTATCTCTGGCGAGACCCCGCGCCCGGAGGCGGCCCGCCCAACAACTGGCTCAGCAACTTCGGCGGCCCGGCATGGACCTTCGACGAAGCCAGCGGCCAGTACTACTGCCACTCGTTCCTGAAGGAGCAGCCCGATCTCAACTGGCGCAACCCCGAAGTGCGGGAAGCGATGTACGAGGTGCTGCGCTTCTGGCTGCGGCGCGGCGTCGATGGCTTTCGCATCGACGTGCTGTATCACCTCGTGAAGGACGAGCTGTTTCGCGACAACCCGCCGAACCCGGCTTTCCAGCCGGGGCAGGATCCCTCGCACCGCTTGCTTGCGCTCTACACCACCGACCGCCCCGAGATGCAGGACATCGTGGTCGAGATGCGCCGCGTGGTCGACGAGTTCAGCGACGAAGCCTCCACGCGGGTACTGATCGGCGAACTCTATCTGCCGCTCGAACGGCTCATGGCCTACTACGGGTCGACCGCCGACGGGCTGTTGCAGGGCGTGCAGCTGCCGTTCAACTTTCAGCTCATTGCCGCGCCATGGCATGCGGCCGAAATCGACCGCATCGTGCGCAACTACGAAGCGGCGCTGCCGCACGGCGCGGCGCCCAACTGGGTGCTCGGCAACCACGACAAGCCGCGCATCGCGAGCCGTGTCGGGCAGGAGAGGGCGCGGCTCGCGGCGATGCTGCTGCTCACGTTGCGCGGCACGCCCACGCTCTACTACGGCGACGAGATCGGCCTGACCGACGTTCCCATTCCGCCCGAAGAAGTGCAAGACCCCTTCGAGAAGAACGAGCCGGGCAAGGGGCTCGGGCGCGATCCGCAGCGCACACCGATGCAGTGGAGCCGCGCCCACGCCGCCGGCTTTACCGACGGCACGCCGTGGCTGCGGCTCGGCGGCGACTGGGGCATGCGCAACGTCGAGTCGCAGGCGGCCGATCCGGCGTCGATGCTGCAGCTCTACAAGCGGTTGATCGCGCTGCGGCGGCACGAGCCCGCGCTGCATGAAGGAAGCCACGAGCAGCTCGATGCGGGCGCCGATGTGCTGGCCTACGCAAGAAGCTCGGGCGCGCGGCGGCTCGTCGTGCTGCTGAACTTCGGCGTCGCCGAGACCACCGTTCCTGCGAAGCTGCTGCCGGCCGAAGTGGTCGTGCTGGCCTCCACCCACGCCGACCGCACCGGCGCGGTCAAGGGCGAGCTGGTGCTCAAGCCGCTCGAGGGGGTGATCGTCGCGCAGTAGCCTCGCGCAGGAGCGGCGCGGCCGCGCCTCCTAGAATGGCGCCCCTTTTCGGCGCTTCCATACCAGACACCCGACCCGCGTGACCGCTCTTGCCGCTCCGGACTTTCCGACCTTCGACAGCTCTGACTTCAGCGGCGAAGCCGGCGCGTTCTACTTCGATCTGGTGCGGCTGCAGGACCGTCCGGACATTCCGCGTGCCTTTCCGCACCGGCACAACTACTACCACCTGCTCTGGATGAGCGACGCCGCCGGCACGCACATGCTGGACTTCGAGGGCTTCGAGGTCCGGCCCAACACCGTGTTCTTCGTGTCGCCCGGACAGCTTCACTCCTGGGCTTCTTCGGTGCGGCCGCGCGGCTACGTGATCAACTTCAGCACCGAATTTTTCGTGCAGATGTTTCCGCGCTCCGAAGACATTGCGCAGTTCCCTTTCTTTCACATCGCCCGCGATACCCCGGTGCTCTACCTCGACCAGGACCGGCACGACGAGCTGATGCCGCTGCTGCAGGAGATGGAGAAAGAGGTCATGAGCCGCGGGGAAGGCCGCTTCGACATCGTGCGGTCTTACCTGCTGATATTGCTCACGCGGCTTCGCCGGCTCTATCCCGAGCATGAAGCCGATGGCGTGTCGCCGCAGAGCTATTCGCTGACCAAGCGCTTCAAGCTGTTGATCGAGCAGCACTATCTCGACTTCGGGCCCGTGCGCGACTACGCCGAGGGCCTGCACGTGACCGAGCGCCAGCTCAACGATGCGGTCAAGCGAACGCTGGGCAAGACGGCGGGGCAGCTGGTGCACGAGCGCCTCATCCTCGAGGCCAAGCGCTTGCTGAGCAACACCGACGTGGCGGTGGCAGAGATCGCCTTCCAGCTCAACTTCGAAGACTTCGCCTACTTCTGCAGGTTCTTCAAGAAGCACACGCAGCTCACGCCCGGCGAGTTCAAGAAGCGCTATTCCGATCCGGTGAAGTAGCCGCGTGCGGCGAGGGCGCCGCTGCGGAAAAGTGCAATTCAAGCTCGCTTAAGTCCTAAGGAACGTCTGATCAAGTCCACCGATAGACGGTCTGAACGTTGATCACGCATGCTGAAGGAGCGCCAAAGATGAGCCAGATCAGTTTTTCGGATGCTGAGCATGCGGGCAAGAGGAAGAAGACACGCCGGGAAGTCTTCCTTGCCGAGATGGAACTGGTGGTGCCTTGGAAGGCCCTGCTCAAAGTCATCGAGCCGCACTACCCTGTGGCAGGCCGCGGACGCCGGCCGTATCCGCTCGAGGCGATGCTCCGCGTGCACCTGATGCAGAACTGGTTCGCGCTGAGCGATCCGGCGATGGAGGAAGCCCTGTACGAGATCGCCTCGCTGCGCGCGTTCGCGGGCCTGGGGATGGAGTCGGTTCCCGACGAGACGACGATCCTGAACTTCCGCCACCTGCTGGAGGCCAGCGATTTGGCCGAGGACATCTTCAAGCAGGTCAATGCCCACCTGGCCAAGAAGGGGCTGCTTCTGAAGAGAGGCTCCATCGTGGACGCCACGATCATCGCGGCACTGAATCGCCCCGGCTTTCGTGGAGGCCGGTTGGTTTAAGTCATACCACCGCCGTGGCGGTCTGACTGGCGAGTTGCCGATAGTAGTTTGCCTCAGCTTCTGCAGGCGGGATGTAGCCGATCGGTTCGAGCAGGCGTTGGTGGTTGAACCAGGACACCCATTCGAGCGTTGCGAACTCCACCGCCTCCTTGGTCTTCCACGGTGCTCGGCGATGGATCAACTCGGCCTTGTAGAGCCCATTGATCGTCTCGGCCAGGGCGTTGTCATAGGAGTCGCCTTTGCTGCCTACTGACGGCTCGATGCCCGCCTCGCCCAGCCGTTCGGTGTACCGGATGCTGACGTATTGCGAGCCGCGATCCGAGTGGCAAATCAAGCTGCCGTCGCGCTCGGGCTGACGGTCGTACAGCGCTTGCTCCAAGGCATCGAGCACGAAGTCCGTGCGCATCGAGCTACTGACCCGCCAGCCCACAATGCGCCGGGCGAACACGTCGATCACGAAGGCCACGTAGAGCCAGCCCTGCCAGGTCGACACGTACGTGAAGTCCGAGACCCACAGCTGGTTCGGACGCTGCGCGCGGAACTGCCGGTTGACCCGGTCCAGCGGGCATGGCGCCCTGGCATCGCTGATCGTGGTCTTCACCACCTTGCCGCGCATCACGCCTCTCAGCCCCAAGCGCCGCATCAGCCGCTCGACCGTGCAGCGCGCCACCGCAGTGCCCTCGCGTGCCAGTTGCCTCCAGACCTTGTCGGCCCCATAGACCTGCATGTTGGCCTGCCAGACGCGTTGTATCGCCGTAATGAGGACATCGTCGCGGCGTGCTCGGGCGCAGCGCTTGTGCGGCTCGCGCAGCAGTGCTGCGTGTCGCCGGTAGCCCGACGGGGCAACCTGCAAGACCTTGCAGATCGGCTCGACCCCGAAGGTGGCGCGATGCTTGTCGATGAAATCCCTCAGGACTTCAGCCGGCGGTCGAGCTCCGCCTGGGCGAAAAACGCGCTCGCCAGCTTCAGGATCTCGTTGGCCCTGCGCAGCTCCTTGACCTCGCGCTCGAGTTCCTTCAACCGCTGCGCCTCGCTGGTCGTCACGCCTTCTCGCACGCCGTGGTCGATCTCGTCGCGTTTGACCCATTCGTTCAGCGTCTGCGGCACGCAGCCGATCTTCGGTGCAATCGATTCGATCGCAGCCCATAGCGACGGGTACTCCCCACGGTGCTCCTGCACCATCCTCACCGCGCGCTCACGCACCTCGGGTGAAAACTTGTTCGACTTCTTCATGGCTCAATCCTCTCAGAGTGTTGAGCCTCCACGAAATCCGGGGCGATTCAGCACCCAGTTCGACCAAGAACGAGAGCGGGCAGCGAGACCCGGAGATGCACCAGACGAAGAAGGGCAACCAGTGGCACTTCGGGATGAAGGCGCACATCGGCGTGGACGCGGACTCGGGGCTGGTGCACACGGTGACGACCACGGCGGCCAATGAGGCCGACGTGGAGCAGGTGAGCGACCTGCTGCATGGCAAAGAGGACGCGGTGTGGGCCGACTCGGGCTATCGCGGAGCACAGAGCCGAGTGGAGCGCAGCGTGCAATGGCACATTGCAGGGCGCCCCAGCGACATGGCGAAGATGCCGGAGGGCCGGGCCAAGACCAGAGCGCGCAAGCAGGAATATCAAAAGGCCAGCATCCGGGCGAAGGTGGAGCACCCGTTCCGGGTGATCAAGCGGCAGTTCGGCCTTGCGAAGGTGAGGTTCAAGGGGCTGGCCAAGAACACGGCGCATGTGATCACGCTGTTTGCGTTGTCGAATCTGTGGATGGCCAGAAGGCAACTGATTGCGATGATGGGACAGGTGCGTCCGCAGACGGCGTGAATGGGCCGCAAAGGCTCTCAAACGCATGGCATGCCCACTGCAACGAGCCTTCGCGCGCAGCGGGACAGCAAGCACACTCGTCCTCAAGCCAATTTGCGACTTGATCAGACGTTCCCTAACGGCCAAGGGGCGTGCCTGCATAGAGTTCATCACCTTTCCAACTCACCGCGGCGACGCGGGCGATTGCAGTGATGAATGACATTCCCAAGCTCCGCACGGGCGGCCAACAGGTCGTCGACGCCTTGCTGGCGCAAGGCACCGACACGGTCTTCTGCGTACCGGGCGAAAGCTACCTGGACGTTCTGAATGCGCTCTATGCCGAGCAGCAGGCGCTGCGCGTCATTGCCTGCCGCCACGAAGGGGCGGCCGCGTTCATGGCCGAAGCGCACGGCAAGCTGACGGGGCGGCCCGGCGTCTGCATGGTGACCCGCGGCCCCGGCGCCACCAACGCCAGCATCGGCGTGCACACCGCGTTCCAGGACTCCACGCCGATGATCCTGCTGATCGGGCAGGTGGGGCGCGACATGCTCGAGCGTGAAGCGTTCCAGGAAATCGACTACCGGCGCATGTTCGGCACGTTCACGAAGTGGGTCGCGCAGATCGACGACGTGTCGCGCGTGTCGGAGTACATGACGCGCGCCTTCTCCGTCGCGATGTCGGGCCGCCCCGGCCCGGTGGTGCTGGCCCTGCCCGAGGACATGCTGACCGACTCGGCGTTTGCGCGCCGCTCGCCGAAAGTGGAGATCCCCGAGCCGCATCCCGCGCCCGAGGCGATGGCGAAATTGCGCGAGTGCCTGGTGCAGGCGCGCAAGCCGCTGCTGATGCTCGGCGGGCCGGGATGGAGCGACGCCGGCCTGCGCGACATCGAACGCTTTGCCACGCAGAACGGCCTGCCCGTGGCCTGTGCATTCAGGCGGCAAGACCTGTTCGACAACCGCGGTTCGCACTATGTGGGAGAAGTCGGCATAGGCCTGAATCCCGAACTGGCGCAGGCCGTACGCGAGGCGGACCTGCTGATCGCCGTGGGCACGCGCCTGGGAGAAATCGTGACCAGCGGCTACACGCTGCTCGAAGTTCCCGTGCCGCAGCAGCGGCTGGTGCACGTGCTGCCCTGCGCCGAAGAACTGGGCCGCGTGTACCAGCCGGAAGTCAAGGTGCTCGCCGGCATGAATGCGTTCGCCAGTGCTGCGGCAGCGCTCGCGCCCGTGGACGCCTCGGCCTGGCGGGACTGGCTGCACGACCTGCACGCCCGCTACACGCGCTACGTGGCGCCGGCACCGCGTGAGGCGCGCCTCGACCCCGCGCGCGTGATCGCGGCGCTGCGCGACACGCTCGAGCCCGATGCCATCCTGACCAACGGAGCGGGCAACTACAGCGCATGGGCGCATCGCTACTACCAGTTCTCGCGTCCGCGCAGCCAACTTGCGCCCACCAGCGGC
Organism: Variovorax paradoxus; assembly: GCF_030815855.1. NCBI lineage: Bacteria > Pseudomonadati > Pseudomonadota > Betaproteobacteria > Burkholderiales > Comamonadaceae > Variovorax > Variovorax paradoxus. The sequence goes on along the minus strand of NZ_JAUSXG010000001.1, from coordinate 3,131,075 downwards.
GCCATGGGCTACGGCGTGCCCGCCGCCATTGCCGCCAAGCTGCACGATCCGTCGCGGCAGGTGGTGTGCCTGGCGGGGGACGGCTGCTTCCTGATGACTTCGCAGGAGCTCGCCACGGTGAAGCAGCACGCGCTGGCGATCATCTTCATCGTGTTCAACAACGGCATGTACGGAACCATCCGCATGCACCAGGAGGCGAACTATCCGGGGCGCCCCATCGGCACCGACCTGTGTAACCCCGACTTCGTCGCCTATGAGCAGTCCTTCGGCATCGAGGCCGAAAGGGTCGAGGACAGCGCGTCGTTCGGCCCCGCGCTGGACCGTGCGCTGGCTTCGGGCGGCGCACGCCTGATCGAACTGGCCATCGAGGCCGAGATCCTGACGCCGCGGACCACGCTGTCGGCCCTGCGGCGCTCGGCGCTCAAGTCGACCGCCTGAGCAATTCATCGGAAAAAAACCAAGGAGACACGACATGAAGAGAGCATGGAAGGCGCCGGCCGTGGCGCTGGGCATCGCTGTGGGCGCAAGCATGGGCGCAAGCGCGCAGCCCGCGGCATCGGCGGCGGATTTCCCGAACCGCCCCATCCGCATCGTGGTGCCCTTTGCAGCCGGCGGCGCCACCGACGTGATCGCACGCGTGGTCGGGCAGAAGGTGTCGGAGCAACTGGGCCAGCCGGTGGTGGTCGAAAACAAGGCCGGCGCCAACGGCAACATCGGCGCCGTGTCCGTCGCCCGCGCGGCGCCCGACGGCTACACCGTGCTCATGGCCACGTCCAGCCATGCGATCAATGCCACCCTGTACCGCAAGCTCGACTACCGCCTGACGACCGATTTTGCGGCGCTGTCGAATCTCGCGTCGGTGCCGCTGGTGCTGGTGGTGCACCCGTCGCTGCCCGCCCGGACGCCGGCGGAACTCGCTTCCCATGCCAAGTCCAACGACGGCAAGGTCAACTTCGCCTCCGGCGGCACCGGCACCGCGGCGCACCTGGCGGGCGAGCAGTTCAACACGCTGGCCGGCGTCCGCATGATGCACGTGCCCTATAAGGGCGGCGCGCTGGCGCAGAACGACCTCGTCGGCGGGCAGGTGCAGGCCATGTTCGCCAACCTGCCCGAGGCGCTCGCGCAAGTGCAGGCCGGGCGCCTGCGGCCGCTGGCCGTGACCGGCGGCACCCGCCGCGCGAACCTGCCCGACGTGCCCACCTTTGCCGAAGCGGGCTACCCGAAGCTGGACGCACGCTCGTGGTTCGGCCTCTTCGCACCGGCCGCTACGCCAGCGCCGGTGGTCGCCAGGCTGTCTTCCGCCATCGCCCGCGCCGTGGCCGATCCCGCCGTTCAGGCGCGGTTGAAGGAACTGGGGGCCGACCCCGTCGGCGACCAGCACGAAGCGTTCCAGAAGTTCGTGGGCCAGGAAGTGACGCGATGGGGTGCCCTGGTCGAACGCTCCGGCGCGACTGTGGACTGACGCACCGATCGATCCGTCCGCCCATTCATCTCATCGAGCAACAACAAACAAGGAAGTCCCATGCTCTACGACGTTCGCACCTACACCTGCCGACCCGGCACATTGAAGAAGCACCTGGCGCTGTATGCCGAGCACGGCTACGGCGTGCAGCGCCGCCATCTCGGCGAGCCGCTCGCGTACCTGCAGACCGAAACCGGCAATGTGAACAGCTACACGCACATCTGGATGTTTGCCGACGCCGCCGACCGCGAGCGCAAGCGCGCCGGCATGCAGCGCGACCCGGAGTGGGCCGCCTATCTGGAGAAGAGCGCGCAGGCCGCCTACCTGGTGTCGCAGGACACGCGGCTGATGGTACCCACGCCGTTCTTCAAGCCCTGAGCCCGCGGGCCAGCGCATTCGAGAACAAAAGAAACCCCGGAGACAAAAAACTTGTACCAACAAATCTACGACCCGATCGGCGGGTCATTGCTCTTGTCGTCGGCATTGGCCGCGCTTCCGCTCCTCGTCATGTTCCTTCTCTTGGGGTGGCTGAGGGTGGCGCCGCATATCGCGGCGCTGATATCGCTGGCCGTGTGCATGCTGGTGGCCGTGCTCGCCTACGGCATGCCGCTGGCGGCGACGCTGAACCTGGGGCTCTACGGCGCGGCGTTCGGCGTGCTCACGGTGCTGTGGATCATCGTCAACGCCATCTGGCTCTACAACATGACCGTGAAGTCGGGGCACTTCGCGGTGCTCAGGGACAGCTTTGCGCGCATCAGCCCCGACCCGCGCATCCAGGCCATCATCATCGCGTTCAGCTTCGGTGCCCTGATCGAGGCGCTGGCCGGTTCCGGAACCCCGATTGCAATTTCGGGCGCGATGCTGCTGGGCATCGGCGTGCGGCCGATGAAGGCGGTGGTGCTGGCGCTGGTCGCCAACACGGCGCCGGTGGCCTTCGGTGCGCTGGCGGTGCCGATCGTCACGCTCGCCAAGGTGTCGGGCGAGCCCTTCGGCTTGCTGGGAGCCATTGTCGGGCGCCAGACGCCGCTGCTCGCCGCCTTCGTTCCGCTGATCCTGATGTTCATCTTCGACGGCAAGCGCGGCCTGCGCCAGGTCTGGCCCGCCGCCGTGGTGGCCGGCGTGGCCTTCGCGGTTTCCCAATGGATCGCCGCCAACTACATCTCGGTGGAACTGGCCGACGTGTTCGGCGCCCTCGGTTCCGCCGGCGGGCTGCTGCTGTTCCTCAAGGTCTGGACGCCGGAGCCGTGCGGCGACATCGAAGACGTCGAGCCCGCCCCGGCGAACGTGGAGCGGCACGGCGGCGGCGCGTTGTGGCTGGCTTATGCGCCCTATGTGCTCATCATCGTCGTCTTCTCGCTGGCGCAGGTGGCCGGCATCAAGCAGTGGCTCGGGTTCGGCACCTTCCGTTTCGCATGGCCGGGGCTGGAGATCGCCAACGCCGCGGGTGCTCCGGTGGCCACGCAGTTTGTGCTCAATGCGCTCTCGGCGACCGGCACCTTGCTGCTCTTTGCGGGCGTGCTGTCGGCGCTTCTGCTGCGCGTGCGACCCGGTGTTGCCGTGGAGATCTACGGCGCCACGCTGAAGCAGCTGCGCTGGGCCATTCCGACCGTGCTTTGCGTGCTGGCGCTCGCCTTCGTCATGAACTATTCGGGCCAGACCATCACGCTCGGCCGCTGGATGGCGCAGACCGGGTCGGCCTTTGCGTTCCTGTCGCCAGTCATCGGCTGGCTCGGCGTGGCCGTGACGGGCTCCGACAACTCGTCCAACGCGCTCTTCGGCGCGCTGCAGGTTGCCGCCGCGCAAGAGACCGGCATGCGGCCGGCGCTTCTGGCGGCCGCCAACGCCTCCGGCGGCGTGCTCGGCAAGATGATCTCGCCGCAAAGCCTGGCAGTGGGGGCCGCCGCGGTCGGCGTCATCGGCCAGGAGGGCATCATCTTCCGCAAGACCATCGGCTGGAGCCTGCTGCTGTTGCTGGCTCTCTCGGTGCTGGTCTATCTTCAGGCGGGGCCCTTGGCCTGGATGCTGCCCTGAGCCGCCGGTTCTCCGCTTTCTTTTCAACGGATCTTTTCCCATGCAGAACTATCGTCAACTCTTCGACCTGAACGGAAAAATCGCCGTGGTGCTGGGCGCCGCATCGGGCATCGGCCAAGCCTCGGCCCATGCGCTGGGCGACCTCGGCGCGCACGTGGTGTGCGCCGACCGCGACACCGAAGGCGCGCGCGCCACCATGCAGGACATCACCGGCAAGGGCGGTTCGGCCGAATGGATGCCGGCCGACGCCGCGAGCGGGGCGGACATCGCGGCCCTGGCGGACCACACCGTGGCCGCGCACGGCCGGGTCGACATTGCGGTGGCGACGCCGGCGCTGAACATCCGCAAGCTCATCGTCGACTACACCGACGACGAGTTCGACCAGGTGATGAACCTCAACCTGAAGGGCGCCTTTCATTTCCTGCGCCGCTTCGGCGAACCCATGATCAAGCAGCGCGCGGGCAGCATCGTGCTGTGCTCGTCGATGCGTGCGGTCACCCTCGAGCCGGGCCTGGGCATCTACGCGGCCAGCAAGGCCGGCATCGCCCAGATGGTGAAGGGCTTTGCGTCGGAAGTCGGCCCGCACGGCGTGCGCGTCAATGCCGTGATGCCGAGCGTGATCGAAACGCGGCTCACGGCGCCGCTGAAGGAGCGGCCCGAAATCTACGACACCTATGCGGCGCACACGGTGTTCAACCGCTGGGGCCAGCCCTCCGAAGTGGGCGCGGCGGTCGCGTTCCTGGCCTCGGACGCAGCCAGCTTCATCACGGGCAGTTCGCTGTCGGTCGATGGCGGCTGGACCGCGATCGACGGCCCGCCCACCGGGCTGACCCGCACGCGGCCGTCGGAATAGCCGCGTCGCCTTTTTTGCGCGCGTTCACGCGCGGCGGCTATTTGCCTACTTGTCTACTTGCCGGAAGGATAGGTTTCCGGAACGCCGGAGTCCTTCGCCGCCGCATCGCGTTCCAGCGGCTCGACCGCGCGGGTCTGGTCGACGTGCAGGATCGCGTCGAACTGCACCGGCAGCCGCGCGAAGAAGTAGTGGCTCTGCCGTTCGGTTTCGGGCCGGTAGATGACGCCGATGGCGCGTTCGAGCCGCGGCTCCCGAAGCGCGAAGCAGTGGCTGCCTTCACCGCGCAGCGGCAGCATGAAGCGCTCGAGGCCGGTTTCGTGCATGAGGCCCTCGTGGCTGTCCGGCCGCGACGGAACGACCTGCTTGCGCTCGGCGGGCGCGCCCCAGTCGGAGGCCGCCATCACGGTGCCCGTGTGGGTGGTGAAGCCCACCAGCACCGCGTTGCGGCCTTCGCGTTCGCGCACCAGCTGGCCGACGTTGAGTTCGCCGCGGTCTTCGCCCATTTCGGTGGCGCGCGCGTCACCCAGGTGCGAGTTGTGCGCCCACACCACGATCTTGGGCCGCCCGCTGCCGCGCCACAGGTGGCGCTCGATCTCGCCCAGCGTCTCGACCATGTGCCGGTCGCGCAGGTTCCACGAGGAGACGTCGCTCAGGTACATCGAGCGGTAGTACGCCTCGGCGTTCTTGACGAGGCGCGCGTTCTGCTCGGCGTTGAAGGCGTGTTCCTCGTCGGCCACATCGCCGCTGCGCCAGGCATCGGCGGCGGCGCGGCGCATTTCCAGCAGCATGTCGACCACTTCCTGCTGGCAGGAAGGCGAGTTGCCGAGGCCCGCCATCAGGCCGTAGACCTGGTCGCGGTCGCCGAAGCGGTCGAAACAGCCGTAGCGCTCGCGTGCGAGCCGCGCGGCCTCGGGGTCGGTCCGTTCGAAGTAGGCGAGCACCGCTTCGATCGAGCCCTGCAGGCTGTAAAGATCGAGCCCGTAGAAGCCCGTCTTGCCCTGGGGCGGCTCGGCGTTGTTGAAGGCGCGCTGCCATTCGACGAAGCGGGCGACATCTTCGTTGCGCCACATCCAGGTCGGAAAGCGGCGAAAGCCCGCCAGCGCCTCGGATGCGCTCGCGTCGTCGCCGGCGCCTCTGACATAGCGGTTGACGCGGTAGACATCGGGCCAGTCGCCTTCGATGGCCACGGCGTTGAAGCCTTTCTCGGCCAGCAGGCGCCGCGTGATGTTCGCGCGCTCGGCGTAGAACTCGTGCGTGCCGTGCGAGGCTTCGCCGAGCAGCACATAGTGCGCATCGCCGATGAGGTCGAGCAGGGCGTCGTGGTCGTCCGGCGAACCGTCCATCGGATAGGCCGCGTGGCGCAGCGCCTCCGTCTCTTTCGACATGCGGGATGGCTTCATCGTGCAACGTCCTCAGGCTGGAGCGTGCGGTGGTGATGGCTCGCGTCTTCGAGCAGGCTGCACACTTCCTCGTCGCTCGTCTGCGAAAAATCGAGATACCAGCGTCCGACACCCAGGAATGGATCCAGTACTTCGGCGCAGACCAGTTCGTCGGCCTCGCGGCGCAAGAGCTCGCAGGCCTCGGGCGACGCGACCGGCGCGGCGACGACGATGCGGGCCGGCGCCTGCCGGCGTACCGCGCGCACCGCAACCCACATGGTCGATCCGGTGGCAAGCCCGTCGTCGACGAGGATCGCGGTGCGGCCGCGCAGATCGGGCGCGGGCCGCTCGCCGCGGTACGCGCGCTCGCGGCGTTCGAGTTCGCGCTGCTCGGCGCGCACCACGTCGTCGATCGCCTTCGCACCGATGCCAAGGTCCCGCACGAGTTCGTCGTCCAGCACCCGTTCGCCGCCGCCCGCAATGGCGCCCATGGCGTACTCCTCATGCCCCGGCACGCCCAGCTTGCGCACCACCAGCACATCGAGCGGCGCGTGGAGCGCCTCGGCCACCTCGTACGCGACCGGCGTGCCGCCGCGCGGCAGGGCCAGCACGATCAGGTCAGGCCTGTCTGCGTAACTTGTCAGTTTCTCGGCGAGCACGCGGCCCGCGTGCTGCCGGTTCCGGAAAAACTCGAACGCCATTTCGATGTCCTCCGGAACACCTTATTTTCAGCGGCGCATCGAGGCTGTAGGGGGATGCGCACATCGGCGTAGGCGTGCGCTGCCATGGCGCGGCCGGCAGGGTCCGGGCAGGCGCGCAAGGGCGCGGGGCGCTCCTAGGCGTTGCGCTGCAACGGCCCGGACCGGTAGCGCTGGGCAGCCTCCCAGGCATCGACGATCAGCGCGCGCGCCTTCGGGTGCTCCGGGTCCGTGGCCACCCATTCCGGATACGCATGCGGAAGGCTGGCCGCAGCCACGCGGATGGCATCGAACTCGTTCGGAGGCAGCGGCGGCGTTGCGCCGGCGCGATGGGCCAGCGTCTTGCGCAGGCCCGCCTTCCATGCATCCGGCAGGTGATCGACGGCGGGCAGGAGCGCCAGCGCGATATGCGCCGCGCGCGGACTCAGGGCTGCGGCATCGGCGCGCAAGCGCGCCAGGCATTCGGTACCGCTCATCTCTCACCTCCGGAGCATGTGCACATCTCGGCGATCGGCCGGCTCAGGCCGCCTGAATTTCGATGCGCCGCGGCTGGGCGTGTTCCGCCTTCGGAATGCGCAGCTTCAGCACACCCTGCTTGAGTTCCGCCGAGATGGCGGCCGTGTCCAGTTCCTTGCTCAGGGTGAACACGCGGCGGAAGCGGCCCAGGCCCACTTCGGTGTGGCTCGACTTCAAGCCCTCGGGAACCGCCAGGTCGGACTCCGCCTCGATGGTCAGCGTGTCGGACGCGACATGCAGGCCGAGCTTGTCGCGCGAAACGCCGGGCAGGTCGGCGAACAGGGTGATGCCGCCGCTGTCCTCGATCACGTCCACCGGGGGCGTGAGGGCGGCGTCGCTGTAGCGCGCGTCCTCTTTCCGGGCCAGTTCCTTCGACTCGGCGACACGGGGCGATGTGGTGTTGTTCATGGTCGTCTCTCCTTTCTTTCTTTGTCATTGAACGGCAATGCGCCGGGGCTGCGACGAAGCACGGCGCTGCACGGAGATGTGCAGCACGCCGTCGCGGTACTTGGCCTGGACGGCTTCAGGGTCGGCGTCGTCGGGCAAGGTCAGCACCCGCCGGAAGGCGCCCTCGAAGCGCTCGTTGATGTGAACGGCCGCCTTGTCATCGCCCTCGGGCAGCGCGTTGCCGCGCTTTCCCGCGATGGTGAGGAGGCCGCGCTCGAGGTTGACTTCGAGCGAGGACGGGTCGACGCCCGGCGCGAACGCGTAGATCTCCACGGTCTGTGGCGTGCCGCCGACGTTCAGGGCAGGGAAGCCGTTGCGGCCAAAGCCGCGGATGGTCGGAGACAGATCGAAGGCCTGCTGCATCTCGCGCTGCAGGCGATCCATCTCGGCGAACATGTCGCGCGGAAACAAGGATCGGTACATGGCGAAAACCTCCATTCGAAAGTGATTGAACGGAGCGCCGGAGGCCCCTCCAGCGCTTCCGATCAGCGAAATAGGCGCTGCCGGCGCGTTTTCAAGAGGGGGGTTTTTGCGACGCGCGGCGGCGCGAATCGCATGCTATGAGCCCGGCGCCGGCGATTGAAAAGAACATCGTTCGAGTCCCTTGAAGGACGGCCCGGCGGACCTAGTTCGATCGTCGTGGAAATCGTCAATCGTCATTCCAGACCTAGAGGAGATTTGTCATGTCGATGGACCTGCTCAAGCAAATTGCCGCGTCCCGCCTGCCCGTGTCTTTCCGCACACCCAAGGAGATCGACGAGGTCAGGATTCTTCGCCAGGCCGGATTCGTGATCGCCTTCGTTCCGGCGCCCGCCGATCCGCTGAAGCTTTCAGGCGCCGAGCCCGCCGCGCAAGTGCTGGCCATCACCGAAAAAGGCCGCGAAGAGTTGTCGCGCATCCGGTATCCGGGCGAAACACCGCGACCCCAGTCCCGCCACGGGGGCCTGAAAAACTGGCTCATCAATGCGCGCCATCGGCAGAGATTGCAGCAAGGTTTGCCTTCGCGCGGCAAGGATTCCCGGCCCTCCCAAAGCGTGTAGGCCGCTTCCTTCCTGAACATGCGCGGAAGTCCATGCCGGCGTATGCGCCGTTCCGCGCTGAATCCGATTCGCCATTCACTACAAGCGCGTACAGGAGACAGACATGGACTTCGAAGGCATCTACTGCTTTGACACGGCGACCGTCCGGTTTGCGGTCTACCCGGACGGTCCCGACGGCGCGCGGATCATCGCGCAGATTTCGGAAGAAACATTGCATGACGTGTTCGGCACGAGGAACCTCGGCGACCGGTTGCTCGAAACCTGCAGGACGCACTTCGACGCCATCGGCGCCGCCGCCCTGAAGCGCTACCGGGCCAACCCGAACCACGCCATCGTGCTCACCGTGGACGATTTTTCCCGCCGCATCTACCCAAGGTCCGCGGGTGTGCACACAGGGTCGCCGGCGACGTCGCTCGCGGCCTGAAACAGCCACGCGGGCAGGAGATTTTTTCTTCCCTGATCGCGTGATGGGTAACTCTCCGACACGGCAACGGGGTTTAAGCCTTACCCGCTGCACACGCTTTCTTTGCAAATTGTGTGCTCAGGCCTTGTAGATGCCGAAAGCGTGTTCCGTTGAGCACCCGGTCGCTGGCCTTCATGCGAGCAAGGAACACCGGTGCCAGTGACCCAAGCGCTATCAGAGCCCGAGGCGCAAGACGCCTACCTGTTCCGGGAGGGAACGCATTCCCGCTTGTACGACCTTCTGGGATGCCATCTTCGAAAAGAGGGCGGCGCCCGGTTCGCGGTATGGGCGCCCAACGCGGAATCGGTGGCGGTGGTCGGCGACTGGAACCATTGGTCCGGCGACGCCGACCCGCTGGTACCGTCGCCGGATGGCACCGGCATCTGGCAAGGCGATGCGGCCCACGCGGCGCCGGGCCAGGCCTACAAGTACCGCATCCGCTCACGCTTCGGCGGCTATGTGGTCGACAAGGCCGACCCGTTTGCGTTCTGCGCCGAACACCCGCCCGCCACGGCCTCGCGCATCTGCGAACTTTCCTACGAATGGAACGACGCCGAATGGATGGCCACGCGCGCGGCGCGCAACGCGCTCGATGCGCCGATGTCCGTCTACGAAGTGCACCTGGGCTCGTGGCGGCGGCAGGGCGGCGTCTTCATGGGCTACCGCGAAATCGCGCATGAACTGTCGGCCTACGTGAAGCACATGGGCTTCACGCATGTGGAGCTCATGCCGGTGACGGAGCACCCGTTCTACGGCTCATGGGGCTACCAGACCACCGGCTACTTTGCGCCCACGGCCCGCTTCGGATCGCCGCAGGATTTCATGTACCTGGTCGATCACCTGCACCAGAACGGCATCGGCGTGCTGCTGGACTGGGTGCCTTCGCATTTCCCCACCGACGAGCATGGGCTCGCGTTCTTTGACGGCACGCACCTCTACGAACATGCCGATCCGCGCCAGGGCTTTCACCCGGAATGGAATTCGAGCATCTTCAACTACGGGCGTCCGGAAGTGCGCAGCTTCCTGGTGTCGTCGGGCCTGTTCTGGCTCGACCGCTACCACCTCGACGGGCTGCGGGTCGACGCGGTGGCGTCGATGCTGTACCTCGACTATGCGCGCAAGCACGGCGAGTGGATTCCCAACCGCCACGGCGGCCGCGAGAACCTGGAGGCCATCGATTTCCTGCGGACGCTGAACCGTGCCATTTACCGCGAGCACCCCGACGCCATCAGCATCGCCGAGGAATCGACCGCGTGGCCGCGCGTTTCGCGCCCGACCGACATGGACGGCCTGGGCTTCGGCGAGAAATGGAACATGGGCTGGATGCACGACGTGCTCGCCTACATGAAGGAAGAGCCCGTCCATCGCAAGTACCACCACCACAAGCTGACGTTCTCGCTGGTCTATGCGTTCCACGAGAACTTCGTGCTTCCGCTGTCGCACGACGAAGTGGTTCATGGCAAGGGCTCGCTGCTCGGCAAGATGCCCGGCGACCCGTGGCAGCAGTTCGCCAATTTGCGTGCTCTGTTCGGCTTCATGTGGGCGCATCCGGGCAAGAAGCTGCTGTTCATGGGCGGCGAGTTCGGCCAGCGGCGCGAGTGGACGCACGACGGCGAACTCGAATGGTGGGTGTGCGACCTCGAAGGGCACTCGGGCCTGCAGCGGCTCGTTTCGCAGCTGAACCGGGTGTACCGCGGCGCGCCCGCGCTCTACCAGCAGGACTTCACCCCCTCGGGGTTCGAGTGGGTGGTGGCGGACGACGCCGAGCACAGCGTGTTCGCGTTCGTGCGCAAGGCGCGCGACGGCCATCCGCCGCTGCTGGTGGTGAGCAACATGACGCCGGTGCCGCGCACCAACTACCTGCTGGGCGTGCCGCTGGGCGGTTTCTGGCGCGAACTCATCAATACCGACGCAGTGGAATTCGGCGGCTCGGGCTGGGGCAACCTGGGGGGCGTCGAGTCCGCACCCGTGCGTTCGCATGGCCGCATGCACTCGGTGTGCGTGAGCTTGCCGCCGCTCTCCACGCTGATTTTCGAGCACCGGCCATCATGAAAAAACTGTTCACCACTCCCCAGGCGCCCGCGGCTTCGAGAATGCCCGAGCTGCAGGGCGGCGACAGGCGCGCGGTGATCGACACCGTCCTGCCGGCGGTGGACAACGGCCGCTTCCCGGTGAAATGCACCGTGGGAGAAATGGTGCGCGTGAAGGCGCATTGCTTCACCGACGGCCACGACGTGCTGCGGGTGCAGCTGTGCTGGCGGCCGCAGGACAAGGCCGAGTTCCGCGAAGTGGCGATGAAGCCGCTCGTCAACGACGTGTGGGAGGCCGCCTTCTCGCCGCCCGCGCTCGGCCGCTATGTCTACACCGTGGTGGCATGGGTCGACCCCTTCGAATCGTGGCGCAGCGAGATGACGCGCCGTGTCGATGCCGACGACGTGCGCATCGCGTCGCAGGTGGGCGCGCTCGAGGTGGCCGCGGCCGCCGAGCGGGCCGAGGGCGCCGACCGGCAGGCGCTTGCGCGCTGGGCCACCGAGCTCGACGCCGTGGCCGCCCATCCCGCCACCGAGGCGTCGACCCTCAAGGCACTGGCGCTCGACGAAGAGCTCGCCATGCTCGCGCGCCGCCACCCGGACCGCCGGCGCGAGGTGCGCTACCCCATCGAGCTGCCGCTGGAGGCCGAACGCGCGCGCGCGCGCTTCAGCACCTGGTACGAACTGTTCCCGCGCTCCACGAGCCCGACGCCCGGCGTGCACGGCACCTTCAAGGACGTGGAGGCGCGCCTGCCGGCCATTGCGGCCATGGGCTTCGACGTGCTCTACTTTCCGCCGATCCACCCTGTCGGCCGCCTGCAGCGCAAGGGGCCCAACAACGCGCTGGCCAGCGGACCCGACGATGTCGGCAGCCCCTGGGCCATCGGCGCGGCCGAGGGCGGGCACAAGTCGATTCTTCCGGCTCTCGGAACGGCGGAAGATTTTCGCCATCTGTATGCGCAGGCCGCGGCGCACGGGCTGGAGATTGCGCTGGACATCGCGTTCCAATGCGCGCCCGACCACCCCTACGTGAAGGCGCATCCCGACTGGTTCCGCTGGCGGCCCGACGGCAGCGTGCAGTACGCGGAAAACCCGCCCAAGAAGTACCAGGACATCTATCCCTTCAACTTCGAGAGCGAAGACTGGCGCGGCCTGTGGGCGGAGCTGCGCAGCGTCATCGAGCACTGGATCGGCGAGGGCGTGCGCATCTTCCGCGTCGACAACCCGCACACCAAGGCCTTTCCGTTCTGGGAGTGGGCCATCGGCGAAATCCGGCGCGAGCACCCGGACGTGATCTTCCTTGCGGAGGCCTTCACGCGGCCCAAGGTGATGCACCGGCTGGCGAAGCTCGGCTTCTCGCAGTCGTACACCTACTTCACCTGGCGCAACACCAAGCAGGAACTCACCGAGTACTTCACCGAGCTTTCCACCGCGCCCGGCGTCGACTACTTCAGGCCCAACGTGTGGCCGAACACGCCCGACATCCTGCACGAGCAGCTGCAGGGCGGAGAGCCCTCCGTGTACATGGCGCGGCTGGTGCTTGCCGCCACGCTGTCGGCCAACTACGGCATCTACGGGCCCGCCTACGAACTGCGCGAACACCGGCCGCGCTCGCCCGGCAGCGAGGAATACCTCGACTCCGAGAAATACCAGCTGCGCCACTGGAACCACGGCGACCCCGGCAGCCTGGCACCGTTCATCGCCCGGGTGAACCGCATCCGGCGCGAGAACCCTGCGCTGCAGCGGGACCGCAGCCTCCGGTTTCTTTCCATCGACAACGACCAGTTGCTGGCCTATGTGAAGGTCTCCGAGAGCGGCGACAACGCGATCGTGACCGTGGTGAACCTCGATGCGTACAACGTGCAGTCGGGCTGGCTCCAGTTCGACCCGCACAGCGTGGGCATCGACAGCGCGCGCCCGTTCCAGATGCACGACCTGCTGAGCGGACAGAGGTTCACCTGGCAGGGCGGCTGGCACTTCGTCCGGCTCGACCCGCACAGCGTGCCCGCGCACATCTTCGTCGTACGGCGGCGCCATGGCGACGAGCGCGACTTCGACTACTTCCTCTGAGGCCGCGCCCATGAACGCACCTGTCTCCCACATAGCGCTCGAAACGGTCGAAATCGATATCAGCGACGACCCGCTGTGGTACCGGGACGCGGTGATCTACCAGCTCAACGTCAAGGCGTTCTTCGACTCGAACAACGACGGCATCGGCGACTTCAAGGGCGTGACGGCCAAGCTCGACTACGTGAAGGAACTCGGCGTCAACACCATCTGGCTGATGCCGTTCTACCCTTCGCCGCTACGCGACGACGGCTACGACATCTCGGCCTACGAAGACGTGAACCCGCAGTACGGCACGCTGGACGACTTCCGCGAGATGCTCGACGCCGCGCACGAACGCGGGCTGCGCGTGATCACCGAGCTGGTCATCAACCACACCTCGAGCGACCACCCCTGGTTTCAGGCCGCACGCCGCGCACCGGCCGGCTCGCCCGAGCGCGACTTCTACGTGTGGAGCGATACCGACCAGATCTACCAGGGCACGCGCATCATCTTCACCGACACCGAAACGTCGAACTGGGCATGGGACCCGGTAGCCAAGGCCTACTACTGGCACCGCTTCTTCAGCCACCAGCCCGACCTGAACTTCGACAACCCGGCGGTGCTGGAGGCCATCTTCAAGGTGATGCGCTTCTGGCTCGACATGGGGGTGGACGGCTTCCGCCTCGACGCCATTCCCTACCTTGTGGAGCGCGACGGCACCAGCAACGAGAACCTGCCCGAGACCCATGCGGTGATCAAGAAGGTGCGCGCCGCCATCGACGCGCAGTACAAGAACCGGTTTTTGCTGGCCGAGGCCAACATGTGGCCGGAAGACGTGCGCGAGTATTTCGGCGACGGCGACGAGTGCCACATGGCGTACCACTTTCCGCTCATGCCGCGCATGTACATGGCCATTGCGCAGGAAGACCGGCACCCGATCGTCGAGATCATGCAGCAGACGCCCGACATTCCCGAGGGCTGCCAGTGGGCGATCTTCCTGCGCAACCACGACGAGCTCACGCTCGAGATGGTGACCAGCAAGGAGCGCGACTACATGTACACCATGTATGCGGCCGACCTGCGCGCGCGCATCAACCTGGGCATTCGCCGGCGCCTGGCGCCGCTGATGGAAAACGACATCGACCGCGTGAAGCTCATGAACGGCATGCTGCTGTCGATGCCGGGCTCGCCCATCATCTACTACGGCGACGAGATCGGCATGGGCGACAACGTGTTCGTGGGCGACCGCAACGGCGTGCGCACGCCCATGCAGTGGAGCCCCGACCGCAACGCCGGCTTCTCGCGCGCCGACCCGCAGCGCCTGTATCTGCAGCCCATCATGGACCCGATGTTCGGCTACGAAGCGCTCAACGTCGAGGCGCAGGCGCGCGACAGCAGCTCGCTGCTCAACTGGACCAAGCGCATGCTGGCCGTGCGCAAGACCAGCCATGCCTTCGGCCGCGGCAAGCGGCGCTTCCTGAAGCCGGGCAACCGCAAGATCCTGGCCTACCTGAGCGAGTACGGCGACGACATCATCCTGACGGTGTTCAATCTCTCGCGCGCCGCGCAGCCGGTGGAACTGGACCTGTCGGCCTTCAAGGGCCGGGTGCCCATCGAGATGCTGGGCCGCGCGCCGTTTCCGCCGATCGGCGAGCTGCCGTACCTGCTCACGCTGGCGTCGTACGGCTTCTACTGGTTCAGGCTCACGTCCGACGCCGAGATGCCGAGCTGGCACCAGGAGGGCGTGGCGCTGCAGGAGTGGCCGACGCTGGTGCTGTTCGACGGCTGGACCAGCTTCTTCCGCGACCGCGTGATGCCGTGGCGCATCGGCATGTCGGAGCGCCTGCGCGCGCAGTTCGAGCAAGAGGTGCTGCCGCGCCACATCGAGATCCAGCGCTGGTATGCGTCGAAGGGAACGACCATCGAACGGGCGCGCCTGGCGGACCACGCGGTGTGGGAAGTCGGCGCGCAGAGCTGGATGATGCCCCTGCTCGAACTCGACGGGCCGCCGGGCGGCGCCACCTATTTCATGCCGCTGGCGCTGGCCTGGGAAGAGCGCGATGAAGAGCGCATGGCAGGCGTGGCGCAGGCGGCGCTCGCCAAGGTGCGGCAGCAGGCGCAAGTCGGCCTGATGGGGGACGCGTTCTACGACGAAGCCTTTTGCCGCGCGCTGGTGCAGGCCATTCGCGGCGGCATGGAACTGGACACCGCACAAGGGCGGCTGCGTTTCCGCGCGACCGCCGCTTTCGCCGCCATCGAGGCCGATATCGGCAGCCTGCCCGTCGGGCGCCCGAGCGGCGTGAGCAGCAACACGGTGGTCACGGTGAACGAGACCCTGTTCCTCAAGGGCTACCGGCACCTGCGCGAAGGCTTGAACCCCGAGCTGGAAATGGGCCGCTTCCTGACCGAAGTCGCGCACTATCCGCACTGCGTTCCGGTGCTGGGCGCGCTCGAATACACCGCCAACGACGGCCGCACCATGACGCTGGCCATGGTCCAGTCCTATGTGTCCAACCAGGGCGATGGGTGGGACCACACGCTCGGCTACCTGGAACGCTTCCTGCGCGACTACGCCACCACCGACGGCGGGCTGCTGCCGGACCCGACGGCCGTGCACGGCGGCTTCATCGCGCTCATGGCCACGCTGGGCCGGCGCACGGCCGAACTGCACGCGGCGCTGGCAATGCGCACCGGCGCGGCGGCGTTCGAGCCCGAGCCGCTGCTGGCCGACGACATCGCCCGCTATACGGCGCAGGCGAGGGCCGACGTCACCGCCACTCTGGCGCTGCTGCGCGAAAGAGTGGCCCAGCTGCCGGCCTCGGCGCAGCCCGATGCGCAGGCACTGCTCGCCATGGAAGACGCGCTGCAAGCCTCGGTCGCCGCATGCAAGCCGCAGGCACAGGGCGGCATCAAGAGCCGGTACCACGGCGATTTCCACCTGGGCCAGGTGCTGCTGCGGGATAACGATTTCGTCATCATCGATTTCGAGGGCGAGCCGGCGCGCAGCTTCGACGAGCGCCGGACCAAGGGCTCGCCGCTGCGCGACGTGGCCGGCATGCTGCGCTCTTTCAACTACGCGCGCTGGGCTGCCCTGCGGCGCGTGGCGCAGAGCGTGGACGAGGCCGCCTACCTCGCGCCGCCGGCCGCCGCGTGGGAACAGGCAGCGCGCCAGGCCTTCCTGGACGGCTACCTGGAAGCAGCGCCAGGGGAGGGCGGCGCGCGCATCGACACCGAACTGCTCGCGCTGTTCGAACTCGAGAAGGCGTTGTACGAACTGCGCTACGAGCTCAACAATCGCGCCGACTGGGCGCAGGTGCCGCTGAACGGCGTGCTCGCGCTCCTGCAGGCGGAGCGGTCCGGTTGATGCTTGCACCGCATCCGCCGCTTTCGTCCGCAACCGCAACCCCGCACCGGAGAGACACATGGACCGATTTGGCATTCACCTGGAGCCATTGAACGCGATGCTTTACCAGGTCGGGGCTTTCGTGCCTCGCCTGGCCATTGCACTGGTGGTGGTGCTCGCCGGCTGGCTCATCGCCAAGACGGTGCGCTTCGCCGTCACGAAAGCGCTGCGCGCGATCAACTTCAACGTGCTGACGGAGCGCGCGGGGCTGGACAACTTCCTGCGCCAGGGAGGATGGCCGGGCGACACCTGCAGCCTGTTCGGCGTGCTGGCCTACTGGCTGGTGATCTTCGCGGCGCTGCTGCTGGCCTTCAACGGCATGGGCCTGAGCTACATCGCCGACCTGCTCGGGCGCGTGGTGTGGTTCGTGCCGAATCTCTTCGTCGCCTTGCTGGTGCTGGCCTTCGGTTCGTATTTCGCCCGCTTCGTGGGAGAGGCGGTGTCGAGCTACTTCCGGGGCGCGCAGCTGCGCGACGCCGCGCTGCTGGGGCAGATTGCGCGCTATGCGGTCATGGCGTTCGTGATCCTGATTGCGCTCGACCAGGTCAAGGTCGGCGGCGACATCGTGCGCGAGAGCTTCCTGGTGGTGCTCGCGGGCGTGGTGTTTGCACTGGCCCTGGCTTTCGGGCTCGCGGGCAAGGACTGGGCCGCGGCGCAGATCGAGCGCTGGTGGCCGCGCCTGCCCAAGGACAACGGGACCACCAGCAGCACCATCATCACAGGCACCCACAAGGCCAGTCCACCCGACGACCGACCGCCGCGCTGAGATTCCTGTTTCCGTTTTCCCCCGCATCCCTTTCCGCAGCATCCCTTTCTCCCACCCGACTCGATGACACGCAGCAAACGACCCACCATCACGGCCGTATGGCCGGGACGCCCCTACCCGCGCGGGGCCCACTGGGACGGCGAGGGCGTCAACTTCGCGCTCTTTTCCCAACACGCGCAAGGCGTGGAACTGTGCCTCTTCGACGAGAAGGGCCGCCACGAGATCCAGCGCATTCCGATTCGCGAGCGCACCGACGGCGTCTGGCACTGCTACCTGCCCGAGGCCCGTCCCGGGCTGGCCTATGGCTATCGCGTGCACGGGCCCTATAAGCCTGAGGAAGGCCACCGCTTCAATCCGCACAAGCTGCTGGTCGATCCGTACGCGAAAGACCTGGTCGGCGAACTGCGCTGGGGCGATGCGCTCTATGGCTACACCGTGGGCAGCAAGCGCGAAGACCTGTCGTTCGACCGCCGCGACAGCGCGCCGCTGGTGCCCAAGGGCCGCGTGCTGGAGCCCGCCTTCACCTGGGGCGACGACCACCGGCCGTCCGTGCCATGGCAGGACATGGTGATCTACGAACTGCATGTGCGCGGCTTCACCATGCGCCACCCCGACGTGCCGACCGAATTGCGCGGCACCTACGGGGGCCTGTGCTGCGCGCCCGTGGTCGACTACCTGAAGCGGCTGGGCGTGACCACGGTCGAGCTCCTGCCGGTGCACAGCTTCCTCAACGACAGGCACCTGGCTGAAAAGGGCCTGCAGAACTACTGGGGCTACAACTCGCTGGCCTACTTCGCTCCCGAGATGCGCTACAGCGCCTCGGGCAAGGTGAAAGAGTTCAAGACCATGGTGAAGACGCTGCACTCGGCCGGCATCGAGGTGATTCTCGACGTGGTCTACAACCACACCTGCGAAGGCAACCAGCTGGGGCCCACGCTCTCGATGCGCGGCGTGGACAACACCTCGTACTACATCGTCAACGCCGAGCACCGGCGCTACTACGACGACTTCACGGGCTGCGGCAACACCGTCAACCTCGAGCATCCGCATGCGCTGCAGCTGGTGATGGATTCGCTGCGCTACTGGGCGGAAGAGATGCATGTCGACGGCTTTCGCTTCGACCTGGCGTCGGCGCTGGCGCGCGAATCGGGCAAGGTCGAGAACCTCGGCGGATTCTTCGATGCGATTCGGCAGGACCCGACGCTCAACCGCGTCAAGCTCATCGCCGAGCCGTGGGACCTCGGCCATGGCGGCTACCAGGTGGGCAACTTTCCGCTCGGCTGGGCCGAGTGGAACGACCGCTACCGGGACGGCATGCGCGGTTTCTGGAAGGGCGACCCAGGCGTGATCGGCGAAGTGGGCAAGCGGCTCACCGGTTCGGAAGACCTCTACGGCTGGTCGGGCAAGCGGCCCATCGCGAGCATCAACTTCATCACCGCGCACGACGGCTTCACGCTCAACGACCTCGTTTCCTACAACGACAAGCACAACGAAGCGAACGGCGAAGACAACCGCGACGGAAGCAGCCACAACATCTCGTGGAACTGCGGCGCCGAAGGGCCGACAGCGGACCCGGAAATCGCGGCACTGCGCGAGCGCCAGAAGCGCAACCTGCTGGCCACGCTGCTGCTCTCGCAGGGCGTGCCGATGCTCTTGGCCGGCGACGAGCGCGGCCACACGCAGAACGGCAACAACAACGCCTACTGCCAGGACAACGACATCGGCTGGCTCGACTGGACGCCCACCCCCGAGCGCCAGGCGCTGGTCACTTTCGTGGAGCGCACCATCGCGCTGCGGCGCGCCCATCCTTCGTTCCGGCGGCGCAGCTTCTTTGCCGGCAAACCGCTCGAATCCGAAAGCGTGACCGACGTGGTCTGGCTCAAGCCCGACGGCGCCGAGATGCAGCCGCACGACTGGAGCGACGCCAACGCGAGGTGCTTTGCCATGTACATGTCGGGCGGCGGCATTGCCGACCGCGGGCCGCGCGGCGAAGCGCTGCACGACGACGACTTTCTGGTGCTGTTCAACGCGCACCATGACGAAATCAAGTTCACGCTGCCTGCCGCGCCCTACGGCGCCTGGCGGCTGCTGCTCGACACCGCCAGCGGCACGCCGCCGCCTGCCACCGAGGACGTGGCGGCGCTCGCGCCCGCTTGGTCGGAGCCCGCCTATCCGTTGCAGTGCCGCTCGCTGGTGGTGCTGAGCCGACCGGATGTGCGGCCATGAAGTCCATTCACCACATGCCCTTCGGGGCCGCGGCGCACGGCAACGGCGTCGACTTTGCACTTTGGGCGCCCTCGGCGGACGGCATCACGCTGGTGCACACGCCCGCGCAAGGGGTGGCTTCGTCGCACGCGATGCAGCGCGGCGCGGACGGCTGGCACCGCCTCACGTTGGCCGATGCGCGCCACGGCGACAGCTACGCCTACCGGCTGGCGGACGGCCTCACCATTCCGGACCCGGCCTCGCGCTTCAATCCGCAGGATGTGCATGGCCCGAGCCAGGTCGTCGACCCGGCCCGCTTCGAATGGACCGACACGGCCTGGCGCGGACGCCCCTGGCACGAGGCCGTGGTCTACGAACTGCATGTGGGCACCTTCACCGAAGAGGGCACCTTTCAGGCCGCGCGCGAACGAATCGGCGAACTGGCGGAGCTGGGCATCACCGCCATCGAGCTCATGCCGCTGGCGGATTTTCCGGGCGCGCGCAACTGGGGCTACGACGGCGTGCTGCAGTTCGCGCCCGACGCCAGCTATGGAACGCCCGACGACCTGAAGGCGCTGGTCAGCGACGCGCACGCGCTCGGACTCATGGTGCTGGTCGACGTGGTCTACAACCACTTCGGCCCGGAAGGCAACTACCTACACGCGTGCTGCCCCGAGTTCTTCAACGCGGCAGAGCGCACGCCCTGGGGCGCCGCGATCAACTTCGACGGCGACCAGTCGCGCACCGTGCGCGACTTCTTCATTCACAACGCGCTCTACTGGGTCGAAGAGTTTCACCTCGACGGCCTGCGCATGGATGCGATCCATGCCATTCGGGATTCATCTCCGAAGCACATCGTGCAGGAAATTCGCGAGGCGCTGAACGCGGGGCCGGCGCGCGAGCGGCATGTGCACCTGGTGCTGGAGAACGATGCCAACCAGGCTTCCTTGCTGGCGCGCGACGGCAACGGCTTGCCTGTGGCCGGCACCGCGCAATGGAACGACGACCTTCACCATGCCGCGCACGTGCTCGCCACCGGCGAGCGCGACGGCTACTACGCGGACTATGCCGACGACGCCGCAGGCCGTTTCGCGCGTGCGCTGGCAGAGGGCTTCATCTACCAGGGGCAGCCCTCGGCGTTCCGCGGCGGCGAGCCGCGCGGCGAACCGAGCACGCAATTGCCATCGACAGCCTTCGTGTCTTATTTGCAGACCCACGACCAGGTCGGCAACCGTGCCTTCGGCGAGCGCATTCATGCGCTGGGCGATCCGGCGCTGGTGCGCGCGGGGTTGGCTTGCGTGCTCCTGTCGCCGCATGTGCCGATGCTCTTCATGGGCGACGAGTTCGCGGCCTCGTCGCCGTTCCTGTACTTCTGCGACTTCGGTCCCGAGCTGGCGACCGCCGTGGCCGAAGGGCGGCGCGCGGAGTTCGGCGGTTTCGCGGCCTTTGCGGACGACGCGGCCCGCGCACGCATTCCCGATCCCAATGCCGAAGAGACCTTCACCAATTCGAAGCTCCGGTGGCGCGAGCGCGGCACGCAGCCGCACTTTGCGCGCCTGTGCGAGGTGCAGCAGCTGCTCGATGCGCGCCATCGCCTGCTGGTGCCCCATCTGGCCGGCGCGCGCCGCGCGGGAAGCCATCGTTGTGAAGACGGCGTCGTGCACGTGCAATGGGAGTTGGCTGGCGCCACTGCCGACGCGCCGGCCAAACGCCTTCATCTGCTCGCCAACTTCGGCGCGCAGCCGGCGACGCAAGCCGCGGTGCTGCCCGGCGAACTGATCTACAGCTCAGGCGCCGCGGCGGACGCGGCCGGCCTGCGGCTCGAACGCGGCGCAGTGCATGCGACGCTGGAGGACATGGCTGGTGGATGATTCGAGTCAGCGGCCGAGCGATGTGCTGGAACGCCTGTGCAGGCACTACGGCATCTCCGCCACCTATTTCGACGCCTTTGGAAAGCAGCGCCAGGCCACGCCCGAAAACCTTGCCGCATTGCTGGCCGAGTTCGGTGTGCAAGCGGGTGCCGCAAGGGGCGATGCGGCCGAGCCGATCGCCGTAGCGGCCATGCCACCGGTGCAGGTGGTTGCACCGCACGCGCCGCACTGGGCCGTGCAGCTGCCGCAAGGCCAATTCGCGGCCAGGCTCCGCTGGCAGCTTTGCGATGAGGAAGGGCGCCTGCGCCACGGCGAGGCCGATGCGCAGACGCAGCCCGATGGCGGCTGCACCCTGCACTTGGAGGCGCCGCTCGCGCCCGGCTATCACTGGCTGCGGATCGATGGCCTCGAAGGCGAGACCATGGTCATCGCTTCGCCCGGCCGCTGCTACCGGCCGCCCGCCGTGCGCGACGGCGGGCGCGTCTGGGGGGCGGCCGTGCAGCTGTACGCGCTGCGCTCACCGCGCAACTGGGGCATCGGCGACTTCGGCGACCTCGACACGCTGATCGACTGCATGGCCGGGCAGGGCGCCGACGTGATCGGCCTGAACCCGCTGCACGCGCTGTTCCCGACCGACCCGCAACGCGCCAGCCCCTACAGCCCGTCGTCGCGGCAGCGGCTCAACGTGCTGTACATCGATGTCGAGGCGGTCGCGGACTTCGGCGCTTGCGAAGCCGCACGCCGCCGCGTGGAATCGTCCGGGTTCCAGTCGAGGCTGGCGGCCCTGCGCGAGGCACCGCTGGTCGACCATGCCGGCGTGGCCGCCGCCAAGTTTGAAGTGCTCGAACTGCTCTTCGAACACTTCAGGACGCACCATCTTTCATCGACCAGCGCACCGGACAAACAGGGCAAAGCCTTCCTGGCCTTTGTCGAGGAGCAGGGCGAACCGCTTCGCCGGCATGCGTTGTTCGAGGCGCTGCAGGCCCACTTCGCCGCAGCGGATCCGCAATGCTGGGGCTGGCTCGCCTGGCCGGAGGCTTACCGGCAGATCGACTCGCCCGAAGTGCAAGCCTTTGCGGCGCAGCATGCGGATCGCCTGCAGTACCACCAGTACCTGCAGTGGATCGCCGAACGCCAGCTTGCGCGCGCCGGCCAGCGTTGCGAGGCGCTCGGCATGGGCATCGGGCTCTACCTGGACTTGGCCGTCTCGGTGGACCGCGGCGGCTCCGACGCCTGGGGCGCGCAGCATTGCTTCGCGGTCGGCGCGAGCATCGGCGCGCCGCCGGACGAGTTCAACCCGGCCGGGCAGAACTGGGGATTGCCGCCGCTGCGCCCGGACCGCCTGCGCACTCATCACTACCAGCCCTTCGTGCAGATGCTGCGCGAGAACATGCGCCATGCGGGCGCATTGCGCATCGACCATGTGATGGGGCTGATGCGCCTGTTCTGGATTCCGCCGGGCCGCACCGCGCACGACGGGGCCTATGTTCGCTACGCGGTCGACGAGATGCTGGCCATCGTCGCGGTCGAAAGCCATCGCCATCGCTGCATGGTCGTGGGCGAAGACCTGGGTACCGTGGAAGACGCGATGCGCGACGCGCTCGCGCGTGCCGACGTGTTGTCTTACCGGCTGCTCTACTTCGAGAAGCAGCAGGGCGGCGGGTTCACGCCGCCCGCGTCGTATCCGCCCGCGGCCCTGGTGGCCATCAGCACGCACGATCTCGCCACGCTCGCGGGCTGGTGGTCGGGCCACGACCTCCGGCTGCGGCTGGCACTGGGCCTTTTCCCCGACCCGCGGCTGTTCGACACTCAGCTGCTGAGCCGTGCGCAGGAGCGCATTCAACTGATGCTGGCGGTGCGCGAGGCCGGCCTGCTCTCGGACGACGAAGCCGCGCAGGCCCTGGCGCTTGCAACGCCTTCGCCGCGGGCCATGCAGGCGATTCATGCATTCCTTGCCACGGCACCGTCGGCGTTGATGATGTTCCAGCTCGAAGACGTGGCCGGCGAGGTGGAGCAGGCCAACATGCCGGGCACCATCGACACGCATCCCAACTGGCGGCGCAAGCTGGCGTCGTCGGTGGAGGCGCTGGCCGCGAGCGATGCCATGCAAGGCCTGGCCGGGCACCTGCGTTCGATACGGCCGCGCCGCAGCGTGGGGTCGGAGCCCCCGCCGCTGCTGCAGGCGCGCGTGCCGCGGGCCACCTACCGCCTGCAGTTCCACAAGGGCTTCGGCTTCGACGATGCGATTCGCGTGCTGCCGTATTTGGCGCAGCTCGGCGTGAGCCACGTGTATTGCTCGCCGATCCAGCGCGCGCGCGCGGGCAGCACGCACGGCTACGACGTGGTGGCGCACGCCGAGATCAACCCCGAGCTCGGCGGCGCCGAGGGCTTTGCGCGCTTCGTTGCGGCGCTGCAGGCCAACGGGCTCGGCCAACTGCTCGACATGGTGCCCAACCATATGGGCGTGCTCGGCGCCGACAACGCATGGTGGATGGATGTGCTGGAGAACGGCCCCGCCTCGCTCTTCGCGCAGTATTTCGACATCGACTGGCAACCGCTCAACGAAGAGCTGACCGGCAAGGTGCTGCTGCCGGTGCTCGGCGGCCACTACGGCGAAGTGCTTGCTAGCGGCGAACTGGTGCTGCACTTCGAAGCGGCAGAGGGCAGCTTCGCACTGCGCTACTTCGACCACCGGTTTCCGCTCGCGCCCGAGAGCTATCCGGTGGTGCTGGCGCGTGCGCTGCCGCACCTGAAAGACCCGGCGCTCGCGGCCGAACTCGCCAGTCTTTCGACCGCCTTCGGGCACCTGCCGGGCCGGCATGCGCAGGCGCCGTCGGGTCGCGCCGAGCGCGTGCGCGACAAGGAATTGTTCAAGGCCCGCCTGGCGCAGCTGGTGCAGGCGCACCCGGCAGTGGCGCGCGCCGTGCTTGCCGCCGTGGCCGAGCTCAACCTCGCCTCGGACCCGGCGCGCGACGCGCTGCACCGCCTCATCGAGGTACAGGCTTACCGGCTCGCCTACTGGCGCGTGGCGGCCGACGAAATCAACTACCGCCGCTTCTTCGACATCAACGACCTCGCGGCGGTGCGCATGGAGCGGGGCGAGGTGTTCGAAGCCACGCAGTCCTTCGCGCTCGACCTTGCCGCGGCCGGCGCTGTGGACGGCCTTCGCATCGACCACCCCGACGGTCTGTATGACCCCGCACGCTACTTCCGCCAACTGCAGGAAGGCTATGCGCGCCGCGCGGGGGGCGTGCTGCCGGCCGCCGGCCCGGACGGCAGGCCGCCGCGCCCGCTGTACGTCGTCGCCGAGAAGATCGCCGCCTCGGAAGAAGAAGTGCCCGTTGAATGGCACGTGCACGGCACCACCGGCTACCGCTTTGCGAACGTGGCCAACGGCGTGCTGTTGAACACCGCCGCGGCCGAGGCATTGCGGCAAACCTGGCACGACTTCACAGGCGAGACGCAAGACTTCGACGCGGTCGCCCGTTCGGGCAAGCACGAGGTCATGCGCAGCGCGCTCGCGTCGGAACTGAACGTGCTCTCTACCGAGCTGCTGAGAATTGCGCGCGCCGACCGCAGCACGCGCGACTACACGCTGAACGCACTGCGCCGCGCGCTGGCCGACGTGGCTGCGTGCATGCCCGTGTACCGCACCTACATCGTCGACGCACCCTCGGTGCAAGACGCGCATTTCATCGACGCCGCCACCGAGGCCGCCGAACGCCAGAGCCTGGAAGCCGACCGCTCCATCTTCGCTTTTGTGCGCCGCTCGCTGCGCGGCGAGGCCGCCGAGCATGCGCCCGCTGAAATGGCCGAGCGCGTGCGCCGGTTCGCCGTGCGCTTTCAGCAATTCAGCGCGCCCGTTGCGGCCAAGGGCGTCGAAGACACCGCGTTCTATCGCTACTTTCCGCTCAGCTCGCTCAACGAGGTGGGCGGCGAGCCCGACCAGTTCGGTTTCGACGTCGACGAATTCCATGCGCTCAGCGCCGACCGCGCGCGGCACTGGCCCCACACCATGCTCGCGACCTCGACGCACGACAACAAGCGCTCCGAAGAGGTCCGCAACCGCATCGGCGTGCTTTCCGAAATGCCCGGCGAGTGGCGGGAGTCGCTGGCGCGCTGGCATGGGCTCTGCCGCCGCGGGCAACCAGCGGCCGCGCCTTCGCGCGCCGACGAGTACCTGCTTTATCAAACGCTGCTGGGCACCTTGCCATTCGGCGGACTCGATGCCGCCGCCGTTCCGGCGTACCAGCAGCGCGTACTGCAGTACATGCAGAAGGCCGCGCGCGAAGCCAAGCTCCGCACGCGCTGGACCCAGCCCGACCCGCAGTACGAAGCCGCGCTCGAAGCTCTGGTGCAAGGAATTCTCTCGGACCGTTCGGCGGACGGGTGCCTTGCCGACATCCAGCGCCTGGCCGATCGCCTCTCGTGGTTCGGTGCGTGGAACGGCCTGACGCTGACGCTGCTGAAGTACACCTCGCCCGGCGTGCCCGACCTTTACCAGGGCAGCGAGCTCGTCGACCTGAGCCTGGTCGACCCCGACAACCGGCGGCGGGTGGATTACGACCTGCGCGTGAAACGGCTTGAGGAACTCCGCGCGATGGCCGGTGACGCTGATCTAGCCGTGCGGCTGCAGTCGCTCGCCGAGGCGCCGCACGATGGCAGCGCGAAGCTCTGGTTCATCTGGCGGCTGCTGTCGATGCGGCGCGAGCATGAGGAGCTTTTTGGGGACGGCAGCTTTGAAGGGCTGAAGGTCGAGGGGCCGCTGGCGCGGCATGTGGTGGCGTTTGCGCGGAGGCACGAAGGGCGGACGCTGGTGGTGATGGCGGGGCGGTTGTTTGCTGGCATTGCGCGCGCGGGGGTGGGTGGTGTCGCGCCGGTGCTTCCTGAGGCGGATGCTTGGCGGGGGACGAGGGTGGTGGTGCCTGAGGGGTTCGGGAGTGCGGGGCTGGAGAACGTGCTTACCGGGGAGCGGTTGGTGGTTGATAGCAATGTCGTTGCGCTTGACGAGGCGTTTTGTCGGATGCCTTGGGCTGCGTTCAAGGGCTGAGCACCTGGTTCATCGAATCAGTTAATCGCAGTTCAGAAACGCGGGCGGCTGGACCGTCGTAGCGCGACAACAGCGCTCGCGAACTTTCATATTCATTCCGACCAGTAAGGCATCAGCGGCTTTGAATTGTTGTTGTCTGACAGCAGGCCTTCGGCTATCTTGAAACAAGTTGTACGGTAGCGCCATGCGCGTGTCGCCTGAGGGGGCGGTTGACCGTTCAGCGATTGAGCGCCACGACAACAGTCAATTGGCAATGCTCACGTAGACGAGAAAACTCCAGGGAGGTCGCATGAATAAGCGAAATCACGCTCCGATTGAGCGGTCAATGCACGGCTCGGTGAAAGAATGGTGGAAATTCCGTCGCCCCGAGGGGATAAGCGCATTTTTCAAGTTTTGCGGAACGCTTTTAGTATTGGCTGCTCTTGGCCCTCCCGCTCACGCCGGGATTCCGCCGAAAGTCAGATATATAGCCGACCATACCGTTCATCCAGACGGTTTCCCAACTGCTCTAGAGGCCTGCGTTGACATCGTCAATTACAACAACGCGAAATATGGACCGCTCCCGCAAAGCCAATATCCTTGGATTGCGAAAAATCCGCGACTGAACGGGGAGACTGGATGCATCGTTGATCTGTATTGGAAGGAGCCCGCAGGTCAACTAGGAATAGAGAATTTCTCATATGCGCACATCGGCTATCGACAGGATTGCCCGAGCAAAAGCACGTTGTATATGGGCAGTTGCGTCTGTCAGGAGGGCCTGCAAGATGATGTCGCTGCATTTGCGTGCCGGCCTGCGCAGCCGAAACAACCGATTGGGCAATGCACGCCCGATGGTTTGTCAGCGGGCAATCCGATCTTGCCAGCCACGAAAGAGAAATACCAGGCCGAGAATGATTGGCAAGACGGAGGGGTAGCCCCTCTCTCGTTTTTGCGCACTTACCGAAGTAGTTGGGGTCTAGATGCTGTTGATACATCGGCAAAGCTGGGCTCAGGTTGGGGTCACAACCATGCTTGGCAGTTGGTTCACTCGTCCGACGGCCTGAGTACCTCTGTCGTTATGCCCGAGGGACATAACCGTAGTTTCACAAAGCAAGCCGGCTTCTCTAATACATGGGTCACCAGCAACGGGGCCGACGTGCTGACCGAAGTCGGCGGTGCTTGGATCTACAAGCGAACAGAGGACGACAGTGTTCTCACCTTCAACTCCGACGGCAAGCTACAGACCAGAACCGAGCGCGGCGGGCTCGGTTACGCCTACACATACGACGGGACTGGCCGGCTGGCGACGGTGAGCAACGGCTTCGGCAGGACTCTCGTCTTCGCATACGCCGGCAACCAGCTGGCCACCGTCACCACCCCCGAGGGGCGCGTCATCGGCTACAACTACGACGCCCAGGGTCGACTGTCCACAGTCCTGTATCCCGACGGCAATAGCCGAGGCTTCCTCTACGAGAGCAGCATCTACCCCAACGCTCTCACCGGCATCATTGATGAAGCGGGTGCCCGCTGGAGCACCTTCGCCTATAACAGCCAAGGCCAGGCCGTTAGCACCGAACGGGCAGGCGGTGTCGAACGCTATGAAGTCAGTTACCCGGGTGCTGGGGCTCAAGTCAAAGATCCCCTGGGGACAACACGGGAGTATCGATACCAAGTCGATTTGGGCAACTTGGCGGTTCGCTATGCCACGCTTCCATCAGGATCGAGGCACCCGGACATGGGTTGGCGCGTGCAGGACGCCAACGGCCTGATCACCAGCGAAACCGACTTCAATGGGGTGGTCACCAAAACGACCTGGGACGTTGTCCGTCGATTGCCCACCACTGTGGTCCACGCTTCCGGCACTCCCGAAGCGCAGACCGTCACGACCCAGTGGCATCCGACCTTCTCGCTGCCCACTCTCGTTACCGAAGCTGGTCGCACCACCGCCTACACCTACGGCACTCTTGGGAACACGCTGTCCCGCACGGTCACCGACACCACGACCAACCAGGCCCAGCTCTGGCAGTGGACCTACAACGCCCAGCAGCTCGTAGCCACCGCGACCGAGCCCAACGGCGCCGTCACGAGCTACACCTACGACCTCCGCGGCAACGTCCTCACTTCCACCAACGCCCTGGGCCACGTCACCAGCCACACCTACGACACGGCGAACAGAGTTGTCAGCACCACCGCCCCCAATGGTCTCGCCACCACCTACACCTACGACCTGCGCGACCGCCTCCTGACCCAGACCACCGGCGGCCAGACCACCACGCTCACCTACAAGCCCTACGGCAGCGTCGAGACGATCACGCTGCCCACCGGCCTGGTCCTAACCTACACCTACGACGCCGCCCACCGCCTCATCGGCTGGAGCAACAACCGCGGCGAGAGCGGGCTCTACGCCCTGGACGGCATGGGCAACCGCACCGCCGAGCAGATCAAGGACGGCGCTGGGAACGTGGCATGGAATGCCGCGCGCACGATCAACAATCTCAACCGGCTCAGTGCCCAATCCGAAGGCCCCAATCAGACCAACACTTTTGGGTATGACGGCAACGGCGAACTCATCCGCACCACCAATGGGCTGAACCAGAGCACTCAGCACACCCTGGACGGCCTGCGCCGCGTCAAGGCCGTGACCGATGCGGCCAACGCCACCGCCACCCTCAAGTACAACGCCCTGGACGCCATCACCGAAGCCAAGGACTTCAAGGGCGTGGCCACCACCTACGCGCGCGATGCCCAAGGGAACGCGACGGCCGAGGTCAGCGCCGACACCGGTGGCGCCAGCACCCAGTACGACGCCCTGGGCCTGCCCAGCCAGATCACCGACGCCCTCGGCCAGGCCACCACCATCACCCGCGATGCCCTGGGCCGCCCCACCGGCCTGGTCTTCGCCGACGGCAAGACCACCACCCTGCGCTACGACCTGAGTGCGAACAGCAAGGGCTACCTCTCCGAGATCGTCGACCGCAGCGGCACCACCGAGTACACGCGAGACAGCTTCGGCCGCGTGACCCTGAAGAAGCAGACCTTGGCCAACGGCAGCGTGCAGCAGGTCAGCTACGGCTACAACGCGAACGGCACGCTGGCCAGCATCGGCTACCCCAACAATGGCGGGCTGCTCACCCACAGCTACGACGCCACCGGCCGCCTCACGGGCCTGAGCCTGAACGGCAATCCCCTCGTCACCGGCATCGCCTGGAACCCGCTGGGCCAGCCCACCGCCTGGACCTGGGCCTTCGCCAGCCCGAGCCTGGCCGCCAGCCGCAGCTACGACACCGCCGGCCGGATGACCGCCACCGAGTTCAGCAGCTACGTCTATGACGCGGCCGGGCGCATCACCAGCCTGACGCAGACCCTCTACGCCCCGGGCGACACCGACCCCACCCACAGCACCATCGGCGCCAGCGACATCACCTGGACCGTCGGCTACAACAGCGTGGGCCGCATCACCGGCTTCAATGCCACCGGCAGCACCGCCGGCTTCGGCTACGACGCCAACGGCAACCGATCCAGCAGCACGAGGGTGCTCGGCACCCAAAGCACCAGCCGCAGCTACACCGTGGGCGCCACGAGCAATCGCCTCACCGGCTTCACCCAGAGCATCAACGGCGCCAGCAGCACCAGCGTCACCTACGGCTACAACGCCAACGGCGACCTCGTGAGCGACGGCCTCAGGAGCTACACCTACGACGCCGAGGGCCGGCTGGCCGCGGCCACCACCGGCGCCACCGACGTGAGCCCGACCACGCGCTACGCGCACAACGCGCTGGGCCAGCGCGTGTTCAAGACCGAGCCGCTGTACCCACCGGGCCAGGGCGACGAGGCCGACCCCGGCTTCATGCAGAGCTTGATCGCGTTCTTCACCAAATTGTGGAACCCGACGACCAACCAGGCCGAGCAGCTGGGCTACGCCTATGTCTACGACGAGAACGGGGCCCTGATCTCGGAGGCCGGTAGCGGCGGCGCGAACAGTGCGGGGCAGGCCAGCTACATCTACCTGCCGACGGCCCACGGGCCGATGCCGGTGGCGGCGGTGATCAACGGCGCCACCTATGCGGTGCACAGCGACCACCTGAACACGCCGCGCAAACTCAGCAACGCGGATGGGCAACCCGTCTGGCAGTGGAGCTACAGCGCGTTCGGGGAGGACAAGCCGACCATTGCGAAGCGCCGATTTGCCAACTTGGACACCACACCGAACCCGGGCACCACCAGCGTCTCCGAGGTGAAGTTCAACCTGCGCTATCCGGGGCAATATGCGGATGAGGAGTCGGGGCTGTTCTACAACTACTTCAGGAGCTACGACGCCAGGACCGGAAGGTACAGTCAGCCGGATCCGATTGGACTTGGTGGGGGGTGGAATCGATTTGGGTACGTCAGTGGGAATCCGCTCATGTTCACGGACCCTGAAGGTTTGCTCGAAATCTATCGAGGCGACGGTGTCGCTTTCAACGCATATCCCGGGCCCCAGGCTGGCGGCATTGAGCACGCACGACATGGTCCTGGCCAGAACTATCATCTCCATCTACGCGACAGTTCTGGCAGAGAGGCACGCCTGTCTTCAGAGACTTGGAAGCCGCTGACGCCAGACGATAAACGTATCTTTGACAGCAGCAAACAGATGCAACGAGCATGCGATAACCTGACAGACGGGCAGAAAAAATTCTTCGATCGAGTCAATCGAGAAGTTTTCCACCGCGGTGTTCCCACGGGCAATCAGCTCCTGCGTTTGATTCCGATGCGTCCGGGTAGCGCGGGAAGCGGTGGGCGAGGTAACGAGTGATGATTCCGTCCCCACAGTTCATGGCCGCCATGACCGCCTATGACGAAGATCGAAATGAGGAAGCGTTGCGGTTGATGGAGAGTTGTGCTGAAAATGGCGATCCCGTCGCTTGCTACGTTGCTGCCTTGTGGTATCGAAATGGTGAAGGAACTCCAGTCGACTTGAAGCGGAGCGACGAGCTAATGCAGCAACTTGAATTGCTGGCGGAAAGCGGTAACGCTGTAGCGCAGTGGGAGGTAGGTCAGCACTACCGATTTGCTGATCTGCTGCCATTGAATATCAAACGAGCCAACTACTGGCTCGAGGCCGCAGCCCAAAATGGGCATGGTGACGCGCAGCATCATCTCGCTTGGTATCTTGCGACCGGGCAGTACAACTACTCGGTTGATCCAGAGACTAGTGAGAAGTGGTATTTGCGTGCGTTTGAACAGGGCCATCCTGAAACGCTTTACACCTTTGCATTGCGCGAGTTCAGGAATGGGGAAATCACGGAAGAGGCTATCGCGCTACTCAAGCAGGCCGCCGACAAAGGCTTCAAACAGGCCGAGCAAGTCCTTCGACAGTACACGCATTGAAAGCGCAGCAGCAAAAGCCGCCTGCTGCCGCACAGAGACTCGCGCCAACCGATAAGCGCTAAAACCGGGAGGAATGCTTGGGGCTGGAACAAGGCGTCAGCGGGCAGCGCGGCTCGAAAGCCTTGCGGCGGTGCGGCATCTCGGTGCACGCGAAGTTGCGGAGCGCCTAACCACGCGATAACGCCGTGCCGCAGCAAGAGTGAGACAGCGGGGTTCGAGACTGCGCGCTCCAAACTGCTCGGCGGATTCGCATTTACTGGCAGCAGGTCCGAGTCCATTCGCATTTATCGACGTTGCTTGCAGCCTGGCTACTCAGTTGGTTGATCTTGGCCTGGGCTTGCGATGAGCCAAGCCATGGCGCCGGCCTTTCCTTCGCCCTTAAATAGGCGGCGATCCTCGGGAGGCGACTCCCCAAACTCGAGCCATTTCACTAGTTCCTCTTCACTGACCTTGTAGCCACGTCGGTCGTCGCCACCCAGTCCAGTGTGAACTTCAAAGTCTTCGCTATTGACGGAGGCGATCTGGAGGTAGCGAGTTCCGTCGGCGGAGTAAAAAATGTAGCCCTGTTCGAATCCGTAGATTGGCGGCGTGTCCAACGCCCAGGCCGTGTATGGCTTCTTCTGCTTCACGAAAGTGCGCATGGTCACCCCCAATGTCCCCCAATGGTGGCGCTCGATGCGATAGCTCCACCCAACGAAGAGTGCGGTCGGATCCGGTATCTGCTGTGACCGGCTTCGCTTCTTGGTCGGACTTGCTGGATTGGGTGTTTCGACCAATTCGGCTACAGCCGAGTGTTTGGTCACTTCGTCTATGCGGAGCGCAGGCATCAGGGATAACGCGTGTCCTGATGCTTCTTGGCAGGCTGCAGCGTAAAGAGCAAGAAATGCGCTTTCGTAAAACACCATCGTTGTGCTTGCAGAGAAGCCGCTTTCTTTGTTCTTACCGTAGGAGAGGCCAGCTTCTGTCAACCGGGTGTAGCTCTTGATCTCTCCGCTTCCGGTGCTCGATCTGTACTCAACGTCTTCGGCCAATCCCATCTGGATCAGGATCGCGTAAAGCGCATTTGCATTGAGCAAGGCGTTGATGCCTTGAAGCAGTTCCTTGGCGGAAGCAGTTCTCATGTTGGGAGTCATGGGCAAAAGTAGGTGATATGAAGCCCGCCGGGCCTAATCGCGGAAATCATCGATGAACGTCTGGTCCTACTCTGTGGCAGGCTCATGCGGGTGACCATGGGCGTCATCCGCGCAAGGAAGCGGCCCAAGTATCTTCGTGCACGATGAACAGCGGCACCCCGGCCTCTTTGTGCTGAATGGCTTTCTCGATCTTGGTGCCGAAGCTGCCATGCTTCCATTCCGCGCTCCCGAGGCCCCCGACCACAAGGTAGTGCAGCTTCTTGTTGACGCCTGAAATCGTCCCGCCGCGTGTTTCGATGGCTTGCTCGCAGAGCTTGCGCGGCCCGAAAACGAAGTCGCCGGTAAAGCAGAAGAGCTTGTTGGGAATCTCGATCCCTTCAAGACGATCGATTGGCAGTTCGGTCACGAAGCTCGCATCCGCAATCTCGTCCAGCTTGCCGCCGACGAGCTGACGCAAGGTTTCGGCGAGATGGCTGCGCTCTTCCTCGGTCACCAGCCCATCCGCCAGAATGCTTTCGATCTGGGCTTTGATCACCGTACCTGGCCATGTCAGCGCAACTGTTTCGGCGCCAGTAAGCCATGACTTGAGGAAGCCGATTTCGGCGTCGTTGAGATGGCCGTCTGACATGATGCCTTGGACGATGCCGACCAGCGCCGCACATGAGGTGCGCATCTCGTTTCGGAAGGCTGTAGCTTGGCGCTGGTAAATGTTGATCACTCGATGCCTCCAGGTTCGCCGGCCGCCTTCCAGATGGCAGAGGCATCTCCAGTGAATGTGACAGCCATACCGGTCAGGGTGCATGTGCGCGTGGCTCCTGCAACAAGATCGATGTTCAGGTCGTCACCACGTAGCCCTTGCCACATGGCCAGATAGTGCAGCGCCCCGACACGCTTGCCCGCCTTGATGGCTTTACCTCCACCCACCCAGGGCAGACTTGGTAATTCGCCGCGCGAAGCTTGTCCGGCGAGTTCGGGGGATTCCTTCGCCTTCTCGATTCCCCTGAGCCAAGAACAGATGAGGCCTTTGTCGGGGCCGCCCCATCGTTCCGACCAAGACTCGCCTTGAGATGGGGCGGAGCTGAAACTGCATTCAACGATCATGCTCACTCCATTCGAGGGAGGTACGAGAAAAATCCAGGGCGCATCTTAGCGCTCGGCTCATACACGATCATGCGCGTGAACCCTCAGATCACTGGGAGCAATGGCAGGGCCCGTTCGCGTGCGGCTGCTCGGACTTTGCTTCTGTGCGGGATAAAAGCTGGAGTGAACCGCGCCGGGTTTCGCGGAGGCTCGAATCTTTAAGACGATAGAGCCATGAAGGAGGCAATGAAGTTCCCCGAAAGCTCGGGAGCTCGCCCAGCGCATGCATTCGAGCACCGCGGCAAGCACGAGTCCGCAATGGCCGCAGTCTCCTCCAAAGCCCCGCGGCCATATGCCCTTCAAAGCCCGTAATACTTATCCACCGTCCCGCTGTACGCATCGTCGTACTCAGGCACCCGGTCGCTCGCATACCGGGGTGCGCCCTCGATCTGCGCCTTGTCCAGCGGCACCACGTAGCCGTCCTGCGACGTGTCGTACTTCAGCATGGCCCACGGGATTGGATAGCGGTCTGTGCCCATGCCCAGAAAGCCGCCGAATTCCATTACGGCGTAACGGACCTGGCCCGAGATCTTGTCGATCATGAGTTCGTCGATGGTGCCGAGTTTGTCTCCCGCCACGTTGTAGACGGCGGTCCCCTCGACTCGCTCTGAAGAAATAACCGGATTGGCGCTTGTCATGGAAGGATGTCTCCGGCCGGCATTTCTGGGGATGACGGCGTCGATGTTGCAATGCCCAGAACTGCAACTTTCGACCTGGAAAAATCCGCGCGCATCGGCCAAGCGATGATCGTTCTGTAGGAGCCCGCCCGCCCGCGCGGCGGCGCAGGTCAGATCAAGATCAGCAGCACCAGGCCAACCGCGGTCAAGCCCATGTAGAGCAGATCGGCCGCTGTGATGCTGAGCAGCCGCCGCACGGTCAGCGTGGCCAGCGGCAGCAAGAGCACAAGGCCGATCCAGAGGTCCAGCGGGACAAGGCAGATGCGTGCAAGAGCCCACAGCCAGGCGCAGTGGGCGACAAAGC
Source organism: Variovorax paradoxus (assembly GCF_030815855.1). NCBI lineage: Bacteria > Pseudomonadati > Pseudomonadota > Betaproteobacteria > Burkholderiales > Comamonadaceae > Variovorax > Variovorax paradoxus. Next base: position 3,096,212 of record NZ_JAUSXG010000001.1, on the reverse strand, counting down.
CCCAGAACTCGGCGCGGCTGGTGGCGGAACCCAGGTCCATCGTCTGGCGCCAGCCTTTGACCACGGTCTGCCACCAAGTGATTTCCTCGTCGTCCAGCAGCTTGTACAGGCCGTGCAACGCCAGCACGCACAGCAGAACGGGGCCGAAGTAGGCACTCCACAGGACAATGCCGGTGTACAGGGGATGGCCGTAGCCCGTGCCACCGCCGCCCAGGCTGGCGGCGGCCAGCACGGTCATGCCCATGCCGGCCAGCAGCGTACCCGCTCCCACGACGAATTTCGGCATGCCCACGCGCAGCAGGCCGCGCCCGAGGGCGAACAAGCCGAGCGCGAGCACGGTGGCGGCCATGAAATTCTTCAGCGCCTCGGCAGACGACTTCCAGCCCCTGTGCGGCCCCGCGGCCCAACGGCTCGCCGCGGGAGGCTCCAGCGGCTTTGCGCCGGGCGCCCATTGCCGCGCGGGTTCCTGCTGCGCGGCCAGCCGACGCCGGCCCCAGTCTTCGGTTTGCGGCGCGAGGTTTCTCAGCGCGAGTTCCAGGTGGTACACGCGCTTGGCGTTGTCCATGTCGTGCGGCACCAGAAGCGGCTTTGCGGCGGCACTGGCGCCGTCTGCCATGAGCGCCGGCAACTGCTCGCGCCAATACATGGGCGCGGGCTGCGCCTCGCAGGCCAATGGATCGGACGTTGCGCCGGGCTGCACCAGGGTCACCGCATTGGCCTGCATTTCGCTCAGCTTCCGTTCGGGGCCATCCCAAGCGCAGGCAAACGTCAAGTCGCCCAGAACGATGTCGGGCCGGAACACAGGGAGCGGCTGCGCCGAGGTGTTGGCCAGGCGCAGTGCCAGCATCAGGCGGACGCCGCCGCCGCCCGCCGGTGCGGCCCACACGCCAGGCGCAATGGGCTGCATGTCGCGCATCACCACCGTGAAGAAGGGGGCGCGCGTAGCCCCGGTCTCCCATCGCGGAGTGAACCCCTGGTTGAGCGCCCCTTGCCAGGCGGCGCGAAAAGGGGCGTCGAGCACGTTGCTTCGCGCGTGGCCGCGCGCAATGGCGGCGGCCACGGTGTCTTCAGGGGCGCGTGCCATGCCGGGCAAGCGGCGCTTGAAGGACTCCCATGCGCCGGGGCGGGGCGGCGCGGGCGCTGCGGCCGGGGTGGCGATCTGCGCCACGTACGCATGCAGGAGTTCGCGGCGCAAGGCTTCGATGTCGGCGCGGGGCGCCCCGGTGTCACGCAACTGGCCGACGAGGAAGAAGGCCTGCGCTGCATTGCCGCCTATCGCCGTTTCGCGCAGCGCGGCGGCGAAGGGAGAAGGCTCCGATGCGAAGGCCCATGCCGGCAGGCACAGCAGGACACAGAGAACGCGGCGCAGGAAATGCGTCATGGGCAATGCAAGGCCGGAGGCCGAGTTCAGGGGCGGGCGGATCTTAGTGCACTTGCCTTGGGCGAACGCTTGGCCGCCCCGTACGCCGCAGCCCGCAAGATGCGCTGGAACGTCGGGCACTCCATGTGGCTGGGCGCCGGGCAAGCGGCGGCGTGCCGCAGCCCGTCGCGCATGGCGCTGAGCTTGCGGATCGTCCTGTCGAGCTCGTCGGCCTTGGCCGCGAGCATCTGCCTGTCGATGCGCGGCACTCCCTCGGGCGCGAACATGTGCCCGATCTCATCGAGCGAGAAGCCTGCGGAGCGTCCCACCGCAATCAATGCCAGCCGCTCCAGCACGCCCGCTTCGAACAGGCGGCGCAGGCCGCGCCGGCCGGTCGAGGCGATCAGCCCCTTTTCCTCGTAGAACCGCAGCGTCGATGCGGGAACGCCGGATCGCTGTGCCACTTCGGCGATGTCCAGATGATTTGCTGCCACCTCTTGACCTCAAGTCGACTTGAAGTTGCACAGTCTAGCTTCCGCCTCGACAGGCACGCAAGGAAAACGATCATGAGCGTCAATCAAGAGACAAGCAGTGAGCAGGCCGCACTGTGGAACGGATCCGCCGGACGGGCCTGGGTCGATGCGCAGCAGTCGCTCGACAGGTTGTTCATGCCGTTCGAAAACCTGCTCGTGGACGAGGCGCGCGCCGCGTCTGCGCACCGGGTGCTCGATGTGGGCTGCGGCACGGGCGCCACCACGCTCGCCGTTGCACGGGCGCTCGGCGGGGAAGGGCATTGCGTCGGCGCCGACATTTCGGAGCCGATGGTCGCCGCCGCACGCGCACGCGCACGCGCAGAGCGTGAAGGCACGCCGGCAAGCTTCATCTGCGGCGACGTGCAGAGGCACGCCTTCGAGCCGGGCAGTTTCGACCTGATCGTTTCGCGCTTCGGCGTGATGTTCTTCGACAGCCCGGTGCAGGCCTTTGCGAACCTGCGGCATGCCGCGAGGGATGGCACCGCGCTCCGCGTCATCGCATGGCGCAGCGCCGCGGAAAATCCGTTCATGACGACGGCCGAGCGCGCCGCGGCACCGCTGCTGCCTAACCTGCCCGTGCGCCAGCCGGGCGGACCGGGGCAGTTCGCTTTCGCAGACCGGCAGCGGGTCTCCGCCATCTTGGAAGAGAGCGGCTGGGCCGGCATCGACGTCCGGCCGATCGACGTCGAGTGCACCTTGCCCGAACGGGACTTGATCGGCTATCTCACGCGGCTCGGACCGGTGGGCCTGATTCTTCAGAACGCCGACGAGCGCACGCGCGCGCAAGTCGTCGACACCGTGCGCGCCGCCTTCGACCCGTATGTGCACGGCACCGAGGTCCGCTTCACCGCCGCCTGCTGGATGATCGGCGCGCAGGCGCCTTCAGCGCCGGCCGTGCCCGCGGAGGCCACCCGTGTCTGAGGCCGCGAGCTATCTGGTGTGCGCTGTTCTGATCGGCGGCGGCGCAACGGTGCTGATGGACATCTGGGCGGTGGTGCGAAAGCGGCTGCTCGGCATGCTTTCGCTGGACTATGCGCTGGTGGGCCGCTGGCTCGTCTACCTGGCGCGGGGGCGCTTTCGTCATCACCCCATTGCCGCATCGCTGCCGGTGAAGGGCGAGCGGCTGATCGGCTGGGTTGCCCACTACCTGACCGGATTCCTCTTTGCGGCCGTGCTGCTCGCGTTCTGGGGCCTTGGCTGGGTCTGCCGCCCGACGCTCGGGCCCGCGCTGATCGTCGGATTCGGCAGCGTGGTGGCTCCGTTCTTCCTGATGCAGCCCGGCATGGGCGCCGGCATTGCGGCCAGCCGCACGCCACGGCCAGCGGCAGCGCGTTTTCACAGCCTGGTCACACATGGGGTTTTCGGCCTTGGCCTCTATGCGGCCGGCTGGGTCGTCGGCAGCTTGTTCGGCCCCTTGCCATGGCGAAGCTTTTGCTAGCCGAAAGCGCGTTGGGCCCTCTTCAGCCCAACACCCTCGGCACCAACTGCACCATGAGTGCGCCGACGATTCCCTGCACGGTCACGCAGTGCCACATCAGCCCGGTGTTGTCGATCGTCGCGCGGGCCGCTGGCTGCAGCCGGCCGGTCCAGGAGCGCACCAGCACGTAGCCGCCCATCAGCATCAGCACGGCGATGTGAAAGGCCTGGTAGCCCAGCAGCATGCCGACCGATGCGCTCCAGCCCTGCGCGCGCGGATCGAGCCCTGCCATCAGGTGGCCGCCGATGTCGAGGCTGGCCGCGGCGGTTGCGCAGGCCATGGCCAGCGCCACGAGCATGCGCAGCAAGCGCTGGCCGCGCGCATGCGCGGTGCGCAGCGTGCGCGTGGCGGCGAGCATGGCAACCGAGCCGGCCGCGAGCAGCAGCGCGGCGGCCAGCGGCCAGTGCATGGCGGGCAGCGCAGCGCCGGGCGGTGGGCACACATCGCTGGCCATCGCCAGGTGCGCATGGGTGTAGAGCAGCGACACGAAGATCGTCATGTCGACCGCAATCAGCACGATCATGGCCCACCACGAGTGCGAGGCGCGGCCGTGTGCGCCGACGGGCAGTCGCGCGCCCCGGCCGACGTCGACCGTTTCGAACGGCGGCGGAAGGTCGGAATCCCAAAGCCACCGCAGGATGCACACCACCGCGAGCACGCCGCAGGCAAATGCGGGCAGGGTCTGCGAAACCGTCAGAAGCAGAAAGAAGCCCGCCGTGCCCGCGGCCGCGCCCAGCGGCCACCAGCTGTCGCTTGGCAGGCGCAGCAGGTGCATCGGCCGCGCGTCGCGCAGGCTGGTCACCAGGGTTTCGCGGCCGCCGAACACCGTGCCCGGCAGCCAGTGGTAGCCGGCCTCGACCTCTTGCGGCAGCGTGGGCCGCTTCCACAGCGGATAGCGCGAATCCACCGGCGGAATGCTGCGGGCGCCGTACTCGCGCGCCGGCAGCCATTCGAGGGTGCCCGCGCGCCACGGGTCGCCATGGTCTTGCGAGGGCCGCCGCAGGGTGCGGAACGCATCGGCAATGAAGAGCAGCACGCCGGCCGCCAGCGTGTACGCACCGATGGTCGACAGCAGGTTGAGTGCGTTCCAGCCCAAATCGCCGCCATAGGTGTACACGCGGCGCGGCATACCGAGCATGCCCGCGATGTGCATCGGAAAGAACGCGAGGTTGAAGCCGCCGAACATGAGCCCGAACACCCAGCGGCCCCAGCGCTCCGAAAGCCGGTGGCCGTTGAAGAGCGGCGCCCAGTAGTAGAACCCCGCGAACACCGGAAACACCATGCCGCCGATGAGCACGTAATGAAGGTGCGCGACGATGAAGTAGCTGTCGTGCGCCTGCCAGTCGAACGGCAGCACCGCCACCATCACGCCGGTGAGGCCGCCGAGCACGAAGATGAAATGAAAGCCGAGCAAGAAAAGCGTGGGTGCGTTCAGCGCCACGCGGCCGCGCCAGAAAGTGGCGATCCACGCGAACACCTGCACGCCACTCGGAATGGCCACGATGAAGCTCGCGGCGGACACCACCAGCAGCGAGAGATTGCCCAGGCCCGCGGTGAACATGTGGTGCGCCCACAGCGCGAAGCTCACCACGCCCACGCCGATGAGCGCCAGCACCACCGCGCGGTGGCCCACCAGCGGCGTGCCCGAGAGCGTGGCGACCATCATCGAGACCATGCCCGCGGCCGGCAAGAAGATGATGTAGACCTCCGGGTGGCCGAAGAACCAGAACAGGTGCTGCCAGAGCAGGGGATCGCCGCCGCGCGCCGGCAGGAAGAAGGGCCAGTCGAATGCGCGCTCCAGTTCCAGCAGCATGGTGGCGGCGATCACGGCCGGAAACGCGATGACGATCATCAGCGCGCTCACCAGCATGGCCCACGCGAAGATGGGCATGCGCATCAGCGTCATGCCGGGCGCGCGCGTGAAGAGAATGCCCACGATCAGTTCGATGGCGCCCGCAATGGCCGAGATCTCGATGAAGCCGATGCCCAGCAGCCACCAGTCGGCGCCGCGCCCGGGTGAGAATTCCTTGCCGGTGAGCGGCGGATACATGAACCAGCCGCCGTCCGGCGATTCGCCAAAGAAAATGGTGCAGAAGAAGGCGAGGCCGCCGATCGCATAAGCCCAGAAAGCGTAGGCCGAGAGCAGCGGAAACGGCAGGTCGCGCGCGCCGAGCATGCCCGGCAGCAGGTAGATGGCCACCGCCTCGACGATGGGAACCGCGAACAAGAACATCATCACGGTGCCGTGCATCGTGAAGAGCTGGTTGTAGGTGCGGGCGTCGATCAGGTCGTTGTCGGGCACGGCCAGCTGCGTGCGCATCAGCAACGCCAGGATGCCGGCCAGCACGAAGAAGAGCATCGCCGTCGCGATGTAGAACACGCCGATGCGCGTGTTGTTCACGGCCGAGAACTGCCGCCAGCCGGTGGGGGGCTGCCAAGCCCGCTCGAGCGCCTCGCGCTCTCCTTCGGGACGCGGCGGCAGGGTCGAGATGTCGTCGGCAGCGTGGGTCATTTCAGTTGCGCGAGCCAAGCCGCGATCCGTTGCAGGTCGGCCTCGCCGATGCGCTCGCCGGACGACGGCATGCGCGCGCCCGGCTTCAGCTGCTGCGTGTGGGCGACCCATGCGGCGAGCTGGGCGGGTTCGTTGGCCACGGTGCCGGCACCCAGGTGCAGCCGACTGCCCACATGGGTCAGGTCGGGCCCGAGGCGGCTTTCTTCGCTCACGCCGCGCACCGTGTGGCATGCATTGCAGCGGTGCGCAAGGAAAGCCTCGCGGCCGCGCTCGATGTCCGGCGATGAAGCCGGTGATGACGTTGGCGATACGGCAGCGGGCCTTGCCTGCGCCGCCAGCCAGGCGTCGAATGCCGCGGGCTCTTCGGCCACCACATGCAGCGCCATGCGCGCGTGCTGCTCGCCGCAATATTCGGCGCACTGTCCGCGCCAGGTGCCGGGCCGGTCGGCCTGCAGCTGCAGGTGCTGCACGCGGCCCGGCAGCATGTCCATCTTGCCGCCGAGCGACGGCACCCAGAAGCTGTGGATCACGTCGGCGCTGCCGAGCCCGAAGTAGACGGGCCGTCCGATCGGGATGCGGATCTCGTTCGCGGTGACCACTTCGGCGCCGGTGGCGGGGGCGCGGTAGCGCACCTCCCACCACCACATGTGGCCCGTGACGCCGACGATCAACGCGTCGGGCGGCGGCACGGGCCGCCACGGCGGCCGGTGCCATTCGCTGTAGGCGAACAGCGCCGCAAGCACCACCGTCGGAAAGACGAGACCTCCGCCAATGAGCCACCGGCGCGTGTTCACCGTGCCGTTCCGGCGGCGGACAGCGAGCACCAGCAGCACCATGACGCCTGCAAAGATGAGCGTGCCGCCCACCACGAGCACACCGCTCGCCTGCAGCAGCGTCTCGGCCACCGGGCCTGCGGCGCGCAGCGCGGACTGCGATGAACCTTGGCTCATTCGAGGGCGAGCAGATAGGCCGCCATGTCGCGCGCGTCCTCCGGGGAAACGCCCATTGCGGGCATCAGGGTGCCGGGAACTAGCGCGGCGGGTGCCACGATCCATCGCACGAGGTGATCGGGCCCGTTCGGCACATGCCCCGCGATGTAGCTGCGCCGGCCGAATGCCGCAAGCGCGGGACCGGTGCGCCCGCGTGCCGCCTGCACATCGGGAATGGTGTGGCAGCTGCCGCATTGGTACTGCGCGAGCAGCAGCCTTCCTCGCTCCAGTTGGACGGACGACGCATGGTCGAACGCGGGCCCGCTCTCCCGCGATGTGCAGCCGCCCGAGAGCAATGCCAGCACCAGCAGCGCGAACGGACACACCGCGCGGTACGAGAGGGAAGGGAGGGCGGGGATGGCGGCCACCATGCCGCGATTCTGCGGACAGGAACGCGGCTTGCGCCGACACGGCGGCGCCGCTGTGCGTCGGACAATGCCGCCAATTGAATGCTGCCGATGGGTGCACCCAAGATCGTTCTTCTCACCATCGCCGCGCTGGGCCTCGCGGGCGCTGCGGTGGGCGCGCTGGTGGTGTTCGGCGGTCTCTACAACGTCGCCGCCACCGTGCAGCACACGCAGCCGGTCTACTCGCTGCTGGAAACCGCGATGCACCAATCCGTGAGGATGCGCGCCCGCAACATCGAGCCGCCGCCGCTCGGCGACGAACGGCTGGTTATGCGCGGCGCGGCCTGCTTTCGCGACAAGTGCGTGCAGTGCCACGGCGCACCGGGCGTCGCGCAGGGCGACATCGGAAAGAGCATGCAGCCGCTGCCGGGACCGCTGGTGGATGCGCGGCGCCACTGGAAGCCGCGCGAGCTGTACTGGGTGACGAAGCACGGCATCAAGATGAGCGGCATGCCGGCCTGGGAATACAGACTGTCCGAGGAAGAGCTGTGGTCGGTGGTGGCCTTCCTCGACCGGCTGCCCGACATGACGCCGCAGCAGTACGCCGAGGCGGCGCGCATGGAGGTGGCGAGTGCGCAGGGTGCAGCCACGGGTTCGGCATGCGGGGCCGCGCCCAGCCCTCTGCCGGTTCGCGTGGGCGATGCCGATCGCGGCAAGCGGGCGCTTCACCAGTACGCGTGCAACGCCTGCCACACCATTCCGGGGGTGACGAGCTCATCGCCCCACGTCGGCCCTCCGCTGGCGGGCATTGCGGGACGTTCCCTGATTGCCGGAAAGCTCGCCAACACGCCGGACAACATGGTGCACTGGCTGCGGCACACGAAGGAAGTCGATCCGCTGACGGCGATGCCGGAGCTCGGCGTGACAGAGCGGGATGCGCGCGACATCGCGGCGTATCTTGCAACGCTGCGTTGATGGCCGCGACGCGTCCAGGTCTAGTATTTCGCCGCGGTGCGCTCGTCGTCGACCGTGGCGATCCGCAGCCGGGCTCGCTCGTGCTTGATGACGAGCTCGGCGCATTGCTCCTGCATGGAGGCATCGGCGGGCGGCTGCTCCCTGCAATCGACCAGGAGCTGAGACTCGCCGAAGTCCAGGCCATGAAGAACCTCCTGGCCATGCGAATTGATGGCCAGGAGGTTTTCCGCCGACAACTGGGTGCGCAGGGCCTCGGAAATGGCGAGTGTCTGCACGGGCTTCACCGCGTCGCCGCCCCGCCTGCGGTTGCTGGAATGACTCGCGTCACTTGGCGGTCACTTCTTCATGGCCTTGATTTCGGCCTTGCCTTTTTCGTGGTCGGCCTTGGCCTGCTTCACGCAAGCGTCCTTGGCGTCGCCCTTCTGGTCGTCGCACTTTTCCTTGGCAACGTCGTAGGCGACTTCCACCTTGGCCTCGGCCACCTTGCGGGCATTGCCGTCGCTGGGTTTCTGCTTCTGGTCGAGCTCGGCCTTGGCGATTTTTTCCTTGCCCTTGGCTTGTTCCATGCAGACGTCCTTGGCGTTGTCCTTCATGGCGTCGCAGGCGGCCTTGTCGGCCTTGTAGTCGGCCGAGATCTTGTCGCGGGCGGCCTTGAATTCGGCCATGGCCGGATCGACCGCCGCCGAGGGTCCGGTGTTCACTTGCGCATGCACCTGGACCATTCCAAGGCACGATGCCGCGGCGCAAATCATTAACAGCTTCTTCATGATGATCTCCTTGACGCCGGTGGTTGTTCTGCAAGGAAGGATTCGGCGTCTGAAGTCAATATAGAAGTCGCTCGCGTCCCACCGGTAGGACGCGTCGCGAAGCGTCCGTAAGCACATGCTGACGCTCCCGTCGGCGGCGCTGCTCGGGCGCTGCGCGTCGGCGGCGGCCCGGGGCCGGCTTGGGCGCACGTCCTACCGGTGCAGCAGAGGCGGCGCGCACACTGCCCGAATGCGGACGTACAGGAGATTGCCATGCAAAAGCTTTACGCGTTGTTCGCTGCTGCACTGCTTTGGTTCGCCATGGCCGCGGCAAGTGCGCAAGACGTTCGGCCGCACCCGGCCGAGATCGATCCGGCGATGGTCGAATACGGCGCCGCCCGCGAACGCATCGGCGCAAACCTCAAGGCGGCGCTGAGCCAATGCGAGACGCAGGCCGAACCCGCACGACCGGTCTGCATCAAGGAAGCCCAGGGCCGCGAGAAGATTGCAGCGGCCGAGCTCGACCACCAGCGCAGTCCCAGCGATGCGAATGCCCGCCGGCTTGCCGAAACCCGAGTGGCGGTGAACTACGAAGTGGCCAGGGAGAAGTGCAACCAGCGGCAAGGCGGCGACAAGGCCGCGTGCCTCCCGCGGGCCAGCGAAGAAGAATCGAAGGCAAGGGCGGGCCTCAGGACCGGCGGGTAGCGGCGCAGGGGCTCAGGCCGTGGCGCTGGCCCAATATTCCCGAGCGGCGGCCTTGATGATGCGCATCCCTTCCGGGTCGCCATGCCAGAGGGCGGAAAGGTACGCCTTGGCCTGCGCGAGCGACACATCGGGCGGCAGCGGCGGCACGGCGGCGTCGGTGACCATCTCCAGCAGCACCGGCCGGTCGGCGGCAAAGGCGGCGTCCCATGCGGGGCCGATGGCTTCGGGCGTGTCGACACGCAAGGCCCCGAGGCCGAGCATTTCCGCGAAGCGCGCATAAGGGAAATCGGGCAGCACCTGCGAGGCCTCGAACTTCGGATCGCCGCCGAGCACGCGCTGTTCCCAGGTCACGAGGTTGAGGTCGCGGTTGTTGAGCACCATCACCACCAGGCGCGGGTCGGGCCAGTCGCGCCACATGCGCGCGAGGGTGATGAGTGCGTTCAGGCCGTTCATCTGCATGGCCCCGTCGCCCAGCATGGCGATGACCGGCCGGTCGGGATGAACCAGCTTGGCGGCAATGGCGTAGGGAACGGCGGGTCCCATGGTGGCGAGGCCGCCGGACAGGCTGGCCTTCATGCCGCGGCGCAGCTTGACGTCGCGCGCGTACCAGTTGGCGGCCGTGCCGCTGTCGCAGGTCAGGATCGACTGCTCGGGCAGCCGCGGAGAAAGCTCCCAGAACACGCGCTGCGGATTGAGTGGCGATGCCTCGACGTGGGCGCGCGCCTCGAGCACGCGCCACCATTTCGCCACTTCGGCCTCGATGCCGCGGCGCCACGGGCCGTGATCCTTGTGCTCGAGCAGCGGCAGCAGGGCCGCGAGCGTGGCGCGGCTGTCGCCGACCAGGCCCAGCTCCGCGGGGTATCGCAGGCCGATGGCGCGAGGGTCGGTGTCGATCTGTATGCAGCGCGCCTGTCCCTCGGACGGCAGGAACTCGGCATAGGGAAACGAGGAGCCCACCATCAGCAGGGTGTCGCAGTCTTCCATCATGCGGGAGCTCGGCCGCGTGCCGAGCACGCCGATGGCGCCGGTCACGAAGGGAAGATCGTCCGGCACGGCCGCCTTGCCGAGCAGGGCCTTGGCAACGCCCGCTCCGAGACGCTCGGCCACATGAATCAACTCGTCGGTGGCGTGCAATGCGCCCGCGCCTGCCAGGAGGGCGACCTTGCTGCCCGCATTGATGATTTGCGCTGCGCGCTCGAGCGCGGGCGCGGCCGGCACCGCCGCGGTGGCCGTGGAGCCGATGCCGCTGTGCACCGTGCCGTGCTCGCGCGGAGGCACCGGCACCGCGGGCAGTTCCTGCACGTCGTTGGGAAAGATCACGCAGGTCACGGCGCGGCGGTCGCGTGCAATGCGCATGGCGCGGTCGATCAGGTGGCGAACCTGTTCCGCGCTGGTGGCCATGTGCACGAACTCGTGAGCCACATCCTTGAACAGCGAGACCAGGTCGACCTCCTGCTGGTAGTCGCCGCCCAGCGCACTGCGCTTCTGCTGGCCGACGATGGCGACCACGGGCTGGTGGTCGAGCTTCGCGTCGTAGAGGCCGTTCAGCAGGTGAATGGCGCCCGGCCCCGACGTGGCCAGGCACACACCCACTTCGCCCGAAAACTTGGCGTGCGCGCAGGCCATGAAGGCGGCAAGTTCCTCATGCCGGCTCTGAATGAATTCGATGGCACCGTCCGCCCTGTCGAGCGCGCCCATGAGGCCGTTGATGCCGTCGCCGGGATAGCCGTACACACGGCGCACGCCCCAGTCGTGCAGGCGCTGCACCACGAAATCGCTGACTGTTTGCTTCATCGCGCCATGTTCGCGAGTGCCGAGATTTCATATGTCGTGCAATCGGCTCCAGGGGACGTCGGCGCAATCCCACACGCGGGCGTGCTGCGCGCGCCCTCGAGCCGATCGCCAGACTGCTCCCACGCGCAAGCCCTGTGTCCTCCGACCCGAGGCGTCGAGGGCAGGCGCAGGATGAAAAGCTTCTTCACCCTTCAGGAGAACGCCATGCCAAGAGGTGACAAATCGTCCTATACGGGCAAGCAGAAACGAAAGGCCGAGCACATCGAGGAAAGCTACGAGCACCGCGGTGTGGGCAAGGCCGAAGCCGAGAAACGCGCGTGGGCCACGGTCAACGCCGAGACCGGCGGCGGCAAGAAGAGCGGAAGCGGCCGCGGCAAGGCCGAGAACCACGCGCCTTCGCGCAGAGGCGGCCACAAGGGCGGCGCCGCGGCGGCATCGCGCACCGCCGCCGAACGTTCCGCATCCGCCAAGAAGGGCGCCGCCACGCGCAAGCGCAATGCCGAACACCGCAGCGGGTGACGGCTGACGAACGAACAGGCAGACAAAGGAGATCCGCAATGACTCGAGTTTCCGAACTGATGACCCGCGGCGTGCGAACCCTGGCGCCCACGGACCCTGTGGCGCTGGCCGCACAGGCCATGGACGAGCTGGACATCGGCGCCATTCCGGTGTGCGACGGCCAGCGCCTGCTCGGCATGGTGACCGACCGCGACATCGTGCTGCGCGTCGTGGCGCAGAAGCGCTCGCTGGACACCTCGTTGTCCGAAGTGATGTCGAAGGACGTCAAGTGGTGCACCGACAGCGACAACGTCGAAACGGTGATGGACGAAATGGCCGGCTACCAGGTCCGCCGCATGCCGGTGGTGGACCGCGACAAGCGGCTGGTGGGCATGCTGTCGCTCGGCGACACGGCTGCGAAAGGCGACATCGGCAAGGCCGGTGACACGCTGAACATCATTTCCCAGCCGGCCGAGCCGGACCGCTCCAGCCAGTCCGCCGCGAGCGGGCCCAGCGGAGGTGGGTCGTCGCAAGCCGGGCCTCACTGAATCCCGTCGCTCGGGCGCATGCGCGCCGGCTCAGTGCTTTGCGGGCAGGCGGATGCGGGGGCCGGGTGTGGTGCGAACCCGCAGTGCTTCTTCCGCCTGGCGCAGAAAGCGCTCATTGCGCTCACGCGTCTGCGAGGCGACGCAATCGCGGGGGGCCACGGCTTCCAGGTCGCGCATTCCCGCGTCGGCCAGCGTGGCCCAGATGCATTGGTCGCTTGCGACGCCGGTCACGATCAGGCGTGTGGCCTTCAGGTACGCGAGCAGCGGTTCGAGCGGCGTGGCGAAGAAGGCGGATTGCTTGGGCTTGAGCACGAAATAGTCCGTCTCGGCCGGCAGCAATGCCGAGGTGATTTCTGCGCCGGCACCGCCCGAGGCGAGCGACATCTCCACCAGCTTCGGAAAGTCGGAGCGCCAGCGCCCGCGGTTGTCGTTGACGTAGATCGCGGGTACCCCCGCGCGCGTGCAACGCGCCTTCAGCGCCGCAATGCGCCCGGCGATGGTGTGTGCGCCGGGCAACAACTTGTCCGCATCCGGAAAATCCCAGCAGCTGATCATGTCGATGATCAGCAGGGCGGTGTGGCCGGCGGCGGGCGCCGCGGCGAGGGCAGGGGGCGGGGAAGAAGCCATGAGGGCGGACGCAAGTCTCCGGACAGCGGAGACACCACCATTCCCAATGCCCGCGGCCGGTCCCGTAGGAAAGCTGCGCGCACCCGCGAAAGTCGTGGTCGAGAGATCGGCCGGGCGTCAGGGCCGGCCCGGACGGTAATTCACTCGTCGGCGGCTGGCACGCCGTACGCCGCGCGGACCTCGTCGAGCCGCGACTGTGCAACCTGGAAGCATTCGGCCAGTTGCTCGGGCGTGGCCGCCGGATAGCCCGCCGGCGGCTGCAGCGCGTTGCCCAGCCGTTCCCAGGCCGCCTCCCAGGACAGCTTGGCGAGCGCGCGGGACTCCGGGGTGGAAGGAGCGGGCATGTTCGTCCTTGGTCCTTGGTTGTGGCGCAGCGAAGTATGCGCCCAAGGAAGGCCGGGAGATCAGATGCGCCGGCACGCCGAACCCGGGAAGGTGCGTAGGAGGCCGCTTTCACAACGACGCGTGTTATCCCGCCCCGCCGGGGCGAAAGCTGTTCGACTATCGGCGCGAGGACGACGACGGCTGCTGCAAAGCAGAAAACTAGGCCGGTGTACAAAGGTGCCTTGTAGGAGCCGGACGCGTCGACATGCACGGATCGTCGCCGTGCGCCCCGCAATCGTTCACAAGGAGCTCTTCCGATGAACACTTCCCCGATGGACACTTCCGCTTTCACCCGGCCCTTCGCCATCGTGACTGGCGCTTCCTCCGGCATTGGGCTGGAACTGGCGCGCTGCTGCGCCAAGGAAGGCTTCGATCTCCTGATCGCGGCCGACGAACCCGGCATCGAAGATGCCGCAGTCCAATTGCGCGGCCTCGGTGTCGAAGTGCAACCGGTGCTGGCCGACCTTTCCACCACCGAGGGGGTCGACCGCCTTCTGGCCGCCGCGGGCCAGCGCCCGGTCGGGGCGCTGCTCGCCAATGCAGGGCGGGGCCTCGGCCATGCCTTTCTCGACCAGAACTTCTCCGAGGCGCGGCACGTGCTCGACACCAACATCACCGGCACGCTGTACCTGATCCATGCGGTAGGCGGCGCAATGCGCGCGCGCGGGCAGGGGCGCATTCTCATCACCGGCTCGATTGCGGGCTTCATGCCCGGCAGCTTCCAGGCGGTCTACAACGGCACCAAGGCCTTCCTGGATTCGTTTTCCTTTGCGCTGCGCGAAGAGCTGAAGGACAGCGGCGTGACGGTGAGCTGCCTGATGCCCGGGCCGACGGACACCGAGTTTTTCGATCGGGCCGACATGCTCGACACCAAGGTGGGGCAGGACGACAAGAAGGCGGACCCCGCAAAGGTCGCCAAGATCGGCTTCGAAGCCATGATGAACGGCGAAGGCGACGTGGTCGCGGGCTGGAAGAACAAGCTCCAGGTGGCCGTTGCCAACGTCACGCCTTCGGCGCTGCTCGCCAAACAGCATCGCAGGATGGCCGAACCCGGCACGGCGGAGCACCGCTAGTACCGGAGCGCATGCCATGGACACTTTTTTCGGCTCGGGAGTCGCCCTCGTGGACACGGTCCTCAAGAGCACCGGCGGCAGCGTCGTGGTCTGGAGCGCGGACCCGCAGGCTTACGGCAGCGATCACGAACGCGCCACGCGCGGCAATTTCGCGCAGCGGCTTGCGGCGCTGAAGCAGTTCCGCTTTGCCGGCGAATACGACGCCTCGCGCGCACGCGAAAACACGCCGCTGTACTTCGTGCCGAGCGACACCATCCCCAGCACGCAGCTGGCCCGCTCGCTCGGCATCTCGACGCTGCATGACCTGTTCGGGGGCGTGGTTCCTTACCCCTTCGTGGCCACCAAGGCCATCACGCATCCGCTCGTCGGCAGGGCCGCCGCGTGTCCCGAGGGATGGGCGCCCGCTTTCGCTTCCGACATCTCGCATGCGGCGCTTGCAGGGTTCTCGGCTTTCTCGGCCGAAGACGCGCGATGGGCCGGGCGCCGGCTGCTGGAAAGCGGCGCGGTGCGCGTGAAGCCGGTGGGCGCCACCGGCGGCCGGGGCCAGACCCGGGTTACGGATGCCGACGCGCTGGACCGCAGCCTCGCGGCGCTGGACGAAAGCGAGATTGCGCTGCACGGCGTGGTGATCGAGGAAAACCTCGAACGCCCTGAAACCTACAGCGTCGGGCAGGTGATCGTCGACCACATGACCGTGAGCTATTTCGGCCGCCAGCGCATGACGCCCGACAACACCGGCCAGAGCGTGTATGGCGGCTCCGATCTCACGCTTGTGCGCGGCGACTTCGACGCGCTGCTGGCCAAGACCAGCCCGAATCCCGCGCTCTGCCTGGCAATCGAACAGGCGCGGCGCTATCACCAGGCGGTGATCGATTGCTTCCCCGGCTTTCTTGCATCGCGCGTGAACTACGACGTGGCGCAGGGCGTCGGCGCGGCAGGCGCATGGTGCTCGGGCGTGCTCGAGCAGTCGTGGCGCGTCGGCGGCGCAACCGGCGCCGAGATGGTGGCGCTCGAATGCTTCTGGCGCGAGCCGGCGCTCGAGCGCCTGCGCGTCTCCTGCTTCGAGGCCTATGGCGCGGCGGCGCCGATTCCGGCGGATGCCAAGGTGCACTATCGCGGCATCGACCGTCAGATCGGCCCTTTGACCAAGTACGCATTGATCCAGCCGTATGCCAGCGACACGACATAACGTCATCGATATTGCCGTAGACGGCCAGCACATTGCCGGAACGCTGGTCGCCGCCTCGACGATGGTGCCCGGCGTCCTGCTGGTCCACGGCTGGGACGGCAGCCAGGAGCAGTACATTGCGCGCGCGCACGACATTGCCGCGCTCGGCTGCGTGTGCCTGACCTTCGACCTGCGGGGCCATGCGCGCCACGCCGCGCTGCGCAAGGAGGTCACGCGCGAGGACAACCTGCGCGACGTGCTCGCAGCTTACGACACGCTGGTCAGCCACCCCACGGTCGACCCGAATGCGATCGCCATCGTCGGCAGCAGCTACGGCGGCTACCTCGCGGCGCTGGTCAGCGCCATGCGGCCGGTGCGCTGGCTCGCGCTGCGCGCGCCGGCGCTCTATCGCGACCGCGAGTGGCTGTCGCCCAAGGGGCAGCTCAGCAGGTCCGATCTCGTGGCCTACCGCCGCACGCTGGTCGGCCCGCGCGACAACCGCGCTCTTGCGGCCTGCGAAGCCTTCAAGGGCGACGTGCTGATCGTCGAATCGGAGCACGACCAGATCGTGCCGCACCCGGTCATCGAGAACTACCTGGGCGCGTTCAAGCGCGTGCGCTCGGCGACCTACCGCGTCATTTCGGGCGCCGACCATGCCCTGTCGAAGCAGTCGTCCCGCCAGGCCTACGGGCAGCTGCTCGTGTCCTGGATGACGGAAATGACGCTGGGCGCGAAGGCGACCGGTGCCATGACCCGCGCCGTGTCCGAGAGCCCTGCCTAGGTGTCCGGATGAAAACCAGCCTACGGCTTCCGCCGGCGCCGCCGCGAGTAGTGGGCGCTGCTACGTGCACACAGGCAGCTTTCCTACGTCGCGCTGCATCGAGTCCCTCCATGGTTCAGCTTCCACCAACCTTATTCCGGAGCCCACGATGCCCACCTCTACCAAGCGCGCAGCACCCGATGCATGCAGCCTTCTCGATACGGACCACCGCAACGTCAAGAAGATGTTCAAGGAGTACGAGGAACTGACCCATTCGCGGGCTGCCGGCGCGCAGCAAAAAAAGCGCGAACTGGCCAACCAGATCTGCATGGAACTGACGGTGCATGCGCAGATCGAGGAAGAAATTTTCTATCCGGCCCTGCGCGAAGCGCTCAGCGAAACCGATCTTCTCGACGAAGCCGAGGTCGAGCATGCCAGCGCCAAGGAGCTGATTGCGCAGATCGAAGCCGCGGCCGACGTGGACGACAAGTTCGACGCCAAGGTCATCGTGCTGGGTGAATACATCGATCACCATGTGAAAGAAGAGCGCAACGAGATCTTCGTCAAGGCGCGCGCGGCCAGGGGTCTCGACCTGATGGCCATGCGCGAGCAGCTTGCGGCCCGCAAGGAAGAGCTGATGGAAGAACTCACCGGCGTGGCCGCCTGAGCACGGACTCGGGTTCCCTCGCTGCAAGTCCCTCGCTGCCCGGCCGCCTGCCGGCCGGGCGCATTGCTTTCCCCTTCGCCTTGGAGGTCCCATGACAAATCTCGTCTCCCGGCTGTTTCCCACGGCGACCAACATGATTCGCCTGGATCACACGCACGTGCTTTCCACTTTTCACCAGTACAAGGCAAGCGCACCGGCCCGAGTGAAAAAGGGCTTGGTCAACACCATTTGCACCGCGCTCGAAATCCATGCGCAGCTCGAAGAAGAAATTTTCTATCCCGAAATGCGCAAGATCGACGATGAGCGCATCACGAAGGCCATCGACGAGCACTCCGAGATGCGCCGGCTCATCGGGCTGCTTCGCGCCATGGAGCCGGAAGCCCGCGACTACGACGAAACGCTGTCGGCGCTGATGCGCGACGTGATGCATCACGTGGCCGACGAGGAAACCATCTTGCTGCCCGCAGCCGAAAAGCACCTGGAGGACAAGCTCGGCGATCTGGGTGCGCAAATGACCAAGCGCAGGCTGCAGCTTGCCGGTCCGCGCACGGGCGAGATCGCGCTCGACATGGGGCGGGCGGCTTCCGGCAACACGGCCGCCATCGCCATGGTGGGGCTGGCGGCGGCAGGGCTTCTGCTCGCGCGGCGTTCCGGCCACCTGCGCTGGCACGCGCGCGCCTGACCGCGCGCGGCCTCCGAAACCTTCACGCCCCAAGGAGACGGCGCCATGCCCGAAGACGCGAACATTCCGCTGCCTGTCGCGCCCGAGTCGCCGCGCGCGGCTTTTCAGGCACTGGCCGAGCGGGTGGGGGTTCTGGCGCCCGGGGCACCGCTGTCGGACGAACTCATGAAATTTGCCGAGGGCGTGCTTCGGCTGGCGGCCGAGGGCAAGGTTCCGCGCGAGCGCTGAACCGCACAGGCGGAAGCCGGCGATAAAAAAGCGGGTCCTCGGACCCGCTTTCAGCGCTTTTTCATTCAGCTACTCGTTTCATCGGCTGTTCTTGTGGCTTTGGCGCCCGGCCTCGGCGTGCTGCGCCGACGAGCCGCCGCGCGTTCCGCTCGACTCGCTGCCACTGTTCTTGTGGCTCTGCTGGCCTGCGCGAACGTGCTGCTCGTGCGAGCCGCCCCGGTTGCTAGAGCCCGAGTTCTGGGTATGTTGGTTGTTTGTTGGCATATGGCTAACTCCTTGAGATATTGCGCATGGCACCATTGCCTTGCACAAAATCCAGTCTAGGGAGGGCGCGCGGCGCCTGTGTAGGACTCATGGCAATGCCCAAGCCGGAACGTCCGTAGTCGGGCGCCGGGGTGATCCCACGTCTTCCTACAGCAGGTCGCGCAGGCGGTAATACATCATTCCCAGCACGAGCGCGGGGGTGCGCAGCAAGGTGCCGCCAGGAAAGGCGTGGTGCCCGATGCGGGCGAACAGGTCGAAGCGCTCCGCCTGTCCCGCAATGGCCTCGGCGGCGAGCTTGCCCGCCATGCCGGTGAGCGCAAGGCCATGGCCGGAGAAGCCTTGCAGGTAGTAGATGTTGGAACCGATGCGCCCGAAATCGGGGGCCTTGTTCATGGTGATGTCGACGAAGCCGCCCCATGCGTGGTCGATGCCCAGGTCGGAGAGCTGCGGAAACACCGCGAGCATGCTCTTGCGGATTTTCTCGATCAGGTTGCGCGGGGTCCGCGCGCTGTAGCTGTCGCCCGAGCCGAACAGCAGCCGGTGGTCGGCGCTCAGGCGAAAGTAGTCGAGCACGAAGTTCGTGTCCGACGCGGCGGGCCTGCCGCGCATGAGCGCATCCGCGCGCGCCTTGTCCATCGGCTCGGTCGCGATCATGTAGGTGCCCACGGGCATGATGCGCGACGACACCTCCGGCGCCACGTCCCCGCCGTACTCGGCCAGGTACACGTTGCCGGCCAGCACCACGAAGCTGCACCGCACCTCGCCCTGCGCGGTCTTGACGACGGGCCGGGGTCCGCGTTCGATGATCTGCGCGGCCGAGTTCTCGTGCAGCTGCGCGCCGGCGGCCCGCGCCGCGGACGCCAGGCCGAGCGAATATTTCAGCGGGTGCAGATGGCCCGAGAACGCATCGAAGGCGCCGGCGTCGAAGCGCTTGCTGTCCACCCACTGCGCCACGTCGCCGGGCGACAGCCATTGCAGCGGATAGCCGTGGACCCGGCCCACGTGGTCCATCCAGCGGCGAAGCGCGCGCGACTTCGACGGTTTGACCGCCAGGTTGAGGTAGCCGGGCTGCCAGTCGCAGTCGATGGCATGGCGAGCCATGCGGTCGCGCAGCAGGTTCAGGCCTTCGACCGAGATGTTCCAGGCACGGCGCACGTCTTCGGCTGGAAACTGTTTCTCGATGGCTTCTTCGCCGTCGGAGCCGAAGCCGACGATCGCCTGGCCGCCGTTGCGGCCCGAAGCGCCCCAGCCGACGCGCTGCGCCTCGAGCAGCACCACGGCATAGCCGCGCGAAGCCAGCTCGAGCGCCGCGGAGAGCCCCGCGAGGCCGCCGCCCACCACGCAGACCTCGGCGGTGGCAATGCCTTCGAGCGGACGCGCGGCTTCGAACCGTTCGGCGCGCTGCACGCTCGCTTCGTAGTAGGAGTTCTCGACGACGCCGAGTTCTTTGCGCAGCAGCAATCAGGCCACCCGGAAGTTGAGGAACTGCCAGGGGTCCTCTTCATCCTTTTCTTCGTTGAAGAGCGGGCTGCGGTCTTTCAGCGGCGTCCAGTCGCCGTACACGCCCACCACCTCTCCGAGGTAGGGCGTCGCGGCTTCCAGCACGACGCGGTGATCGAGATCGTCCGGCTCGACCAGGCCGGCATCGGGATTGCGCAGCGCCCACGACATGCCGCCGAGGATGCCGGCCACCACCTGCAGGCTCGTGGCGCTGTTGGCGGGCGCCAACTCGCGCGCCTGCTCGATCGTGAGCCGCGAGCCATACCAGTAGACCCCTTTGGAGTTGCCCATCAACAGCACGCCGAGCTCGTCCATGCCTTCGACGATTTCGTCGCGGATGATTTTCTGGCGGTGCTGCAGCTGCCAGTTCTTGCCCGCAACCTCGTGCAGCGAAAGCACCGCGTCGTCGCAGGGGTGGTAGGCGTAGTGCACCGTGGGGCGGTACACCACCTCGCCGTCCTTGCGCAGCGTCAGGTGGTCGGTGATCGAAATCGATTCGGCGTGGGTGACCAGAAAGCCGTGGTACGGGCCTTCGAGCGGCGTCCAGCTGCGCACGCGCGTGCCGATGCCGGGGCGCCCGAGGTAGATGGCCGCGTCGCTGCCGAAGCCATGCCGCGCGGCATCGACGGGCCAGTGCCGCTCGTGGGTTCCCCATCCCAGCTCGGCGGGCTGCAGCCCCTCGTCGACGAAGCCCTGCACCGACCAGGTGTTGACGAACTCGCCCCGTTGCTTGCGCTGCTTCGCCACCTGGGTGTCGCGTTCGGCGATATGAATCACCTTGATGTCGAGCTGCTTGGCGAGCGCCGCCCATTCCTCGTAGCTCGAGGGCATCGACTCGAGCTGGGTATGCGTATCGGCGGCGATGTTCAGCAATGCCTGTTTGAGCAGGGCCGAAACCAGGCCCGGATTGGCGCCTTGCGTGATCACCGCCGTGGGGCCGCTGCGCTTGTCGAGCCGATACGCCAGCAGTTCCTCGCGCAGGCTGTAGTTCGAGCGGCGGGAAGGGGGAAGGCCGGGGTCGTCGTAGCGGCCGCTCCAGGGCTCATTGCAGGTATCGAGATAGAGGGCGCCGCGTTCGCGGCAGAGCTTGATGAGCGCAAGGCTCGACACATCGACCGACAGGTTGACCAGGAAATCGCCTTTGTTCACCAACGGCTCGAGCACGGCGGCGAAGTTGCCTTCCTCGAGCCGGGTGGGAATGACTTCGACGCCCAGCTCTTTGGCCAGGCCGCTGCGGTCTTCGCCGGCCTTGACGATCTTGATGTCCGAAGCCTTGAGGCCGAAATGGCGCAGCAGCAGGGGCAGCAGCGCCTGGCCGATGGAGCCGAAGCCGATCATCGTGAGCCGGCCGTCGAGACGCGCCAGCAGTTCGTTCTTCTTCGTCATACGCAACCTCGCTGTGCGGCGGCAACCGAGCCGCCCGAGTGTCTGGTTTGCTCCGTTTTCTTGCCGGAAAATGCAGCCGCACGGCGAATGGGCGCGTCAGCTTGCCTTTGCCGATGGTGTAGGAGAGCTCCATGAACGCGCCGCTCGGGCTCATGGTAGAAAGCCGCCACCTTGCGCGCGTTGCGCATCGCATCGACCCGATGACAGAAGACTCTTACTCCCGAATTCCCGTCATGGCCACCGGCCCGCGCCTTCCCCGGCTGTTGTGGCTGCTGCTCGGCCTTGCCTTGTTGTTCATGGGCGGCTGCGCAGGCCTGCCGGCGAGCGTGGAGCGCAAGCCGTCGGTCGCCATCACGAACGGCGCGGACACGACGCTGGGGCGCCTTGTCACGGCGGCTTCACCGCCGGGGCAGGCGCTGAGCGGCTTTCGTCTGCTGCCGATGCCGCAGTTCTCGCTGCATGCGCGCATCGAGCTCGCGCAGCGCGCCCAGCGTTCGATCGACGTTCAGTACTACCTGGTCCAGAACGACGAAACCGGCCGGTACCTGCTGCGCGCATTGCGCGATGCGGCGGAGCGCGGCGTGCGCGTGCGGCTGCTGGTCGACGACCTCTATACCGCGGGCGCCGACCCGCTGTTTGCCGGCTTTGCGGCGCACCCGAACGTCGAGGTGCGGATGTTCAATCCGTTTCCCGCCGGGCGCGACCACCTGGGCACGCGCTGGGCCGCGTCGCTGCTCGACTTCGACCGCGTGCACCGCCGCATGCACAACAAGCTCTTCGTGGTGGACAACGTCATGGCGGTGATGGGCGGGCGCAATATCGCGAACGAGTACTTCCTGCGCGACGGCGGCTCCAACTTCATCGACATCGACACGCTGGTGGCCGGCACGGTGGTGCCGCGGCTCTCGTCGCTGTTCGACATGTACTGGAACAGCCCGTATGTGTATCCCCTGGAGTCGCTGGTGTCGAACGCCGGGGCCACGCCGCAGCAGCTGCGCGAACGCTTCGAGCAACTGACCGGCGGACCGGACACGCTGCACCCCGGGCCACTGGTTTCCACCGACTTGCTGGGCAACAACGCATTGGCCAAGGACCTGGACGAAGGCGCGCTGTCGCTCGTCTGGGCGCGCGCCGAAGCCTATGCCGATGCGCCCGCCAAGGCATTGGGGCCGACCGACGAGGCCCGCGGGCTGCCGGCCGACGAATCGACCGACAGCGTGCTCTACAACGTGCGGCGCTACATACGCGACGCGGAGCACGAGGTTCTGCAGACCACGCCGTACCTGATCCCGGGGCGCGGCGGCATGGAGTCGATCCGCCTCGTGCGGCAGAAGGGCGTGAGCTACACCATCGTGACCAATTCGCTCGCGGCCACCGACGAATCGCTGGTGCACATCGGCTACCGGCGCTACCGGCCCGAGATGCTGCGGCTCGGCGTGGCGCTCTATGAATTGAGCCCCAAGCGCGTGGAGGAAACCAAGCGCTTCGGCATGTACGGTTCGGCGAGCGGACGGCTGCACGGCAAGTCGGCCGTGATCGACCGCAATATCGTCTTCATCGGCTCGATGAATTTCGACCCGCGCTCGATGCTGCACAACACCGAGATCGGCCTCTTCATCTTCAGCCCGCAGATCGCGCAGCAGCTCACCAGCCTGATCGGTTTCATCCGGCTCGACGGTGCGTATCAGCTGCAGCTGGGGCCCCGCGGCGGCATCGAATGGGTGAGCCCCGCATCGGGCGACGCTGCCGACACCATCCTGCATGTGGAGCCGGAGACGGATTTCTGGTCGCGCTGGAAGCTGGAGCTGTTCGCGCCGCTGGTGCCCGAGAGCCTGCTCTAGCGCGGCCCGGTAGAGGGCGCGGGCCTGTTGCTTGCTATTGCTGCAGGCGCCCGCTCAGGTAGGGCTCGGGATCGACGGCGGTGCCGTTCTTGCGGATTTCGAAATGCACCTTCACGCGGTCGGCGTCGCTCTTGCCCATTTCCGCGATTTTCTGGCCTTGGCGCACCACCGCGTTCTCCTTGACGAGGATGGTTTGCGCGTGGGCGTATGCGGTCAGGAAGGTCTCGTTGTGCTTGACGATGACCATGTTCCCGTAGCCGCGCAGTTCGCTGCCCACGTACACCACGCGGCCGTCGGCCGAGGCGACGATGGGGTCGCCGAGATTGCCCGCGATGTCGAGTCCCTTGCTGCGCACGCCGTCGAAGCGGGCAATGGTGGAGCCGCTGGCGGGACGGATGAACTGGGCCTGCGGCTGCTGGACCGGCGGTGGAATGTTCACGCCCGGCCGAACAGGCGGTTGCGGCGTGGTGCAGGCTGCAAGGCCGGCCGCCACGAGGAGCGCGGCGCCGGTACGGAAAAGGATGGTTTGAACGTGCATGACTCTGTTGGAACGAATTCGTTGCTGAGGGTTCCTTCGGCTCGGCGCGCCGGGCGAGCCACCTCGCGCATGCTAGCAAACCCGCGGGAGCCGGCGATGCGGGCGGGTGAAGGAGGCGAAGCGGCTGGCCGGCTTTGGATCTGGCTCCGGATCTACTTGAGAGGAATAGGGGTGCCGCGGTCGATCGGCACCGCCGTCACGCTGTTCTTGGGCGAGCCGTCGATCAGCAGGTCGGAATAGGTGAGATAGACCAGGGTGTTGCGCCTGGCATCGACCATGCGCACCACGCGCAGCCGCTTGAAGAGAATCGACAGCCGCTCGGTGTACACCTCCTCGCGCTTGGGCAAGGGCTGCGTGATGCTGACCGGACCGACCTGGCGGCAGGCAATGGAAGCTTCGGACTTGTCTTCCGCAACGCCGAAGGCGCCGGCCAGGCCGCCGGTCTTGGCGCGCGAGACGTAGCAGGTCACGCCGCTGACCTTGGGATCGTCGTAGGCCTCGACCACGATCTTGTGGTCGGGGCCGATGAGCTTGAACGCGGTGTCGACGTCGCCCACTATTTCTGCTCGTCCCGGCGAAGCCAGCGCAAGGCCCAGGCCGACGACAACGGTGGATGCGAGCGCTGCGCGCAGGAGCGCGGGCGCGCGTTGTGCCTGGATGGTCATGTGTTTCAAACGATGCTGAGTTCGTGCACGCGGTCGAAGCTGCCGCGCCGCCGGTCTTCGAAGAAATGTTCCAGCGCCTCGCGCACAGTGCGAAAGGCGATTTCTTCCCACGGAATTTCTTCCTCGGTGAAGAGCCGGGCCTCGATGGTTTCGTGGCCCGGGTCGAAGCGGTCGTCGAGCAGGCGGGCGCGGTAGAACAGGTGCACCTGGCCCACGCGCACCACGCTGATCACCGCATACAGGCCCTGCATCTCGTAGTGGGCGCCAGCCTCCTCGTCGGTCTCACGGGCCGCGCCCTGGGCCGCGGTTTCGCCCAGCTCCATGAAGCCCGCCGGCAGCGTCCACTTGCCCCAGCGCGGCTCGATGTTGCGCTTGCACAGCAGCACCTTGTCGCCGAGGACGGGAATGGTGCCCACCACGTTCAGCGGGTTCTCGTAATGAATGGTGCTGCAGGCCGGGCACACGGCGCGTTCCTTGGTGTCGCCGTCGTCCGGAACGCGGTAGACCACCGCGGTGCCGCAGTTCTTGCAGTGCTTGATGGGGACGCGCAGGATCATTGGAGCGTGGCGTGGGGCTTCAGATGACCTTGACGGTCAGCTTGGGCAGGCCGGCCACTTCGCCGACCAGCGTGTCGCCCGCCACCACGGCCGCCACGCCTTCGGGCGTGCCGCTGTAGATCAGGTCGCCGGGCTGCAGCTCCCACGCGGCCGACAGGTGCTCGATGGTCTCGGCCACGTTCCAGATCAGCTTGCTCACCGTGCTGCGCTGGCGGTCGGTGCCGTTCACCTGCAGCGAGATCTCGGCGTTCTCTGCGTCCCCGGCTTGGGCCACCGGCACGATGGGGCCGATGGGTGCGCTCTGCTCGAAACCCTTGCCGATGTCCCAGGGGCGGCCCTGCTTCTTCATCTCGCCTTGCAGGTCGCGGCGCGTCATGTCCAGGCCGACGGCGTAGCCATAGATGTGCTTGTGCGCATCGGCCGCCGTGATGTTCTTGCCGCCGGTGCCGATGGCCACCACGAGTTCGATCTCGTGGTGCAGGTTCTTCGTGAGCGTGGGGTAGGCCATGGTGCCGGTCTGGCCCGCATCGACCACCACCAGCGCGTCGGTGGGCTTCATGAAGAAGAAGGGCGGTTCGCGGCCGGTGAAGCCCATTTCCTTGGCGTGATCTTCGTAGTTGCGGCCCACGCAGTAGATGCGGTGCACCGGAAAACGGGCCGGCTGCCCGACGACGGGAATCGAAACGGTCGGGGGCGGGGCGAAAACAAACTCGGAAGCCATTGCGTCTGTCCTTTTCAGCGGAACGGAGAAAAACGGCAGTGTGCCAGAGGTGGGGCAGGGCATGCCGCAGGGCCTGGCTCGGGATGGTCGGGCGGCTCACAATAGGCGCCCGCGCTATTTCCTCGATCTTCCCCGATCTCCTCCCAGCACACCATGCCTCTGCGAATCAGCAAAGCCGGCAAAGCCACGGCCTACAACGAACTCGGCCGCCGGCGCGACGACGAGGGCGACCAGGACGGCGCCCTCGAGGCGTATGCCCAGGCGAGCGCGATCCATCCCGGATGGGCAGTGCCTTGGTACAACGCCGGCCTCATCCACAAGTACCGCGGCGAATGGGCTGCCTCGCTGCAGGCCAACGCGCGGGCCGTGCAGTGCGAACCGGGCTACGAGGGCGCGCTGTGGAACCTGGGCATTGCGGCCACCGCGCTGGGCGACTGGGCCACGGCACGCCGCGCATGGCGCCAGTACGGCATCGGCATTCCGGACGGCGAAGGGCCGGTCGATTATTTCGTCGGGCTCACGCCGATTCGCGTGCACGGCGACGAGGGCACCGAGGTGGTCTGGGCCGACCGCATCGATCCGGCGCGGGCCATCCTGCGCAACGTGCCCACGCCCGCCTGCGGCCACCGCTATGGCGACCTGGTGCTGCACGACGGCGCGCCCAATGGCTACCGGCTGCGAGGCGAACGCGAGGTGGCGGTGTTCGATGCGCTGGAGCTGATTGCGCCGTCGGAGCACGCGACCTACGAGGTTTCGGTGGAGGGCGTGAGCTCGGAGGACATCGAGGCGCTGGTGCAGCGCTTCAAGACCGTGGACACCTTTGCCGAGAACTGGACCGACAGCATGGAGGTGCTCTGCCGCGCATGCTCCGAAGGCCGTCCCCATGGCGAGGGCAGGCACAACCACGGCGAGGGCGAGGCGGCCGGCACGCTCGGGCCGTGGCGACTGGGCATCGCCTCGCGCGAGGAGGCCGGAGCGCGCCGCATTCTCGACGAATGGCAGGCCGCAACCGCGCCGAAGGCCGTGCTGCACGGCTTCCGCTGCGTGCTGCCGGCCCCCCGGCGTTGCTGACCGAAGCCCCGTTGCCGGCGCACAGCGGCGCTATCCTTGGAAACATCATGAAGCTGCATAACTACTTCCGCTCCTCCTCGTCGTTCCGCGTGCGCATCGCGCTCAATCTGAAGGGCCTGGACTTCGACTACGTGCCGGTGCACATTGCCCGCGGCGACCATCGCACGGGTCCCTATTCGGCGATTTCGGCCGACATGCTGGTGCCGCTGCTCGAAGACGAGGGCGAGCGCTTTTCGCAGTCGATGGCCATCATCGAATACCTCGACGAAACCCACCCCGAGCCGCCGCTGCTGCCGCACGACCCGGTGGGCCGGGCGCATGTGCGCGCGCTGGCCCAGTCGATTGCCTGCGAGATTCATCCGCTGAACAACCTGCGCGTGCTCAAGTACCTGGTGAAGGAGCTCAAGCTCGACGACGAAGCCAAGAACACCTGGTACCGCCACTGGGTGCGCGACGGCATGCTGGCCTTCGAGCGCCAGCTCGCGCAGCACCCGGGCGGCACCTTCTGCTACGGCAACACGCCCACGCTGGCCGACTGCTGCCTGGTGCCGCAGATCTTCAACGGCAAGCGCTTCGACTGCGACTTCAGCGGCCTCCCGCGCACCATGGCCGCCTTCGAGGCCTGCATGAATCTCGACGCCTTCCAGCGCGCCCAGCCTTCGCAGGCGCCCGATGCGGAAGCCTGATTGAGCGCCGCCATGGACCCGCGCTGGCTCGTGCCCGATTGGCCGGCGTCGTCGAACCTGCGGGCGCTGTGCACCACGCGCGGCGGCGGCGTGTCGACCGGGCGCTATGAAAGCCTCAACCTCGGCGACCACGTAGGCGACGAGCCGGCGCATGTCGCTGCCAACCGCGCACGCCTGCGGCAGGCCATCGGCGCGCAGCCGGTCTTCCTGCAGCAGGTGCATGGCAACGGGGTGGTGGCGCTCGAATCCGGCAACGGCCCCTTGCCCGACGGCGCTGCCGCCGATGCCTGCACCACCACGGCGATCGGCCCGGCTTGTACGATCATGGTGGCGGACTGCCTGCCGGTGCTCTTCGCCGACGCGTCGGGACACCGGGTGGCTGCTGCGCATGCAGGATGGCGCGGGCTGGCGGGTGGGGTGCTCGAACACACGTTCAAGAGCTTCGAGACCGGGCCGGCACGTGGCGCGGCCAACGTCATCGCGTGGCTGGGACCCTGCATCGGCCCTGCGGCGTTCGAGGTCGGACCGGAGGTCAAGGCCGCGTTCGAAGCGCATGCGCCCGAAGCTGCAAATTGTTTCAAACCCGCGCCAGCGCCCGGCAAATGGCTGGCCGACCTGCCTGCATTGGCACGCCAGCGGCTGCGCGCCGCCGGTATCGAGGCGGTGTATGGCAACGACGGCGGCGCCGATTGGTGCACCGTCGGCAACGCGTCACGGTTCTTTTCGCACCGGCGGGACGGCATCAGCGGGCGCTTCGCCGCGTTGGTCTGGAAGGTGTGAGCCTTCCTTCGCGGCTGCCTCGCCGGCGGCGGCGCGGCGGGCCGCCTCCTGCGCCTCGGCTTCGCGCTGCTTGACCGCGCGCCGCCGACCGGGGGCACCCATCAGGTAAACCACCAGTGCCACCGGCGCCAATCCGTACAAAAGAAATGTGAAGATGGCGCCCAGCACGGTGCCCGTGGTGTTGGTGGCTTCGGCCACCGCCATCATCACGACAACGTAGAGCCAGCCGATCACGATCAGGTGGATGAACACAGGAAGTTTCAGTCGGTAAGTAGGTGGGCGGCGTTGTGAGCGCCTTGTGAAATGCAGCATACTCAAAACACGAGCAGCCATCCGTACCGACTCAGTCAGGCGAGGACCAGGAGACATGATGAAGCAACCAGCCACCGGGGCCGATGCGTTCGCGCCTTTTCAGCAAGCGCTTTCAGAGGGATGGACCCAGGCGCTGGAGTCGTTCCAGCAATCCGCCGCGCAGGGGGCTTCGGCCTTCAACGTGGGCGGCACGCCGCTGTGGCAGATGCCCCAGGCAGCCAAGATGCCTGATTTGCCCAAGCTCTCGATCGACCCCGAGAAGCTTCAATCCATCCAGCAGCAGTATGTGGCGGAGGCCTCCGAACTCTGGCGCCAGGGCTTGGCCGCCAAGCCCGAAGGCGACAAGCGCTTTGCCTCCGAAGCGTGGGGCAGCAATCCGCTCGCGGCCTTTTCGGCGGCCGTGTACCTGCTCAACGGCCGCACCATGCTGAACATGGCCGAGGCCATCGACGCCGATGAAAAGACCAAGGCCCGCCTGCGCTTCGCCGTCGAGCAATGGATGGCGGCCTCGTCGCCGAGCAATTCGCTGGCGTTGAATGCCGAAGCCCAGAAAAAAGCCATCGAGACGCAGGGCGAGAGCATTGCCAAGGGCATTCAGAACTTGCTGCACGACGTCAAGCAGGGCCACCTCAGCATGACCGACGAGAGCGCCTTCGAGGTGGGGCGCAACGTGGCCACCACCGAGGGCGCCGTGGTGTTCGAGAACGAGCTGTTCCAGTTGCTCGAATACAAGCCGCTCACGGCCAAGGTGTACGAGCGGCCCTTCCTGCTGGTGCCGCCCTGCATCAACAAGTTCTACATCCTCGACCTGCAGCCCGAGAACTCGCTGATCCGCTATGCGAACGAGCAGGGACACCGGGTGTTCGTGGTGAGCTGGCGCAACCCCGACGAATCGCTCGCCAACGCCACCTGGGACGACTACATCGAGAACGCCGCCATCAAGGCGATCCGCACGGTGCAGGAGATCAGTGGCAGCAAGCAGATCAATGCGCTGGGTTTCTGCGTGGGCGGCACCATCCTGAGCACCGCGCTGGCCGTGCTCGCGGCGCGCGGCGAGAAGCCGGCCGCCTCGGTCACGCTGCTCACCACGTTCCTGGACTTCAGCGACACCGGCATTCTCGACATCTTCGTGGACGAGCCGATGGTGGCGTACCGCGAAATGCAGCTCGGCAAGGGCGGCCTGCTGCCGGGCATGGACCTGTCCTCGACCTTCAGCTTTCTGCGGCCCAACGACCTCGTGTGGAACTACGTCGTCGGCAACTACCTCAAGGGCGAAACGCCTCCGCCGTTCGACCTCTTGTACTGGAACAGCGACGCCACGAACCTGCCGGGCCCGTTCTACACCTGGTACCTGCGCAACACGTACCACGAGAACAAGCTCGCGAAGCCCAATGCGCTCACGGTGTGCGGCCAGAAAGTCGACCTCGGCAAGATCGATGTCCCGGCGTACATCTACGGCTCGCGCGAAGACCACATCGTGCCCATCGGCGGCGCGTACGCGTCGACACAGCTGCTGCCGGGCAAGAAGCGCTTCGTCATGGGCGCTTCGGGCCACATCGCCGGCGTGATCAACCCGCCCGCCAAGAAGAAGCGCAGCCACTGGATCCGCGAGGACGGCAAGTTTCCGAAGACGCAGGCCGAGTGGCTGGCCGGCGCGACCGAGCACCCCGGCAGCTGGTGGACCGACTGGGCACAATGGCTCAAGGGCCATGCGGGCAAGCAGGTTCCCGCACCCAAGACCTACGGCAACGGCAAGACCTACAAGGCCATCGAGCCGGCGCCGGGCCGCTATGTCAAGGCGCGCGCCTGACCCATCGCTTTCATTTTTTCAGATCACTTCAACGGAGAACCTCATGGAAGACATCGTCATCGTTTCGGCTGCGCGCACGGCGGTCGGCAAGTTCGGCGGCTCGCTCGCGGGCATTGCGGCCACCGAGCTGGGCGCCCTCGTGATCAAGGAAGTGATTGCACGCGCCAACCTCACGGCCGACCAGATTGGCGAAGCCATCATGGGCCAGGTGCTGGCCGCCGGCGCGGGCCAGAACCCCGCGCGGCAGGCATGGCTCAAGAGCGGCGGCGCCAAGGAAACCCCGGCGCTCACCATCAATGCCGTGTGCGGTTCGGGCCTGAAGGCCGTGATGCTCGCGGCGCAGGCCGTGGCCACCGGCGACAGCGAAATCGTGATTGCCGGCGGCCAGGAGAACATGAGCGCTGCGCCGCATGTGCTGCCCAACTCGCGCAACGGCCAGCGCATGGGCGACTGGAAGCTGGTCGACACCATGATCGTGGACGGCCTGTGGGACGTCTACAACCAGTACCACATGGGCATCACCGCCGAGAACGTGGCCAAGAAGTTCGGCATCGACCGTGCCGCGCAGGACGAACTCGCGCTCGGCAGCCAGACCAAGGCCGCGGCCGCGCAAGATGCAGGCAAGTTCAAGGACGAGATCGTGCCGGTGAGCATCCCGCAGAAGAAGGGCGACCCGATCGTCTTCGACAAGGACGAGTTCATCAACCGCAAGACCAACGCCGAAGGCCTCGCCGGTCTGCGCCCGGCTTTCGACAAGGCCGGCGGCGTGACCGCGGGCAACGCCTCGGGCCTGAACGACGGCGCCGCCGCCGTGATGGTGATGACGGCCAAGAAGGCCGCCTCCCTCGGCCTGAAGCCGCTGGGCCGCATTGCGAGCTACGCCACCGCCGGCCTCGACCCGGCCATCATGGGCATGGGCCCGGTGCCCGCGTCGACCAAGGCGCTGCAGCGCGCGGGCTGGAAGGCCGCCGACCTCGACCTGCTCGAGATCAACGAAGCCTTCGCCGCGCAGGCCTGCGCCGTGAACAAGGAAATGGGTTGGGACGTGAACAAGGTGAACGTGAACGGCGGCGCCATTGCCATCGGCCACCCCATCGGCGCGTCGGGTTGCCGCATTCTCGTGACGCTGCTGCACGAAATGCAGCGCCAGAACGCCAAGAAGGGCATTGCGTCGCTGTGCATCGGCGGTGGCATGGGTGTGGCGCTGACGATCGAGCGTTGAGTTTCCTTGGGGGCGCCTCGATCGAGCGGCGCCCTCGGTTTGAATGCGCTGCCTGTTCAGGGCGGCGCACCCGCCGACGGGGTACCTTGCTCCGCGAATGTCCCCCGCCCTTCGGGCTCCTCCTTGATTTCGCTGCGCAAGGCACCCCATCGACGGGTGCGTTATGCGCGCCGGTCGTTGATCGGCTGCACACCAGCAGCGTGCCTTGGTGCACAGGGCATCGGGTGCTCCCCGCAGCGAAATCAAGGAGGAGGCGAAGCCGGGGGACATTCGCGGAGGGGAGTACCCGGTGGCCTGTGCACACGCCCTGAACAGCAACTCCACTTTGTTCACCGCACAAATTTTCAGCAAACTGATTATTTTCTTTGTAAAACAACAACTTAAATCGCATTTACAAGGAAGCACATCAGTTATCCCCAAAGTTGTCCACGGAAAATGGGGATGGCACCGGCTTCTTCACGATTCGCGTGCAAGTCCTTGTTTTCTGGTCTCAGTCGATTGCAGCCTGCTCAACGGCATAGTGCCGGCACAGCGTTTCGACCAGCGCCTGCGCATAAATCGGTAGTGCCGCCCGGTCGCGCACCAGCAGATAGCGCTCCCGCACACACCACGCGTCGCTGAGGTCGATCAGCGCGAGCTGCATGCTCTCCTGGTTGCGCCGCGCCGCCGACTCCGGCACCACGCCAATGCCCACGCCGCTGCCGATCATCCGGCACATCGCATCGAAGCTGCCGAGCTGGATGCGCAGCTTCTGGCGCTTGCCGAGGTTGTCGGTGATCTGCGAGAGAAACGCTTGCAGCGTGCTGCCTTGCTGCATGCCGATGGCATCTTCGTCGAGCGTCTCCGCGAATGAAATCTTGCGGCGCTTTGCGAAGCGGTGCTTGCGCGAGGTGACGAGCACCAGCCGGTCAGTGCTGAAGTGAATCGCTTCCAGCCCCAGCGTGTCGACGCGGCCGGCCGCGATGCCGATGTCGGCGCGTCCGTCGAGCACGCCGCGCGGGATCTGAGCATTCGGTTTTTCTTGAAGGTCGACGTTGATGCGCGGGTTGTGCGCCAGGAAGCCGGGGAGGATCTCGGGCAGGAAGTCCGTTACCGCCGTGGTGTTGGCGAACACGCGCAAATGGCCGCGGAGGCCTCCGCCGTATTCGAGCAGATCGGCGCGCAACTGCTCGGTCTGGTGCAGCACCAGGCGTGCGTGGTGCAGGAAGGCTTCTCCCGGTGGCAGGAGCCGCACGCCGCGTGCTTCGCGCTGCAGCAGCTGCAAGCCCGCCTGCGTTTCGAGCGCTTTGATGCGCGCACTGGCCGCCGCAAGCGACAAGTGCTGCCGCTCGGCCGCGCGCGTGAGGTTGCCGAGTTCGGCCGCGGCAACGAAAAGGCGCAGGTCGGTCAGATCGAAAAGCATGGTGCCATCGTACCCAAGCCTTCGGGAATTCAGAAGGCTGGGTTCCGAAATCGCAGATTGCGCGCAGCGGTGGGGCGGAACACCATGCGGCCATGGAGACACAACAACACCAACCAGCGACCAACGGATTAAAAGTCCGCTGCTCTACCAATCTTGCAAACATGGGGTTTCGCGCGCTCGCGACCCTGGCGTTTGCCGCCGCTGCCGCCCTGATCCACACCGGCCCAGCGCGCGCCGAACCCTATCCATCGCGCCCGGTCACCCTCATCGTGCCGCAGGCCGCGGGCGGCACCAACGACATCGTGGGCCGCCTCGTCGGCCAGAAGCTCGGCGAGGTGATGAATGCCAGCGTGGTGGTCGACAACCGTCCCGGCGCCGGCGGGAACATCGGCACGCAGTTCGTCGCCAAAGGACCGAAGGACGGCTACACGCTGCTCATGACCATCAGCAGCAGCCAGGCGATCAACCCGGCGCTCTACAAGAACGCGGGCTTCGACCCGGTGAAAGACTTCAAGCCCGTGGGCCTGATCGGCGCGGTGCCCAACGTGCTGCTGGTCAACCCGTCGTTTCCCGCGAAAGATCTCAACGAGTTCCTGAAGCTCGCGCGGCAGAAGGGCGCCAACTACCAGTACGCCTCGGCCGGCAACGGCACGCTCAACCACCTGCTGGGCGAAATGCTCAACAGCATGGCGGGCATTTCGCTGCAGCACGTGCCGTACAAGGGCGTGGCGCCCGCGCTGAACGACGTGCTCGGCGGGCAACTGCCGATCGTGTTCGCGAGCCTGCCCTCGGCGCTCTCGCACATCAAGGCCGGCAAGCTGCGCGCGCTGGCGGTCAGCGGCGACAAGCGCTCGCCGGTGCTGCCCGATGTGCCCGCCATTGCCGAGGCGGTGCCGGGCTACAACGGCACGCTCTGGATCGGCCTGTTCGCGCCCGCGGGCGTGCCGGCCGATGTGCTGGCCACGCTGCAGGAGGCCACGCGCAAGGCGCTGGCCGCCAAGGACCTGCGCGACAAGCTCGACCAGCAGGGCGTCGAGATTGCGGCGCCCACCACGCCCGACCAGTTTGCGAAGCTGCTGCAGGACGACCTCGCCAAGTGGGCGCGCATCGTCAAGGCATCGGGTGCGGCGGTGGATTGAAGAAAAAACCATGAGCAATCACATGCAGGAAAAGTCCTCCCCATCGATCGACAGCGACACGCTGGCAAAGCTCCAGGGTTGGCAGGGCCGCAGCGAAACGCTGGCCGACGAGATCACCGCCGCGCCCGTGCGCGCGCTCTCGGCCACGCTCGATCGCGACGACCCACTTCCTGGCACCGGTACGCGCCTGCCCGCGCTCTGGCACTGGCTCTATTTCCTGCCGCACCATCGCCAGTCCGAGATCGGCGAGGACGGCCATGCGAAGCGCGGCAGCTTCCTGCCCCCGGTGCCGCTGCCGCGCCGCATGTGGGCCGGCGGGCGGCTCGCGTGGGAAGAGGGCAATCCGCTGCAGGTGGGCGATGCGGTCGAGCGCACCTCGACCATCGCCTCGGTCACCCACAAGGCGGGCCGCAGCGGCGAACTGGTGTTCGTGCTCGTTCGGCATGAAGTGCACAACGCGCGCGGCCTCGCGTTGACCGAGGAGCACGACATCGTCTACCGCGCCGCGGCCGAACCCGGCGAGAAAACCCCGCCGCCCACGCCGGCACCGAAGGACGCCGCGTTCAGCCGCGAGCTCGTCCCCGACGACGTGCTGCTGTTCCGCTACTCCGCGCTTACTTTCAACGGCCACCGCATCCACTACGACCGCCGCTACGTGACGCAGGTCGAGGGCTATCCGGGGCTGATCGTGCACGGCCCGCTGATCGCCACGCTCCTGGTCGACCTGCTGCGCCGCAACGTGCCCGGCGCACAGCTTGCGCGCTTCGAATTTCGCGCCGTGCGGCCGACCTTCGACATTGCGCCGTTCCGCGTGCACGGCAAGCCGGCCGAAGGCAGCACCGACGGCAAGACCTTCAGTCTGTGGGGCGAAGACGCCGACGGCTGGCTCACGATGCAGGCCACGGCCGTGCTCGCATGAACAGGGAGAACAAGCGCATGACAAGACCTCTCGACGGCATCACGGTCGTTTCGCTCGAACACGCGATTGCGGCACCGTTCTGCACGCGGCAACTGGCCGACCTCGGCGCCCGCGTGATCAAGGTGGAACGCCCCGGCGTGGGTGACTTTGCGCGCGCCTACGACGCGCGCGTGGGCGGCGAAGCCTCGCACTTCGTGTGGGTGAATCGGTCGAAGGAAAGCCTCACGCTCGACCTCAAGCAGCCCGCCGCGCTCGCGGTGCTGCAGGAGCTGGTGGCCGAGGCCGACGTGCTGGTACAGAACCTGGCGCCCGGCGCGGCTGCGCGCATGGGCCTGGGGGCCGAAGCGCTGCAGGCGAAGCATCCGCGGCTCATCGTCTGCGACATCTCGGGCTACGGCGAAGACGGCCCGTATCGCGACAAGAAGGCCTACGACCTGCTGATTCAGAGCGAAGCGGGTTTCCTGTCGGTCACGGGCACGCCGGACGATCCGTGCAAGTCGGGCAACTCCATTGCCGACATTGCGGCAGGCATGTACGCGTACACCGGCATCCTCGCGGCGCTGCTGCAACGCGGCAAGACCGGCAAGGGCTCGCACATCGACGTGTCGATGCTCGAATCGCTCGCCGAGTGGATGGGCTATCCGATGTACTACGCCTACGACGGCGCCCCGCCGCCGCCGCGCAGTGCCGCTTCGCACGCGACCATCTATCCTTACGGGCCGTTTCCCGCGGGCGACGGCGGCACGGTGATGCTGGGGCTGCAGAACGAGCGCGAATGGCGCACGTTTTGCGAGAAGGTGCTGCTGCAGGCGGGGCTCGCCACCGACCCGCGCTTCGACAGCAATGCGCGGCGCAACGACAACCGCGAGGCGCTGCGCGCCATCATCGTGGAGACTTTCGCGGCGCTCAGTACTGTGCAGGTGGTCGAGCGCCTCGACGCCGCGCAGATTGCCAATGCGCGCATGAACGATATGGCCGGGCTGTGGGCGCATCCGCAATTGCAGGCGCGCGACCGGTGGCGGCAGGTGGGTTCGCCGGCCGGCGATATTCCGGCCCTGCTGCCGGCGGGCCGCCAGAGCGCGTTCGACTACCGCATGGACCCGGTGCCCGCCGTCGGCGAGCACACCGAAGCCATTCTGCGCAGCCTCGGGCGAGGCGATGCCGAGATTGCCGCGCTGCGCGAGGCGGGGGCGGTGTGAACACGACGCATGCGGCGGCGGCACTGCTGAAGCTGGCATCGGCGCGCACCTTCCTGTTCGTCCCAGCGGACCGGCCCGAGCGCCATGCGCGCGCGCTGGCCAGCGGCGCGGGCGGCGTGATCGTCGACTTGGAAGACGCCGTGGCGCCCGATCGAAAGGTGGAGGCGCGTGCGCAGCTGAGGGCTTCTTTCTCTGCCCTGAGCGTGGCGCAGCGGCAGCGCCTGCTGGTGCGCATCAATGCCTGTGGCACGCCGTGGCACGACGGCGACCTTGCCGAGTTGGGCGAGCTCGCCACTCAAGGCTTGATCGCCGGCGTGATGTTGCCGAAGGCCGAGCGTGCGGCGGACCTGCAACGGCTCGGTGTGACCATCGGACCGAAGGGCCTGCTCGTGCCCTTGATCGAATCGGCCGCCGGCCTGGAGGCCGCGCGCGAACTCGCGGCCGCGCCGCAGGTGCTGCGGCTCGCATTCGGCAATCTCGATTTCCAGGCCGACCTGGGGCTGGCCTGCGATGCGGAAGAGGCCGAACTTGTGCCGGTGCGCCTGGCGCTGGTGCTGGCCTCGCGCCTCGCCGGGCTTGCGGCGCCCATCGACGGCGTGACGCCCGATTGGCGCGATACGGCGCGGCTCGCCAACGATGCAGCACGCGCACGGCGCGGCGGCTTCGGCGGCAAGCTTTGCATTCACCCGGACCAGGTCGCTCCCGTGCATGCCGCGCTCGGTCCGAGCACCGCAGAGCTCGCATGGGCGCGCCGCGTGGTGGAGGCGACGCACGCCGCGGGCGGCGGTGTCGTCAGCCTCGACGGACGCATGGTCGACGCACCCGTGGTGCGGCTTGCGGAACGCCTGCTGGCACTCGAATCGCAAGCGCCGCCCTGAACGCGGCGGGGCTTCGGACATACCAAACCAATAACCTCAAGGAGACAACGAAGTGAAAGCAACAAGGAACTGGAAGACACGGGCTGTACTCGCGGCATCGCTGGGCGCCTGCCTGCTGGCCGCTCAAACGCCGGCCACGGCGCAGCAAGCACCCTGGCCCGACAAGCCCATCACCATGGTCGTGCCGTATTCGGCCGGCGGCCCTACCGACGTGGTGGCGCGCATGCTCGCGATTCCCATGGGCAAGTCGCTCGGGCAGACCGTCATCGTCGAGAACACCGTGGGCGCGGGCGGCACCATCGCACCCGGGCGCGTGGCCAAGGCGGCGCCCAACGGCTACACCATCCTGATCCATCACATGGGCATGGCGACCGCGCCCGCGCTCTACAAGAAGCTCAGCTACGACCCACTGAAAGACTTCGAATACGTCGGCCAGGTGATGGACGTGCCGATGACGCTGCTTTCACGCAAGGACTTTCCGGCCAACAATTTTCAGGAACTGCTGGCCTATGTGAAGGCCAACAAGGACAAGGTCACGCTCGCCAACGCGGGCATCGGCGCCGTGTCGCAGCTGTGCGGCATGCTCCTCGCGCACCAGATCGGCGTGCAGCTCACCACCGTGCCCTACAAGGGCGCCGGTCCCGCGCTCAACGATGTGATGGGCGGGCAGGTCGATCTGCTGTGCGACCAGACCACGCAGACCGCACCGGTCATCAAGGACGGCAACCGCGTCAAGGTGTTCGGCGTGACCACGCCCAAGCGGCTGTCCAGCATGCCCAACATCCCGACGCTCGACGAGCAGGGTCTCAAGGGCTTCGACGTGAAGGTGTGGCACGGCATCTACGCGCCCAAGGGCACGCCGCCGGCGGTGATGCAGAAGCTCAACACGGCCTTGCGTGCCGCGCTGCAGGACGACATGGTCAAGCACCGCTTCGCCGAACTGAGTACCGAGGCCGTGCCGATGGACAAGGTCACGCCCGAAGCCCTGCGCAGCCACCTCGCGGCCGAAACCGAGAAGTGGGGCAAGGTGATTCGCGCGGCGGGCGTGCAGGCGGACTGAGCCCTGCGCCGCGCGACAACGCTCACGCCAGGTTGAAAGGCAGCTGGCGCAGCGGCTTGCCCGTGAGCCGCGCGAGGGCGTTGGCGAACGCCGGCGCCAGCGGCGGCAGGCCGGGCTCGCCGATGCCGGTGGGCGCATCGGCGCTCGGCACCACATGCACTTCGAACTCCGGCATCTGGGTGATGCGGGCCACGGCAAAGTCGCCGAAGTTGCTCTGCTGCACTTCGCCGTCCTTCAGCGTGATGGCGCCGCCCGGCAGGCACATCGACAGGCCCATGACCGCGGCGCCCTGTACCTGCGCTTCCACGCTGCGCGGATTCACGGCCAGGTTGCAATGCACGCCGGCGGTCGCCCGGTGCAGCACCGGCTGGCCGTCCTTGACCGAAGCCTCCACCACATAAGCCACGACCGACTGGAAGGATTCGTGCACCGCCACGCCCCAGGCGCGGCCCTGTGCCAGCTGCTTCTTGCCGTAGCCGCTCTTGTCGACCGCCAGTTGCAGCGCGGCGCGGTGCCGCGGGTGCTTGTCGCCGAAGAGCTGCATGCGGTAGGCCACCGGGTCCTGCTTCGTGCTGCGCGCGATTTCGTCGAGCAGCGTTTCCATCACGAAGGCGGTGTGCGTGGAACCCACGCTGCGCCACCACAGCACCGGCACATTGACTTTGGGATGGTGCACCGTCAGGCGCATCGGCAGCGGATACGGTTCGCGCATGCCTTCGGTGGCCGAAGCGTCAATGCCGTCCTTGACCTGGAACGACTCGAACACCGTGCCCGTGAGGATCGACTGGCCCACGATGACGTGGTCCCACGCCAGCACCTTGCCGCGCTCGTCGAAGCCGATGCGCGCGCGGTGCAGGTGCATGGGGCGGTAGTAGCCGCCCTTGATGTCGTCCTCTCGGCTCCACAGCAGGCGCACCGGCGCAGTCAGGCCCGCGGTGCGCGCGGCCTTGGCGATTTCGCAGGCCTCGACCACGTAGTCGCTCGAGCCCACGAAGCGCCGGCCGAAGCCGCCGCCCGCCATTTGTACATGCACGCTCACCTGCTCGGGCTTGAGGCCGAGCACACGTGCTGCCGCGGCGGCGTCCAGCCCGGCGCTCTGCGTGCCGACCCAGAGCTCGGCGCGGTCGGCCGACAGCTTCACGGTGCAGTTCAGCGGCTCCATGGGCGCATGGGCCAGGTAGGGGAAAACGAACTCGGCTTCGAGCTGCCTGGGCGCCCTGGCGAGCGGCGCCATGTCGGCGTCGAACTTGCGCGGGCCGGGCTTGGCGGCCAGTTCGCGGTACTGCACCAATTGCTTTTCGCTGTCGACCTTCTCGACGGCCGAGGTGTCCCACTGCAGCTTGAGCGCATCGCGGCCCAGCTTGGCCGGCCAGTAGCCGTCGGCCACCACGGCCACGCCTTCGGCGCCGCGGTCGAGCGGCACGCGCAGCACCGCCTTCACGCCCTTCACGGCGCGCGCCGCGCTGTCGTCGACCGACTTCAGGCGCGCGCCGAACACCGGCGGATGGGCCACCACCGCGGTGAGCTGCCCGGGCTGCTTGACGTCGATGCCGAAGTCTTGCCGCCCGCTGCTCTTGGCGCGCGCATCCAACCGCGTGGTGGGCCGGCCGATGATTCGGAAGTCCTTCGGGTCTTTGAGCGTGACCTTCTCGGGCACCGGCAGCGCCATGGCGGCTTCGGCCAGTTCGCCGTAGCCCAGCTTGCGTCCGCCCGGGCCCAGCACCGTGCCGGCCTGCGTGCGCAGCGTGGCCACGTCGACGTTCCAGCGCGCAGCGGCGGCTGAAAGCAGCATGGCCCGTGCGCGCGCGCCGAGTTCGCGGTATTGCGTGAAGCTGTTCTTGATGGAGTTGGAGCCGCCGGTCAGGTGCATGCCGAACACGGGGTCGTGATAGGCGGCATCGTTGGTGCCGCTCTTGCTGCGCACCAGGCTCCAGTCGGCATCGAGCTCTTCGGCCAGGATCATCGGCAGCCCCGTTTGCACGCCCTGGCCGAACTCGAGCCGGTTGTGCGTCACGGTGACTTCGCCGTTGGGCGCAATCTGCACGAAGGCCAGCGGCTGCTGCGACGGCTTGAGCCCGCCGGCCGGCTTGGCCGCACCGTCGGCCTGCGCCATCGCCATGTGGGGAAAGGCGCCGATCGCCAGGCCGCCGACGCCGGCCAGCTTCAGGAAGCTGCGGCGGGGCAGGGCGGCGGCGCCGGGCTCAGGCTGGCTTGCGGCCATCAGGCGTTGCAGGGCGCGCGGCAGTTCGCTCGGATCGATATGTGTGGGCAGCATGGCGGGTGTTCCTTCAGGCCAGGGTCTTGGCGGCGTCGGCCACCGCGGCGCGAATGCGGGCGTAGGTGCCGCAGCGGCAGATGTTGCCGGCCATGGCCGAGTCGATCTCGTCGGTGCTCGGCTGCTTGCCGGCAGGCAGCGACTTGATGAATGCGGTGGCGCTCATGATCTGGCCGCTCTGGCAGTAGCCGCACTGCGCCACGTCGTGCTTGACCCATGCGGCGT
The DNA here is from genome assembly GCF_030815855.1 of Variovorax paradoxus. Classification (NCBI taxonomy): domain Bacteria; kingdom Pseudomonadati; phylum Pseudomonadota; class Betaproteobacteria; order Burkholderiales; family Comamonadaceae; genus Variovorax; species Variovorax paradoxus. Next base: position 3,055,689 of record NZ_JAUSXG010000001.1, on the reverse strand, counting down.
GCACGGCTGCGCCCACGCGGTCGCTGCCGTCGGTGGCGGCTTCGATCGTGACGATCTTCTTGCCTTCGGCCGCCGAGATGGGCGTGATGCACGAGCGGATGGCCTGGTCGTCCAGGTGCACGGTGCAGGCGCCGCACAGCGCGGCGCCGCAGCCGAACTTGGTGCCGGTCATGCCCAGCGTGTCGCGCAGGGCCCAGAGGATGGGGGTGCCGGGATCGGCATCGACCGTGTGTTCACGGCCATTGACGTGGAGCGCGCTCATGTTCTTTTCTCCGCAGGTGGGTTGGTTTCTTGCGACTACTTGGCGCCGTCGAGCAGCCATTGCGCGAGCAGCTGTGCGTCGGCATCGGGAACCTGTGCTTGCGCGGGCATCGGCATCGGGCCCCACTTTCCGGAGCTGCCGGCCTTGATGCTCGTGGCGAACTGCGCGGCCGTTCCCTTGCCGTCGCCGTACTTTGCACCGATGTCTTTCCAGGAGGGGCCCACTACCTTGGCCGCGGGCTGATGGCATGCGACGCATGCGTACTTCTGGGCCAGTGCCTGGCTGGCCGCAGCGGGTGCGGGCCAGGCAATGCCCGCGGCAATGCACGGCACCGCCACGAGCGAAGCCAGCAAGGCGCGTGGAATGGCGGTGGTGCGGGCTGGGCCGCGTGGCGGTTTCCGGTCTTCGTTCATTTCTTTCAGGCCCCTTGTGTTGCGGCGCTCATCGTGTGATGCGCGACTGTAAAGAAGGGGGTCTGAAAGAAACAGTGGCGAATGCAGCATGCCTTTTGAAGTGCTGCTTCAAAATATAAGGGGCGCATCACGGGGGCCGGAAGGCCCCGAAGTGTCAATTCTGCAGGCGCGCCAAGGCCACCCGCGGGGGCAGGCTCAAAGGCCGCCCTGGCACAGGTACTTCGTGTGCATGTAATCGTCCAACCCGTGCACCGAGCCCTCGCGTCCGTAGCCTGACTCCTTCACGCCGCCGAAAGGCGCGGCCTCGGCCGCGAGCGCGCCTTCATTGATGCCGACGATGCCGGATTCCAGCGCCTCGGCCACGCGCCAGATGCGGCGCACGTCGGTCGAATAGAAGTAGGCGGCCAGGCCGAAGGGCGTGTTGTTGGCGGCCGCGATCACTTCGGCTTCGGTTTCGAAGCGCGTGACCGGCACCACGGGCCCGAAAGTTTCTTCGCAGCTGCACTCCATGGACGAATCGGCATTCGCCAGCACGGTCGGTGCGTAGTAGTTGGGTCCGTCGCAGCGCGCGGAGCGCAGGCGCTCGCCACCCACCACGATGCGCGCGCCGCGGGACACGGCGTCGCGCACGTGGCGCTCGATCTTCTCGACAGCGCGGGCGTTGATCATCGGGCCGATCTGCGAATCGGGCTCGGTGGCGGGGCCGACCTTGAGCGCGCCCACGCGCGCCGCGAGTTTGTCGACGAAGGCGTCGTGCACCTTCGACTGCACGAACACGCGGTTCGGGCTCACGCAGGTCTGGCCGCCGTTGCGGAACTTGGCGGCCATGAGGCCATCGACCGCGGCATCCACGTCGGCATCTTCGAACACGACGAAAGGCGCGTTGCCGCCGAGCTCGAGCGACAGCTTCTTGAGCGTGTCGGCCGAGGCGCGCGCGAGGTGCTTGCCGACCGGCGTGGAGCCCGTGAAGCTGATCTTGCGCACCCGCGCATCGGCCAGCCACACGTCGACCACTTCGGGCGTGCGCTCGCGCGAAGCGGTCACGATGTTGAGCACACCGGCCGGCACGCCGGCCTCCTGCGCGAGCTTCACGAGCGCGAGCGAGGTCAGCGGCGTGTCCTCGGCCGGCTTGCACACCACGGTGCAGCCCGCGGCCAGCGCCGGCGCAATCTTGCGCGCGATCATCGCGGCCGGAAAGTTCCACGGCGTGATCGCGGCGACCACGCCCACGGGCTCCTTCAGCGCGAGCATGCGGCGGCCTGTGACCGGCGCGGGAATCACGTCGCCGTTGGCACGCGTGGCTTCTTCGGCAAACCACTCGACGTAGCTCGCCGCATAGGCCACCTCGCCACGGCCCTCGGCCAATGGCTTGCCTTGTTCGCGCGAGATCAGGCGGCCCAGGTCTTCCTGGTGCGCCAGCATCAGGTCGTTCCAGCGCTTGAGGATCTGTGCGCGCTGCTTGGCCGGCACGGTGCGCCAGGCGGGGAAGGCGGCGTGCGCGGCAGCCACCGCGGCACGCGCGTCGGCGGCGGTGCCGTCGGGCACGCTCGCGAAGACGCTGTCTGTGGCGGGGTCGGTCACATCGAGGCGGCGGCCGTCGCTGGCGTCGCGCCATTCAGCGCCGATGAGTTGGCGGCCGGGCAGCAGGTCCTGGCGCTCTAGTGTCAGTGTCATGGTCGAAAAGGTTTTGAATGAATTGGAAGCTCAGGCGGCGGCGACGCGTTCGGCAATCGCCATTCCGATCTCGGTGGTCGAGGCCGTGCCGCCCAGGTCGCGGGTGCGCGGCCCGTCGCGCAGCACCGCCTCGATGGCGCCGAGGATGGCATCGTGCGCGGCGCGGCCCGCGCCCTGGCCCTGCGTGAGGAAGTCGAGCATCAGCGCGCCCGACCAGATCATCGCGATCGGATTTGCAATGTTCTGACCGTAGATGTCGGGCGCCGAGCCGTGCACCGGCTCGAACAGCGACGGAAACTTGCGGTCCGGGTTGAGGTTGGCCGATGGCGCAAGGCCGATGGTGCCGGTGGTGGCAGGGCCGAGGTCGGAGAGGATGTCGCCGAACAGGTTGCTTGCCACCACCACGTCGAAGCGCGTGGGCTGCAGCACGAAGCGCGCCGAGAGAATGTCGATGTGCTGCTTGTCGACCGTCACCTCGGGGTAGTCGCGGCCGATGGCATCGGCGCGGCCGTCCCACCACGGCATGCTGATCGCAATGCCATTGCTCTTGGTCGCCACCGTGAGGTGTTTGCGCGCACGGCTTGCGGCAAGCTCATAGGCGTAGCGCAGCACGCGGTCGGTGCCGTGGCGCGAGAAGACCGATTCCTGGATCACGACCTCGCGTTCGGTGCCTTCGTACATCACGCCGCCGAGCGAGGTGTATTCGCCCTCGGTGTTCTCGCGCACCACGAAGTAGTCGATGTCGCCGGGCTTGCGGCCGGCCAGCGGGCAGGGCACGCCTTCGAACAGGCGCACAGGGCGCAGGTTGATGTACTGGTCGAACTCGCGGCGGAACTTCAAGAGCGAACCCCAGAGCGAGACATGGTCCGGCACGGTGCTCGGCCAGCCGACGGCGCCGAAATAGAGCGCGTCCACGCCGCGCAGCTGCTCCTTCCAGTCGTCCGGCATCATCTGGCCGTGCTCGGCGTAGTAGTCGCAGCTGGCCCAGGCTATGGTGCGGCAGTCGAGTTCGAAGCCGAAGCGCTCGGCGGCGGCCAGCACCACGCGCAGGCCTTCGGGCATGACTTCCTTGCCGATGCCGTCGCCGGCAATCAGCGCAATCCGGAACGTGGGGGTCATGCGTGTATCTCCCTGGTGGTGCGGGCTGCCGCCGAGGCCGCGTGGTCCATGTCGTCGAGCCAGCCGCGGCGCAGTTCGGGCACCGATCGCGCGAGCAGCTGGTAGTAGGGGTGGTGCGGCCCGCGGTCGTAGTCGGCGCGCGCCACTTGCGAGAGCTTGCGCCCGTGCTGCATGACCACGATTTCGTCGCACACCGAGCGCACGGTGTGCAGGTCGTGGCTGATGAAGAGGTAGGACACGCCGAGTTCGCGCCGCAGTTCGGCCATGAGGTCGAGCACGGCCGCGGCCACCACGGTGTCCAGCGCCGAGGTCACCTCGTCGCACAGGATCAGGTCGGGCTCGGCCGCCAGTGCGCGCGCCAGGTTCACGCGCTGCTTCTGCCCGCCCGAGAGCCCGCCCGGCAGCCGGTCGGCCACGGTGCGCGGCAGCTTCACGAGGTCGAGCAGTTCGTAGATGCGCTGCTTGAGCGGCTCGCCGCGCAAGCCCTTGTAGAACTGCAGCGGCCGCGCCAGGATGCGCCAGATGGTCTGCGAGGGGTTCAGCGCCGTATCGGCCATCTGGAACACGATCTGGATGCGGCGCAGCTCCTCGGGGGTGCGCTGCTGCAGGGTCGGCTTGAGCGCGTGCCCGTCGAACATGATGCTGCCATGGCAGGGCTTGAGCAGACCCGCAACGGCACGTGCGAGCGTGGTCTTGCCCGAGCCCGATTCGCCGATCACGCCGATGGCCTGCCCCCGGTACAGCTTGAGGTCGATGCCCTCGAGGATGAGCTTGGCGGGCTGCCCTTTGGAGTCGACCGCGCCATAGCCGCACGAAAGCTTGTTCACGTGAAGGAGCAGCGCTGAATCGCCGGACGCCTGGCCCGAGGCGCGCACCGCGGGCCGCGCGGCCGCCAGCAGGCACTTGGTGTAGTCGTCGACGGGGGCCGAGAGGATCTGCTCCGTGGCGTTCAGCTCGCTCATCTTGCCGTTGCGCAGCACCAGGATGTGGTCGGCCATCTGCGCCACCACGGCCAGGTCGTGGCTCACGTACACGGCCGTGGCGCGGCGCTCGCGCACCACGCGGCGGAAGGCGCGCAGCACTTCGATCTGCGTCGTCACGTCGAGCGCGGTGGTCGGCTCGTCGAGAATCACGAGGTCGGGGTCGCCGATCAGCGCCATGGCGGCCATCAGCCGCTGCAGCTGGCCGCCGGAGACCTGGTGCGGATACCGTGCACCGATGGTTTCCGGATCGGGCAGCGCCAGTTCGCGGAACAGCTGCACTGCTTTCGCTTCCGCCTCGGCCCGCTTGCACAGGCCGTGGATCACCGTGGGCTCGACCACCTGGTCCATGATCGTGCGCGAGGGATTGAACGACGCCGCTGCGCTCTGCGCGATGTAGGAGACCGTGCGGCCGCGCAGGCTGCGCTGCCGCGCCGCATCGAGCGCCAGCACGTCGGTGTCGCCGATCTGCACGCGGCCCGCCGAGATGCGGCAACCGCTGCGCGCATAGCCCATCAGCGCGAGCGCGGTGGTGGTCTTGCCGGAGCCCGACTCGCCGATCAGCGCCAGCACTTCGCCGGGCTGCACCGAGAAGCTCAGGTTGTCGACCAGCGTGCTCGCGCCGGCGCAGATGGTCAAGTTGTTGACGGTCAGAGTTGCGCCCATGTCATTGGCTCCCGTTTGCGCCAGGAACACCGCGGAACCGGCTTTGCCGGGCCGCTGGTGTTGCCCCCGGAGAGGGGGTTGGAGGCCACACGAAGTGGGCAAGCCTGGGGGTGAGTTTCATCGTGCTCCTCTTTCGCGGGCGGTGCGGCCCGGCAGGTTGTCGATGACGAGATTGACCGCGATGGTCAGGCTCGCGATGGCCAGCGCCGGCACGATCACCGAGGCGCCGCCCATGGCCAGCGCGCCGATGTTCTCGCGCACCAGCGAGCCCCAGTCGGCCGCGGGCGGCTGGATGCCCAGGCCCAGGAAGCTCAGGCTCGCCAGCAGCAGCACCACATAGACGAAGCGAAGGCCCAGGTCGGCCAGCATCGGGCCGAGGATGTTGGGCAGGATCTCGCGCAGCATGATGTAGAGCGTGCCTTCGCCGCGCGTGCGCGCCACCGTCACGTAGTCGAGCGCGTTGATGTTCACGGCCAGCGAGCGCGCCATGCGGTAGGCGCCGGGCACGTAGATGATGGCGGCCGTGACCACCAGCATCGGCACCGAGGAGCCGAAGCCCGCCACCATGATCAGCGCGAACATCTTGCTCGGGATCGCTGTGAGCGTGTCGAGGCCGCGGCTCAGCACCGCGTCGATCCAGCGCCCCGTGGCGGCGGCCAGCAGCGCCAGCACGGTGCCGGTTCCGCTGGCCAGCAGTGTGGCCAGCAGTGCAACGCCGATCGTGTAGCGCGCGCCCTCGATGATGAGCACCAGCATGTCGCGCCCGAGGTAGTCGGTGCCCAGCCAGTGCGTTGCGCTGATCGGCGCGAACACGTTCGAGGTGCCCGTGGCCGCCGCGCCCTGCGAGAGCAGCCAGGGGCCGAGCAGCGCCGCGAGCAGCCAGAACAGCAGCACCGCGAGACCGAGCAGGCCGGAGGGACCGAAGCTGGCGAGCCAGCGCAAAGGGCCGCCGCGGTGTTCCTGGGCAACCGGCGCCAGCAAGGCGGTGGCGCTCACGGCCGTTGAAGTTGTGGACGTTTCCATGAAGAAGCCTCCTTCAGCGATGCCGCAGCCGCGGGTTGGCGAGAATGCCGCAGACGTCGGCTGCCGTCACCAGGATCAGGTAGGCGCAGCAGAAGATCATGGCGCAGGTCTGCACCAGCGGCATGTCGCGCTGCGAGACGCCATCGACCATCAGCTTGGCGATGCCCGGATAGTTGAAGATGGTCTCGACGATGATCACACCGCCGAGCAGGTACGACAGGCTCAGCGCCACGGCGTTGGCAATCGGCCCCACCGCATTGGGCAGCGCGTGCGCCAGCACCATGCGCATCGGCGAGGCTCCCTTGAGGCGCACCATCTCGATGTAGGGCGCCTCGAGCTGGTCGATCACCGCGGCGCGCGTCATGCGCATCATCTGCGCAATGATCACGCAGCACAGCACCAGCACCGGCATTGCGAAGGCGCGCAGCATCTGGCCCAGCGACTCGATGTCGTTCACGAACGAGAGCGCGGGCAGCCAGCGCAGCTTGACCGCGAACACCAGCACGGCCAGCGTGGCGACCAGGAACTCCGGCACCGACACCACGCCCACCGCCGCGGTCGAGGCGGCGCGGTCGAACCACGAGCCGCGCCAGACCGCCGAGGCGATGCCGAGCGCCAGCGCGATCGGCACCGAGAACAGTGCCGTGACCGCGGCCAGCAGCAACGAGTTGGGCAGGCGGCTGGCGACCAGCTCGGCCACGGGCATCTGCGTGGTCGCGGAGAGGCCGGGGTTGCCCTTCACCATGCCGACCAGCCACTTCGCGTAGCGCTCGGGCGCCGGCACGTCCAGGCCCATCTGCGCGCGCAGCGCGGCCACCGATTCGGGGGTGGCGTCCTGGCCGAGCTGTTCCTGCGCGGCATCGCCGGGCAGCACCGCGGTGATCGAGAACACGACCACCGATACCGCCAGCAGCGACAGGAGCGCCAGCGCGATGCGCTGGGACAGAAGCTTCAGGATCACATGGTTCATGTCGATGCTCCGGGCAACGAGGCGGACGGCCGCGGACGCGTTATGCCTCCAGCCATACGCTCTCGGCGAAGTTGTAGCCCATGAGGCCGCCCAGCGGAATGGGCGACAGGCCCTTGAGCTTGGAGGTGTGCCCGTCGATGCTCGAGAGGAACAGCGGAATGCCGATGCCTGCGTCCTGATGGATCATGGTCTGCATGTCGGCATACATCTGCTTGCGCTTGGCCAGGTCGGTCTCGGCGCGCGAGGCCAGCAGCAGCTGGTCGAACTTCTCGCTCTTCCAGCGCGACTCGTTCCACGCCGCGCCCGACTGGAAAAACTGCGTCAGCAGCACGTCCGCACTCGGGCGCGGGTTCACGTTGCCGAAGCCCACGTGGCTGTTGAGCCAGTGGTTCGACCAGTAGCCGTCGGCCGGCATGCGCTTGATGTCGATTTCCAGCCCCGCGCGCTGCGCGGTCTGCTGCAGCAGCAGCGCCATCTCCACCGAGTACAGCGCCGCGGGCGAGGCTACCATCGGCACCTTGCCGGTGATGCCGGACTTCTGCAGGTGGAACTTCGCCTTGTCGAGGTCGAAGGGTCGCTGCGGCAGGCCGGCGAAGTGGAAGCGGTTGGTCGGGTCGATGGGCTGGTCGTTGCCGACCACGGCGTAGTCGAGCGCAATCGTCTTCTTCATCTGCTCGCGGTCGAACAGGTGCTTCATGCCGAGCACGAAGTCGGGATTGGCGCCGGGGCCCACGTCCTTGCGCATCACGAGGTCGGAGTATTGACCCGACTGTGTGACCAAGAGGCCGAAGCCGGGCGTGCCCTTCACGCGCTCCACCGAACGCGGATTGACCGAGCCGACCAGGTCCAGGCCGCCCGACAGCAGCGCGTTGACGCGCGCGCTCTCGTCGGTGATGCCCACGAATTCGATTTCGTCGAGGTAGGGCTTGCCGGGCTTCCAGTAGGCGTCGTTGCGCACCATCAGCGAACGCACGCCGGGCTTGAACTCCTTGAGCTTGTAAGGGCCGGTGCCGATGCCGGCGTTGAAGTCGGTGGTGCCTTCCTTGACGATGTGGAAGTGGAAGGTACCCAGGATCACCGGCAGGTCGGCATTCGGTGCGCTGAGCACGAAGGTCACTTCGTTCGGACCGGTGGCCTTGGCGCTTTCGATCTGCTCGGCCAGCACCTTGGCCTTGGACGCGGTGGCCGGGTCCTTGTGGCGCATCACCGAGAACACCACGTCGGCCGGCGAGAGTGCCTTGCCGTCGTGGAAGGTCACGCCCTTGCGCAGCGTGAAGACCCAGGTCTTGGCGTCCTTGGTGGCGAACGATTCGGCCAGCGCGGGCTGCGGCGTGAGGCTGCCGTCCAGCGAGGTCAGGCCGTTGTAGACCATGTTGCAGCGAGAATAGTCGGTCTGGTTCGACTGCTTGGCCGGATCGAGCGTATCGCTCGCGGCGGCGGTGGCGCCCGCTACCCGGATGCGGCCGCCCTTTCTGGGCGTCTGCGCATGGGCCGACACCGCCATGCCCGCCAGGCTGCCGGCGAGCGCGGCCTGCATGCCGCCGGCCATCAGCATTGCGAGGATGTCGCGCCGCGATGCGCCGCGTTTCAGCGATGCCATCACGCGAAGGCTTTCGTCGGGTCCGACGAGGTTTTCGAACCTCTTGTTGTTGCTGTCGCTCATGGTGGGGTACTCCTGTGGGCCGGTGACTGAAGGTTGAAGAACGAACACGGAACGGAAAACGGCGGATCGCGCGGCGCTCAGGCCAGCTTGTCCTTGAGCGAGTAGTAGAGGCCGACCGCCGGCAGGAACCAGGGCGGACCGACGTGGCCGGGAATGGCGGGCCAGTCGCGGCCCTGCCAGGGGTTGGCGCCGGCATCGCCGTTCATCACGGCCGCCATGCGCTCGCCCATGTGCACCGACATCTGCGTGCCGTGTCCGCTGTAGCCCATGGTGTAGTAGAGGCCGTTGCGCTCGCCGGCGTGGGGCAGGCGGTCCTGCGTCATGTCGACCAGTCCGCCCCAGCAATAGTCCAGCCGCACCGCGCCGAGCTGCGGGAAGGTCTGGGCCAGCCCGGCGCGCAGGATCTCGCCGCTCGCGGCATCGGCCTGTGGACTGGAAATCGAGAAACGCGCGCGTCCGCCGAACACCAGCCGGTGGTCGGCCGTGAGCCGAAAGTAGTGATGGATGTTCGCGACGGTCGTGTAGGTGCGCCGAGCCGCGAGCAGTGCCTGCGCGCGCTCGGCGCCGAGCGGCTCGGTCACCACGATGAAGCTGCCGATCGGCACGATGCGCCGGCGCAGCCAGCCGAAGCTGCCGTAGCCGCCATGCCGCGTGGCACCGGTGGCCAGCAGCACCTGCTGCGCGGTGACGGTGCCGACGGCTGTGTGCAGCCGATGCGCGTGGCCCTGGCCGAGCCGCTCGATGCGGTTCACCTGGGTGCCGGTGTGGATCTGCGCGCCATGGCGCTGCGCGGCCGCGGCCAGGCCCTGGGCGAAGCGGCCCATGTGCATCTGGCCGCTGCGCTTGTAGAGCAGGCCGCCATGGAAGCGCTCGCTCTGCACCTCGCCGCGCACCTGTGCCGCGTCGAGGACTTCGACGTCGGTGTCCACGCCGTCGCCCATCAGGCGCTGCGCACTGCGCTCGAGCGCGGCCATCTGGTTGGCGCGCGTGGCGAGCTTGAGCTTGCCGTGGCGCATGAAGTCGCAGTCGATCGCTTCGTCGCGCACCAGCCGCGCCACGGTCTCCACCGCATCGTCGTAGGCGTGGTACCAGGCACGCGCCTTGTCGATGCCGACCTTGGCGGCCACATCGGCATAGTCCACCGCCAGCCCGTTGTTGACGTGGCCGCCGTTGCGCCCCGACGCCTCGGCCGCCACGCGCGTGCCGGCCTCCAGCACCGCGACGCGGGCACCGCGGCTGGCCAACGCCCGCGCCGCCGACAGGCCGGTGAAGCCGCCTCCGACGATTGCGACGTCGACCTGCGCCGGCAGTGCATGCACCGCGGGAGCGAAGGCCGGCGCGGAATCGGTCCAGTAGGAATCGAGCTTCATGGCGTGGGGCGGATGAACGTGCGGAAAAAGATCAGAGGCCGACGACGCCGGGCAGGCCGCCGATGTCCTGGATCTCGGTGTAGCGGTAGGCCGGGTTGCCCGGGCCGTGGCCGCGGTTGACGAACACCTTGTTGACGATGCCGATGTCGTCGGCCGACATCAGGTCGTAGCGCAGGCTGGACGACACGTGCAGCACGTCTTCGGGGTTGCAGCCGAGCGAATCGAGCATGTATTCGAAGGCCTGCAGGCGCGGCTTGTAGGCCTGTGCCTGCTGCGCGGTGTAGACGCGGTGGAACGGCGCGCCGAGCATGGCGACGTTCTTCTGGATCTGGTCGTCGGACGCGTTCGACAGAATGACGAGCGGGATTTCCTTGGCCACCTTGGCCAGGCCGGCGGCCACGTCGTCGTGGGGGCCCCACGTCGGCACGGCGTCGTAGTACTTCTGGCCGTCGCTGTCGAAGTACTGGATCTTCCATTTCTTGCACAGGCGGCGCACCGCGTTCTTCAGCACCACCTCGTAGGGCTGCCACGCGCCCAGCACTTCGTCGAAGCGGTAGGCGGTGAAGTCGGTGACGAACTGCTCCATCTGCTCGGGCCGGATGCGGTCGGCGAAGAGATCGATGGTCAGCTCCTTCATGCGGAACCGGGTCAGGGTGCCGTAGCAGTCGAAGGTCACGTATTTGGGACGGAAAGTCATGGTCTCTGTTCCTGTGTTGAAGGTGGCAAATGCGACAAACTCATTACGAAGCGATTGCAGCACGCCCTCGCTCGAGGTATGTAGGGAAAAACGGGGCTTGGCGAAACGAAGCTGCGGTTTGCGGGGCCGGCGACGGCATGCCGTGCGGTGTGCCCTGCGCCTGTGCAGCCGTGCACCTCGATGCATCGCCGCACAGCCGACGAGCACGCTTTTGAAGCGCAGATTCACCTCGGCTGCCTGGCGCCCCAGGTCCTTGCCGATGGATGTTGTGCGGGTGGAAGGCTTGCATGGCGGAGGTCGTGGAAAGTGGCGTCGATCCTAGGGAGGTTGGCGCAGCATTTGTGTGCGTATGCAGGCGCGCCGCCGCAGCGAATTGCGAAACCGGGGCGCGCGGCAACCGAAGCTTGCAAGTTGCGAAACAGGTCGATTTCGGTCTGGTGCAGCGCCGCAATGTCGTCCAAGATGGATGCGCCATTCCGCCGAAACTGAGAGTTTTCCCTATGCCTGAACCCACTTCGAACGCACCCTCCATGGACGGCGTGGTGCTCCGACCGATGACGGCGGCCGACCTTCCGCGTGCGCATGCGCTCACGGCCGAACTGCGCTGGCCGCATCGCCCAGCGGACTGGGAGCTGATGTTCTCGCATGCCGAGGGCGTCGCGGCCGAGCGCGACGGCGAGCTCGTCGCGACAGGCCTGCGCTGGCTCTGGGGCAAGACCCACGCCACCATCGGCCTGGTGATCGTTTCGCCCGCCTGCCAGGGCCGGCGCATCGGGCACCGGCTCATGAGCGCGTTGCTCGAAGGTCTGGAAGACCGCACCGTGCTGCTGCATGCAACCGCCGAAGGGCGGGGGCTCTACGAGCGGCTCGGCTTCGTGCGCACGGGCGAGGTGCGGCAGCACCAGGGCATTGCGCTGCCGGCACCATTGATTGCGCTGCAGCCCGGCTGGCGACTGAGGCCCGCGGGCCTCAATGAGTTGCCCGCGCTGCAGGCGCTCGACACGGCAGCGCGAGGCATGCCGCGCGACGCGCTCGTCGCCGAGCTGCTGCAAAACGCCGATGCCTGCGTGGTGCTCGACCATGACAACGAGCCGAAGGGCTTCGCCATGCTGCGGCGCTTCGGGCGGGGCCATTCCATCGGCCCGGTGGTCGCACCCGATGCCGAGGGCGCGAAGGCGCTGATCGCGCACCTCGCGGGCTTGAACGCGGGCAACTTCACGCGCATCGATATCGACTTCGACAGCGGGCTGGCCGAATGGCTCGAGAGCATCGGCCTGTTGCGCGTGGATGCGCCGACGACGATGGTGCGCGGCGACGCGCTTGCTGCTTCTGCGCAAGGGCCCGCGTTGTTTGCCCTTGTGACGCAGGCTGTTGGTTAGATCAGGGTGCACTCCCGCCGACGGGGTACCTTGCTCCGCGAATGTCCCCCGGCCTGCGGCCTCCTCCTTGATTTCGCTGCGCAAGGCACCCCGCCAGCGGGAGCGTGATTCAGAGCAGTCGTTGATCGAACGACAAACGCAAAACACACCTCATCATGAAGACCACCTTCCTCTACAAGTCAGACCCCGTACGCGGCCGCCAATGGGCCGACGTGTTCGGCCGCCACCGCCCCGACATCGACTTCCGGATCTGGCCCGACATCGGCGACCCGGTGCAGGTGCGCTTTCTCGCGGCATGGGAGCCGCCGCAAGACATCGCCGAGCGATTCACCAATCTGAAGGTGCTGTTCTCATCGGGTGCCGGTGTCGACCAGTTCGACTTCGCGGTGTTGCCGCCGACATTGCCCGTGGTGCGCATGGTAGAGCCCGGCATCGTCAGCGGCATGGTCGAGTACGTGACGCATGCGGTGCTCGGACTCCACCGAGACATGCCGCAGTACCGGCGCCAGCAGCAGGAAGGCCAATGGAAGCCGCTGCCGGTTCGGCCCGCAAGCGAGCGGCGAGTGGGTGTGCTGGGACTCGGCTCGCTCGGCCAAGCCGTCCTGGAACAGCTGGTCTCATTGGGTTTCGATTGCGCCGGCTGGAGCCGCTCACGGCATGACGTGGAGGGCGTGCGGTGCCATGCGGGTGCCGAAGAGCTGCCCGTCTTTCTTGCGCGCACCGACATCCTCGTGTGCCTGCTGCCGCTCACCGATTCGACGCGCGGCTTTCTCGATGCGAAGCTGTTCTCGATGCTGCCCATGGGCGCAGGGCTGGTGCACGTGGGGCGGGGGCCGCATCTGGTCGAACATGACTTCCTGGAAGCGCTGGCCAGCGGCCGCATCAGCGACGCCGTGCTCGACGTGACCGACCCCGAACCGCTGCCGCCCACGCATGCCTTCTGGCGCCATCCCCGCATCGAACTCACGCCGCACATCGCCAGCATGACGCAGCCGCTGAGCGCCGCACAGGCCGTGCTCGACAACCTGCGCCGCTTCGAAGCGGGCGAGCCTATGGTCGGGCGGGTGGACCGCGCCAAGGGCTACTGAAAAACCCGACCGCATGATGTGCTGTGGCGGGGCGCATAACCGCAGCGTGCTTCGCGCAGCACCCCTAAAGCAGCACCACGCCATGCGCCGCGCCGCCTAAGCTGAGGGCATTCGAAAGCTTCCTTCGCTCTCGCCTCACACGACACCGCCATGACGCATCCCACCGCATTGCCGCACCTCGCCACGCTCGACGCCATCGACCGGGCTCACCTCATCCATCCCGTCTCGCCCTGGCGCACGCACGAAGAGCGCGGTCCCACCGTGCTGGCCTCGGCCAAGGGCGCGTGGCTCACCGATGCGAACGGCCATGAACTGCTCGACGCCTTCGCCGGCCTCTGGTGCGTGAACGTCGGCTACGGCCAGGAGAGCGTGGTGCAGGCCGCGGCCGACCAGATGCGGCGCCTGCCGTATGCCACCGGCTACTTTCACTTCAGCAGCGAGCCGGCCATCCGTCTCGCCGAGAAGCTGGTGCAGATCACGCCCGCGTCGCTGACCCGGGTGTACATGACGCTCGGCGGCTCCGAAGCGATCGATGCCGCCGTGCGCTTCATCGTGCAGTACTACAACGCCATCGGCAAGCCGTCGAAAAAACAGTTCATCGCGCTGGAGCGCGGCTACCACGGCTCCTCGTCGACCGGCGCCGGCCTGACGGCACTGCCGGCGTTTCATCGCGGCTTCGATCTGCCGCTGCCCACGCAGCACTACATTCCGTCGCCCAACCCATACCGCCACGCGCAAGGCGCCGACCCGCAGGCGCTGATCGCCGCGTCGGTGGCCTCGCTGCGCGCCAAGGTGGCCGAGCTCGGCGCGGACAACGTGGCCGCGTTCTTCTGCGAACCCATCCAGGGCTCGGGCGGCGTCATCGTGCCGCCCAAGGGCTGGCTCAAGGCCATGCGCGATGCGGCGCGCGAGCTCGACATTCTTTTCGTGGTCGACGAGGTCATCACCGGCTTCGGCCGCACCGGCCCCATGTTCGCCTGCGAGGCCGAAGGCGTGGAACCCGACCTGATGACCATGGCCAAGGGCTTGACCTCGGGCTACGTGCCGATGGGCGCGACCATGATGTCGGAGAAGGTCTATGCCGGCATTGCCGACGGTGCGCCCGCGGGTGTTCCGGTCGGCCACGGCGCCACGTATTCGGCCCACCCGGTGAGCGCCGCGGTGGCTCTCGAGGTGCTGCGCCTGTACGAAGAGGGCGGGGTGCTCGCCAACGGCCAGCGTGTCGCGTCGCACTTTGCGGCCGGGCTCGACGCACTGCGCGCGCATCCGCTGGTGGGCGATTCGCGCCATCGTGGCTTGCTGGGTGCGCTCGAACTCGTGAGCGACAAGCAAAGCAAGCGCGGCTTCGATGCGGCGCTCGGCTTGCCCGACCGCATCTTCGCGGCTGCCTACCGCAATGGCCTGGTGTTCCGCGCCTTCGGCGACAACATCCTCGGCTTTGCACCGGCGCTGACCTTCACCGAGGACGAGTTCGCCCAGATGTTCGTGCGCCTGAAGAAAACACTCGACGAGGTGCTGAACGCCGCCGACGTGCGCGCGGCGCTGGCAGGCTGACCGGGAAAGCACTGCCTCAGCGATCCGCAGGCAAAGCAGAATCGGACCCTCTCTCTGTTTTTTTCCAGGACCGCCATGTCTGAAGCTTTCAAGATCGACCGACTCGACCTGCGCATCCTGGCCCAGCTGCAGCAGAACGGGCGCATGACCAACGTCGACCTGGCCGATGCGGTCGGCCTGTCGCCCAGCCCCTGCCTCATTCGCGTGAAGCGGCTCGAGCAGGCCGGCTACATCGCCGGCTACGGCGCGCACCTGCGGCTCGAAAAGCTCGGCGACACGCTCACCGTGTTTACCGAGGTCACGCTGCAAGACCATCACCGCGAAGACTTCGTGCGCTTCGAGGCCGCGATCCGCGAGGTGGACGAGGTGCTCGAATGCCACCTGGTGAGCGGCGGCTACGACTACCTGCTGCGCTTTCTGACGCGCGGCGTCAACCACTACCAGGAAGTGATCGAGGAACTGCTCGAACGCAACATCGGCATCGCGAAGTACTTCAGCTACATCGTCATCAAGTCGCCGTTCATCAAGACGCACTGCCCGATCGAGCGGCTGTTTCCGCACCAGCGCTGACCGGCGCTTGCCGCGGCGATGTCCGAGCACGCGCGCCGTGCCTCTCGTCCGCGCGAAGGTCGTCGCGTCTCAAGCGCGGTGCTGATAGACCTGGATCAGGTTGCCGCAGGTGTCCGCGAACACGGCCAACCTGACCGGGCCATGATCCGCGGGGTCCTGCGTGAAGCGAACGCCGTGCTCGCGCAGGCGCTTCACGTCGGCTTCCAGGTTGTCGCTCTCGAACGCGATCGCCGGAACCCCCTGGCTCATCAACGCCTGCTGGTATGCGAGCGCCGCGGGGTTGGCATTGGGTTCGAGGGAAAGCTCGGTGTCGCCGCCTTCGGGTGACTTGACGGAAAGCCACTTGTACTTGCCGACCGGGAAGTCCTGGTTTTTCACGAAGCCGAGGATTTGCGTATAGAAGGCCAGGGCCTTGTCCTGGTCGTCAACGAAGATGCTGGTGAGATTGATGCGCATGATGGATGGTTGGCTCTGGGGTGAGGATGCCATCCTGCTTGATCTGTCCCGGCGCGACTTCGCCGAAATTGAGGTCGCGTGCAAAGGCCTGGTTCATGAGCGCGATGCATCCCGGCGGCGGCACGGCCGGCTGGGCGGTGCGGCGGTAGGCCCGCGGAGGCACACCGAAGTGCCTCGTGAACAGGCGGGAGAAACTGCCCAGGCTGTCAAAGCCCAGGCCCAGGCCGATCTGCGTGGCGGGCTCGTCCGTGGAAAGGAGAAGATCCCGCGCGCGCTCCAGGCGGGCGCGGGTTCGGCATTGCAACGGTGTCTGGCCGAACAGGGCGCTGAACTGGGTGATGAAGTGCGAGGTCGACAGGCCGGCTTCTCGCGCCAGGTGCGCCACGCTCGCCGGTGGCTCCAGTTCGAACTGGAGGCGGTTGCGGGCATGACACATTCGTTGCAGCAGATCGGGCGTGATCATGGATACGGGCGGCGTGGCAAGCCGCATTGTCACCGCGCACCGCGAGCTACATCGCCATGACGACGAAGACCTTGCGCAAGGTCTGGTGTACATGCCATTCGCCGGTGGTGTTTGCTGGAAAGAACAGCGTGTCTCCGGCCCGTATCTGAAGCGGGGCGGCGCCGGTCGGCGTGAAGGTGCCCGCGCCCGTCAGGATGTGCATGACCTCGGCATTGGCCAGCTGGCGCTCGAAGCGGCCGGGCTCGCACTCCCAGAGGCCGCTGTTGTTGTCGCCCGCGCCCGCGAGTTCGACGTCGATGCCGCGCAGGCGGCAAGGCGGCTGGGTCAGCGGACGCGCGGGCCAGCCCTGGTCTTTGAGGCCGGGGAGGGTGGCGGACTGGTGCAGAACGACGATGCTCATGGTCAGGCTCGCGCCTCGACGGCATCGGCCAGTTCGGCCAGCGTGCGGAAGTGGTAGTCGGGTTCGGTGCGCTGCGACTCGATGGTGCCGCCGGAACCTTTTTGCGCATGGCGGCGTTCGATCCAGCAGGTGGCGATGCCGAGTTGCTTCGAGATGCCGATGTCGTGATATTGGCTTTGCGCCACGTGCAGGTTGTCGGCCTGCTTGTAGCCCCAGGCGCCTTCGAAGCGGCCGCGCGCGTAGGCGAAGTAGCGCGCATCGGGTTTCTCGCACAAAGCGTCGTCGCAGCTCAGCAGCATGTCGAAAGGCGAGTCGAGCGTCTTGTCGAAATGCGCCAGCGCCCAGTGCTGCGCGTTGGTCATCGTCACCAGCTTGAAGTGCTTGCGCAGCCGCTTCAATGCGTTCACCGAATCCGGGAACGCGGGCCATTGCGCGACCGAGTCGCGAAGGCCTTGTGCCAGCGCATCGGTGTCGGGCAGTTCCAGCGCGGGTGCAATGGCGTGCCAGCAGCGCTCCAGATCGTCGGGATACCAGCCGGCGTTGCCGTCGGCGCGCGCGCTTCGGTAAGCGGCCAGAAATTCGTCGTCGCTCACGCGTGCATCGGGCACTGCCGAGCGGAGGTAGGCGAGCATGCCGCCTTCGAAATCGATCAACGTGCCGACCACGTCGAACGTGAGAACCTTGAAATCTTGCAGGGACATGCGAAAAGCTCCAATCGAGGCAGGGAGTGAAAGCGCGGGCGCCGCAGTGGCGTTAGACCGGGGGCGTGCGCTACCAGCATAGGAGCGTCGATGTCGTGCTCAGGATCGAAGTGAGCCTCTGAATCAGCATGGGATTTCGCAATCGCTCCCGGGCCGGCATCTTCTGTCGCGATCGAGCCCGACGCGTTCTCTTCGCGAGCGCCTGTCTAGAGAAACATTAATTACATCTAGACGCAACCATCCGGGGCAAGGCTGATTTCTCGGCCCACGGCAGCGCAATTTGCGTCCGGCTTCCTTGGCCGTCGGCCGTCCGGCGGGCCCATGCGACTTCGCCCAACTTGCCTCGAATGAGGTAGCCGACGGGGTATGTCACGACTTAATACGTCTGTTTACATTGCTCTTGCGGAGTGAGGTCCAGGTGATTCGAGGCAGCTTTTTCAAATGCCTTTCTGGATGTAGCCGCAAGAACTTAAGCACCAAGGAAAAGGCTGTGAACAAGACTATTCGCACATTTTGGAATGCCGCGCCCGAAGCCCGGGTCGCGGCCCCCCAGCTCTCGCGCCCCGGGGCCCCCGCCCTCACCGACCTGCACCTGCACGCCATCGCCCTGTCGGTGCTGCTGCTGGGCGCCGGCCTGGCCCTGCCCGCGGGCGCTGCGGGAGGCATCGGCGGCCAGCCCGTTGATCCCTCCCTGCACGCCGGCAGCGGCGGCAGCGACGGCCAGGGCGGCAGCGGCGGCCTCAACGACACCACCGTCAACGCCCACGGCGGCGACGGCGGCGCCTCCACCGAAGCCGGCGCCAGCGCCGGATCCGCCGCCGACATCGGTGCCTTCGGCGGCGCCACCCCGGGCACGGGCGGCGCGGCCGGCGCTTCCACCAGCCTCGTCTCCCCCGGCGTGCTGCAAGGCGACGCCGGCGCCGCGGGCCAATCCCAGACCGGCGACTTCACCAGTGGCAACGGCTATGGCGGCGGTGGCGGCGGCGGCCATGCCGGCGACACCATGGCGCCGGCCACCACCAGCGCCTCGGGCAGCGCCACCGGCGGCGCGGGCGGCGCGGGCGGCCACGGCTACTGGGCTGCAGGCGGCGGCGGTGCCGGCGGCTTCGGCGCCACCCTGCTCGATCCGCTGTCCAGCGTCTCCAGCAGCGGCGTCTTCACCGGCGGGGCCGGCGGCGCCGGGGGCGATGCGTATTCACAGGGCGGCGGCGGCGGCAGCGGCGGCGGCGGCTTGTTCCTGCGCGCGGCCACGCCCGGCCTGGGCTTCACGAGCAGCGGCACCCTCGCGGGCGGGGCCGGCGGTGCGGGCGGCTCCGAACTGCTGCCGGCGCGCAGCAACGCCGCGGGCGGCGGCGGCGGTGCGGGCGGGGCCGGCCTCACGCTGGGCGGCAGCACGGTGAGCGTGATCAACAGCGGCCAGATCCTCGGCGGTGCCGGGGGTGCGGGCGGGGCCGGTGGCGGTGGATTGGGCGGTACCGGCGCCCCCGGCAGCGGCGGCGACGGCGGCGACGGCGGGGCCGGGCTGGTCTCCACCGGCGCCGGTGCCACGCTCGTCAACAGCGGCACCATTGCCGGCGGGGCGGGCGGCCTGGGCGGGGCGAACAGCAATGGCGGGGCCGCTGGCGCGTCCGGCGTGGGCGGGGTGGGGGTGAGCGGCGCCAACCTGAGCCTGCTGCACAGCGGCACCATCGCCGGCGGGCTGGGCGGCGACGGCGTCACGCGCGCCGCGGCGATTGTCTTCACGGGCGGCAGCAACAGCCTGACCCTGAACGCGGGCGCCTCGCTGCTCGGGGCGATTGCCATCGAGAGCGGCGCGAGTGCCAGCGTGATCGCCGGCGCCGACGGGCTGAGCCTGGGCAATGCGCTGCAGTTGGGCGGCACGGGCACCTTCGATACCCAGGCCTACAGCCTGGGCTGGTCCGGCCCGGTTTCGGGCGCCGGGGACCTGGTGAAGGTCGGGTCGGGCACGCTGACGCTGAGCGGGACGAACACGTACACGGGCGCCACCCAGGTGGCGGCGGGCAGCTTGCGCGCGGGCGCGGCGGGCACCTTCAGCAGCGCGAGCGCGGTGACGGTAGCCGCGGGGGCGATGCTGGACCTGGCGGGCCACAGCCAGACGATTGCGGCGATGGCGAATGCGGGCACGGTGTCGCTGCTGAGCGGTGCGCCGGGTGCGACGCTGACGGTGCACGGGCCCTGGGTGGGGGCGAACGGCACGCTGCGCCTGGGCACGGCGCTGGGCACGAGCAGCAGCCTGAGCGACCGGCTGATCCTGAGCGGCTGCACGGCGATTGCGAGCGGCACGACGAACATCCAGATCACGAACCTGGGCGGGCTGGGGGCGCTGACCACGGGCAGCGGCATCGAGGTGGTGACGGCCATGAACGGGGCCACGACGACGGCGCAGACCAGCCGCGATGCGTTCCGCCTGGCGGGCGGGCATGTGGATGCGGGGGCCTATGAGTACCGGCTGCATGCGGCCGATGCGAGCGGGGCGGGGGAGAACTGGTATTTGCGCTCCACCACCACCACGACCGTCACCCCTCCGGGCGATGGCGATGGCGGTGGCGGTGGCACCCCGCCCACCGGCGGCGGCGGGGCGGCCGCACCGAGCGGCGAGGGCCTCGCCGCACCCGCGCCCGCATTCGTCGTGACCGTGCCCACCTACCGCGCCGAAGCCTCGCTGTATGCGGCGCTGCCGAGCCAGCTGCGCCAGGGCAACCTCGCGATGCTGGGCGACCTGCACAAGCGCATCGGCGATGAAGATCCGAAGAGCGCCACCACGACATCGACCGGTTCGGAACGCCGCGCCTGGGCGCGCGTGCTCTCCACCGACATCGACATCCGCCAGGGCGGCACCGTCTCGCCCTCCAGCAAGGGCCGCGTGACCGGCTTCCAGGCCGGCACCGACCTGCTGGCCACGCCCGACTGGCGCGCCGGCCTGTACGTCGGCCAGCTCGACGGCGATGCACGCGTCAGCGGCTTCGCCAGCGGCCTGCAGAACCTGCCCGTGGGCCGCAACGACCTGCGCAGCCAGTACTTCGGCGTCTACGGCACCTACACCGGCAACAGCGGCTTCTATGCCGACGCGGTGGTGCAGGCCGGACGCCACCGCTACACCGCGGAGCCCACGCTGGGCGCTGGCGTCGAAGGCAAGGGCCACAGCCTGCTCGCTTCCATCGAAGTCGGGCAGGCCTTTCCGCTGGGCGACAGCGGCTGGAGCGTGGAGCCGCAATTGCAGCTGATCCATCAGAACCTGGACCTGAACAACTCGGCCATCGCCGGGGCCATCGTGCAGCCCGATGCCGACAGCGGCTGGATCGCGCGCGCCGGCGTGCGCGTGAAGGGCGAGCTCGGCACCGGGCTGGGCACGCTGCAGCCGTATGGCCGTTTCAACGTCTACAAGAGCTCGAGCGGCACGGACATCGTGCGCTTCGTCAACGGCGCGAGCCGGACCGACATCGCGGCGCCCACCGGCGGCACGAGCACCGAGCTGGCGGGCGGCTTCACGCTGGCGCTGGGCAACACGACGAGTCTCTACGGCGAAGTGGGCAAGCTGTGGTCTTCGGGCGGCGACGCCAGGGTGAAGAGTGCGATCAATGCATCGCTCGGGGTGCGGGTGAAGTGGTGAGGTGCTGAAGCAGTGAGGTGGGCACTGCGGGCGCGCTGTGCCCGGTCCACCGCGCCAGGCTCCGCAGCCGCCGGAATCCGACGGCGCCAGCACACCGACGCGGTGTCTACCTACAGCGAGCGCAGCATGAAAGAGCGACGTTCGGCATGCGGGCGGGCGGCGGCGCGCCCGCCGCCGAACGTTGACATCCATCGGGGCCTCGCGAATGCCCACCATGAACAAGCTCAAGCATCTACCCCGCCTTTGCAAGGAGGCGGCGGTGGCCTGGGTGGACGACTTCGCGCCCAGCATGGGCGCGGCGATTTCGTACTACACGATGTTTTCACTGGCGCCGTTGCTCGTGATCGTCATCGCGGTGGCGGGCGCACTCTTCGGGACGGAGGCTGTGCAGGGCCAGGTCGCCGCCCAACTGGCGGGACTGATCGGGCAGGAGGGGGCGCTGGCGGTGCAAGCCCTGGTCAAGAGCGCGAACGAGCCGTCGCGCGGACTGATCGCCGGGACCATCAGCATCGGGGTGCTGGTCGTCGGCGCAACCACGGTGTTTGCCGAACTGCAAAGCGCACTCGACCGCATCTGGCATGTGCCCGAACGCGCAAAGCCGAGCGGCGTGTGGGGCATCCTGCGTGCGCGGGTGCTGTCGTTCGGCTTGATTCTCGGGCTCGCCTTCCTGCTGATGGTGTCGCTCATCGTGAGCGCCGTGCTGGCGGCGCTGGGAGGCTGGAGCACCGGGCTCTTTCCCGGGTGGGAGCTTCTGCTGCAGGTTGTCAACGCGCTGGTGACGCTGGGCATTCTCACGCTGCTGTTCGCGATGATCTTCAAGTTCATGCCGAGCACACCCATCGCATGGCCCGACGTGTGGATCGGCGCGGCGGTCACCGCGGTTTTCTTCGAGGTCGGCAAGGTGCTGATCGGTCTCTATCTCGGCAAGAGCAGCGTCAGCGAATCGTTTGCGGCGGCCGGCTCGCTGGTGGTGCTACTGGCCTGGGTGTATTACGCCGCGCAAATCTTTCTGCTGGGCGCGGAGTTCACCAAGGTCTACGCCAATGCCCATGGTTCGGTGGCTGCGGCCAAGGCGCAGGCTGCGACGGACGCCACGGCGCAGCAGGCCAGATTGGGCACCGATAGCGCCGCCGTGCAAGCCGAAACCAGGTGAATTTCACTCGCAACGGGCTGCAGCCGCTAGTTGGCCTGCGTCAGCCCAAGGAAGGAATCGAGTATGTGGAAGTGATCGTCGTGGAACTGGTCTTCCAAGCCGGCCAGCTTCGCAATGGGCACCCACTCGGCGGATGCAGCATCGTCGCCGGCCGTCAGCTCCGGCGGGCGGCGCGGGCCCAGGTCGAACCAGTGCGCATGGGTAATGACGCGGCCCTTCTGGCTGCGGTCTGGGTTGTCGAACACCTGCACCGCCTTGAACGCGCCCTGAATGTCGCTGTCGAGCAGGCGCAAGCCGGTTTCCTCGTCGAGTTCCCGCAGGGCCGACTGCCAGACCGTTTCGCGCGGCTCGAGATAGCCGCCCGGCACAGCAAGCATGCCCTTGCCCGGCGAGCGGCCGCGCCGGATCAGCAGCACCTGGTCGCCGCACTGAACCACCGTGTCGACCGTGACGAAGATGACCGGGTAGGGCGAGCCGGCCCACATGGCCTTGTCTTGGCGCAGGCTCTCCCATTCCTGCGCCAGCACGGCGTAGTGCGGCAGCTTGGCCCAGGCGCTCAAGAACTGAAGCGTGCTCGCCGGCGCCTGGTTCACCAAGGCGGCCAAGGCTGCCTCCAGCGACCCATCGGCTGCCGCTCCGAAGTACGCGTCGCGCAATGCGCTGGCGTGAATGTCGCCCTGCAACCCGGTGTCGTCGAGCGTCCATTGCGGAAAGTCGCGCAGGTACACGCTGGTCGCGTCCTTCAGATGGCCCACCAGCAGGACTGACGGTTGACCGGGATACATCCCGGCCACGCCCTGCTTCACGGCGGCCACCCAGCGCGCCGGGTCGTAGTAGTCCCGCACGGGCAGGAACTTCAGGCGCCCCCGGTCCGCTTGCGGAAGGGCGAGGCGGATCATTTCTGCGCGCTCTTCCCATGTGAAAGGGTTGCGCGGGGTGCGGGCCTGAAAAGACGAGCCCAACACGACGACGCACTCGGGTGCCGCGGTCAGCGCGCGCCGAAGCAGCGCCAGCTGCGCGTTGTGGAAGATCTGGAACCGGCCGATGTAGACGGCGACGTCGTGTGCTTTGGTTTGGGGTTGGTTTGTCATTGGGTTCTCAGGACAGTTTGGCTGCAATCGGCATCTGGCGGCCGGAGCCGAAGGCTCGCGCCCTGACCCGGACGATGGGCGGCGATTGCCGCCGCTTGTACTCGTTGCGCGCGACCATGCCGCGGATGCGTTCGACCAGAGCCTGGCCGGAAGGCTGCGCCCGCAGCGCGTCGACGAATGCGCGCGCTTCTTCGTACTCGTGCTGCACGAGTCGCGGTCCTTCGATCAGCAGCTTGAGGATCTGGTCGAGCACGGGATAGGGTGGCAGGCTGTCGACATCTCTTTGCCCCGGCGCCAGTTCGGCCGAGGGCTCCTTATCGATGATGGCCTGGGGAATGATCTCCCGGCCGGCCGTTTCGTTCAAGTGCCGCGAGAGGGCGAAGACCTCGGTCTTGTAGAGATCGCCGATCAGGCCCAAGCCGCCGTTGGTGTCACCATAGAGCGTGCAGTAGCCAACCGAGATCTCGGACTTGTTGCCCGTGGTCAGCAGCAGGTGGCCGAAGCTGTTGGAGTAGGCCATGAGAATGGTGCCCCGCACGCGCGCTTGAAGATTCTCCAACGCGACGCCGCGCAGCTCGCTGGAGAATGCCGATCCGAAACCTTGCGTGAACTGCGACACGATGCCCGCAATGGCGTGGTGCATCAGCGGCACGCCGAGGTTGCGGCAAAGGGCTTCGGAGTCGCTGACCGACCCCTCCGAGGAGAAGCTCGACGGCATGGTGATGCCCACCACGTTCTCGGCGCCCAGTGCTTCCACCGCGAGCGCCAGGGTCAGCGCCGAGTCGATGCCGCCGGACGAGCCGATGACAGCCTGCCGGAAACCACAGCGCCGTGCATAGTCGCGCAGGCCCAGCACGATCTGCTGCCGATAGAACTCCAGGGCCGGCAAGCCCTCCGGCGCAACGGGCGGCGGAGCCTTGCCGGCCGGTGTCAAGAAGCGGCCCTTGTCGAAACACAGTGTGCTCACGTCTTCCGCGAAGCGACGAGCCTCGTACACCACACCGGCCTGCGGCTCGACGGCAAACGACGCGCCGTCGTACACCAACTGGTCATGGCCCCCGACCTGGTTGACGTAGAGAATCGGCAGCCCATTCCGGCGGCTGGCCGTGCCGAAGATCTGGTGCCGTTGCTCGCGCTTGCCGATGTTCGACGGACTCGCGTTGATGGACACCACCAGATCGGGCGCCGCATCGCGCATGCGGTCGAACGGATTCACGAGGTAGTCCTGGCCCCCGTCGTTCCAGCCGTCCTCGCAGATCAACAATCCCACCTGAATGTCGCGAATGCGAAGCACGCGGGCCACGTCGGGCCCAGGTTCGAAGTGGCGGCGCTCATCGAAGATGTTGTAGGTCGGCAATAGCTGCTTGGCGTATTCGAGCAGCACCTCGCCTCCGCGGATGACGCGCAGCACGTTGCGAAGCTTCTTGCCTGCGCCTTCGTGCCGCGCCGGCAACCCCACGGCCCAGTGCAGCGCCGGCATCTGGCGGGAGACCGAGAGCAGCTCCTGGAAGGCGGCCTCTACGCGGGCCATGAAGTCTTCTTCCTCCAGCAGGTCGGCCGGGTAGTAGGCCGTGAGCGACATCTCGGAAAACACGACCAGGTCGGCCTCGTCGGCCGAGGCCTTGCGTGCAGCCTCGATCATCCGCGCAGCATTGCCGTGCAGGTCACCGATGGTGTAGTTGAGTTGGGCGGCAGTGATTCGGAGCATGGCGCTCAACCTTCGATGTGAAAGACCTGACGCAGATAGGCCAGGAAGGTCTGGTCTTCGCACAGCGTCTTGCCGGGGCTGTCGGACAGCTTTGCGACCGGTTGTCCGTTGCAGCCGGTGAGCTTCATCACGATGTTCAGCGGCGTGAGGCCGACGTCGTTGGTCAGGTTGGTGCCGATGCCAAAGCCGGTCTGGGTGCGATCGGCGAAGGTGCGGTACAGCCGGATGGCGGTCTGCAGGTCGAGCCCGTCGGAGAACACCAGGCGCTTGGTGTGCGCATCGATGCGCAGCCGGGTGTAGTGCGCCAGCGCCTTTTCGCCCCAGGCGACAGGGTCTCCCGAGTCGTGCCGGAGGCCGTCGAACAGCTTGGCGAAGTACAGGTCGAAGTCGGCCAGGAAGGCGTCCATGCCAACCACGTCGGTCAGCGCCACGCCGAGGTCGCCGCGGTACTCCTGCACCCAGCCTTCGAGCGCCGCGTTCTGGAAATCGCGCAGCCGCACGCCCAGCGCCTGGTAGGTCTGCAGGTATTCGTGGGCCATGGTGCCGATGGGCACCAGGTCCAGCTCCTTCGCCAGCAGCACGTTGGAGGTGCCCTTGAAGTACATGGGCACTTCGCGCTTGAGCGTGCCGACCACCTCGCGCTGCCAGTCGCGCGAAAAGCGGCGGCGTACGCCGAAGTCGAAGAACTCGAACGGATGCCGGGCCGCCGACTCCTTCGCGAAGTTGCGCAGCAGGTCGATCTTGGCCTGCAGGCGCTTGCGGCCCTCGGCCAACGCGGCGTCCGCGTCGAAGCGGCGGAAATACAGCTCATTGACCATCGCGAGCACGAAGATCTCGAAAGCCATGGTGTGGACTTGCGGCCCGACCGCCCGGATGCGCAGCGCATCGCCTTCGACCGCGGCCGAGATGAACTCGCGCTGAAAGCTGAAGATGCGCAGGAAGTCGACGAAGTCGCTCTTGATGTAGCGCAGGCTGCCCAGGTAGGCGAGCTCATCGGGCGCAAAGCGCAGCGTGCAGAGGTGGTCGAGCTGCTGGTTGACGTCCGAAAGCAGCTCGGCGAGCGGATAGGCTGGCTGGTTGCGGCAGACGAAGGTGTACTCGGCCTGCGTCTGCGGATGGCTGTGCAGCATCGCCTGCCACATCGTGAACTTGTACAGGTCGGTGTCCAGCAGGCTGCGGATGATGGGTTGCATGGTATGGGTCCTTCGCCGTTTTCTCGGTCGGGTGTTGGGTCAGGTGTTGGCGGCCAGCAGGGAAAGTACTTCGGCACTGGTGAGAAGCTGGGCGCCGCGGTTCCCCATGTCTTGCAAGAACGCCTGGTGCTGCGCCTCGAAGCCGCCTACCGGGCTCATGCAGTCGGTAACCAGCACCAGCTTGGCGGGCTTGCCGGAGGGCAGGTTGGCGGCAATGTGCTCGGTGGTGGCCTTCACGCAATGGCTGCTGGCTTCGCCCGCGATCACGATCAGGTCGGCCCGGTCGAGCGACTCCACCAACCGCATGTTGAGCAGGGTGGCGGGGTCGTCCGCATCCGGCACTTCGGCCTGAATCGCGCTGTAGTGCTCGGTCCAGGGGTTGCTGCCCTTGCCGACCTTTTCCACCACGCGCAGTTGCTGGTCCTCCCAGGCGTTGTAGGCGGCCTTGACGGCCGCATGCACGTTATGGCCCCAGCTGCCGATCTCGCAATGCACCGGCCACACCATCAGCGTGTAGCGCCCCCGGCGCTCGAGCTCGTGGATGTAGGCCAGCGCCCGGGGCAGGGCAGCAGGGTCGCGCGGGCGGTAGTCGCCGGCATTGACCTGCGCCGCGGTGATCGAAGTGAAAGGCGGCACACCGGTGCCGTCGCGCGTCTGCCAGAACGTAGGGTGCGCGATGTCGAACCTGTGGTGCGAATCCAATGTGACCGTGATGCCGCCGATGCCTTGCGCGCCTTCGCGGATGAGCTGGGCCAACCGCAGCATGTCAGCGTGGGCACCGGCCACCGGCAATGCCGGCTGCAATTGCGCGCCGGTGGATCGATCAGCCGGAAGCCAGCCGGCCGGAAGGTCGCAGAAGTCGTTCTGCGGATCGATCAGAAGAAGATGGATGTTCTGCTTCATGGTGCTCTCGGTGAGAGTTGTATTGTGCAACTAATATGGGTTGCATAGTACAACTTAGTCTAGAAAAGTCAAGCGCCGGGCTCCGCAGAGTCGCGCGGGCTGAACGTGCGGGGGAACAGGGCGGCCTGGGACCGGTCGCGCAGGCGGTAGCCCATGGCCGGCCGGCCGAAGGTGCCTTCGACGGTGCCGGCTTCTTCCATGAAACCGGCGTCGAGCATCCGCTTGCGAAAGGCGCTCTTGTCGACCGGGCGGCCCAGTACCACCTCGTAGGTGTGCTGCAACTGCGGCAGCGTGAAGGGTTCGTTCAGGAGAAACGCGGGCAGCGAGGTGTATTCGACCTTGCTGCGCAGGCGTGCGAGGGCAGCTTCGACGATCTCGGCGTGATCGAAAGCCAGGCGCTTGCGGCTCGCTGCGGCGGCATCTATCCATTCGACTTGCGCGGCATTCGCTCCTTTTTCGAGCACGAGATCCTGGCTGGGCATGAGCGCGAAGAACGCATGGGTGGTCGACCAGCCCCGGGGGTCGCGCGCGGCATCGCCCCAGCTGCCCAATTGCTCCAGGTACGGTGCGGACACACCGGTTTTTTCCCGCAGCTTGCGCAAGGCGCAGCCGAGCAGGCTGGTGTCCTTGTTGACATCGATGAACCCTCCGGGCAAAGCCCAACGTCCCGGAAAGGGATCGTCGGCATCGCTCGGGCGGCGCACCAGAACGACCTTCAGCGCGTCTTCCAGCACGGTGAAGATGACCACGTCGACGGTGACCAGTGGCCTGGGAAATTTCAACTCGGCTTGTGCGTGGGATGGTTTCAAGACTTGGCATCCTTTTTCAATATGGTTGCACTGTACAACTCCAAAGGAGGAAATAGAACTAACGACAAGGAACAGGAAGCCGGGAGCGACTCTGGAGAAGATCGGCGGCGGGCAAGCTTCTCGGGCCATGCCGTCCCGGCCGGTTAATCTGTCGCCATGGATTCCCTGATTGCCGCCTCCGCCCGCGCCCTTGCCGCTGGCGATGCGCTCGGCGCCCTCAAGCGGGTCGCGCTGCGCGACGACCCGCCGGCCCTGGCACTGCGCGGCATCGCCATGGCGCAGCTGGGCGAGCACCCGCGCGCACGCGAGCTGCTGCGGCGCGCGGCGCGCGGCTTCGGCGCTTACGAAGAACTGGCGCGGGCCCGCTGCGTGGTGGCCGAGGCCGAGGTGGCGCTGGCCATGCGCGATCTCGGCGGCACGCCGCGCGCTCTTGCGGCTGCGGCGGACACGCTCGAGGCGCACGCCGATCACGGCAACGCACTGCAGGCGCGGCTGATCGCGGCGCGCAAGCTCTTGCTGCTCGGCCGGCTCGACGAGGCCGCGGCCGCGCTGGCGCTGCTCGATGCGCGCGGCCTGCCGCCGTCGCTGGCGGCGGTGGCGGAGCTGATCGCGGCCGAGCTGGCGCTGCGCTCGCTGCGCACCGGCCCGGCGCAGGCGGCGCTTGCCCGGGCGCACGAGGCGGCCGAGCGTGCGCGCGTGCCGGCGCTCCTGGCCGAGGTGGCGGAGGCGCGCGCTGCGCTCGACCGTCCCGCCGCAAGGCGCCTCTCAGCCGGCGCCGAGCAGACGCTGCGCCTCGACGAGGTCGCGGCGCTTCTGGCCTCGGACGCGCTGGTGGTCGATGCCTGCCGCCGCGGGGTGGGCGCGGGCGACGCATGGCG
Organism: Variovorax paradoxus; assembly: GCF_030815855.1. Classification (NCBI taxonomy): domain Bacteria; kingdom Pseudomonadati; phylum Pseudomonadota; class Betaproteobacteria; order Burkholderiales; family Comamonadaceae; genus Variovorax; species Variovorax paradoxus. The sequence continues at coordinate 3,026,875 of NZ_JAUSXG010000001.1, read as the reverse complement.
GCCGCTGGCGCGCCGCCCGGTGCTGTTCGCGCTGGCGCGTGCGCTGGCCGAGGCGTGGCCCGGCGACGTTGATCGCGAAAGCCTGATTGCCTACGCGTTCAACACCCGCCACCCTGATGAGACGCTTCGCGCGCGCCTGCGGGTCGAGATCGGCCGTCTGCGGGCGCTCGTCGCACCGCTGGCGGGTATCGAGGCCACCGCGCGCGGTTTCGTTCTCAAGGCGCAGGGCGACCGCGAGGTCGTCGTGCTGGCGCCGCCCATCGACGGTGACCAGGCGTCGGTGCTGGCGCTGCTTTCCGACGGGGCGGCCTGGTCGACCTCGGCGCTGGCGCTGGCCCTGAACGCCAGCCAACGCACCGTGCAGCGCGCGCTCGCCGAACTCGAGGCCGAGGAGCGGGTGCGCTCGCTCGGGCGGGCGCGGGCGCAGCGCTGGCTTGCGCCGCCGCTGACCGGATTCACGACGATCTTGTTACTCCCCGCTGCGCTGCCGATTGAATAGAGTTGCTCCAAGGCCCCGATCCGGGGTGCACACAAGGAGCAGCGATGAGCAGCAGCAAGACAAGCAAGGACAAGACCGAGGTCGCGGCACGTGCGGCCGAAATCGTTCGCGAGTACGGCCCGTTCGCCGGCGGCGCAAGCGTGGCCGGCGTGACCTATGACGGCCAGCGCGTCTGGGCCGCCACGGGCGCCAGCCTGGTCGCGTTCGATCCCGAGAGCGGCGAGACCGCGCGCACGCTGGCCTGCGCCGGCGACGCCGGCACCGCCTTCGACGGCACCCACCTCTATCAGATCGCCGAGGCGCGCATCGACAAGATCGATCCCGTCACGGGCACGGTGCTGGCATCGATTCCCGCGCCCGGCGGCGGCAGCGACTCGGGGCTGACCTGGGCCGAAGGCAGCCTGTGGGTAGGGCAGTACCGCGACCGCAAGATCCGCCAGATCGACCCCGCGACCGGTGCTGTCTTGCGCACCATCGAGTCCAACCGCTTCGTCACCGGGGTGACCTGGGTCGACGGCGAGCTGTGGCACGGCACCTGGGAGGGCGACGAGAGCGAACTTCGCCGCATCGACCCGGCCAACGGCGTCGTGCTCGCGCGGCTGGAGATGCCGCGCGGCGCCGGCGTCAGCGGGCTCGAATCCGATGGCGCAGACCTTTTCTATTGCGGCGGCGGAGACAGCGGAAAAGTCCGCGCCGTGCGGCGCCCCAGGGCCACCGCCAGGTCCTGACCGCATCCCTCTTCTAAACGTCTAAACGATTCCTTGACCAAGGAGCAGATCATCATGAACACAACGATTGCCGAGACCCGGACCGACAACCATCCCGTCGTGACGAAAGACAGATGGCTTGCCGAGCGCAAGGCGCTGCTGGCCCGCGAAAAGGAACTGACGCACCTGCGCGACCAGATTGCCCAGGAGCGCCGCGCACTGCCCTGGACGCGCGTCGAGAAGAACTACACCTTCGACACCCCCGAAGGCCCGCGCGCCCTCGCCGACCTGTTCGAAGGCCGGCGCCAGCTGCTGGTGCAGCACTTCATGCTCGGCCCCGACTGGGAGCAGGGCTGCCCGAGCTGCTCCTACATGGCCGACCACATCGGCGGCATGCAGGTGCACCTGGAGCACCGCGACGTCACGCTGCTGGTCGTCTCCCGCGCGCCCCTGGCCGAGATCGAGCGCTTTCGCCAGCGCATGGGCTGGCAGTTCAAGTGGGTGTCGGCGCACGGCAGCGATTTCAACTACGACTTCGGCGTGAGCTTCAAGTCGCAGGAGTGGGCCGAGGGCAAGGGCCAGGTCTATTACAACTACAGCGTGCGGCCGTTCCCCGCGGAGGAAGCACCCGGCATCAGCGTGTTCTACAAGGACGATGCGGGCGAGGTCTTCCACACCTACTCGACCTACGAGCGCGGCGTCGAGGTGATGATGGGCACGTACAACCTGCTCGATCTCACCCCCAAGGGCCGGGACGAACACAACGCGGCCTACACCATGGACTGGGTGCGCCACCACGACCGCTATGAACCGGCACCGGCTGTCAAACCGGCGGCCCATTCGTGCTGCCACGAGTCCAGCTGAACGACGGCGCGCGGACGGAACTCGCAAGCACATCGTGGAAACCCTCTGGCCATGGCTGGTGGTGGCGGGCGTCGGCGCCCTTCACGGGCTGAACCCCGCCACCGGCTGGATGTGGGCCGCGGCCTGGGGCGTGCATTCGCACGATCGGGCGCAGGCACTGCGGGCCTTGCTGCCGATTGCGGTCGGGCATGCCGCATCGGTCGCGCTGGTGGCCGCCGCGATGGCGTTCGGCCTCTCGATGGATCGCGTGGCGCTGCAAGCCGCGGCCGGCGGGCTGGTGGTCGTCTTTGCGGCGCTGCACCTGTCGGACCGCACGCCCAAGGCGGCGCGCGCTCCAGCGGGGCATACCGGGCTCGCGCTCTGGTCCTTCATGATGGCCACCGCGCACGGCGCCGGGTTGATGCTGGTGCCGGCGCTGATCCCGCTGTGCATGGGCGACACCTCGGCCCGGGAAATCTCCGCATCGGGTTCGTTGCTGCTGGCGCTCGCGGCGGTCGGCGTTCACACCGCGGCGATGCTGGTCGTCACCGGGCTGGTTGCCAGCGGGGTCTGTCGTGGGTTCGACTTCGGCACTCGCTGGCTTCGAAGCTTCAGGCGGAAGCTGCGGTCAGCGACGCGCTAGAGGCGTCCGATCGGGCTGCCCGGCCGCCGCACATAGGCCGGAGCTCGGTCGTGGCTCGCCGTGCTGCCGTAGACCGTGTCGGCCGGGTAGTACTCGGCCTGCAGCTGCACCCGGGCCGCGGCTTCCTCGCCGGCGGTGTGGGCGATGAAGGCGAGCATCAGGTCGGTGCCGGCCGAGACGCCCGCCGAGGTCCACACATTGCCGTCCTGCACGAATCGCTGTTCGACCACGTCGACGTCGCCCAGGGCGCGCAGCCGATCGAGGGAACCCCAGTGCGTGGTGGCAGTCTTGCCGGAGAGCAGCCCGGCGGCGTGGAGCACGAAGGCCCCGGTGCACACCGACAGCAGCGCCTCGCAGCCGGGTGCCTGCGCCGCCAGAAACCGCATCATCCCGGGGTTGTCGACCTCGCGGCGCGTGCCCATGCCGCCCGGCACGAGCAGGTAGTCGAGCGGCGGGCAGTCGTCGAAAGACACATGCGGATTGATCGAAAGGCCCTTGGCGCAGACAACAGGGGCGCGCGTCTCGGCAACGATCAGGCAGTTGTCGGGGCCGGCGGCGAGCTTGCTCCACATGGTGAGCATTTCCCAGGGGCCGACGAAATCGAGTTCCTCGACCTCGGGAAAGATGATGATTCCGAAATTCATACTTTCGAACTCCTTGAGTGCCGCGGAATGTGCAAGAAGGTACAGACTTGCGCATATGGTTGCATATTGGCCGCGCCATGACAGCTGGTTGCAAGCTTGGCTCAGTGTTTTCCTCAGAGAACCATGGCTTGAAACTCGCTAGAGTGAAGGCGGCCGTTCAGGCTTTTGCTTCGCACACATCAAGGAAAATTTCATGAGCAAGAAAGTTGCATATGTCACCGGAGGCATGGGTGGCATCGGAACTGCCATCTGCCAGCGCCTGCACAAGGACGGCTTCACTGTCGTCGCAGGCTGCGGTCCCACGCGCGACCATGCCAAGTGGCTGGCCGAGCAGAAGGCCGAGGGCTTCGAGTTTCACGCGTCGGTCGGCAATGTCGGCGACTGGCAGTCCACGGTCGAGGCGTTTTCCGCCGCCAAGGCGGCGCACGGCCCCATCGACGTGCTCGTCAACAACGCCGGCATCACGCGGGACCGCATGTTCCTGAAGATGACGCCGGAAGACTGGAGCGCGGTGATCGAGACCAACCTCAACAGCATGTTCAACGTCACCAAGCAGGTGGTGGGCGACATGGTGGAGAAGGGTTGGGGCCGCATCATCAACATCAGCTCGGTGAACGGCGCCAAGGGCCAGGCGGGGCAGACCAACTACTCGGCGGCCAAGGCCGGCATGCACGGCTTCACGATGGCGCTGGCGCAAGAGCTCGCGAACAAGGGCGTGACCGTCAACACCGTGAGCCCGGGCTACATCGGCACCGACATGGTGAAGGCCATCCGCCAGGAGGTGCTCGACAAGATCATTGCCACCATCCCCGTCAAGCGCCTGGGCGAGCCGAGCGAAATTGCTTCCATCATCTCGTGGCTGGCCACGGACGAAGGGGGTTATTCCACCGGGGCCGATTTCTCGGTCAACGGCGGACTTCACATGCACTGATCATGCTGACCGGCACCTGATCGAAAGACCCGCTCCGGCGGGTTTTTTCATTTGCGCGATGTGGCTTTTACGAATGGAAAGCGGCGAAAACGGCCCTACAGTTTCCCACCCCCTGGAGGCACGACATGGCAGACACAACAATCGCACCCACCAAAAAGCTCCCTCTTTACCGCTCCCTCTACGTTCAGGTGATCACGGCCGTGGTCATCGGCGTGCTGCTCGGCCATTTCTACCCCGCGATCGGCGAGGCAATGAAGCCATTGGGCGACGGCTTCATCAAGCTCATCAAGATGATCATCGCGCCGATCATCTTCTGCACGGTGGTGGTCGGCATCGCCGGCATGGAAGACATGAAGAAGGTCGGGAAGACCGGCGGCCTGGCGCTCCTGTACTTCGAGATCGTGAGCACCATTGCGCTCGTGGTCGGGCTGCTGCTGGTCAACGCCCTGAAGCCCGGCGCGGGCATGAACATCGACCCGGCCACGCTCGACACCAAGTCGATTGCCTCCTTCACCGGCCCCGGCAAGATGACCGGCACGGTCGACTTTCTGCTCAACGTCATCCCCAGCACGGTGGTCGATGCCTTCGCCAAGGGCGAGATCCTGCAGGTGCTGCTGATCGCGGTGCTGTTCGGCTTTGCGCTGCACCGCTTCGGCGGGCGCGGCACGCTGGTGTTCGACGTGATCGAGAAGGGCTCGCACGTGCTCTTCGTGATTGTCGGCTACATCATGAAGCTGGCGCCCATCGGTGCGTTCGGCGCCATGGCCTTCACCATCGGCAAGTACGGGCTGGGCAGCCTGTTCTCGCTCGGCAAGCTGATGGGCACGTTCTACCTGACCTGCCTGCTGTTCATCTTCGTGGTGCTCGGGCTCATTGCGCGCTTTCACGGCTTCAGCATCTGGAAGTTCATCAAGTACATCAAGGAAGAACTGCTGATCGTGCTGGGCACGTCATCGTCCGAATCGGTGCTGCCGCGCATGATGGAGAAGATGGAGAACCTGGGCGCCAACAAGGCCTGCGTGGGCCTGGTGATTCCCACCGGCTACTCGTTCAACCTCGACGGTACTTCCATCTACCTGACAATGGCGGCCGTGTTCATCGCGCAAGCCACCAACACGCCGATGACGCTGACCCAGGAGATCACGCTGCTCGCTGTGCTGCTGCTCACGTCGAAGGGCGCGGCGGGTGTCACCGGCAGCGGCTTCATCGTGCTGGCGGCCACGCTGTCGGCGGTCGGCCATGTGCCGGTGGCGGGGCTCGCGCTCATCCTGGGCATCGACCGCTTCATGTCGGAGGCGCGCGCGCTGACCAACCTGATCGGCAACGGCGTGGCCACCATCGTGGTGGCCAAGTGGACCAACGAACTCGACGAAGCCAGGCTGCAGGCCGGGCTCAACAACGAGAACTGGGTCGAGGCCCAGGAGCCGGAAGTGCTCGAAGGCGCCCGCGTCAGCAAGATGGCGGATTGATGGCCGACTGATGCGCGACTGATGGCCGGGTAATGTCGAAGGACAGGCATCGTTCCTGCAGAATGGAACGATGCCCCACAGCGTTTCCCTGATCAACACCATTGCCGCCGGCTTGGGACTGGCGCTCGTATTCGGTTTTCTGGCGCTGCGCTTGCGGCTGCCGGCCTTGGTGGGTTACCTGCTGGCGGGCGTGATCATCGGGCCCTTCACGCCGGGTTTCGTGGCCGATGCGGGCATTGCCTCGCAACTGGCTGAAATCGGCGTGATGCTGCTGATGTTCGGCGTGGGCCTGCATTTTTCGCTCGACGATCTGCTCGCGGTGCGCAAGATCGCATTGCCCGGCGCGCTGGCGCAGATCGCCGTGGCCACGCTGCTCGGCGGCGCGCTGGCACTCTGGTGGGACTGGTCGTGGGGCGAGGCCCTGGTTTTCGGCCTGGCGCTGTCGGTGGCCAGCACGGTCGTGCTGCTGCGCGCACTCGAAACCCTGGGCATTCTCGATACGTTCACGGGCCGCATCGCGGTCGGCTGGCTGGTGGTCGAAGACCTTGCCATGGTGCTCGTACTGGTGCTGATGCCGCCGCTCGCCGGTGTCCTGGGCGGCCGCGCGGGCGGTGCGGCCGCTTCTGCGGACCCCCTGTGGCAAACGCTCGGGCTCACGCTGTTGCAGGTCGGCGGCTTCGTGGCGTTGATGCTGGTGGTAGGGCGGCGGGCCTTCCCGTGGATTCTCTGGCAGGTCACGCGGACCGGCTCGCGCGAACTGTTCACGCTGTGCGTGATCGCGGCCGCGGTCAGCATCGCCTTCGCCTCGGCGGCGCTGTTCGGCGTGTCGTTCGCCCTCGGTGCGTTCTTCGCGGGCATGGTGATGCGCGAGTCGGAGTTCAGCCACCGCGCGGCGCAGGAGTCGCTGCCGCTGCGTGACGCCTTCGCGGTGCTGTTCTTCGTCTCCGTGGGCATGCTCTTCGACCCGTCTGTGATCATCGAGCGTCCGCTGCAGGTGCTGGCCGTGGTGGGCGTGATCGTGCTGGGCAAATCGCTGGCCGCCTGCGCGCTGGTGCTGGCGTTTCGCTACCCGCTGGGCACCGCGCTCACCGTGAGCGCGAGCCTTGCGCAGATCGGGGAGTTCTCGTTCATTCTTGCGGGGCTCGGCGTGTCGCTCGGGCTGCTGCCGGTGGAGGGGCAAAGCCTGATCCTGGCCGGCGCACTGATTTCGATTGCCACCAACCCGTTGTGGTTCAGCCTGATTGCGCCATTGCAACGATGGCTGCACGCCCGCTCTCCGTTGGCGCGGGGGCTGGAATCGCGCGACCATCCGCTGGCCGAGTTGCCGATTACCACCGAGGCGAAATACCTGTCCCGGCAGGTCGTTCTGGTGGGCTACGGCCGCGTCGGGCGCCGCATTGCGTCCGAACTGGAGGCGAACGACATTCCCTACGTGGTGGCAGAGCAGAACCGCGAACTGGTGGAGAAGCTGCGCGAAGCCGGTGTTGCAGCCGTGTGGGGCGATGCGGCCGACCCGGCTGTTCTGGTTCAGGCGCACATCGCCCGCGCCCGCGTGCTCGTGATTGCGGTGCCCGACGCCATGAACGTGCGCCAGATGATGGCCACTGCCTACACGCTCAACCCGGCCATCGAAACCGTGATTCGCAGCCACAACGAAGACGAAGCCCGGCTGCTGATGCAGGAGACAGCCGCAACCGTCTTTCTGGGCGAACATGAACTGGCGCAGGCCATGGCGCGTGACGTGGTGCGCCGGACCGTGGCTGCGGCCTGAGCCGCGATCGGCGAAGGCCGCCTCAAAGGTCTTCGATGACCAGCGTGCGATAGCGCTGGGCGATGGAATACGGCACGGTGCGCACCACTTCCATCAGGCGGCTGGCTGCCTCTTCGTTCTTGGTTTTCACCAGCAATCCGGTGTGGCCTTCGCGCGCCAGCTTGGTGTAGGCGCGCACGGTTGCGGCGTCGGTTCCGGCGGAGGGCAGCGGGTCGTCGGACTCCTTGACCGTCGGCGTGATCTCGTCGAGCACCGTTTGGGACGGAATCAGGTAGATCTCGTCGCCGCTCACGCCCTTGTCGATCAGTAGGTGGCCGATGCGGTTGGCGTCTTCCGCGCTCGGAAACATCACCATCGAGTAGCCCGATGGATAGAAGGCGCCGCCGAAGGTCGCTCGCATGTGGGGTTCGAGGACGAAATTCTTCATGATGCTGCCTCTTGGGTGGGTGATGCAGTTCTTTTACAGCCACACTAGGCCTTTGGCCAGCCGTGCGCTGTAGGCCTGCTTCTATATTTCCGCAGGGTGGCGCGGGAGGTTTGTGCCGGAACCTTTGCGGAACACCCCGGCAAGCTCCTGTACACTGCCGCTTCCATGTCGTGCCATCTCTTCGTTCCCACCGCCGCCTGCGCCGCCTCCATGGCCGGCGTGATGCCGTCCGCCTTCGCGCGGGTGAATGGGGCATTGGTTGCACGAATGATTACCACCATTACCACCGCGGCCACCTGAGCACGCGCAGGTGGCCGTTTCGGCAGCCACCTGGTGTATCGCTCTTCTTCTCCGAATGAATGAAACCCAGCTCTGGCAGCTGGGTTTTTGTTTTTTCATCCGGAGATTTCCATGTACCGCGATCCAGTCCAGTCACTCGAACCCCTGCCCAGCCGCCCTGCGGCCATGCGCGCTCTGCGCGTGGGGATGATCGGCATCGGCACCGTCGGCTCGGGCACGTTCCGGGTGCTGGCGCGCAACCAGGCCGAGATCGCGGGCCGCGCGGGCCGGCCGATCGAGGTCGTGATGGTCGCGGCGCGCAACCTGGCGCGGGCCGCCGGCATCGTGGGCAAGAGCGTGCCGCTGACCGACGACCCGCTGCGCGTTGCCACGCACCCCGATGTCGACGTGGTGGTGGAAGTGGCCGGCGGCACAGGCCCGGCGCGCGAATGGGTGCTGGCCGCCATCGCACACGGCAAGCATGTGGTCACGGCCAACAAGGCCTTGCTGGCGGTGCATGGCGCCGAGATCTTTGCCGCCGCCCGTCAGCATGGCGTGGCCGTGGCCTACGAGGGCGCGGTGGCGGTGAGCATCCCCATCGTCAAGGCGTTGCGCGAAGGCTTGGCGGCCAACCGCATCGAATGGGTGGCGGGCATCATCAACGGCACCACCAATTTCATCCTGAGCAAGATGCGCGATGAAGGCCTGGACTTTGCCGCCGCGCTCGCGCAGGCCCAGGCGCTGGGCTATGCCGAGGCCGATCCGGCCTTCGACATCGAAGGCATCGATGCTGCGCACAAGCTCACGCTGTTGGCCGCCAATGCGTTCGGTACCCCGGTGCGCTTCGCCGATGTGCAGGTGGAAGGCATCACGGCCTTGCAGCGGATGGACGTGGCCTGCGCCGAGCAGCTGGGCTACCGCATCAAGCTGCTGGGCATGGCACGCCGAAGCGAAGAGGGCATGGAGCTGCGCGTGCAGCCCGCGCTGGTGCCCGCGTCGCACCTCATGGCACATGTGAACGGGTCGATGAACGCCGTCATGGTCAAGGGCGATGCGGCCGGCGTGACGATGTACTACGGCGCGGGCGCCGGCTCCGAGCAGACGGCATCGGCGGTCATCGCCGACCTGGTCGATGTGGCGCGACTTGATGGCACCAGCATCACGCAGCGCGTGCCGCACCTGGGCTTTCATGCGCACGCGATGAATGCATTGCCGGTGCTCCCCCGTGCCGCCGTGTCTTCCCCGCACTATCTGCGCGTGCCCGTGCAGACCGGCAGCGGCATCGAAGCGGTGGCGAGCTGGTTTGCGGATCGGCAATTGCCTGTTAAGCAGGTGACGCTCGCGGCCGGGCAACCCGACACAAGCCCGCAAGTGCTGGTACTGACACTGCCCGTGCGGCAAGCCGAGATGGACCTCGCCCTGCACGCGCTGCAAGCGCACCCAGCGGTGGCGGGCGCGGTGACGGCGCTCCGGGTGGAGGAACTGGCGTGAGGCCTCTCGTTCCAAGCTGAGACAGAATGCGCCCAGCGCGGGCGCTTGTACCCGCAACCGCAACGGGAGTCGCAATGGATGTCGATGGGTTGGGTAGCTCTCGAGAATGCTGGGGAAGCCGCGCGTGAAAGCTTGGTTGCTGACTGTTGCGCTGAGCTTGGCAACGCCCGCGTTTGCGCAACCGGCGGAGCCGGTGAACCAGGTGGACGGGGCGTCTTGCCAAGCCGAAGAAGCCGCGCTCGAGCGCGACATGGACCTGGCTCGCTCCAGGGGCCAGATGCTGCGCCGGCGGCAGCTCGCCGAGACCCTGGCCGCGCTGCGCACGCGCTGCCAGGGGGCTCCGTCTTCTCAAAGCCGTGCGGTGCGCATTGACAAGCTGGAGCACGACATCCGGCTGCTTCGGGCAGAACTCGAACATGCCGAGGAGCAACTGCGCGAGTTGAAGAACGAGCGTCCCTGACCGCTGGCGTTACAGCCGCGGCAGCTGCATGCGCACTCGCCGCGCCGCTTCTTCCTCGCGCGCGTCGTCCACCTCGCGCAGCACGTTGCCCAGATCGACCGGCCCCGTGTCGCGCGCGTGCGTGCCGGTCAGCGCCGATTCGACGCGCAGCAGGCCGCGCTCGTACAGGTGCCAGATCTCGTCGCCGTAGTGCGTACGCAGCAGTTCGGGTGCAAACTGGCCGAAGAAGTTGCGCAGGTTCTCGACATCGCGCAGCAGCATGCGCTTGGCGTGGTTGTTGCCCGCCGCATCCACCGCCTGGGGCAGGTCGATGACCACCGGTCCGTCGGACGCCAGCAGCACGTTGAACTCCGACAGGTCGCCGTGCACCACGCCCGCGCACAGCATGCGCACCACCTCTTTCAACAGGCTGGCGTGGTGCCGCACCGCCTCCTCGGGCGTAAACGCCACGTCATTGAGCCGCGGCGCCGCATCGCCGTTGGCGTCGGTCACCAGTTCCATCAGCAGCACGCCTTCCAGGAAGTTGTAGGGCACGGGCACCCGCACGCCGGCCGCCGCCAGCCGGTAGAGCGCATCGACTTCGGCGCTTTGCCAGATGGCCTCGGTCACCTGGCGCCCGAAGCGCGTGCCCTTGGCCATCGCGCGCGTCTCGCGCGAATTGCGCACCCGGCGGTTTTCCGTGTAGTCGACGGCCTGGCGGAAACTGCGCTTGTCGGCTTCCTTGTAGACCTTGGCGCAGCGCGTTTCGTCGCCGCAGCGCACCACGTAAACCATGGCTTCCTTGCCGCTCATCAGCTGGCGAACCACCGTGTCGATAAGGCCTTCGTCGACCAGCGACTGCAGTCGTGGCGGTGCTTTCATTGATGTTGCTCCCTCGTGGCCAGCGGGCGGGTCGAGAGGAAGGCTCTCAGGCTCTCCGGGCCGATCTGGTAGACCGCATCATGCCTGTGCGCCGCAAAGCCCAGCCGGCGGTTGATGGAGAGCATGGGGGCGTTGACTTCGGCGTTGTGCGTGACGGCCATCGTGACCTCAGGGTGGCGCTCGCGCACCAGCTCCAGCATCAATGCCTTCACGCCCTTGGCCAGACCCTTGCCGCGCCAGTGACGAGCCACGGCCGTGAGCCGTTGAAACATGCGGTCGGGGTACAGCTGGTTCCAGCTTGCATCGCATACCGCGGCCACCTCGTTGCCGTCGAGCAGGAGCACGAGGAAATGCTCGCCGCCGCGGCGGTCGATCTCGGCATACCAGGCGCGAAAGTCCTCGAGCTCGAAGCGCATGGGCGGCCGTTCGAGAGCGGTGGTGGGAACTTCGTCCAGCAGCGCGGACAGCGGCGCCATCAGCGTTGCAAGCCGCTCGAAAGGCACGCGGCCCGCATGGATCTCCATGCGCAGTCCGCGGCCGGCCGCGAGCGCCTCCGCCCGCCAGCGGGCCAGCGCGGCGCCATCGAGATCCGCGAAGGCCATGCGGTTCTCGATGCTGCGGTGTTTCTCGGCCGCACCGATGGCCGCGAGAAACGCGTGTCCCTCGGGAAGGGAGGCCTTGACGGTCGCCGTGGTCTTGCCGCGCTCTTCCATCGAGGTCAGAAGCGTGCGCATCAACGTGCTGGCAACGCCTTGCCGCCGGTGGGACCGGCGTACGCCGCCCCACACATCGACGAAAGGCGCATGGGCCGGGTACCCGGGCGTGCCTTCGCGGCGAACGCTCATGTTGAGGCTGCCGACGATGTCTCCCTGGCCGTCCAGCGCCAGGATGCGATGCACCACGTGCAAGGGCGTGTGCTGGCGCACGTTCTGCATGTTGTCGGCATCGGTCGGCCAGGGTTCACCCGGAAAGTCTTCCTCGTTGCGAAGACGCCAATAGGCAAGGACCTTCGACCACTCTTCAGCGGAGGCCTGCTGAGGATCGAAAACAGAAGTCGCGAAATGCCGCACGTCGGCGGCACGGGTTTCAAGCATGGTGGGCCTTGATGATTCTGAAACGGACGGTCGCGGCCGGCAAGGCATGCCGCCGACGGCGTTTGAATCTCGGGCGGTTTGTTGTTGCGGCAGGAATCGCCGCAAAGCTCAGTCGAACAGGCTGTGCCCTTCAGGGCGTGCGCTAAGAGGGAACCGGGGAAAGCGCGTCAGCAGCTCGTTGAAGAACCGACAAACCGACCGGGAGCGGGGCGTTGAACAGCTGTGTCTTCCATCGCTTACCTCCAGTCTGGGTTGTTTGTCGAAGCGCCGAATGTAGCGGCCTTGTTGCACGCTGTGAAGTGCCGTGTGGTGTTCGCGCAGCGCACATGTACCAGCACCTGCAGGCGGACTGCCGAGCACTATCAGCTTTCGCTCGCCATTTCAAAGGCGGCGGGTTTTTCCACGTCGCGATCACCGGGATTCCGTTCGCCAAGGGTTTGTACTTAGATGCGGTCGCAGAATTGATCTCACGGGCCTGCCCCAACAAGCAAAAGCAGTCCGAAGCATCTCCAACCCATTCAATTCAACGCATTGAACAAAGGAATTCCGAATGACCTCTTCCAAGCTTTTCAAGCCTTCCAAACTTTTCTCCGCCGCCGCATTGGCCCTGGTGACCGCTGCGGGCGCCGCCCATGCCGAAAACTATGAAGGCGTCCACCCGCTGACTTCCGCCGAAAGCCGCGCCGACGTGGCTGCCGGGGGCGTGGTTGCCGCGCGCGTCGGCAATCCCTACGCGACCGGCGCCGATTCAGGCCCGACTGCTGCGCCGGTCGCTCTGAATAGCCGTGAATCGGTGCGCGCCGAAGCGGTGGTCGCCACACGCAATGCCGACCCGTATGCCGAAGGCGCTTCGTCGGGCGTGACCCCGATGGTGGCCGGAGCGGTGGACCGCGCGACAGTGCGTGCCCAGGCCTACGCTGCTGCGCGCGGCGACGCATTGCCGCTGTGATTGCTGCAGCTGGCCGCCACATCGCCATATCGCCGCGTCCGAAAGGACGACCGCTTCAAGAAGCCGGTCCTGCGAAAGCAGGCCCGGCTTTTTTCGTTGGGCGCGCCGGCGGAGCAACGGCTGAGCTAAGGTAGCCGGTCGGGTCAATCCAGAACGGAAAAATGAACAACAGGAGCAAGCTTGCCGCATGCCTTCTCGCTGGTGCGATGAGCGTGGGCGCCTCGGCCCAGGAGTGGCCCACGAAGCCCGTGCGCGTGATCGTCCCCGCGCCGCCGGGAAGTTCGCTCGACCTCATCGCTCGTACGCTCGCCGACCGGCTGCGCACGATGTGGAAGCAGCCCATCGTGATCGAGACCAGGCCCGGCGCGGGCGGCCTGATCGGTATGGACGCGGTGGCCAAGGCGCCGCACGACGGCTACACGTTGGGCATCGGGTTCAACGGGCCCATCGCCTTCGGCCCGCACATGTACAGCCGCATGCCGTATGCACCTGTGCGCGACCTGGTGCCGATCGTGCTCACGACGTCGCAGCCCAACGTGCTGGCGGTGCAGGCCGGCAATCCTGCCAACACGCTGCCGGAGTTCGTGGCCTGGGCGAAGAAGCAGGGCAACCAGTTCAGCTACGCATCGGTAGGGGCGGGAAGCTCCTCGCATCTCACGATGGAGCTGTTTCGCAGCACTGCGGGCGTCGACGCGGTGCACGTGCCTTATGCCGGTTCGCCGCCGGCCGGACTGTCGGTGGCCGCGGGCGATACACAGGCGCTGTTCACCGTGGCGCCCGCGCTGCTGCCGCTCATTCAGGGCAAGCGCATCAAGCTGCTCGCGATCACGAGCCTGACGCGCTCCGAGCTGATGAAAGACTTGCCGACAGTCGCCGAGTCCGGCTATCCGGATTTCGAGGCGCTGGCCTGGAACGGCTTGTTCACCGCGAGCGGCACGCCGCCCGAGGTGGTTCGCCGCATCAATGCCGATGTGAACGCCGTGCTGCGGGAGCCGGCCGTGCGCGAACTGCTCGCACAGCAAGGCCTTGTGGCGGGTGGCGGCTCGGTGGACGAATTCAGGTCCTTCATCGACAGCGAGGGCCGCAAGTGGGGCGCCATCATCCGCAAGATCGGCATCCGGATCGATCAGTGAGGCATTCGGATTAATCTGAAGTTCGGATCAATTGATCCGGATTTTCGATTTTACGGATGACGGCGGCCTGCCTACAGTCCGCCTCGATGAACGCCATTGCACTGCCCCCACTGCTGATCGGCTGCGCGGCCGGCTTTTCCGGCGACCGCACCGATGCGGCGGAGCCGGTGGTCGACACGCTGATTGCGCGGCTCGCCGGTGGCCTGGCGGACCAGCGGGCTTTCCTGATCTTCGAAACGCTGGCCGAACGCACGCTCGCACTCGCGCAACTGCGCCGCCGCGACAACCCCGACGCGGGTTACGAGCCCTTGCTCGACGCCATGCTGCGGCCGGTGCTGGCGCGCTGCCTGGCGCACGGCATCCGGATCGTGAGCAACTTCGGCGCTGCCAACCCCCGTGCCGCCGCCCTCCACATCGCCCGCATGGCGCGCGAGCTCGGCGCCGACGCGCCGCGCATTGCGGTGGTGGAGGGCGACGACCTCTCCGGCTCCGAATACCGGCCGCTGTTGCATGAAACGCTCGGTGCGCAGATGGAGGGCCTTCGCATCGTCAGCGCCAACGCCTACATCGGCGCAGAGCCGATTGCCGCCGCACTCGACGCCGACGCGCAGATCGTGGTGTGCGGCCGCGTGGCCGACCCCTCGCTGACCGTCGGCCCCGCCATGTCGCACTTCGGCTGGCGCGCCGACGATTGGAACCGCTTGGGCCGCGCCACCATGGCGGGCCATCTGCTCGAATGCGGCGCGCAGGTATGCGGCGGCTACTTCGCGGACCCCGGCTACAAGGACGTGCCGGGCCTCGATGCGGTGGGCTTCCCGATCGCCGAGATCGATGCCGACGGCCACTGCACCATCGGCAAGGCCGACGGAACCGGCGGTCTCGTGAGCGAAGCCACCGTGAAGGAGCAGCTGCTGTACGAGGTGCACGACCCGAGCGCCTACCTCACGCCCGACGTGGTGGCCGACATTGCCGAAGCCGAGGTGCAGCAGCAGCCGGACGTGGCGAATCGCGTGGCGCTCTCGGGCGTGCGCGGCCATGCGCGGCCGAGCCATTACAAGGTCAACGTCTGCCATGAAGGGGGCTGGCTCGCCGAAGGAGAAATTTCCTACGCGGGGCCGCGCGCCGAGGCGCGTGCGCGGCTTGCGGCCGAGGTGCTGCGCAAGCGCCTCGACGGGCTCGCACTGCGCGTGGACCTGATCGGCGCGCTGAGCATCCTGGGCGACGATGCCGGCCGCATGCTCGCGGACACGCCCGACACCGGCCTGCGCGACGTGCGCCTGCGCGTGGCGGCCACACACGCGGAGCGCGCGCAGGCCGAGCGCCTCGCGCGCGAAGTCATGGCGCTCTACACCTGCGGACCCGCGGGCGGCGGCGGTGTGCGCACGGCGCTCACGCCGCGGCTCAATACCTTGTCCTGCCTGCTGCCGCGCGAAGCGGTGCCGGTGCGCTTCGAACTGCTCGGCGCGGAGGCCTTGGCATGACCATGAACACGGCGACAGACATGATCGAAGTACCGCTCTACCGCGCCGCCCATGGACGCACCGGCGACAAGGGCGACCGCTCCAACATCAGCGTGATTGCCTGGCACGCGGACCTCTACCCCTTGCTGGCCGAACAGCTCACGCCCGAAAGCGTGTCGGCGCAATTCCGCCAAAGGGCACCCGCACGGGTGCAGCGCTTCCTGCTGCCCCGGCTGCATGCGATGAACTTCGTGCTCGACGCGGTGCTCGACGGCGGTGTCAACGATGCGCTGAACCTCGATGCGCACGGCAAGGCGCTGTCGTTCCTGCTTCTGGACATGCCCGTCCGCGTGCCGCGCGCACTCGTGCCGCTGCTGGCGGGGCCATAGCGGCAGCCTCCCTTTTCACTTACCCATCCATCCGGAGACAAAACAATGAAACGACGTTCCCTGACCCTCTCGGCCGCCGCGCTGGCCCTGGCGCCGCTGCTCGGCCACGCGCAGCAGGCTTTTCCAGAAAAACCCATCACCTTCATCGTGCCCTTTGCGGCCGGTACGGCCACCGACCAGATTGCACGTGCGCTGGGCAACAGCATCACGGCCGAAACGAAGCAGCCCGTCGTCATCGACAACAAGGCCGGCGCCAGCGGCTTCATCGCCTCGCAGCAGGCGGCCAAGGCCGCAGCCGACGGCTACACCGTGCTCATCACCACCAACACCACGCACGCCGCCAACGAGCACCTGTTCAAGAAGCTGCCTTACGACCCGGTGAAAGATTTTTCGCCTGTCGCTGCGCTGGGCAAGGGCGGTCAGATCATGGTGGTGAACCCCTCGTTCCCCGCCAAGAGCGTGGCCGAGTTCGTGGCGCTCGCGAAGAAGGAGCCGGGCAAGTACAGCTTCGGCAGCGGCAGTTCGTCGAGCCGCATGGCGGGCGAGCTGCTGCAGCAGATGGCCGACATCAAGCTGCTGCACGTGCCCTACAAGAGCAACACGCTGGCCGTCACCGACCTGCTGGGCGGACAGATCCACATGATGATCACCGATGCGGCCACCGGCCTGCCGCAGATCAAGGGCGGCAAGCTGCGCGCGCTCGGCGTTTCGAGCGCGGCGCGTTCGCCGCTCGCACCCGACGTGCCCACCATTTCCGAAGCCGGCGTGAAGGGCTACGAAATGGGCTACTGGTTCGCGGCCTACGCACCCGCCAAGACCCCGCCGGCCGTGGTCAAGCGGCTCAACGAGCTGCTGGTGAAGGCTGCGAAGAGCGAGTCCGCAAAGACAGCTTTCTACGAACCCACCGGCACCGAGGTGTTCACCACGTCGCCCGAAGAGCTCGCCAAGTTCCAGACGGCCGAGTCGCAGAAATGGGGCCGCATCGTGAAGGCCGCCGGCATCGAAGCCGAGTAGTCGCGCGCCGGCCGTAGCGGGGATCGGCACCGCGCAGACACCACAACGAAGGAGACAAACCATGCAACGCTGGAGCCTGTTGGCTGCCACGGTGGCTTCGGCCGCCCTTTTTTTGAGTGCCTGCGGCGGGAGCGGTGGTGGAGGCGGTGGCTTCGTGCTGCCGCCGCCGGCCGCAACGACACCGCCGCCCGCGGCCTCTGAAGCACCGAAGTTCAAGCTCGCCATTTCCAAGACCGAGGACGTTGCCGGCACCTTCGGCGGCGTGGGGGCCTACGAAAAAATCACCGGCACCTTCACCGGCGAGGTCGACCCGAAGGACGCGCGCAACGCCATCATCCAGGACCTGTCGCTCGCGCCGCTCAATGCCAACGGCAAGGTCGAGTACAGCTCCGACTTCGTGCTCTTCAAGCCCAAGGACATGAGCAAGGCCAACGGCGTGCTGCGCTACGACGCACCGAACCGCGGCAACATCGTCAACCTCGACCCGTATTTCGCCTCGCGCGGCTACGTGTTCCTCACGGCCGCATGGCAGGGCGACGTGCCGGCCACGGCGGGCAAGCTCACGCTCAAGGTGCCCGTGGCGAAGAACGCGGACGGCAGCACCATCACCGGCACCTACCGCGCCGAGCTGCTGCCCACGGCGGCCACCAACGATTCGCTGCCGCTGCCCGGTGGCCCGTTCAACGCCGCCATGCAGGCCTACGCGACCGCGAGCCTCGACAACACGCAGCCCGGCTACGTGCTCACGCGGCGCATCAACGAAGCCGATGCGCGCCAGCTCATTCCTGCCAGCGACTGGAAGTTTGCCAAGTGCAGCGCCGCCGCGCCGTTCCCCGGCACGCCCGACGAGACGAGCGTGTGCCTCAGGAGCCCATGGGACCCGGCCTACATGTACGAGCTGGTCTATGTCGCGAAGGACCCGAAGGTCATGGGCCTGGGGCTCGCGGCGGTGCGCGACATGATCGCCTTCTTCCATCGCGAGGCGAGCGACGCGGCGGGTAGCGCGAACCCGGTGGCTGCCGCCATCAGGAACACCATCGCCTCGGGCGTGTCGCAATGCGGCAACTTCATGAAGACCTTCGTTCACCTCGGCTTCAACGAGGACCGCGCCGGCCGGAAGGTGTTCGACGGCGTGTTCGCGCAGATCGCGGCGCGGCAGACCAACATCAACATGCGCTTCGCGATTCCCGGTGGCGGCGGTGGTGTGCGCACCGACCACACGGCCTTCGGCCAGGCCGGCACGCGCGGCCTTTCGAAGGACTACGTGGACGACGTGGCGCAGCGCCGCGGCGGCATCCTGTCGCGCTGCGAGGCAAGCGGCACCTGCCCCAAGCTCTTCATCGGCTTCAGCGGAACCGAGTTCTATGTGCTGCAGGGCTCGCCGCTGCTGACGGACGCCTGGGGCACGGCCGACCTGCTGCAGCCGGACAACGCGCGCATCTACTACTACGCGAGTACCCACCACCTGCTGGGCCTTCCCTCGCTGCCGGGTGCGACCGCCGGGGCGCTCTACGCCACCAACGCGAACGCCGGCGTGGTGCCGGTGGTGCGCGCGCTCTACCAGAACCTCGAGGAATGGGTCGTCAAGGGCACCACGCCGCCCGACAGCCAGGTGCCGAAGCTCGCCGACGCCACGCTGGTGCGGCCGCAGCAGGTGAAGTTCCCGGCCATTCCGGGCGCGACTTACACGGGTCTGGTCAATACCTATTCGCTGCTCGACTGGGGACCGAGCTACCGGCCGCAGGATGAAAGCGGCATTGCCACGCAAGTGCCACCGGCGTACCTCGGCCGCGACTATGCCGTGCTCGTTCCGCAGGTGGACGCCGATGGCAACGACATCGCGGGCATACGCAGCCTCGACGTGGCCGTGCCTCTGGGCACCAATACCGGCTGGAACTACACCAACAAGCCGGGCACCATCGATCTGGCGGGGCTCTTCGGCGCGTACTTTCCGTTCGCGAAGACGGCGGCGCAGCGCGGTGCGGATCCGCGCCTCTCGCTGCAAGAGCGCTACACCGACCAGGCCGGCTATGTGGCGGCCGTGACGGCCGCCGCCAACGACCTGGTGGCGAAGCGCTTCATGCTGCGCGCCGATGCCGACGCGGCGATTTCGAACGCAGCTGCAAACCCGGCGTTGCCCTAATCGGCCACATGCGCCGCGAACCCCGAGCGGTGCGGCGCAATCTCGGGCCGCAGAGTGAGGGCGGGAATTTCGTAGTCGCCGGCGTTCTGCGCGCGGAAAGGAATCGGGGCCGTCGTCCACAGCGCATCGAGCCTGTGGCCGAGGTCCCCGGTGATCCGCGCGTAAGCCGTCTCGTCGACCTTGCCCGTGCGGTACACCACGAACGGCGGCAGCACGTCGAAGCCCGGGTAGTAGAGGATGCCGTGGTGAATGGGGAAGAGCAGGTCGTCCATCGGCCCGTTGATGCCGCGCGGACTGTAGTGCGGCGCCCAGCCGCCTGCGGTCACCACCAGCATCGCGCGCTTGCCGGCCAGCGTGCCCTGGCCGAAGCGGTCGCCCCAGTGCGTGTCCGAGTGCTCGCCCACGCCGTAGGCAAAGCCGTAGGCATACACGCGCTCGACCCAGCCCTTGAGGATGGCGGGCATCGAGTACCACCAGAGCGGAAACTGGAAGATCACCGCATCGGCCCACAGCAGCTTGGCCTGTTCGGCGGTGATGTCTTCGTGCTGCGTGCCGTCTTCGAACCCGCGCAGCGAATCCAGCACGGGGTCGAAGCGCGCGCCGCTCTCCACATGGGAGAAGTCGTCGGCGGCCAGCGGCGCCTTCCACTGCATGGCGTAGAGATCGGACACGCGTATGTCGTGACCCGAGCGGGTGAGGTGCTCCACCATGAAGTCTTTCAGCGATCCGTTGAGCGATCGGGTTTCGGGGTGGGCATGGACGATGAGGATTTTCATGAGGGCGTTGCCTGCGGGATGAAGAACATGCACGCAGGCTACGGAAGATGGCGATATATTGGAAATGAATAGTTCGAATTCTTGCCATTGCCATGAACAATTTCAGCCGAATCGACCTCAACCTGCTGGTCACGCTCGACGTGCTCCTGGCCGAGCGCAATGTGACGCGTGCGGCCGAGCGCCTGAACCTCTCGCAGCCCTCGGTGAGCGTGCAGCTTGCCAAGCTGCGCGAGGTTTTCAACGACCCGCTGCTGGTGCCCGCGCAACGCGGCATGCGTCCCACCGCGCGTGCCGACGAGCTGTGCGAGCCGTTGCGCGAAGCGTTGGAGTCATTGGGCCGCGCGGTGGCGCCTACCCAACCTTTCAATCCCGCGCAGGCGACCACCACCTGGCGCGTGGCCGCGGCCGACTATGCCGAATCGGCGATCCTGCTGCCGGCGCTCGCCGGGCTGCGCTCGGAAGCGCCGAACACCCGGCTTGCGGTGGTGGAGGCGGTGCCGTCGCGCATGGCGCGGCAGCTGGAGCAGGCGGAGATCGACCTGTTCTTCCACACCAGCGTGGGGGCTCCGCCCGGGCTGCACCGGCGGGTGCTGTTCCACGAGCGCTACGTGCTGGCCGGGCGCGCCGGGCATCCACGGTTGAAGCGACGGCCGACGCTCGCGCAGTTCTGCGCGCTGGAGCACGTGGTGGTGTCGCCGGGCGGCGGCGGCTTCGTCGGGCCGACGGACGAGGCGCTGGCGCAGAAGGGCCTCGCCCGGCGCGTGGCGCTGTCGGTACCGCACTTCCTTTTCATGATGTCGGTGCTGGCCCGCACCGACATGGTCGCGATGCTGCCCGAGCGGCTAGCGCGCGGCGCGCCGGGGCTGCGCGTGGTGGAAGCGCCGCTGGAGGTGCCGGGCTATGAGATGGCCATGCTGTGGCATGAGCGGCGCCATCGCGACCCGGGGCACCGGTGGCTGCGGGAGCGGATAGCCGCGAGCCTGCAGGTGCCATCGGAGGCGAGTCGGTAGGCAGCGCCTCGAACGATGCCGGCCCCTACGCCTGGGCCATGTCCTCGTGGATGCAGAGGTAGTTGCCTTCGGTGTCCTTGAACCAGGCCGCCTTTTCCGAGCCCAGCACGCAGACATGGTTGACGGTTTTCAGCTCGGGGAAGTCGTAGTCCTCGAACACCACGCCGGCGCTCTTCAACGTCTCCACGCTGGCCGCAATGTCCTCGACTTCGAAGCTGATCGCCGTGTGGTCGGCCTTGGTTCCCTCCGGTTTCGGGAACAGCGACAGCGTGCTGCCGCCCACCCTGTAGACAAACTTCCCGTCAGGCCGCAGGCCACCGGGTTTCAGGCCCAAGCAGCCCTCGTAGAAGGCGCGCGCACGGTCCATGTCCTTGACTGGAAGCATGGTCGTTACAGACGAGTCGGACAACATAGACGGTCCTTTCACACCATTCGGCCCAGCGGTTGCCGCTTCGCGAGCGAGCCTCACCTTGGCTGGCCGACCGGGAACAAAGCTTACGCCCGCAACCGCCGCGAAGCCAGCGCAAGCGCGGCCTGCGCACCATCGCACCACGCCGCTCCCGCAACAGCGGCTACAGTCGCCCCGGTACCGGTCCTTCACTTCAGGAGAACACCACCATGGCGACCACCAACACCGTCCGTCTGCACCGCGTGCTGCGCACCCCGCCCGACCGGCTCTACCGTGCCTTCGTCGAACCCCGCGCTTTCGAGCGCTGGCTGCCGCCGTTCGGGTCTACCGGCCAGGTCCACAGCATGGAGCCCGTGGTCGGCGGCGCCTGGCGCATGTCCTTCACCAACTTCGGCAGCGGCCACAGCCACTCGTTCGGCGGGAAGTACCTGGAGCTGGTCCCCGGCCGGCGCATTGCGTACGACGCGACGTTCGACGACCCGAACCTGCCGGGCACCATGAAGACCACCGTGACCCTGACCCCGGTGTCCTGTGGGACCGAAATGTCCGTCGTGCAGGAAGGCATCCCCGACGTGATCCCGGTCGAAATGTGCTACCTGGGCTGGCAGGAATCGCTGCTCGCGCTGGCCCAGTTGGTGGAGCCGAATATTCCGGGTTGAAGCGGCTCCAGTCGGCCGGGAGACGGCTGACCTCGACCTTGTCGAGCTCATACTCCCGGCAAAGCGCTAGGCGATACGCAACGTATATAATCCATACACGTTTCGTATAAGGGCCTTCAATGGGTATCGTAAAAATTTCAGACCTGATGCACGAGAACCTGCGAGTGGCGGGGAACGCGCTCAGCAGGTCCATCAATGCGCAAGCGGAGCACTGGATGCGCGTCGGCATGCTGACCGAGATGCATCCGGAGCTGGACCACCGGGAAATCTGCCAACTGCTGATTCGAGCTGAACTCGCGGGCGGCC
The DNA here is from genome assembly GCF_030815855.1 of Variovorax paradoxus. Classification (NCBI taxonomy): domain Bacteria; kingdom Pseudomonadati; phylum Pseudomonadota; class Betaproteobacteria; order Burkholderiales; family Comamonadaceae; genus Variovorax; species Variovorax paradoxus. Next base: position 3,004,508 of record NZ_JAUSXG010000001.1, on the reverse strand, counting down.
TCGACATCGTCGCGGCTGTCACCCCTCAAACTGGCAAGCCGCGCGCATCGTCGACCGGAAAACACTGATGGCTCGCGGCGTTTCCATCAAGTCCGCCGAGGACATCGAGATGGCGCGGCGGGCTGGCAGGCTTGCCGCGGAGGTTCTGGGCATGATCGAGCCCTATGTCGTGCCCGGGGTGAGCACCGACACGCTCGACCAGATCTGCCACGACCACATCGTGAATGTGCAGGGCGCCGTTCCAGCCAACGTGGGGTACCTGGGGTATCCGAAGACCATCCTCACCTCCGTCAACCAGGTGGTCTGTCACGGCATCCCTTCGCCTGACAAGATTCTGAAGAAGGGCGACATCGTCAACATCGACGTCGCCGTCATCAAGGATGGCTGGTTCGGCGACACCAGCCGCATGTACTTCGTCGGCGCCCCCAGTGTGCTGGCTCGCCGCCTGGTGGAGACGACGTACGAAGCCATGCGCGCCGGAATCCGGCAAGTCAAGCCTGGTGCGACCCTGGGCGACATCGGCCACGCCATCCAGTCGGTCGCCCACCGGGGACATTTCAGCGTGGTGCGCGAATACTGCGGGCACGGCATCGGGCAGGTCTACCACGAAGAACTTCAGGTGCTGCACTACGGGCAGCGCGGGGAAGGTCTCAGGCTGGAGCCGGGAATGGTCTTCACCATCGAACCGATGCTCAACGCAGGCAAGCGCGAAACCAGGCAATTGCCCGACGGGTGGACCGTCGTGACCAAGGACAGGTCCCTGTCCGCCCAGTGGGAACACATGGTGGCCGTGACGCCCGAGGGATACGAGGTGCTGACGCCTTGGCCAGGAGGCACCGGGACCTACGCGCCGGTTTGACGTTCGGCGCCGTCAAATGACGGGCACGCTCGTTTCCTTCAGCACGCGCAGCACGAAGTGCGATTTGCTGTGCCGGATGCCCGGAATCTTGTAGAGCTTTTCGCGCAGCAGCCGCTCGTAGTCGCGCGTGTCGCGCACCGCGATGCGGATGTAGTAGTCGTAGTCGCCCGACACCAGGTACGCCTCCTGGATCTCCGGAATGGTCGCAAGCACGCGGCCGAAGTCGTACAGGGTTTCGTCGGTGTGGCTCTCGAGCGTGACCTGGACGATGACCGAGTCGTGATAGCCGAGCTTGGCCGGATCGACGTCGATGGTGTAGCGCTTGATCACGCCATGGGCTTCCAGCTTCTTGATGCGCGTCCAGCAGCTGGTGGGCGACAGGCCCACCTCGTGGCCGATGTCTTGCAGCGTCTTGCGCGAGTCGAGCAGCAGCACGCGGAGGATGGCCATGTCGGTCTTGTCGAAAGATCCTTCTTCATTGGCTGCTGTTTTCCGAAGAGTTTTCATGAAATGGGGCAAAAGGGCCAAAAGAAAGAAGCAAATTCTGCATCAGAACCGGAAGAATCGACGGCATGCGACTGCTCGACCTTCCCCCCACTTCTTCTCCATCCCTCCAGCCCGGCCCGATGCCCGGCGTGCGCAACGGGGCCGAGGCCCTGCTCGACACGCTGGTCGAATGCGGCGTCGATACGCTTTTCGGCTACCCGGGCGGGGCTGCGCTGCCGCTTTACGACGCGCTCCATGGTGAGCCGCGGCTGCGCCATGTGCTGGTGCGGCACGAGCAGGCGGCGGTGCATGCGGCCGAGGGCTATGCGCGCACCACGGGGCGCGTGGGCGTGGTGCTCGTCACTTCGGGGCCGGGCGTCGGCAACACCATCAGCGGCTTGCTCGATGCCATCAGCGATTCGGTGCCGCTGCTGTGCATCAGCGGGCAGGTCGCGACGGGGGTGATCGGCACGCAAGCCTTCCAGGAGAGCGACGCGCTCGGCATGTCTCGTTCGGTGACCAAGTGGAACCAGCAGGTGCGCGCGGCCGACGATGTGCCGCAACTGGTGCGGCGCGCGCTGGAGATCGCCGCCTCCGGTCGGCCGGGGCCGGTGCTGCTCGATGTGCCGAAGGATATTCAACTTGCGCGCTTGGGCCACGGCGCCTCACCCAAGCCGCTGCGGGCATTGCGCACGGGCAGGGCGGCGCTGCCGCCGCGGGCCATGCTGCAGCGCGCGGCCGATCTGATTTCAACGGCGCGCCGGCCGGTGCTCTACGGCGGTGGCGGCTTGATCAACTCGGGGCCGGCCGCGTGCGAGGCTTTTGCGCAACTGGTGCATCGCCTGCATGCGCCCTGCACGCTCACGCTGATGGGGCTTGGCGCCTTCCCGGCGTCGGACCCGAAGTTCATCGGCATGCTGGGCATGCACGGCATGCTCGAAGCCAACCTTGCGATGCACGAGGCCGACCTGGTGGTGTGCGTCGGCGCACGTTTCGACGACCGCGTGACCGGCAAGCTCGACGAGTTCTGCCCGCACGCGCGCAAGATCCACATCGACATCGATCCGGGCAGCATCAACAAGGTGGTGAAGGTCGATGTGCCGATGGTGGGCGATTGCGGTGCCATCGTCGAGGCGCTGCTTGTGCTGCTGCCTGCCGACAGCTTGGCGCCCGAGCGGCTCGCGCCCTGGTGGCAGCGCATCGAGCGTTGGCGCGCGGAAGATTGCCTGGGCTTCGAGCCGCGCGGCAATGCGATCCTGCCGCAGCAGCTGATGGCGTCGCTGCAGCACGCCATCGGCGGGCGCGACGCCATCGTGTCCACCGACGTGGGCCAGCACCAGATGTGGGCTGCGCAATACCTGCGCTTCGAGCGGCCGCGGCGCTGGCTCACCTCCGGCGGTGCGGGCACCATGGGCTACGGATTGCCGGCAGCCATCGGTGCACAGGTTGCGCACCCGGGGGCGCTTGCCGTCTGCGTGAGCGGCGATGCCTCGGTGCTCATGAACATCCAGGAGCTTTCAACCGCGGTGCAGCATCGCACGCCGGTGAAGCTGGTGCTGTGCAACAACGGCTACATGGGCATGGTGCGCCAGTGGCAGGAGCTCAACCACGGCAACCGCTTGAGCCACAGCTGGAACGAGGCGCTGCCCGACTTCGTGGCGCTGGCCAAGGCCTTCGGCTGGGGCGCGCGACGGGTGTCGGAGCCGGCCGAACTCGAGGCAGCGCTCGCCGAATGCCTGGAGAGCGCAGGCCCTTTCTTTCTCGACGTTCAGGTGGCGCCGCAGGAGAACTGCTTTCCGATGATGCCTGCGGGGCACGGGCATCACCGCGTGATGCTCGGAAAAGACCGCTGGTACGAGGAGGGCGCCTGAGCACCGGATAGGCGTTCGCTCAGGCGGGCTCCATGCCGTGACGGCGCTTGAGGGGCGCGCTCTCGGCCGAAGCCATGAACTCGAGCAGCGCACGCACGGCTCGAGGCTGCGTGCAGCCCATGGCCGGAGCGGCCGAGAACACGGTAGTGATCTGAATTTCCGGCGGCAGCGGGCCGAGCAATTCGATGCCCCCGACGCCGATCAGCTCGCTCAATTGCTGGAAGCCCAGCACCGCTTCGCCCTGAGCGAGCAGCGAGCCGACCGGCACGCCCGGCGGCGCCTGCACCAGGCGGCTTCGAACCGCGTCGGCGATGCCCCAGTGCTCGAACAAGGCCATCAGCGCGACGCCGCTCGGGCCGGTCGAGTAGGCGATGCGGGGTGCGGCGAGCACCGCGCTGCGCACGGCATCGCCGGTGGAAATGTCGGGCCGCTCGGCGCCAGCGCGCACGGCCGCGGCAACACCCGAGCGGACCAGGCCGACCTGGCCCGTGGCATCGAGCCTGCCTGCGGCAACCAGCTTGCCGACGGCGTCGGAGGCAAGCACCACCACGTCGAACAACTCGCCCGCGGAGACGCGCCGGGCGGCTTCGACGCCGCCGACGGCGAGGAAGGAAACCGGGACCCCGGTGCGCTGCGAATGGGCTGCGGCGAGCTCGTCCAGCAACCCGCGGGTCGCCATCGAGCAGATGCCTTGAAGCGGTGCTGTCATCCGTCAATCCGGCTTGATGTTGGCTTCGCGAATCAGCTTGCCGTAGCGTGCCGCATCGGTCTTGAGCAGCTTGTCGAATTGCGCCGTCGGCCCGGGCAGCGGAACACCACCTGCGGCAGCGAGCTGGTCGCGCACTTCGGGCGATTCGAGCGCCTTCTGCACCGCGCCATGCAGCTTCGCGAGCACCGGCTGCGGCAGTTTCGCGGGCGCAACGAAGCCGTACCAGACGCTCGACTCGAAGCCCGCGTAGCCCGACTCGGCCACCGTCGGTACGCCCGGCAGAACCGCGGCGCGCTCGGTGCTCATGACCGCGAGCACCTTGAGTTTTCCGGACTTGACCAGCGGCAGTACCTCCAGGGCATTGACCGCCACCACGTCCACATGTCCGCCGAGCACGTCGGTGATGGCTTGCGCGCCGCCCTTGTAGGGCACATGGCGCAGCGAGAGGCCTGCGGTGTGCTGGAACAGCTCCATCGCCAGGTGCGGTGTGGAGCCGTTGCCCGGCGTCGCGACGGTGACGCTGCCGGGCTTGGCCTTGGCCGCCGCCACCAGCTCGGGCAGTGTCTTGATGGCCGCGCCCTCGCGAACCGTGAACACCACGGGCACGCGTCCGACCGAAGCGACCGGCGTGACGTCGCGCTCCAGGTCGTAGGGCGCGGGCTCGAACAGCGAAGGGTTCACCGCCAATGCGTTGGCGGCCAGCAGCAGCGTGTAGCCGTCAGGCGGGCTCGCGATGAGCGCCTTCACCGCGATGTTGGTGCCCGCGCCCGGCTTGTTCTCGACGATGACGGGCTGCCCGAGGATGGCCGACATCCGCTGGCCGACCGAGCGGGCAATGGCATCGACCGCACCGCCGGCGCTGTAGCCGACCAGGATCTTCACGGGCTTGGAGGGATAGTCATCGGCGGCGGCCGCGCCGATCGAGACGCCGAGCGCCATCAGTGCCGCCAGTCGCAGAAGGTGGCGGCGAATTGGGTTTTTCATCATTGCTTTGTGGATGGAAAGGGTTTCTCGTCCCAGGTTTGAGGCGCGGCATCCCTGCCGGCCACCGAATACAGCGCGCCGGGCGCGTTGCGTGTCTGCTGGAATTCCTCCAGCGATTGGCCGCGCATGGCGGCATAGATGTGCAGGTTGGAAACGCCGAGCACAGCGCCCAGCTTCTCGAGCATGAAGAAGATCACGCCGTAGTGAATGAGCCCGCGCCAATCGCGCCGGCGCACCAGCGCGCGCTCCTGTGCTGTCAGGCCCGCTGCTTCAAAGGCCGCTTCCTCATCGGCGAGGAAGCGTGCGCGATGGTCCGGGCGCGTCATGCCATGCAGGAACTTGTTGAGCCGGTAGGCGCGCACGCTGGTCTCGAGCGTGAACGGATAGGAGCCGTCGAGCGCCTCGATGCCCGCGAGCTGCTCATTCATGTGGCGCCGGTGCCTCTGCACCTCGCCGGCCACGGGCGGGCTCGCAAGGTTCTCGTAGATGGCCGTCGCAATGCCGGTCATCGAAGGCAGGTAGTAGCTCTGGTGCGTCTTGCGCACGCTGGACGACAGCGCGCCGCGCATCACCAGCCACATGATCACTTCGGCGCCCTCCATGCCGCCGAGCGTGGCGAGCTCGGCTTGCGTCATCTCGGTGAGCCGCACTGGGTCGTTCTCGATCAGGTCGAGAAACTGCGCATCCCACGCGGTGTTGTTGAAGCCCGCGCGCTCGCCGTGCACCTGGTGCGAGAGACCGCCGGTGGCGACGATGGCCACGTCCAGGTCTTCCGGGTAGCTCTCGATGGCGCGACGCAACGCCTGGCCGAGGCGCCAGCAGCGGCGCGCCGAGGGCACGGGCGACTGCAGCACGCCCACCTGCAGCGGCACCACCGGAATCGGCCAGCTCGGCTCGTGGGGGCACAACAGCGACATCGGCGAGAACACGCCATGGTCGAGCGCCCGGTCCTGGAAGAAGGACATGTCGAACTCGTCGGCCACCAGAGAGCGGCCGATGTGCTGCGCGAGCGCCGGATGCCCGGCCAGCGCGGGCAGGTCGCGCGCGCCGCCGCCTTCGTCGGCCACCTCGTGCCGCTCGCCCACCCCGAGCGAAAAAGCCGAGTAGTGGTCGAAGAAGAACGAGCTGACGTGGTCGTTGTAGATGAAGAAGAGCACGTCGGGCCGGCGCTCCGCCAGCCAGCGCTGCACGGGCTCGAAGGCCTCGAAGATGGGTGCCCACACGGGGTCTTGCTGCTTCTTCTTGTCGAAAGCGAAGCCGATGGTGGGTGTGTGCGAGCACGCGACGGCGCCGATGATGCGAGCCATGACGTCTTGCGGCGTTCAGTCGACGTAGCGCAAGCCCGCCTTGGCGAGCGGCTCGCGCATGGCGTACATGTCCAGGCCGAGCTCGCCGGCCGCGAAGCGCTCGCGCTTGGCGGTCTCGTTGGCTTCTCGGGCTTCGGCCGCGTCGGCCACCTGCTGTGCGCGCGCGGCCGGAACCACCACCACGCCGTCGATATCTGCGACCACCACGTCGCCCGGACAGACCAGCGCGCCCGCGCACACCACCGGCACGTTCACCGAGCCGAGCGTCGCCTTGATCGTGCCCTTCGAATGAATGGCGCGGCTGAACACGGGGAAGTTCATCGCGTTGAGGTCGCGTACGTCGCGCACGCCGCCGTCGATCACGAGGCCCTTGCAGCCGCGCGCCTGGAACGAGGTGGCGAGCAGGTCGCCGAAGAAGCCGTCGGTGCTGTCGCTGGTGCAGGCCGCCACCACCACGTCGCCGGGCTGGATCTGCTCGGCTGCGACATGCAGCATCCAGTTGTCGCCGGGCTGCAGCAGCACGGTAACGGCGGGGCCGCAGAAGTGCGCATCAGGATGAATGGGGCGGATGCGGGGCTGCATCAGCCCGAGCCGGCCGAGCGCCTCGTGCACCGTGGAGACGCCGAAGCGCGAGAGCTTTTCGACCGCGGCCGGATCGGCGCGCGTGACCTTGCGGTGAACGACGCCGAGTTGCTGGATGGTGCTGGATGCGGTCATGTTCAGAGCCCCTTGGCAGTGAGTGCGCGATCGAGGCGCGGATAAACGCGGCGTGCGTTGGCTTCGAACACCTTGTGCCTGGCGGCGTCGTCGAGCATCGGCGTGGAGTCGATGTAGCGGCGCGTGTCGTCGTAGAAGAAACCGGTCTCCGGATCGATGCCGCGCACCGCGCCGATCATTTCGCTCGCGAACAGGATGTTGTCGGCCGGAATCACGCGCGCCAGCAGGTCGATGCCCGGCTGGTGGTACACGCAGGTGTCGAAGAAGATGTTGTTCAGCAGGTGGTCCTTGAGCAGCGGCTTTTTCATCTCCTGCGCCAAGCCGCGGAAGCGCCCCCAGTGATAGGGCACAGCGCCTCCGCCGTGCGGAATGACGAAGCGCAGCGTGGGAAAGTCGGCGAACAGATCCGACGTGAGGCACTGCATGAAGGCCGTGGTGTCCGCATTCAGGTAGTGCGCGCCGGTGGTGTGGAAGCAGGCATTGCAGCTGGTGCTGACGTGCACCATGGCCGGAATGTCGTGCTCGACCATCTTCTCGTAGAGCGGGTACCAGTGGCGGTCCGACAGCGGCGGCGAGGTCCAGTGCCCGCCCGACGGATCCGGGTTGAGGTTGATGCCCACGAAGCCGTACTCGCGCACGCAGCGCTCGAGTTCGGGGATGCAGCTGCGCGGGTCCACGCCGGGCGACTGCGGGAGCATTGCGGCGCCGATGAAGTGGCCAGGGAACAGCTCGCTGACGCGAAAGCACAGCTCGTTGCAGATGGCGGCCCAGGTCGAAGACGTTTCGAAGTCGCCGATGTGGTGCGCCATGAAGCTCGCGCGCGGGCTGAAGATCGTGAGGTCGCTGCCGCGCTCCTTCATGAGGCGCAGCTGGTTGCTCTCGATCGACTCGCGTAATTCGTCGTCGCTGATCTTCAGGTCGGAGGCGCGGGGCTTCAGCGCAGGGTCTTTCAAGCCCGCGATCTGCTGGTTGCGCCAGTTTTCCAGCGCCTTGGGCGCGGTGGTGTAGTGGCCGTGGCAGTCGATGATCATCTGCAATTCCGTGGGTTGCTTGGGTCTGCGTCGAGGGTGGAAGCAGCGTGTGCGTCCAGTGTGGTTCGCGCTGCGGATGCGTGGGGTGAGTTCGGGTTGCTCTACCATCAGACTTTTTTATCGGCCGGGGTTTTTCCCGAATCTGATCGAGCCGTTCGGCGAGAGAACATCGGCAAGAAGAAAAGCCCGTGAACCGACGAGACAAAGTTATCGACCCGACGCATGCCGGCGCGCTAGGCATCAATCTGCGGCACCTGCGCGCGTTCTCGGCCGTGGCCGCGTCCGGCAGCATTGCCAGGGCCGCGGAAGAGCAGCTCTATCGCGTGGCTTCGGGCGTGACGCGCTCCATCTCGGAACTCGAAGGCGCGCTGGGCCGGCCGCTGTTCGACCGCGGCTCGCGCGGCATGGCGCTCAATTCATATGGGGACCTCGTGCTGGTGCGCGCGCGGCGCATCGAACGCGAGTTCGAGGATGCGCGCGCGCAGCTCGTCGCGCGCGGCGGCATCGGCGCATCGGCCGACGTGCACTCGCTCTTCACGTCGATCCTCAACGGCCGGCGTCTCGCGGTAATTGCGAGCCTCGCGGAGAAGCGCAGCATGCCGGTGGTCGCGCGCGAGTTCGGCATCACGCAGCCGGCCATCAGCCGTGCGCTGAAAGACCTCGAAGACGGGCTCGGCGTGCCGCTGCTCGAGCGCAAGTCGCGCGGGCTGGTGCCAACGACCGCGGGCGAGATCGTAGCGTTCCATTTCAAGCGGGTGCTCTCGGAACTGCGCCACATCGGGCCGGACATCGCGGCCAGCGAAGGCACGCTGCAGGGGAGCGTGACGGTCGGCGCATTGCCGCTCGGCCGCACGCAGATATTGCCGCTCGCGATCGCCTCGCTGGTTGCGCGCCATCCAGGGCTGCACGTCGCAACGGTCGAAAGCCCTTACGACGCACTATCGGCATCGCTGCGAAGCGGCGACATCGACTTCATTCTCGGCGCCCTGCGCAGCAGTGCCGAGGCCAAAGACCTGCAGCAGGAAGCGCTTTTCGTGGACCGCATTTCAGCGATCGCCCGCGCCGGCCATCCGCTCGCGCGCGCCACGCGGGTCGACTTCGATGCATTGCGGCAAGCGACGTGGGCGCTGTCGCGGCACGGCACGCCCTCGCGCGAGTTGCTCGAGCGCTTTTTCTCCGCGGCGCGGCAGGCGCCTCCCATTCCCGCGGTCGAGACGGGCGACCTGGCCGTGCTGCGCGGCCTGCTCCTCGAAAGCGACATGCTGACCGCGATCTCGGCCCATCAGCTGCGCTACGAGATCCGCGATGGCAGCCTGGTGGTGCTGAATTTTCCGCTCGACGAGACGCGGCGCGACATCGGGCTCAGCCAACGCCTCGGCGCGTTTCCTTCGCCGGGTGCGCGGGCCTTGATGCAGGAGATACGCGCCGTGGTGGCACGGTCTCCCGATTTCCACGTCAGGGGGCCAGGCTGATCTCGCGTGACGGAGCAACGATGATCGTCAGGAGTGGCCGTCGACCCGCATCTGAAAGAGAAAGTAGGGCGGAATGCATGCGCCCCGGCCGTCCGGCTGGCCTTCCGCTTGCGCGCAGATGAAGTCGTCGCGGCAGGGCTGCTCGGCCGAGCAGCTGCGCAGGTTGCCGGGTCGCGTGTGTTTGCTCAGGCATTCGCCGAAGGGCTTGTTCGCAGCCAGGCACTGGTTGAAGTCGCTGAGAATGGCGATGCCGCCGCAGGTGCCGTTCTTGTCGAGCGGGTCGCAAGGGCCCGAGCACATGCCGCCGGGGAAGCCGACCGAGGTTTTCTCGCAGACCGAGAGCGCGCCTTCGCAGGCCACGCGCGGCAGTTTCTCGGCGCGGTCGAGCCACGGATTGGCCGACGGCGTGATGCGTGTGGGCTCGCAGCCCGCACCGACCGTGGCCTTGTCCGATGCGGCGTTCGCGTCGCCGGGCTCGGCGAGCGGCCGGAACGGATCGGGCCGCGGTGCCGACAGCGCAGCGTGCACGTAGCGGCCACGCCGCGCCAGTTCGTCCTGCAGGTGCGGCGAGTGCGGCAGCGCAAGCGCATTGCCCGCAGTGAAGGTGCGCGATGCGCCGCGCCGGTCGACGCCGAGCAGATGAAAGCCCGCGACCGCGCGGCTCTGGTGGCAACCCGCGCAACTGAGATCGTCGAGGCGGCGCAGCACGGCCTGCGGCGAGTGCAGCGTGCGGCTCGCGGGCACGGCCTGCCACTCGGCGGCTGAAAAGATCTGCGCGAACGGCCGGTTGGCCAGCCGTTCGAGACCGCGCGGCGCCACGGAGAGGGCTTCGGTCGCCAGGAATTTCGCGGGCAGATGCAGCGTGGCTTCGTCCAGCGCGCGCAGGTTGCCGGGCTGCTGCAGCCACTGCCGCAGTTCCTTGCGCAGCGGGGCATCGGCCTTGAGCCGCGCGACGTCGGGTGTGTTTTCGAGCGGGGCCACGTCGAAGCGCTGCGCGCTCGTGTTCCATCGGAAGGCACGCAGCATGTATTCCGCATGGCCGCCAAGATCGGGCCGCACCGCGGAGGGCCAGCGCACGCTCTGCAGGTTGGTGGTGATCTGCGCAATGCGTGCGGGCGCAAGGCGTTGCGGCGCCAGCGGACCGTCCGGCGACACCAGCCAGCGGCCGAGCGCCTCGTCCGTCATCGAAGGCTGCGGCGGTTGCCAGCGACGTGCGGTGCCGGCGCAGCTGCCGTCGGCGTCGGGTGCATCGCCGCGCAGTTCGACGTTGACCGTCATCGGCAGGCGAGACTGCATCGCAGGCGTGCGATAGGCGAGCCGATACACCAGCCGTGTTTCGCCGCACGCGCTGTTCTGGAACGGTCGGCGATCCATGCGATTGGCGACGCCCACGAGTTCGAAGAAGGCGTCAGGACTCGCGAGCCAGCGCGCGTCGAACAGCCGGTGCGGGTAGCGCGCGATGCCGACGCCGGCACGCGGGTCGCTGCGCTGGATGCGCGTGAGGCTTTCGTTCAGCGGACGGGCGATGGATTGCCAGGCGGGCGAGCGCATCAGCGCCTGGTTGGTCGTGATGCCGTCAGCCGAAACGGACACTTCGCCGAACCAGCGCGCGAAGCCGGCGCCGGATTTTTCGGCGGCTTGCAGGGCGGCCGGCGATGTGACGACGAGCAAGGGTTCGGCTGCATGCGCAAGGGGCGCATTGAAAGCGAAGGCTAGCGCGACGGCGGCAGGCAGGCTGTGTTTGAAGAGCGGCACGCAGGCGATTGTGCCGCGCCGCTCGGCGCGCTCGCGGCCACCGGGGCGGGCCGTCTTCGCTTACCCTCCGTCACCTGGGCTCTGTGGCTCTCTGTTCAATTCTCATTTCAAAAGTAGACCTGCATGGATCAAATCACGGCAATGAAAGCGTTTCAAACCGTGGTGACGGCGGGCGGCTTCTCCGCCGCCGCGAAGCTATTGCAGGTCTCGCACACGGTCGTGTCGCGGCAGGTCGCGCAACTGGAAGCCCTGCTGGGCACTCAGCTGCTGAACCGGACGACGCGCCGCTTCGCCTTGACCGAGGCCGGGCAGACTTACCATGAATACAGCACGCGGATTCTCGAACAGCTCGAAGAAGCCGCGCTGGCGGTGACCCGGCATCAGGTTCAACCAGTGGGCGTGCTGCGCATCAACGCCCCGATGTCGTTCGGTCTGCAGGAACTGGCGCACTGGTTGCCGGCCTTCGGCGCCGCCTATCCGGGAGTGAAAATCGATCTGGTCTGCAACGACCGGTTCGTCGATCTGATCGAAGAGGGTTTCGACGTCGGGCTCCGGCTGGCTTATGTGCTGTCGGATTCCACCTTGATCATCAAGCGGTTGGCGACATGCGAGGAATGGTGGGTGGCATCGCCCGGGTACTTGCAAGCGCACGGCACTCCGCGGGTGCCGGCCGACCTGGCGCAGCACAACTGCCTGGTCTATTCGCTGATGCAAAAGGCCAACCTGCCCACGTTCACCGGACCGGACGGCGCTGCCCACACGGTGGGCATCACAGGAAGCCTGCAGGCCAACAGCGGCATCGCCTTGCGCGCCGCGGCCATGTCGGGAATGGGTCTTGCTGCCTCGCCCGCGTTCCTGGTTCATCAGGACGTGAAGCGCGGAGATCTGGTTCGTGTGCTGGCCGATTTCAGGCAGCGGCCGCTGGAGCTTTACGCGCTCTATCCGCAGAGCCGTCATCTGTCGCCCAAGGTGCGCGCTTTCGTCGACTTTGCGGCGAGCCAATATCGGGAACCGCGCTGGTAGGCTGTCGGATTCTCCCGAATCACTTCGTTGAACGTTCGCCCTTGGCCGTGGGCACCAGGTCGAAGTGGTCGTTCTGGTACTGGAACAGCACGCAGTTGGCGCCGGGTTCGCAGCCGCTGAGGTGCGGCAGCTTGCCCGGGATGTAGTAGTACGAACCCGCCGGATACAGCACTTTCTTGCCGTCTTCGAAGACGGCATAGAAGACGCCGCTCAACACGACGGTGGGCAAGCTCTGCGTGTGGAAATGGGGCGGGTTGTTCTTGCCTGCCGGAAATTCTACGAAGGCCGTTGAGCCGCGAATGGCTGTGGACGTCGGTCTGGGAAAAGGGCTTCGACATTCAATCGAGATCGCTCGACACCAACATGTCGTGCCTGCGCCGAAAGCTCGGCTTGCACACGGGCAGGCATGGGTTGAGCCTGCAGTCGATCTGGGGAACGGGCTACCAGTTGAGCCAAGCCGCGCGGGCGCTTTAGCAGGTCGGACACGAAGCCCCGGTGGATGGCGTGCGCACGACGAGCACGAGAGATCGTGCAATTTGCCGCAAGTTCGATTTTGGAGATTGGCTAGCGAGGCAGATTGCGCGGCGTAGTGGCCGACCATAGGCGAAGAGCGTTGCCGGCGCCTTGGCGCCGGCTGGTGAGTGGACGAGCCGCGTCCGCAATTGATTATTTCAAGAGGCTTTCATGACTGCATTGCAAACCCCGGCGCGACGTGTCTGGCACGTCGTTTCGCCCACCGGGGAGGAACATCAAGTGATTCTGGAGGTAGGTATCCCTGCTCCACGCCCGGATGGATCGTGGGGCGTAATGACTTCCGTTGGCGGCCTTGATCCCGAGCCGCGGATTATTTTCGGCGTCGATGCGTGGCAAGCCATGAGTCTCGGCATGCATTTCGTGGCGAACCAGGTCGAGTTTTTTTCCGAGAAGGGCTGGCAGTTTTTCTGGGAAAGAGCGGGCGATCGCGCGAGCGCATCTGAACTCAGGTGTGACTCTCCAGAGAAGGAAGGGACAGGGACGAAAAATGAACAATCGTGATGAGAACGATAAAAAATTCAGTCATTACCCGATCGATCTGCCGATCCTGATCGGAGAGGATCACAAATACGTGCCTGTGATCGCCGTCTTCCGGAACATCCCCATCGAGAACATCGATGAATGGGTGATGTTCGAAGGAAAACCACGAAACGACCGCGATATCGCAACGGAAATTCTGGTCGAAGTACGAGGCTTGCCCGGCGCCGATGGCCGGCAAGGCCGGCACTACAGCGTGGCCGAAGTCCTTGCGTTCGAACTTGCGTCGGCGCTGATCGTCTCGGTGTTCTTATCGAAGCTTCCGCGAGCGGACGATCGGCCCAAGACCGAAGCGCGGCGACCTAAGCATTCCAGCAGGAGCCATGGCGCGGGCCTTCAGCCCAGCCCGCCTGCGATGTTCCAGCCGAATTCGCGGCTCGCCTTTTGTTCTCCGGATGGCAGCGAAGCAACGATCGATGCGGGTCGCCATGGTTCGGAAAGCTTCGCAGATCGGCGATAGGCAGTGTGCGAAATGACCGATTTCAGCGAGTTCCGGCCCGAACTTGGTAGGCGTTTTCGTTCGGAGCGGCGTTGCCCTTCAACCGAATGCCAATCGAAACGACACGCCATGAAGAGTCTTGTCCACGCCTCAGGGAACACCCAACCGCAAAAGCCCCTCAAGTCCCGCTCGATGTGGGCGATGATCTGGCGCGGCTTTGCAAGGGTCGATGAAACGCAGCGCGCCAAGGAAAGGCGCGTGCTCGAGCGAACGCAGCAGTTGGCGCGTCTGGAGCAGATGGAAATCGACCAGCTTGTTCGTGAAGTGGGCGAGTGGTGACGCCGCCATCGCCTTTGTGGCGCCGCAGCATTGATGCCGCTTCTTGTTTGCGTGCCTGGCGAATCACGCTGGTGGGGGTGCTGATTGGTTTTCTGGTCGGCCAGGCGATGGCTATCACCTGGCTGGCTCTGGGCCCGGCCAAGACCGTGCAGGAACGCCAGGTGATCGAGGCTGCATGGCGTGCCAGCGCTACCGCGGCGCACTGTGGCGAGCAGGCTTCGCAAGAGACGAAAAGCGATTGTTAGACCGACGACGCAGCGGCCTGCCCCGGTTATCCCCAATTGCAAAATCGTTAACAGTTGCCAAATAATCCGGCAACTGTATGAATGACGATCCGTCCGCCATCCTGCGCATCGATACCGATGCCCTGCCGGCGCGCGACAAGTTCGCGTTCTGGGCCGAGGAGATGGGGACCAAGCGCGGCTTCTCCAGCTACGACAGCCCGGAGCGCGACACTTTCTACCAGGAGCTTTCGGTTGTCGACGCGAACGGCGTCGCTTTCATGCGGGCGCGGGGAAGCGCCCTCGATATCTACCGCAGCGCGCCCAGCCGCATCAAGGAAGCGGCCGAGTACCCCTTTCACCTTCTGGTCAAGCTGAACACGGGGTTCACCACCAGCGAGCAGCTGGGCCGCAGCGCGACCATCGGTGTCAACGACATGTTGATCATCGACTCCAATGAAGCCATGCGGCTGCGTTCGCACCACGGGACAGATGCCTGGATCATCGGGCTGTCGCAAGCGCTGGTGACGCGCTGGCTGCCGGACGCGAGAGCTGCGGCGGCTGTTGTGCTCAAGGGCGACAAGGGATGGACGGCCGTCTTGGCGGGTTATTTGCGCGCCACGAACCTGGAGCATCTGAACGCTGCTGCGAGCCCGTTCGAGCGTGAACTCATGGGCGAGCATGTGCTGTCGATGCTGTCGATGGCGCTGTCCCAGAACAAGCTTGCCCATGACACGGAAACAGTTTCCGCGCGGGACCGCGTCCTGCATGCCCGGATGCGCGCGTGGATTCGCGACCATTACGCAGACCCGGAGGTGAGCGCGGCCAAGCTCGCCGCCGACTTCAACGTCTCCGTGCGCTACGTGCACAAGGCCTTCGCGAGCGCCGGGCGCGGCATGAGTTTTCTGGACGCGGTGCAGCACGAGCGCATGGAGGCCGCCATGCGGATGCTGCGAACCTCGAACATTTCGAACACGCAGATTTCGCAGATCGCCTACAGCTGCGGCTTCACGGATCCCGCCTATTTCGGATTGGTGTTCCGCAAGTACCAGGGATGCGCACCCGGTGTGTTTGCGAAGGCGCATGGCCTGAATCCCGAGCCTCGTTTGTCGATCGACGCTGCTGCGCAGTCCGTCCTGGCTGTCTCCCGGTAGCGCACGCGCGGCGCTGCCGCCGCCGCCATCTCTTCCGCCGGCCTACGGCGTGACACATTGTCCCGGTCCTGGGACATCCCCCCGCCTTTCGCGCGCACGACGCCGTGGCGCCACCCTGTGGACGCATGGACGGAACGGCCCTTGCTATGACAAGCGAGTCCATGACTTCGTCCCGCCGCCCGAACCCGCCCATGACCTCCACCGACTTCGCCATCGCCTCCCGGCATGACCTGAGCGTTCGCACGGTGAGCGTGAGCGCTCCCGGGCGTCTGCACCTGGGGTTTCTCGATCCTTCCGGCTCGCTGGGGCGTGCGTTCGGCAGCCTGGGGCTGGTGATCGACGGTTTCACGACCGAGCTCGAACTGTCGGCCGCGTCGTCGGACCACCTGAGCGCCGACACACCGGCCGCCGAGGCCGAGCTCGATCGGGCGGCCGCCCATCTCGAGCGGCTGAAGCAGCGCAGCGGCTGCCATGCGCCGCTGGCCCTGCGGCTGCGCCGGGTGCTGCCGTCGCATGCGGGCTTTGGCTCGGGCACGCAGCTCGCGTCGGCGATCGGGCGGGCCTTTGCCGAATGGCACGGTCTCGACCTGGGCACCGCGACGCTGGCGCATTGGCTCGGCCGCGGGCTGCGTTCGGGCATTGGGATCGCGGGTTTCGACAGCGGCGGCTTGCTGCTCGACGGCGGTCCCGGCCCGGACGGCCTGCCGGCGCCGCTGCTGTCGCGCATTGCGTTTCCACCGGCGTGGCGCATCGTCGTGGTTCAGGATCCCGCGCATCGCGGCCTTTCGGGCGGCGAGGAAAAAAAAGCCATCGCGGCCTTGCCGCCGTTGCCGCAGGCGGCCGCCGCCGAGATCTGCCATCAGGTTCTGATGCGTGTCCTGCCCGCCGCCGCAGGCGCGGAGTTTGCACCGTTCGCCACGGGCATCAACCGCATGCAGCAATTGCTCGGCGAGCACTTCGCGCCGGCGCAGGGCGGCACCTTCACCAGCGCGGCGGTCGCGCGGTTGATGCAGTGGTTCGCCGATGCGAGCCGCGCAGGCGGCGCGGCCATCGGCCAGAGCTCCTGGGGTCCCACCGGCTTTGCGATCGTGCCTTCGGAAGCGCAGGCGCAGGTGCTTGTGGATGCCGCGCGGGCCTCCGGGCGCATCGGGCCGCAGCTGCAACTGCACATCGTCTCGGGCCGCAACGGCGGCGCCGTGGTGCGCGACCGCATTGCCGAGCCGCGCATGCGCTGAATTCGTCGCCTGTTTTCACACCGCACGCCGACATCCCACGTCAACCTTTTCACACACCCACGCAGGCTCTCATGGAACGTCCCCGCATCCTCCACATGTTCACCCCCGGCCGCCAGATGAGTCCGTTCGACATCAACATGGCGGCAGACGCGGGGTACCAGATCATCGTGCCCTATTGCGACGTGGCGCTCGATCGCATCACGGGGCTGACGCAGGACACCATCTTCTCGCGCGGGCCCAAGGGCGTTGCGCGCACCGGCATCTTCATCGGCGGGCGCGACGCGCAGCTGGCGGCCGACATGCTCGAGCGCGCAAGAACCTCGATGGTCAAGCCCTTCGTCGTCTCGCTCATGGCCGACCCGAGCGGCGCCTACACCACGGCTGCGGCCATGGTGGCTTGCGTGGAGGCCGCGTTGAAGCGTCACCATGCGCAGGGCCTCGAGGGCCAGCGCGTGGTGATCCTCGGCGGCACCGGGCCGGTGGGCCGCGTGGCTGGCGTCATCGCAGCGCAGGCCGGCGCCGATGTGTACTTGTCCAGCCGCAACGGCATCGATGCGGCGCAAGAAGCGGCGGACGAAACCGGGCAGCGCTTCGGCGTGAGGCTGCACGGCCTGTCGGGTGGCGACCCCGATGCCGTGCGCCGCTCCATCGCCGATGCCGATGTGCTGCTGGCGTGCGCGGCTGCGGGCGTGCAGGTGGTCTCGAGTGAAGCACTCGGTGCCACGACGCGGCTCAAGGTGGCGGCCGACGTGAACGCCGTGCCGCCCGAAGGCATTGCCGGCGTGGGCGTAATGGATGACGCCAAGCCGCTGGCCGGCACGCAGGCGGTAGGCATCGGCGCCCTGGCCGTCGGCAACGTCAAGTACCAGACGCAGCATCGACTGCTGGTGCAGATGTGCGAGGCCGAAAAGGCGCAGGTGCTGAGTTTTCCCGAAGCCTTCGCGGTCGCACGCACGTTCCTGGTTGAGCAGGCCGAAAAGGCAGCTTGAAGCAGGCCCGCGCAATGCCGACCGTTGCCGTCGCCGCCATCTCCGCGCGCGCCATGGCCGAGGCCGCAGCGAACGATGGCTTCAAGGTCGTTGCGCTCGACCTGTTCGGCGACGTCGATACGCGGCGCGCCGCATCGCGCTGGCTGCCCATCGGCGCGCCCGGCAGTTTGCAGATCGACGCGGCAACCGTCATGGCCGCGCTGCGCCAGTTGGCGGACGAGGGCGAGGGCGGAGAGCCGGTGGTGGGCTGGATCGCGGGCAGCGGCTTCGAAGGCGAGCCCGCATTGCTGGAAGAGGGCGCGGCCGTGCTGCCGCTGATCGGCACCGCGCCCGCCGCCGTGCGCCGCCTGCGCGATCCGGCGAGCTTCTTCGGCTTTCTTGCGGCGCGCGTCATACCGCACCCCCAGGTGATGCTGCAGCCGCCCGAGGATCCCGCTGCGTGGTTGATGAAAGATGCCTACGGCTGTGGCGGATGGCATGTTCGCCGTGCGCCCTGGTCGTTGGACGAGCCGCCGTCTTCGCACCATTACTTCCAGCGCGAGATGCCGGGGCTGCCGATGTCGGCCACCTTCATTGCGAACGGCCGCGATGTGCATGTGCTCGGCTTCAACGAGATGAGCGTGCGTCGTTTCGGCTCGCGGCCCTTCGTGTTCTGCGGTGTCGTCGGGCCGGTGCCTGTGCCGGAGAACATTGCAAGCCGCGTGACATCGATCGCGCGCATGCTCGCAGTGGAGTTCGAGCTGCGGGGCCTGTGCAGCCTCGACTTCATGCGCGACGGCGACACCATCGGCGTATTG
Organism: Variovorax paradoxus; assembly: GCF_030815855.1. Lineage (NCBI taxonomy): Bacteria > Pseudomonadati > Pseudomonadota > Betaproteobacteria > Burkholderiales > Comamonadaceae > Variovorax > Variovorax paradoxus. Next base: position 2,986,049 of record NZ_JAUSXG010000001.1, on the reverse strand, counting down.
GAAGTCAACCCCCGGCCGCCGGCAAGCATGAGCCTCTACCGCAGGCCCGCCGATTCACCGGGCCTGATGCAGGCGCATGTGCGCGCCTGCACGAGCGGCGAGCTGCCGACGATGCCGCCCCAACCGCAAGATACGGAAGGTATCGAGATCGTGTTCGCGCGTCGCCCTGTGCAACTCGATGCGCCCGCGGCAGAAAAGCTCGCCGCATGGCCCGGTATCGGCGATGTGCCCGGCGCCGGCCAGCGCTTCGACATCGACGACCCCTTGTGCACCCTGACCGCGAGCGACACCGGCGCGGACCCGGTGCGCGCCCGTTTGAACGAAGGCCGCGAGCGGCTGCTGAAATCACTGGAGACATTGGCATGAGCAACACACCACCGCCGACGGGTGCCGCGGGCCTGAGCGTCAACCGGTTGGCCCGGCCCCTTGTCGAGCGCCTGCTGGCCGATGCCGATGCGCTCGGGCTGCTGGTGCGCCACGACGAGAGCGGTGCGCACATCGTCGATGCCGGTATCGCGGCGCCCGGCAGCATCGAGGCCGGCTTGTGTGTCGGCGAAATCTGCATGGGCGGTCTCGGGCATGTGACCCTGCGCAGCGGCGGCAGTGCCGAAGGCTGGCCCACCTGGCTCGACGTGCGCAGCTCCCAGCCGGTGTTGGCTTGCCTCGGCAGCCAGTACGCAGGCTGGAGCCTCGCGGCGACCAAGGAAGAGACCGGCGGCAAGAAATTCTTTTCGCTCGGCTCGGGCCCCGCGCGCGCGCTGGCGGTGAAGGAAAAGCTCTTTGCCGAATTGAACTACCGCGACCGCGCAAACACCGGCGTGCTGGTGCTGGAGGTCGATCGCGCGCCACCGAAGGTCGTGATCGACAAGCTCCTGCGCGACTGCGGCCTGGCCGCGGAAGCGCTGACGTTGATCCTCACGCCGACCACCAGCCTCGCGGGCACGACACAGGTGGTGGCGCGCGTGCTCGAGGTGGCGCTGCACAAGGCGCACGAGCTGGGCTTTGCGCTGACCGACATCGTCGATGGCGCCGCGACGGCCCCGCTGCCGTCGCCGAGCGCCGACGGTGTGGAGGCCATGGGGCGCACCAACGATGCCATCCTGTACGGCGGCCGCGTGCATCTCACGGTTCGCGGCGGCGACGAGGCGGCGCGCGGGCTGGCTCGTGCGCTGCCTTCGCGCAACTCGCGCGACTACGGGCGGTCGTTCGCCGACATCTTCAAGGAGGTCGAGTACGACTTCTACAAGATCGACGGCGCATTGTTCGCCCCCGCCGAGGTGTGGGTCAGCAACATCGACAGCGGCAACACCTGGCATGGCGGCGCGCCCGACATGGCGCTGCTGCAGCGGCTCTGGCTGCAGGAGGCCTGACCATGCGCATCGCAATCATGACCGACGAAATCGGCTGGCACACGCGCCAGCTGCAGGCCGCATTGCGCGCGCGCGGCGCGGTAGGCCGCTGCGTCGACCTTGCCGACTGCAGCATCGACACCACCGCGGCATGGCACGGTCTCGTCATTCCGGGCTATGGCCGCGAACTGCCCGACGCGGTGCTGGTGCGCGGCATTGCGGGCGGCAGCTTCGAGCAGGTCACCAAGCGCCTGGGCGTGCTGCATGCGCTGCGCGAACTCGGCGTGCCGGTCTACAACGATGCGCGCGCCATCGAGCGCGCGGTCGACAAGTCGATGACCAGCCTGCTGCTGCATGCCGCGCGCATTCCCGCGCCCGCCACCTGGGCCACCGAGTCGGCGGCGCAGGCCCGGCGCATCGCCATGCGCGAAACCGCCGCGGGGCACGCACTCGTGCTCAAGCCCTTGTTCGGCTCTCAGGGCAAAGACCTGCGGCTCGTGGGAGAGGTCGACGGCGTGCACCATCCGATGCCCGATACCGACGCGTGCTATGCGGGCCTGGCCTATCTGCAGCGCTTCGTTCCGCCGATGGCGTCGCCCGGTTTCGACTGGCGCGTTCTCGTGGTGGGCGGGCGTGCCATCACTGCGATGCGGCGCGTCAGCACGCATTGGGTTCATAACGTGGCCCAGGGCGCGCGCTGCGAGCCCGCCAATCTGGAGCCGGCGCTTGCGCAGTTGGCCGAAGACGCGGCCCATGCACTCGACATGGACTACGCGGGCGTGGACCTCATTGCAGCAGCGAGCGGGCCGAAGATCCAGGTGCTCGAGGTCAATGGCGTGGCTGCATGGCAGGGGCTGCAGCGCGTCACCGGCTTCAACATCGCCCGCGCCATCGTCGACGACCTGCTCGACCGCAAGATGGTGCAGACCCGCCGCCGCGTGGAGGAGAGCCTGCCACCGGAGCGCCGCGCCTGATGAACGCCCGGCAGGCCGCCATCGAACGCGCGCGGGCCTGTTTCCTGCGCGCCTGCTGGCTCGATGTTGCGGTGCGCAAACCCGGCAACGTGAGCCAGGCTTCGCCCGGACACCGCATGCAGGCCTCGATGTTCATCGACAGCGCCAAGGCCGCGGCAGGCCCGCTGTTCGAACCCGGCTTGCGCGCAGGGGAACGCATCGAAGCCGCTGTGGAGGCCACTTGGGCGGTGGCGGGGTGCAACACCAACCTCGGCATTCTCTTGCTGTGCGCTCCCATTGCGCTGGCCATGGAGCAGAACCCCGCCGCGGCAACGCCTGCCGCGTTGCGCGCGTCGGTGGAATCCGTGTTGGCCACCCTCGACATCGATGATGCACGCGCGGCTTACCGCGCCATTGCGCGCGCGCATCCTGGCGGCCTTGGGAGCGCGCCGGAGGAAGACGTGCACGACGCCCCCACGGTCGACCTTCGCGCAGCCATGGTGCTTGCGGCCGACCGCGATCTCATTGCACGCCAATACCGCGACGGCTTTGCGGACCTGTTCGCGCTGGCATTCCAGGTGCCGGTGTATCAGGCCGGTCAGTGCAATGCGCCCGCCGACGCCGCAGCCCCGCCCGACGCGGCCACTGTGGCTTCCGTCCAACGGCTTTACCTGGCTTGCCTGAGCGCCTTTCCCGATTCACACATTGTTCGAAAACACGGCGAGCGCGTGGCACAGACTGTCATGACCGCGGCGCAGGCCTGGCGCGAGCGGGCGGACGCCGGCGTGGCGCTCGATGCAGACCCGGAATTCGCCGCCTGGGACGTTTCGCTCAAGGCCGCAAGCGTCAACCCGGGAACCAGCGCCGATTTCACCGTGGCCGCACTGCTGCTGTCGGGCTGGATCCGGTCGTGCGCGGCGCCCGCCCGAAGCGCGGCGAGCGGATGGCACGGAACGTGATAACCATGGCATTGCGCTGGTCGTTCTGACCGGTGTCGTAATGATCCCAATCACCTTGGACCTCTGAGAGGAGACTCGAAACCATGGCAAAAATAGATCGACTGATGGTGGGCGAATCGCTCGTCGGCGAGGGCAACGAAGTAGCCCATATCGACCTGATCATCGGACCGCGCGGCAGCGCCGCCGAGACCGCCTTCGCCAACGCGTTGACGAACAACAAGGACGGCTTCACGTCGCTGCTCGCTGTCGTGGCACCCAACCTGCTGACCAAGCCGGCAACCGTGATGTTCAACAAAGTGACCATCAAGGGTGCCAAGCAGGCGGTGCAGATGTTCGGGCCGGCGCAGCGCGCCGTTGCGTTGGCGGTGGCCGATAGCGTCGAGGACGGCACCATCCCCATGGCCGAGGCGGACAACCTGTTCATCTGCGTCGGCGTGTTCATCCACTGGCTTGCCGACGACGACAAGAAGATCCAGGACTACAACTACCAGGCCACCCGCGAGTCCATCCAGCGCGCCGTAGCCGGTCTGCCGACCGCTGCCGAAGTGGTCGACAAGAAAGGCACGACGGCACACCCGTTCGCCGCGCACCTCTGACATCTCCGAGGCCCCGAAAACGAAGAAGCCGGCGCGTGGACCGCGTCGGCTTCTTTTCTTGTGCCTTGCCGCGCGGGGCGGCGGTATCCGATCTCAGTGTTTGGCGGGCACCATGCCGCTGGCGAGAAACTTCAATACGGTTGCGCTGTGAGCCGGCTTCGACGCTCGGTGCGTTGCGGCATGGCGCTCGATCTGCACGCCCACGGCCTGCACATCGTCGAACTTGCGCGGCTTCACGACCTTCACGCGGACCCAGCCGGCGCCGAATTCGTCGATGAGGATGTCGACAATCGCTTCTGCGAAGGCCTCCAGCAGCTTCAGCCGGTGCTCGGCCATGAGCCGCAGCAGCCGCTCGCGCACCACGCCGTAGTCGATCGTGTCGCCGATGCGGTCGGTGTCGCAGGCGCGCGCGCGGGGCACTCCAGCGTGCACGTCGATCACCAGCGGCTGCGGATGATGCAGCTCGGAGTCGTGGATGCCAATCACTGTCTGGCCGCTGAAGCCCTCGATGAAGATCAGGTCCATGGGCGCGGGCGCCTCGTTCCCATCGGGCGAAGCGTCCGATGCGGTCGCGGAAAGGCGGGCCATGGAAGGACTCGGGCTGGTGTTCAAGTGGCGTCTCCGGTGATCGAATGTGTTTGAAAGTGTGTCTGGCGGCATGCAAGCCCACTCCAGCTGGATTCATCAACGCAAAATGCAGGCCAGAGAGCGGATCCAGCTCCGGCGCTTGTCACTGCTTGGTGTTTCACCGGGTGTGCAGCGTGTCGGCAAGTACAACAATGGACCGACCAAGGAGACACGATGCAAAGCGCTGGAGACATCCAATGACATTGACGCTGCGACAAGGCGACAGGCATGCCGACCGAGTGCTCGACGTGGTGAGGCGGGGCTTTCACGAAGAGGGCAACGACCTGGTCACGCGCTCGTGGAGCCGTTGCCTGAACCAGTACCAGCTCGATCCGGGCCGTCCGCGCGAGCCGGTGGTCATTGCGTCGTCGGCCTTGCAAAGCCGGCGCAACCAGCATGCCGACGTCATTGAATGCGCACGCTACGAGATGACCACGCTCTACCAGCAGCTCGCCGATGCCGAGTCGGCCGTGGTGCTGACCGATACCGACGGTGTCATCGTGCACATGGTGTCCTCGCCCGAGTTCGCCGCCGAAGTGGAGCCCATGGGCCTGCGCGCCGGCGGCATGTGGGGCGAGGCCGAGGCCGGCACCAACGGCATGGGCACCTGCCTCGCGGCCGCGCACCCGATCTCGGTGCGTCGCGAAGAGCACTTTTTCAGCCACTTCACGCAGCTCACCTGCTCGGCGGTGCCGGTGTTCGATCCGTCCGGCGAGATCATCGCGGTGCTCGACGTGACCAGCCGCTCCAGCCTCATGCAGCAGCACGTGCTGGTGCTGCTCGGCATGACGGCGCGCATGATCGAGAACCGTCTCATCGACAAGCGCTTTTCGAATGCGCATCCGCTGCACTTCCACAGCCGGCCCGAGTTCGTCTACACGCTGCATGAAGGCAAGCTTGCGGTCGGCGACGACGGGCGCATTCTCGCGGCCAACCGCAGCGCCTTGTTCCAGCTCGGCCTGCAGTCGATGGACGAGATACGCACGCAACGCATCGACGATCTGTTCCAGACCTCGCTCGAAGACATCGTGCAGCGCAGCCTTTCTTCTTCGTTCCATCCGGTGGTGGCCTACCGCGCCAACGCGGCGCTGCGATTCTTCGCGGTGGCGCGGCGGCCGGCATCCGATGCGGCCACGCCGTCGCGCGCACGTGCAGCGGGCGCAGGTGGCGCAGGGGCTGCTCCCATCGTGGCCGAGACGGGCATCGACGCTTTCCGTGCGCCGCTGCGGCCTGTTGCCGCTGCGCGCCCAGCGCCCGGCATTCGCACGTTCAAGGATGCGCGGCTCGTCGCCCATCTGGACACCGCGCGTCGTGTGGTCGCGCGCCGGACCCCGGTGCTGCTGTGCGGCGAAACGGGTTCGGGCAAGGAGGTGTTCGCACGTGCCATCCACGAGACCAGCCCGCATGCACAAGGTGCCTTCGTCGCGGTCAATTGCGCGAGCCTGCCCGAGACGCTGATCGAGTCCGAACTCTTCGGCTACAAGGCCGGCGCCTTCACCGGCGCACAGCGCAGCGGCCGTCGCGGCAAGATCCTGCAGGCCGACGGAGGCACGCTGTTCCTCGACGAAATCGCCGACATGCCGCTGGAGCTGCAGGCCCGCCTGCTGCGCGTGCTCGACGAGCGCCAGGTCACGCCGCTGGGTACCGAAGAAACCCACCCGGTCGATTTTCAGCTCGTGAGCGCAAGCCATCAGCATCTGCCGAGCCTGGTGCGCGAAGGCCGCTTCCGTGAAGACCTCTACTACCGTCTCGCCGGCATCGAACTCGACCTGCCCGCCTTGCGCGACCGCACCGACAAGCGCGAGCTGATCCATGATGTGCTGAAGGACGAGGGCGGCAGCGACTGCCGCCTCGGCGAAGACGCCGAGCGCGTGCTCATGGGCTATCCGTGGCCCGGCAACCTGCGGCAACTGCGCCACGTGCTGCGCAGTGCCGCCGCGCTGGCCGACGGCAAGACCATCACGCGGGAGCACCTGCCTTCGCTGGCCGCAAGGCCGGTGCCTTCTCCCGCGCCGACCTATGCGGCATTGCCTGCACTGTCCGAACCGGCGGATGCCTCGGCCGACGCAGCACCTTCCGATGCGGCACCGGCCGTCAAACTCAATCCGATCCAGGCCAACGAGCGGCAGGTACTGTTGCAGATGCTCGAGCAGCATCGCTGGAACGTGAGCAACGTCGCCAAGGCGCTCGATGTCAGCCGCAACACCTTGTACCGAAAACTCCACAAGCTTCACATCGAGATCTCTCCACCCGATTGAGCCCGCGGACCCTCTGGACATGACGAACGAAGGGGCATCGGGGACGGGCCACAAGATCGATCCACGCGGCGCGGGCCTCGCCATCGAAGACGGCGAACCGCCGCTCCCGGCATCGCCGCCTCGTTCGCGGCTGGCCTGGTGCATCACGGGTTCCGGCCACTTCCTCGAAGAATCGCTCGCGCTCGCGGCGCGGCTGCCGTCGGTGGACCTGTTCCTCTCGGCTGCCGCCGAGGAGGTGCTGCCGATCTACAAGCTGCACATCGAGGCGCTGAAGTCGCGCTTTCGCGTCTTTCGCGACAAGACGGCCAGCGGCGTGCCGGTGGGCATGCTCTACGACGACATCTATCACACGGTGGTGGTGGCTCCGGCCACCAGCAACACGGTGGCCAAGTGCGCGTTCGGTATCAGCGACAGCTTGCCGACCAACATGTTTGCCCAGGCCGGCAAGCTCGGCATTCCTGGCATCGTGTTTGCATGCGACACAGAGCCGGTGGTGGTGACCAAGTCGCCGCACGACTGGGTGACGCTGCGGCCGCGGCGCATCGAACTGGACAACGTGGAGCGGCTGCGCGGCATCGATTTTTGCCAGGTGGTCTCGTCCCCGGCCGAACTCGAAGCCGTGCTCGCCGCACGCATGAAGGAACTCTCTCTCGCATGGAACACATCGTCTTCCTGACCGGGCGCCTCGCCCAAGCCAGCCTCTCGCGGGTGCTGGCCGGCATCGAGGCGGCGCCGTTCACATGGGAAGTACGGGAGATCGGGTTGCAGGTGGCGGCGCTGATGACGGCCGACATGATCCGCCGCCGCGTCGCGGCACCGGTAATGACCGAAGCTGAAGGCGAGGGCGCCGTGCCGCGGCGCGCCGACCGCATCATGGTGCCGGGCCGCTGCCGGGGCGATGTCGAGGCCTTGAGCCTTCACTTCGGCGTGCCGGTGGAGCGCGGCCCGCAAGAGCTGAAAGACCTGCCGCGCCACTTCAACCGCAGCGCGCACGCGGTAGACCTGAACGACTACGAGGTCGCGATCTTTGCCGAGATCGTCGATGCGCCGCGCCTCTCGGTCGCGCAGATCATCGAGCGCGCCGGGCAGCTCGCGGCCGACGGCGCCAACGTCATCGACCTGGGCTGCCTGCCCGAGACGCGCTTCGAGCACCTGGCTGAAAGCGTGCAGGCACTGAAGGCCGCGGGCTTTCAGGTGAGCGTCGATTCGAGCGACCCGAAGGAACTGCTGCTCGGCGGCAAGGCCGGCGCCGACTACCTGCTGAGCCTGACGCTCGACAGCCTGTGGATCGCCGACGAGGTGGCCGCCACGCCGGTGCTGATACCGCGCGTTCCGGCCGACGAAGAATCGCTGTACGAAGCAGTGCTGCAAATGCAGCGCCGCGGCCGCGCCTTCCTGGCCGATTCGATCCTTGACCCGATACCTTTCGGCTTGACCGCCTCCATCGTGCGCTACCACCGGCTGCGCGAGCGCTTTCCCGATGCGCCGATCATGCTGGGCGTCGGCAACGTCACCGAGCTTACCGAGGCCGACACCAGCGGCATCAACGCGGTGCTGTTCGGCATTGCCGCCGAGCTGAACGTGGCGGCGGTGCTGACCACGCAGGTCAGCCAGCACGCGCGCCGCGCGGTGAGCGAGGCCGACTGGGCGCGCCGCATCATGCATGCCGCGGCCCGCAACGCCACGCTGCCCAAGGGCATGAGCGATGCGCTGATGACGGTGCATGCCAAGCATCCGTTTCCCGACACGCCCGAAGAAATCGGCGAGATCGCCTCCCAGGTGCGCGACCCGAATTTCCGCGTGCAGATATCGCCGCTCGGGCTGCACGTGTACAACCGCGACGGATTGCGGCTGGGGCAGGGCGCCTTCGAACTCTGGCCGCAGCTCAAGCTGCAGGACGATGCCGACCACGCGTTCTACATGGGCGTGGAGCTCGCGCGCGCCGAAATCGCCTGGCAGCTCGGCAAGCGCTACGTGCAAGACCAGCCGCTCGACTGGGGGTGCGCCGCGCCGCGGCCGACCGAAGACCTTGCGCGCTGGTGCGCGCCGGGAACGACCATGAAGACTTCCAGGAACCAGAGCGCGGCCGAGCCGGGCGTCGTAGACGCCGCCGCACCGTCACCCTCATGAACGACCAGATCTTCGAAGCCGTGGTGACCACGGTGGCCCCTGGCGGCAAGCCACACGTGGCCCCGATGGGCATTCGCTACCAGGATGGCGGCATTCTGCTGATGCCGTTCAAGCCCTCGACGACGCACGACAACATCGTGGCCACCGGTCATGCGGTGCTCAACATCGTCTGCGACACCCGCGTGTTCGCGGGCTGCGTGACCGGACGCAAGGCTTGGCCCACGCTGCCCGCCGAACGCATCGAAGGTGTGCGGCTTGCCGCGGCATTGCGCCACATCGAGCTCGAACTCGCCGAGCAGCGCGACGACGTGCAGCGGCCGGTGCTCCGAATGGTGCCGGTGCACGAGGCGACCCATGCGCCCTTCGTCGGCTTCAACCGCGCGCAGGCCGCGGTGATCGAAGGCGCCGTGCTGGTCAGCCGCCTGCACATGCTGCCCCCCGAGAAAGTGGAAACCGAAATGACCTATCTGCAGATTGCGATCGACAAGACCGCCGGCCCCGAGGAACACGAAGCCTGGGAGTGGCTGCGTGCCGCCGTCGCACAGCATCGCGCCGGCACACCGGAGCGCGCATCATGACGCGCATGCTGGTGAGCGTGCGCAGCGTGGACGAAGCCTTGCTTGCGGCAAGCGGTGGGGCCGACTTCATCGACCTGAAGGAGCCCGGCGAGGGCGCGCTCGGCGGTCTGCCGGTGGCAACGGTCCGCGCCATCGTGGAGGCACTGCGTGCGCACGGCATCGGCCTTCCCGTGAGCGCAACCATCGGCGACCTGCCGATGCGTGCGTTGGACCGCATCCTGGCGCAGGTGGAAGCAGTCGGTGCCTGCGGTGTCGACTACGTGAAGGTCGGCATCGAGCGAGGCGCCGAAGCCTTCGCGGTGCTCGACGCGCTGGCGATTTGCGGCTGGCCCGTGGTGCCGGTCTTCATCGCCGACCGCGGGCTCGATGCCGCGCTGGTCGCACATGCCTGCGCACTGGAATTTCCGGCGTTGATGGCGGACACTGCCGACAAGCAGGCCGGCAGCCTGTTCGATGCGGTGCCGATCGCGGACCTGCGCGCCTTTCTGGCTCAGGTGCGCGCCTCGCATCGGCTGGCCGGCCTCGCGGGTGCGCTGCGCACAAAACACGTTCCGCTGCTGCAGTCGCTGGCACCTGATTTCGCGGGCTTTCGCAGTGCTGTTTGCGTGGCAGACCGCAAGACGGCGCTCTGCCCGCAGCGGCTTGCGGCACTGGCCGCGCTGCTGCACGGCGAGGTCGTCGAGTCCGTGCCGGCTTGAACATTTTCTGCGTGCGCGGCGGGCAGGCCGGGTCAGCGCGGCACGAAGGTGGCTTCGCCCAGCAACAGCGCACGCATGATCGCCAGCTGGTTCTTGTGAAGCAGGGTGATCGGAAACGCCGCGTCGCCAGACTGTTCGGCAAACTGCTGGTCGACCACGCCGGTATCACCCAGTTCGGCCAGCGTCATTTGCGGATCGATGACGCACGACTTGACCAGCACCAGCTGCTCGGCATTGAGATGCTTCGCGAGATCGAGCGCAATGGTGTCGGAAGTGGCGTTCCAGCCGGTGCGCTCGTCGGGTTGCTCGCGCCGCAGTTCGAGCGGCACCCAGAGGGCAGTCTTTCCCTGGCGCAGCAGATCGGGGATGTCGGTCTTGCGCGCGGCCAGCTGCAGCGCAGGATTCAGTCCATGCAGCTGGTAGGCCGTTTGCGCCATGGCCAGCACCGCCATGTTGTGCGCGGCCAGGTCGTTGAACTGCCAGTGCGCCTGTACACGCCGCACTTCATCCGCAAAGGTGCCGCCGCCGCAGACCACCGTCACGCGGCCGCCGCCGATCTGCGTCAGCAAATCGAGCCACTGCGGCAGCAGCGGGTCGGCACAAAGGCTGCCGCCAATCTTGACGACCCACATCAGTCGTGCTCCCTTTCGAACAGCGCCGCCACCGCGACGCTGGGTGCGCATACCTGCGCCCAGGTGCCGGTGCCCGCGGCCGCTTGGCGGGCCACCTTCGCGACGTCGCGGCCATAGGCGGCAAAGCGGCGCGGCGCGGAGCCAGCGGTTTCGGCCGCGGCAACGGCCGCCAGGCTGGGCACCAGGAAGGCGCCGCAGCCCGCGCTCACAATTACCGCTTCACGCGAGAGCCCATGCGCGCCGAGCACGCGGCGCAACTGCGATCCCACGGCTTCGACCTGGGCCGCGCGCCAGGCGTGCGCCAGCTCCAGCCATTCTTCAGCGGAGGCATCGCGCTCGTCCAGCCCGACCATGCGCGCGAGCCGCTGGCGCGTGGCCGGCAGGCTCTTGGCTGCGTTGTCGGCGCTCGGGTACAGGTCGTGCGCCGGGTCGAGTTCGCCGCAAAGCCGGTAGACGTCGGCCGTGGTGGCGAAGAATTCGTTCATCACATGGCGAGCGTGGCCGCGCCATTCGATGCGCTGCGTCAGCGCACACACCGGCGTGCGCACCACGCCGTGGTAGGCGAGCTCGCCGCTCACCAGTCGTTCGGCGTCGGTGCGGCTGGTGGTCAGCACGCGCTCGTTGCCGAAGGCGATCAGGTCGGTGGTGGTGCTGCCGATGTCGACCAGCATGCCCTCCGGAAACACCAGTGCGGCGTGGCGAGCCGTCGCAAGCCAGTTGGCCGAGGCGATGTGTTCCCAGTGCCGGGCCACGTCTTCGGCGGAGCACCATCCGGCATCGCCGGCAAAGAAGTGCAGGGCACCCGATGGCGCAGGAAGCGACGCCGCCAGCGCGGCGGCAATGCCTCGCACGCCGGCTTCGCGATCGGGGAACAGGTCGACCATTTCGCCCGTCATGGTCACGGCATGCTGTGCTGCGGCGAGCGCCGGCCAGCGCGCCTGCGCGGCTTGCAATGCACGCGCCAGGTGATCCAGGCCCTGCCAGAGCGGGCAACCCCACTGCGCCACATCGGCCACCTCGCCGCCTTGCAGCAGGCAGGCCTTGACATGTGCACCGCCGATGTCCCACCCGATGGTGGCGCGTTCAGGCGTTGGCACGTGCAAGTTCCCGCTCGCGGACTTCGCCGTGAAGCCGGTCCGCCAACAGTTCGGCCGCCAGGTTGCGGCCCAGCGCCGCCGAGAGCCCGACATAGGCGCAGGTGACGCGCGGGTTGACCTCGATCACCACCGGCCCGTGCTGCGGATGCCAGACCAGGTCGATGCCGGCGAAGCCGCGCAGGCCCGGGATGGCGCGTGCCACTTGCATGGCCAGCGCGGCCAAGGAGCGCCGGCGCGGATCGCCCTGGCCCACGGCGTCGACGCTCACACCGTCGAAGGACAGTCTCCCGTGCGTGTCGATCGAGATGCACTGGCGATTGATGCTCAGCATTTCGGCATTCTGCGCCGAGCACAGCAACGACAGGCTCAGTGCTTCGCCTTCGATCCAGGGCTCGAGCGTCAGGGGCGCGCCGCCTTGCGCGCGCAGGGCCTGGTCTTCGAGCGCGTCCGCATGGCGCGTGTGCACGTGCGTGGCCACGCCGCCGGCGCCATCGTCGGGCTTGACCACCCAGCGCTTGATCTCGGATGCATCGGCGAAGGCCAAAGGCGTTTGCACGCCATGCGAAGCCAGGTGCGCGAGCGTGGCCTTCTTGCCCGCGGTCAGTTCGATGGCCTCGGCGCTGCAACCCAGCCAGCGCGCATTGCCCACCGTGCGCTGGAAGCGGGCCAGGAGGCCGTCCGTCTCGGGGGCCACCAGCCAGACCAGGTCGTGCAGCGCGCTCTGCCGCGCCACGAAGTCGAAGGCCGATTCGTTGGCCCGCGGGCGCAGCGGCATCGCCCGGGCGGGCAGGGTGTTCCCCTGTTCGCAGGTTGCCGCCGAAACCGAACAATCGGCAGCGCGCATCAGGTCTGCCACCATCGCGTCGCGCATGGACGTTCCGAGCGGCAGCAACTCATCGGCCGCCGCGTCATCGCCATAGTCGCTCCAGCCGCCGCCGCTGAGATACTCGTAAACAAAAACGCGTGTCGTCATTTCATCATCCACCTTCCGGGCGCTTTCCCATGACTTCCGAATTGAACCTGATCCCCGTTGTCGACCTGCTGCAGGGGCAGGTGGTCAGGGCCGTGCGCGGCGACCGCAAGGCGTACCGGCCGATCGTCTCGGCGCTGTGCGCCAGCAGCGATCCGGTCACGGTGGCGCGCATCCTCTGCGACCACTGCGCGGCGCGGCAGCTGTATGTGGCCGACCTCGACGCCCTGCAGGGCGGGGCGGTGCAGATCGGCGTGCTGACCGATCTGCTGAAGGTCTTGCCTGAAATCGAACTCTGGCTGGACGTGGGCCTGGCGGACGCCGCGGCGGGCGAGGCGCTGCGCACGCAGCTGGCGCCTTTCGCCTCGCGCATCGTGCTCGTGTTCGGCAGCGAATCCCTGCGTTCGCGCGAGGCGCTCGAACGCTGCTTCGAAAATGCGGCGGACGGGACCGCCGGCGTGGCTGAACCCGCTGCCGCGCTGTCGCTGGACCGGCGCGACGGACGTCGCCTGGACAACGCCGGCTGCTGGGACGCCGTGGATCTGTGGCCCGAGCGGCTGATCGTGATGACGCTCGAGCGCGTCGGCTCCGGCGCCGGCCCCGACCTGGAGACCCTGCAGGAAGTGCGGCGCCTGGCACCGAAGGCCACGGTCATTGGCGCCGGCGGAATCCGCAGCGAGGAAGACCTGGCGCTTGCTGCCG